>JBAOII010000014.1:0-214649 GCA_037045685.1 Candidatus Competibacter sp.
GGGGGAGCCAGTAACCCATTGTTCCGCAAGATTCCATCCCCCCCTGTGGGGGAGAGCGAGGGTGGGAGGTGTGAACGGTTACTTTGTGGCTTGGGCAAAAGCGTAGCGTTGCCCAACATTCGGTCCATCGGCCCCATGAATCATGATGTTGGGCTTCGCCAGCTCAGCCCAACCGGCGGGGTTTCGGGGATTCCGGCCAGACACTATCTATGAATTGCACCGAGGCCGGATCAAAACGGGCTGGGCACGACCGTGTAATAAACGCCGTTGCTGCCGAAATGCGGCTGGTAGTAAGCGCTGCCGCAGTTATAGTAGGTGATGCCGTCGGCGTTGACGCTGGAACAACCGCCGGGTAGCGCGAACACCTCGGTGCCGATGGCGGGTCCCGTGACGTAGACCGGCTGTTGCACCACCACCGTCGGGTTGCTGGAACTCGCCGCCGCCGAACCGATGGCCGCGCCGGCGGCCAGCCCCACCACGCCGGCGGCGGCCACCGCGCCGCCACTGTAGCCGGTGGTGCAACCCCAGCAACCGCCGCCCACGTAGGCGGGGTGATAGTAGGCGCCGCCACCGTAGCCGGCGTGATAGGCGTCGCCGTAGTCGACATGAGTCACCCCGCCATAGCCGACGTGAGTGACGCCGCCCCAGTCGGCGTGATAGGCGCCGCCAAAACCGCCGCCGCCAAAGCCGGCGCCATGCCAGGCGGTGAAGCCACCCGCTCCGGCGTGGAAGCCGCCACCGCCGTGAAAGCCACCCCAGGCGCCCGCCTGCAGCGGCAGAATCGACAGCCCGGCCATTCCGATCATGAATCCTACTCGATGTTTCCGCATGGGATTGCCTCCAATGTCGTTACCGGCCCGCCCCGGTCAGGGCGCGAAAATCCATCCGGGTAGCGCCCTTGGGCGGGGCGAAGGCGAAAAGATGTTCCGGAAGTTTCGGGTCCAGTTTCCAGTCGTAATACTCCACCGCGAAGCGCGGGGCGCCTTGCACCTTCGTCAAAGTACCCGCGATCAGGCACGGCAAATCGGTCTTGGCGTCGATCCAGATCTGTCCTTCGATGCCGGGCGCGGCCAAGGCCACATGCTCGCAGCGGGCGCCGCGAATGACCGAAAACCCGGCGTAGAAGGCGCTGGTCGCGTCCTTGGTTAGCGCCGCGTGGGGATCGCTGTAGAGCACGTCCTCGAACGGCAGCAGAATGCCGGCCGTTTTCGCCGCGAACGGCACCAGCTCGTCGAGGGTCTTGGGAGCGTCCGCCGTGGCGTAGAGCTTGCGAGTCGGCTCGTAGGCGGTCATCTGGGTGCCGTCGAAGTGGAAATCGAACGGCGGGGCGTCGCCGCGAATTTCGGCGCTCAGCTTGTTGGGGCGCTCGACCGCGACCACGGCTTCGGTGAAGAACGTCAGGAACTGGCCGGTGCCGCCCGGCGCTTCGGTCGAACTGCGGGTGCGGACCACGAACGAGCGGGTGGCCGCCAGCTTGGCGCTCATTTTCTTCACCAAATCGAGCGCGCCCTGCTCCATGACCCGGGCGGTAGCGGGCTGGGCCGGTGTCGTCGCGGGTGCCGGTGGAGCGGGTGGTGGAGCCTTTTCTTGGCCGAAGGCCGCGCCCCAAGCCAACGATGACAGCAAGGCGAACGTCAATGCGGTTCGCCGGGGTTTGTCCTGCATGGTTCGTTCTCCAGAGCATTTCGGGGGATATAGCGCTCACATGCCAGTTGTGGAATTTCCCTTCCTTGGCCAAGGAGGTGTGGCGCAGAGCGCCGGGGTGGCTTGAAATGGTGATTCTACAAGTCAGACAGGAACGCTATATTTGGATCTCGCTCGATGGCGTTCCCTAGCCGCGAGGACTCAGGGATTGCGGGATTGCGCGGCGAAACATCCATCGCCGCCTTCGGGGCACACCACGACATATGTCCCTTTCTGGCCACAGCCGCTCACGCCCACGGTGTACTCGGCCCGCTGAATGCCGCCCATCACGGGACCTTGCAGGGCCGGCTGGACCACTTCCCGCGACAGCACGAGGCCGGTGGCGGCGGGACAGTTCAGGTCGAAGCGCCCCCGGTTGACCGCCGTCTGCAACGCCATATCTTGATTGTTGTCGAGAAATTGAGACTGGCTGACGCAGCCGGTCATTCCGAGCACCACGATCAAAAGCCAAATTTTGGGCGTTTTCATCAGCACCCCTCCCGATTAATAGTAGAACGCCCGGCGGTAGTCGCGACGGGCGACACCGGCGTAGGACAACGGCGTCAACGGCATGCCGATCACGTCGATAAACAGCGAGGCCAGCCCGCCCTTGGCCGGCATTTCGCCTTCCAATACGCGCACGCTATAACTCAGATCATCACCCTTCAACTCCGGGTCGCGCAGCACCACCACCACGTCGCTGACCTTGTCTTCGTTGACGATAGACAGGGTGGCGTTGGGCGGATCGGACAAAAAGCTGTCCTTGCCCTTCGACCAGAACGGCACGAACCGGGCGGTAGCCATGTGGCCGGCAATCCGTTCGGGACGGTCGGAGAACATGATCGTGGTCGGGCTGACGCCCTTCAGGGTCAGTTTGCCGTCCGCATAATGGATGCTTTGGGCGTTCTGCACGAACAGGAAATCGGCTTTTTTGGCCGCTTCCTCGGCCTTCGCTTCGGCTTTCTTGGCCGGTTCCTCCGCAGCTTGCGCCAGGCCGGGAACCACGAACAGCGACGCCAGCAGCGTCGCGGCGGTCATCAGGGAACGTCGCGTCATGATGGATGAATCCTCTAGTTTCGGATGTGATTGAGAGGTTGGGTCATAGTGACCTCGTTTGGAATTTCTCGGTCGGTTTAACACCGAGTTGATGTCGCCCTACAACGGCGGGCTGGAGCGATCCGGTCAGTTCAAATCAGCGTCCGGGTAGTACTTGGCGCCGGTGATGCTGACGCCGACGATGGCGCCCTGGTCGCTGATCTGGTACATGAGCACGCCCGGCGAAACCGATACTCCAAGCTGGTTGCCCATCTGCTGGGTACGGGTGTTTGCGGCAGCCATCACGCTGCCGCCGAACTCCCAGCCCGAATAGACGAACTGGTCGAAGGCTTGCGGCGTTTCGAACGCGAAGACCAGCCGGAACCGCTGCGCGCCGAAGCCGTAGCCGGGCTGCAATTCGACCATCCGCATGAAGGTCTCCCGCCGCGTGGCGCGACTGACGGCGATCCCCTCGCCGGTCGCGCTGCCCATGAAGAGCACTTTGAAGCCGAAGTTGCTGAAGACGGCGTAACCGGCCGACCGCTGGATTTGCCGGCGAGCGTCGGGATACTGCCCATAAAGCTGCTCGATGGTCTCGTTGGCCATCGCGCGAATGTCGGCGCGCCGCTCGTCGATCTGATATTGGGACACGGGTGCCGGCGCGCAGGCCTGCAGGCCGAGGCTCAGGGCGACCATCAGCGACGCCATGCAAATACGGAATCGCGCAGGCAAGGCGATTCCATCGGTCATGCGTTTCATTTTCGACATGGTTTCTCCTCAGGTATGGGGGTTGAATTTCCCCAGGTGTTTCATCGATCAAATTTTTCGACTTGCCCGGCGTTGCGCCGGGCGACTATCGCCCGTGGGCCTGATCCAGCCGCGCCCGGAACTGTTGCGCCCAGCCATCGAAAGCCTGCCGGGCGTAGGCCCAGGTCGAATAGGCCTTGGCGTAATCCGAAAAGCCGGTGGTGATGGTGTCGCCGATCCCTTTAGAGGTATCCACCACGTATTTCCGGCCGACTTGGGTATCGGCGTACTCGGCGATCACCCGATTGGTCTGGCTGTCGATGAACTGTGCGGCGATACCGGTGCGGCCGAGATAGGGCGCCGATCCCACCGGTCCGCCCGTCGCCGCGCCCGAGGCCACGTCCGCGACCGTGGCGTAGGGCACCACCAGCGCGACCACGCTCATCTCCGGTTTGGTGGGCACCAGATCGACGATGGTAATGCGCGCGCGCAACACCCCTGGCCCCGGCTTGGTGATGATCGGATAGGCGTTGCCAAGCGCTTTCGCGATGGATTGCTGGAAGTAATCCGTCAGGGTTTTCAAGTCGGTGGGATCGACCGCCTTGTACTCGGCGTCGCTGGCGAGCTGAACCTGAATGCGTTCGAGCAGGATCTGGTTGTACTGGGCCAGCTTGGCGTCCGGGTCGATCCACCGGTAGGCGCCGCTCTCGCCGGGGACCGGTTGAAGTCGGTCGGGATGGGCCAGAAATCCGGCGTAGGCAGATGGCGGAGGGACTTGTTCGCTCAGGTCGGGACTGGTCGCGCAAGCCGCGAGCAATAGCGTCAGCGACGCCAGAAAGGGCAGAGAAAAACTGCGCATGGTCATAGATTCCTTGAAAGAGGCGTTCTGTCGAGCACTTAAAAATCATCTGGCCGTTGTCGTAACAATATATTGCCTATCGGCGCGACCGCATTGCATTTTAACATTTTTTATGTGGGTTGCCCGGGATTGGGCCGATTCAAAGCGGTTGTTTGGAGGAATCCGGGTCGGGTGCTACCGAGGGAGGTTCCGCTCGCCAATCTAGGACTTTTCGGTCTTGCCCCGTGGCAGGCTTCGCAGGAAACGTTGATCTTGGGCCAGGTGGTGTTAAAGCGGTTGAGCTTGGGCATCGTAATTCTTGCGCAGGTTGGTTGAGTGGCACTCGGCGCACATGTGGTTCCAGCTCTGCTGCAAGCCGGTCCAGTGTGGCGGGTCTTTATGCATCAGATTTTGGTCGGGATAGAGGTGGAACCAGCGTTGTCCGCCCTGTTCCTTGGGCCGGCTGTCCCAGGCAATGCCGAGCGCCTGATAGCGCCCGTCGCGAAAGCCGTTCAGATATTGCTGCAAGGGGTACACGCCGAAGGTGCAGACAATTTCGTAATCCCGTAATTACCCGTCCGATCCGTCGGTGCGGACCATGAATTTCCCGTCGCGCTACCAGTGCCGATATTCGGTCGGATGGCATGAGGCGCAGCTTTGCGCGCCGGCATAGCCGCCGCCAGCGTGCGCGACCGACGGGGGGCTGGTCGGTAACGCCACGGGCAGAGGCTCCATCGGCTCGTCGCCGGAGTGCGCCCAGCGGCTGGAAAACGTCGCGCCGCCGACCAGGACGGCGAGGAATGCCATCGGCAACAGGATTTTCGTGGCGGTTATTTCGCGAGCTGGCTCAAGACCTTGATCATCGGTTCGCCGGAAATCGCGATCAGGCCCCCAAAGGGTCGATCCAACTCCAAGATCAGGAAGATGGCCCCGGAAACCGAAAGGGCGGAGACCATCAAGGCGAGGATGGCGGTCGCGTTGGGCGGCGCGAGCAGGCCGAAGCCGAGGAAGATGACCACGAGCCAGGAGACCACCACGATCAACAACGGCTTCGAGATGGAGGAGGCCGATTGCGCCAGCAGCAGCAGTCGAAGCTGGCCGAGTTCGACCGCGAGGGTCATGGCCTGAGCCTTGAGGCTGCGCTGAGTGTCGTCGCGCGGGGAGAGCTGCTGGATGGCGAAATAGACCGCGTCACCCGTCTGGCTGCCGGAAGTCAACTGCGGCGGCACGTCTTTCTCTTCGGGCCACATACGCCGGACGGCTTCCTCGACCACGGCGCGGAACTGGGCTCGGATCTCCGCGCTTTCCGGCCCGTAGTCGGCCAGCACCCGATCAAAGAAAGCGATCTTGGCGGCCATCTGGATCACCTGGGTTCGCTGCGAGTCGTAAGTGCCCTTGGCCGAACTCACGAGCAATCCCAGGAGCAGGGCCGCCATGGTCGCAACCAGACCTATCGCGAGTTTTATGGCGTCTTTGGTGTCCGCGTTCAGGTGATGCTCGGGAAGGAAGCGACGAAGAGATATCCCGAGTAGCACGGCTCCCAACAGACAGGCAGAGATAATGGCGGCGGTGAAAGTTGTATTCATCTTTCAATCGTTCTTTATCGTTACCGTTCCAGGATCAACGGCCGCAAACGCCTACAGCCCACCTCCCCAACGGTACTGCCACAGGATGCCGACGGTGTCGAAATCGGTGCCGGTGCGGGTGGATAAACCGGTGCTGGCGTAGAGCTTGACCGAGTTGTGCCGGTCGACCGGCAGCGCCACCGTGAGGCCCGCCCGCGAGTTCTTTTGCAGGTCGTCGCCTTCCGCACCATCGACGGTCGTCCGCCCGCCGGTGAAGTACGTGCCGTTGAACGCCACCCAGATCCCGTTGCGAAAGCCGTAGATGAGACCGCCCTGCACCGAGTAGATCGGGTCTTGTTCGCGCGTCTTGCCGCCGAGGAAATCGTCGTTGTCCGCGAAGAAGGTGGCGGCCGTGGCGAGTTCCAGCGTCCACGGCCCCCATGCTTTGGAGAACCCGATTTCCGGTTTGACGAACCAGCGGTTGGTGCCGATGTTGACCAGCTTGTCGGCGTCGTATTGGCCGGATGGAACCGACACCTGCACGCTGGCGCCGACGATGAGGTCCTGCCGGTAGGACGCGAAATCGGGCAGCGAGAGCGCGGGCGCTCCGTAAAAATTGAGCGAGAACCGCAGCTTCGGGTCGCCGAAGCCGGATACTTCACGTTCCCGAGGCTGACCGGCGAACTCCGCTGTTCCCGACACCCACCCGTAGGGCACGATGAGGTCGAACTTACCGGACTGACCTCCCACCTCGAATGAACGGGCATAGGCGAAGACGGTGCTGTGGGTTCGCAGGTTTGCATTCTCCAGCGGTATTGACGGATCTGTCGCCACGCCGCCTTCGGCGTGGCCGTAGCCCGCCAACAGAAAATTGACGCCGATGGGTGTGTTCGAGTAGGTGCGGGGTTCGATCTCTTGGGCCAGCGCGGCAGGCGCGCGGGTCGCGAGCATCAGGGCGAGAAGCGCCGCTCTCCCCCCTGCCGTGCCAGTTGCGCGGCGGATGCGCCGTGCGTGGGCGCCAGGGGGTGTCGTCAACTCGGCTTTCTCGGGCGTTGGGTGCGGGGCCTACGGGTTCTTGGTCGCTTTCATGCCCGGTGGAGCCTTCTGCCAGGAATAGCCCTTCCGCCCCAACTGATAGCCGTAGTCGAACAGGGCGCGCATGTACGCGGTATCGAAGTCTTCCTTGTGTTCGGCGTCTGAAATCCGCGCCGATGTACGCCAGGTTGTAGTCCAGACCATCCTGTTGCGCGGTCAGGTAAATCCGGTACAAGTCTCCCAGCCCTTGGGATTGGATCAGCGAGGAGATGGCGCGACCGGCGATGGTGAGGGTGCTGCGTTCCACCGAGGCCCAGTCCGGGTCCAGCCGGGCGTTGCGGATGATGTAGACGCTCCGCGCCCGGGGAGGGATTTTCGCGCCTTCTTGGCGAATGAGGTCAAACATGCGCGGCGGGTAAAGAAACACCTGGGCTTGGGTGCCGCCGTCCACATGCATCTCCTGATAGGGTTTGCCGTTCACTTCCACGTCGATCATGGTCGGGGGAAACGCGCCGGGAATCGCCGCCGAGGCCAGCATGATCTTGCGGAACAGGTCCAAGGCTTTGGGGTTATCGCGGGCGGCCATGGCGATCTCGCCCATGTTCCAGATCACCCCTCGGCGAGCGTCCAGATTGGTGGTGCCGATCAACAGCAAGCGCCCCTTTTCCTGATATTCCCTGGCGATCCGCGCCAGGAACTCGGCGTTGACTTGGCGGGAAATCAGCTCCAACAGCGGGCCGTTGTCGGCCAGGCCGTCGCTGGTGATCGCCGCCAGCAAGCCGCGCGGCAGGAGGATGTTCGCCGGGCCGATGGTGGTGTACATCTCGCGCAGCGTCTTGTCCTCGTCCGGTCCCAGGAACGCGAACGGCGCGATCAGCGCGCCGGTGCTGACGCCGGTGACCCCCTTGAATTCGGGGCGGGTTCCGGTCTCCGTCCAACCGACCAGCAGGCCGGCGCCGAACGCGCCGTCGTCGCCCCCGCCGGAAACGGCCAGGAAATGGATCGGCGGCAAGGGTCCCTGGTGTCCGGTGCGGGCCAAATAAGCCCGCTCGCGCTGGGCCGAAGCAATGGCGTCCCGGATAAACGGTTCGATGTCGGTCTGGACCCAGTAGCGGGCGTTCGGGATACCGGGAATTTCCGCCCGAGTCGTGTCCTGGACCGGCACGGCGGCCAGTCGCGGCGGCGTGGCGCAACCCTGGAGCAGAAGCAGCAGGGCGGCCAAGGATACAAGAGCGGTCCAGATGGATGAGAAGTGGCGCATCGAGAATGACTCCTGACGAATGGGTGATGGCAACTTAGCTGGAGTAGAAATAGCGTAATTCGTATCTAAAATGTGATTGTAGATCAACTGGCAAATCGTTTGTGGATTTCGCGGATGCCCCCTTGATCGGTTGGAGTCGCCCGGCTCGGCCCGGCGTTCGGCGTGCTGATAGAGTGCCCGACGCGTCACGGCGCGCTTCGCTCCCCCAAGATCGCTTTCGGCCGACGCGACAACGCGGTTTCCCGGCAATCGACGCCCGCTGGAGGAAGCGGGAACCCGAATAAATTTCAGCTACGCTTATATAGGCCAAACTTGTTACAAAATATTTCACGGGAGGTGTGGTCATTTAACCTTCGAGTGGATTTTGCTGCGTGAGCCACACCGCGTTTCTATCCTCGTGCGGTTCAACCATGACAACATCGTGTTAGAGGGACGAGTCACATGAAAATCCAGTTGCTGTTGACGGCGATACTGTTTCCCGCCCTGGCGCTGTTCGGCTGCGCCAGCCCACCCACCGCCACCGATCAACCCGCCGCGTCGAGCGCGCCATCGGCGCCGGTCGTCAGCCCGGAGCCGGCGGTCAAGCCCCAGCCCAGGGACGTGCTGCAAAAGATGGCCGCCTACCTTCGGTCTCTCGACCGTTTCAAGGTGCGGGTCGAGAAGACCACCGAACTGATCCTGCCGACCGAGCAGCGCTTGCACGCCGACCAAACCATGGAGGTCGCCGTGCAAAAGCCCGACCGGATGCGGGTCAATTTCCAAAACCTCAGCGGTGGCCGCCAACTGTTCTACGACGGCAAGAGCTTCTCGCTTTACACGCCGGAGCAAAATGTCTACGCGAGCGCCGTCGCTCCGGCGACGCTCGACGAGACGCTGAACCTGCTGGAAGACCGATATCGGATTTCGATGCCGGTCGCCGACTTGCTGTTCGCCGATCCGCAAAGCCGGCTGGTCCAGAATCTGAAATCGGAAACGTATGTCGGCCGGATTCTGGTGCGCGGCGTCATCTGCCATCACTTGGCGTTCCGGACCCCGGAGGTGGATTGGGAAATCTGGATCGAGGATGGTCCTCGACCGTTGCCCCGCCGGTTGACGCTGATCGACAAGAGCGTGGAGGGATCGCCCGCGATGTCGGCCGCCCTGACCGATTGGGATGTCGCCCCGCAATTCACCGCCGATCTGTTTACCTTCAATCCGCCGCCGAACGCCCAAAAGATCGCGTTCCTGGTTGATCGGCCAGCAGCCCAGCCGGCTAAAGCGGCCAAATAAGCACGGGAGGGTTTCACCATGCACCATGCATTTTCGACTTGTTTGAAGCGGACCATGGCTGTTGCCCTGATCGCGGGACCGATGCTGGCGTTGGTCAGCGTCGATGTCGAAGCACGCCGGGGCGGCGGTGGCGGCGGTTTTGGCGGCGGCGGCCATCGCGACGTTAGAGCGCCGCGAGCCAACGTCGGTGGCGGCGGGAACTGGGGTGGGGGTGGCCGCGACTTTAACCGCCGGGATGTCAACTACAACCGCCGGGATGTCAACTACAACCGCCGGGATGTCAACTACAACCGCCGGGATGTCAACTACAACCGCAACGTGCATGTGGACGTGGACAACCACTGGGGTTATGGGGGAGTGGGCGCGGGTGCGGCGGTGGCGGTGGGAACCGCTATTGCGGTGGGCGCCATCGTGTCCACGCTGCCGCCGAGCTGCAACACCTTCGTCGCCGATGGCGTGACTTACCGGAACTGTGGCGGCACCTACTACGCGCCCCGTTACGATGGGCCGAACGTGGTGTACGAGGTGGTCTCGCCACCCGATTCCGGCTGGAGCAATCAATAATCTGGGAAGCTGGCAATGCCCCTCTCCCGCTCGCGGGAGAGGGCGCCGTCACCAGCCAGGCTCAACGGTTCCGCCCGGCGTTCAGCTCTTCATCCTGCCAGTACTTGGTGCCGGCGACGGTCGCGGCCAACTCCAGGCCCCGGTCGGTGAACTGGTATATTTCGATCCCCTGAGCGGACGCTCCGGCGCTGACTTGTCCTCCCTGGGTGCGGGTCTTGGCCGCCGCGCCCACATCCCCGCCGAAATCCCAGCCGCTATCGACGAACTGACGCAGGGTCTGATTGTCCCGGAAGACGAACACGGCCCGGAACTCCTTGACCCCGAACCCCAGTCCGCCGCCCACCTCGGCCATGCGCATGTAGGTGTCCCGGCCGGTGCGGTTGTCGCGCACCAGACCGTAGCCGCTGCCCGAACTCACCACCAGGAACTTGGTGCCCCGGTTGCTGAACACCCCGTAGCCGGCCGCCCGCTTGACCTTGGTTTGCAGGCCGGGATTCAGCCGATACGCCTCGGCCAAGGTGTTTTGGGCCATTTCCTGGACGCTGGCCCGTTTTTCGGACGCGGTGTCGCCCTGCGGGGTGGCGCACCCGGCGACCAGCAGCGCGCACAGCGCGTACAGCGAAGCGGGAAAGATGGATTTCATGGATTTCATGGATTTCATGGTGTTTTCTCCGGGGGTTATAAGGCTTGATGGGGATTGGTTCGACGCGGTTCTGAAGTGGATTTAAACCCCGAGCTTCTTTCGTGGCGTTCTTTTCTCCGATGTGGTTGTCGCCGGCTGGCCCCGTCAATCGCGATGTAAACGTGACCTACCGTTTCGTAGGTGTGATAGTCTGTCATGCCACTATATTCCTCAAGAATAGCTTTTGAGGCTGCTATCTGTATGAACAAAAAGGATCTCAGCGAGCGCGACATCTGCACCCGACTCATCACTCCCGCACTCGTCGCGGCCGGATGGGAGCACCGTCAATTTCGCGAAGAGGTCAAGCTGACCGACGGACGGGTCATCGTTCGCGGCAAGCTGGCGTCCCGATTGCGGAATCCCGAGGTCAAGGGCGGCCCAAAGCGAGCGGACTACGTGCTGTACGCCAAAGACAGTATTCCTATCGCAGTCATCGAGGCCAAGCGGAATATTTACGCGGTGGGTCACGGCATGCAACAGGCGCTTGACTACGCGGAGATGCTCGACGCCCCTATCGCGATCAGCTCCAACGGCGACGGTTTTCTACTGCATGATCGCACCGGAATCACCCAGCCGACCGAGCGCGAACTCGCTCTCAAAGACTTCCCCACCTACGATGACCTCTGGGCCATTTACCAGCAATGGAAGGGCATTGAATCGGAACCGCAGAAGCAACTCGTCTCTCAGCCCTACCACACGGACGGCAGCGGCAAGGAACCCCGCTATTATCAGCGCGTCGCGATCAACCGCACTCTGGAGGCTATCGCCAAAGGTCAGCAGCGCATCCTGCTGGTCATGGCCACCGGCACCGGCAAGACCTACACCGCCTTTCAGATCATCTGGCGGCTGTGGAAGGCCAAGAAGAAGAAACGCATTCTCTTCCTCGCCGACCGCAATATCCTCATCGACCAGACCATTCAGCAGGACTTCGCCCCTTTCGGCGAGGTGATGCACAAGATCACCGACCGCACCGTCAAGAAGAACTACGAGATCTATCTGTGCCTCTATCAGGCGGTCACCGGCGCGGAAGAATGGAAGCAGATCTACCGGCAGTTCCCTGCGGACTTTTTCGACCTGATCGTCATTGACGAATGCCACCGGGGCAGCGCCGCCGATGATTCAGCCTGGCGGGAAGTGCTGGACTATTTTACCGGCGCTACCCATCTCGGCATGACGGCCACGCCCAAGGAAAAGAAGCCGGAAAAGAGCGAAACCCAGATCAAGGACCCGGAGTTCAACCTCAAATACTTCGGCAATCCCATCTACACCTATTCCTTGAAGCAGGGCATCGAAGACGGTTTTCTGGCTCCCTACAAGGTCATCCGCGTGGTCACCGATGCCGACGCGCTCGGCTACACCCCGGAACAAGGCAAAACCGACCGGGACGGCCAGCTCGTCGAACAGCGCCAGTACCACACGCAGGATTTCGACCGCCAACTCATTCTCACCCAGCGCACCGAGCGGGTCGCCCGGCGGATTTGGGAATATCTCAAAGCCACCGATCCGATGGCCAAGACGATTGTCTTTTGCGACGACCAGCCCCACGCCGAGCGCATGCGCCAGGAACTGGTCAAGCTGATTCCCGAAGCCGCGAGCAATCGCCGCTATGTGGTTCGCATCACCGGCGATGATCAGGAAGGCAAGGCGCTGCTGTCCTACTTTATCGACAACGACGAGCCTTATCCGGTCATCGCCACGACCTCCAAGCTGCTGTCCACCGGTGTCGACGCGAAGACCTGCAAGTTGATCGTGCTGGACCAAACCATCAACTCCATGACCCAGTTCAAGCAAATCGTCGGACGCGGCACGCGCATCCGCGAGGACTACAACAAGCTCTACTTCACCATCATGGACTTCAAAGGCGCCACCCGGCTGTTTCAGGACCCGGAGTTCGATGGCGAGCCCGTCACGGTGTACGAGCCAAAACCGGGTGAGTCCATCGTTCCCCCGGAGGATCAGGCCGAGTCTCCAGCGACGCCTGAAGCAACGTACCCGCAAGGAAACGATCCCAGGTTCGACGATAGCCAGGATGACAACGGACGCATCGCCGATCCGACGGCTGGCCGAACCCGCTATATCATTGACGATGTGGCGGTGAGCATCGCCATCGAGCGTTCCCAATACCTCGACGCCAACGGCAGGCTGGTTGCCGAGAACTACCGTGTCCCGCTCAGGGAGGAGATCAGGCAATCCCTCCGCCGCGAATTCGCCTCGCTCGATGACTTCCTGCGCCGCTGGACCGAAGCCGAGCGCAAGCAGGCGATCATCGACGAATTGCGGGAACAGGGGATTCCGCTGGAGATTCTCCGGGAAGCGGTTCCCCAAGGAGAAGCCATCGATGCGTTTGACCTGATCGCCCACATCGCTTTCGACCAGCCGCCGCTGAGCCGGAAGGAACGGGCCAACAACGTCAGGAAACGGAACTACTTCGGCCAATACGGCGAG
Organism: Candidatus Competibacter sp.; assembly: GCA_037045685.1. Taxonomy (GTDB): domain Bacteria; phylum Pseudomonadota; class Gammaproteobacteria; order Competibacterales; family Competibacteraceae; genus Competibacter_A. The sequence goes on from JBAOII010000014.1 coordinate 13,125, forward strand.
GAAGCCCGCGCCGTCCTCGAAGCCCTGCTCGACAAGTACGCGGACCACGGCATCACGGACATCGAAGATCCAAAAATCCTGGAGCTGCCGCCTTTCACTAAAATAGGCGGCAAAACTCAAATTCGCCGAGGCATCTTCGGCGGCAACGACCGCTATTCCCAGGCTCTGACCGAGTTGGAACGAGCCATCTACGAAAAACAAACCGCTTGAGCGGCGCCCGGAATCCATCACCCCATGAATCTAAGCAGCACCATCAAGTCCATCCAGGACATCATGCGCAAGGACGACGGCGTGGACGGCGACGCCCAGCGCATCGGCCAACTGACCTGGATGCTGTTCCTCAAAATCTTCGACCAGTGTGAAGAAACCTGGGAAGACGATGCCGAAGATCGCGGCGAAACTTATCAGTCTTCACTCCCCGACGAATGCCGCTGGCGCCACTGGGCCGCGTACCAGGACGGCAAGCCCCAGATTCCCGCCAACGAGCTGATCGCCTATGTCAACAACCGGGTTTTTCCAGGGCTGAAGGAATTGCCCATTGAGAACGATCCCAGGGCTAAGGTCGTCCGTGCGGTTTTCGTTGACGCCAACAACTACATGAAATCGGGTACCCTGATGCTGGGCGTCATCGAGAAGCTCGACGAGGCCATCAACTTTCACGACATCAAGTCGCGCGGCCAGCTTGGCGAGATTTACGAGCAGATCCTCAACGACTTGCGCAGCGCCGGCAACGCCGGGGAGTTCTACACCCCGCGCGCCGTCACCGAGTTCATGGTGCAACGGGTCAATCCTCGCCTGGAACAACGCGAGGTGGTTCTCGACCCGGCTTGCGGCACGGGCGGCTTCCTCACCGCCACCATTGACCACTTCGAGAAGCAGCTTACCGAAGCATCCAGCGTTGAGGATCGTAAAGCTATCGCCGAGTGCATCCGGGGCATTGAGAAAAAGCAGCTTCCTCATCTGCTCTGCACCACCAACATGCTGCTGCACGGTATCGAAGTGCCGAGCATGATCGAGCATCGCAATACCCTCGGGAGGCCGTGGAACGAGTGGCAGCTTTCCGAGCGCGTGGATTGCGTCATCACCAATCCACCGTTCGGCGGCATGGAGGATGATGGAGTCGGAACCGATTTTCCTTCCGATATCCAGACGCGGGAAACCGCCGACATGTTCCTGGTGCTGATCGTCAAGAAGCTGCTCAAGGAACAGGGCGGGCGCGGCGCGGTGGTCTTGCCGGACGGTACGCTGTTTGGGGAAGGGCGTGAAGGCCAAGATCAAGGAACTGCTGATGCGGGAGTGTCACCTGCATACCATCGTTCGCTTGCCCAACGGCGTTTTCAATCCCTACACCGGCATCAAGACCAATCTGCTGTTTTTCACCAAGGGCAAGCCGACCGACACGATCTGGTTCTACGAGCATCGGTATCCGCGAAGGCGTGAAAAGCTACTCCAAGACCAAGCCGCTGCGGGTCGAGGAATTTCAGCCCATCGCCGATTGGTGGGGCCAGGAATCCGACGGCTTCAAGGATCGGGTGGAGACCGAACAGGCTTGGAAGGTCGATTTCAAGAAGCTCAAGGAAGACGCCGAGGCCAAAGCCAAGCCGCATTGGGACAAGGCCGAAACGCTGAACAACGAAGCGGCTGCCTTCAACGAGCAGCTCAAGGAATTCCGGGCATCGATCAAGGGCGAGAGGATGGCGAGCGTTCGCGAAAAGGTCGAAGCGCGGATCGAGGAAGTTGACCCGCACTGATCGACAAGCTGCGCCAGCAGGCCAAGGACGAACAGGCCACCGGCGACCGTTACTACTGGCCGATCTACAACCTGGACCTCAAGAACCCGAACGCCCCCGAAGAGGAAAGCCACGATCCCGACGTGCTGCTGGCGAAATACCAGAAGCTGCTCGGCGAAATCGAGCAGACCCAGAACCAACTCCGGGATGAACTCGCCGCTGCACTGGCGCATCACTTCGAGAGCGAAGAGTCCGCGTCATGAATGCGCAAATGTTTTTGGAGAATTTTGGGCCTATTGCCAATGCGCCGAGTGGTGTGGCAAGCGATTGCGGGAGATGATTCTCTAGCCTCGCTGTGCAGGGGAAACTGGTGAACCAGAATCCGCAGGACACTCCTGCCAGCGATATGCTAAAAGAAATCGAGGCTGAGAATCAGCGAGCTAAAACCGCTAATTCGCTCTAGAGGTTAAGGCAGAGGAAATGCACTATGCATTGCCTACAGAGTGGAAATGGCTGAGATTTGGTGACATATCGCTCAACATAATTCCGGAAATACGCTCGATGAAATGCGTAATACGGGCTATCCGACGTGATTACGATCACAACTTCCAATCTGTATTGGCAGAGCTTTCGAGCTAGATAATGTCCGTCAAATGCTTATTCAGAGACCTGAAGAATTGGAACTAGATGATACTGCCAGAAAAGGAGACCTGTTTCATTTGTCAAGGCGTGCGGAGGCTGGAAGATCTCAGCAATATGGCCATTATGATAAGGAAGTTCTGTTACCAGAACCATTGCACATCTGCATTGGCACGTCATTCTATGAAGGGTGGGCTGACTACGAGTTACTATTACCTGCGATGTTATGCTCTATCGTTTCTTTTGCAATGCTAAACACGACGCGAGAGATAACATCAATACCGTAAGGGTATTGGCATCTCGAACACGTCTAGCAAAGGTACTTGCGTCAATTAGCGCTTTTCCACTGTCCCACCAATTGAAGAACAAAAACGCATCGTCGCCAAAGTGGATGAATTGATGGCGTTGTGCGACAAGCTGGAGGCGCAGCAGCAGGAACGGGAACGGCGTTTCCCTGTGCTTTCCCGCGCCTGTCATGCTCGCTTTGTGGAATCGCCCACCCTGGCTAACCTCAAGGCTATTTTTGATGAAGTGGAAAGCGTTTCTACTGAAGACCTTCGGAAGACCATCCTTACTCTCGCAGTTCAGGGTAAATTGGTTTCACAAGATGCTAACGATGGCACCGGCGAGGAACTGTTAGACCGCATTAAGAAAGTTGGAAAACGAAAAGAATATTCTAGTATCAGATCCAGTGAAGCTTTCTTCGAGGCACCAAAATCTTGGTCATGGGAGCGACTCGGCAATATTGCTTTTAGTAGTGATTCCGGATGGAGTCCAAGATGTGATTCAGGCCCCCGGACGGAAAATGCATGGGGTGTTCTAAAAGTAAGTGCAGTGTCATGGGGAAAATACTTACCCCAAGAAAACAAAGCGTTACCATCCAATCTTGAGGGTCGCCCTGATTGTGAGGTCATGGATGGAGACTTCTTACTATCTAGAGCAAACACTGCTGAACTGGTCGCACGTAGTGTTATCGTCGATAAAACCCCGCCTCGATTGATGATGAGCGATAAGATCGTTCGGTTTCAGATTCCGGAGGAAATAAATAAGTTTTTCTTGAATCTCGTGAACTTATCTGAATGGGCCAGAGATTACTATGCCCGAAATGCTTCGGGAACCAGCAGCTCGATGAAAAATGTAAGTAGACAAGTGATGTGTGAGTTACCGGTACCAATTCCACCACTTGCCGAACAACGCCGCATCGTTGCCAAAGTCGATCAACTCATGGCCTTGATCGACAAGTTGGAAGAACAGCAAGCGAGAAAAGCCAAGATCGCTGAAGCTTTCGCCCAAGCTGCGGTCAGCGCCATCACCGGCACGGAGATCAAGGAGCCAGAAAAGATGAAAGCGCCCAAGACAGAACTGGTCTCCCGTCTTCAGACCAGGAACACGCCGAACGCCGCCGATCCAGCGCCCCTCGTCCAAGCTCCTCACCGAGCACAACGGCGAACTTCCCGCCAAGGCTCTCTGGCAACGGTCGGGTTTGGAGATCGACGCCTTCTACCAGCAACTCAGAACCGAAATGGCGAACGGCTGGATCATCGAACCCGAAAAAGCCGTCATGAAAGAAATCGAAGCCGACTGATGCAACTCGAACGCCTCAAAATTCAAAACTTCCGCAACCTGCGGGATTTCGAGATCACCTTCACCGACACGGCCACCGACGCCGACGGCGTCGAACGTCCATTCAAAAGCCACGCTGTCATCGGCCAGAACGGCTCCGGCAAATCGAACATGATCGAGGCCATCGTCACCATCTTCCGCGACCTCGACCTGAACCAGAAGACCGAATTCGCCTACCAACTCGACTACACCTGCCGAGGCCACCACATCAAGGTCGATGCGATGGGAGAGAAAGGCAAGGTCACCCTCACCGAGCAGGACACCGGCCAACCCAGGGAATTCGCCCTCTCGCACCTGCAACGGTACGCCCGCAGGTTTCTCCCCTCGCACGTCTTCGCCTACTACTCCGGGCGCAGCGAGCGGATCGAAACCCTGTTCCAGCAGCACCAGCAACGCTTCATCGACGCCCTCAACAGCGGCAGCGATGAACTGATGCGCCGCCTGTTCTACTGCCGCACCGCCTACAGCCAATTCGTCCTGCTCGCCTACCTGCTCAAGGACGACGAAGAATGCAAGCGCATCCTCTCCGATCTCAATATCGAAGCGCTGGATTCGGTACTCTTCGTCCTGAAGCGCCCGTACTGGTTCAAGACGGATCTGTCCGATGAAGTTCTCCGCGACGGCGACAACCGCTTCTGGTACGCCCGAGGCATCGTCCAGGAATTTCTCGACGCACTGTGGCAGGTCGCCATCGCCCCCATCGACCATTCCGAAAATCGGCTGCTGGACTTCCGGGGCAGAAAAGAGAGGCAAGACCTGCTGTATCTCTACGTCCCCGACAAGGCCGCCCTGCAACGGCTGGCCGACAAGATCGGCGAACCGGCCCGCCTGTTCAAATATCTGGAAAGCACCTACATCTCCGACCTGATCGACGAGGTACGCATCAACGTCAAACACCGGGACGTGGTCGGCAACATCAACTTCACTCAATTCTCCGAAGGCGAGCAACAACTCCTCAACGTGCTGGGCTTGATGCGCTTTACTCAGGAAGACCAATCCCTGTTCCTCCTCGACGAACCCGACACTCACCTCAACCCGATCTGGAAGCTCCGCTATTTCGACGAGATCGAGAAAGTCGTCAGACTTCAGGACCAAACCGCAATGGGCGATTCCCAGATCATCGTCACCACCCACGATCCCATCATGATCGGCAGTCTGCGCAAGGAGCAGGTGCGGATTCTGCGCAAGACCCAGACCGGTTCCGTAGAGGTCGCCGAACCGGACATCGACCCGCAAGGTATGGGCTTTGCTGGCTTGCTGAAAAGCGAACTGTTCGGTTTGCGTTCGACCGTGGATAACGAAACGCTGCGCCGTCTGGATCGACGCAATTTTCTTTACGCCAAGGGTGACGAGCGAACGAAAGCGGAAGATGCGGAAATGGCGCGGCTCAGCGATGAGCTGGCCGATCTCGGATTCGCCAGGGATTTCAAAGACCCGTACTACGCGCTGTTCGTGCAGAAAATGGCGAAACACACCCAGTTTCACAAGCAAACGCTGACCCCGGAAGAACAGCAGGAACAGGACGCCATCGCCGATGAAATTATCGACAAGATCCTCGCGGAGGAGGCTGCGAAGTGAGATGGATCGATTTTCAGAACAAGAAACCCACTGAACCCGTCAATGACTGGTCGGGATGGACGGAACAACAGTGGCAAGACTGGCTCACCGAATCCACGCGCCTTCTGGGTGAAATGACCCGCCTGAACCAAGAGGCGGAGCAGATTACGGGGCGACGGAAAAGCGGTGGAAGCCGAGGAAAAGATCAAGGAACGCAACCAGTTCATCGACGACCACAGCGGGCACTGGACAAAACTAAAACCGTGGCTTTTCGCACTGTCGCACGGTAAATGCTGGTTCACCGAAGGCCGGGATATTTGCTCGCATACCGACGTTGAGCACTTTCGCCCGAAGAAGGAAGCCAAGGAACTCGACGGCAGCGTCAGGGATGGCTACTGGTGGTTGGCTTTCGACTACAGCAACTTCCGCGCGGCCGGCAATGTGCCGAATCGGAAGAAGGGCGGATGGTTCCCGCTCCACCAGGATTCGCGCTGTTCACGGTTCTGCGCCCGCTGCGAGGAGTCCGAGACCTACTTCCTGCTCGACCCGATCCGGCAAACGGATGTGGATCTGCTGGCTTTCGATGAGGAAGGCAATGCGATGCCCGCCCCGGAGGCCAACGAGTGGGAACGGGAGCGCGTTCGGATCTCGATCGACAGGCTGAAGCTCAACGACCACGACGCCCTGCCGCAAGAACGCCGCCGGGTTTGGCAGCAAGTCTCGCAGGAGATCGACGGCTATCTGGAGGCAAAATCGAAATACCGTCCAGGCATCAATCCTGCTCCACGGGAGAAGATGGAAGAAAAAGCCCGGCGAATCAAGGAGCTGACACGGCCGGATGCCGAACTCTCCGCTGTCGCTCTTTGGTGCATCCGGTTCCGAAATAACCCCGGACTTCTCCGCCTGATCACTCCTTGACCGAACGCAAATCAGGACGGTTTCTCCGGGGGGTGATGGTTATGGATTCAACACGTTTCGGGAACGAATTTGAACGGATAGTTCGGCTCCTGATAGTCGCCGGCCTTTTGCCGTTTCGGCAGCTTGATCTTTTCGCGCGGCACGTCCTCGTAGGGAACCTGGCTGAGCAGGTGGCGGATGATGTTCAGCCGCGCCTTCTTCTTGTCGTCGGAGCGGGCCACGAACCACGGCGCCCAGGCGGTGTCGGTCGCCGCGAACATCGCGTCGCGCGCCCGCGAATAGTCGTACCAGCGGCTGTAGGACAGCAGGTCCATCGGCGACAGCTTCCAGAGCTTGCGGCCGTCCTCGATGCGCGCTTCGAGCCGTCGGGTCTGCTCCTCGGGACTGACTTCGAGCCAGTATTTGAGCAGAACGATGCCGGATTCGATCATGGTCTTCTCGAACAGCGGCACCATCTGCAGGAATCGCTTGGCTTGCTCCTCGGTGCAAAACCCCATCACCCGCTCGACGCCGGCGCGGTTGTACCAACTGCGGTCGAAGATGATCACCTCGCCGGCCGCCGGAAAATGTGTGATGTAGCGCTGGGCGTACATCTGAGATTTCTCGCGCTCGGTCGGCGAAGGCAAAGCGATTACCCGGAACACGCGCGGACTGACCCGCTCGGTGATCGCCTTGATGGTACCACCCTTGCCGGCGCCGTCTCGGCCCTCAAAGACAATGCACACCTTGAGTCCCTTGTGTTTGACCCACTCTTGCAGCTTGACCAGTTCGACGTGCAATTTCGCCAATTCCCGGTCGTAGTCCTTGGTTTTCAGCTTTTCGGGTGTCTGGTTATCGTCTGGAGCTTTTTCGGGCTTGGTTTTGCTCATGGCTTGTTCTCCGGGGAAGCCGCCACGGTTGGCGACGGTCGGCGCAGGTTGTCGATCAGAATGTAGAGGCTGATCAGCAGCACCCACAGCGGGAAGACCATCAATATCCCCTCGATGTGGCGACTGCTGAGCAGGAGCAGCAGGGCAAAGGCATAGCCGAGGAACGCGATCCAGCGGGCGATGAATCGGGTGCGGAGCGCGAGGGTGGAGGTGGCGATCATGAACACCCCCGCCATCTTCATCACCGCAAAATGGGATTTATGATGTTTTGCCGTTGTTGATGACGGGTAAATTATAGCCGTTGATGATGCCCTTCAGCCGCTTCCTGCTGCCTTGTGCTCAATTTTTCGCGCGAGGGGCATACATGGGTATTCATCCCGCTGTTTGAACGCCCTCAGCGACCTTGCCTGCGGTGCCTGCGGTGCGTTGTTGATGATGCTGTTGTCATCTTGAATCATCATTTTAGCCGTTTTGCTCTTGACTCATGAGCAACGAGATGGTATAGTGTCTCTCGTCGAACACTTCCGTTCGACACTTATAAATTACGAGGTGGTAATATGACTGATAAAAACACGTTTCTAGCGGTTGGACATGATGACGAGAACGGTGGATTCTATTCGAATGTTTTCGTTTGCGATGACCGTGGCGAACTCGAAACTGCGGCGGTGTTGGCGCTCAAACAACAACGACCAGATTACGAGTTCAACAATATCTTGATTGTCCAAAACGATGAAGTCATTCGCGACTTTGAAAACGCGGTCGCTTGATTTCAATTGTTGTCTTCGAACCCGCTCCGGCGGGTTTTTTGTTGTGTTGATGATGCTTGATTGAACACTCGTCACGCAATCAACACAATTTTGTTGACTTGACTTCGATCAAAGAGTATGATGCGAACCAGTTCCAATCCTACCAAGTGAGGTCAATATGTCTACTGTAGATGATGTTGTCGTTGTTGATGCTGTGCCAACGATCACTGTTCCGCAACTGAGCGACGAAGAACAAGCAAAGTTGATATTCAAAGAGTATCGACTGAAAGAGCAATCGATCGGAGTGCTGAAAGAGCTTGCTGAACGTATCTCACAATACGTCAAAGAGCAGACAGACCCGAACGCGAAGAAGCTAAAGGAGTTGTCGAATAGAATGTGTGTGTTACGAAAAACGGACGATGTTGATGCGTATTTGACAGCGCAAGCAGAGCGAGACGAGTTCTTAATGTCACTCGCGACAGAGCGAGCACTGGCAGCGTTCAAGAACTCTAAAACCACCACTACTGAGAAAGTGGCGCATCAACGCGAAGAGAGTGATGAAGTGGTGATGTATGCGGGTCGCGGGGTCAATCGAAAGATCGAAGAATGGTTGGAGAAAGATGGTTGGGTAAAAGCGGAGCGCACAACTACGGCGCAGAAAGACAAGCGACGCGACTTGATAAAACAATATCAAGCAAACGCTGTGAAGTGGGCGAAGTAAGAGAGAGGCACGAACATGTTTGACACCGCGAAAGAAATCTTCGATGATTTGACGAGCAAGTTGAATGTCGATCAAATACAATCAATGTTCGTGCCCTTTCTTTTATCAGTTCTGATTGAGCGTGAGAACTCAATCAGAACGAAATATACCCAAATACAGAACACGCTACCCGTACTTGCGTCGGTGCGGATGACTCTCACTGAGATGACGTTGGGCAACAAAGAACCCAACTCGGCAACTGAAGCGACTCAAGAAGAAGGTGAAATTGTCTTTACCATTTCTCGCGGGACTGTTGATGCGCTCAAACATTTTCACAGGGTTTCGATGTTTCGAGCAGAGGATAAAATACCGAGTGGCATACTGATACAGCCCGGAAACCGATTGCGAGTGATGGAGCGTGCGAACCATGTGGCAGGTGAGTATCATTGTGATGATGAGTTTCCTTGCGAACTCGCTATATCACATATTGACAGATTCGTTGCGATGCTGGACCCAAACAAATCATCAAAAGTGATTGTGCGTAAAGACGCATGTCTTGATGGCGCGGTGTTTATTGATGGCAATCGTTTCCCACTCGCAGATAAAGAATATCTAACTTATCCTGAGAACGAAATTCGACGACCAGCGCACCCGACCGTGTGTTTTTTATTGACTGCTGAGAAGATAAAGAAACTCATTCAAACCTCGAAAAAAATCGATATATTTGAATTATTCTTTCTCAACAACGATGACAATAACATCATCTCATTGTTCGTCGATACTCGTATGCTTTATGAGTCAGCTAGAGTCACTGACGTGATTTGTGCGTCTCTTACAAAAGAAGATTTCTGCGTGGGGTTAGATGTTGATTATCTCAAATTGTTGCCTGCTGTAGATTTTGTAGTGAGTGTTACTAATGAGTCTGTTATAGTTTGTTTTGACAGTGTTGATTCTCGATATACATATTATATGGGTAGGAATCGGGTCGCGATGGTGCCAACGAGGTGGGAAATTCTCAATTGTCGGGCGGACCGGGAACCAAAGAATGATAAAGAGGGAGAAGTAGCGGAAGATGAAGTAGAGGAAACCGAAGAAACTTGAACGTAAAAAAACCCCGCTTCGGCGGGGTTGTTGTTTGAATCAATGATTGAACATCATCGTTCGGCGGGCAAACAGAGTGTGCTGTTTTCGAAATACATCGTGATTTCGGCGAGCGGAAAATCAGTGAATGGTATCTCCTGCTGATAGACAATGTTGCCATTGCCGTTATCGCAGGTCAACACCGCACTGCGGTCTTTCACTTTCAACACCCACACCTGGAACTCTTCGCGCTTTACTTTTGGTTCGAGTTGGCACGCAAAGATGGCGTCCATCAACCAGAATGCCCCGCAGTTCTCAGCGACATATCGCACCCCGTCAGTGAAAAGGTATCGACGGAAGAGCGGATGCTGATACCAATGCTCGGTCCCGGTGAACTGTAGGAGGTTGCTTTCGATTTCGTCAAGTGTCATAATCAATGCCTCACAAGTTGTTAGCAGTCGGTTCAAGAGGGTTCGAATGTTTGCCGCATCCGAACCCTTTTTTCGTTACTTCGCGGCTTGTTGTTCGCGAATCTTGTTCAGAATCTCTCTCTCCAACTTCCGATCACCATTCGCGGGTTTGACCAACTCCTTCACCCATTGCGGATAACTGCCGAACCGATATACTTCGCTTGGGTTGTTTGGGTTATAAATCGGTCGGCCCGCTTTTTTCGCGTCCGACTTGACACTCTGTTCAAGCGCGAATTGTTTCCGACTTCCTCTCAGTGCGAACAGTCGGTCTTGAATTTCCCTCATCTGCGCTTCAAGAGCTTCAACCGCATCACGATTGATTGATTCAATCAACTCTTCGCAGTAGTTGATGATTGATTTCAATTGATCAACATCCAAGTCGCTCAAGTCGTCTTTGATGACACTCAGCGCATCGAGTTCGTCGTCAAGTAGCGTCTGAGTTTCAACAGCCGAAGTCTCCACTTCAGCCGGCTGATTTTCCACTTGCTCTTGAGTTTCAACCTGTTCATTGGTGGTGGTCTCAGCTTGTTCGGTCATTTCAATCGCCTCGGGAGTGGTTTCAACAACTTCAACAGTTTCAACAACTTTGCCGTTCGTCTTGCGTGCCATTTCAAATCTCCTTCGTCGGGCGGAATTCGCCATCAATCACTTTGCCGAAAAAATGATGGTGGTCTTTGATTGAGTAGTAGTGATACTCGTTGAATGTGCTGCTAACGAGAGTCACGATCACTAACACACCGCGAAACATCGCTTTGATTTGAGGTTTCATTTCAGTCTCCAGTCAAATGCCGTCCTTGGCGTTGGTGGGTTGTGTTCAGGGGTGGACTTTTACGACATCCCACCCTTTTTCATTCGCCACTTTCTTCGCGATTTTCAGACCGTTTTCGTAAGTGCCAACGAAAACATAGTGGTCATCATTCGCAGAGTTCGAAAACCACCAGTTGCCATAACCACGCGGCTTGCTGCCATACATCGAAACGTATGCGTTGATGTTGATCTCGATCTTGGTCTTGCGAATCATCACTTTGCTCCAACTTCAACTTTGAATTTTTGTCCCTACCTTGCTGCTCATCATGTCCTTGATGTGAGGTATAATATGCACCATCTCTGTTACTGTCAAGCGGTAGTTACTGTTATTTCAAAATATTTTCGTTCGAACATAAATACTTTATAAATCAATCATGGAGCGACACACACATGCTCGTAAAAGACATTTTCACACCACTAAATCAAGAACTACTTTCAGATGAGATTCGATCTTGGTTTCGCGAACTGTGTGAGAGTGACTGGGTGAAGTGTAACAAGGATGTGGATTGGGATGAGTATCAGGAACGGATGGCAGAGGAAGAGCTTGCGAATGCGACGAAATGACATGATCAAGAACTGCGTCATCAAATCAACAGTCACTCGCAAACCGACTACTGAGCAGTTGTCGATTCGAGTGTTGCGATGTGTTGACGTGGTTTCGCTGCTGAGAGAGCTGAGCGGTGTAGAACTCGTAAAATTACTCAGCGTGAGAGTGACAGGTGGGTATAAAGTGGTGACTGTAGAAATTGAGTGCTAAAAGAAGGATAAATAATCAAGACATGAACATCTTTGTTTACTTTTACCCCACTCCTGAGCAATCAGAGTGGGGTTTTTTTTGGTTTGGATTAGAAGTCGCAAACCCACGGGGTAAAGATTCGGTAATATTCGGCAAAGGTGCGCTCAAAGTCTTCTTCCGTTTCTTCAAGCTTTTCGTTCGGGTCGAGTTTTATTTGCCGAAACAGTTCGAATGCTCTTTCTTTCGCGCGTTGAAAACATTTGTCCCACTCATTTTTAACTTCTGATTTGTCGAGTATTTGTTTTGCCACCAAATACATATAGATGCCTTTCATCCATTGCGGACTGATTTGAGAATAAAAGATGTTACCAATCACCGGAGAGAGTTTTCGATATTCCGTCCAGGTCTTCTCATCGAGTTGCGGAATGTTGTCGTAAGAAAGACCGTCATTCATGTTTGCCATCTCATTCACCTTTTGTCATCATAAATGTTGTGTCACTTGATGATTATCATTGTAATCATGATGTGCTGTTTTGTCAAATTTTTTTCGGAACGTCGCTCAAAGGGTATTGACAAAAAAATTGTTGACATACTCAGAACTTGTGTCATCATAAATACATTCATAACAGCAAAGGAGCATTCAAGCGATGACAGAACGAACGGTGATGTGTGACGAACATAAAAGGAGAATTGGCGATGCGAACCGGGGTAAAAAAAGAACCGACGCGCAACGGGCGGCATTGAGTCTGGTGCGCAAAGAGCAATGGGCGAGAAAGAAAGCGAAAGAACAACTTTTGAATGAGGTGAAATGAGATGGTCAAGAGTCTAAGATTCAAAGAAGGCAAAGATGGCGCTATGTTGTTCGTTGATTCCGACGGTTCGGAATATGTGATGAGCGAGGATATGAACCTCACAGAAATCGTTGAAATGCTCGAAAACAAGTCAGTCAAGTTTTCGATTGACCCCGTTTTTGAAACATCAGAAAGCAATGAATCGCTGGGAATCGGTTATGAGGTCAACGAGGAAGGAAAGCGAACTGGTAAAGTCATCGCGTATCATATCGGACATGTATATACAGCGGATGAAATTGATGGAGAACCAACATATGAGGAACTGAGCAAATGGGTCCGTTCGGGTGATGATGAGTGGTTGGCGGAACTCGTTTATAGTGGGTTGATTGATGCGACTGATGATGAGTGGGAGCGGTTTGAGAACTTGTTTTTGGAATGGTGTGAATATGATGCGGAAGTGTTGAGCAATCGCAAAGAAAAGATCAACGAGTTTTGGAAAACCAGAGCTGACATTGATTCCATCAGTGGTAAGTAATGGACATTGGACAGGGACGTTTCAATCAATCAGAAGAGGAGCGACGAAACAGCATAAATATTGATGAGTGAATATGAGAAGGGCGTGAAAGAAAGCGCCCATTTTTTGAATCAATGAAAGATGTAGTTGAACAATAACGTAGTTACACAAAGGAGGCAACAATGAAAGCATACAAACATTCTGAAGAATCGAAACGCAAAATGTCTGAAGCGAAGAAAGGCAAGCGGTTTTCGGATGAGGCGAAAGAAAACATGAGGCAAGCAGCGTTAGCGAGAGTTGAAAAACAACGTAAAGATATGGAAAAACTAAAACAATTGGAAGCGATGATGAGAGGGTAATGCAATGAAAGAAATAAACGAAGTCAGAGAAAAATATCCGTTGTTGGGAATGTTCGGATTCTATCTTGATGCATCAACAGTGGAACCGGCCGAAAGATTCGATGAAACGCATATGAACAGAATACGGGAATGGATTCGGGCACAACCTCGCGCAAAACAAACGAAGCTGTATTCTTATTCGGCAAAACACTTATGCGAAACTGAAATAGGTGAGTATGTGGCGAATGGTGAATTGATTATGTGTTGCGTCATGGAAGGGGTCAACATCAAACAAGAAAGCGGTGAAAGCATCAACGCCAATATAGCATTGTATCCGAGTATCATGAAAAGACGCTACAAAAACCAAGTCTGAAGAGAGGAATAGAAAATGCTGAAATCACAAGAAATTCATACACTACTGAAGTCAATTGCGATAACTCGACTCAAGAGCAACGACTCAAAGGGGTTGCTGGCATTGTGCCGAGTGAATTCAATGACACCACTTGAGTTGTTTGCTGGGTTCATTTCATTGGAGAGTTTGGAAATCGTTGGAGAGATGGGAGAATAGCAAAATGGACTACGAACAAATTAGAAAAGATTTGGAAAGTTTTGTAGAGAAATTGGATAGTGATGGATTCAGGTCTTATGTTGATGCGGTAACGCTAAAAGCAAAAATCACTTGCGCCGATTTATCCGATTTCTATGACAGAATGCTTGAAATGGCAAAGGACTTGATGACAAAAGATTATATTATCGCGTCAAGTAAGCATGGTGAATTGGTTTATTCGTCGGAAGACGTTATGATTTTTCTTGATGAAAAGGGATACTTAGAACGACTGTGGATGAGAAATCCGGGTAAAAACACTTGGCGCATTATTCCAGAAGTGGGAATGGATTTTGGAGATGATGAGGAGGATGTGGAGTAAGTAAAGAATGGCACTATAGGAGGAGAATCCTATAGTGCCGAAGAGGATTAGAAATTAACAATATATTTATAGGAGATACGAGAATGATTGTAGAATATCTTAATGATTTTTTAAAAACATCGGTTTTATATTACACTTATTGGATAAAAACCGACACACTCGGAAAGCAATTATTGGAATTGGAATCATTTATTAAGAAAGAGAAAAAAGAACTCAAAAATCTACATACATCATTAAAAATGAGAGAAAATGAACTAAACAATAAAATACATAGGCTTATGGATAAGACCGATGCCTTTGTTACGCATTGTGCTGAAGGTTGTGGTAAGCAGGGCAATCCTGTGGGAATCAGATTTGATTATTATCCTAATCTTTTGTTAAACCCAGAGGATAAACCAATGGATAAACAAGAAGAGGAAAAAATTGATACCAGCTTAAAATTATACGATTGGTTGAAAGATGAACCCATCATCATTGGTTATGCTAAACAATATCAGAAAGCCTCAGCACAACTCAAAAAAGTTGAAGATGAGATTGATAATCATAATACAAGGGTTGTTTGCCTAAACAGTAAAATACAAGAGTATTCTGATACAGTAAAACAACATCAGGAAGCAAAAGATTTATACCATAAGATAAAAAGCTCGATTATGGGGGAAAGTTTTAAAATTGGTAAAATAATATGTGAAAGTGAAAGTCAAATAGTTCCAGCAATTAAGTTGGGAGGTAATTAGAATGGACATCTTAGAAGAAATCGACAAGGCATATAGTGATGAGGATGATAAAGAGATAGACGAACTGCTAAAAAATGGCGGTATTCTCACGAGAGATATTCAACGGCGCAAAAGAGAACAAGAAGAGGAGAAACGAAGACAGAAAATATTTGAACAAGAGTTTTTGAATTATACCAAAGAAGAGCTTGGGTTATAAAAAAAGCGGTTTGAGTAGTTGATATTATGCTACTCAAACCGCAGAAGAGGATTATCAATAGTATTTATAGGAGTGACCGAAGGATGAAAAAAATATTAACATTTGATGACTGGGATATGCTTCACGATGACCGTGGGTTTCCTGAATGGGAAGAAACCCACCAATTTCCTTTCTCACCGAAGGTTTATTCGACAAGATTGCCCACCGGAGAAGATTTGTCGATAAGGGAAAGTGATATTGGTGCTAAGTATATTATTAAACTAGACGATTTATGGTTGTTAGGTGCTTATCCGAAAGAACAAGTCCTCAAGGAAGCATATAAATTTTATGTGCGGGAACTCATCAGAAAACAGATCATCACACAACGCGAAATCAATCCTGATTACTACTCACTGGAAGAACACTTTTGGCTCGAAACAGAATGGAACATATCAAAAAATGGAAACTTTAGCAAACATATTGATAGACGATATTACACAGTAAAAAAGGAGAATACCTATTTTTTGGCATTATTCAGCGGAATTCCTTTAAAAGATGAATATGAATTCAAAACATTCCCCGAAGCAGATGAAGCGTGTTTTCTTGATTACTTAGAAAGAATATCCATCGGGCAACTAAAACCAAATCTAAAAAGGATAAGTGAATCCAAGGAGAAATAAATTATGGAACTTAAACCAAGACAAATTGAAGCGTATAATGCGGTGAATGAACATCTTACGAGTGGAATCAACAAACAACTGGTCGCTTTGCCGACGGGTGTTGGTAAAACAGTGTTGGGTTGTCATATTGCGAACACATTTAAATCATCATTATTTCTGGTCCATCGCAAAGAGTTAATCGACCAAACTGCGAGAACAATGCGAGCGATATGCCCGGAAATCGAAATAGGTGAAGTGGCAAATGGCATAGTCAACATTAAACCATTTACTATTGGAATGATACAAACAGCAGTCAATAGATTACCAAAGTTGGATAAAAACTTGTTTGAGATGATGATAATCGATGAAGCGCATCATGCGATGGCTAAAACGTGGAAACAAGTGGCGGAACATTTTGATACCAGATTGAGACTTGGATTATCAGCAACTCCAGACCGTGCCGATGGTGCTCCACTCGCAAATCTGTTCGATAAAATCGTTTATCAGATGTCTGTTGCCGCTGCGGTCAAAGAAGGCTACTTGTGTCAACCGAGATGTTTCCAATACAGAACAGACGTAAATATTTCAAGTGTGAAAAATGCGGCAGGTGATTTTAGATCGAATGATTTATCGCGAATGGTGAATACACAAAAAAGAAATGATTTGGTTTTAAAATGTTATATGGATAAGTCGATTGGAAGAAAAGCTCTTGGGTTTGCGGTTGACATAGCACACGCTAAAGCACTGGCAACAACATTTCGAGATGAAGGCATTCGCGCTGAATGGGTATCAGGTGATGATTCAGACCGCGAAGAGAAAATTGAACTGTTTAGGAGAAATGAGATACAGGTATTGTTTAATGCGATGTTACTCACAGAGGGTTTTGATATGCCAGATATTGAAACCATACTGATGGCAAGACCCACACAATCGAAAGTGCTATTCACTCAGATGGCAGGAAGAGGATTGAGATTGTTTGATGGAAAAGATTACTGTTTGATAATGGATTTTGTTGACTTGACCAATAAACATAATTTAGCCACTTCCTGGGCATTGTTCGACAGCAAAGGTTGTTATCCGGTAGGAGAAATGAGTGACCCATTTGCCGAACATAATGACCGAAGAGGTAAAATTGGAAGAATGTTTGATGCGGTTGAATCATTGTTCGGTGAGATACTCAGCGATAAAGTCATCGAAAAAATGATAGACATTCTAAAACCACCACCGAAACCAGAAATTGATTATGACCGGTGGAGCGAAGGAAAATATCATGAGAAAGCAACCGACAAACAACTCTGGAGATTAAGACAGGCTGGATATGATGTCGATGAAACGGATTGGACAAAAGGACAGGCATCGAGAGTGATTTCAAATCTTTCGGCAAAGGCGATTTTAACAACAAAACAATGGGGATTACTTCTCAAAAAAGGTTACGATATTTCTGAGGAGTGGACATACAATCAAGCATTGACGGCATTAAATTCGTGATAAATATTTGAACATTTTTTGAATTGTGTTGTCATAATACAGGATTGAAGAAAAAGCTTGACATGTATAAATACTGTGATATGATGTATCTATTATGAAGCACTTGAAGGAGGAATTAATGATGAAGAAATCACACAGCAAAGATAATGACGCGCTTTCAAAGAAAAATCGATTACATCAATCAAGACCCGCGACAAGAACAAGTGGTGTGCTGTCAGGTTTTTGGAAACCCGGCAGAAAATTTATTCCAAGAAAAACTGTCGCGGAATTGAACATTTTTTGAATTGTGTTGTCATAATATTTGAACCCTATAAAAATGTGTCATGTGTCATACACAAAAAAATTATTTTTGGGGCTGCATCAAAAAAATGTGCTTCCAGGTATAAATAATAATGAATCAAACAAAATTCAAACATCCGAAAATATCCGTGGTATGCGTGGGAAGGTCAATTTATTAGTCAGAAAATTTCCGTTGAGGTCAGTGACAAACAAGATGCGCTCGTAAGAACGGCGTAAAAAGTCACAGTGGCCTGACTCTAATATGACACGCCATATTTAAAGAGTCGAAAGAATATGTATTTCACCCGCTGTTGTGAATATCTGTTTCGCGTTTATTACCAGAAAAAGTAAAAGCGATAAACAACAGTGTGAAACCGATAGGACGGGCATTAAGGTCAGTTCACCATAATGGCACAGTGGGGTAAATCCAACACCGCCACTATATCCGAATCAGCACGAGAGTAACAGAAATCTCCGATTGCTGATAAATCCAAAAGTTTGGTTTGCGTAGACTTTTGGAGAGAGAGAAGCGCTGGAGGGGAAGTTGTCGAACCCTGAAAGAGTGTATACCGATGGAATCTTATCCGACCCATTAGCAACTCCCGGATGAGTATAAAAGAACATCGACGCGAACTGTGGTTGAAAGAACACAAGATAAATCGAGTGAAAGTCATATTCCATGGTGGAGGCACCATGTATCTATTAGCCCGAAGACGAGCTAGCGGGTGATAAAGAGTGCGGGTGGTATACGAAGCATTTTAAAAGAAAATGTGTAGTATATTATATGGTGTTGTGTGCTTAAAAGGTTTAGAGAATGTTTAAAGAACAGAAGAATGGCGCAAAGCGAAGCGAAGCGACAAATGGCCTGAAGTGAAGCGAAGGCCATTGAATGAAGAATGTGTTGAACATGTTCAGGATGATGATGAAGAAGGTTTTGAAGAAAGGAAATGAAGTTTGATTCAAACCGTTTTCGCTTCGCTTCAAACGGTTTTGGCTTCGCCAGGTTCAGGTTGTTGAACATGTTCAGGACAATGTGTTGAACAGGTTTGAAGAAAGGTCCAACACCATATTGAACCACTAACCGCAACGGAGAAGGTCAAAAACATTTTTTCCCTTCTGTCAGCAGCATGTGAGGCAAGAGTATATGGTGCCTGTCCGTAAGCATGGGAAAAGACAGGTTCGAATCATGTTAAGATAACATCTCATCCCTCTTTCTTTTTGCCCTCCTATAAACATACAATCTCATCCCTCCTTCTTCTGACCCGCCACCAAATAACATCTCACCCCTTTCGTTTGTTCCGACCCGGTTTTGCTTGTTCCGCGCCGTGCTGCTTGTTCCGAAACAATCAATCAGCCCCACACATTGAACCGTGTGGGGTTTTTTATTGCCCGTTGAATCATACAGCATGTTCCATAAATACATCAAACCATCAACAGAAGGAACTCAGAGCAATGAAAAGGAAAATCGACAAATGGTATCAGGTCCACGACAAAAAAACGAGAACAGTGCGAAATGCTCAGAAAGTGAGAACGTATCCGTATAAGAGAGGGAAATAGGATGAAACCACAATTAAATTACTACAGCGACACATCAGAAGGGCCAATCCCGCATAAACAATATAAAGGCTTCCGCTTATGCGTCAAACTCGATACTGACAATAAAGTTTTAACCAACATCGGATATAAGCATCCACCTTTAAAGCGTGATGGTAGGTTGGTTTGGGCACTTCCAGGCAATCAAGAAATCATTTTTGACGATTAATTTAATCCAATAAATACATCATCAACAACCAACAGAAGGAGTAGACAATATGACATTAGTATCTGTGATAACGACTGACAACACAGAAATCCTCGGCTCTGTAGTCTACACGCATAACGCACCACGGTCTGTGCTAGAAAATGATAATTGTCTAACGCTCGCTGAGGCGGTGTGGATAAGACGCAACGACGACACCGGCACCGCCACCATCACGAAAATCAGCGACAAGCAAGATTTTCGCGCGCCGGGGCTAAAAAACACAATAACTTTTTTCTCACACAACATCATATGCGTCATCAATGTGACTGATAAAAGAGTGATTGACGAGTATACAAGAATCATCAAAGAGTATCAGAACGATGAGTGAGCATGATTTAGTAGAGATGGAGATAGTTAAAGGTGAGGATGGTTATTCAGCGACCATGAGAGTCAAAAAACATCACGCAACCCACGACCCAGAGATTGACGAATTGTTAGAGACAGTTAAAAGATTATCTGGCGCATCATTTGTGGTTGTGAATGATGAGACAGGGCAACTTGAACTCAAGTATAGATAATGACATATGAGTTATATCCGTGGTTGTGGAAATGTAGACCTTTTACCGTCACTGATTTAGCGATTGGTAAGTGGGTTGGCTTCTGCTACATCATCCACAACCACGACAATGATAAACGCTATATTGGAATGAAAAACTTTTACTTCAAGCGCGGTAAAAAGAAAGCGCCCAGTGATTGGCCGACATATTACGGCTCTAATAAGGCACTACAAGAAGATGTTAAACGACTTGGACCTGAATGTTTCACACGCACTATCGTATCACTCCACACACAAAAGTTATCAATGCGCTATAGCGAGAAGGAGTTGATATTCCAATTGAGAGCAATCGAAAGCCCTGATTATTATAATTTGAGTATTGACGGACGGTATCAGAGATTAAATAGAACACAATCAATATACGATGAGGTGACAAGAGATGACTGATTACGCGAGCATCGACATAGATTCGATTATGAGTGATGATGTAGAAGAGATTGACTACGACAACAATCAATCAGACAGACACGAAATCGAAAACGATATACGAATCAAACTCGAATCGCTTGCCGGTCAATTGTGGGATGATAAAACATATAAACGATTATTCAAAAAGTTTTATTTGATTACTCGCTTAGCTCAACTTGGAGCGAGTGTCACTGAGATAAAAAGCGATATGGAAGTGATCTGGGAGCCACCAAAATCACTCGGCAACAACAAATGCAGAGACAGATACGACACTGAATTAGACGGCCTATTCAGCATTGCGAAAGAAATGATGCTGGTGACGAGGTTCAATTGATCGAAATGATGAATAAACAAATAAATAACACAATTGATACATTCCAAGGGGTCCTTCCTGAGTGTCAAGCGCCTTGCGTCGGGAGTGGCATGCGGTTTTTTTATTCATATTGTCCAAATCTTATTTACATAAATCAACAAGTTAGCTCAACGAGTCACAAAAAATGATAAAAAGGGGTCCACCTGCCAAAAACAGGCAAAAAACGACGGCAACAACGAGCGAATTAGCATCGATTTTTGATGTTGAATACCCAGCAGTGTGCCAGTGGGCAAAAAAAGAAGACTTTCCGCAACCTGAACCCAATACCGGCGACGGAAGAGAAACGCGATACAGCACCAGAGCGGTCATTGAATGGTGGCTCGGAATTGCTGATTATGATAAACAGCGAACTCGTTTACTGAAAGCGCAAGCCGACTATAAAGAGCTCGAAGTCGCAGAAAAATCGAATGAACTCTGTCAAGTTTCTGAGTTTATCGCTTTCAATCAAAAACTGATTGCGTCATGTAAGGCGAATTTGCGCGATATAGCTCAAACCATCGGACAACAACGAGAAGATTTCGAGACAGATTCAGAACTGGAGCAAGCAATTAGAAATCTGATCGACTCGGCATTAGCTAACCTCGCAAAAGGATTTGCGGATTATGAATCTCAACAGACAAGCCTACAATAAACTAAAACCGATATTTGATGCGTTTATTCCACCAAAACGACTATCAATAATCGAGTGGATCGAAGAAAACATATCAGTTCTTGCTTCATCCGCAGCGTTGCCCGGTCCTTATCGATTCGCCAAAACACCTTACTTGAGGGGTGTTGTCTCTGCGCTTGAAGACTCCAGAGTTAGAAAAATCACAATACAAAAAAGCGCTCAGGTGGGCGCGAGTGAGTTGTCAGAAAATTTGTTGTCATATTTTATCGCCGAACAGCCCGGTCCTATTATGTGGGTTTTACCCATCGCTTCTATCGCAAAATCATACGTCAAGACTCGTCTTCTACCGAAAATCAAATCAACACCCGCAATTTCTCCTAAATGCGACTTTTCTAAGATGGGTGGCTCAACTAATGATTTGATTTTATTTTATGGTGGCTCACTAAAAATCACAAACTCAGGCTCAGAAGTCTCTTTGCGTTCTACTCCTGCCCGCATCGCGATATTCGATGAAGTAGATGGTGCTAAAAGAGCAAAAAACGGTTCACCGGTCGCACTCGTTGAAGACCGACTAACAACATTCAAAAACTCGAAACTCATTTTACTGTCAACACCCGGATTATCAGAAGAAACTCTCATTGCGCCATCTTTCGAGCAATCAGACCAGCGATATTATTTCGTCAAGTGCCCACACTGTTCGCACTCACAGAAAATGGTATGGGAACAAGTAAAATGGTCACTCGACGAAAACGAAAAACCTAAAAATGTGATGTATCACTGCGCATCTTGTGGCGCGGGTTGGTCGGAAAGAGCGAGAAAAAACGCTATTTTAGCGGGTGAATGGAAAGCGACCGCACCATTTTATGCCCACGCAGGTTTCCACATATCACAACTGTATTCTTTGTTCAAACCCCTCTCTTGGGTCGTAGAAAACTACTTAGAAGACGAATCAACGAGTAATTTAGTCCGTTTTTATAACAATTTCCTGGGTTTGCCGTATTCCGGTGACGCTACGCCGGTCACGATTGATGATTTACTAACAAGACAAGAAGACTTCAACGCTTCTGCTATTCCAAACGAAGTGCGAATGCTCTTCTTGACCGTGGACACACAATTAGACAGATTCGAGTGCATGTTGACCGGATTTTCAAAAGATCAGGAAATGTATTTGATTTCTCACACTGTTCTGGATGGCGTGCCAGACGACCCGACAATACAAGAAGAAATAGTAAAACTCTACGAAAAACCTTATATCAAACAAAACGGTGAGCAATTATATGTCGCAATGTGTGGTGTTGACGCGAAAGGCAGTTATACCGGCGCGATTTTATCTTTTTGTCACGAACAAGCAAAACGCCGCAGAAAAATCTTTGCGACAATGGGATCAAGCGGCCATCGTCCACTAATAAGTAGAACTCCGAAAGTCTCCGACGCATATAAATCACAAGGCTATAAATTTTATGCGCTGGGCGTAGACACTTCGCGAGATATGTTGTTTTCGAGATTGAAAATCGAAAAGCCGGGGCCGAAATACATACACATTTCAAACACAATACCAAAAGAAGCGGTAGAACAACTCAGAAACGAAGTGCCGACTATCGTAAAACGCAGAGATAGATTCAAAACGATCTGGAAACAGAACGGCAAAAATGAACTTTTCGATCTTGCTCATTACTCTTTTTGCTTGTTATATGGAAACATGGACGCATATAAACGAGCTTGTGTTGACTTTATACCGCCACCAGTTCAAACGGTTCGCAAGTCAAGTTACTTAGAGCGTTTGAAAGAGAACGCATAAATAGAAAAACAAACCCATCAATCACGGGAATGATTTGATGGGTTCTAATCACAACATAAAAGGAGCTTATGATATGACTAAAAATATTTATATCGTTTACTTGGTCGAAAATAAAATTAATGGAAAGAGATACATCGGACAGCACAAAATGAAACTGGATGATTCCGGTAATCTAATTGATGATGGTTATCGTGGTTCTGGGACATTAATCAAAAAAGCTCATCTAAAATATGGTATCGAAAATTTCACCTTTGACGAACTATCAAGACACACAACAAAAGAAAAATGTGATGAAGCAGAAAAATGGTTTGCTGATAAAGATATAGTGGATGATTCTAATTATTATAATTTAAGAGAAGGTGGCGAAGGTGGTTATGTTTCGGAAGAAACCCGATTGTTGATGAGTAAAACTCATAGCTTACCAGAAGTTTTAGAACAAATGCGAAATACTTATTATGAAAAAACTGGATATTATCATCCTATGAAAAATCCAGAAATAAAAGAAACAATTAAACAAACCTGTTTAGACCGATATGGTGTTGAAAATCCATCACAATCTCCAGAACTTCAAGAAAAGAAAAAGCAAACCTGTTTAACGACATACGGATATGTGAATGTTTTTCAGTCACCCACAATTCAAGAAATTATCAAAAAGACAATGATGAAAAGATATGGTGTCGAAAATCCATTACAATCGCCACTGGTTCAAGAGAAAGCAAAGCAAACCTGTTTAAAAAAATGGGGAGTTGAAAACCCATCACAATCACCAGATATTCAAGAAAAGAAAAAGCAAACCTGTTTAAAAAAATGGGGAGTTGAACACCCATCACAATCTCCGGTGGTTCAAGAGAAAAGCAAACAAACATGGTTGAAAAATTTAGGTGTTGAACACCCATCACAATCTCCGGTGGTTCAAGAGAAAAGCAAACAAACATGGTTGAAAAATTTAGGTGTTGAACACCCATCACAATCTCCAATAGTTCGAGAAAGGAAAAAACAAACATGTTTAGATCGATATGGTGTAGACCATTTTAGCAAAACAGAAGAAAGCCGAATGAGAATAAGCGAAGCATTATCTGGAAAACCCAAAACTGAATCACATAGACAGGCAATATCAGAAGCAGGTCGAGGAAGAAAGCATTCCTTAAAAACCCGAAAAAAGATGTCGATGACCAAAAAAGGTGTCCCTCCTTCTCAAAAAGCATTACAAGCCGCCGCTGCCGCAAGAACAGGAACACATCATAGCACCGAAACCAAAGCAAAAATCAGCCGAACCAAACTCATCAACAAACTTTGGCGCGACTGGTACGCAGAATATCAGCAGGAATAAATAATCAAAAAGAGACTAAAACAAAATGGCAAGACGCGCAAGACGAATAAGACATAATAATATCGTTTCAACGCTATCAAACACGGATGACCCGATTTTTGATTCGTTGAAACCTATTTTCGGTATCGGTCCCAAAATATCGGATAAAGTCTATTTTGACGCTGGTAATGAATTTCGACTTGAAAAGGGTTTCGAATCCACTCAAACCCAAGTCGGACAAAAAACAGACCGAAACACAGACGGACTTTCAAATGTTTCAAACGGTTATATCAATTTCGTGAGAACAAATAATGAAGATAGACGCTCATACATTTCAGATGTGAGTAAGACGGGCAAAAGGTCAATTGAATTTCGATTTACTCCTTACGGATCAGGTGAAACTGTATATCCGGGCGCACAGTGCGAAAGGTCCGCATATGTCTTGAACATCATGCCGCCAGACATCAATAACCTGACTTATAACCCAACAGAAAATAGCGAATACTGGGCACGCACATGGATGTATTTCTCACCGGGTTCTATCTTCAGCCCAACCGATAACACACCCAAACTACTTCGCTTCTGGCTTCAATCAGATAAAAACACTGAATTCTTGATTGGTGGGCGCGTCGATAATACGAATTATCCGGGAAAGATGTTTATCAGCGCAATGACGCAAGGATTTAGCGGCGGTTCGATTACGCTCAATTCGTCCCGTTTTTCAAATTCTCGGTTGTGGGGTGGTGTTCCAGGTGACGGTAGCGACTGGAGTGTTTCAGGTCCGCAAACTGAATTCCCAGTCGGAGAGTGGTTTCACATCGAAATTTATTGCCGCTGTAGTGCAGACCCGGCTACCGCAACGGTTCTTGTTTGGTTGAACGATACGCTTGTTTTAGCGCGTAAAGGCAATAGAAGCAACAACACAGGTGGCGGTTATGCTGGGACCGCTCAAACACTCACAGCAAGCGCAGGTGCTCCCGTTCACGCCGCCCCACGAATTGAGTTATGCAGCAATTGGGGCACAAATGGGCCATCGATTTCAGCGCAACAGTCAATTTTATTCGATGACATTATCGCAACAAATCAACGCGCATGGGTAGAGTCGAAAGGAAAGCAAGACTCAAATGGATTTTGGATGATAGGTAAAGACTACTGAGTATAAATAACAACAAACCCACCGATTACTGGAATAATCAAGTGGGTTCTAATCAATCAACATAATAGGAGTATGTCGAAATGACTAATAATATTTATCAGCCGTTTGTATATTTGATAGTCTGGAAAAACGGAATGATGTATGTTGGAAGCAGAACATTGAAAGGAAAGGCAAATCCAAAAGAGCTATGGACAAGCTATTTTACCTCTTCTGATTATGTCGAAGAATACATAACAAAGTATGGAGAGCCATTTCAGTTTTTGGTGTTTCCATATACAGACGGAAAAAAAGCAAGAGCCGCAGAAACAACGATGCTTCAAACACTTGATGCTAAAAACACAGGATGTTTTTTGAATAAAAGTAATGGTGATGGGGATTTTTCGATGGTAGGAAAAAATCATTCGGAAACATCAAAAAAGAAGATGCGAAATGCTAAAAAAGGTATGAGATGGGTCAACAACGGCATAAAAAACAAATTTGTTCGAGAAGATGAACTTCAAGATTACGTATCAAGAGGATTTCAAATAGGTCGAGTTGGAGAAAACTCAAGCGCGGGTCGTATTTGGATTAATGACGGAGATATGAATAAAAGGGTAACTCCTAACGAACTTCAAGATTATTTATCCATGGGGTTTCAAAAAGGTGTGATTGCCAAAAAACTTATCTGCCGCCGTATCAAAGTCAACAATGGTGTTGTTCAAAAATTGATTATACCTAATGAACTTCAAGATTACATATCAAGAGGATTTCAAATAGGACAGCGAAGCAAAAGCTTACTAAATGGGAAGATACGAATCAACAATGGTATAGAAAACATATTCATATCACCCGGCAGCCTTCAAGATTACATATCAAGAGGATTTCAAAAGGGTATTATTGTTCAAAACCCAACCACAGGCCGCATTTGGGTTAATGATGGGAATGAAAACATATTCATATCACCCGACAGCCTTCAAGATTACGTATCAAGAGGATTTCAAATAGGTCGAGTTGGAGAAAACTCAAGCGCGGGTCGTATCTGGGTCAACAACGGCATAAAAAACAAATTTGTTCGAGAAGATGAAATTCAAGATTACATATCAAGAGGATTTCAAAAGGGTAGAGTTGGAGAAAACTCAAACGCGGGTCGTATCAAAGTCAACAATGGTGTTGTTCAAAAATTGATTAAACCTAATGAACTTCAAGATTACATATCAAGAGGATTTCAAATAGGACAGCTTGAAACAAGCCCAAACTATGGGCGTATCAAAGTCAACAATGGTGTTGTTCAAAAATTGATTAAACCTAATGAACTTCAAGATTATTTATCCATGGGGTTTCAAAAAGGGTTACTTGGAAAAGGGTCTGGGGCGAACCGCATTTGGATTAATGATGGAGAAACTAATAAAAGGGTTTCTTTAGATAAATTACAATATTATTTTTCTCAAGGATTTGAGCAAGGTAGAGTTGGAGAAATCACAACTGCTGGATATATCTGGGTCAACAATGGTGTTGTTCAAAAATTGATTATACCTAATGAACTTCAAGATTATTTATCCATGGGGTTTCAAAAAGGACCAAAAGCAAAAGCAAAGAGAAGAACCGTAATAAATAAACAAAAAACAGGTTAAGAGTATGACCACAGAAACACAGATAGCGGCGCTGGAAGAAGCTTTAAGTTCAGGCGCAAAAACGATAACGATAGGCGACAGGACCATTTCTTACAGGTCCACCGAAGAAATCTATCAGATACTTGCTTCGTTGCGAAAGAAATCGAGTGGGTCAACTACTCCGTTTAGCGTCTCATACATAAAACCGTCAACAGGACTATAAAATGTCAAAACGCAAGGACGCGAATAAAACTAAAATAGAACGACTCGAAAGACAAGTCGAAAATCTACAAAAACGCGCTTACGATTCCGCGTCAACCGCACGCCGCGTCGAAAGTTGGAAAACTCAAAACAGCGACCCAAACATAGAAGTGGCTAATGGTCTCGCTATTACTCGGAATCGCGCGAGAGATTTGCGCCGAAACAACTCATATGCCCGCAAAATTATCACCACTTGGTCAAGTAATGTTGTTGGAACCGGAATCATACCAACTTCAGACGACGAAGCACTGCTCGAACTATTCAATCAATGGGCCGATTCTACTGATTGTGACGCGAATGGTTTGACCAACTTTTGGGGCTTACAAGAACAAATCATTGAAGCAGTAGTAGAAAGCGGTGAATGTTTGGTTCAGAAAGTATACGACAAGTCCAAACTCATTCCGTTACGTTTGAAAATACTGGAAGGAGACCACCTAGACCACACCCTTACTAAACCGAAAGAGGGAATACAACAGGGTATTAAGTTCGATGGGACAGGTAATAGAACGGGTTATATTTTATTCAAATCGCATCCGGGTTCGGAAGGTGCTTCGACCGACACTATCACTGTTCCCGCCGAAGACCTCATTCACGTTTTTCGGATTGAGCGTCCGAATCAACAACGTGGTTTAACATGGTTAGCACCCGCAATCATCGAACTGCGCAAGTTGAAGATGTTCCAAGACGCTCGGCTAGAGCGAGTTTCCATAGCGAATTTGCTCGCGGGAATTATCACAGATATTAATGGAGACCCCACCGAAACCACGTCTGATATAGAACTTTCTCCCGGCGCTTTAATATCATTGCCCGCCGGTAAAGACATCACATTTAACACACCACCTGACCCTGGCCAAACTTCTGAGTTCGAGAAATCATTATTGCGTTCTATCTCTTCGGCAGTGGGCCTACCTTATGAGTTATTGAGCAATGATTTCTCTGAATCTAATTTCTCATCCGCGCGAATGTCCGCAAATGGATTTTTGATGCTGATAGATTGTGTTCGATGGAATATGTTCGTTCCACAGTTCTTAGATCGCGTTTGGAATTGGTTCTGGCTCACCGCTCCACTCTCAGGATTATACAACGCCGGGCCAGAAGAAGAAGGACCTCCTAAAGTGACTTGGACGATGCCCCGCCGAATTCTTGTGGATTTGGTCCGCGAATTGCCGATTACTATCGAAGCGATTAGAGCAGGTCTCACAACACCATCAGAAGCATTGCGAGAATTTGGATACAATCCTAAGTTGTTCTTCGAAGAATACAAGAGAGATATGGACATCATCGAACAGTTGGGATTGGTATTATCATCGGACTGTCGAAAAGACGCTCAGAGACTAAAAGCACTCTCTGACCAGCAACAAAAAACCGCTGAACCGGCATAAATAACAGAATAAAAAAGGAATTAGCAAATGGAACTAAAGCAACAACTACATCGTAATTTTCCGTTCACCTTTGACCCGGCACACAAAACCATCACGGTAACTGCTACAACAGACCAGCCCGTTTATCGTGTTGGGTCGAATCGAAAGGGTTATATTGAGGTATTAGAAATTTCAAACGACGCCATCGATTTTACTCGTTTGAATGATGGCGCTCCGTTCTTGAAAAACCACAAGACAGACGATTTGACCGATGTTATTGGCGTTGTTGAACGCGCATGGGTTGAAGGTAATCAATTAGCCGCTTCCGTGCGTTTCTCGAACCGCGATGATGTTGCGAATATCGTCAAAGATGTTGAAGATGGCATTTTGAGAAACATTTCGATTGGCTACGATGTTTATGAAGAAAAGGAAATAGGGAAACAAGGCGACATTCCAATCTTACAAGCAACTCGTTGGACTCCATATGAAATTTCGGCAGTTCCAATTGGTGCGGATGCGTCTTCACATTTTAGAAGTTTAGAAACCACAGAACAACAAACAATTATCAAGGAAGGTAAAGAAATGGAAAAGGAAATCGAAACTAAAACTGAAGAGGTTCGCGCTCTTCCGCAAATCAATCCCGATGAAGTGATTCATGCCGAGCGTTCGCGTATCGGTGAAATCACCAAGTTGTGCCGCAGTGCTAACCTCACTTCTGATTTTGCTGAAAAGCTGATTGGTGATGGCGCTTCAATCGAAATCGCTCGCTCATTGATTTTGGATGAAGTCATTAAGAATCAGCCAAAAGTATCGAACACCACCTCACTGAAAGATGCCGGTGAAAATTTTAGAAGTGGTGTCGAAGCCGCTGTTTTGATTCGCGCGGGTAAAGAAAAAGATGACACGAAGAACGAATATCGCGGTATGTCGCTAATGAGAATGGCCGAAGAAGCGTTGATGATTTCGGGTCAATCTTGCCGTGGGGCAAGTCAGTTAGAAATCGCCAAACGCGCCCTACATTCAACATCTGATTTTCCGCTTGCTCTTTCAAATGTTGTCAACAAGACGCTGCAAAAGGCGTATGAAGTTGCTCCCGAAGTTTATCCCGCTATTTGCCGCGTGATTTCGGTTGTCGATTTCAAGCAAATCTCTTCAATCGGTGGTGGTGAATTCAGCGAACTCGACGAAATTGTTGAAGGTGCCGAATACAAATACGGCACGCTTGGCGAGTCTCAAGAAACCTTTGCCATTACCACCTTTGGCAAACTTTTTCAGTTGACTCGTAAGGTATTGATAAACGACGATTTGAACTTTTTGACCGCCACTCCGACCAAAATGGGCCGTGCTGCTGCGAGAAAGGTCGGTGATTTAGTTTGGCGTGTGTTGACCGCTAACGCGAACATGAGTGACGGCAACGCTTTGTTTTCGTCTGCGCATTCTAATATCAGCACTGGCGCAATCACTATCGCCGCTGTCAATGCTGCGAAACTGTTGATGAATGGACAGAAAGACATTACCAGCCAGCAAGTGTTGAACATTCGACCTGTCAATTTGATTGTTCCCACAGCTTTGGAATTGACCGCAAAAACGTTGATGGCCGCTGTCAATGACCCCGACGCGACTTCGAAGATCAAGCCTAACATTTTCGCGAATGCTTACAGCGTGATTGCCGATGCTCGTCTTGACCAGTCCAGCGCCGCGCAATGGTATCTACAAGCAGATCCCAATATTGAAGATAGTATTGTTTTGGGTTACCTGAATGGTCAATCCGCGCCTTACCTGGAACAGCAAGTGGGTTTCGAAGTTGACGGGATTTCTTACAAAGTCAGAATCGATGCCGCTGCTAAAGCTGTCGGTTGGAAGGGGCTCGTTCGTAGCTCAGGCGTCTGAAATCAATAACAATCATTCAGAGAGTGTCAATCAGGGCACTCTCTATTTCAAAACAAATTAGAGGAATAAAAAATGGCTACTAATTATATTCAAACTGGCGAGACTATCGCTTTTACTGCCCCAACGGGTGGAGTTTCTTCGGGCGACGGCGTGTTGGTTGGCAACTTGTTCGGCGTTGCTGTTGCTGATTATGCCGAAGCGGCTGCGGGTCAATTCGCGACTCGCGGAGTATTCACTTTGCCGAAACTGTCTACCGACGCTTTGACTGAGCATCAAAAAGTTTATTGGGATGCGACGAATAAGCGTGTCACTGAGACTGCGACGGGTAATTACTCGATTGGCGTTAGCGTGGCTGTTGCTGGAAATGGCACCACTACTTGCGCCGTGCGTCTTGACGGGGTTTCTACTGTCGCCGCTTCCTAATCACTAACCTAAAAACTCCATCGAACGACATGGACGTTATTCGATGGAACTGGACACTAATCATGACAGATATATTCGCTCAAGCAACGAAACAGATTTTCTCATCCGCCTTGGCGAAAGATGCTCTCTACACCGACGAGAGTGGAAATCTAATGACTGTTCGTGTTGTTCAGCGCAGCGAGAGAAAAAATGTGTTTGATTCATTTTCAGCAGAATACATAACTATCGGAGCGACAATCGAAATGTTGCGACCCGACTCAACAGATATAAAGACGAAGGAAACGATACAAATTGACTCAAAAATTTTTGAGATTACAAATATAGCAGCGGATGACGGCTATACCGTTTTGCTGGAGGTCCGGTAATGTATTCAGAAATACTTTCAGACATTATCAATAGATTAGAAGTTATAGAAGATTTGACGGTGTTATTTCGTCAAAGAAATATCGACTCTGATTTGCCAGTTGCGATGTTGGCACCAAAAACTTTCAACATCACGGATTCAAAAGCAGTAACCGACTTAGTGGGTTCTTTCGAGTTTAGCATTACTGTATATGCTGATTCGTTTCCAGAACTACTTGCGTTGATTGAGCGCATCGAAACATCGATACAACTTGATGAAAGCATTCCGAACACAATCAAACTGTCTTATAAAGGTTTTCGAGTCGCTGAAACGGAAAGTGTGTCAGACCGAATTGAACCGTGTGAGATGTTGTTCAGTGCTGAACTCTGTAGGAGCGTATAATGTCATTCACCCGACCCTACTATAAACTACTAAATGATGGAGAAGAAATAATCTACACTCCGTTCGAACTTTTGGCGTGGTCATACGATTGCGGTTGAATGCGATGCCGAAACCACTATAAATGTTCAGTATCGTTTATCAGAATCGCTTGATTACCGCGACTGGCCTCTAGGTCCGATTACTGGAAGTTACGGAGAAGACAAATGCCTTTCTCAAGTGTCATCATTCAAAATAACATGTAGCGGTGGACAAGGCAAACTTGTCATCATCGAATAAAGAAGGAGTTCAGATGAAACTTTGGCAGTCTCAACAAAGTGGTTCTGGTGGTGGTTCAGGTGGTGGCGATGTCTATTGGGGTTCAATACTCAACAAACCTTCAACTTTCGCACCGAGTTCGCACTCACATTTAATCAGCGATATAACCAACTTACAAACCACACTCAACAGCAAATCAGACACTACACACAACCACGATTTATTTTATCGCCCGATTTCATACGTTCCGAGTTGGTCTGAAATCATTGATAAACCGTTGACTTATTCACCAGCCGCGCATTCGCATACTCTTTCAAATATCACTGATTTATCGGCTTTGACTCTCGATTACTCAAAGTTGCTGAATGTTCCTTCAAGTTTCAATCCAGCAGCGCACAATCACGACTCTGATTATCTGAAACTGAGTGGTGGTGTTATCAGCGGGTCTATCATTCCGCAAACGCACAACACGATTGACCTCGGAACAGATTTAGTCAGATTTAGAGACATTTGGACAGAAGAACTCCATTTGTCTGGAAATTCGTTGTATTTGGGTGATACCAAAGTTTTGGGAACCGACGCATCTACAGTCGTTATACAAACAGACCCCGGACAACATCTAAAACTTCAAACCGATACCGCACTACTCTCTTTACTCACACTCGGCACAAACGCTAATATCAATCTGACAGCGGGCGGAACAGGTTCGCGAATTCAAATCTCTTCGACTGATTCTGAAATCAATCTCGCTGCTGTTCAAACGACAATAACAGGTGATATAACAGCGGAAAACAACGCAACAGTCATTGGTAATTTGACAGTCACAGGAAACTTGACGGTCAATGGCGACAATTTTTCCGCGAATGTTCAAACCGTCAATATAGAAGATGCGATTACAGTAATCAATCACGGAGAAATAGGCGCTGGTGTCACTAATCGTTATTCCGGCGTGCAAGTCGATAGAGGCACGTTGACAGATTTTCAATTTGTGTATGACGAGTTCGATGATTTCTTCAAAATGGGCGAAATCAATGACTTAGAGATTGTCGCGTCAAGAGACTGGTGTTCCGCTCAATTTAGCGCACTCAGTCACACTCACTCAATCAGTGATATAACCAATTTACAAACCACGCTTGACGGCAAAGCATTATCAACTCATTCACACTCAATCAGTGATATAACAAATCTTCAAACGACACTTAGTAATAAGTCAGATACAACTCATAATCACGATTCCGCATATAGACCCATCTCATATGTCCCGAGTTGGAGTGAAATAACGAGTAAGCCGTCTACATTTACACCGTCAACTCATTCGCACGCCATCTCTGAGATCACAAACCTTCAAACATCGCTGGATGGTAAATCAGCGACCACTCATAATCATGATGCCGCTTATTTGGCGTTGACTGGTGGAACTCTTTCTAATTCTTTGACCTTCTCAACACCAAAACTCAAATACGGCAACAGTCTACTCGTGACCGCATTAGTGATTGACTCCACAAAATGGTATCGCGTGTTGTCATTGGATGGGAACTATTGTCCGAACATCGAACTATTGATTCAAATCCCATTAGGTCACTCAATCTATCGCGTCAGAGTCTCAAAAGGCACCGCTGGCAATGGAATGGGTTGGACCGCTGAGGTGGATTGTCTCGGAATCTATAACTATGTGACCGGCAATATCATCGCCGTGAGAGTGGTAGACATGGGCGCGAATGGTGCGACTTATGTTGATGTGAAATTCAATGGCAATGCGACGAAAGACATACGACTGGCGATTGTATCCGAACTCGCGAACACGGCTGGCAATTATGCGACTCTGGTAGCGTGTTCAGATCAGGGCACAGCAACAGCGGGTGTGGTGTCGAATCTCGGGTTATATGACAGCGCAACAACCATCGGAGTATCTAAATCTTACTTATCGCCCTGGGGCAAAATCTCGACACAAATTAGCTCAACCATTATCACGAATCGATTTCAAATCGGCGCGCATGATGTTGGGTTTGGCATCATCGACGGTGCCGGAGTGATGAGCAGTCGTTCCAACACGCCGTTATGCTTTTACACAAACATAATCAAGCGCATCGAAATCGCTGCGACAGACGCGACAACAATAACGCTAAGCGGCAACGCCAATTCGGACAATGTGAGTTTGGTATTTGCGAGAGTTGGAGTGTCGCCGGTCTACACACAATCAATCAAGTTCTCATATAACACTATCAGTCAATATGTGACGGATTCGCTGGTTCCCGGTCAAATCAATATCGGTTTGACGCTCGGCTACAATGACGGCTCAAGCGCTACTAATTCGCTCGTAATCGGCAACGGTCAAGTAGCTATCAACGGTGCTGAAATAACGAGCGGTAATGCGTTTCAGGTCAATGGCAGTGCTAATATCACCTCTGCATTGAACTTCGGCTCTACCACTCGGCAGATGATAAACCTATGGTCCACCATTTACGGAATAGGCATTCAAGGCAACACGCTGTATTTTAGAACAGGTAGCATTGTATCAAATTTCTCATTTCATGCGGGTGGAGTTCATTCGGACACGGCGACTACTCCCGGCGCTGGTGGCGTTGAATACATGCGTGTCAATAATTCAGGCATCTATCTTGACCCCGCTAATACGGCATCGGGAACTTTCTGGTATCGGTCATATGGTGCGAGTGGTTGGTATAATCAAACCTATGCGGGCGGTATCTATATGACAGATACGACATGGGTTCGCGCATATAACAATAAAGGATTGGCCGGATATTGGTTGAACGGGTCAACACTTGCCGGAACAGGAACACGAGCAGTTTATTCCGATGCTGTGGGAACTCTGACTAACACGGCATCGGATGAGTCATTGAAAACCAACATCGCACCTTTGACATACGGTTTGAATGAAGTGCTTCAACTCGCACCTGTTTTCTACAACTGGAAAGATACGGAGAAGATGGGCACACAAAAAGAAATCGGTCTGATTGCTCAGCAAGTTCAATCGATTATTCCAGAAGTGATTGGCGAGAACTTTGATGGCACATTGAGTCTCGATTATCCGAAACTCGTTGCGGTGCTGATCAATGCGATAAAGGAATTGAACGATAAATAATAGAAAGGTTTAGCATTTTCTGAGTAAATCAGAAATGGAATTCAAACAATTACAAACAAGGAAGGTAAAAAGTTATGGCATTAGAAAAAGTCCCATACCGGGGAAACGGTAAATGTTTGCTTGCTGAAATTGATGGCACGACCGGCGCGATTGGCGCTCTTCGTGACATCGGTAATACATTGTCATTCAACCTGTCAATCGAAACTGATACGGTTGAGGTCGTCAATATGCGCGGTGAAGGTGGAAATTATTACGCTGAGTATCCCATCAAAGCAGTGAAATTTGACCTCGAAGTTACTGACCATTCAGCGAAAAATAAAGCGATGGGAACGAAAGGTGATTTATCAAATATTGCTTCTGCGACTGTCACCGATGAGGTCCAGAAAGCGTTTCTCGATGCTCCGCTAGTGTTTGATTTTATCCCTGATTTGACGGTTGATCCAGTCGTGAAAGATAATGCTGGCACAACGACTTATGTCAAAAACACTGATTATACTGTGACCGAGTATGGTATTATCCCCCTAGAGTCCGGCTCTATTGTCGATGAAAGCAACATCAAAGTGTCTTACACGAAAATCGCTCAAACTAAACTCGAAGCGCTTGTTGCTGGTGATATAGAATATCGTGTTATTCTGTTTCTGAAAAATAAAGCGTTGAATGACAAGCGCATAAAGTTCACCGGGTATAAAGGCAAATTCTCCCCGATGAGTGGGCAAGCGTATATCACTACTGACATCGGCACGTTGAAGTTCGAAGGTCAACTTATCGCCGACGAAAACATCACAGGCACTGGTTTGAGTAAGTTCTATAGTGAGCTTGTTCAAGACTAATCTTCATTTCCAATCAATAAGAACCCTCTTCGGAGGGTTTTTTTTCGGCATAAATAAAACAAAAACAGGTTTTTTATGGCAAAAGTATCCATCCGAAACTTTCAACGAAAAATCAACAATCTCAATTTGCTCAACGAAGAGATTCGGCGAATCTCTAAGTCCGCAGTCAAAGCGACCGCACAAGCACTCAAAGAGATGGCAATTGATGATATTACTTCAGCGACCGGGCTTGAAGAAAACAGAATTTATAAACTAATCACTACGACGACAAGCGATGAGATTGCGTCTGTTATCTTTAGTCGCTATCGCATTCCACTCGTGCGATACACACCAACAATAAGTTTCCGAGGATCGAGAGGAACCGTATCAGCAGACATTTCTATGTTGCGCGGAACACAAGTCATCGGTAATAGAGTATTTGCGAATCCCAAATTCCCAAAAGTGCCGTTCAAACGAAAAGGCGACACGGCAAAACCCTTTTCGCTTGCCACTGGCCCGAGTGTTGCTCATCACGCTCGCCGCATAAAGATAGATTTGATTCGTGCTGGCGAGGAAGACTTGTTGAAACGCTTCAGTAAAAGACTCGAAAACGCTATAAAACGCTTACAGTAAAACGCTTACGTTAGAGATACAAAAATGGCAGAAAACAACGACGTTATAATTGATGTAGAAGTAAATACGGGCGGAGCTACCGAGAATATAAACGCAGTAGAAGAGTCGTTAGAAAATCTCGGTGAAGGTTCAAAAACGGCTGAACAAGAACTCGAAGAACTGGAGTCCGCTTTTAGTCGCCTTGGATTAGACCTCAAGACGCTTGAACCGAAATTGTCCGCATTCGAAAAGAGAACTATATCGACATTTGAAAGCATAGCGAATAACTCTCAAGCGACGGGCGAACAGATCAGTGTAGCGTTTGAACAATCGCTGGGCAAAATCAAGTCACCTCAAGCTTTGAAACAACTTGAAGAACAATTCGAGAAGTTGAAAGCGAGTGG
This sequence comes from Candidatus Competibacter sp., assembly GCA_037045685.1. GTDB lineage: Bacteria > Pseudomonadota > Gammaproteobacteria > Competibacterales > Competibacteraceae > Competibacter_A. The sequence continues at coordinate 50,367 of JBAOII010000014.1, forward strand.
AAAACTGACTGAATCGCAATTGACTGATTTACAGACAAAACTGTCTGGATTCGGAAAGCAGGCGGAAGAAACGGCAGAAAAGACAAGCTGCTTATCAGACGCGATAGACAGTATCGCAGACAGTTCAGACCTCGCTTCGAGCGCGATGGAACTACTCAAAAATCCAATCACCGGCATCATCGGTATTATCGGCACGCTTGCGACTGCTTATTTTAGTGTCAATAAAGCAGCGGACGATACGACCAGCACGCTTGCGAGTCTGACTGGCTCACAAGAAAAAGCCACTCAAGCGATGTCATATGCCGCTGCTGTCGCTAAAAAACTCGGCACTGATGTCAATGAGACAGCTAAAACGTGGGTATCATTTGACAACACCATGCGCGCGCTCGGTCAAAATGCGGGACAATCAAAACAGTTTTTTGAAACATTGTCTTATGCGATTCTGTCTACTGGCGGGTCAATGGATGATGTCAATGAGACAGTTGAAGAGTTTCGAGAGGGTCTAACAGAAGGCACTCTTTCAGGAGAAAATCTGGAGCAAATATTACGCGAGAGACTACCCCGCGCAATGGTTGAAATGGCGAACTCAACCGGCATGTCAGTCGATGAGCTGGGAGAGTTTTTGGAATCCGGCGCAGATATAAACACGCTGTTGCCAGAACTTGAAGCCGGGATTAGAAAAGCGTATGGCGCAATTCAAAATGTCACAGGTATCGATGCCGCACTCAACAGAGTCAAGCTAAGTTTTGATGCGCTGTTTAGAGACACATCAAGCGGTTCAATGCAGGGCGTTGAATCAGTTATCAACGGCATCGCAAATGCCATCGACTGGCTAAATCAAGAAATCGAAAAAGGCCAGGCCGATATGACCGCGTGGATGACAAAATTCGCGCTGTTGGGTGATTTGCTGTCCGGCAATATATCATCGCTGGAAGATTTTGGTCGAAAGTGGGAAGAAATCAACAAAACACAACTCGATGACATAAAACGCATTGAAGACGCATCGAAACAACAGTCAGAACAAGACAAAAAGACGGCTGAAGAAGCGGCAAAAGGCTATAGCAATGTTGACATAAAAGCGAAACAACTCAAACAGTCAATCGATGACATCATAAAATCGACTACATTGCTGTCAGACAAGAGCAGCGTTGCCACGCAAGCACTCAGTAAGATGCTGGAAGGTGGTGACAACAACGCAGCAAACGCGACTGATTTGATGATTGACTCAGTGAGAAAACTTAGCGACACGAGCAAGTTTACTGATGACCAGTTGAAGAATGGGTTATTCCAGAACTTGTCGAATATGTCAGAACGCGACTTGTCGAAATCGCTGCGAACTGTTGAAGAACGGCTGCGAACATTACCCGCGACAGGTGCCGATTATGCCGCAGCGATGACTGTCAAAAACGCATTAGTCGAAGAAAGTTTTAGACGAGTCGGAATGACTTCTGATACTGCGTCAAGAGAGGTTTCTGATTTCGCGACAACAGCGGTAGCGGCAATCGATAATATCGTAAAGTCCGCTCAACCATCCTCTTTACAAATATCTGAAGCATTCAAGGGCGCGTTTAGTGGTGCTCAAACGATTGCTGATCTCGATTTACTCAGACAAAAACTCGAAGAAACATTCGCGTCGGGCAAAATCTCAGTGACAGATTACACTGAGTCAATGTCAGGTATCACTCAAAAGATGCTGGAGTTACAACAACAAACTCCGAGTCTTGCGAAATCGTTGGGTGATTTGGGTATTGCGTCAACAGCAGGTCTAAAACAAGCGGCTCTCGAAATACAAAGCGATTATGAGACGATAAAGAATTCTGCGACAGCGACTGGAGAACAAACAAAAGCCGCTTTTATTGAAATGGCACAGTCGCAAATTGAACTTGCTAATGCTACTGGTCAAACTGTTCCAGAGTTTGTCAAGCAAGAAGCCGCAAGTTTGGGATTGACCGCAACATATGAAAAAATGGTCGGTCAAGGTAAAGAGGTCATCAACAATATTGATGCTATCTCAGAAAAACATGACAAACAAATTGCGTCGCAAGAAGCACTAAGTCAATCAATTGTTGAGGGCAAACAAGCAGAACTCGACTCGTTATCAGTCACTCAAGAACGCGCACTCGCTCTACAAGACGAAAGCAAATTTATCGATGCGGCGGTCAGTTCAATCGGCAAAAAAATTGAACTCGCGAAGACAGAAGCAAAAGCGAGTCAAGAAACCGCAGACGCTTATCAACGCAAAGTCAAAGCATTAGAGCTTGAAGCACTGAGAACTGGCGACACGTCTGAAAAGACTCAAAAACTGATTCAGCAAGCAAAAGAAGAAGCGAGAGAAAAACAAAATACCGCAGACAAGTCAAGACAGCACGCTGAAGCGATGGAGGAAGAAGCGTGGTCACTCGATAATGTCAATAAAATCATGGAACAAGCGATTAGTATCGCAAAAGAGAAAGGCGATGCGACAGAAGAAAATTTATCAGTTGAACGAGAACAACTCAACCTCGACAAGCAAATAGCGGATGCGACAGGCGATAAAGCAAAGTCGGAAGAAATATCGAATCAGATTACTGAAAACGGTATCAAAACTGCTGAAGCAAAAGCAGAATCATTACGCGAACAAGTGGATGCTGGAAAAGAAGTTGTCAGTCAATTACAAGAGCAAGCGGAAGCGGACGGAGTAGTTACCGAAGCGGAACAAGCGGCTATTGATTCAGCGCAAAAGAAAGTAGACGGACTCGAAAAACAAGCAGACGCAGCAGAAAAGACCGCTGAAAAAACCAAAGAACTGGCTGAAGCAAATCGAGAAGCGGCGGAAGCACAAGCAGAAGCAAAAGAACGTGCGGCGCAACTTGAAGCGCAAGGAAACGCAGTCAGCGACACTATATCTGGTTGGGAAAAGAATCTCTATGGACTCTCCGAAGCTGCTTTGACCGCGTTTAGAGATATGCGAAGCGGGACAAGCGCGGGTGTAGAAGGTGTGTCGGAACTTGACGCAGCGTTATCAAAACTTGATGAGGGTTATACGACTGCTTTGAGTAATATGTCAGGCGGTGGATTTGTTACGTGGGCAAATAAACTCGCTGCGGATGCGATAACAGTTCAACGCGCTTTTTATAATCAAGCAATTGCCGCTGAAGACTTTACTAAAAGATTAGATGAAGTCGGAGAGTCGGGAAAAGGCAATCTCGAAAACTTGATTCGTGAAGCAGAAGGTGCTAAATCGACGATGAATCTATTAGATCAGACTCGGCTTGATGCGTTGAATTCAGCGATTGAAGGCGCGACACAACGCTTACAACAGATGAGAGATGCCGCATTGTCCGCTTTAGACTCGGCGGAAAGAGCTTATTTACAACAAAAAGGCGACGATAGAGCATTGTTGGAGCTGGAATATCAAAAGCAGAAATTTGAGCTACAAAAGCAAATAGACGCTGCAAGAGAAGCGGGCGACAGAGAAGCCCTGAGTTCGCTTTTGAAGGCAAAAGAACTCACTGAGAAAACATATAGTTTGAAGCGCAAAGAACTGACTGAGAGTGAGGAAAATAAATCGAGCAACACGAATACAAATACAACAGCACCGTCGCCGGATTTGAATAGACTCGCAGACAGCATAGAAAAGTTGGCGAACAAGCAGAACACGAGTGGAAACATCACAATAAATGCCGATGTGTCAAATTTGATGTCAGAAACTTGGATTCGGAATAATCTCGCGCCCAAGCTGAATAAAGTCAATGGGTCTTTTCGCTGATAAATAGTAATACACAAGGAAGAAGGAACACGCGGCAATGGCTTCTCAATCTTTACTCGTCAACTCAGACAACGTGTTGAAAACATCAACACTACAAGTCACGTCTACAAAATCTGCGGAACACACTATAACGCAGCGTATCACGAATCGCATCGGATCGGGTCAAGTGGTGTTGTCCGGCGCTTTTACAGGCGAAAATGATAGCACTCTTGACCTGCTAATCTTTTCCGATAACTCTTCTGCATTGCCGCGTGTTTCTTCTCCTGTTTTTGCTGGCGCAGGAAATGGAACTCTTGAAGAATTATCAGTCGATGCTGGCGCAGTTAGCGAAAAGATTACCATCACTCTCACTGATACAGGCACAAAAACAAAAGCCGCAGAATTGGATTTCTTTGGAGTCAAACTTGTTGCGAATCTTACGGGCAATTTGGGTAACTCAATATCTCTTGAAGTCGATACAAGCGAAATAGTCAAAAATCCGACAAATTTTTCTACACTCGATGACATTTCAGCAGGAACAGATAAATTTGATTCTTCTGCTTACAATTTTGGCGCTTACCCGCTGAATGGCGATGGAACACTCAACAGCAATACAAAACGTCTGGTGTTCGGTGATGACCCGACCATTTATCGCATGTATAGCAAGTTCGAAGACGGAAAAACGATTTACTATATTGACCCGCCCGTGGTTTATGATATTCCAAAATCGACACCACTAAAACAAGTCACTGGCACATATACTCTCACTATATCAGACGGAACGACTACTGAGACTTTTGAAGACATTATCACGCTGTATGATGCTCTTATCAAAATCAAATCGTTATCAAATCTTGTGGAAGTGGACGGAGTTGTTATTGATGACCGAACTCCTGGTGGTATGTCAGTCGATGAATTTCCGTTGCGAACATCATCTTATGCTTTGCCGCCTACTTTTAGCGGGTCTGAGTTTTTGACAGGACTCGACAATATAACAATCAGTCAAGACGCTTCTGGTCAATTGCTCGAAATCAAATGCGTTGATAATACTGTAGTGGGTGCTGAGAAGTGGGCTATAACAGCGCCAAGCGATGGTGGATTACTCAGCACGCAAGCAATTACAAGTGCGTTGTATAGCACCGCTGATTATTCTTTTAGCATTCCACGAAAAGTCAAAGATAATCCAACCGACACTGGAATGAAACTCGAAATAAAAGAAATACGATTTGCGTCAAGAAACGAGAATGAAGAACCGATTCAAATCTGTGTTGACGTGCCAACTTGCGGAATCAATGCTGAACCAAAAACAATCACTTGTGTTTATACAAAAGTTCCAGACGATAAATGTGACTGTCTCGACGCAACTTACGACGGGAAACTAAACGAGGATTGCCTTGGAATAGAAATCGATGGAGGATCAAATATGGCATTAGATGCCGAATATCAATCACGCCTATCGTCGCTGTATAGTTGGCGAAAAGGCTTTATGCGTAATAACACCGCTTTAGTAACATCGAGTGGTGGAACAAGGTCAGCATTTTATGACTTAGAGTTGTGCGACAAAATCACTGAAATATTTGCTGATTGCTTAGCAGAGATTTACGACAATGCGACAGCAAGAACGGAATATGATGCTCGCTTTAGTGAGATGACAAGCGACATCACATCACTCGCGACTCTACAAACAGCAGGTAGTATTGCTGTTGCTACGCCGGGAGTGACATATACAGAAGGTGATTTTGTTGTTCCTCCCGCGCATTTGTGGACAGGTCACAAGTATATCGCGGATAGTCGCACGACTAATATTTACCTCTCGGGTGGCGGTGCTGCTGTTGGCGTTGCGGGAATATTGGGCTATGACTTGATAAAAGAGTGGCCCACCGATGGCGGGCAAACTGAGTTAGTTCGGCATGATGTATTCGGTCCAAGCAGCGGCACTAATTATGTCGGTTTCACGGACGCTGGTCCGCTCGGCGACAACGATATTATCTATAATAACGACTCAGGAGCAGTGCGAAATGCGATTGCTGCTTTTGTGCGCCGTTATTCAGCGGCAATGGACTACACGAGGGTGCTGGCTGGCATCATCCCAAAATCTGAGGGGGCGGGCACAGGCGGCAATGAGTGTTGGCGCCCCCTTGATGTAGACTATTACTGGACAGTAAATGGACTTGAATACCTTCCGTGTTTTTCGAACACAGTCTACCACTCATCAAAAGGTCAAATTGACGGTAGTGTAGTGAACTGCACTAAAGAATTTGCCTTTGTCATCAAAGTATCAGATAGTTGCGCGGGTGGATTGAAAGAAGGCGACACAGTGGTTCTTGAAATCACTGGTGAGAATGTCGGAAATAAAACATATGAAATCAATGATATAATCAATTTGCCTATCATTGCCGGACAACCTGTTTTCTTGGCAGGTGGAACAACTGGTAATGACACACTCAAATGGTCCGTGAAAGGTTCAGTGACAGGTGTGATGTCAGAACTCGTAATGACTGGCAATTTATCGAATGATTACAATTCAAATTATCATCATTTTCGACTCAAGAAAGGCGCAATTGACTTCGCGCTAAATGATGTTTTCACTTTCAGCGTCGAAAGCGGAACATACAAATATAGATTCGGAAATGCTGCGTATAGCGCGGAAAGAGATATTCCCGCAAGTGCTGAACTATTAGCAAATGGAATATCAGCGACTTTTGTGAGCGGTTCTACTCCGTCTTTCGTCGCAAACGATTTGTATTCGTTTGATATAAAACAGCCTTATTCGTATGAAGCAATTCGACAACCGGGTTTTGATTATTATTCATGGACGGGCACCGGAACAACCATTACTGCTGATTTCGGTTCTAATAAACCCGTTTCATCATTTGCGATTGCTTATCACACGTTGCCTGCTACTGCTGGAGTCAAATTCGAGTTATTCGATGTGAGTGATGTTTTGCTTTTGAGTAAGACGCTTGATTGGAATGATGCGGTGATAATGACATCATTCGCAGAGACAACAGCACGAAAAGCAAAAATCACTATCAGTAATGCCACTGGTGGGTCAATTGGATGGTGCTTTGTCGGAAAAGAAACCACATTTACATATGACGCATCGAATATCAAATTGAACCTCATTTACGATAAAGCATTCAATCGCGGTTCAGCAGGCGAAATAGAATGGTCGGTAGGACAATCACATCTCACAAACGATGATTATAACACTTTGAAATCAAAGATAAATTATATCAAAGAAAACTATAATCAACCGATTGTTTTCGTTCCGAATAAGTTATTTCCTGAAGAGTCGAGACTTGTAGAAATAGAAACAGATGAAATATCATTTTCGGAATACAATCAATTCGCAATTCGCAATAAAGATGAGAGAAAAATATCAGCGTCTATTCCGTTTAGAGCGTGTTACAGATAATGAATGTCTCACTGATTGTAGAAAATGATAATTATAAAGTCGGGTTTTATTCGAAGATTCGTTTATCGTTTATGCCAAGTATTTCATATAAGTCAATTACGGGAATCGGGCAAATCAATCGCGAGATTCTAGTAGAAAGTCCAAACTTGACGATTGAAATCAATGCGCGTTTGGCACCAGTATTGTTTGAAAATCCTCTCGTTGGTTTTGCTGCTGAACTGTATGCAGATAACGAATTGATATTCAGCGGTAAAATATCAAGTATAGCACTGTCACAAGATAATATAACATTTTCGATTGAGGCTTGATTATGTCATTATCACAAAATATAAATCTTAGAAAGACCACAGAATACCCGTTTTACAGCGAGTCAAGGGTTATACCTACCTTATACGGGCACCTGAAAGTCAATGCTTTTCAGTATCAAAACAATAGCAAGTTTTTTCTACTCGCTTCGCATCCTGTTCAAACTGTTTTGAATGTTTGGGTAGAAGGAAAATTGTATAAAGGCTGGCAGTTACACAATACTTCCGACTCTTTGTATAAATCCGTCGCTATTCTCGAACTCGATAAGCCCGCTTCAAATGTTGTAGTCGAGCTAAAAGGCAAACAAAAGGAGAATGGAGAACTCATCGAGAATCCTATCGATGTGATTGAAGACATTTTGAAACTCGCAAATATCTCAATTGTTTCTTCAAGATTCTCAACATTACGCGCATTGTGTTCAGACCTGAAAATTCATTACGTTTTACAAGACGATAAATCGACGGTTCGCGCAATTATCGAGAATATATCAAAAAGCATTGGCATCGCATTTTCAACAGGTCTAATGTCGCTTGGTTGTCTTTATCCAGCTAACTACACAACAGCGACAAAGACACTGACAAGTAATCGCATTCAAAACTTACAAGCGACGATAAACGATAGCGATTACTACAACAAGCTGATTTTCGAATACAATCAAGATTTCGCAAATAACAACGCGCAGAATTCAATCACTTTGATTACAGGTGATGGCGATAAAGCAATCACTGTTTCAGCACCAGAAATTACATCAAATGCTTCAGCATTATCTGTCGCTACAAGATTGCTTCAATATTACGCGAGAAGAAAATACTCAGTGACTTTTGATACAGATGATATTTCTATTGCGCCGAGTGACATCATATCACTTCAGCATCCTCTTTTTTCTGCGACTAAATCATTTCAAGCTTTCGTCAAGAACGCACAAACCGACTTGCTTTCACGAACAAATCGAATCACCGCTGAAATCGTTTTGAATGACCCTCCTGTTACTAAGTTAGTCGGACAATCAAAAGTCTATGTTGGCACCGCTTCAGAGATTTCATACATTTACCAAAACGGTATATTGAGTATCAGTGTGTTTTCAATCGAGAAGAAACCTTTGAAAAACGCTGTTGTAGAAATCAACAAGAAAGAAGTCAAAACCGACTCAAGCGGTATTGCTAAGTTTACTTTGCCGAATGGCACTTACAGCGTGAAAATATCAGCGAGTGGTTATAACACGCAAATTTCTGAGATAACAATCTGATGCGAAGATACGGACAATCAACAGCTAATAACATCACGATAAAAGGCAATGACACTGGATTTTCAGCATTTCTAAGTCCTGTTCCTGCACCCGCCGAAGCCGCACCGTTACCGTGCGAATGGTTTCCCGATGGGTTATATTTTTACAATACTGAGTCGGGCGATTACGATTTAACAGCAGAAGCCGGACTACTCGAAACCTATACAGACAATGTAGCAATCACTCCCGATTTTACTTTGACTAAACCAACATATCATTGGAAAGCCAAACTTGTCGGAGAGTTGTGCTTGTGTTCGGATTACACTGTAGAGTTCGTTGTGAGTTGGTCCAGCATTGATTCGCCAGCTTATTACACGAGTGCGAATGAGATTTTTATCTTTCCCCGAGACGATAATAAAGACGAAAGTGGAGTAATGACTATAACAGCGAAACTCAAAGACGCGAGCGATGTTGTTGTTTATACGTCCAATGAGATATATCTTGTTATCGCTTCAGCGAGTTATTATTACACTATCAGCAGTGGTTCTAATTCGACAAATATCGGTGGTTGGTTGAGAGTGCCGGACAATTTCAATTACACAAGCGCCACAGGTTCAATGCAATGGTATGGGGGTCTTGACGGCAGCATAGGCGCTTACTCGAATAACACTCTCACGTTGACATTCAATAACTTGCCATTCACTCAGTTGTGGGTTTATTCAAATGATGGAGGGAATGGCACTTACAGAGTCAACGGTGGCGCATCACGTTATTATAATCGTGGTGCTTTTTATCCGCCTTGGTCGGGTGGCACTCCGATTGATATTGCTGGTTTGAGTTCGATTGAAATCAATACAGATGGTTATGGCGCACCAGTTTACATATTCGGGCGGTGAAAAGATGAAACTAATAGACATTCACGTTTTACATTATAGAGAACCAAAACAATGGCTTGAGCAATGTCTTGATTCGCTGGAGCATCCTGAAGTCAATATACATTTGATTGAAGGTGGTTTCGATGGGTCAATCGGCAAAGCGAGAGAATACGGTTTCTCGCAAGGCAACTCGAAATATGTGAGCTTTGTTGATAGCGATGACTATTTGCCCGCTGATAACTCTTTTATCGACCGATGTATTTCGGAACTTGAAAACAATCCACATCTATCTCAAATCTACACTGACTATTTTGATGTTGATGCGAAGACAAACAAAATCAATTATCTTACAAACAAGAAACCGTGGAATCCGTTTTTATCTTTGACGAATCCGTTTGAAATATTACATTTTCATTTGATGAGACGGGCTGCGGTAATGCCACACTTAGCAAAGATGGCGGAGTTTCCAACATATGAAGAGATAGTGATATGTCATCTTGCGTGTAGTTACGGACCAGCGAAGAAGCTGGATATTGCAGGGTATTACAAGAGAAATAACGGTCAATCGATGCGACTCGCTAATGATGCACTGCTAAAAAAAGCGATAAAAACAGTGACTCCCGCTGTTATGCGACATGCTAAAAAAGGGCTTGGCACATCGATAACAAAAGTCACTCAAAAAGTCGGATTGACCCCTTGCGGCGGATGTCTCGGTAGAGCAGAAAAGCTAAATCGATTGTTCGCTTGATTTATCTATCGTACAAACAACTATCAACGTGTTCAAATAACTTTGCTTCGACTACTCGCAATCGTTCACAAATCTCCTGACCTGATTTTGCCGTGAACCTTTTACCCGCACTCATAAATCTTTCTGTTTGCGTTTGGAACTCAAGATAGAAATAGAAATGAGTCGCGAGCGACACACAAAGCAAAGCAGAAAATAAAAGGTCTATTAGATTCCTTCTATTCATTCTCTTCTTCTCTCAATTTATGTCCGCAAATATCGCATTTCTGTTTCAAATAATCTCGTTCACTTTCAGCTTTGACAGCACGTTCTAATAACAACAATTTCTCATTTATCAAAGTGAAGTTATTTTCGCGAAGCATTTTACATTCTTCGCGAAGAGAGAGACGTAACGCTTGCTCATCACTGTCGATTGAATCGTCTGATTTATCACGCTTCAAAATACGAAAAAACTTATATCCAAAAGCGACCAAACTTCCGCCAATTGCCGAGAAGACAGCGATTGCGTTTGTGTCAAACTGTGGCGGTTCCATCTCAGTAATGCTCGCGTTTGTCAAATCTCGCAGCAGCAAAGAACGCACTCACGGCGAGACACAAATAAGTGGCACTCCAAGGCAACAACGGATACGCGAGCAGCATAGAGATAGAAAGCATACTGAAGAGGAAATTAGTCGTATGTCTCAGTATCTCAGTGACAAGCCAATTTGGTTTTTTATTCCACCAAATTCTTATAAGAGTCCCTGTCCCTGTAGCGCAGAATAACAAACCCCATGCGCGGACATTGCCAAGAATTTGAAATAGTTTTGAGCCTTCTTGATTGATATGTTCAGCCGGAAGAACAAAAGCCAAACCAGTCAAAATGAGGATGACAGCAAGCAAGAGTTCGATATGAGTGATTGACGCGAAATAGATGTATTTGGGGTTTCGGAATGGCATTGGATTAGTCTCACAGTTAGAGTTTATTGTATTTATCGCCACCTTTATTGGTGGTTTTTTTGTGCTTTGAAGTATTTATGCGCGATTTGAAACCCAACACTAAAATATGTTATAATATTCAATCACTTGGGTAGGAGATACATCATGACAACCAAATTTGCGATACTTGCGAGAGTTTCCACAACTGGACAAGAACGTGAAGGAGTGAGTTTGGAAGTTCAACGCACTGTTTTAGCAGGGTGCGTCAAAACACTTGGCGGGACTCTGATTAAAGAGTATGTTGGTTCGGAGAGTGCGACAGCGGGAGAAGACAAAGAAAGACCGATGCTCGATGAAGCATTATCCGATGTTAAATCAGGCTTGATTGATGCTTTGATGGTTTATGATTTGTCTCGATTGACTCGCGACCCGATTTCGAGCGGTCTTATTCGCGCTGATTTGAAAAAGTATAGAGTCAAGCTGTATGTGCAGTCCCAAGAATATAATCTCGATAATGATGATACCACCTTTTTTATTGACTTGATGGCAGTCATCAACGCGAGAAACGCGAGAATACAGACAAAGAAATCTATCGAATCAAAAATAACACTCGCAAAAAGAGGATGGCAAGTGGTCGGAAGTGGTCCGTTTGGCAGAAAATTGGCGCATAATGACCACTCGAAAGATGCGGAATGGGTTTTGATTGATGCCGATTTTATGCTCGCTCAGAGAATATATGATTTATACGTCAATCAGCGTTATTATGTCGATAAAATAGCGAGAATGGTCGGCAAGAGTGGTGGAATGGTCTATAAGATACTCAATGACAAAGCGCGATTGATTCAGACATTTCAAACAAATGATGGTAAACTCGAAATCATCACACCAGTTCCAGCATTCTATACTGCGGCGCAACAAGCACAAATCAAAGCGCGTTTGAAATCAAATCGCAAAGTGAGCAAGCGGAAGAACGATTATTTGCTTGCTGGTTTAGTCAAATGCGAATACTGCCAACTCACTTATCAAGGTGTCTATGCGAATAACGGTGCGAATCCTTACTACAGACATTCGCATCACCGAAGAACAGAAAAATGTGTCAAGTTTATATCAAAGCCCGCGATTGAAGAAGTGGTTATCGAACATATCTCAGAAATCGTCAAGAACAACGACACATTGATTGACGCGATACACAAATCTAACTCAGTGAGTGTTGCGAGACAGAAACAACTCACTGAAGAAATTGCTGAGTTGGAAAAAGAACAAGAGACACAATCAAAACGCAAAGCACGAATCATCAAATTGATTGTTGATGAAGTGTTGACTTCGGATGATGCCGCCAACGAACTCGACAAAACCAAGTCAGCACTCGAAACACTACATCTGGAACTGGTGAGCAAACGCAATGAGTTCGAGAGTTTATCAGCATCAACAGACGTTCCAACTGAGATATTGAGTCGTATCACTCAGACGATTGACGCATTGAGACAGCATCATGGTCAATCAATACATCTCTGGAAATATGATATACAGAGATTGCTGGTGGAGTGGTTCTTCGGCATATCAGACAAAAATGGAGTGTTTATCGGTGCTGAGTTGACGTATAGCATCAAGTCAAGTCTCGGCACACTCGGGTTTGGCATCATCGGCGAAGATTGCGATTTTGGCGTAACGGGCTTGAAACATGACCTGACCCCCGACACGATTTCACATTTTTCCAGCCTTTTCAATAATATAGATATAAATCCCATTGCTGGCCCATCTTGATCGCGTAGATGTTCATGATTTCATAGGCGATGGCGCGAGCGGAGCTGAAGGTGGTGGAGCCGACGATCCGGGTCGGGTCCGCCGTGTAGGCGATGATGAGGCCGCCCACCATCGCCGCCGACATGAACAGCATGGCGAGAAACAGCAGCCCGCTGCCGAGGAAGACGGTGGCGAAAAAGCGGTCTTCCCGCTCGCCCAGCCGGTCGCGCAGCACGCCGATGAACCACAGAAAGGCGATGCCGGCGAACGGCAGCAGGTTCAGCGCCGTCGTCACGCTGTTCGCGTTCGTCTCCAGCCACGCCCCGGCTTCCAGCGGATCGGCCGGGACCGAGCGGCGCAGCAGCACGAAGCTGGTGATCAGCAGGACCGCGAACAGGATGCCGGCGATGGCGGCGGCGCGCGGCGCCCGCAAGCGCATGGCGGTCAAGCTGTCTTGCGGCTGCATCACGTCCTCCACACAAGTTCATCGAACCCGCATGATGGGTCAGCGCTCGGCAACGGCGTCCCGCTCGGGTTCGGCCCGCCGGCGCGACAGGCCCAAGCCCTGCCGATCTTCTTGCAAGCGCCATGACCTGATCCTCGGCGTCGAGCGCCGAGTGCTCCACCGCGACGTTCAAATGGTGGAGATACCGCCGCACCACCGCTTTGCGCTCGCCGTCGGCCACCGAATCCATCAGGCCCAGCAGAGCGGAGCGCAGCCGGCGCATCACCTGGACCGAGCTGGCGCCGTACTGGCGAATCTCGTCCAAGGCCAGCGCCAGATAGTCCTCCCAAGCGGGCGTCGGGAAAATCATACGCAAATCGCCGCAGTCGTCCATCACGCAGCCAGCATCGAGCGTGCGCCGGCCAAGGCGGCGCAACAAATCCTCGATCTGGTCGAGGGCCTGGACCGCCGTGGTCGGATCGTTGATGGCCGGGGAGAGGGCCCGGATGGCGATGTCCACCAACAGGCGCAGAGGATACTTGGGGTCCTGCTCGAAGGTGCGCTCCCGCGCCATCCTGAAGCGCCCGCCGAAGTTGGGCCTCCACGAGCGGCTGGCGGCCGCCATGCACGCGCAACAGCAGAGTATCTTCGATCAAGGTGTCGCCGACGGCGCATTCCATCACGATCACGGCATCCACCGCCTGAGCCTGCTGGACCAGGGCGCCGATCTGGAATCGAGCGAGAGCCGTCTGCGGTTCGCCGGAGTAGCGCAGCGTCTGCGATGACCGGACGCTGCTGGGCTGCCTCGACCGCCGTTCTGCCACGACTCCGGCGTCGGCGCCCGCTGGCGCATCCAGGCGCGGGAACATCGCTCGAATGACCTCGCGCCCTTGCTGGCCGACGAAATGGAGCACGTTGGTGATCTGAAGATCATTGAGCCGTTGCACCAGTCGGGCAAAAACGATCATGCTGAGGTTGAGCATGACCACGACCAGCATCGCCGAGAAAAACGGCACCTTGCTGTTACCCTCGCGATCCGTCCAAGCCAGGGTCGCGAGGGCATAAATAAAGGTGGCGATGAACAGGCCGAGCGCGTGAAAAAGTATCGGGTCGCGGCTGAACCAGGTGACCAGGCGTGGCGAATAGGCGATGGCGCTGAACTGCACCATGACGAAAGCGAGCGCGAACACGATGCCGGTCAGCGCCATCATGCCCGAGGCGATGGCGGACAGCGCAGCCTGGGCCGAAGTGACCGAGGTACTGTGGCTGTAGGCGGCCAGGTATTCGTGCTCCAGGCGCGGCAGAACCACTCCGCAAGCAACGGTCACGACCACATACAGCATCGGAATGAGCCAGGGCGGCAGCGTCGATGCGCGCGTTTTCAATCGCTTCCGCATGTTCGTTGCTCCATTGACGAAGTGTTCCTACAACAGCGCCCCGGCGAGCAGCTTCAGCAGTTCCCCCACCGGCATCACCAGGAAAATCAAGGGCAGGCCGGGGAGGGACGCGATCACCGCGATCTGGAGAATCTGCTGCTGGCTGAAGGGGAACAGCCGCATCTCCCGGATCAGCCCGAAGCTGTTGCCCAGGTCGGCCAAGGACTGGATGTCGCCGCTCCCCAGCAGCGGTTCGTCCGGCGGCGCTTCGCCCGCCACCCACTTTTGCTCGAAGGCGCGGTTGTAGGTGTCCGCCAAAATGCTGTACTGGCCCAGCCCCGCCCGCCGGGTCCGGGCCAGCAGCGGCACGAAAATCAGCAGCGGGCCGAGACAGATCAGCTCCATCAGCACCAGGTAAACCACGAACAGGGTTTTGAACGTCTCGATCGGCACGGCCTCGAAATAGACCTGAAAGGCCACATGCCCGCTCAGGACGCAACTGAAAGCAAAGGCGAAAATCGCCAGCGTGACGTGAGCCCCGCCGAGAAACCCCAGCCCGCCCGCCCGGTCGGGATGGGTGGCGACCAGGTTGAGGTTCAGCCGGGCCATGTCGCGCAAGAAGCGAGTCCAGATGAACAGGCGCCAGAGCCACCGGTACACGAAGAATTGCAGGATCGGCACCGCGACGCACTGGTACCAGAACCCCGCCAGCGACAGGCCGAGCCCACCCGGTCGCACGGCGGAACGCCAAGTGGCGGTGCCGGTTCCTCCCGACCAGGTTTCGAGGGTGAAATACCAGGCGCCCAACAGGGCGACGCCGAGCATGACCAGTTCCGGCAGCAGCGCTTCGCGGCGCCGCGCGGCCCGGACGATGGCCGCCTCGACGGCGGGCAGATCCTCCGGCCGGACGAAGTTGCCCCGGATAAAATGGAGTCCGGCCGACCGCAGCCGCGGGCCGGTCACGACCTCGGCCACGAACAGCAGCGGCACGGCCAGGAAAAAGCGGGCGTAAGTGGCGAAATCCAGCAACAGGGATTCTCGTGGCGTCGGCCCGAGCGCCCGGCCCTCGATGAAGGAGAAGGCGAGGAGAGGAACCCAGGTGATCAGCAGGAACCCGACCACGCGCCGCCCGAGGGAAGGACCGGCGCCCTCGATCAGACCGATCCGCTGCATGAGCCGGTACGCTGGCCCGCCCAGCTCGAATTCCAGCTCGGATTCATGCGCGAGCGCGGTAGTCATGCCGATCTCCGTACAGCAATGTCGAGCCTTGGTCGGTTCCTCAACCCCGTTCGGGCGGCGCGTTCTCGCTGGTGATGATGAACACGTCGTCCACCTCGGCGATGCGGAAAATTTGCGGTTTGCGGGCGGCCTCAAGCTCGCTCTCGCGCAGGCCGGACGCTTGCAGCATATGCTCGCGCATGGCCGGATCGTTCAACGCCACCTTTTCATCCTCCAGCCATTCCCGGATTTTCGGGTCTTGCGGCTGAAAAATGTGCACTTCCTGGTGGCCGCGCGCCAGCATGGCGTAGACCGGCGGGTCGCCGACCTGCATGTATTTGGTGTAACCCCTCCCTTCGTATTGCCGGGTCGTCTGGGCCACGCTGGACGGGGCTTTACCTTGGGACTCGTAGGCCGGGCCGCGCTCGAAGCGGTGGCCCTTTTCCAGCAGGTAGCTTTTCAGCGATTTGATCGCGGCGGTCAGATCGCGGGTCGGGTCGGTTTTTTCGCTCATGGAAAATTCTCCGGTCGATTAAAGGCTCAAAGGATTCAACCGCCGCTGCCACAAGACGGCGTCGCTTATCGGATCGATTGCAGCAGCCGGTTGGCCTCCTTGAAAAAGTCGGGTTGCGGCAGCAGATCGCCGCTGGGGAACCGGACGAACAGCGCGGCGACGCGGCGGTCTTTGCCCATCACGATTTCCTGGAAGGTCATCGAGTTGACGACCCGGGGCGAGTCGGCGGGCACCTTGGTGTTCGCGTGGTCCAGGGTGAGCGAGACCGGCTCCAGTTTCAGATATTTGTCGGGCTCGCTCAGCGTGGCGGCGACTTTGGCGAGATGCTTGTCGAGCGTGGCCGAATCGGCGCGCAGCTCGCCAAGTTCGGTTTCCAGCTCCTGAAGCTGCTGCTCGATGGCGTTCAAATCGACCGGCTCCGCCGTGGCCGATCCCGCCAAGGACTCGAAGCCCACTTGGGCTTTCTTCAGCAGATTGGCTTTTTGCTGGAGCAGTTTGCGTTGCTGCTGTTCCAGTTGCGTCTTTTGGATGCGGCTGGCGGTCAGGCGCTGCAGGGCGGTTTCGATCAGGTAATCGGCCGCGCGCCGCATCAGTTCCCGGCGGGTGTCCTGCTCGTTGTCGGTCAGAAAAACCAGCCGGTGATCGCAGAAATTGACGACGGTTTGCGGCACGTCCCGCCGCAGGATTTCCCCGTCCATCTCGATGCCGAGCACGTTCTTTTCGAGGCGGACCGCGCCGAGGCCGGCGTACAGTTCCGCCGGCAGCGGGTCGGGCGCCTGCTTGAGATAGTTGCGGGTGCCGTCGCTGAAACTCAGGGTTTCCCGCAAGCTGTCGGGCGAGGCGAACAGGGCGCGCAAGCGGGGATCGGTCATGTAGCCCTGGCGGTCGGCGACGATGGCGGGCGGCAGTGCGTTGACGAAGTTCACCACGAAGTCGATGGCGCGCTCCACCGGGTCCCACAGCTTGCGCCGGTAATGGCTCACCGCCCGCAAGCGGGGATCGGTGCCGTCCACCACCCGCTCGATGCCTCTCAGCATCAGTTCCTTGTCGAATTTGCCGGGCTGGGGGGCGCCGGAAAAAATGGATTGCAGCAGACGAAACGCCATAGTCGTTCTCCTTGAATCGCGGGTTTCGACGGGGGGCGAATTTTCTCATTCTTCGCCGCCAACCCCTCCCTCCCTCACCCCCAACCCCAACCCTTCTTCCGAGGGGAGAAAGGGAGAGAGGAGCGGAAGAGAGAGGGGAGTTCAAGCCATGATGTTGACGCCGCCGTCCACGTACACCGTGCTGCCGGTCAGGCGGCGGGCGTAGGGCGTGGCCAGGAAGGCGCAGGTGAAACCCACGTCCATGATGTCCACCAGTTCGCCGATGGGCGCGCGCTGCACCGCCTCGTTGAGCAGCAGATCGAAATCCTTGAGCCCCGAGGCGGCGCGGGTCTTGAGCGGTCCCGGCGAGATGGCGTGGACCCGGATGCCCTGCCGCCCCAGCTCGTAGGCGAGGTAGCGGCAGGACGATTCCAGCGCCGCCTTGACCGGCCCCATCACGTTGTAGTTGGGGGCCACCTCGTTGGCGCCGTGGTAGCTCATGGCGAACATCGTGCCGCCCTCGGTCATCAGCGGCGCGGCCAGCTTCGCCATGCGGATGAAGGAATGACAGGAAATATCCATCGCCTTGGCGAAGCCTTCGGCCGAGCAGTTGACTAGCCCGCCCTGCAAGTCTTCCTTGGGGGCGAAGGCGATGGAGTGGACCAGGATGTCGAGCCGGCCCCATTGCCGGGTGATGGCCTCGAACAGCGCTTCGAGCTGGCCGGGCTGGCTCACGTCGAGCGGCATGAAGATCGGCGCCTCCAACTGTTGGGCCAGCGGTTCGATGTACTGTTTCGATTTTTCGTTGAGATAGGTGATCGCCAGTTCCGCTTCCAGTTCGCGGAACGCCTTGGCGCAGCCGTAAGCGATGGAGTGCTCGTTGGCGATGCCGGCGACCAGCGCCTTTTTGCCCTTGAGCGGGGGGCGGGGGATTTCAACGGTCATGGTGTCGCGCTCCTTAGAAGACCGGGTTGGGGAGATTTCGAGCAGGCCGGGCGACCGCCCGCTTTCGGGTTGCGGGTCGAGCCCAGACCGGGATTTGGCGGCCCGACACGCTGAAATGGGAGCCGCTCGCCGCCAACGCGGCGAGCGGCTCCCGCCGGGAGGCTTCCGCTATTCCATCGTAACCGTCATGCCGCTCATGTTACCGATATTGAGATCCAAGCCCTTGGTTCGCGAACTCAGGTTCATGATCACCCCGTGCTCGTTCCTCAGGCGCAGGCCGCCCACGCCGCCGCCCAGGGCGATGCTCGACTCGAACTTGGTGTAGGTGCCGGGAAAGTCGGAAACCTGCTTCAGGTCGTACACCGCGCCGACGGCGCTCATCTTCGAGACGCCGACGTTGAGGCCGGCGCTCAGGCCCTTGAGCTTGAACGGATATTTCTTGCCGTGGAACGTCAGCGTTCCGCTGCCGGTGCTGCCGCCCAACAGCAGCCCGAACTGCCTTTCGGCGATCGTGACCTTGCCGACCGGCCGCTTGGTCTCGGCTGCCAGCGCCGGGCCACCCGCCAGCAGGGATGTGGCCAGCAAAGTCGCGCCAATAATTTTGAAACTCTTCATCATCGTATTTCTCTCGGTCAAGGATATGCAGCGAAATCCCTGTTGGGTTAACCGGTTTGTGGATTAGCCCAACCGGTTCGTTTCATCGCCAGCAATACAACTAGCAGGCGATTAGTTTTATGGCTTCCAACTGCGCCCGCCCCAGCTACCCGCAGCATTCCACGTATCGGCGGGAGTGTCATTTGGCGTCGCGTCCATTTTCGCCTTGACGACCATTATCGTCACCGACGAAGGGCCTTTGATGGTCTTGCCAGCATAACTCTCGGTTACGCCTCCAGAAGTTTTCTTCCAAGGCAACGACTCGACGGTTACGCCTTCAGGAACTTTTACCGAGACGATAGCGTAATCGCGCACCTTCTCTTCGGACATTCCTAAATAACTGTTTTCATTGATAAAGCTTGATTTAAACGCGGGGTCCTTCATCTGTTCCTTGGCGTAGGCGGACTCTAGAATCGTGACATTGGCGCCGGGCACCAATACGATCTCGCCAGCTTTGTACGCTTCGCCTTTCTTGTTGGTGATGACGACACCGTCCGGCACGAGCAGGTGATACTTCAATTCCGGTTTGGGAGGACCCGCCGGAAAGCTCTTTTCCTGAAATGCCTGCGCGTGAGCGATCACGGCGCTTAACAACAACACCAAGGCGGTACTGCAAATGCGTAAGAATTTCATTTTGATTCTCCTCGATTGTGGATCAGGGTCGTTTTTACGATCTGTGGCATTTCCATTGCCGCCGTCAGGAAAAGGAGTGTTCCATCGACTGTAGCAACTGCTCCCGCTCCTCCGGCGAGCGTCGTTCCTCGGCGCCCGACAAGCAAGCATTGCGCGATCACGGATCGATCGCGGTGTGGCGCCTCCCGCCCGGCGGCAGGCTTGCCGGTCCATGGCCACCGCGATGCCGTCGGCCGAGCCCGCATTCGGCTTTTTGTCGCGCGAGCTAGCGCGTCGCGCCGGCCGCGATCGACATCCGGGTATGCCGGGCGATCATCAGTTCTTCGTTGGTCGGGATGACCCAGGCCGGAATCCGGCTGTTCTCGGCGCTGATGCGCGGACCGCCGGCCGCGTTGGCGGCGGGATCGAGTTCCACGCCGAGCCAGGCAGCGGCTTGGCAGACCCGCTCCCGGATCGGGGCAGCGTGCTCGCCGATGCCGGCGGTGAACACCAGGGCGTCGAGTCCGCCCAGCGCGGCGGCGAGCGAGCCCAGTTCCCGGCCGATGCGGTAGACGAACAGCTCCACCGCGAATTTCGCCCTCGGCTCGTCGGAAGCGAGCAGGGTGCGCATGTCGCTGGAGATGCCCGATACGCCCAGCAGACCCGATTGCTGGTAGAGCAGCTTCTCGATGGCGCGGGCGTCCATCTTCAACTCGTCCATGAGATAGAGGACGACGCCGGGGTCGAGATTACCGCTGCGAGTGCCCATCGGCAGTCCGTCCACGGCGGTGAAACCCATGGTGCTGGCGACGCTTTTGCCGCCCTGAATCGCGCACAGGCTGGCGCCGTTGCCCAGATGCAGCACCACCGTGCGGCCCGCCGCCGCGCGAGCGTCGTATTCTGGCAAAACGGAGGCGATGTATTCGTAGGACAGGCCGTGGAAGCCGTAGCGCCTCACGCCCCGGTCGGTGATCTCGGACGGCAGGGCGAACGCCTGGGCCACCTCCGGCTGGTGGCGATGGAAAGCCGTGTCGAAACAGGCCACTTGCGGCAACTGCGGCTGGTTGGCCAGCAACAGGCGGATCGGCTTGAGGTTGTGGGGTTGGTGCAGGGGCGCCAGCGGGATGAATCGCTCCAGGTGGCCGACGATCTCGGCGGTCAGCCGCACGGGCGCGGCGTAGTCGAGACCGCCGTGCACCACCCGGTGTCCGACGGCGGCGAGCCGGTGTTCGCCGAGTCGCTCGCGCAGAAAGCCGGCCAGATAGGCGATGGCGCCATCGTGGCCGAGCGTTTCGCCTTGCGCCCATTGCTGCTCGCTGAGGACGGTGCCCGCCGCGTCCTTGGCCTTGAAGCGGGGCGCGGTGTAAAGGCTCTCGATTTGCCCGCCCAGCAACGGGTCCAGCGCCTCGCCTCGTTCCAGGAACAGCGAAAACTTGATGCTGGACGAACCGGCATTGACGACCAGAATCGCGTCGCTCATCACGCCACCGCCTTTTTCGCGTTTTCCCGTCGCGCTTGGGCGACCAGCGCGGCCACCGCGCAGGAGGCCAGCCGGGTCATGACCGAATCGGCGCGGCTGGTGAGGATGATCGGCACCCTCGCGCCGAGCACGATGCCGGCGGCGTCGGCGTCGGCCATGAAGGTCAGGCTCTTGGCCAGCATGTTGCCCGCTTCCAGGTCCGGCACCACCAGAATGTCGGCCAGCCCCGCCACCGGCGAGTCGATTTTCTTGATCTGGGCCGCCGCCAGGTCGATGGCGTTGTCCAGCGCCAGCGGGCCGTCCAGGATGCCGCCGGTGATCTGCTTGCGGTCGGCCATCTTGCACAGCGCGGCGGCTTCCACGGTGGACGGCACCTTGGGATTGACCGTCTCCATGGCCGACAGGATCGCCACTTTCGGTTGCGGGAAACCCAGGGCGTGGGCGAGGTCGATGGCGTTCTGGGTGATGTGGACCTTGTCTTCCAGCGTGGGGAAGATGTTGATCGCCGCGTCGGTGACGATGATCGCCCGGTCGAGGCTCGGCACGTCCATGAGGAAGGCGTGGCTGATGCGCCGCTCGGTGCGCAGCCCCGTCCCGGTCCGCACCACCGCGCCCATCAGCTCGTCGGTGTGCAGGCTGCCCTTCATCAGCATCTCGGCCTTGCCCTCGCGGGCCAGTTGCACGGCCAGATCGGCGGCGCCGTGGCTGTGCGGGGCATCCACGATCTCGTAGCGGGCGATGTCGAGCTGGAATTGCGCCGCCACGGCTTCGATCCTGGCTTTCGGTCCGACCAGGATCGGTTGCAGGATACCCAGTTCGGCGGCTTCCACCGCGCCCTTGAGCGAACTCTCGTCGCAGGGGTGGGCCACGGCGGTCGGGACCGGCGTCAGCGCCTTGCACCGGGCGATCAGCCGTTCGTATTTCTCGTGCTTGCGTTCCATGGATTAAGGTCCTCTTTAGATGTCTGTGCCCTTGCCCGAACCAGATTTGACCGGTTCGATGGCCTGGAACAGCTTCTCGATCTCGGCCAGCCGCTCGGCCCGCTCGCCGGTGACTTCGCCGGCGGCCGATGCGACCAAACGGATCTTGGCGAGCGCCTCCGCCCTCACGGCCGGGTCGGCGGGCAGCATCTGCGGGATCGCCGCCAGCGCGCCGTCCCGGTCGAGCAGGAGGGCGAAGAACTGCTCGCGCAGCACTCGCTTGAATTCCTCCAAGGTCAATCCGCCGTGCTCGGCGCGCATCTGGCGCAATTCGTTGAACGCTCGCTCGTCCACTCCCGGTCCCGCCATGCCGATGTAGACTAGGCCGCGAATCATCGCCTCGCGCGGGCCGCCTTCGGCGAGGCGGGCCTTGAGTTCGGCGATGCGCTGCTGGACGAAGGCGAGCCGCTCCGGCTCGACGCCGGGATGCCGGCGCGGGGGTTCGTCCGAAGCCTGCAACCCGACCAGGGCTTGCAGCAGGGGAGCGCTGTAGATCGCCAGAAAAATTTGCTCCATGCTGCGGTCGCGCAGATCGCGATAGCCGTCGAGGGCGGCGATCATCCCGTCCGAGATCATGGCCTGCCACTGGAGCAGCGGGTTGGCGGGCGTTGCGGTTTGCCGTCTCCCGCGCACCCATTCGGCCAGCTCGGCGATTTGCCGCATCAGCGGGTTGCGGTCCGAAAACAGTTGGTGGGGCAGTTCGGCCGGCTTGATCCGGTAGGGCGATTCGACGGTGATCTGGCTGTTGGCGAACGCCCGGACGAACGGCTGGAACAGGGTGCGGTACAGGCCGAGATTGATTTCGGACACCCGCCGCGCGGTGGCGAAGCGGAGTTCGTTTTCCTGGCTGGGCCGGACGACCGCCCGCAGATCGGCCAGCGTGCGCGGCTCGAAGCGGACGATCCAGTCGCCGCTGATCAGTTCGGGATTCGCGGCGTCGGTCGTCTTGGCCGTCATCACCGCCTCGTACAAGCCGGGCGGCAACACGTCGATCAGGTCGATGTTGGAGGCGAATTCCTGATGCTCTTTCTTGGCGACCCCGCCCGAGACGAAGATGCCGAGATGGCCGATATTTTCGTGGATGGCGTAGACGATGGTTTGGCCGCAGGCGCGGAGGTCTTCATCCTCCTCGTAAAGATCGACGATCCAGCCCAGCGCCTGTTGCGGCGGCGTGATGTTGTCGCCCTTGGAGCAGAAGCAGAGGATCGGCGAGCGGATGTTGCGCAGGTCGATGCGCACGCCGTCGCCGGTGACGATCTCGGCGGTCGCCAGCCGGTTGCCGATGAACAGTTGATCGACGATCCACTGCATTTCCTCGGCGTTGAGGTTGACGTGCCCGCCCCACCAGGTCTCGAACTCCAGAAAGCGCTCGCTCTCGGTGTCCACCTTCGACCAGAGATCGTAGTTCTTGGCCCAGTAGGTGTTGGCGGGATTGAGGTTCTCGAAATTGCCGACCAGGTTGGCGCCGTCGAACTTGCCGCGCCCCAGATCGCTGGTGAGCGCGGTCAGCCAACTGCCGCCGTACAGGCCGCCGGTGTAGCGCATCGGGTTCTCGCCTTCCGCGCCGGCCCAGTAGGACAAGGGGGAGCCGGGAATGATCAGCGGCCCGAACAGCTCCGGCCGGGTCGCGGCCAGCATCATCACCGCCCAGCCGGCCTGGCAGTTGCCGATCACGCAGGGCTTGCCCTCGGCGTCGCGGTGCAGTTCGTTGACTTTTTCCAGAAACCTGGCCTCGGCGCGCATGATGTCTTCGATGGTCTGGCCCGGCATCGGGTCGGGGGTGAAGCCGACGAAGTAGCAGGGATGGCCGGCGCGCATCGCCACGCCCAGCTCGCTGTCGGCCTTGAAGCCGCCGATGCCCGGCCCGTGGCCGGCGCGCGGATCGACCACCACGAACGGGCGCTTTTTCGGGTCGATGGCGACCCCTTCCGGGGGCTTGATCCGCGCCAGCCCGTAATTGACTGGCCGAGCGAAGGTCCGGCCGTCCATCACCAGCTCGGCGTCGAAACTGAGGACGTGCGGCACCGCCTTGGCCTTGTGCTCGAAATATTGGTTGCCGCGCCGGCGCAGCGTGTCCCAGAACAGGATCGTGCGCTGCCAGGAATCCACCCAGTAATCGGCGATCTGTTGGGCGGGAGCGGGCAGGGTTTGCGAGGTGGAGAGAGATTGGGATGGTTCGGTCATCGGTCGAACTCCTCGGGGATTTGGTGTGACTGGGTTCCGGCGGATGCGGGGTCGGTGCCCCGTCGCGGCGCCGGGAACGGGTGGCCCGGCGGGCGGTCTCGCGTGCGGGCAATTTTTCCGTTCATTTGGACAACGCCCCGCTATTCTTCGTCGGGCGGCACCTCGGCCGGGCCGATTTCGCGGCGGTAGGCTTTCAGCGCCTGACGGAGCGTCGGGAAGATGCGTTCCTCGTGTTCGGGTCGGCGGAAGCCGCTCTCCCGCAGCCAGTCCAGAAATTCGGTCTTGCGCCCGGCCAGAATCAGCTTGGTTCCGCGCGCTTCGAGCGTTTCCTTCAGATCGCGCAAGGCATACAGGCCGGTCACGTCGATGTGGCTGATCGGAATCGTGTCGATGACGAACCACTGGAGTGCCGGGTCGGCGGCATCGGCCACGGCCAGCGCCCGCTGTTTGAAATAGGCGGCATTGAAGAAGGTGATCGGACCGTTGAAGCGATAGACCGCCAGGCCGGGAAAGGTCTTGGCCTCGGGGTGTCGTTCGATGGAGTGGAAGCCGGGCAGGCCCTCCATCTTGCCGAGCACTTCGTCGCGGGGACGCGCGGTCAGCTTGACGAACCGCACCAGCGCCAGCGCCACCGCGACCAGAATGGCGTCGATCGCGCCCACCGCCACCACGCCCAGCGTGGTGATCACCGCCAATCCGACCTCGCGCCGGTCGATCCGCCAGATTTCCCGCAGCGAGCGCACGTCGAACAGCGAGAACGAGGCAAACACCAGCACCGCGCCCAGGGCGGCGATGGGGACGTACCGCAAGGGGTCGGTCAGGAACAGCAAGACCATCGCCATCGTCGCGGCGGCCACCAGGCCGGTGACCTGGGTGCGCCCCCCGGCCGCGTCGCACATGGCGGTGCGCGAATCGGCGCCGGTGACGGCAAAACCCTGGGACAGGGCGGAGACGAGGTTGGCGGCGCCGAACGCGGCGAACTCGCGATCCACATCGATCTCGTAGCGGTTCTTGGCCGCGAAGCTGCGGGCGGTCAACATGCCGCTGGAAAACAGCACCAGGGCCAAGCCCGCCGCGCTGGCCACCAGCGACGGCAAGTGTTCGGGGGAAAAAGTGGGCCAGCGGAGCGGCGGCAGCCCGGCGGGAACCGAGCCCAGAATCGCGACCCCGCGCCCGTCCAGTTTCAGCAGCGCGACCGCGATGGCCGAGGCGACCAGCGCCACCAGCGCGGCCGGCCAGCGCGGCAGGAAGCGGCGCGCGAGGAACAGCACGGCAAAGCTGCCCAAGCCGACCGCCAGGGTCGGACCATGGGTTTGGGGCAGCTTGGCGATGAATTCGAGCAGGCGAGGAACGATACCGCCAGACTCGATGGCGAAGCCGAACAGCTTGCCGATCTGCCCCAGCAGGATGCTGATGGCGATGCCGTTCAGGAAGCCGACCAGGATCGGCTTGGACAGGAAATCCGCCAGCGCGCCGAGCCGGAGAAAACTCGCGGCGATGCAGAACAGGCCGGTGAAAAACGTCAGCACGATCGCGAGCGACCCGTACAATTCCGCGTCGCCGGCGGCGAGCGGGGCGACGGCGGCGGCGATCATCGCGCAGGTCGCCGCGTCGGGATTGACCATCAACTGCCGCGAGGTGCCGAAGATCGCGTAAGCCACCAGCGGCAGGATGCTGGAGTAGAGGCCCACGACCGGACTGAAGCCGGCGAGTTGGGCATACGCGACCGCGACGGGCAACGCTACCGCCGCCACCGAAAGGCCGGCGATCAGATCGCGCCGGAAGTCGGCGGTAAATCGGTAGCGCGCGAGCGCCGGCACGCCGGGCGCGATGCGCCCCAGGCGCTCGATCAGATTTTTTTCTTTATCAAACATCGACATGGCGCATAAACGACTCCATTGCTTCCCGTTCCATGCATCGACCATCGACGGCAGACGGGGGTGTCAGCTCCAGGCAATCACCCGCTCACGGACATGCTCGGTCACCACCTCGTTGCTGTCTTTCCTCGTTGCTGTCTTTCCTCGTCTGCCTGTCCTTTCCTCGTTGCTGTCTTTCCTCGTTGCTGTCTTTCCTCGTCGCCGTCTTTCCTCGTTGCTGTCTTTCCTCGTTGCTGTTCTTACACCGATGCGGGTTCAGCGATTGATCCAACCGCTGCCGCCGCCGCGGCGGTTGATCCAACCGCCGCCGCCGCCGCCGCCGCCGTTGATCCAACCGCCGCCGCCGCCGTAACCGCCGCGACGGTTGATCCAAGCGCCGGCGCTGGCCCGATGGGAAACCGTCAGCCCACCGCCCAGCAGCACTCCGCCGATCACCGCCTGCGACCATTTGCCCAGACCGCGCAGAAAAGTGCGTCGTTCCTGTGCTTCCGGGGTATCGGTCGGTTCGAGAGGTTGCGCATTCTGTTGATCGGTCATGGCCGTTCTCCGCTCACTGGGCTTTCTTCGGGGCCGAGGCGGGTGTGGCTGCCGGCGGTGGCGCATCGCCACTGGTCAGGTTGGAAAAGTGCAGGGTCTGGAACTTCCAGCCACCCTTTTCCTTCTTGAGCACCGCCGAGACATTGAGCACGTAATTCCGCGC
Source organism: Candidatus Competibacter sp. (assembly GCA_037045685.1). Lineage (GTDB taxonomy): Bacteria > Pseudomonadota > Gammaproteobacteria > Competibacterales > Competibacteraceae > Competibacter_A. The sequence continues at coordinate 77,391 of JBAOII010000014.1, forward strand.
TTTGCCGTCCGGGGCAGTATCCTGCATGTTGCACGAAGCGACCAGCCAAGCGACATCGCCTTGGTGGCCGCCGGAGGTGTCCGGACATTGATGTTTCAGCGATCCGGCCTTGAAATCCTTCAAAAATTCCTTGTAAGCGGTTTCAACCTCCGTTTTGCCCTTCCAGAACTCGCCGGGGCCGGTCCCCATCATCGCGATGGTGGGATCGTCGGCGTACAAGCGACAGCAACGCTTTGAGATCCTGTTTGCCCATCGCCTCGTCGTGCTGGTTCAGCACGGCCTTGACCTCTTCCTTGACCGGGTCGGTCTCCGGCGCCGGGGCCGCCCAGGCCGGCATCGTCAAAACCGAGGCCAGAGTCGCCGCGAGCAAACCGCGATAGTTTCGGGTGCAATGTTTTTTCATCGAAAAGGAGCCCTCTGTTGACCCTGCCAAAATTTCAAAGCAAACCGGAGCCTCGTCGGCGTGATCGCCAACGTTGAAAGCTGCGGGCCGGTCGCTTGCCACGAAAAGCCAAAGCGCGTTCATCTCGATTCGGGACCGGGCACATCTTGGCCGCGTCGCGCCTGCCAGGCGAATTCGAGGCCACGGGTTTCGGTGATGGTCCGAAAATCCAGCGTGGGCGGCTCTGCCGACATTTCCATCAATTCCATCAGGCGGGTGAATCGCTCCGAACGCAGCATCGAGCGCAGATTGTCCTCGGCATCCCACAGCTCGCTGTAGCAAAGGTGCCGGGAGTCGCCCCTTTCGGTGAAAAGGTGGATCTCGACGCAGCCGCGCTCCAGTCGGGCCAGTCGCGCCAGCGACTGGAACGCCTCAACCAACGGCCGGGTTCGTCGTGGATGAGCCCGAAGACTGAGTCGTAGTTCGATCATGGATCGGATCAGAGCAGATCGCGTGCCAGTCGGATCGAAATGCAGCCTCAAATAATAAACAAATATAAAACAATTAATTATTTCACTGGGCCGAAGCCGGAGACCCCCGTGATAGCGAAAAGGTCATCCGAAATATCGTGGAGCTCCGATATATCGGAGTCTAGCGGTAGGGGGGGCGGCGTAGGCCGAGCTTGGCCATGCGGCTTTCGAGGGTGGTGGGCGGGAGACCGAGGATTTCCGCCGCGCCCCCGGCGCCCCGAATGCGCCCGTCGGCGGCTTCCAGCGCCCGCCGGATGTGTTCGCGCTCGGCTTCGGCCAGAGTGGCCAGGCCTCGGGAGGCGGGAACGGCGCCGCCGCCCGGCAAGTCGATGCCGAGCATGGGTCCGTTCGCCAGAATCATCGCTCGCTCGATGATGTTCCGCAATTCGCGCACGTTGCCCGGCCACTGATAGTGTTGCAGCGCGCGCAGGCTGGATTTGGCGATCCCCTCGATCGACTTGCCCATGGCTTTCGAGAATTCTTCCACGAACGACCAGACCAGCAAGGGGATATCCTCCCGCCGGTCGCGCAACGGCGGCACCGTGATCGGGAACACGTTCAGGCGATAATATAAATCCTCGCGAAACCGGCCCTCGGCGACCGTCTTGGCCAAATCGCGGTTGGTGGCGGCGATGACCCGGACATCCACCTTGATCGACTTCGGGCTGCCCAGCCGCTGGATCTCCTTTTCTTGGAGCGCCCGGAGCAGCTTGGCCTGGGACTCGGGCGGCAGCTCGCTGATTTCGTCGAGGAAGATCGTCGAACCGTCCGCCATCTCGAAGCGGCCGATCTGCCGGGCGAGGGCGCCGGTGTAAGCGCCCTTCTCGCGCCCGAACAGCTCGCTTTCGATCAGCGCCGCCGGAATCGCCGCGCAGTTCACCCGCACCATGACGCGGTCGCGCCGTGGGCTCAGCTCGTGGATCGCCGTCGCGAACAGCTCCTTGCCGGTGCCGGTTTCGCCCAGCAGCAGCACCGACGAGAGCGTGGGGGCCACCTGTTCCACCTGCGACAAGACCCGCAGGAGGGCCGGGCTTTGGCCGACGATGCGACCGTGGCCCTGGCTGGATTTCACCTCCCTTTGCAGATAGAGGTTGTCCTGCCGGAGCTGGGCCTGCATGCGCCCCGCTTTCTCCAGGACGTTGCGCAGCAGGATCGCGCTGTTCCAGCGTTCGGTGATGTCGAGGGAAGCGCCCATCAGCCGCACCGGTCGGCCCTCGGCGTCTAGCTGGCAAGCGCCGACGACATGGAGCCAGCGGACGGCACCATCGGCATGCACGACCCGGTATTCGGCGTGATACTCGCCGCCGCGCTGCAGCGCGCTCTGCGCGTTGCCGTCCGCCGGAATCCGGTCATCGGGGTGCAGGCACGCCATGAATCGCTGGAAATTCAACGGCTCGTCGGGCCGGACGTCGTACAGGATACGGGCCTGCTCCGAGGCCCAGATCGCGTCGCGGGACACGTCCCACAGCCACAGGCCGACGTTCGCCGCCGTCGTCTCCAACCGGACGCGCTTCTCGCTGGCCTGCAACGCCCGATCGACGTGCTGGCGGGCCAGGGCGTTCGCGAACACGTCGGCGATCAGGCGCAGGCCGCGCACTGCGGGCTTCGGCCACTTGCGCTCGCCGCCCGCCAGACTGCAACCGACTCCGCCGATGACGCGACCGCCCACCGTCAGGGGAACCACCATTCCCGACAAGATCCGGTATCTGGCAAAGAGCGCTCGCTCCTTTTCCGCCTCCGGGGGCAGGTCGGCGAGGCGGTCCATCACCAGCGCCCGCCCGCTCAGCAGCATCCGGGACAGCAGGGGCGCTTCGGTGGCCAGAGAGGGAAGCAGCGGGCAGGCCTCGACGCCGGGCACGGCGAAAGCGTGGGTCACGACGAAATCTCGGCCGTCCTCGGTCAGGCGCCCCAGGGCCGCCCGATCCGCGCGCAACGCCTCGGCCAAGCAGCTCAGGGCGCTTTCGATTTCTTGATCCACCTGATCGGGAGGCAGGTTGACCAGATGCGCCGAGAGATCGGCCAACAGGGCTTCAAACCGCAGCCGGTCTGCGAGTTCGGCCTGGATGTCGGTGCCGGAGGCGTTCATGGGATTGGGGTGCTGGCGGGTTCGATTCGGATGTTATGGGATCGGCCGGGCCGGGTTCATGGCGATATCGGGGTTCCGGATGTCCCTTTTACCAGGAAGGTTCAGCGCCCGAAATCGCGGTGTGCGTCACCGCGATTCAACCGCCTCGGTGATCCGTTTGACGATCCTCCAAAAAATATTGCGTTCTTTATAAACCTTCGCGCCGTTGCCTGGGAATAGACGTGTAAGAGGAAGGCAATTGTAGCCGACCTCCAAAAAGCTTCGGTTTGCGTCGAACCGGAAACAATTCAAACCGTTTATTTCGAGGAGACCCACATGGCTTTTGATCGCGAAACAGTTTTAAGCGCCGGCAACGACACCTTTACGGCTCCCAACGACACCCGCGAAGACAAAATTAAAGGTATGGGCGGCAACGACACCATCAACGGTGGCGGTGGCGAAGATGAAATCTTCGGCGACGGCGAGCCGTTCAACCCGTTCGATATCTTCGTCGCCTCCGGTAACGACACCCTGCACGGTAACGACGGCAACGACATCATCCACGGTGGCGACGGCGCCGACAGCCTGTTCGGCGATGCGGGTGTCGACACGCTGTTCGGCGACGGTGGCAATGACCGGCTGGATGGCGGCAGCAACGCGGACACGATGAAGGGCGGCGGCGGCGATGACGTTTACGTGGTCGATAACGCCGGCGATGCGGTCAAGGACGATCTGCTGTTCGGCGGCACCGACCGGGTGGAGAGTTCGATCAACTACGATTTGCGCGACGCCGAATTTGTCGAAAACCTCACGCTGACCGGCAGCGCCAACCTCAACGGCACCGGCACCAACGACAAAAATTCCATTAGCGGCAACAGCGGCGCGAACACCCTGTCCGGCTTGGATGGCGACGACACCCTGAACGGAGGCGACGGCAACGATACCCTGTTGGGCGGCAAAGGCGTCGACACCCTGAACGGCGGTGACGATAACGACCGCTTGGATGGCGGCAGCGAAAACGACATCCTGAACGGCGGCAACGGCAACGACACCTTCGTGATCAATTCTTCCAGCGGAACCGATACGATCAACGGTGGTGATGGCGGCGACAAGGTGGAAAGCAGCGTCAGCTTCTCCCTGAACGGAACCACCAGCGTCGAAAACCTCACCCTGACGGGCAGCGGCAACATCAACGGCACCGGCAACTCCAGCGCCAACAATATCTTCGGCAACGACGCGACCAACACGCTGAACGGCGGCGATGGCGACGATGTCCTGAACGGCGAAGGCGGCAACGACACGGTCAACGGGGAGGGCGGCAACGACCGCTTGTTCGAGGAAGCCGGCAACGACACGCTGAACGGCGGTATCGGCAACGACCATCCTGAGCGGCGGCGCGGATCGCGATCGCTACAACGGCGGTGCGGACAGCGATACTCTTGCAATTTGACGCGGCGGATTTTGGCAGCGGCGCGACCGCCGGCCAATACGACGGCGGTACTGGCACCGATACGATCCAGATGAGCCTGAGCGGCAGCACGACCCTGGATTTGCGGGCGGTCGACGACAGCTTCATCCGCAACGTCGAGGCCATCAATTTGCAGACGAATCACACCCTGAGCAACGGCATCACCATCACCAACAACGATCGAGTCTTTCTCGGCTTTAACGACGTCAACGCCATGAACGATCAGCACGTGCTGCGGATCGACGGCGGCACGGGCGATCAGGTGACCATCACCGATTTCGGTTGGCAAGAGTCGGCCCAGCAACAGACCATCGGCAACCAGGTCTACGACGTCTACACCAACGGCCAGGCCACCTTGCTGGTCGACGCCGACATCCAGGTGGACGGCAGCTTCGTGTGATCTGAGTCTTCTCAAGGCGGCGCCTTCGGGCGCCGCTTTTTTTCGTTCGCCGTTAAATCTTTGGTTCGTCGAGGGGAAATTACCGATAACGGCCGGTCGCGGCTTCGCGCCGCGCTCCGCGGCCACGGCCATCGGTTTTGACTGCCCGGCGAGGAGTTGCCATACCGGCTTATCTCCGTCGATGCGGGATCGATGACGGACGTCCGCTTTCCCCGCTACAGGCGGCTTTCGAGCTTGCCGAAAGATGGCGGGAGCGCGATGTCCTGGGTGTCTTCATCGATTTCGCGCCGGATAGGCGCCGCCGTCGCAAATCCGGATCGGCCGATTCGCGATTCGATTGGCCTGGAAAATTTCTGGTTCCGTTAAACCCTTTCGCCGTTGCCTGGGAATAGATGGGTGAGAGGAAGGCGATGATGGCCAACCTCCAACGCTATCCGGTTCAGGTCGAACCGGAAATCGCTCAAATCCGTTTATTCGAGGAAATTAGACATGGCTTTCGACCGCGACATCGAACTGAATTCAGGCGATAACATCTTTGCGGCTCCAGCGGATAATCTCAGGGATAAGATACAGGGAAAGGGAGGCAACGATACCATTAGCGGCAATGGCGGCGACGATGAGATTTATGGCGATGACGCCGGCCTCGGCGTGTTTGTCAACGACGGCAGGGACACCCTGCACGGCAACGCCGGCGACGATATCCTGCATGGCGGTGGCGATAACGACACGCTGTTTGGCGACGCCAACAGCGACACCCTGTTCGGCGATCTGGGCGACGACCGGCTGGATGGCGGTACGGGCGCGGATGTCATGAAGGGCGGCGCCGGCAACGATGTCTACGTGGTCGACAATGTCTCGGATGTGGTCGACGACGTCGTGGCCGGTGGCACCGACCGGGTGGAAAGCTCGATTTCCTACGATCTGAACGACGCGAACCACGTCGAAAACCTCACGCTGACCGGCGGCGGCAACATCGGCGGCACGGGCGATGGCAACGATAACGTCATCACCGGCAACGGCGGCCTCAACACCTTATCCGGGGGTGGCGGCAACGATACCCTGAACGGCGGCGGCGGGGCCGACCGGCTGGATGGCGGTTCCGGTAGCGACATCATGCGCGGCGAAGCGGGCAACGATATCTTCGTGATCAACTCCAGCAGCGGTGCGGACACCACCATCGATGGCGGCGACGACACCGATACCGTCGAGAGCAGTATCTCTTTCTCGCTGAACTCGACCACCAACGTCGAAAACCTGACTCTGGTCGGTTCGTCGGCCATCGATGGCACCGGCAACGGTCTCGCCAACACCATCACCGGTAACGGCGCCGCCAACGTGCTGAACGGCGGCGACGGGGCCGACACGATCCGGGGCGACTACGGCAACGACACGCTGAACGGCGGCAACGGCGCGGACAACTTGCAGGGCGGTTTCAACAACGACATCCTCAACGGCGACGCGGGGACGGACGTCCTGGACGGCGGCGGGGACCGGGATCGCTACAATGGCGGAGCCAACAACGATGTTTTGGTCTACGACGCGATAGACCTCGGCATCGGCGCGACCGCCGGCCAGTACGATGGCGGCAGCGGCCAGGACACCTTGCAACTGAGAAGCGACCTGGGAAACACCATCCTCGATTTCCGAGTGTTGGACGACACCCTGATCGCCAACGTCGAGGTGCTCGATTTGCGGCTGGGCTCCAACAACAGCCAAGTCTTTCTCGAATTCGACGACGTGTTTTCCGTCAACGGCGAACATAGCCTGCGCATCGACGGCGACGCCAAAGACAGCCTCACCGTCACCGATTTCGGCTGGCGAGAATCGGCCCAGCAACAGACCATCGGCGGCCAAGTGTATGACGTTTACACCAACGGCCAAGCGACGCTGCTGGTCGATGCCGACATCCAGGTCACCGGCAGCTTCGTGTAATTTCTCGTTCGATGGGTCGGTCTCCCGCTGCTGGGATTTCCGACGCGGCGCCTTCGGGCGCCGTTTTTTTTCGCCGCCGTTAAACCTTCGACCGCTCGCCGGGAAATTACCGATAACGGCTGGTCGCGGCTTCGCGCCGCGCTCCACGACCATCGGTTTTCACTGTCCAACGAGGTTTTGCCATGCGCGCCTATCTCCGTCAGTGCGGGGCTTATTTCCTCTACGCCGGCTTGTTCAGCCTGTTCATCAATCTGCTGTTATTGACCACGCCGCTGTATTCGATGCAGGTGTTCGACCGGGTGTTGACCAGCCGTTCGACGGAAACCCTGCTGGTGTTGACCCTGCTGGCGGCCGGGGCGCTGCTGACCCAGTTGGCGCTGGAAATCGTGCGCGGGCGGTTGCTGCTCGGCGCCGGCGCGAAACTGGAACGCCTGCTGGGACCCGCAGTGCTGGAAGGCACGCTGCGCCAGGCCTTGACCCCGAACGGCGCCGACGCGGCGAGCCTGGGCGATGTCGCCCAACTGCGCGGCTTTCTCAGCGGCGGCACGCTGACGGCGCTGTTCGACGCGCCGTGGGCGCCGCTGTATCTGGGGGCCATCGCGCTGGTGAATCCCGGCCTGGGCGGCATCGCTGGCGGCGGCGCGCTGCTGCTGGCGCTCCTGGCCTATTTGAACGAGCGGCTGACCCGCGCGCCCTTGCGCGACATCCATCGCCACGCCCGCGCCGCCGGCAGCGTCGCCGACTCGGCGGCGCAGAACGCCGAGGTGGTGCAGGCGCTCGGGATGTTGCCGGCGCTGCGGCGGCGCTGGGAACAGGCGAGCGCCGAGGTGCTGAGCGCCTGGTTGCGGGCCGGCCGCGCCGGCGGCACCGTCAGCGCCTTCAGTCGTTGCGCCCGGATGCTGATTCAAATCGCCATCATGGGGGCATCGGCGCTGCTGGTGATCGAACAGACCACCACCTCCGGCGTCATGCTGGCCAGCACGTTGCTGCTGGCGCGGGCGCTGGCGCCGGTGGAAACCGCCATCGGCGGCTGGAAAGCGCTGGTCGAAGCTCGCGCCGCCTACCGCCGGCTGGATGCCTTGCTGGCCGCCCGGCAAGCCGTTCCCTCCACCGCGCTGCCCTCACCGATCGGGGCTTTGACCACCGACAAGCTCAGCTATTTTGCGCCGGGCGGCGACCGGCCGCTGTTGCAGGGCGTGACCTTCGCCCTCGAACCCGGCAAGGCGCTCGGCGTCATCGGCGCCAGCGGCAGCGGCAAATCGACCCTGGCGCGCTTGATCGCCGGGTGCTGGCGGCCGAGCGGCGGCGAAATCCGCCTGGACGGCGCGGAGCTGAGGCAGTGGTCGCGCGAGCGGCTGGGCCGTCACGTCGGCTATCTGCCGCAGGACGTGCAACTGTTCGCCGGCACGGTCGCGGAAAACATCGCTCGCCTGGACGAGGCCGATGCCGAACAGGTCGTCGCCGCCGCGCGCTGGGCGCACGCCCACGAGATGATCCTGCGCTTGCCGCAGGGTTACGACACGCGGCTCGGTCCCGGCGGCGCGGGGCTGTCCGGCGGCCAGCGCCAGCGCATCGCGCTCGCCCGCGCGGTGTACGGCCGGCCGCGGTTGATCGTGCTGGACGAGCCCGACGCCAGCCTTGACGGCGAGGGGGAGGGGGCGCTGCGGGCCACCCTGCGCGCCTTGCGTACCGCTGGGGCTACCGTGGTGGTGGTCAGCCATCGCACCGCCCTGTTGCCGGAAATGGACGCCTTGCTGCTGCTCAAGGACGGCCAGCCGCAACTGTTCGGCCCGCGCGAGGAGGTGCTCAAACGCCTGCGCGGCGGCAACCCGGTCGCGCCGCAGGTCATCCGGGGCGGCAAGCCGTAAGGGTCGGTAGCGGGGTTTGGTCGGCGCCATGGATGGCGCTATGAATCAGGAATCGCGCGATCTCATTGGACCCCGAGCAGCGCCAGCATGATCCCGCCCGAGATCGCGGTTCCGAACACTCCGGCCAGATTGGGACCCATGGCGTGGAAAATCAGGTGGTTGTGGGGATTTTCCTGATTCGCCACGATGTGGGAGACGCGGGCGGCGATGGGAACCGACGCGATGCCGGCCGAACCGATCAGCGGATTGATCTTGACCTTCATGAACAGGTTCATGATTTTCGCGGTGATCACGCCGGACGCGGTGCCGAACAAGAGAGCCAGCAGACCGAGCACGACGATCAAGATCGTATCCCAGGTCAGGAACTTGTCGGCCGCCATGGTGGAGCCGATGGCCACGGTCAGGGTGATGATGATGTTCATCAGCGCGCCGCCCGCCGTTTTGGCCAACCGCTCGGTGACGCCCACTTCTTTTAGCAGGTTGCCCAGCATCAGCATGGTGATCAGCGGAGCGACCGGCGGGAAGAACAGGTTGACGATGATGGCGATCACGGCCGGGAAGACGATTTTCTCCAGCTTGCTGACCTTGCGGATCTGCGCCATCTCGATCTTGCGTTCCACCGGGTTGGTCAGCAGCCTCATCACGGGCGGTTGGATCATGGGCATCAGCGCCATGTAGGAGTAGGCGGCGACCGAGATCGGGCCGAGCAGATGGGGGGCAGCTTCACGGTGACGAAAATCGCCATGGGGCCGTCGGCCCCGCCGAGATTGCTTGGGATGAGGCGGAAGCCTAATGGCCGCCTTATCGCAGTTTTTTCTCGTCGATTTCCCCCAATCGGTTCAGGTAAGGGAAGAGCGAAAGGACAAAACCGATGCCGGAGATCACCACGAAGCTTAGAATGAAATCGATGACGCTCAACAGGATGGCTCCATAAACCGTATCTGGGATCATCGTCATTTACCTCTGCTGGGATGGATACAGCGGGATTTGAGACCGCCCGCGAAATCGGTCGGGCCGTTCAGGAATAGAGATCGATCAAGCAACTGCGGATGCGCAGCTCCAGATCGCGCAGTTCGCCCGGTTCGCGAAACGCGGCCAGGGCGGTATCCGCCTCTTGCCAGTTTTCGTCGTAGACGCAGCAAAATCCGGAGTGGCGAGCAGGAAGGATTGGCGGCTGCAAGACCGCCGAATCAAGGTAGAGAAGCCGTCTCTGGTAACGACGTCAGGGCGGACAAAACCGATAACCGATACCGGTCTCGGTGAGGAAATGCCGTGGCCGGGCCGGGTCGGCTTCCAGCTTCTGGCGCAAGTGGCCCATGTAGATGCGCAGGTAGTGGCCGCGCTCCACATAGGCCGGCCCCCAGACTTCCCGCAGCAGTTGGCGATGGGTCAGCACCTTGCCGGGCTTGGTGACCAGCGCGGCCAGCAACCGGAACTCGATCGGCGTGATATGGACCGGCCGACCGTCGCGCGCCACCTGCCGGCGTTCGAAATCCACCCTGACCTCGCCGAAGGTCACCGAGGTGGCGCCGCCCGGCTCGCGCGCCTGGCGCCGGCTGACCGCCCGCACTCGCGCCAGCAATTCGGCAACGCCGAACGGTTTGATCAGATAATCGTCGGCGCCGGCGTCCAGCGCCGCCACCTTGTCGTATTCCTCGACCCGCGCCGACAGCACCAGCACCGGAATGCCGCTCCAAGCGCGCAAATCGCGGATGAAATCCACGCCGTCGCCGTCCGGCAGACCGAGATCGAGAACGATCAGATCCGGCTTGCGAGTACCGGCTTCCAACAAACCGCGCCGCAGGGTGTCCGCCTCGTGCACCCGATAGCCCTCGCCCTCCAGCGCGGCGCGCACGAAGCGGCGAATGGCCTGCTCGTCTTCGACGATCAAAACGGTCAGGAAGATTTCGGGCGTGGCGATCATGGCGGCTCCAGGTCGGACTCATCATCGGTTTCGAGCGGCGGCGGCGGTTCCAGCGGCAGGGTGAAAATGAAGCGGGCCCCGCCGACGACCCGGTTTTCGGCCCGGATCTGGCCGCCGTGCGCTTCGATGATCGCCCGGCAGATCGCCAGCCCGAGACCGACGCCCGGCACCGCCGACTCCGCGTGACCCCGGACGAATTTCTCGAACAGGGCCTGTTCCCGGCCGGCCGGCAAACCCGGCCCTTCGTCCCAGACCTCGACGGTGAGCCGGTCGGTGCCGGCCGTGGCGGTCACCCCGATCGCGGCGCCGGGCGGCGTGTATTTGGCGGCGTTTTCCAGCAGATTGACCAGCGCCCGCTCGATCAGCACCGCGTCGCAATTGACCAGCGGCAGTTCCGGGTCGAGCGCCAGCCGCAGCGGATGCTCGCGCAGCGGCTGCTCCAGCAGCCGCGTGGACGAGCCGACCAGTTCCTCCAGCGATTGCCAGTCCTTGCGCAGGCGGATGCCGCCGGCCTGCAATTTGGCCATGTCCAGCAGGTTGTCGGCCAGCAGCGCCATCCGCACCGCCTGCTGGCGGATCGCCGCCAGCGATTCCTGGTGGGGGGACTGTTCGGCGGTCAACTCCAGCGCCAGCGTTTCCGCCAGTCCGATCATCGCGGTCAGCGGCGTGCGCAGATCGTGGGACAGCGCCGCCAGCAGCGAATTGCGCTGCCGCTCCGCTTCCATTTTCACCAGCGTGTCGCGGGCGACCGCCGCGAAATGGACTCGCTCCAGAGCGATGGCGATCAGCGCGGCGAAGGTGTCCAGCAGCCGCCGCTGTTCCGGGATCATCAGCAGGCGCCGCTGTTCGGGGGCCACGGCCAGCACCCCGCGCGTGCGCAGCGGGGCCTTGAGCGGCAGATACAGCAGCGACGCGGCGGGCAGGGTGTCGGTGCCAAGACCGGCCGGATCGTTCCGGTCGAAGCACCACTGCGCGATGGCGAGATCCACTTTCGGCTTGCCGGGCCGCACCGGCGGCGGTTGCAACCGATCCTGGTCGTCCGGCAGCAGCAAGCGCGCCTTGACCCGGAAGCTGGCCTCGACGCAGCGCTCGCTGATCTCGATCACCTGCTCGACGGCCAGCGCCCCGGACAGCTCGCGCGACATCTCGTAGAGGTAGCGGGCGCGCTCCTCGCGGGCGCGAGCGACTTGGGCCTGATAGCGGAACCGGGCGGTGAGCTGGCCGACGATCAGGCCGACGCTCAGCATCACCGCGAAGGTGAGCAGGTATTGCCAGTCGTGGACCGCCAGCGAGAAGCGGGGCGGCACGAAGAAGACATCGAACGCGACGACGTTGACGATCGCCGCCAGCACCGCCGGGCCGCGCCCGTACCGCACGGCCACGCCGACCACCGCCAGCAAAAACAGCATGATGATGTTGGCCAGGTCGAAATGCGGCAGCAGCGGGGTGGCCAGCAGCGCGGTCCCCAGGCAAATCAGCAAAGCCGCCCCATAGCTCCGCGCCACGGTCGGCGGCACGGTTCGCGCTTCGTCTTCGGGCTTGGCGGTCGGGCCGAGGGAACGCCGGGGCGAGTCCTCTTGCGCCAGCGCCAGCAGATCGAGGCCGGGAGCCAGGCGCGCCAGCCGCCCGGCGAGCGGCTGACGGAACCAGCGCCAGCGGCCCGGCCGGCCACGACCGACCACCACCCAGCCCAAGCCGTGCCGGCGGGCGTATTCGACGATGGCCGGGGCGATATCGGCGGCGGCCTGGGTCGCGGTGCGGGCGCCGAGATCGTGGGCCAGCTTGAGGGTGTCGAGGATCGCCCGGCGGCGGGCCTCCGGCTGGCGTTGCAGCGCCGGGGTTTCCACGTACAGAGCGTGCCATTCCCCGTCCAGTTTGCCGGCCAGCCGGCTGGCCGCGCGCACCAGCGCGTCGGCTCCGGCGCCGGGGCCGACGCACACCAGCAAGGCTTCGCGCAGGGGAGGCGGTATGCCGCCGTCCCGCTGCCGGTAGCTCTGCATCTCGTCGTCCACCCGGTCGGCGGTGCGCCGCAGCGCCAGCTCGCGCAGGGCGATCAGGTTGCCCTTGCGGAAGAAGTTCTGAATCGCGCGCTCGGCCTGATCCGGCAGGTAGACCTTGCCTTCCCTGAGCCGCTGCAACAGTTCGTCGGGCGGGAGATCGACCAGCACCACCTCGTCGGCCTGGTCGAAAACCCGGTCGGTGACGGTTTCCCAGACCCGGATGCCGGTCAGGCCGCCGACCACATCGTTGAGGGTCTCCAGATGTTGGACGTTGACCGTGGTCAAGACATCGATCCCGGCGTCGAGCAGCTCCTCGACATCCTGCCAGCGCTTCGGGTGCCGGCAGCCGGGCGCGTTGCTGTGCGCCAGTTCGTCCACCAGGATCAGCGCCGGCCGTCGCGCCAAGGCGCCATCGAGATCGAATTCCCGCAGCACCCGACCCCGGTGAGGCACCTCTTTCAGCGGCAGTTGTTCGAGGCCCTCCAGCAAGGCGGCGGTTTCCTTGCGGCCGTGGGTTTCGACCAAGCCCACCACGACATCCAGCCCTTGCTCGCGCAACTGGCGGGCGGCCAGCAGCATGGCGTAGGTTTTGCCGACGCCGGCCGACGCCCCGAAAAAGATTTTCAGCTTGCCGCGCTGAGCGCGAGCCTCCTCCCGCTTGAGGCGGTCGAGCAACTGGTCGGGATCGGGGCGGGCATCTTCGGGTTTGCCGTTCACGGCAGGGCCTTTTTTCCGTCGGGGTTCCGCCAAATTCTGAGCAGGACCCGAGTTCGGTCCCACCAAGTCAGCCGCTTGTCCGCCAAGGCTTCCAGAAAATCCGAGAGCACCTTGGAATGGGCGACCGCATAGTTGACGAGCAGGGTGCTGGGAACGACCACCGCCGAAAAGATCAACAGCTTGACCCAGGCCGGCTGGTCGGTTTCGTCGAAGATATTCATCCCCAGAAAGCCGGTCGAGACGGTGGCGATCAACCCCAGGGTCGTCACCACGGTCAGCCGCACCACGGTATTGGCTTGACGCCTGAGGCTGTCGCTGTCCAGATATTGGTTCATGTCCTTGATCGACGCGCTGACATCCTGGTAGATCCTGTCGGTGTTGAGATGGCCGGTCAGCAGTTGGAACAAGTCCCGGACCTGGGCCTGGTTGGAGACTTCGTGGAACCAGTAGCGTTCGGTGAAACGCAGGAACGTTTCCAGGATCCGGCGGATTTCCCGCTTGAATGCCCGCACCGAATCCGTGTCGCGGATGTCGAGCTGGCTGATCGCTTCGACCAGCCATTCCGAGAACAGCAGCAGAGTGGCCTTGTGGAAGTGGGCGATCAGGTTGATCAAAAAATATTGATGGCGGAACTGGCCCAGCAGACCGATTTCCGGGTCGGCGAAGAAACGTTCGTGGGCCTTGCCGATCACCACGAAGGCGTGGCCGCAACACAGGTAGCGGCTGGTCAGGGCCGGATTGCCGGGCTCCCAGAACTTGTCGTTGCAGTAGTGTTGCTCGAAGTCGGCCAACTGTTTCTCGGAATACGGCAAGGTCTCGGACGGCCCCGCTTTGGTGATCAGCGCCAGCCGGGCGAAATCGCCGCGCGTCAGGCTCTGGGGATCGCTGAAGCTGAGGTAGGCCAGCAGGGGCATCCGGTGGTATTCGATCTGCCGGTAACGGATCGCGCCTTCGCGGTTGGAATGGTAGAAGGCCAGCGGACGCAACAAGTATTCCCAGTGGGCGGCGACGTTGGGGGAACGGTGCCGGCAGACGAACGAGAGATAGCGGTGCCGGTCCTCGTAGTCGGACGCCGCCAGCGTCTGGCCCGTCGCCGTCAACCACTCCACCCGATACGGGCATTCCCCGCCCCGGCCGTCGGCTTCCCAGAATGCCGGGTAGGCCCGCCCGACCTTGAACAGGACATCTTCGGCCAGCGCGAGCGGGATGTCGTTGGCGAAGAACTCCACCACCGGGATAATGATGTCGATGTCGTAGAAGAAATAAAGATCGACGTGGGCGATCTGGAACAGCAGGGGGGGTGTTCGCTCGTCGAGCACGACCCGCATCCGGGCGATATCGTGCCGGCGGAACACCCGGATCGGCGATTGGCCGTAGCCGGTCTGTCCTTCGCGCCCCACGCCTTCACCGTACAGGAAACGCTGCACGAAAGGCATGAAGGTGACGAATTCCTGGTAGTGCCGTTCCTGAAAACTGCCAGGATCGCCGAACTCGTCGTCCACTTCCCGCCACGGGCATTTGTCCCCCATCGCCTCCAGTAGCTCCCAGTACTTGGAGACGTGCATGGTTTCCGCTTGATCGCGCATCACCCGCAACGGCCACAGCAGGATTTGGCGGAAATGGCGGACCAAGGGAGGTGAAGTTATTGTTGTCGCGTCGTTCATCGGTGCTTATTTTCCCCTGCTCGCGCATCCGGGGCGCGGCATTCACGGTCTGGGATTTGGCCGCAAACCATCGAGCGCGAGATTGAGTTCGAGCACGTTGACGCGCGGTTCGCCGAAAATTCCCCACTGGCGATCTTCGGTTTGCTGGACGACCAAGTTTCGCACGGTTTCGGGCGCCAGTCCGCGCGCCCGCGCGACGCGCGCGACTTGATACTCGGCGGCAGCCGGGCTGATGTGCGGGATCGAGGCCGCTGGCCGATGCGGTGACCAAATCCACCGGCACCGGCGCGGCGTTGCCCGGATCGGCGTCACGCAGCGCCTTGACGCGGCCCTCCACCGCCTCTTTCAAAGCGGGATTGAGCGGACCGAGATTGGAGCCGCTGGAGGCCGCCGCGTTGTTGGGGTAGGGGCCGGTGGCCGACGGCCGGCCCCAAAAGTATTTCGGGTCGGTGAAATTCTGGCCGATCAGCCGGGAGCCGACCCGTTTGCCGTCGCGCTCGATCAGGCTGCCGGCGGCTTGTTTCGGAAATAGAGCCTGCCCGATGCCCGTCACCAGCAGCGGATAGATCAGGCCGGTGATGAGGGAAAGCAGGATGAACAGTGTCAGAGCGGGTCGAATCAGGGTTTTCATGGTTTATTTCTCCTGCGAATCTTTACGCCCAACCCGCGAACGCGATCAGCAGATCGATCAGCTTGATGCCGATGAACGGCACGATCACGCCGCCGAGACCGTAGATCAGCAGATTGCGCCGCAGCAGGACCGCCGCGCCGAGCGGCCGGTATTTGACGCCCGTCAGCGCCAGGGGAATGAGGAAGATGATGATCAGGGCATTGAAGATCACCGCCGACAAAATCGCCGAGGCCGGGCTGGCGAGGCCCATGACGTTGAGCGCCGCGAGCTGCGGATAGGTGGTGACGAAAGCCGCCGGAACGATGGCGAAATACTTGGCGATGTCGTTGGCGACGCTGAAGGTCGTGAGCGAGCCGCGCGTCATCAACATCTGTTTGCCGGTCTCGACGATCTCGATCAGCTTGGTCGGGTTGGAGTCCAGATCCACCATGTTGCCGGCTTCCTTGGCGGCCTGGGTGCCGCTGTTCATGGCGACCGCCACGTCGGCTTGGGCCAGTGCGGGCGCATCGTTGGTGCCGTCGCCGGTCATCGCCACCAGCCGGCCCTCGGCCTGATGCTGGCGAATCAGAGCCAGCTTCGCCTCCGGCGTGGCTTCGGCGAGAAAATCGTCCACCCCGGCTTCGGCGGCGATGGCGGCGGCGGTCAGCCGGTTGTCGCCGGTGATCATCACCGTCTTGATGCCCATCCGGCGCAATTCGGCGAAACGCTCCTTGATGCCGCCCTTGACGATGTCCTTGAGTTCGATCACGCCCAGTACTTTGGCGCCGTCGGCGACCACCAGAGGGGTACTGCCTCGGCTGGCCACCTCGTTCACGGCGTGAGTGACGGGGCTCGGGAAACCGCCCCCGAGCGCTTCGACGTGTTGGCGGATGGCGTCCGCCGAACCCTTGCGAATCTGCTGGTCACCCAGGTTCACGCCGCTCATCCGAGTCTGGGCCGAGAAGTGCACGAAGGTGGCGCCGAGAGCGTGAATATCCCGCTCGCGCAGGTTGAAGCGCTGCTTGGCGAGCACGACGATGCTGCGCCCCTCCGGCGTTTCGTCGGCCAAGGACGCGAGTTGCGCGGCATCGGCCAAGTAGTGCTCGGTAAAACCGGGGGCCGGCAGAAACGCCGCCGCCTGCCGGTTGCCGAGGGTGATGGTGCCGGTCTTGTCGAGCAGCAGCACGTCCACGTCGCCCGCCGCTTCCACCGCCCGGCCTGAGGTGGCGATGACATTCGCCTGCATCATCCGGCTCATGCCGGCCACGCCGATGGCCGACAGCAGCCCGGCGATGGTGGTCGGAATCAGGCAGACCAGCAAAGCGACGAGCACCGTGAGCGTCACCGGCGAACCGGTTTTCGCCACCGCCACGCCGAACAGCGAGAACGGCAACAAGGTGACCGTGACGCCGAGGAAAATGATCGTCAGTGCCACCAGCAGAATGGTCAGCGCGATCTCGTTGGGCGTCTTCTGGCGCTTGGCGCCTTCCACCATCGCGATCATGCGGTCGATGAACGCCTCGCCGGGATTGACCGACACGCGGACCACGATCCAGTCGGACAGCACGGTGGTGCCGCCGGTGACGGCGCTGAAGTCACCGCCGGACTCGCGGATCACCGGCGCGGATTCGCCGGTGATGGCGCTTTCGTTCACCGAGGCGACGCCCTCGATCACTTCGCCGTCGGCCGGGATCATATCGCCGGCCTCGATCAGCACCACATCGCCGCGCCGCAACTCCGTGCCGGGCAACAAGTCCACGGGAGCGCCGTAGCGCGGTTCCCGTAGCTTCTTGGCCACGACGGTTTTCTTGGCGCCGCGCAGAGACGCCGCCTGGGCCTTGCTGCGGCCCTCGGCTAGCGCCTCGGCGAAATTGGCGAACAGCACCGTGAACCACAGCCACAGAGCGACGGCGAGAATGAAGCCGGCGGCGGCCTCGCCCTGGCCGCCGAGCGCCTGCGCCCACAGCACCGTGGTCAGAATGCTGCCGACGTATACCACGAACATCACCGGGTTACGCCATTGCAGCCGGGGGTCCAGCTTTTTGAAGGAATCGACGATGGCGGGTTTCACCAGCGTCGGATCCAACAGGGTCAGCGTTTTGCGAGACATGGATTTTTTCTCCTTCCCCTCAGTGTCCAGCCCACAGCATGAAATGCTCGACCACCGGCCCCAAGGCCAGCGCGGGCACATAGTTCAGCAGGCCCACCAGCAGGACCGTGCCGATCAGCAGGGTCACGAACAGCGGCCCGTGCGTGGGCAAGGTGCCCGAGGTCGTGGCGATGCGCTTCTTCGCCGCCAGCGAGCCGGCCATGGCCAGCACCGGCACGATGACCGCGAGGCGGCCGAACCACATGGCGACGGCCAGCAGCACGTTGTAAAAAGGTGTGTTGGCGCCGAGACCGGCGAAGGCGCTGCCGTTGTTGTTGCCAGCCGAAGTGAAGGCGTACAGCACTTCCGAGAACCCGTGGGCGCCGGGATTGAAGATGCCAGCCCGGCCGCTGACGGTCATCACGGCGATGGCGGTTCCGCCGAGCACCAAGAGCGGCGTCACCAGAATGGCGATGGCGGTCATTTTCATCTCGTAGGCTTCGATCTTCTTGCCCAGGTATTCGGGCGTGCGGCCGATCATCAGGCCGGCGATGAAGACCGCCATGATGGCGAACACCAGCATGCCGTAGAGACCGGAACCGACGCCGCCGAACACCACTTCGCCGAGCTGCATCAGGACCAGCGGCACCATTCCGCCGAGCGGGGTGAACGAGTCGTGCATGGCGATGACCGCGCCGCAGGAGGCAGCGGTGGTGATGGTGGCGAACAGGCCCGAGTCGGCGATCCCGAAGCGGGTTTCCTTGCCTTCCATGTTGCCGCCCGCCTGGGTCGCGCTGGCGGTCTGATCGACGCCGGCGGTGGCGAACAGCGGATTGCCCTGCTGCTCGAAAGAGATCGCCGCGACGGCCATGACCACGAACAGGACGGTCATGGCGGCGAGCACGGCCCAGCCCTGGCGGGTATCGCCGACCATGCGGCCGAAGGTGTAGCACAGCGCGCCCGGTATCAGAAAAATCGACAGCATCTGGAAGAAGTTGGTCAACGGCGTCGGGTTCTCGAAGGGATGCGCCGAATTGGCGTTGAAGAAACCACCGCCGTTGGTGCCCAGCATCTTGATCGCTTCCTGCGAGGCGACCGGTCCCATAGCCACCGTCTGCGTTTGAGTGGTGACCGGCTCCATGACCGGATTACCCTGCTGGTCTTTGAGAGGTTGACCGGCGGCGTCCAGCTTGGGCTGTTCATAGGTCGTGATGTCCACCGTCGCGACGTCCTGATAGGCGGCGAAATTCTGAATCGCGCCCTGACTCACCAGGAACACCGCGAACACCAGCGACAGCGGCAACAGTATGTAGAGCGTGACCCGCGTCAGATCGACCCAGGCGTTGCCAATGCTCTTGGCGGTGTGACGGGCAAAACCCCGGATCAAGGCGATGACGACGGCGATTCCGGTCGCCGCCGACAGGAAATTCTGCACGGCCAGCGCGAGCATCTGCGTGAGATAGCTCATGGTCGATTCGCCGGCGTAGCCCTGCCAGTTGGTGTTGGTGACGAAGCTGACGGCGGTGTTGAACGCCGAATCGGGGCTGACGTTGGCCATCTGTTGCGGATTGAACGGCAGCCAGAGCTGGATCCGTTGCAGGGCATAGACGGCGAACACCCCCAGCCCGTTAAATAGCAGGATGGCGAGCGCGTAGCGCAACCACCCCATCTCTTCGTTCTTGCGGACGCCACAAAGGCGATAGATCACCGCTTCGATGGGGCCACCGACACGCAGCGCCAAACTGGGGCGTCCTTCCATCACGTTCGCGATATAAATGCCGAGCGGTTTGACCAAAACCAGAAGAACGAGCAGAAAAAGTCCGAGCAGCAACCAGGCGTGCGGGGTCATCATAAATCCTCCGCCATCAGCAGGGCGGCGACGAGATAAATCAGCAGCCCGACCGAAACGAGGCTGCCGAGAATGTAGAGCCAGGTCATTGGGTACCTCCCAGTTTGGCGCAGCCGACCGCTAGGCCGGCGGCCAGCATAAAAAACAACGATATTCCAGCGAGATAGATGAGATCCATACAGCGCCTCCGCGTGTAAGGGCAATGTGATGGGACATCGGTGGATGAGGGTAAGGTCAGCGCCTCCGGACGAGCCAGGCGCAGAGTTCGATCAAACAGGTCATCAACAGGTAAAAACCGAGCATGACGCCCAGCATGAACAGATCGTCCATGGCGCACCTCCACACGACCATTTCGATGGCATAAAGCATGGACCGATGGTTGAAAAAACGGGGTAAAATCCGGTGGGCATCATGTAAAGAAGCCGTAAATGATTTGATGCCAGGATCGAATTCCGCGCCTTCGAGTGGAGTGCCCCCTGTTCTGGCGGACGCGATCCGCTACACTTGTCGGCGATGCCGCCATCGATAATGCCTGCCATGTCCGATTCAAATCCGTCGCCCTCATCCGCGCCGCCGAAACCGGCGCCCGAACGGTTCCCGCTGGAAGAGCTGTTTCCGGCCTGCTTCGACTGGCAACAGCCCAGGCCGGTGAAAGTGGGCATCCACCGGGATTTGATCGCCGCCGGCCACGACCGGCAAGCGGTCCGGCGGGCGATGGCGGCTTACACCCACACCCGGCGCTACCAGAAAGCCTTGCGCGCCGGCGCCGTCCGCATCGACCTGCTGGGCCAGCCGGCCGGGGTGGTGACCGAAGCCGAGGCCGATTTCGCCCGCGAGCCCCGCCCCGATCCCCGCAAAACTACACCCCCCAACGATACCCCGATTCCCAAGGAGCATCTCGTGTCCGGTCGTCTCGAACTCACGGTGAAATTTTCCGAACTGCCTCAGCCGCTGCGGGTCCAGGACGGGATCAAGATCGGCATCCAGACCGGCGAGGGCGTCGTGACCGCGATTCTGCCGCAGAAGGTCTGGCGCAAGCTGGAACAGGCGGCGAAAGATTATCCCAACTGGGTGGCCGCGCTGAGCGGGTCGCTGGAGCATTTCGCGGGCGAGGTGATCAGCCTCAAGCATCCGGCTTTGCAGGTGTTCGAGAAAAAACCGAAACCCGAAGCCGCGCCGGTGTCGGAACCGCCCGCGCCGGCGGCGAAGGCGCCGGAAGCGCCGGCCCCGGAATCACCCCCGACGCCGCCCTATCCCAAGCTGACCCTGAAGGCGCGCGATACGTCCAAGGCCGACTGATCCGGCCGGGCGCGATACCCGAAAGCGACGGCGGGGCACTTTCGGGTATCGCGATCCGCCGGCGGCGGGTCAGATCGCCGCCGAGAGCCATTTTCCCCGCGACCGGCATCTTCCCGGTTCCCATCCCGGATTCCGCCCATGATCGACCGCTCCGATTTCAGCTTCTCCGGCCACTGGGCCGTTTTGCCGCCGGACCCGGACCCGACCGAGACCGAAGAGTGGCTGCAAGCGCTCGATGCCGTCATCGAGAACGAAGGCCGCGACCGCGCCACTTTCCTGTTGCGCAAGCTGTTCGACCGCGCCCGCGCCCGACGGGTGGCGCTGCCGCCGGTGTGGAGCACGCCTTACTGCAACACCGTCGCCCTCGCCGACCAACCCCAGTTTCCGGGAACGCTGGAAACCGAGCAGCGGCTGATCGCGCTGGTGCGCTGGAACGCGCTGGCGATGGTGGTGCGGGCCAACCAGTTTTCCACCGAGCTGGGCGGTCACATCGCCAGTTACGCCTCGGTGGCGGATCTGTTCGAGGTCGGCTTCAACCACTTTTTCCGCGCCGGTCAAGCCGGGGATCTGGTGTTCTTCCAGCCCCATTCCGCCCCCGGCGTCTACGCCCGCGCCTTTCTCGAAGGGCGGCTCGGCGAGACTCATCTTGACAACTACCGGCGGGAGGTCGCCGGCCAGGGCCTGTCGTCTTACTGTCACCCGTATCTGATGCCGGAGTTCTGGCAGTTTCCGACCGGTTCGATGGGGCTCGGCCCGCTCCAGGCCATCTATCAGGCGCGCTTCATGCGCTACCTGGAAAATCGCGGCATCCTCGCGACCGCCGGCCGCAAGGTGTGGGCCTTCGTCGGCGACGGCGAGATGGACGAACCGGAGGCGTTGGCCGGCCTGTCGCTGGCCGGGCGCGAGCTGCTGGACAACCTCATTTTCGTGGTCAACTGCAACCTGCAACGCCTGGACGGGCCGGTGCGCGGCAACGGCTCCATCGTTCAGGAGCTGGAAGGCTTGTTCGCCGGCGCGGGCTGGAACGTCATCAAGCTGCTGTGGGGTTCGGACTGGGACCCGCTGTTCGCCCGCGACCACGACAGCGTGATCCTCAAGCGGCTGCACGAGACGGTCGATGGCGAATTGCAGCAGTACGCCGCCACCGACGGGCGGTTCAACCGCGAGCATTTCTTCAACAAATACCCCGAACTGCGGGCCATCGTCGCCCATCTCTCGGACGAGGATATCGACAAGTTAAAGCGCGGCGGCCACGATCCGGTGAAGATTTACGCCGCCTATCACGCGGCCGTACACCACACCGGCCAGCCCACCGTCATTCTGGCCCAGACCAAGAAAGGCTACGGCATGGGCCACTGGGGCCAGGGCAAGATGGGCGCCCACCAGCAGAAGAAGCTGGAGGCCGAGGCGCTGCTGGCCTTTCGCGACCGCTTCGAGCTACCGCTGTCCGACGCCGACGTGATCGGCCTACGCTTCCACCAGCCGGCCGCCGACAGCCCCGAAATGAAATACTTGCACGCCCGGCGGCAGGCGCTCGGCGGCTACCTGCCGGCGCGGGTCGGCCAAGGTCCGGCGCGGACCGCGCCCCCGCTGGCCGCGTTCGCCCGATTTTTGGAGAGCGGCCACGGTCGGGAGGAATCCACCACCATGGTGTTCGTGCAACTGTTCTCCCACCTGTTGCGCGACCCGGACATCGGGCCGGCGCTGGTGCCGATCGTGGCCGACGAAGCGCGCACCTTCGGGATGCAGGCGCTGTTCCGGCAAGTCGCCATCTATTCCTCGGTGGGCCAGTTGTACGAGCCGGAGGACAAGGACGAGCTGCTTTACTACAAGGAGGCGCGGGACGGCCAGATTTTGGAGGAGGGCATCACCGAGGCCGGCGCCGTGGCCTCCTGGATCGCCGCCGCCACCAGCTACAGCGCCCACGGCGTGCCGATGTTGCCGTTCTACATCTTTTATTCCGCCTTCGGCTTCCAGCGCATCGGCGACCTGATCTGGGCGGCCGGCGATTCGCGCTGTCGGGGATTCCTGATCGGCGCCACCGCCGGGCGCACCACGCTGTCCGGCGAAGGCTTGCAGCACCAGGACGGCTCCAGCCATCTGCTGTTTTCCGTGGTGCCCAGTTGCGTGGCCTACGATCCCTGCTTCGGCTACGAGTTGGCCGCGATCCTGCGGGACGGCGTGCGGCGGATGCTGGAGAACCGGGAAGACGTGTTCTACTACGTGACGGTCACCAACGAGAACTACGTCCATCCCGCCCTGCCCGAAGGCGCCGAGGACGGCATCTTGCGGGGCCTGTACCGGCTGCGCGAGACGGCCGATACCGGCGGCGAGCCGCGCGTGCAACTGCTCGGCGCCGGAACCCTGCTGCGGGAAGCCCTCGCCGCCGGCGAGTTGCTGGAACGGGATTGGGGCGTGGCCGCCGACGTGTGGAGCGTCACCAGCTTCACCGAGCTGCGGCGCGACGGTTTGGATGTGGAGCGGCGCAACCGTTTGCATCCGGCCGCCGAACCGGCCTCAAGCTGGGTCGAGCGTTGCCTCGCGCCGACCGCCGGGCCGATCGTCGCGGTCAGCGATTACCTGCGGGCGGTGCCGGATCTGATCCGGGCGTGGGTGCCGCGCCGCTACGTGACCTTGGGCACCGACGGCTTCGGGCGCAGCGACACCCGCGCCGCGTTGCGCCGGTTTTTCGAGGTAGATCGGCACCATATCGCCGTCGCCGCCCTCAAGGCGCTGGCCGACGAGGATAGGATCGACCGAGCCAACGTCGAGCGGGCCATGGCTCGATACGGCATCGACCCGAGCTTGCCGAATCCTTGGGATCGCTGACGGCGCTCGCCTCGTGGTGTGCGGCGGCAAAACCGCGCTGTCATCCGGCGTCTTCGGGACGCTTCTCGTCCTCGTCTTGGCCGCCTTGATCGGGCTTCTCCGGCGTGCTCGGCGTGATGAGGGGCGGAGCGATCGTGGGCGGAGGCTTGGCTTGGCCGGTGAACGGCCGATTGGCGTTCAAACTCATATCGCCGCCACGGGTGTTCGCCGGACACGGCGCGTCCTGATAGAAAATCCGCCCGCTGACTTCGACGCACTTGTTCGCGGCCAGCGCCGGCGCGGCGAGCAGAGCCAGTAAGACGGTCAACCCCCAGTGTTTCATGGCAACCTCTGATGCCGGATCGTCCGGCGCGACGCTATTGTATCCCGGTGGCGCGACGCCCGAACCGGCTTCGGAATCACCGAAACCGTTGGCGAGGAGAAAATGAATGGACCAATCGACGATCCGGGGTTCCTGTTTGTGCGGCGCGGTGGCTTTCACCGTTCGGGCGCCCTTCCTGTTTTTCCAATACTGCCACTGCTCCCGGTGCCGGAAGCGTTCCGGTTCGGCCCACGGGGCCAATCTGCTGGTGAAGGCCGAGCAATTGACCTGGACGCGGGGCGAAGCCAGCGTGAAACGCTACGAGTTGCCCACGGCCGAATACTACTGCACCGGCTTCTGCGGCGTGTGCGGTTCGGCGCTGCCGTGGCGCACCCGAAACGGCAAGCTGTTCCTGGTGCCGGCCGGCGCCCTGGACGACGATCCGGGCATCACCCCGACCCGGAACATTTATTGGGATTCCCGAGCGCCTTGGTACGTCCCGACCGGCGATCTCCCCGCTTTTGCCGGGGAACCGCCGACGTGAATCGGCTCGCCCCTTCTGCCGGTGGTCGCCGGTCGGTTTGGCGGAGCCGGGCATCTTCCTTCATTCATTTGGATCGACCACGAAGCCTCCAAAAATGAACGGGCCCTTCGGGCCGCTGAAAACTGGAGTTTCGTAGATTCGCGTATCTTCGGGTCCACCGCGACCGAGGCGCAATGTTGGCTGTTTTGGACAAGGCATAGTCCCTCGAGCATTTTGCAGCTCTACATTGATTGCCTGTAATAATGCATTTCGAAATCCTACTCCTGGGCGCATATAAACTGTAATGAATTTGCCAGCTTGATCCGCAAAATCACCATCAGTTTGTCTGAGCAGCGATTGCCAATCTCTGACAATCTTGTGATGTGTGTTTGTTTCTCTCAAGATGGGCAAGACGATATTGGCAACCGCGTGCCCGCAGGTAACTGCCGAGCTGATGTGATACTTTCGACACGGATTCGGGCAATCCGCATCAATAAGATAAGTTGCATAGATCGAACCCGGAAAGACTACATATTGACCATCTAATGGATAGAACAGCATTTCTCCGCTCCTTGTCAATTTGCTAAAAAAAGAATGAGTTATAGAAGGCGGACGATCCGGAGTTCGACTAACTGACGCGCTGATCATCGCCGTGATCGTGTCATCATCCGAGTCATAAAAGCCTTGTTTCGTAGCTTTTAATGGCAACTTATGTACCAACCTCGGAATTGATGGTCGCAAACCTGGGAAATGCCTTGGCTATTCCGATTAAACGAACCTGAGCCATCGCCCGAACAAGCCAATAAGATCCACCGAGTAGACCATTTCGACCCGCCCGATAGATCAATCTGGCCCAAACACCTTCTGCCCCGCTGGAGTGGTTCGCGGGTTCGGACGAGCGGCGCGAGATGGTTTGCAGATCAAAAATTGCTTGCGAAGCGGTTGAACCGTTGCCGGTCCGGGCGGGAATAACCGCTTAGACGATCCGTCGAGGAGAACCGCCATGACCAACGACAATACCGTGGTGCAGATCGGAAGAAGGCGCCCGGCGCGCGAGCCGAGCCAAAACGCGGCACCGTCGGCCACCGATCCGGTTTCGCTCGCTCCTCCCGCGCTCGAAGAGGGCCGAAAGGCCATTCGCCTCGGTCTGTTGGTGGTGGTCGTCGCGTTCGGCGGCGGCGGCTTGCTGCTCGGCCGAACGCCCTTGGCCGGCGCCGTCGTCGTCTCCGGCGTGGTGAAAGTGACCGACAACCACAAAAGCGTGCAGCATCTGGAAGGCGGCATCGTCAAGGAAATCCGGGTCCGCAACGGCGATCGAGTCGCGGCCGGGCAAACCCTGATCGTGCTGGAAGACGAGCGCGCCACCGCCGGTCTGGATTTGCTGGCGGGCCAGTGGGATGCGGCCGCCGCCAAGGCGGCGCGGTTGCAAGCCGAACGCGAGTTTCGCTCCGAGCCGGTTTTCCCGGAGCGGCTGCGCGCCCGCGCCGGAGACGCCAGGATCGCGGAACTGCTGCGGATGGAAACCGCCCAGTTTCAAACCAAGCGCGCGGCGCTGGAGCGCCAGTTGAAATCGTTCGACGATCAGGTCGCGGAAACCGAAAAGGAACAGGTCAGCCTCCAGGCGCAACTGGCCGCCGAGAAGGAGGCGAGCCGGCTGTTGGCCGAGGAAGTGCGGGCGAACGAAGCGGGACAGCAGCAGCAGGTGGTCGCCAAGGTGCAGGTGCTGGCGCTCAAGCGGGCGCAGCAGGAGCGGCTGGCGCGTCAGGCCGAACTCGGCGCGGCCATCGCCCGGACCCGGCAGCGGATGGAAGAATTGCGCTCCCGCGCGACGGCGTTCCGCAACCAGTACACGCAGGCTGCGGCCGACGAGTCGAGCGCCGTCCGCGCGCAGTTGGCCGATCTGGAGGAAAAGCAGCGGCCCTCGCGCGACGCCGTGACCCGACAGGCCATCGTCGCCCCCATCGCCGGCCAAGTGGTCGATTTGCAGGTGTTCACGGTGGGCGGCGTGGCGCGGCCCGGCGAGCGCTTGCTGGACCTCGTGCCGGAGTCGCAGCCGTTGCTGGTCGAGGCGCGGGTCGGTCTCGACGATATCGACGACCTGCGGCTGGAGCAGTCCGCAGACATCCGCCTGACCGCCTATCCGACCCGCACCACTCCGCTGCTGCACGGCGCGGTGCGCTACATCTCCGCCGACCAGCTCAGCGATCCGCGCACCGGCACCCAGCATTACATCGCTCAGGTCGCGGTGGATGCGGCTTCCCTGCAAGCGGCTGGCGACGGCGTGCATCTCCAGCCCGGAATGCGCGCGGAACTGTTCATCAAGACCGGCGAGCGCACCGTGCTGGACTATCTGCTGGAACCCGTCGCCGCCACCCTGCGGCGGGCGTTGCGCGAGCGTTGAACGCTTGTAAGCGGTCATCCCACTAACACGATTGCCCCGGTGTTTGCTCGCCGACCGTCGTGTTTTGTAGACAGAGAAGGTAAAATACCTTATCGATAAAAAGAAAATTCTGGGAACAATCGAGTTGGCGCGCGGGAGGCGGGATGAACGGCACGAACATACACGAAATCGCATCGATGTCGTCTGGACTCTCGAAAGCCGCGATTCGATTCGGGCCAGCCACTCTGGTTGCCTGGCTGATCGGTTTCGTGTTGCTCGGATCGTTGGACTTGGCGGTGGCCGGCGCCGAACCGGATCGGAAACCGGGATCGCCGCCCACCGTGGTGATCCTGAATTCCTACCATCCCGGCGAAGCCTGGACGGATAACGAACTGGCCGGTCTGATACCGACCTTGCGCCGCGCCGATCCCGATCTCGTGCCGGTGATCGAATATCTGGACGCCAAGCGCTTTCCCGGCCCCGACTATCTGGCCCTGCTCAAGGAACACTTGGTCCGGAAATATCAGGGTCGCCGGGTCGACCTGCTGATCGTGCTCGACAATCCCGCCCTCGATCTCGTCCTGAAATACCGTGGTGACTTGTTCCCCGGCGTCCCGGTCGTCTTCGCCGGCATCAACGGCTTTCGGCCGGAATGGCTCCAGGATCGGGAGCGCATGACCGGCGTGGCGGAAACCCAGGATATGGCCGGCACCTTGGAACTGGCCTTGCGCCTGCATCCTCGGACGAAAAATGTCTTGGTCGTGCACGATTACACCGCCTCCGGCCTCGCCGTGCGGCGCGAGGTGGACGCCATCCTGCCCGCGTTCCGGGACCGGGTGAACGTCACTTTTTCGCCCGACGTGCCCTTCGCCGAGCTGGAACAGCAACTCAAATCGCTGCCTCCCGATACAGTGATTTTGCTGCCCACCTACGTCACCGACCGGGATGGGCAGGTGTTCAGCCGGGAAGAAAGCACGCGGCGCATCGCCGACGCCAGCCCCGCGCCGGTGTACGCCATGCACGAAACCCGGCTGGGACACGGCATCGTGGGGGGTCTGCTGCTGGCGGGGAAGGAACACGGCGCGCAGGCGGGCGAACTGGCCTTGCGGGTGCTGGCCGGGGAAGACCCGGCCCAAATTCCGGTCGAAAACAGCCACTCTCGCCCCCAGTTCGACGACGTGCAACTGCGCCGCTTCCGCATCGATCCAGGAGCCTTGCCCGCCGGCAGCACCGTCATCAACCGCCCGGTTTCCTTCTACGCGCAGCACCGGCGCAAAGTGTGGGTCGCGCTGGCGGTGATCGCGCTGCTGTCGCTGGTCATCGTCGGGCTGAGCCTGGGCCTTGCGGCGGGCCAAGCGGGCCGAGCGGGCATTGCGGGACAGCGAGGAGCGCTACCGCCGCATCGTGGATACCGCCAGCGAGGGTATCTGGAGCATGGACGAGAACCATCGGACGACCTTCGTCAATTCGCGCATGGCCGACATGCTCGGCTATTCGGCTCAGGACATGCTCGGGCAGGTGGTGGAGTTCTTCATGTTCCCGGAGGATCTCCCCGCTCACCAGGAGCGGATGCGAGGCCGTCATCAGGGCCGGTCGGCACATTACGAACACCGATTCTGTCGTCGGGATGGCAGTGCGCTGTGGACCCTCGTTTCCGGCGTTCCACTGATGGATGCCCAAGGGCAGTTTCGCAGTTCTTTCGGCATGTTCGCCGACATTACCGAGCGCAAGGCAATCGAGGAAAAATTGCGAGCCAGCGAAGGGCGCTACCGGGCGCTGTTCGAGGAGTCGCGCGACGCCATTTTCGTGGCCGATGCAGCCACTGGTGCGATCCGCGAGGTCAATAAAGCCGCCGAAGCGTTGATGGCCCGGTCGCGCGCCGAACTGATCGGCCTGCACCAGACCGCCCTGCATCCGCCGGGCGAGGAAGAAAAGTATGCGACCAAATTTTTGCGGCACGCGAGAGGCGAAAGTTCGTTCATCGTCGCCGACATCTACGCGGGCAATGGCCAGCGCGTTCCGGTCGAGATCAGTACCGCCTTGATTCAACTGCCCGACGGCACGGCCGCGCTGCAAGGTTTTTTCCGCGACATCACCGAACGCCAGCGCGCCGAGGCGGCCTTGCGGGCGAGCGAGGCGAAATGCCGCTCCTACGTCGAACACGCTCCGCTCGGGCTATTCGTGGCGGACCGGACGGGCCGTTTCGTGGAAGTCAACCGCGCCGCCGCCGAACTGGTGGATTACGAAACCGCCGCGTTGCTCGATCTGAGCATCCCGGACATCGTCGCTGCGGAAGACCGTGATGCCGGGTTGCGCCACTTTGCGACGGTGGTCGACGAGGGGTTTGCCGATGACCATTTGCGTTTTAAAACGCGGAACGGGCGCATCATCTGGATGTCGGTGCGCGCCGTGCGGCTCACCGACGAGCGGTTCATGGCGTTCTGTCAGGACATCACCGAAGGCAAACAAGCGGAAGAAGAAGTCCGGCGGCTCAACGCCGACCTGGAGCGGCGGGTGGTGGAACGCACCGCCGAACTGGCCGCCGCCCGCGATGCCGCCGAAGCCGCCAACCGGGCCAAGAGCACGTTTCTGGCCAACATGAGTCACGAGATCCGCACGCCGATGAACGTCATCCTCGGCTTTGCCCACCTGCTGCAACGGGATCGGCCGACCCCCGCGCAGCAAAACAAGCTGGGCAAGATGATGGATGCGGCTCACCATTTGATGGCGATTCTCAACGACATTCTGGATCTGTCCAAGATCGAGGCCGGCAAACTGATCCTGGAGCAGGTCGACTTCGACCTGGAGGACGTGGTGCGCCGTGTGCCCGAACTGGTCGCCGACAAGGCGCGGGCCAAGGGTTTGGATCTGAGGGTCGAACTCGATCCCGCTTTGGCCGGCGTTCGGGCGGTGCGCGGCGACCCGATCCGCTTGACTCAACTGTTGCTCAACTATTTGAGCAACGCAGTGAAATTTACCGAACGGGGGTCGATCACGCTGTGCGGACGGGTATTGGAAGACCGTCCCGCCGAGGCGCGGGTCCGCTTCGAGGTGCGCGATACCGGCATCGGCATCGCACCGGACGTTTTGCCGCGCTTGTTCGAAGCCTTCGAGCAAGCCGACAGTTCGACCACTCGCCAGTACGGTGGCACCGGACTGGGTTTGATCATCAACCGGCGGTTGGCCCGACTCATGGGCGGAGAGGTCGGCGTCGAGAGCCAAGCCGGCGTCGGCAGCGCGTTTTGGTGCACCGTGTGCCTGAATAAGCGCAACGACACGCTTCAGCCGAAACCCGCTCCCGTCGTCGCTGGCCCAGCCTTGGGCCGCCGTTACCCCGGTGCCCGGCTATTGCTGGCGGAGGACAATCCGATCAACCAGGAAGTGATGCTGATCCTGCTGCGGGAGGAAGGTTTCGCGGTTGATGTGGCGGACGACGGGGCACAGGCGGTGGAAAAAACGCGCCGCGCGGCCTACGACCTGATCCTGATGGATGTGCAGATGCCGGTACTGGGCGGTTTGGACGCCACCCGCGCCATCCGCCAATTGCCGGGTTACGAGCGGACTCCGATTCTCGCCATGACCGCCAACGCTTTCGACGAGGACCGGCAGGCGTGCCTGGCGGCGGGCATGAGCGACCACGTCGGCAAACCGGTCGATCCCGATGCGCTGTTCGCCGCCCTGCTGAAATGGTTGCCCGACCGATCCGACCCGGCGTGCTCGACCCCTCGTCCATAGCAGAGAGAAGAGAGCGAGCGAAACGTGAACTGCGCCGGCTTCAAGGACACGCGAGTTGAGGCGCTTGCCGGGCCAGCGCGGCGCAGGCATCGACCAGACCGATGCGCGTGGCGCCGGCCGAATTCGATCCGGCAATCGGCTTGGCGGTGGTCCGCAACGCGGTCCGAATTTGGTCGGGCGTTGCTTGTGGTGCTCGTTGCAGCAACAGCGCGACGACGCCGGTGATGTGGGCGGCGGCCAGCGAGCTGCCCGACATCAACGCATAGCCGGTATGGGGAACCGGCGCGACGACATCGACGCCGGGCGCCGCCGCCGCGAAGGCGATGCCGCGCCAATGGGACGGAGCAACGTGGCCGTTCACGTCGCAGGCGACCGCCGGAATCACGGTGGTCAACGATGCGGGAAAGCCGGGGTCTTCGGGATTTTCCAATGTCGCCACCACCACGACGATGCCACGCTGGTCAGCCGCCGCCAGCAAGCGCGCCAGCAAATCGTCCGCCCGCCCGCCCAAGCTGAGATTCATCACCTTGATATCGTGGTTGATGGCGTGATCGACCGCTTTCGCCAAGGTCCAACTGCTGCACCGGGCCTTGGCCGCCGTCGAGTCCGAATACCAGCACGCCTTGAACACGTCTAACCGCGCCTCGGGCGCGATCCCGTCGAAGCCCGTCCCGTCGGCGCGGGCGCCGATGATGCCGGCCACCGCCGTGCCGTGCCGGTCCGCGCGAAACGACGGCTCGCCGCCTTCCACGAAAGTCGCGGTTTCGGCGATTCGTCCCCGCAAGTCCGGGTGGTCGGTGTCAGCCCCGGTGTCGATCACCGCCACGGTCACGCCTTGGCCGGTGCTGACCCGGTGCGCCAGATCGGCCCGAAGCAACTTCGCGCCATAAGCCATTTCGGCGTAGGGGTCGGGCGTCGCGGTTTGCAGGCCCTCGAAGCTTTGGTTGGGCTGCACCAGCTCGACGCGCGGATCGGTTTTCAACCGGGCGATCACGGTCTCCAAAGGTTGGTCGGCCGGCACTTGGTAGACGAGACACTGGACGCCGATGGAGGTCAGCGGGAATTCGCCGACCGGCCGGAGCCGGTATTGTTCCTGCAACTCGCGGGCGATGGCCGGCCACTCCGCCCGAAGCCGGTCGGGCAGGGCCACGATGATTTGCCGCGACCGCAACTGTTTGGGGACGCCCGGCTCGTCGATGACCGCTCCCGCTCCCGCTTCGGGGTCCGGCGAGCTGGCGCAGGCGCTCAAGGCCAGCAACACGACGCCCGCCACGCCGGCCATCCGCCACCGTTTCGGGAAACTCATGGCGCACCTCCGCCCGCGACGGGTTCGGCCAGCCGGACTTGACTGCGGGCACGCAGGCGGGTCAACGCGCTGGCGAGCCGCTGTTCCGGGCGTTCCCCGCTCGGCAGGGCGACGGTGTAGACGCCCAGCGCGGTCGGCCCGGCGACGATGTTGCCGTCGATGTCTTGCAGCAATTGCCGGATTTCGCCGACCGTGGCCGAATCGGCGAACACGACGCGCAAGCGGGGTCCGGTCGTCGTCTGTTCGGCGCCGCTGGACAGGGTTTCGTAGTCGGGCGCGGTCCTCGATCATCGGCAGGGCGACGACCAGAAGCAGCGCCGCCACCGCCATGCTTTCCAGCGCCAAGGTCCAGCGCACAGGATTGGGCGTTGCGCCCAGCCAGTCGAGGATGCGCTGGAAGAGGGGAGGGGAACGGGTTTTGGCCGGCGTCGGCTTCGGTTCCAGGCGATCGATTTCGGCCATCAGCCGGTCGAATCCGCCGGGCGCCGGCTGCCAGCTTTCCGCGTTGTCCCGGACAGCGGTCGCGAGCGCGTGGCACTGCTTCAGTTCGGCGCGGCAGGCGGGGCATTGGGCGAGGTGTTGTTCCACCGTCGCCGTTTCGGCCGGGGTCAGGGTGCCGTTCGCGTACCAGGGCAGCAGCGCCTCGATTTCCTCGTGCGGGTTCAAGGTCGAGCGGTCGTCGGTGGTCGTGGGCATGGGCTTACTCCTCCGCCGTGGCGGCATCCCAATAGCCGCGCCGGGCCAGCAGTTGGGCCAGCTTCTTGCGGGCGTGGAACATGCGGGTTTTGACGGTGTTGAGCGGACAGCCGACGATCTCCGCGATCTCCGGGTAGGAGCGATCTTCGCCGAAGGTGAGTTCGATCACGCCGCGATGCTCGGGCGACAGTTGCTCCAGCGCCCACTTCAGGATTCCGCCCAGCTCCCAGCCCATGACGGTCTGTTCCGGGCCGTGCGGGGCGGCGGCTTGCGGCGCTTCTTCCCGGTCCTCGGCTTCGTCGAGCGCGGCCGGGGGCAGCGTGTCGATGGACTGGTCGGCGCGGAATTTTGCGTTTTGTCGCAACACCTTGAGCCCCTTGTGGTGGGCAATGCCGAACAGCCAGGTCAGGAGCTGTCCGGCGGCGGGGTCGAAGCGGTCGGCGCTTTGCCAGACCGCCAGCATCGTATCGTTCACGGCTTCGTCCACCAGTTCGGGGCGCTTCAGGAGCTTGAGCAGATAGCTCCCGATGCGCGGCGCGAAGCGGTCGTACAGTTGTTTGAAGGCTTGACGGTCCTTGCGCGCCACCGCGCGGATCAGCTCCAGATCGGCGCTCGCGGTGGCGGTCCCAGCGACGGGGCGCGGCGACGGCGCGGGGTGCTGGTTCATCGGTCGGTTACTCCACGGGTGGCGATAACGCTCACCCGTTCATTGGCTATTCCCCGGCGGGGTCAAAAAGGTTCAAAGCGTTCGCGTTCGGCGAACGGATCGGAAACCAAGTATAGACCGTCCGGGAAGTTCCTCTTCCGGCGGGAGAAAAGATTGGAGGTGAAGGGAAACGTCTCTAATCGGCCAAAGCGAAGAGGTCGGCTTCGACGGTGTTTTCGTCCCGTTGGCGGTTCTGCGGCGGCATCGTAGACCACCAGAATGGAGCGGCCTTCGCCGCCGTTGCAGTCCAACAACGC
This sequence comes from Candidatus Competibacter sp., assembly GCA_037045685.1. Taxonomy (GTDB): domain Bacteria; phylum Pseudomonadota; class Gammaproteobacteria; order Competibacterales; family Competibacteraceae; genus Competibacter_A. The sequence continues at coordinate 110,921 of JBAOII010000014.1, forward strand.
CATGCCTTCCGCTTGTTCCGGGCCAGCGTCGCCGGGCACGTCGAGAACGGTCGGCAGGTCTTTGCCGAATACCAGCGATTCGCGGTCGGGCCGCGCACCGCCCGGCCAGCGAAAGATTTTTTGCGGTCCGGCGACCGTCAGGGTCGGACCCGCCAGAACCAGCAAGTCGTCGCCTTGCGCGCACAGGTCGCGCACGCCCAAGCCCCCCAAGTCGAGAAAGTGCTTGCGGTAGGGCCGACCATCCGGTCCGATGGGTTTCAGCGTCAGGGTGGTAGTGTCCTGTTCTTCCAGGGCCAGTTCCAGGACGACCGCCCAGCCGCGCAACACCGGGCCGCGCAGTCCGACGAAAACGCGGTCGTCGGCGACGGCCAGCCCTTCGATGTCGAAGCCGTTGTCTTTGCCGGGGATGGCGAGGAAGGGTCCCAGGTGTTCGTCGCTGGCCAGCACTCTGGTCAGCGCGTTGCTTTTCTGGTTGCCGGCCAAGCGGGCGGCGGTGCGCGAGTGGCCGTCCCGTTCGACCGTCCGCTTTAGCGATGGCGTGGCGTCGTCCGACAGGGGAATGCGGGCGAGAAGAAAGCGGTTGCCGTCGCGGCCGACTTTAGCCAAGCGTTCAGTGTTCTTTGCGATGGAGTTTGTCTTCCTTCGGCTTATCGCGCTTCAGGCTGTGCGAGCCGACCAGCCAGAGATAGCCGCTGTCGTAGTCGAGCCCTTCGATGTCGGCTTCCTCGATCTTGTCGTCTCCCTCCTTGGGCGGCACGGGCAGTTGCAGAAAATCGTGCAGCGGGAATTGCTGGTGGTCGGCGTAGCGGATTGCGCCGTCGCCGGTTTCGCCCTGGCGGGACAGCCGTTCCAGGCTCAGCGCTTCGTCGTTGGCGACCCAGAGCGTGTTGGCCGATCTGCACCACGGCCGAGAGCCCGTCCGACAGCTTTTTGTCTTTGCGCAGCTTGTTCAGGTCGGGGGTCGAATTCCAGCAACACGGTTCCAATTCGGTTCATGGTGGCGTCTCCATCAGGTTGGCGAGAATGCCCTATCATTCAAGGATAGACTCGCTGCCGGATTCGGTGGCGCGTTTGCTGGGGTTCTTGACAGGACAACCAGGATTTTGAAATGTGATGGACTGGCAAGACGATTTGGACTTGGTTGGGTGAGCCGACAAAATCAGGAAATATTGACATTGATCGGCGGTGGTCTTGCGGCCGTATTGGTCGGCACCTGGGCGGTTTACACGCATTTCTTCCCTCGGCCATCTCCATCTTCGGACGATGCCGACCAAAGGAATAGCGCGACCGCTCCCGTACTTCCGTTGGATTCGAGCCCTCCCGCACTACCGCCGCCCGATCCTGCCACCTTGCGGGCGGCTTATCTGCGTTTGCGGGCCAGCGAGTGGCGGACTATCCCGCTGGATGTGCTCGACGAGCGATCCGCCGATCCCGCCGCCCGGCGGTTGACCTTGGAGCAGGTGTACGTCGCGCTGTACGTGACCACGCCTCGCCCCAAGGCGCTCTACCTGCAAGGCATAGAAGATTACAAGCAACCGCCGCTGGGCGCGGTGGAAGCGCTCTGTCACGCGAAAGATGCAACGCATGGTGCTGCTGGGGCAGCCGGGTTCCGGCAAGAGCACGCTGGGGCGCTATCTCTGTTTAACTCTGGCGGAAGCGTTGCTGGAACCGGACGCCGCGAATCTGGCGGAACGGCTGCCGGGCTGGATCGGGTCCGCCCTGCTGCCGGTGTTCGTGCCGCTGCGCCAACTGGCGGCCGGCCTGCCGGCGACCGGTCCCGGAAGCGCCGGCCAGATCGGAGTTTTCATCCGCCAGCAGATGGACGCGCGGGATGCTTTGCGCGGTTTCGGCGAGCCGTTGCTGAAAGAGTTGGAAAATCAAGGCGGGCTGGTGATCTTCGACGGTCTGGATGAAGTGGCCGGCGCGCAGCGTGCGCGGGTCAAGCAGGCGCTCCAGGAGTTCGCCGACCTGTATCCCCGTTGCCGGATTTTGGTGACCTGCCGGGTCCACAGCTACCGGCAGGATTCGGCGTGGCAATTGAACTGGGCGGCCGAACACACACTGGCCGATTTCGATCAGAACCAGATCGAACACTTCATCGACGCTTGGTATCACGCGCTGGCCGTCTTGAATCCCGGCAGTCCGGTCGATTACGCCGGCAAGGCGCGCACCCTGAAAACCGCGCTCGCCCCGAACGATCCGCGCGGCTTGCGGGACTTGGCGGGAACGCCGCTGCTGCTCACCGTGATGGTGATCGTCCACACCTACAAGGAACTGCCGGACAGCCGGGTCGGGGTGTATCGGGAATGCGTGGACATCCTGCTGCTGCGCTGGCAAGGGGCGCGCGAAGGCGAGGCGCGACGGCCGCCCTTGCTGGACAAGTTGTTGCCGCACGGTGGAACCGCCTTGAAGGTGCAGCAGGGCTTGCGGGAAATCGCGTTCGAGGCGCACCGGGACGGCGGGCGGGATCGGCAGGGTGGCCGGGCGCTGGTGAGCGACGTAATCATCGGCGGGGTGATGCGCCGCTGGCTGGGGTCGGATGGAGCCGATATTTTCCTGGATTACTGTCGGCATACCAACGGTTTGCTGCTGGTGGATCAGGTCGTCGCGGGAGAGGCGGCCGAACCGGCGATCCGCTACGTCTTTCCCCATTTGAGCTTCGAGGAATACTTGGCGGCGCTCTATCTGTTGCAGCAACCGAAGGGGCTTGGGGAAATCGTCGCGCTGACCGGCGATCCGGCCTGGTGGGAAGTGGCGCGGTTTTACGGGGAACACCTGTGCCACGACGAGCAGGGCGGTAATCCATATTTGGCGAAAACGCTGCTGGCAGAACTGCATCCAGGACCGAGAACCACGGGACCGCGACGATGGCGACTGGCGGCGGGTGTGGCTGGCGGGAACCTTGTTGCCAGGCTGGCGGCGGAGCGTGCCCACGGATGCCCGCGAACCTGCGTTGGAAGACCGGATCGTGAGCGATGCGGTGGCGCTGGTGGAAACGCCGGCGGCGCTGCGCCAGGAACCGCAAGCTCGGGCGGCGGTCGGGCGCGTGCTGGCGGCGCTGGGCGATCCCCGGCCCGGCGTCGGACTCCGTTCGGACGGCCTGCCGGACATCCGCTGGGTGCGGATTCCGGGCACGCGAGCCGTTCGCGACAGCGGCCGGTTTCCCGGCTTTACCGGATTGCGCCTGGGTAACGGCGCGAAACCGGATGCCGAAGCCGACGATAACGAGAACTGGCCCGCCGATGCCGCGCCGCTGGAGATCGCCGATTTTGAACTGGCCGCCTATCCGGTGACGGTGGCGCAGTTCAAACCGTTCGTGGAGCAGGGCGGTTATCGAGAGGAACGCTATTGGAGCGCGGACGGCTGGCGGTGGCGGGAAGAAGAGAACCAGTCGGAACCTTGGCTGTGGAATGATCCGGTCTGGACCGTGCCGAACCAGCCGGTGATCGGGGTTTCCTGGTACGAAGCGGAAGCCTATTGCCGCTGGCTCGACGGAGCAGTTGCAGCTTCCACCCGGAACCTTCCGCTTGCCGACGGAAGCCGAATGGGAATGGGCGGCGCGCGGGCCGGAGGGGCGGCGCTATCCGTGGGGAGACGGATGGGAAGCTTGGCGCTGCAACAGCTCCGAATCCGGCCTCGACCGCACCAGCGCGGTCGGCTGTTTTCCGGGCGGGGCGGCGGACTGGTGGCGGGTTATGACGGGCGACGATGACCGAGTCCACGATTTGGCCGGTAATGTTTTGGAATGGACGGCGTCGGCGTATAGCGAGGATTATTCTGAATTAAATCAGTCATGTTATGAATGCCGGATCGAACGGCGGTCCCCGGGTGCTGCGGGGCGGTTCGTGGGGCCTCGAACCGGAGGTGGTTGCGGTCGGCCGCTCGCTACTGGGTCGGCCCGCGCGCAGCTGGTACGACTGCGTCGGGTTCCGTCTCGCCAGGACTTTAACCCTTTGACCTGTTTGCTTTTTCCATTTACAGGGGTTCAGGGGGCGAAGCCCCTTGGTCGCGTTTTTTAGCGAGGGGTGGTGGAGGGTTCCAACATCGTCCGGCGGTGTCGCGAGCCGATAAAACCGAACGCGCTCGGCGGGCAGCACGGTCCCGCCGACGGCAACCGCGCCGATGAAACGCAGTCCTCCGTCCCCCTCCCACGGCGCCAGCGGCCCGCGCGCCTGCGACGAACCGGGATAATAGAAATTCACCACCAGCGACAGGCCGTGACGCGCGTTCCCAAGCGGTCTGGATGAAGGGGTTATCCCGGCCGCGCAGCGCGATTTGCGCCGCTTCCATCGCCAAGCCCCAACGGGCGGAATCCTGCGGGCACAGAAAATCCCGCGAGAACGGCGAACGGGGCGACACGGCGGGGTTGAACTGCCCCTTGCGGAAGATCACCCCGGCAACGCCGTCGCCGTAGCGGCGGCGCATCGCGCTCGACGCCTCGCCCAGCCGCACCCGGTTCATGACGCCCCAAGCGATGGCTTGATAGCACGCCGCCATCGTCGGCGAAGCCGGTCGAGCGGCTTTCCGCGTAAACCAGGCGACCCAGCAGTTCCGCCGGTTCCGGCCGGGTGTTCAGGACGGCTGGATCGGATCGTATCTTGTCCGCCGACCGTCAGGCACGCGGGCAGCGAATCGCCGACCGCCCGTTGCGGTGCAATCATCAGGACGACGGCCAGCACGACGAGCGGCGCTGCGATTCGCGCCGTATCGATGCTATTGTTTCCGCGAACTCGATGCATGGGGGAATTATTCGTGAGCGAAACCAGCAAACAAACGAGCAGCTTCGATGCCGCGATCAAAGCCTGCCGCCGTTATCTGATGGAGAAAGGCAACCGCTTCGACCGAGGTCCCTCTTACGAGGGCGACGGCAGCGTCTTGGGCAGCGTCAAACAGACGGTGCGGATGTACGAGGGCATGGGATACACCAAGCTGATGGAACTCGGCGATCCGCCCATCTACGCGGTGCTGGCGCGCGGCCACCGCGAAGTCCACGTCTTCCAGCCGCAAGACCCCAAAGTTCGCGAATGGCTGGAGCACGACGAAACCACCCTGAACGACCCGGCCCTGCGCGCCTACATGCTGGAAAAATCCGGCTTGCAGCGAGGGCGATTTACCGGTTGCCGACAAGCCCCGCCATTTTCACATCAACGAAGTGGACGACGTGTACATCGCCACCACCGACGACCCGGATTGAGCGCGAGTTCGGAAGCGCCGAACGGATCAAAAAGCTTTCGGTAATCCGGCCTGTTTCAAGATCGCGTTTGCCAGCGGGACCGACGCCAGCGAGCGCGGCACGGTAAAGGTGCGGGCCGTACACGCTCGGGGTGTACGGGCGGTGATCGGCGCCGGCGGACGGGCGCTAAATCCCCGGAATTCGGGGGAATTCAAAATTCAGTGGGGCGGTTCGCTCAACTCCAACCGCCGCTCGATGCGTTCCACGCGCCGCTTGAGACTGTCCAGTTCCGACTTGCCGGAGTAGACGGCGGTAGTTAGCGCGCCCAATTGCTGCCCCATCGCCGACAACTGCACCTCGACTCCGGCCAAGCGGTCTTTCATGTCGGATATGTCGGCGCGGATCGCCCGCAAGTGTTCCAGGGTGACGCTGGCGAGTTCTTCGGCGGTCATGGCTGGCGCTCCTGGGTGGCGGTATCGGGATTTTTCGGTTCGCGGCGGAAGTGGGGGGTCGATTCTAAAGTTGCAGGAAAATTCTACAGTATTACAGCCCGAACCCCCAGCGCCGGGATACCAGCACGCTCCGATACCACAGGCGCAACCCGAGAATCGTACCGTCCACCACGAACCGATGACCGCCGTAATGCAGGACGGTGCGCGTTTTTCGCGGGTGCGCTTCGCGGTCGGCGGCGGTTCCAGCGCGCTCAAAAACGCCTTGCTGACGCTGGGCGCGGCGGGGCGGCGTGCGGGGCGCGGGCATGGCCGGTGCTACGCCGGTGCTACGTTGCAGAGCAATTCGGAGAAACTTGCAGTCATCGCCAGAAACGTTAACCAGTTGAACGGATAGGGTTTTATAAGCGTGCAGCAATTTCAAGAAAAGCGCGTAAATCCGTTTTGGCCTTAAGTTTCCCTTAAGCGAGGTCGTTCACACTGATGCGCAACGAGAGGCCGGATCGATCCCGGTCTCGATGGAAAATTCGCGTTGCGAGAGAGAGGTAACGACCATGCAAATTCCCGGCAAGCTCAAAAAACTCGCGGTTGCGGTGGCATTGGCGACCGGCGGAGCGGTCTTGGCGACCGGCATGTTGCCGCCGGCGCTGGCGCTCGATGCCGCGCCGCCGGTTCGGGTGGAGATGACCGTCCCCGATTTCAGCGCGCTGGTCCAGCAGAACGCGGCGGCGGTGGTCAACGTCAGCGTCACCGGCAAGGGCCGGCCAGCCCTGGCCGGGCGCGACCTGCCTTTCCCGGACCCCGATGACGAGAACAATCCCTTCGGCGAACTGTTCAAGCATTTCCCGGCGCCACCGCAAGGCGGAAAAGGGATGCCGGTTCAGAGTTTGGGCTCCGGTTTCATCCTCTCCGCCGACGGTTATATCATCACCAACCGGCATGTGGTGGACGGTGCGGACAAAATTTCCGTCAAGCTGAACGACAAGCGCGAATTCCCGGCCAAGGTGATCGGCAGCGATGCGCAGTCCGATATCGCCCTGCTGAAGATCGACGCCAAGGATTTGCCGACCGTGACCGTCGGCGACGCCGGCAGCCTCAAGGTCGGGCAATGGGTGTTCGCCATCGGCGCCCCGTTCGGGCTGGAGCGCACCGCCACCAAAGGCATCGTCAGCGCCCTGGGCCGATCCTTGCCGAACGACACTTACGTGCCGTTCATCCAGACCGACGTGCCGATCAACCCCGGCAATTCCGGCGGGCCGCTGTTCGACCTGACCGGCAAGGTGGTGGGCATCAACTCGCAGATCTTCAGCCGCAGCGGCGGCTACATGGGGCTGTCGTTCGCCATCCCGGTCGAGGTGGCGATGGACGTGGTCGCGCAGCTCAAGGCCGACGGCCGGGTGACGCGGGGCTGGATGGGCGTCACCTTGCAGGAAGTGACGCAGGATTTGGCGCGCTCGTTCAACCTGGAGCAACCGCGCGGCGCGCTGGTGGCGGAGGTCGGCGCGGACAGTCCCGCCGCCAAGGCCGGGCTGAAAGCGGGCGACATCATCGTCGCCTACGCCGGCAAGCCGATCAACGACAGCGCCGATCTGCCGCCTCTGGTGGGGACGACCAAGCCGGGCGCGAGCCGGACGCTGACCGTGATCCGCGACGGCAAGGAGCGGGAAATCGCCGTCACGCTCGGGCAACTGCCCGATAAAGACCCGCAACAACTGGCGCTGAACAACGCGCCGGACGACGGTTCACCGCGCCTGAACGTCGCGGTGGCCGATCTGCCCGCCGGCCAGCACGACGCGGGCGGGGGCGTGCTGGTACAGCAGGTCGGGCCGGGCGCCGCCGCCGAGGCGGGCGTGCGGCCGGGCGACATTCTGCTCAGCCTGAACAACCAGAAGATCAAAGACGCCGCGCACTTGCGGCAACTGGTCAAGGAACTGCCGCGCGGCAAGCGGGTGCCGCTGCTGGTGAAGCGCGACAACGGAGCGTTGTATCTGGCGGTGGAGATTTCCGCCGCCGGCAAGCAGCCGGGCTAGAAAATCGGTCAAAATCCCCTCTCCGGCAAGGAGAGGGGTTAGGGCGTGTTCACAGTAGCCAAAACGTGTTCACATCTTGGAATTTGGATGTGAGCAATGGGTCGGCGAATGTTGAGCGACGGGCAGTGGGAACGTATCGAGCATCTGCTTCCGGGGAAGCCGACGGACAAAGGCGGGCGAGCGGCGGATAACCGGCTGTTCGTCGAAGCGGTGCTATATACGGCGCGTGTTGGCAATCCTTGGCGAGACTTGCCGGCCGAGTTTGGCAATTGGCACTCGGTGTATGTCCGCTTCGCCCGCTGGGAAGCATACGGGGTATGGAACCGTATCGCCGAAGCGCTGCGCGGGGATGCCGATCTCGAAGAACTCTTCATCGACTCGACCATCGTTCGCGCCCACCAACATTCGGCCGGCGCTCTGAAAAAAACGGTGGCGATCAAGCGATCGGCCGCTCGCGGGGCGGGCTGACCACCAAGATCCACGCCTGTGTCGACGCGCTGGGCAATCCTCTGCGTCTGATCCTGACCGGCGGACAAGAGGCCGACGTAACGCAAGGCGCCGCGCTGGTGTCGGCCATTCCGACCGGGGCTGTCATCGCCGACAAGGGATACGACAGCAACGCCCTGATCGAAGCCGTTGAAGCCTCGGGTGCTCAGGCGATCATCCCGCCTCGGAGCAACCGCACGACCCAACGCAAGACCGACTGGCATCGCTACAAGGCAAGAAACCTCATCGAGCGATTCTTCAACCGGCTCAAGCAGTTTCGTCGGCTTGCGACGCGCTATGACAAGCTCGCCAGTCGCTTCAACGCCTTCTTGCATCTTGCATGCGCCTATATCTGGTTACTGTGAACACGCCCTAGAGCGAGGGCTATTTCAGAGCCTCGATGCCGGCCCCGAAGTTGATGTGAAACGGCAGGTCATCCAAAATGAGGGCGGGCACCGATTTCACGCCTTTGGCTTCCGCCTCCGCGATCCGGTTCTTGCTCTGTCCCAGATGCACGATTTCCAGATCGAACCGCTGCGGGTCGAGCGCGGCGGCGACTTTTTGTTCGGCCGCCACGCAAACCGGGCAGCCGGCGTGGTAGAAAGTGGCTTTGCTTTTCATCGCGGTCTCTCCTCGGTGAGCCAAAAGGAAGCCGAGCATGCCCCTCTGCGGACGGGCGAGGTTTTCGGCCATCCAATCGTGAAACCGGCGACGCGCGTTGACCAGCGGGCACTTTTTGGTGCCCCGGTCACTTTTCGGTGAAAGTTGGCGATTGGACGCATGAAAAAAATTTCCGCGCCGCCCTCGGTGTACACCAAACTGGAAGACGTGATCGGCTGCAAGTGGTCGGTGTCGGTCCTGCACGCCATCCGGCAGGGCGTCAACCGGCCCGGCGCGCTGGAGCGGGAAATCGCCGGCATTTCGGCCAAGGTGCTGTCGGAGCGCTTGCGGAAATTGACCCATTACGGTTTGCTGAAACGGGCAGTGTTCCCCGAATCGCCGCCGCGCACCGAGTATTCGTTGACCGAAGCCGGTCGCCGGCTGACCGAGATCATCGAACAGATCAACCGGCTCGACATCCACCTCCGAGCCGTCCAGCCCGGCGATTCGGATTCCGGGTAGGCCGATTTGACTTTGGAGATATCGGCATGATCAAGCGGGCAGGATTTCTCTCGATACTGTTGTTCGCCGTTCCCGCCCTGGCCGACCACGGCGGCCCACCGCGACCCGGCCAGCCGCTGGTCGTGGATGTGCGCACCGAGGGCGAGTACCGGCAAGGCCATGTGCGGGAAGCGGTCAATATCCCCTACGACCAAATCGCCCAGCGCATCGCCGCTTTCGCGCCGGATCGCGACGCCCGGATCGTGCTGTATTGTCTCAGCGGTCGCCGCGCCGGCATCGCCGAACAAGCCTTGCGCCAGTTGGGCTACGACCGGATCGAAAACAAAGGCAGCCTGGGCGACATGCGACGCGCGGGCTATCGAACCGACTGAATTTTCACTCGCGCGGAGCCGACGCCATGAGCAAAATCCGTGTCGATAAAAATCCCGACGCCGGGCGGCTGCGGGCGCTGGATGTCGAGAGCTGGCCGATCTGGACCAAGGAGGTGTCCGAGTTTCCTTGGGAGTATGACGCCGAGGAAACCTGTTACGTGCTGGAGGGCCGGGTGACCGTCACCCCGGAAGGCGGCCAGCCGGTCGAAATCGGGCCGGGCGACCTGGCGACTTTTCCCAAGGGGATGCGCTGCACTTGGCGGGTCGATGCGCCGATCCGCAAGCACTACTCGTTTTCCTGAGCGGTCCTCAAGCTGTTGCCGGACCCGTTCCGAGCGTCAGGGCGGCGACCGCCGGGGATGCGGGTTCTGGATCGGAAAGGATGCCGCCGTGCCGGAACGGCTCGGGCAAGGATTCTGGCGCGACCGGATGGCCCAGCAGCCGGCTCATGACATGGCCGGTCCGCTCCAGAGCGCCGCTGGTGAAGTAACTCGCGCCGCCCCCCGCGCGGCCGTCCGCCAGCAAATCCGCCGTTTCCAGCCGCCGGCGCAACTGCCGGGCCACCGCGCCGCTCGGGTCGAGAACGGCGACATCCGGCCCGGCCAGCCGCTCGATCAGCGGGGTCAGAAACGGATAGTGGGTGCAGCCCAGCACCAGGGTATCGGCGCCTTGGGCGAGCAGCGGCTCCAGGAATTTTTCCAGCAGGGCGCGGGGCCGGGGGCCGCTCAGCTCGCCGCGCTCCACGCAGTCGGCCAAGCCGGGGCAGGGCTGCACCATCACCCGCGCCCGGTGGCCGTGCTGGTCGAGCAGGGCGGCGAATTTGTCGCTGCGCACCGTGTTGCCGGTGGCGAGAATGCCGACCACGCCGGAGCGGGTCGCGGCCACCGCCGGCTTGATCGCCGGCTCGATGCCGATGATCGGCACCCCGAACCGCTCGCGCAGCCGGGCAATCGCCGCCGCCGTGGCGGTGTTGCAGGCCACCACCACCGCCTTGACGCCGCGCTCCAGCAGAAATTCGGTGATGGCGACCGAGCGCCGGGCGATGAATTCGGCCGGTTTGTTGCCGTAGGGCGCGTGGCCGGAATCGGCGACGTAGAGCAGCGTTTCGTGGGGCAGATCGGCCCGAATCCGCCGCAGCACCGACAGGCCGCCCACCCCGGAATCGAAGACGCCGATGGGCTGGTCGCTGCTCATCCGCTGTCGGCCCGTGCGCTGGCGCCGGTTCAGGCGGCCGCGAACAGCCGGGCGATGCGCTCCTGAATCGCCGCCGCCGCCGCTCGCGGGTCCGGCGCTTGCCGGATCGGCCGGCCGACCACGATATGATCGGCGCCGCTCAAAAAGGCATCCTCGACATCCATGGTGCGTTTCTGGTCGTCGGCCGGGCGGTTCAGCACCGGCCGGATGCCGGGCGTGACGATCAGCAGCTTTTCGCCGAGACTTTCTCGCAGGTCGGCGGCTTCCAGCCCGGAGGAAATGACGCCGCGACAGCCGATCTCCAGCGCCCGCCGCGCCCGCGACAGCACCAGGGTTTTGGGATCGCAGGCGAAGCCCAGATCGTCGAGGTCGGCCTGATCCAGGCTGGTCAGGACGGTGACGGCGAGGATGCCCAAGTCGCCGCCGATTTCCCGCGCCGCTTCCACCGCCGCCCGCAGAATGGCGTCGTTGCCGTGGACGGTCGCGAAGGTGGCGCCGTAGGGCTGGAGCTGGCGCACGGCGGAGCGGACCGTTTCCGGCACGTCGAAGAATTTGAGATCGACGAACACTTTTTTGTCGCGGGCGCGCAGCCACTCGATCAGCTCGAAATAACCGCCGGCCATGAACAGTTCCAGACCGATCTTGTAGAAGCGCACGGCGTCGCCCAGCGTCTCGACCAGTTGCCGGGCGGTGGTCGGGCTCGGCACGTCCAGGGCGAAAATCAGGCGTTCGGCGGGCGGGATGGGCTTGCTGGAGAGAAGGTTGAGGGAGGTCATCGGGCGGTCCGCGCTCAAGGGCAAGGGGTTGAACGAACGGCGCCGATTCTAGCGCGGCTGGCGGTTTGGGGACAGAGCGGGTGTTTTTGGCGATGAGCCCGCCCCTGCGGCGGCTTTCGTCAACTCACGGGGTCGGCCAGCTTCGAGACAGGAGATAAATGGCGAAAGCGATGAGCGCCAAACCGAGCAATTCAATGAGGAAGGCGATGAATGGGTTTGCTTCCTCAAGCTCGCTCAATTGCTCGGCAGGGAAATGGCCGAAGGTGATTGCGCGACAAAACGACCAGCCGACTGACCGGCCAACAGTTTGCACTCCAAATTCCCAGCCAAGCCACCAAAGAGCGCGCAATACCCATAGCACGAGGGTTTTGGGCAGGGAGATTACGTCTGGGAGGTCAAGCATGGGCAGGATAGGGGATATCTAATCGGGATAGGAAGAAGCCTCACGGCCCCTCCCTCCCACACCACCGGACGAACGGGTCACGTATCCGGCGGTTCGATGGATTGAATTCTTACCGTGCGGCAAGGCTCGGTACTCCCAGGGTCTCGAAATAGCGCAATGGTAATGCCAGAGCCAGGGCGGGTGTTTTCGACAATCGCCATGGCCCGTGGGCGGACTTGCTGGTGTTCCACGCTTCACGCACGGTTACCCCGCGCTTGCGCAGTTCCCTGTAGCCCGCCGGCCCCCATTGTTTCCAGAGGTAGCAGCGCAACTTGCGTCGTATCCACTTATCGATGTCGCGCAGAGGGCTCAGCACCTCGGCGATGCCGAAATACGCTTTCCAGCCAAGCAGGCTTTCTCTCAGCTCCGCCGCGATCACGTCTATGCGGTTGCCTCGGGTACGACGGGTCAGTTCCCGCACTCGATCCTTCAGCTTTTCAATGGCCTTGTCGGCCACCTTGAGCTTCTTTTCGTTGCGGCCGACCGTGAAACCCAGAAACTTGCGGTTCCAGGGCCGATCCACCGCGCTTTTCAGCGGATTCACTGTGAGCCTCAGCGAGTCACTTACTAGGCGTGTCACGTTCGCCATCACCCGCTCGCCCGCGCGTTGGCTTTTGACCAGGATGTTGCAGTCATCGGCATAGCGGGCGAAGCGGTGGCCGCGCCGGTCGAGTTCCCAATCCAGTTCATCCAGTACCACATTGGCCAGCACGGGCGATAACGGGCCGCCTTGCGGTACGCCCGTCAGCGTGGCTTCGAGCTTGCCGTCCACCACCACGCCCGCCTTGAGGAAGCGGTTGATCAGGCGCAGCACGTCGGCGTCTTCGGTGCGGGTTTTGAGCCGCGCCATGAGCCGGTCGTGGTTGACCCGGTCAAAAAAGGCTTGCAGGTCCATGTCGACCACCCAGCCGTAGCCTTCGCGGATCGTCGCCTGGACGTGGCGCACGGCCTGATGGGCCGAGCGTCCAGGGCGGAAGCCATAGCTGTTCGGGTGGAAGTGGGGTTCCCATTGCGCGCTGATGATCTGCGCAATGGCTTGCTGGATGAAGCGGTCCAACACCGTGGGGATGCCCAGAGGGCGGGTTTTTCCGTCCCCTTTCGGGATGTCCACTCGCTTGACCGGTTGCGGGCGGTAGTGCCCCGTTTCCAGTTGCGCGCGGATGTCCAGCCAGCGGTGTTTGAGGTACTCGGGGAGTTCTTCGACGGTCATGCCGTCGATGCCCGGCGCGCCTTTGTTCTGGCGCACTCGCTTCAAGGCGCGTTGCAGGTTGGCCCGTTCCAACACTTGGGCCAACAACGCGCAGGGAGGAATCGACTCGGGGTGTCCATCCGATCCAGCCACGGGTTCACCCGGCGGCGGGGCCGCCGCCAGCCGAGGCTGGAGGTCTGGTGCGTTCTCGTTGCTCTTCGTCATGGTCCTTTGTCTTCCATCGTTCGGGCCTTCGGCGGGGGCTGCCGCCTAATATGCCCTCTGCTGACTTCTCCACGGTATTCGGCGCCCGTCTCCAGGCGCCCGGCTTCGATCTCTTGAAGCACCGGGGAGATCTCCCGGGGTAAGACACGTTACCTTCGCGGCATAGACGCCGGATTTACAAAATGCACCCCTTCGCAGATGGAGGACTTCGTGGTCACGTGCCCACTCGTCCCGGATGCATCACGCCTCATATCCGGTTTTTGTTCATCGCCCCGCCGTTTCGGATTGGGCTTCCTCCAGACCCCGCCTCGCGACGACGCCCTTGCCCTTCTCCTTGCCTTCGGCTCTGCGTAAACCTGGCCATAGGACTTCCACCTATGAAGTAACGCGCCATGCCCGGCGCACACGTGGAGGTAACCGGCGCTGCGCGGCTTTATCGCGAAGCGTCCGGTGGACCGCAGGGTTGGGCGTCATACAGCAGCGCTTACGGTGAGAAGATGTCGTTTTCATTACGTCTGATAGGACGATATTTCAATGAGATTGCCATCCGGATCCCGAAAGTAAACGGACGTTATCGGGCCAAGAGCGCCAGTGCGAGGAACTGGCCCTTCTTCGATCTTTATGTCGTACTCGCGTAGATGGTCGATGACTGATTCGGGCGACTCACAGGTAACGAAGCACAAGTCGGCCGAACCGGGGACGGGATGGTTTGCGTGAGGGGCGATGGGCGCATCAGCGGGATGAAGGTTGATCTTCGATTGCCCAAAGGCAAGCGCTTTCCGCCCGGCGCCAAAAGTAACAGGCGCCATGCCAAGAACTTTCTGATAGAAGGAAATTATTGCATCCACATCTCGCACGGTAAGTACGAAATGATCGAGGCGCTCAATTTGCATGAGGACTCCCAGTGTTTGACGCCCAACGTTGAAGTTCAGCCAACGGCGGAAGCAAGCGAAGCTTGCTGTAGCCGGTCGGCTGGAACGCAGGGTTGGTCGGCAACTCACTCATAGATTTTTCCGCAGTAGAGAAACACAGCGAACTTCCGCCACAGGCTGACCGACGACAAGCCTTGCTTTGAACCAAAATTGCTGTCCTCTGCCCACGCAATTGCCGCCTCAAGGAAAGAATCAATTTAGGTGTTCTCCCAGCCTCCGACATCAGGGCCATAAGGCGATGCTGCATCCTTGCTCTCGGCTTGAGCCGCCGATCTACGATCCTGGGTGAGCGCGCGAACGAAGGCCAAGAAAGATTCTTGATCCGAGACGTGCTCTAGTTGCTCATGAAGTTTCATTGGAGCTCGCTTTTGACGCCCAACGTCCGAGGTGAGGGGCGGCCGACCGAAGGGAGGGAACCCAGAAGCGCAGCTTCTGGGCCGTCCCATCGACCGAATGGTTAGGCGTAGTTGCCATTGGGATCTAGACGGTCGCGCATTCTTCTACTCTTGATGTCGCCTTGCACACAATACTTGCAAAGACAGCGCGGTGGCGAGCCCTTCGCATTGGGGAGGAAACGCCAGCCAACGCTGGGAAGGACGCGGATGGAAGTTATCTCGGAGGCGGCGATGCCTCTTGGGATAACAACCTCGTAACCAAGCAAGCGTTCATTGCGAAGGCGCGCGGTTGCCACGGCGGCGGTAACCAATGTCTTTTCCTTGTTGTAGAGGCCGGCCCAAACGAGTTCGTCGTCGGGAACCCGGAAATAGACACCAACGGCGACTCTGTGTCCTCGCCGCTTTAGCTCCCGAACCCACTGGTGGGACACCATGAAGTCTTCGATTACCGGCATTGCGAAGACACCCCATTTGTGTTGCCCATTCTCGAACTCGCGCCAGCGATTCTTGGGTAAGGCCAAGCCACCTCTGCGCATTGAATGTGCATCTCGTTCATCGGCAATATGGACGAAGATCGGCATGACGACGCCTAACGCTTCACATCACCGGCAGCAAAAAGCGGTGTGGCTGGAGCGTAGCGGAAGCCGCGCTGCTTCTTGCTGTCCGAGTGCATGTGATTGTTCGGCCTTTATCTAATTGCCGGCCATTCGACTTGCTACTGCCGCAATCTCTTGTTCGGTGAGCCGTTCAAGGATCCAGCCCTTGGCAAATTTTGCCGTTTCTGATTTGGGTAATTGGTTCTGGGCAAGATCTCGAATTCGCACCCGAGCTGGCATCGCAGCACCTTCACCGACAAAAATCGCCTCTTGCTGGGCCAAATTTGGTAGAGCTTTCGTCATACCGGACAAACCATCCGGAAGGAAACGAGACACATGTTGTTGGTCTGCAGAATTCGTAAGCCGCAGAACGAGCCATGTGCCACACTGAGAAATTACTGTGCTTTCAACATCCGCTGGTCGCTGACTAACTAGCATCAAACCAATACCATATTTTCGTCCTTCACGAGCTATCCTCCTAATGGCGGTTTGAGCAGCAGCGTACTCTGCTTCCCCTCTGTCAGGCACATATCGGTGAGCTTCTTCGCAAACTAGAACGACCGGATCGCGCCTTCGCTCATCAGTTGTTTGGTAAACCTTATATTGAAACAAAAGGCGGGCTAGCATAGCGGCAAGTGGGCCTGCAACTTCATTTGGAAGGCCGGAAATATCGAGGATACGAATATCTTGGTCAACACCGCCTTCATCTTGAAGCTGGCCAACTAATTGAGCAATAATATGCTCAAGGGATGGGCTATCATTGGTCCAATCCTGCATCATGAAACGAATTCGCGGATCACGTCTTAATACCGACAATTTATCAAGAATCGACTTGAAATTTTCAGCAAACTCTCCAGGCGCAACGCGCTCAGTTAACTGTGTTCCCTTCTTAATTCGCGCGGCCTGGAGAAATTCAATGTGATTCCGAACTTCCTCAAGACTGAAAGGTCGTGGCTTGTCTCGGTCAAATTCACTAAGCCTTTCTATCTCAACTCCCGCGTTAGGGCGCGGTGAATCAGGATCATATCCATCATTGGGTATCTCAACATCATAGTTCGCTGGCGCTTGGGCTACAAGTCCAGAAGCGACCATTCTCGCGTGCGTAAGTGCTTTGTAAATAATGTTGTTTTGCGAGGTTGCCTCTCTTTCGGTTTTACCAATAGCAAGTAACCGGAATTCTTCGGCACTCATTAACCAGTAAGGCAAGCTTATCGGAGAACCCGTGGTCTCTTCGTTTCCAAGTGGGTCGTATGCGCGATATATGATCGCTCGATCTTTGAAAGCGTGCCCATATTCCCCATGGGGATCTATAATAAGGATGCGCGGATGACACAATGCGCCAGGTTCCGCGTTGTGTTCGAGCATGCTATGAAGCAAAGCGGCAACAGCACCGGATTTCCCGGACCCCGTTGAGCCAAGAACAGCGCAATGCATTCCGAGCATTTTGTCAACATTTGCTTTACAGGCGGTATTATCTGCGCCTACGTAATGAGCAAATGGAACGAGCGGACTATAGGCGCCATCGTTTTGCTGTCCTTCCGCAGCCGAATAGATTTGGCTGGTTTCCTCACGAGTGAGCAAATGCACGCTCTGGCGGGGCAACGGATAGGTTGTAACGCCACGGACGAACCGCAGTTTCTGTTCTGCTGCATTCCAGATACCCTCGGCAAACAGCTCTACTTCCATCAGTCTTTGGTCAGCATCCGGTGGAATTGGCTTAGCAAGCTCAAGCAATTCCTCGGAACGCATGCGCAATAAAGTCACAAACCCGAATACCAGACGCCTTCCGAAGTGGACTTTGACGATGCTACCGATTTGGCCAATGGGATAAACTCTTCCTTCAAATGTTCGGGTTAGTTCCGTAACGTCCCCAGATAACTCAACTCGAATCGAAGTTCCAGACACTTCGACGATATGCCCAACCTTCAAGTCTGAAATAAGTTCAAATGTGTTCATACAGCAATGACCTCCGCCCCACTATTTAGCAACTTGGTGACGCCAGCAAACGTCCACCAATCTCGCTTTGTTGGCGTGGTCGGAGGTGAATATGGTCCGTCCGAGCCCACATATAAACCATCTTCAGAAATGACATAGGCGCGCTTTCCCCATGAACTTGTCCTCCAGGTTTGAAGCAGAGGACTTAGCTTTCGAGCGCAAGCAAGAAGTGTTGTCTTATTTTCAGGACGTTGTAGTGCCAGCTCTATTTCTTGGTTAATATGTTCGTCCCCAAAGCTGTACCCGCAGGTAACAAGGACGTTTTCTTCACGCGCACCAAGCGCTCGACGAAACAAATCAAATTGAGCCGCGAAGGGATCTCGTTGAGTTGCTAAATATTTGGTAGATTGCGGGTAAATTAAAACACGAGAAGTTTTCTTCGGATAAAGATCACCGTCGCGGACTCGCCACACATGATCGTCTTCGCCCAAGTGCCAATCAATCGATCCGTGAAGCTTGATTACGTGGGCACGGTCTCGATGGTTTGGTTCATCATCGCCATACCTATGACTTCGATATGCTACAGCTCCACCTGAAAAACCATCCCAGTACGAAAAACCGCCGAGCGCAAGTGCGTCTTCAACGAGCGTGTCATAGTTGGTGGTAAAAAGGCGGACCGCTCTTCGGCGCTCCGCGATTCCCGCTTGGCTTCGGTTAAATAAAGCTGAAACGAATGCCGAATGTTGATCGATCGTTACGATCCTGTTATCAATCGTTCCGACTTCCTCCGGCGCTCCACAAGGTTTTGCAGGTTTATATCCCCATCGGATGGTTTCAGCAATCCATGTGAGAATCCGTTGGTGAAGATTATCTAGGTCCCCCACCGTGAGAGTAACGCCATCAAAATCGACGTTCTTGTTCTTGGATCGGTCAGTAATCGCCCGGTGATCCCCGAGTTGGCTCAAGATATGCTCGATATGAGAATCGTCAGAAAGCTGGCTCTTAACGAATTCTAGAACCTTAGAGTCATTTGGCTGTCCTTCGCTCTTCGCCTTGGCAAGAACGCGCTCGGTCAAGGGCCACATCAGAGGAATCCCAGCATCAAGGCTAATCCCCGCGCCAAACAACCATGATTGATTACTTGCCGCTAAGAGATTATCGAGCTGGGCTAGAGAATCTTTGGTTAACGAATCCATAAATCTTTTTCATTCCTGGTGCTTTGAAGCCGAACGTTTAGCTTGAGGGGCGCGGAGACAGCAAGCAAAGCTTGCTGGCGAAGCGTCCCACTCGAAGCGATTGTTATGCATTATTTGCTTCCCACATTTATCTTTGATATCGCCTCTTTAATAATCTCAGTGATATTTTCATTAATTGGTTTCGGAGCTACGCCAAAATCAATATGCTTTGGCGAAAGAATTGCAACTAATGCCTCCAGATTGCTTAAGTCACTAGACGCTAGCTCCATGGCATCTGCAACCGAAAACAAGTGATCTGATATTCGGAAATGGTAACGCGTGAAATTAACGAATATTTGTATTAAATACACTGCAAGAAGCACAGAACCAAATCTTAATATAGTCTCACCTATTGTGTTGATCATGAATGCACGCTCATTTGCTTGCTGCGTCAAAATTCTATTCTGCTCCTTCAGTTTTTCAAGTTCATCATTTACCTTGGCTGAGGCACTTACCCCTTCTCGTGGCGGCTCAATAGCTTGATCAGAGCGATAAGAAAATCCAAGACCAGATATTTCAATTCTATAAGCAAGATTGGTGTTAAGGGTATAGCTTGACTTCGAGAAGAAAAATACAAGCACTGTCATTACGATGATGACGTTGGCCAGGATAAGCAGTCTGGCGAATGTGCGACCGTGCGATGCCCGTTTTCTTATTGCGGTAATCACGGCTGCGATATTCGGAGCAACCACTTGCAGTTGATCAGTTTGTGACTCTGCCATTAGGTAGTCCTTCTCAAGGCATAACTACAAGTAGACACCCTAAAAGGCGTGTTATTTTGCACCTGATGGGTGTATATCAAAAATATCATGGATAAATCCTTCGATATAGCAACGCCTTACAAAGATATTGATTCCCTAATGATCGATAAAAATACCCCTCAAGCTGCGCGGCGTCAACTTCCAAAGCCGCTGGAAAAGGTTCGCGACAAAATCCGCCTCAGGTTCCGCTCGTATCTCGCACCGATATTGTCGATTCAGATCAGCTTACTGCTGCGTCACCTGACTCCACTCCCGCTCATGATAGTGTACCAAGATTTGATTGTTCAGCCGGTTGATCTCGGTTTCGACCGGCCCCATGTCCGGCGGAAACTGGAATAGCGCGGCGGTGGTATCGACGGTCAGGAAGCGCAGGCCGGGCGGATAGCGGTCGGGCGCTCGCCAGGGCTGGCGGGTCGCCAGCGCGAAACCCCATTCGCCGAACGCCGGGACACAGGTATGATAGGCGATACGCCGCGCCAGTTGTCGCGCCCCGCCGGAGGAAAGCCGATGCAAACCATTCATGCAGTTTACGAAAACGGAATTTTTTGGCCCATCGATCCGGTCGAGTTGCCGGATCGATGCGAGGTGGAAATTACAGTCCGACCCCAGCCGGTGAGAATCGCGCAAAATACGCTGGCCCGGCTGGCGGAGATCGGCCGCCAGTTCCCGGCCAATCCGGACCTGCCCACCGATTTGGCCGCACAGCACGACCACTATCTTTATGGCCTGCCCAAGCGGCCATGATTTTTGTCGATACCAGTTTTCTGCTGGCGTTGTTGAACCCCCGCGACGATTTGCATTCCCGCGCCCAGGCATGGGGCGGCGGCGATTGTCGAACCGCTGATCGTGACGGAATATGTGATTTTGGAAATGGTCAATGGCTTGTCCATGCCGGCGGATCGCCCGAAAGCCCATTCGGTGGTTCAGGAAATCCAAACCGCATCTGACTGGAAATGGGTGCCTGCCGCCAACGCGCTGTTTGAAGCGGGAATTCGACTGCACCGAGAGCGCGGCGACAAGGCTTGGTCTTTGACCGATTGCATCTCTTTCCACGTCATGGGACAGCATGAGATCTGCCGGGCGCTCACCTTCGATCATCATTTCGAACAAGCGGGCTACGAAGCGTTGTTGCGACGAGAGCCAACCCAATAAAGAAAAGTGGTGGTGAACGCCTTGCAGCTTTCACGCCACGCCGCCGCCGTAGACCCCGCTGGCTGTCGCGGCCGCAGCGGCTCCGAGCGAAAGCGGGAATTGGTGGCGGTTCATCACTGTGTGACCTGATTCCATTCCCGCTCGTAGTAATGCACCAGAATCTGATTGTTCAGCCGGTTGATCTCGGCTTCGACCGGCCCCATGTCCGGCGGAAACTGGAATAGCGCGGCGGTGGCCTCGACGGTCAGGAAGCGCAGGCCGGGCGGATAGCGGTCGGGCTCTCGCCAGGGCTGGCGGGTCGCCAGCGTGAAACCCCATTCGCCAAATGCTGGCACGTAGGCGTGATAAGGCGCCACCCGCAACCCGACACTCTCCAAGGTGCGGACGATGCACCAGAACGACTGGCGGGCGTACAGCGGCGAAGTGGTCTGGATCACCGCCGCGCCGTTCGCCGCCAAGTGCTTTTCCAGCAGCCGGTAAAACGTGTTGGTGTACAGCTTGCCCAGCGAATAGTTGGTCGGGTCCGGGAAATCGACCACGATGAAATCGAACGTTTCCGCGTTTTGTTCCAGCCATCTGAACGCATCGGCGTTGACGGTTCGCACCTTGGGCGAGTTGAGCGCGTTCTGATTCAGCGGGGTCAGCAGCGGATGGCTGGCGAACAGCCGGGTCATTTCCGGGTCGAGATCGACCAGCGTGACCGCTTCCACCGAGTCGTAGCGCAGGATTTCGCGCACCGCCAGCCCGTCGCCGCCGCCCAGCACCAGCACTCGCCGCGCGCCCGGCACCGCGCTCAGGCCGGGATGCACCAGCGCCTCGTGATAGCGGTATTCGTCGCGGGAACTGAATTGCAGGTTGTTGTTGAGGAACAGCCGCAAATCGTCCTTCCAGCGGGTCAGCACGATGCGCTGGTAGGGCGAGGTCCGGGTCAGGACGATTTCGTCGGCGTACAGATTGTCCTCGGCCAAGGCCGTGAGCCGGTCGGCGGCGACCAGGCCGACCAGCAACGCCAGAATCGCGGCGATGCATTGACCGCGCAGCCAGCGCAACTGCGGCAACTGTTCCCGGAACAGCCACAGCGCCCAAGCCGCCACCAGCACGTTGAGCAAGCCGAACAGCAGGCTGGTCCGGTTCAGGCCCAGATGCGGCGCCAGCAGGACGGGAAACAGCAGCGACACCGCCAGCGCGCCCAGATAATCCAGGGTCAACACCTGCGACACCAGATCCTTGAAGGCGAACTGCTGCTTGAGGATGCGCATCACCAGCGGGATTTCCAGCCCGACCAGAACGCCGACAATCAACACCAGCGAATACAGCGCCAGCCGGAACGCGCCGGCCCAGGCGAAAATCAGGAACAGGGCCGGGGCGGAAAAGCCGCCCAAGATCCCCACCGCCAGCTCGATCTGGATGAAGCGGGCGATCAGCCCCCGGACCACGTAGCGCGACAGCCACGACCCGATGCCCATCGCGAACAGATAAGTCCCGATGATGGTCGAGAACTGGGTGACGGAATCGCCCAGCAGATAGCTGGCGAGCGTACCGGCGATCAGCTCGTAGATCAGCCCGCAGGAGGCGATGACGAAAACCGAAAAGAGCAGGGCGTGGGTCATGGGGAGGGTGGGTAGCGCTTGTACGGAAGCTCCCCTCTCCCCTCGGGAGAGAGGTTGGGGGCGAGGGTTTATTGTCGCAACAAGGGGCTATTATGCAAGAAGCGCTCGTCCTTGTGACCGCGACCGATCATGGAATAAACTGAATTCCATGATTACGACGATCACCCAGAAAAACATGGTCACCATACCCGCCGATCTGGCGCGGCGCTTCGGCATCAAGCCGGGCTGGAAGCTGGATTGGCAGGCGGTTGACGGCAAGGATGAAATCGTGGTGCGCGTCATCCCGGATCGGGCGGAATTGGCCCGGCGGCTGCTGGGCGCCGGCAAGAAATTCTCGCCGCAGCGCGACGGCGTGGCCGAACTGGTCGCCGAGCGCGAAGCCGAGGGATGATTTACCTGCTCGATACCTCCGCCCTGCTGGCCCACCACCGGCAGGAGCCGGGTTGGGAGCAGGTTCAGGCGATTTTTACCGAAGATGGGGCAGAGGTCGTCATCGCCAGCGTGACCCTGACGGAATTTGCCCGCCGGATGCGGGAATTGGGGGCGAGCGAAACGGAAATCCGCACGATTCTGGCCGATTACCAGATGCTGTTTTCCGCCGTGGTGCCGGTCGATGGCGCGGTCGCTTGGGCCGCGTTCGAACTCGGCTGTCGCACGCCGGAACGGCTGCCCTTGGTGGACGCCCTGATCGCCGCCGCCGCGCGGTTGCGGGGCGCTTGCTTGGTCCACCGCGACGAACACATGGCCGCCATCCCCGCCGAACGGGTTCAACAGTTGTATCTGCCGCGCTGAATCCGAAAAGCCCGCACGACATCAAAACCATCGCTACCCCCAGCCCGCCGTGTGCTCGCGTTCCCGGGTCTGGCGGTCGCGCTCGATCAAATCGGTCAGTTCGTCGCGGGCGGTCTGGGCCATCGAGATCAGTTGCGTCTCGTCCTGATAATGGGGAAACATGGCGTCGAGCGCGGCCAGGTCGTGACGCCGGAAGGTGTCGGCCGCGAGGCGCGACTCGTGGGCGCCGAAGCCCAGTTCCCGCAACACCCGCCGTCCCGCCCGCAACGCCGACTCGAAGGTTTCCCGCTCGATCCGCTCCACCCCCCGGTTCATCAGCCCGAAAACGTGGGTCACGTTGCGGGCGCGGGCCACCACGATCACTTGCGGATAATGGCTCCGCACCGCGTCCACCAGGCGCAGACTGGCGTCCACATCGTCCAGCGCCACCACCAGCAGGCGGGCTTTGGCGATGCCGGCGGCTTCCAGCAGATCGAGGCGGGTGGCGTCGCCGTAGAACACCTTGAAGCCGAACCGGCGCAGCATGGCGATCTGGTCCGGGGCGGAAAAGCCGCCCAAGATCCCCACCGCCAGCTCGATCTGGATGAAGCGGGCGATCAGCCCCCGGACCACGTAGCGCGACAGCCACGACCCGATGCCCATCGCGAACAGGTAAGTCCCGATGATGGTCGAGAACTGGGTGACGGAATCGCCCAACAGATAACTCGCCAGAGTGCCGGCGATCAGCTCGTAGATCAGCCCGCAGGAGGCGATGACGAAAACCGAAAAGAGCAGGGCGTGGGTCATCGGGGAGATTTCGAGTGCTGTTTAGGCTGTATGGATGGCGGTTTTATCGATTAGCGTTGCCATTATGCAGCGGACGGTTGTTCGCGCCTCCCGAAAATCGCAATCGTTGGCGTAATCCCTACCACCTTATCCAAAGTGACTGGTTCTATCCGGCCCGGTCCGGATCAAACATCGGTCTGGCCGAATTTCCGTTCCCGTGTAATCGGCCGGAATCGGTTTATCTGATCAAAATATAATCTTATTAAAACATAGTGATACGTAATAAATTGCCATTTTGAATCGCTTGGCATGGCCGTTGCAATAATCCCGACAAGAGCAGTCAGGCTCTTGTTTCAATAAACCGATTTCAATTTTGGAGGGTAATACCATGAATGCGAAGCGACTGATGATCGGCTTGGGTTTCTCGATGATGGCTGCGGCGAACGTGCCGGTGCTGGCCGCCGACGCCAAGACGCTGCCCGGCGCGGCTTGCCAGCCGAACTCCAGCAGCCCCACGGCGTTTTATATTGGCAGCAACGGCGTGCTGTTCAACAACTCGACCTCCACCTTGACCGTGATCTGCCCGATCGTGCGCGACGTGATGGCCGCCGGCAGTAGCGGCATCAGCAACGCTCAAATCTACGTGGTCGACAACAACAACGCCACCGGTGACCCGCGCGTGACCTGCACCCTAGAATCGCGCAGCACCAGCGCGGGCGTCAACGAAGCGCAGACCGACAATAGTGCCGCTGGCGCCAGTCCCAATGTTCAAGTGCTGGATAATTACGCCGACCTGAGTTCGAGCGGGGATGGATTCTACTACTTCCGGTGCGACATTCCCGGCAATCAGACGGTCGGCACCACGATCAACCGTTCCGGTATCGTCATGTATCGCGTGTCCGAAACCGACTAATGGATAGCTGAAACGCCAAGGATGGCTGCCCCAACTTGACCGAGGAGGTAACCACCGATGTCCGCACTGCGATGGATAGGTTGGAGCGCCGGATTGGCCGGATTAGCCGGCGGGGTGCTCTGGCTCACCGAGAGCGCGAATTTATCGTTGTCCGCCGTGCAACCCGATTTCGCCGACCCCGCGCCCGTCGCCATGTCCGGCGCTGCGCCCGGCTTCACGGTGTCCGCGACTGCCGCCGCTAGCGAAATCGACTCGGAAACCCGCCTGCGTCGATTGGAGGCTCAGGTCCAGACGCTTAGCCAGCAGTTGCAAACGCAGCAACAACGGCTGGAGCGCTCCCGCGAGGAATTGGCACACCTGGCCCAGACGCTCCAACGGCAACAGTTTGGCGACCAGATCGCAACCGGCGACGACGCTTCCACGGGCGCGGAGCCGCCTTCTCCCCAAGCGGAACAGGCCAGAGCGCAAGAGCGCTTGGCGTTGTTGGATCGGCAGATCGTCGGCGAAAAAATCGACCCTCGCTGGAGCGGACCGGCGACCGAACAGATCCGGGGGGTGTTCGCCGATGGCGCGTTGGCCGGCTCGGCGCTGTCGAGTGCCGCTTGCCAGACCACGTTGTGCCGGGTCGAGGTGGATCACCGGGATGCGATGGCGTTGGATCGTTTCGTCGGCGAGTTTCCGGCCCGGCTCGGCTGGAGCGCCCACAGCTATTCGCAGGTGACGACGCACGAAGACGGCAGCGCTACGCTGGTGTTGTACATCAGCCGCGAGGGTTACCGGCTGCCCAAACCCGAAGTTTGAGCGCCGAGAGGGTAAGCTGTTTGCAGTCATCAGTCGGCTGAAGGTTTGCCTTTCGAGTTTCGCGTACTCGTTCGATCAGGCTAGCCGATCCATCGAAGATCCTATTTGTGATAAACCCCTCGCGCCGCGCCCGGTGGAGTTTTGGCCTCGCTGGCGCCGAACACGCTCCAGCCCCGGTATTGGGCGGTGGCGAACAGCGCCAGGATCAGGATGCCGGCGATCAGGTAGCTGCGGTAGAGCATGGGCCGGGCCGCTTCCGTCTGTGGGTGGATCATTCGTCGTCGTCGTCGCCCTTTTCGGCCTTGCCCGAAGGGCCGTAATCGCTCTCGGCCCAGCGAGTTCGCTCGTAGGCCCGCGCCCGCCAGCGAAAGAGGAACGGCACGATCAGCAAGCCCAGCAGCGCCAGGAAAAAGTTGGCCCAACTCGGCACGTCGCGGAAAATGGTGACGGTGCAGGTCACGGTCGGCGAGCCGGGGGGCAATTCGCCCTCGACGCTCAAATAGTAAATGCCGGACGGAATCGCGGACAGCACCGCCTCGTCGCCGGCGGCGCCTTCCGACCAGCGTTCGCCCTCGTCCACACCCTGGTAATAGCCGATTTCGCGGCCGATGGCGTGGCTGGCGCCGGTGTCGCGCTCGATCAGGGCCAAGTCGAGATAAATCCAGTTGTTGTCGAGATTGGTTTCGGCGCGGATCACGATGTTGGAGTCGCGCCCGCTCAGCGCGAACGGCTCGCCGGTCAGCGTCTTGTCCCGGGTGGTGGCGTCGAACAGGAAGGTTTGTTGGTGGACCCGCTGATCCGAGGACAAAAACACGGTGACGATCTGCGCGACGAGCAGCAGGCCGAGAAACAGCCAGCGCAGCCGCCGGAATTTGGGCCGCTGCGCCTCGTAGGGCGAAGGCTGGCTGGAGCCGACGCCGATGCGCGCCGGCAGCGGCTGTTCGAGCTGGAACGCCGTTTTGACGGTTTCCGGCTCGATGTATTCGGCCCGCGACCAGACGGCTTCCCGATCGGTGAGTTCCAGGCTCAACTGGAAGGGCGGCGCGATGTAATCCCGGATCTCGCAGCGCTCGCCGACCTTGACCCGCCAGTAGAACTCGCCCAGCACGTAGCTGACCTCGGCGTCGGCGGTCTGGAAGTGCCGGTAAATCCGGTCCTGGTGGGCAGCCCGCGCTTTGGCGCCGTAGCCGGTCACCAGCGGCGGCTCGGTGGTGGTCTGGACCACGCTCCAGTGGCCGTTGTACTCCACCAGCCAGCGAAAGCCTTGCTCCCGGTGGAACAGCAGGTATTCGCTCCACTCGTACTCGACGCCCTCCACCGTCACCGTCCGCCGCAGATAGCCGATGGCCTCGTATTCGGTGCCCTCCAGCGTGCCGCGAGCGCCGAGCGGGATGACCGGCTCGTGCTTGATCCGGCTCTGAAACTTGGACAGGATGCGGAGATTGGGGTCGGTGAGGTCGATGATCGAGCCGCAGGTGCCGCAGGCCAGAGTTTCGGTGCGGCCCTTGGCGCGGATGGTCAGAGAACTGCCGCAGCCGGGGCACTGGAAGGCTTCTGCCCGGATGCCGGCGTCGGGTTCCCAGCCGACCGGCATCGCCTCGCGCAACCGGGTCAGCTTGAGATCGGCGAAGCGCACCTGCTCGCCGACGAACACCAGCGGCGGGTTCTCGCTGTAGTCGAGGGTGGCGAACACGTTGCCGGCGCCTTGCAGATCCACCACCGGCGCGTCGTAGCCGGGGCCGACCCGGATCGGCAATTCGCCCTCGCCGGCGATGCAGCGGGCGCTTTCGATGTTGGTCACCTGAAAAGCGCGGCCTTTCAGCGTCACGCCCTCGCCGGCGCGCAGATCCGAAAAGGGCGGCAGCGATTCGGGCGGCCGGATCAGAAAGGTGACCGAATAGTTGCCCAGGGTTTCGCCCAGCCAGCCGCCGCGCTGGTTGTCGAACAGCAGGTACCACTCGTTCCAAATCCCTTGGCCGTAGCGCAACTGGATGCGGCCGACCACGGTGAAGCGGGCCTTGCGGTAAACGCCCTCGGTGCCGAGCCGGATCGGCGAGGGGTCCGGCAGCAGTTCCGCCATCTGGCCGACGTTTTCCAGTTCCAGGTCGTGGCGGATCAGCGTGCTTTTGCAGTACGCGCAGACCGCCAGAATCGACACGGCGGACTGGAAGGTGATCGCGGCGCCACAGGAGGGGCAGTTGGCGGTTTTCATGGGGTGGATGCGAGAGCGGTGGCGGATAGGGTCGGGCAACTTCGATTTATATCATCATCTTCTGTTCAATTCGAGCGCCAACCCGACAAGGGCGTATCCAAAATTAGCAGCCAAAACCCCGTTCGTCACCTCACGAAGGCCGAGCGGGGTGAACGGAGAGAGGTCTGGAGAGTTATCCACAAAAACTGTGGATAACTCATCCGGCGGGGAGGGCGACCGATGGGGCAGGGCTAGCAAAAACGGGAGGTTGATACGAAGAGCAGAAATTGAGCAAAAAATGACCAATTCACTGGACGTGGTTTGGGTGGTTTTCGGGCGGTACGAGCGCCGAATCCGGCACCAGTACCCAGCCTTCCATCAAGCGGCGGGCGCTGCGGCGCAGCACCGCTTTTTCCACCCGCCAGCGATTGTCTTCCTCGACCACCGAAGCGCCCACCGCCATCACGCCAGCCGCGTGGCCGATGCGCACTTCATCCCCGGAGATCAGACGACCGCCGAGCAGTTGGTGAACCAGCGTGCCGGGCAATATCGACGCTACCGCCAGCGCCACCGCGCCGGTGCCGGTGAAGGCGTGGTGCAAGGCGCCCATGGAGAGAATCCGGGCGACGAGATCGATATCGGCGGCAGCGACCGGCGCACCGTCGGAGGCGCGGTAGTCACGGGCCGGGGCGACGAAAGCCAGTTTGGGGGTGTGGGGGCGTCGGGCAGTGGCATCTTCGGCGCTGACGGCCAAGCCCATCGCCACCGCGCCTTGCGCCCGAATCGCTTCGCAGCGGACCAGCAGGGCGGTGTCCCGGTTAAACTCGACCCGGCCTTCGCAGCCGGTGAGACCGAGATCGGCGGCACGCACGAAGATCGTCGGGTTGCCGGCGTTGAGCAGGGTGGCCTCAATCTCGCCCAGACCGGGCACGGTCAGCCGATCCGTCGGCCGACCGCTGGGCAACAGCGCGGTTGCGCCGCCGGGGTCGAGGAAGTCGAGGGCGATTTCCGCGCCGGGAAAAGCGACGCCGGCCAGAGTGAAACCGCCATCCTCGACCGGCTGGCCGCCGCGTATCGGTATATGAGCGACGATGGCTTCTTTCAGGTTGGCCTGCCAGATGCGAATGGCGGCGACGCCGTCGCCAGGCGCGGCGACCAGACCGCGACACAGCGCAAACACGCCCACCGCCGCGCTGAGGTTGCCGCAGTTGCCGGACCAGTCGATCACCGGCTCGCCGACCGCCACCGCGCCGAAGCGATAATCGACATCGAAGCCGGGCCGGGTCGAGCGGGAGACCAAGGCGACCTTGCTGGTGCTGGAGGTGGCGCCGCCCAGACCGTCGATCTGGGTGCCGTAGGGATCGGGGCTGCCCAGAACGCGCAGCAGCAGGGCATCGCGCCTCGCCGGGTCGGCGGGCAGGTCGGCGGGATCGAAAAACAGGCCCTTGCTGGTGCCGCCGCGCATCCAGGTGGCGGGCAGTCGAATCGGTGACATGGTGAAGAGATCGCGTTTCCGGTCTGGGATAATCATCACCAGTTTATTCTAACCGGACGTACCGGGCCGATAGCCGATGCCGCCCTTTTTTCCAGGAAATCGCCGTGAACTCCGCCATCGAACTCACCCTCGCCCAGTCCTTCGACTTTCTGCTCCACGTCGCGGTGGTGCGGCCGGTATTTCTGTGGGGTGCGCCGGGCATCGGCAAGACGGCGCTGGTCAATCGCTTCGCGGCGGCGGTGGGGCTGGAATGCGTGTCGCTTGTTGGGCAGCCAACTGGCGCCGGAGGATTTGCTGGGCGTGCCGAAAATCGACGGCGACTGCTCGCGGTTCTTTCCGCCGGCCAACATCGTGCGCCGTCAGCCGTTCGTGCTGTTCCTGGACGAACTCAACGCCGCCAGCCACGACATCCAGAAGGCGTTTTATTCGCTGATCCTGGAACAGCGGGTGGGCGAATACCGGCTGCCGGCGGGCACCATCGTCATCGGCGCCGGCAACCGCGCCAAGGACGCCGCCATCGTCAAGCCGATGCCTTCGGCGCTGATCAACCGCCTGGTTCACGTCCACTTGCGCGCCCAGCACCGCGAATGGCTGGCCTGGGCCGTCAACGAGGGCGGCATTCATCCGTGGGTGGTGGAATATATCCAGCTCCGTCCCGACCATCTGTGGAACGAGCCGCCCAAGCACGAGGAGCCGTTTTCGACGCCGCGCTCGTGGCACATGCTGTCGGATGCGCTGCATTCCTTCGGTGAGGCGCTGGGCGAGGAGATGCTGGAGGCGCTGGCGTTCGGCTTGCTGACGCCGGCCCACGCCGGCCAGTTCAAGGGTTTCGTCAAGCAGTTGCGGCAGCGGCACACGCTGGCGGCGATTTTGAAGGGCGACGCCCATTGGCCCGCCGAACCGGCCGACCGCGACATTCTCTATTTCCTGGCCCAGTCCTTGCGCGGCCATCTGCGCAAGGAACTGCCGGAGGACGAAGCCTCGCTGCGGCAGGAACACAAGCAATTGGCGATGCGGGCCAAAAACCTGTTGCGGGATCTGGCGCGGATCAGCGTCGAAATGGCCCAGACCGTGGTCGCGGAGGATGACGAAGGCCAACGCCTGCCCGCCTGGTTTCTGGTGGAGGTCGCCCGGGATTTGCCGCGCTTGGCGGAACGCAAGGCGAGCAAGTAATGCGCCGCAAAACGACCGAGAGCGCCGCGCGCCTCAACTTTCAGCAAGGCTTGATGCTGGCGCAACAGCCACCGCTCGATGCGATTGCCGGTTCGGCTCACGTCCGGTTCGACGACCAGCACCACCAAGTCGGCCCCAAGGGCTGGCTGGCGCTCGCGCCGGATGGCGCGATCTGGGTGCATCCCAAGCGGCTGGCCGCGCCGGAGGAGTGGGCGCGGGTGCTGGCGCTGGCTTACGTCGCTCTCGGTTTCGGGCTGGTGCGCCAGCGCGAGCCGCAGACCTTGTGGGAAATCGCCGGGCTGCTGGTGGCGGAACGGTTCTGCCAGGAAGCCGGCATCGGCGCCACCTCGGAAGAGCTGCTGCATCCCGACGTGGCGATTCCCGTCAGCGGAGAAGAGCCGCTGTTTCGCGGTCTCGTCACCGAGGGCTGCGATCCGGCGCTGCTGGTCTGGCGCGATACGCTGTGCGGGAAAGGCATGACGGTTTTTCGTCCGGCGGACGAGCGCACCGGAACGCGCCGCCCGCCGGCCTGGCGAGAACTGTTGGCCGATGGCATCGCGCGCAGTGTGGGAGAGGCCATCGAAAGGGCGGGGGGCCGGGTTGTCACGACCGCCAGGACAACGCGAAAACTCACCCCCGCCCTGAAGGCGCAACGCCGCCTGATCAACAGCCATCCGCTGTTGGGCGCGCTGGCCATCGGCTTCGATCTGGAGGAAGACCCGCGCGTGTGCCAGTCGCACGACATCCGGGTGGCGGCCATCGACGTGGGCAGCCGCACGATCTGGATCAATCCAGCGGCGGGTTTGAACGAGGCGGAATGCCTGTTCGTGTTCGCGCACGAGCTGTTGCACGCCGGTTTGAATCACGCCTCGCGCCGGCGCGGGCGCGATCCGTTTCTGTGGAACGCCGCCTGCGATTTCGTCATCAACGGCTGGCTGATCGAGATGAGCATCGGTGCGCCGCCGACCCTGGGCTTGCTGCACGACTCGGAACTGGCGGGCCATTCCGCCGAGGAAATTTACGATCAACTGGCGCGCGATCTGCGCCGCGCCCGCAAGCTGGCGACTTTGCGCGGGCCGGGGTTGCCGGATTTGCTGGGCAGGGAGGAAGGTGGAATTTTTGTCGATGCCGAAGCCTATTGTCGTCGCGCCCTGTGGCAGGGCATGGAGCGTTGCCTGCTGGGCGGCGGGCGCGGCACGCTGCCGGCCGGGTTGGTGGAGGAAATCCGCGCTCTGGCCCAGCCGCCGATTCCGTGGGACGTGCGCTTGGCCTATTGGTTCGACGAGCATTTTCCGCCGCCGGAATTGCGTCGGAGTTACGCCCGGCCGTCGCGCCGGCAGGCCAGCACGCCGGACATTCCCCGGCCCTCGGTGACGAAGCCGCCGGAGGAGGAGCGGCGGGCGCGGGTGTTCGGGGTGGTGCTGGACACCTCCGGTTCGATGGAGCCGAAGCTGCTCGGCAAGGCCATCGGTGCCATCGCCAGCTACGCCCAAGCGCGGGAGGTGTACGCGGTGCGGCTGGTGTACTGCGATGCCGTGGCCTACGACGCGGGCTGGCTGCCACCCGAAAGCCTGCTGGAGCGCATCGCGGTGAAAGGCCGGGGCGGGACGGTGTTGCAGCGGGGCGTGGATTGCTTGCGGGACGCGGCCCGGCGCGACGATTTTCCGAAGCGGGGGCCGGTGTTGCTGATCACCGACGGCTATTGCGAGGAGCAACTGAGCATCGACTTCGAGCACGCTTTTCTGGTGCCGGAAGGAAAAAGGCTGCCTTTCACGCCGCGCGGCGAGGTGTTTTGGGTGAGGTGAGTTATACCATTTCCTTATAGGTTTAAATTTTCCAAGGCCGATAGAATAAAAGGATAACCTGTCAGTGAAGCGATAGTTTCCCGACAGAGTTCGTTGGGTTGCTGGCAAACATTTTTTTGTAAATCGGCCAAGGTTTAAAAATTTAACCAACTTTCCTGTTTTTTCACATATTGCCAAACCCGCTCAATGGGATTGACGTCTGGACGGTAAGCCGGTTGGAACAATAAAACCACATTCTCTGGAAATTCAAGCTTCTTGGCCTTATGAAAAGCGCCGTTATCCAATTGCACGACGTTCAGTGACGCGGGGGTAAGCTGCGGCAAATTCGTCGAGAAACAGTTGAAAACAATCGCTGTCAAAATGGGAAAAAAACAGAAAAAAACTTTCGCCTATTAAGGGCTCGACCAGCCCCATAAGCGTATAAAACTTCAAAAAACCACTGGACCACACCCCGGGGCTTGATCCCGAGCGCGGCGATCACCCGATGCGTCAATGTTTTTAAACCGAATCGGCTTTCGTCCTGACACCAGTAACGGATCGGTTTGGGTTTTTGTTCGTCAACCGATTGAAAAACATCTATTATTTCAAGCTGTTCGAGGAGTTTTTTTAAAGTCGACCACCGCCGTTTCGGCCCGGAGCCGATGGGTGGGACGCGCGACTTTCAATTTGGCTTTCAGTTTATAACGAACCGTTTGATGCACCGTTTTATACGGAATTTCCAGGCCTTGTTCGTTCGCTAACCAGTCCCGAATCTCGCCATAACTCCGAAATCCATCCGGTTCTTGGAGTCGGATTTTCAAGGCCTCGAGAACCGACCCCGAGAGCGCTGGCCGTTTACCTCCTCGATAATTCCAAGCCAAGAGGCCCGATAAACCCTCTGCCTGATAGCGGACAAACCACCAGCGAATCGTTGATTTCGATCAACCTAACCAACTCGCTAAATCGGCTATATCTTTAACAAGGCCCGCCTTCCATACATATAAAGCATGAACCCGCTCTTTGAGTTCTGCTTTAACTTGGGAATGAATGATTGCTTTAAACCCCTCTACAGTTTCGGTAATTTCTATCAGTGACCATTTCATATTCATCGTTTAATTCTCTTGAACTGAAAACCTATATTTTAATAAAGGTTCTTCGAGGATTGTTGTGGAGTTAAGCGAAGCTGATCAGGACCCGTTGCTTAAAATTGACAAAATTCCGAAATCCGTAACCCATGCGTTTCACTGTCTTGATCGAATTGTTAATACCTTCAATGACGCTCGTGGTCACCCGATGCGCGAAGTAGTTTAAGACGTATTCTTTCCAATCATTCAGCATGTATAAAAAGGTATTCAGATATTTGTTATTCATTTCTCTGGCCGCTTCCATCCATTTTTTTAACTCGATTTCGCCTTGCTTTCGCGTCAGATTCCGATTGAAAATCGCACGAAACATCTCCTTGTGATCGTAAATCAACTTCAATTCTGGAAACAGTAGAAAGGCCCGGTCGCGTTTCGTTGTCTGATCGGGGGTCAAGTTTTCGGCATTCTTCAGCAAGGCCCACTTGAGGCGCTTGAGTTCTTCGCGGTCTTTAAATTGGCGGCGCAAACTTTTCCGTTGACCGTCCACCGCTTTGTTGAGGTAGCCAAAAAAATGAAACCGATCAACGACCACGGTTGCACGAGGAAATACCGCCCGGGCGGTATTGATAAAACCCGGCCACATGTCCGAGCAGAACACGTCGATCCCTTCGCACCACTCCGTCCCCTTGTTTTTGAAATACCCAATC
Source organism: Candidatus Competibacter sp. (assembly GCA_037045685.1). GTDB lineage: Bacteria > Pseudomonadota > Gammaproteobacteria > Competibacterales > Competibacteraceae > Competibacter_A. The sequence continues at coordinate 144,697 of JBAOII010000014.1, forward strand.
AATTTCGCTTGCTCGCGATATTCTAAAATATCAACGATTTCAATACGTTCTAAATCGACGATCACCGTGACATAGTCGCGATGTCCTTTTTTGATCGCAAGCTCGTCCATGCCCACGGCTTTCACTTTCGAAAGCGGGCGCTCTTGCAGTTCTTGCCGCGCACCCCGTTGGCAAATATCGTTAACGGTTGACCAAACCAAATTTTCTTGAGCGCTGACCTTTTGGATCGTGCTGGCTTTGCAGCATTCGTACACGTAGCGCTCGTAACGACAAGTCATCGCGCGCTGGGGCGCAACAAAATTGAAACGCTCATTGAAACGACGATCACAGTCCGGACAATAAAACTGCCGCTGACTTAAATGCAAATATACTTCTTTTCCGGTGATCGGCAAATCGCGAATTTGTCGCTCGTAGGTCTGATGCACAACCTGTCTCTTCTTCAAACAGTGCGGACAGAGCGTTTCTTCAAAAATAGAACTGCAATAAATATGGAGCGCTTGTTCTTGCCAATCAACTCGATCAACTCGAATTTCTTTAATCCCTAAAATCTGCTCAAACAATTCAGCTTCCGTCATTGGATTTTACTCTCCCATCGTGCGGTATCCTGAACTTGATAACCGGTCAAAAAACTATGCGTCCTAAAATGATGCACTTCCGCGTTCGACTCCACATGAATCCTCGAAGAGCCTTAATAAAACCTATAAAGAAATGGTATAACTCAGAATCGTGGGTTCCACGAACACGGTGGTCTGACCGCTGGTGATGGCGGCGGGTAGATACAGGAACACCGCGCACGTCAGCAGCCGCAGCGCGATGCCGCCATTTGGGCATATCGCATCAGGGCGTTCCTTAATCTTCGAGAATCGGCGGGTTTTCCCACCGAGCCGTGTTTGAATGGCAAGTCATTCAATCAAAAAGCCGGCTTTCACTGAGTTTCCGGCTCCGCACCGGCAAAAGCAAGCAGGGCGCGGAGGGCAGGGGGCGGCATGACGTCCCGGCGATACACGAACCGGGTCGGGAGGTGGCTGTAGCGCTCGGGAATCGGATGCAGCCGCAGCAGCCCGCAGTACGGGGGCCGATCCACCACGGCCGCCGGCAACAGCGTCACCCCCAACCCTGCCGCGACACAGCCGAGAATCGCATCCAGCGATCCAAACTCCATTCGCCGGACCGGCAGGTGCCCCTCCTCAAGCAGCCACAGTTCGGCGCGCGCCCGGTAGGCGCAGCCGGGACGAAACACCAGCAGCACCTCGTCGCGCAGGGAGTCGATCGATTCACGGGTGGCTTCGCTCGCCAGAACCAGGCGTTCAGCAAAGACTGGCTGCTGGTCGAGTTCGGGACGGTCACACACTCCGGCCACGAACGCCCCTTCGAGCTGATAGGTCAGAACACGTTCCATCAGTTCCTCGGTACTGCCCGTTTCCAGAACCAGTTCAATACTCGGATAGGCGCGACGAAAGCGGGCCAGCACCGGCGGCAGGCGCGCGGCCAGAGTGGTCTCCAGGGTGCCCAACCGCAACCGTCCCGTCGCGCCATCGGGGTCAGTGACTACCTGGCGGGCCTCATCCAGTAACTGTAGAACCCGCCGCGCATAGCCCTGAAGCACCTCGCCGGCTGGGGTCAGTTCCAGGCCCTGGCTGCGGCGATAGAAGAGGTCGACGCCCAGTTCGGACTCCAGGCGCTTGATGCGGGCCGTGACGTTGGACTGCACCGTGTGCAACCGCTCGGCGGCACGGGAAATGCTGCCGCACTCGGCGACTCCCAGAAAGGTTTTGAGGATTCGGATTTCCATTCGCCGGGTTTTCCTCCGGTATCTCTAAATGAGAACCATACTATCTAATAATATCATTTTCCGCGAAGACCAGAGTCGTCCATAGTCGCGTTTAGCGAAAGCCAAGTGCCCTTGAACCCGCTACTACGGAGAAACCCGAAGATGAATCCGCTTTCCACTGAACTCTACTGGCTGACCGCCACGACGCTGCTGACCGGCCTGTTGTGGATCCCCTACATCGTTAACCGGCTTCTGGAACAGGGCATCCTGAAGGCGCTGTGGGACCCGCAGGGCGAGACCGCCACCCGGCGCCCCTGGGCCCAGCGACTGATGAATGCGCACCAGAACGCCGTTGAGAATTTGGTGGTGTTCGCCCCGCTGGTGCTAATGATCGACCGGTTTGGAGCAGTCAACGCAACCACCGGACTGGCCGTGGTCATCTACTTTTTCGCACGCCTCGGGCACGCGCTGGTCTTCACCCTGGCACTTCCCGTGCTGCGGGTGCTCCTGTTCCTGGTCGGTTTCAGTTGCCAAATGGTTTTGGCCCTGACTCTCTTCGGTTGGCTGTGAGGTTTCCATCATGACCCGCGAAATGACCCTGATTACCGGCGCGGAGTCTCCCGGACCGTCCGGTTCCGCCGATGAGGCACTGCGCCAGTTTTACCAGGGCTTTAACGCTTGCGACCTCGAACAGGTAGCGGGCAATTGGGCTGCTACGCCCGAAATCAGCATGGCTAATCCGTTGGGCGGGCTGAAACGGGGGTGGCCTGAAATCCGCAGCGTCTACGAACGGCTGTTCAGCAGTGACGCCCGAGTCTACGTCGAGCTCTATGACTACACCCTCCAGGAGACCGGGGAGTTGTTCATCGCGGTCGGGCGCGAACGCGGTGAATTGACCTGGGGACCGCAGCGCGTCGAACTGGCCATCCGCACCTCGCGGATTTACCGACGGATCGGCGGCGGCTGGCGTCAGGTTCATCATCACGGCTCGATGGATGAACCGGAGCGCCTTGCCCGCTATCAGGAAGTGGTGCGCGAGGCGAATGCGAGTCGCGTGGAAACCTGATGGAATCCTGATGCACTGATGGCAACGTCAGTGTGCAGCACCAACCCGCACCGGACGAGGAGCGCCCATGATTCCCCAACACCTGTTGCCCGCGAGCCGGGAGACCTTCATTCCCCGCGAGGATTCCGACGAAATTTATACCATTTCCTTATAGGTTTAAATTTTCCAAGGCCGATAGAATAAAAGGATAACCTGTCAGTGAAGCGATAGTTTCCCGACGGAGTTCGTTGGGTTGCTGGCAAACATTTTTTTGTAAATCGGCCAAGGTTTAAAAATTTAACCAACATTCCTGTTTTTTCACATATTGCCAAACCCGCTCAATGGGATTGACGTCTGGACGGTAAGCCGGTTGGAATAATAAGACCACATTTTCTGGAATTTCAAGCTTCCGCAGTTGACTGGTCTCGCCCGCGCGATTGCTCGGCGAGCGGAAAAGCGCGCTCGCCGGATAGCCGCGTGGTGATGGGTCGGGTTTGCAGAATACTCAGTTTGCCATCGGCGATTCCGAATTCGATATCTTGCGACAAGGCGTAATATTCTTCCAGAGCCAAGGCTACTTTGATCTTGATGTCCTCCTTTTTTAAGCAGGGAACATCGCGCAGATCGCTGTCAACCGGCTCTATCGCTGTCCCCTTACCCGATGGATGGGGGGCGACCTTGAACGCTTTTTTCCCGATATGCATGTCGATGACCGAACCGTCAAACTTGTTCACATAATATCGATCCACGTCCACCAATCCCGAAACGACCCCTTCCCCCAGCCCGTAACCGGCTTCGATGACGATGACGTCCCGACCGCTGACCGGATCGGTCGTGAACATGACCCCGGAGACTTGGGAGTCGAACATTTTCTGTACGACGACCGCCGGTTTGATCGGCCCTTGCCGAATAATCCGGCTATTTCGGTACAGTAAGCCTCTGATCAGCCAAAATGACATCCACACCGATTTGATCCGCTCCAGCAGTTGGTCGGTGTTGACGTGCAAATAAGTCTCCGCCGCCCCGGCGAATGTGGCTTCCTCGGTATCTTCCTGGAGACCGGAAGACCGCACGCTCAAGCTGGCATCATTTAAACCGCACGCATCGACCGCCGCCATGATTTCTCGCCCTACGCCCGTGGCAGCACCCAAATTGCCCTGAAAGATCAAACCGCGAATCTGCTCCGAAAATTCCACAATCTGACGACGCTGGTCTTCATCCAGAACCGGTTTGCTCACCAGGATGGCATCGATGGCCGCCGAAATCCGGGCGTGGGTGTCCTGTAACTCGTTTTCTTCGAGGAACTGTTGGAAAGCGAAAGTCGTCACCATGAACGCCGGCGGAATTTGGGCGCCATGCTGCCCAACGATATGGGCGATTTCCCCGAGGTTGGCGCCTTTTCCTCCCACCAGCTCGACGGTATCGGCGTCAACTTCATCGAGATGGAGCACAGATTTCCGGGATTTGGCGATTTTTTCCCGTTTCGCTTTCGCCAGTTCGCCGGCTTTGGCCTGTAAATGTGCGGTCATCGCTATTGCCAAAAGGCCTTCCTCTCTCATCCGGTTGAGAACTCCGACCAAAGACAGCTCTATTTCCCGTTTCATCCGGTAATGAGCCTCTTCCGGTTGGCCCGCCGGATCTTTGATATCCCCCAGCTCCTGCATCCCACCATAATTGCTCAGCAAGTAAATTTTTTCTATCGCGAAGGGATATTTTTCTTTCAAGAACTGAACATGAAATTGCTCCATCGCCAAGATAATATCGGCTGCAGTGACATCCGTGTCCCCGATCTTTTTGCTGCGATGGGCTTCGGCATCCACTCTATTTTCGGCAAGCAGGAGGGCTTGGCCTATTTTGGAGATGGGATTGTTATCGGTCGCGGCAACACCGCGTGATGTCACTGTGATACCACCGATTTTCTTATCGTGAAGCATCATTCTCAACAAATACTCGGCCATGGGGCTACGATCAACATTGGCGGTACAAACAAACAAGATTCTGGGGCCGATGATGTCGCCTTTCATATGACCTAGCCGGCGCAAAGTCTGGCGTATGAGCGGCAAATTTTCTTCGGTCAAATTTCTTCCCGACAGGTTTTCCACATCGTGCAGAACGGATGCTTTGAGTAAGGCCACCCGAGGATGGCGGCGCAACTGATCGATGCGATACCCCAATGATCGCAGTTGCTCATTCGATAAATTCAAGCTGCTTATCAGAAGCATCGCTTGCGCCCACTGGCGCTCAACCATCGCGATGATGTTCGCTGCTCTCCACAATACTTTGACTCTGGACAAATTGTTTTCTATTTCCGACAACAATCCTTCAAGTTCCCTAAAAGTATGCTCCAGCAGTCGTTTTACGATCACATTGATATATGCGACGCTTTTTGCTGGCAGCTTGATCGGGGCGCCATCGGCGCGTATTCCAGAACAAGCGTGTTGCAAGACATCGACAAACTGCTTGCGGGCGGCAGAGCTAATGCGCTTATTCCACAGTGACTCGGCCAATACCAGACCGAGAATATCGGCTATCATCTGTTCTCGACGGTCTTGAGATTCGATACCAGACGAAATATTTTCCAACCAGCACTCGATATTTTCAAAGGTATTTTCCCCAGATACGATGCCCCGTATCAAATCGTATGCTTGTTCGCGATAGTCTCCGCTCATGGATATAATCGATACCATACCCTGCGATGCCCAAACCAGAACCATATCCCCTTCGCGCACCTCCACCGTTTCCGATACCATCGCGTCGCTCACCCAAAAACCCTCCACCGATTTAATCATCGGTCCGGGGTGTCTTTCTTCGAGACGAACCACGGTTTCTTCAGGCGATTGCACCCATTCGGCGTGGGGAACGATCAAGGCAGGGATGGCAAACTCCCGAGTCGTGACTCCGGCATGGCTCAATAATCCCCCGCTGGTCACCAGGACCGCCTCGGCGGTTCGGATCGCTTCGATATCTTCGGGAGTGGTGAAAGGGACCAGCAAAACGCGCCCGGTACGAGTTGCGGGATTAAAGCAATAATTGCGATCGAAAGTGATGCGTCCAATGCGAACGGACCCATCTCCAACCGACGCCGATAAACCCCTGATTGAAGTGCCGATAATCCTGCTCTGCTGACGTGGCTGCCCGATCAGCATGCGATGAGAGATAGCCTTTTGGAATCCCGAAACATGAATTTTCGCGGGCGCGGTAAAGCCCGCTTTACGCAAAATTTTCCTTATCTTGGTGAGAGAAAGCCAGCCTTCACCTCCCCGTGCCGTCAAATGTTGGCCGAATGCGTATAAAACCGTCCGATCATCTTCGTCGGCCAAGCCGTATATCACCAGCCATTCATTGGGTGCTATCTCTTGCTCGGCTCTTACCAGAGTCAGTTGATCGATGCCGCCAATCGTGTTGAACTCTAAACGCAGGTCGGTCATTTTCAGCAGTGCCGCCATCCGCAATGCCTGATTTTCATGGGCGACGACCGTGCCGGTAATTTCCCTGGACGGTTGATAGTCGGGATTCCTTTCGATAGTTCCCCGAGCGTTGAAGCGCAATTCCCTGCGCCCCAAAGCATTGCGCAAAGGATAGCTGAAGTGTTCGTCGATTACCGCTTGCCCGACTCCACCCTTGCCCGGCTTGATGGTGGGTAATCCAAGCTTTTGCAATGAGGCGTTGATGGTGAAGTACAGGCGATGGCGAACCATTCGCCGTTCCTCGGAATGATACGCTTGGTATTCTTGCAAAATCCTGGGTCCTATATGCTCGCAGTAACTCGCGAGCGGCATACTATCCCCCCTATACGAAAGAGGAATCGATCCCTCGACTAAGAACGTGGTCGCGAACGAGGCGGCAAATCGATTTATTTCGCTGGGATCCACTTTACTCCCGCCAGTATTTGATAAAAATTCCCGCGAAAAAACGTACACCATAGCGTAATCCAAATCGCGGAGAGCCCATATTAATCGCAATACCAGTATCACAGTTTGCTCGATTTGCTTGGCTGTCCGTGCGCCGTGGTCCTTATCAAAAATTCCGCTGACCAACCAATCCACGAGGCCATCCTGTTTGGCTCGAACTGTCATTCCGGTTTCTTTGAGAACTTTTTCGACAAAAGCTCCTCGCAAGCGCTGCTCGATTTCTATACCGCCCTGATAGCTCTGCAACCGAACAAATCCTTCGTGTTCCGGATGTTCGATGTTGGCGGAAAACTCCACGCGATGCTCGCCAAGCCTCACGCTATAAATGAGGTAGTTGCCGGTCACAACGAAAGCGCCGGGTATGGGTGCCGGCACTCGGCGAGCCGCCCGCACAATCGCCGCAATCGCCCGATGTCGGATCAGGCCATTGACGATGACCGGCGCGTCGTCCAGCTTGGCCAACCGAATTTGTTTGGTCTCGTTCGCCCGGATGCGACCGACGGTTATCGCGATGTTCGCCCGGGCTGAATACATTCGTTCTTCGAGCGCTTTGTTCCCCGCTTCGTGCAAGTACTGTATCATCGAGTGAACAGTATTGATTTCGGCGAGCGAAGACCGGCTGAGCTTCGTGATTTTATTTCTCAATAAAGCCGGCAACTCTTCATGCGGAGACAGTTCATGCCAGGATTGCTCCAGCGCTTGCACAAGCGCGTTGTATTGCGTGAAAGCGGCATCTCCCTTGGTGGGAGTCGCAACTTGCCGATACGCTTCCATCATCGTGGCCAGCAAGGAAACGATGGTGAGCGCCGTCCTCTTGGTCATTTTGTCGGAGTGCGCGACAATTAATTGGAGAGCGTCATAGTTTGGCTTGATCAGGTTGTTTTGGATATGAGCATATTGCTCCTGTAATTTATTTTTGATTCCATCGCCAAGCGAGGTGTCGCCGGAATTGTCCGAGAACAGGATGTAGGTTCCGGCATCGCTGTCGCCTTCGATTTTTAATTGACCTGATGTGTTGTCTTGCATCCAGGGCGGCATCAGAGATTCGGCGTATTCTACGGGATAGGTCAACTGATAACCGCCGAAATTGAATCCGGGAATATATAAATCTTGAATGCCCACCAATTTTATTTGACTCAACGAATCCCATGAATCGGTGATTCTTGAAAGCTCCTGTTTACCGATCACTTTTTGGGCGGCAGTCAAATTATCGATCAGATTGATTAGTGCGGTCTCGGTTTGGGTCATGGATTTCAAGAACCCAGAGCTGCTCATTTTTTTCAGTTTGATCAGCCGATCAAGGTTAGCGATATGGCGATGCTCATATAATGTCGCGAGATAATCGTATGCGACGGGATAGCGCGCTTGCAGCTCTTCAACGATGACAGTTTTAGTGTATCGGTCGGTTTCTCGCGAGAGCGCGACGACCAGATCGCCGGTTTCCACCGGCTCGAACTCTCCTTGAGGAGATACCGTGACTGGAAGTTTTAGAATGGTCCGGAGAATGCGGTTGCTCTCGCTTATCGAACCCAAACTGCGCGCTGCTTCAGCGGTACTGTCGGCGATTGATCTCGCGGCGATTTGAGCGGTTTTTTGCTGTTGCCATAATTGATAGAGTAATGCCGGATCATCCTCTGAGATATTCGTGGGCCAACGATGGGCGCTGAAATGCTCATCGATTTCCCGAATGTGTTGTTCGATGATTTCCCGGCCGTCGGCGTTCGGGTCTTTGGCCAGCGAATCCTGTAGCAACGATTTGGCGCGAGCGAGCAAAAACGCATGTAATGCGATTCGCTCTTTATCGGTGTCAGTCCAATAAATGAGGTCTATCTCGTGCAGCGTCATGTCAGCGACGACTTCTTCCCGGATGTCTTCGCTTACACCGCGCTTTTCCAGCGCCGCAGTCAACGGCAGAAATCGATCTTTCGTATCCATGCTGTGAGCTACCTCAATTTGGGCCGATCCTCGAACGCTCGGTGGGTTCACCTCTGCTTCAGGCTGGCCAGGCGGCGAAACATCGCCGGCCGGGTCGGTCTATTCCGGGCGCGACCCGCCGGGTCTCTTCGGGAACCGGGGCGATCGTTTGCGGCAGGAACGACATGGCCTTCCTCTTCGGGCAAGGGAGCCGGCTCCAAGTCTACAGCCGAAACCGACATTCGGCTCGCGCCCTACCGCTCGATCGGATCGGGTCACGATAACCCGCCCAGCCGGCGCTGCTTGAGATGGGTTCCGTACTGGAATTCGCCGGCAGTGTCCGGTTGCTCCCCGAACCCAAGTTTAAGATCGTGGCCCGCCCAGCCCGGTGCGGCGGGACGAGCATCGCTTGTCTATCCTTGAAGATGGGCTGTGTCAGCCCTTTGTGAGGTAGGCGATCATGGCGAACTGCACATTCGTTGACGACCGAAGGCAAGTCGCCGGTCGCGACGGCCCTCGCCAAGACCGGGGGCTTGGGAGCGCGCCCTGCGCGTCGGCCTTCAACAGCCAAGCTTTGGGAGATGATCGTGAGCACAGCAAGAAAAATTGCCATCGCCTGTCAGGGTGGCGGGATTCATGGCGCATTTACCTGCGGGGTATTGGATCGAATTCTGGAAGCGGCGGATACCGGTGCGCACGACTTCGAGATCGTCGGTTTGAGCGGCACGTCGGCCGGCGCCCTGAATGCGTTCATGGTGTGGTACGGGATGTTGGACGCGCCGGCCAATCGCTTCACCGCCGCGCGAGGCGCCGTGAACCGCCTGTGGGATACCTTCCAGGTCCGCAAGAGCGGCGAGTCGAGCATGAACCACTTCGCTCAACTGCTGTTCAAGCTGCAAGGCGCCGGGCTGAATTTCCGCAGCCCGGCGCCGGCGCTGTTCCACGATTGGCTGATGGGCGCGCTACACGGCTGGTCGGCGCTGGAAAATTCGATCTCGCCGGGGTTGGACCTGGGTGAGATCCGCCCGGAGTTTTACGATTTTCAGCGATTGCTGGCGAGCTGCGCGCCCCGTTTCGCCGAGATTCGAGGCGTCGGCAAAACGCCGCGACTGCTGATCGGGGCGGTGGAGATTTTGAGCGGCACGTTCGAGGTCTTCGACTCGCACGATCCGCGCACGGGACCGGACGCGCGCCCGATCAGCTACGAGGCCGTCGCGGCATCGGGAACCCTGCCCGAAATCCGGCGGGCGCAGACCATTCCCGGCCTCCAGAACGAACACGGTCAGGAGCCGCTCTACTGGGATGGCCTGTTTTCGCAGAATCCGCCGGTGCGGGAATTCGTCACTCGCGCCGCGAACCGCGATGCGATCCCCGACGAGATCTGGGTGATCCGGATCAATCCGCAGCGACGCGACCAGGAGCCCAAGCTGCTGGCCGAGGTCGAGGATCGCCGCAACGAGTTGGCCGGCAACCTGTCGCTCAACCAGGAATTGCATTTCATCCAGAAGGTGAACGGCTGGATCGGCAAGTACCCCAAAGACCGGTGCATCCAGGACAAGAAGCCCATCGCGATTTTCGCGATCACCATGGCGCCGGAAAAGGCCGATTTGGATGTCGCGAGCAAGTTCAACCGCGATCCGGCTTTCGTGGCGGAATTGCGGGCGCACGGTGCGGCGCGCGGCGCGGCGTTTCTGCAACTGTGGGCCGGCGCGAAGGCGCGACGAGTGGCCGCAAGACGCCATCCCCTGAGAGCGGGCGCCCCGGATCAGCGGCCGACGGAGGCGAGCGCCCGTCAATCGGCGGCGTTGAGCAGATTGGAGGGCGAGTACTGATCGGTCAGGATGCGGGCGCCCGGGCTCCAGTCGCGCTCGGTCGAAAACAGCGGCAGGAGCCAGTCGCCGCCGAATCCCAGCGGTTTCAGCTTCTCCTCCAGGGCGGCGGCGTTCGCCTCGATCGCATCGAGCGGCGGCAAGTCCGTCCAGCTTGATCAGCACGATGCGATTCTTCATCTTGACCCGGAGGTTGTAGAACGGGCCAAACACCGCCTGATAGGTGGTCGATTCGTGGTGGTACAGGCGGCTGGTCGAAAAGGTGTTTGCCGCCAAGAACGCCATCCGCCGCTAACAATGCCTTGACTTCAAAAAGAAATTCCTGGGTCAGCAGATGCTCGGGAATATAGTCGTGATCGAAGGCATCCAGCATGATCAGATCGTATTGCCGGCCGGATTTGCCCGCGCGTTTCACGAACACCCGCCCGTCCTCCTCGAACACCTGGATCCGCTGATCCGGGTTAAAGCCGAAGAATTGCCGCGCGACCTTCACCACCGCCGGATCGATCTCGACCACGTCGATCCGGGTATCGGGGAACATCTTGACCAGCGCCGTCGGCAACACGCCTCCCCCCAAACCGATTATCAGGATCTTGCGGGGATGGGGATTCAGATACAGCGCGCCCATCATCATCCGGGTATAAGTGAAGACGAACTGGTCGGGATCGTTCAGGGACTGGCAGGTTTGCCGGGCGGTTTGATCGCGCCGGCTGAAACTCATGCACCGCTGGTCGTCTTCTTCGTAGACGATGATGTTCCGGTAAAGCGATTTTTCGGTGTGGATGACGGTCATGGCGGCGGACGGCGTGGTCGCGAACGAAGCGAACAGAGCGAGCAGGGTCTTGAGCCTATTGCCTGGGCGCATCTTGGGAGTTCCCGAAAAAAAGGGCGAGCGAGCCGAGAAGCAAGGAAATGCCGACCAAACCGGTCAGGATCTGATTGATCTCGAAATAGAGAACGAGATAGAACGAGGTCAGGATGGTTCCCGCCGCGCTGCCGAAGGTCGAGACAAAATACAGCAATCCAGCGCAATGGCCGCTTTGGCGCGATTCGTTCACCAGCAGGCGAACCGCGTAGGGGGACACCATGCCGGCTATCGCGGTCGGGACGAAAAACAGCAGGGTCGCGGACGCCAGCGAGCCGTAACGGGGGTCTCAGAACCCGGTCGAACAGCCAGTCGAGCAGGGGGTCGGCCAGAAAAATCACCGGGATCGCGGCCACCGCCCCGGCGATCAGGAGCGACGCCAGCCGGGATAAGGTCGGGTCGCGCAGCGACCAGCGCCCGCCCAGCAGATAGCCGACCGACAGCGCCAGCATGAACACCGTGATCACGCCGCCCCAGACGTAGATGCTGTTGCCGAAATTCGGGGCGAGAATGCGCCCGCTCAGCAATTCGATGGCCATCACCAAAAACCCGGACCATCCGGCAATCAGGAATACCAACAGGCGCTGCAAAATCGAATCCTCGAAACGGTTCGGACCACCGGCGCCAGCATCCGCCGCCAGCCTGGGCGAGACTATCACAAAAAGCGATTTCCGCCGGACTTGCAATCGCCTTGGATCGTGATATATATGATAATGCGAATATACGGATAAAAAGCCTCATGTCCCATGCCCACCGGTTTTTTCAAGCCTTGGCCGACACCACGCGGCTGCGCTGCCTGATGCTGATGGTGGCGGAAGACGAGGTCTGCGTCTGCGAAATGACCCATGCGCTGGGCGAAATCCAGCCCAAGGTCTCGCGGCATCTGGCCGCGCTACGGGCAGCCGGCTTCATCCTCGACCGCCGGGACGCCCAATGGATTTACTACCGCCTGCATCCCGATCTGCCCGCCTGGATGCGGGAGATTTTATCGACCTGCCAGCGGGGGCTGGCCGAACAAACCCCATTTTGCGATGACCGCGCCGCGCTGGCGGACATGCCCAATCGTCCCCAGCGCCGCTGCGCCGCCTGAGCGAGGAATTCTCCCATGGCAACTCTCTCCACCTCTGCCGCGCCAGCGAGCGCGCTCGCCGACACCCTGATCCGGCTACGCGCTGCAGCGCGGGACTATCCCACCGAATTCAAATGGTTGGGCGGTGTCCTCGCCGTGTTCCTGCTGGTCTTTTTCATGCCGGTTGGCGCGGCGCGCTTCGACAACGCCATCCTGGAGGGGCTGGCGCTGCTGAACTGGTACGCCCGCGAGCATGTGATGCTCTGCCTGGTGCCCGCTTTCTTCATCGCCGGCGCCATCGCGGTGTTCGTCAGCCAGGACGCGGTGATGAAATATCTCGGTCCCGCCGCCCACAAGACCGCCGCCTATGGCGTTGCCTCGGTCTCCGGTTCGATTCTAGCGGTGTGTTCCTGCACCGTGCTGCCATTGTTCGGCGGTATCTATCGGCGCGGCGCGGGCCTGGGGCCGGCCATCGCGTTTCTCTATTCCGGCCCGGCGATCAACGTGCTGGCCATCGTGTTGACCGCCAAGATTCTGGGCGTCGAACTCGGTGTGGCGCGGGCGGTGGGGGCGGTGAGCTTCGCGCTGGTCATCGGACTGATCATGCACTGGATTTATCGCCGCGAGGAACTGAGCGCGGGCGGGAACGCAAAAGGGTTTCATGCTCGGCGCCGGTCAGGGCCGGCCACTGGGCGACACGCCGGCGCTGGCGGTGGACGGCACGGTGAAAAGCGCGGGCCGGGTGCTGTCGGTCGAGGAAATCAAAAAGCTCTTAAGTGCCTGACGCTGGATAAAGCGATTTCCGCCCATGCCCCCCGTTCCCGCTCCACCTCCCGCCGCCGATCGCACCGGCGTAATCACCGCCGTGCGCGGCAGCGTGGTGGACGCGCGGTTTCCCGGTGACCTGCCGCCCCTGCGCCAACGCCTGCTGGCCGGGCGGCGGTCGGAGGTGGTGCTGGAAGTCAGCGAGCACCTCGGCGCCGACACGGCGCGCGGCATCGCCCTGACCGCTACTCAGGGATTGGCGCGCGGCGAACCGGTGTGGGACAGCGGGACGCCGTTGACCGCGCCGGTCGGGCCGGCGTTGCTGGGGCGGATGGTCAACGTGTTTGGGGCGACGATTGACAGCGGGCCGCCATTGACCGGGGTCGAACGGCGGGCGATTCATCGACCGCCGCCGCCGTTACACCAACAACAGATCGAGCGGGAACGATTCGAGACCGGCATCAAGGTGATCGACCTGCTCTGCCCGCTGGAGCGCGGCGGCAAGGCCGGCCTGTTCGGCGGGGCGGGCGTGGGCAAGACGGTTATCATCACCGAGCTGATTCACAACATGGTCGGGCGCTACCGGGGCGTCAGCCTGTTCTGCGGCATCGGCGAACGTTGCCGCGAGGCCGAGGAACTGCACCGGGAAATGCGCGACGCCGGCGTGCTCGACCAGGCGGTGCTGGTGTTCGGCCAGATGGACGAGCCGCCGGGCGCGCGGTTCCGGGTTGGCCACGCGGCGCTGACGATTGCCGAGTATTTCCGCGATACCGCCCGCCGCGACGTGCTGCTGCTGATCGATAATATCTTCCGCTTCGTCCAGGCGGGCGCGGAAGTTTCCGGGCTGATGGGCCGGTTGCCGTCGCGGGTGGGCTACCAGCCCACGCTCGGCAGCGAACTGGCGGAACTGGAGGAACGGATTTGCAGCACCGCCAACGGCGCGATGACCTCGGTGCAGGCGGTGTACGTGCCCGCGGACGATTTCACCGATCCCGCCGCCGCCCACACCTTCGCCCACCTGTCGGCGGTGCTGGCCCTGTCGCGGCAGCGGGCCAGTCAGGGACTCTATCCGGCGGTGGATCCGCTGGGTTCGGATTCCAAGCTGTTGACGCCGGCCGTGGTCGGCGAGCGCCATTATCACATCGCCCAGGCCGTGCGCCGCACCCTGGCCGAGTATGAGGAGTTGAAAGACATCATCGCCATGCTGGGACTGGAAGAACTGTCGTCCGGCGACCGGGCCACGGTGTACCGGGCGCGGCGACTGGAGCGTTATCTGACCCAGCCGTTCTTCACCACCGAACATTTCACCGGCCGGGCCGGCGTCAGCGTGCCGCTGGCCCAAACGCTGGACGATTGCGAACGGCTGCTCAACGACGAGCGCGCCGACTGGCCGGAGCAGGCGTTGTACCTGATCGGCGGTCTCGACGAGGCGCGGCCATGCGCCTGAAACTGCTCACGCCCACCGAGGTCTTGGTGGATGAAACCGTTGTCAAAATCAATGCCGAGGGTTTGGAAGGGCAGTTTTGCCTGCTGCCCCGTCACCGCGATTGGGTCGCGGCGCTGGTGCCCGGTCTCGCCGGTTTCATCACCCCGGACGGCGGCGAAACCTTCGTGGCGGTGGACCGGGGGGTGCTGGTCAAATGCGGGGACGAGGTGCTGATTTCGGTAAGGCGGGCCGTGCGCGGCGGCGATCTGGCGGGGCTGCGGGACGTGGTCGAAACCCGCTTCCGTCATTACGATGAGCAGGAAAAAGCGGCGCGCGGCGCCATCGCCCGACTGGAAGCCGGAGTCATCCGCCGCTTTCTGGAATTGCAGGAGCGGGCGCGATGAAATCGCCTCATCCCGCCCCCAACCATCTGTCGGCGCAAGTCGCCCGCAAGGCCGACCGCAAGTTGCGCGCGCGCGCCGCCGGACCGCCGGGGTTGTGGTTCGGGCTGGGGCTGGTCGGGATGATCGGCTGGAGCGTGGCGTTGCCGGCGGTGCTGGGGGCGCTGTTGGGTATCTGGCTGGATCACGCTCATCCTGGCCGCTTTTCCTGGACCTTGAGCCTGCTGCTGGCCGGGCTGGCGCTGGGTTGCATCGCCGCCTGGCAATGGGTGGATCGAATGGGGCCGCCGCATGATTGAACCGCTCGCTTGGCTGCTGGCCGCCGTGGGCGGCGCGCTGTTGGGACTGTTCTACTACGCCGGCCTGTGGTTCACCCTGCGCCGCTTGCCGGAACAGGCGCATCCCGCGCTGTGGGTGTTCGGCAGCTTCACCCTGCGGCTGGCGGTCAGCATGGCCGGCTTTTATTTCATCCTCGGCCCGGATCGCAATCTGCCGCGCTTGGGCGTGGCGCTGCTGGCCTTTATCGTCGCACGGGTATTGTTGACGCGCCGGCTGCGGCCCGTGACCGGACCGCCTCGGCAAGCATCATGAATGTCAGTCCCGACCAGACCATCCTGCTCGATCTCGGTGTGGTGAAGATCAACGCCACGCTGGTCTTCACCTGGCTGACCATGGCGCTACTGGCCGGGCTGGCGCGGTGTATCACCCGCAGGCTGTCCACCGCCGGCGAGCTGTCGCCGTGGCAAAATCTGCTGGAGGTACTGGTCGAGGGCGTCCAGCGCCAGATTCGCGACATCGCCCGCCAAGACCCCGGCCCGTTCCTGCCGTTCGTCGCCACCCTGTTTATCTTCATCGCCGCCTGCAACCTGCTGGCTGTCGTCCCCGGTTACGAGCCGCCTACCGGCTCCCTGTCCACGACCACCGCGCTGGCGTTGTGCGTATTCTGCGCCGTACCGATTTATGGTATCCGCTGCCACGGGTTGCGCCGTTTCCTGCATCTGTACCTGGAGCCCACGCCGCTGATGTTGCCGCTGAATATCATCGGCGAACTGGCCCGCACCCTGGCGCTGGCCGTGCGGCTGTACGGCAACGTGATGAGCGGCGGACTCGCGGCGGCCATCTTGTTGATGGTCACCCCCTTGGTGTTTCCGGCGCTGATGCACGCTTTGGAACTGCTGACTGGCTTGATTCAGGCGTATATTTTCGCGGTGCTGGCGACCGTGTTTATCGCCGCCGCGACCGCCGCCCAAGAACGGACCGCCCATCCTTCCCAACCCCGCGCGTGAGACAAACGCTCATGGACCCTACCCTCGTGATCGGCATCGTTTCCATGGTCGCCGCCAGCCTGACGGTCTGTCTGGGCACCATCACCCCGGCCTTGGCCGAAGGCCGCGCCGTGACGCAGGCGTTGCTGGCCATCGCCCAGCAGCCGGACGAAGCCGCCACCATCAGCCGCACCCTGTTCGTCGGGCTGGCGATGATCGAGTCCATCGCCATTTACTGCTTCGTGGTGTCGCTGATCCTGATTTTCGCCAATCCGTTCTGGAATCACGTCATCGCCGCGACCGCCCGCTAGCCATGAAGCTGGACTGGTTCACCGTCGCCGCCCAGATCGGCAACTTTCTGCTGTTGCTGTGGCTGCTCAAGCGGTTGCTGTATCGCCCGATTCTCGCCGCGATGGCCGCCCGCCAGCAACGGGTCGCCGCCGCGTTGACGGAAGCGCAAACCAAGGCGGCGACAGCCGAGGCGCTGCAACAGGACTACCTGGCGCGACAACAGGAAATGGGGGCGAGTCGGGAAACCTGGCTGGCGCGGGCGCGGGAAGAAGTCGCGGCGCAGCGGCAAATCTGGCTGACGCAAGCGCGGACAGAAGTCGAAGAAGCGCGGGAACGCTGGCGGGCGGAACTGGGGCGGGAACAGCGGGGTTATGGGGAAACGCTGCAACGGGAGGCCGGCCAACGGTTGCTGGCGCTGGCTCGGCGGGCGCTCCGCGATTTGGGCGGCGCC
Organism: Candidatus Competibacter sp.; assembly: GCA_037045685.1. Lineage (GTDB taxonomy): Bacteria > Pseudomonadota > Gammaproteobacteria > Competibacterales > Competibacteraceae > Competibacter_A. Next base: position 161,700 of record JBAOII010000014.1, read on the forward strand.
GAACTGGAAGCGCAAATGGCCTCGGTCCTGCTGACGCGACTGCGGGTGTTGGACGGCGAAACCCGGCGAACGCTGGCTGAGGCCGCACGGGACGGCTGCGCGATCCTCACCGCCTTTCCGCTGGCGGAACCCCAGCAACGGACGCTGACCGCCGGCTTGCGGCAGGCGCTCGCCGCCGACCTGGCCCCGGACTTCCGAGCCGATCCCGCCGCGCCCTTGGGCGTCACCCTGGAAACGTCCAGCCAGCGGTTGAGTTGGACGCTGGATAGCTACCTGGACGGGTTCGCCGCCGAATTGCAGGCCCTGCTCCCATCCGCCGGTAGTGGCGACGCATCGGATCATGAGCCTGCCTGAGTGCTTGACCGGCTTCGACGCCGCGCTGATCGGCTATCGGCCCCGCTTGCGGCCGGTCGAAATCGGCGTGGTCGCCGCAGTCGGGCAGGGGGTGGCCCGGGTGCGCGGTCTGCCGGGCGTGGCGGCGATGGAAATGGTCCGCTTCGCCGACGGCTCGACCGGGATCGCCTTCGACCTCGATGTCGCCGAGATCGGAGTAGTGCTGCTGCGCGATCAGGGCGGCTTGCGGGCCGGCGCGTCCGTGGAACGCACCGGACGGGCGCTGGATACCCCGGTCGGCGCGGCCTTGCTCGGGCGGGTCGTCAACGCGCTCGGCGAACCGCTGGACGGTGGCGGCCCGGTCACGACCGGCGAACGCTGGCCGGTGGAACGGCCCGCGCCACCGATTCTGGCGCGCGCCCCCGTCAGCGCGCCGTTGGCGACCGGCATCAAGGCGGTGGACGCCGCCATTCCCATCGGGCGCGGCCAGCGGGAATTGATTCTGGGAGACCGTCAGACCGGCAAGACCGCCCTGGCGGTGGATGCCATCATCAACCAGGCCGATCAGGGCGTGATCTGCGTCTATTGCGCCATCGGCCAGCGCGGCGCTGCGGTGGCGCGGGCGATCGCCGCCTTGCGCCAATACAAAGCATTATCCTACAGCGTGGTCGTGGTCGCCGCCGGCGAAGACCCGCCGGGCTTGCGAGCGTTCGCGCCTTACGCGGCGACCAGCATCGCCGAGTGGTTCATGGCCCAGGGACGCGACGCGCTGATCGTGTACGACGATTTGACCCGCCACGCGCAAGCCTACCGGGAACTGTGCCTGCTGTTGCGCCGCCCGCCGGGACGGGAGGCGTTTCCCGGCGATATTTTCTATCTGCATTCGCGCCTGCTGGAGCGCGCCGCCCGTCTCCGTCCGGAACACGGCGGCGGGTCGCTGGCGGCGCTGCCGATTGTCGAAACCGAGGCGCAAAATCTCGCCGCCTACATTCCCACCAACTTGATTTCGATCACCGATGGGCAGATTTATCTTTCGCCGACGCTGGCCCGCAAGGGCATCTGGCCGGCGGTGGACATCGGCAAGTCGGTGTCGCGGGTCGGCGGCAAGGCGCAGTTGCCGGCCTACCGGGCAGTGGCCGGAGAATTGCGGCTGGCCTACGCCCAGTTCGAGGAGATGGAAGCGTTCGCCCGGTTCGGCACCCGGCTCGACGACACCACCCGTCGCGCCATCGACCGGGGACAACGGCTGCGGGAAGTATTGAAGCAGCCGCAATACCAACCATTGCCGGCGGCCGTGCAAATCGCGGTGTTGCTGGCCGTCACCCAAGGCGCGTTCGACGCCGTGCCGCTGGAGCGGATCGGCGAGGCAGAAAACCGGGTGCGGGAAGCGACGGCGACTCATTGCGCGGAGATCAACCGGCGGATCACGGCCGGCGCCGACCTGAACGAGGAGGATCTCGACGCTCTGCTCGCTGCCGCCCGCGCGGCGCGGGCGAATATCGCAGAACGTTGAGACAGCCGCCATGCCGACCCCGGACAGCCTGCGCCGCACCATCGCCACGGCGGAAAGTCTGCGCGGCATCGTCCGCACCATGAAAACCCTGGCGGCGGTCAGCATCCGCCAGTACGAGCAGGCGGTCGCGGCGGCCACCGACTACGAGCGAGCGGTGCGGCTGGGGCTGGCGGCGCTCCTGGGTGAATCGGCTCCCGTCCGCTCCCAAACCGACCCTCCATCGTCCAGGAAACAGCCAATAGTCGGCCTGATCGCGTTCGGCTCCGATCATGGCCTGTGCGGGCGATTCAACGAAGACTTGGCCGAGCACATCCGCGCGGCGCTGGCCGGGTTCCCGGCGCACGGTCATCGCATCCTGGCGGTGGGAGTACGCTTGGCGGCGATACTGGAGAGTCTGGGTTTGGTCCCGGAGCAAACGTTCCATACGCCCGCCGCCGCGACCGGAATCGTGCACACCTTGCGACAAATACTGCCGACGTTGGAAAAATGGCGGAATACAGGCGTCGAAAGCTTGTTATTGTGCCAACAGCGCCCACAAGCCGGAATGCGCCCGACGCCGCACACGCTGGCGCTGCTGCCGCTCGATCCCGTCGGGTTTCAAAATCCGGGGCCGTGGCCGGGACGCTCCCTGCCCGGCCATCGCGGCGACCGGGCGGCGCTGTTGACCGAGTTGCTGAACGAGTGGCTGTTCATCGCCTTCTTCCGCGCCTGCGCCGAATCGCTGGCCGGCGAACACGCCAGCCGGCTGTTGGCCATGCAGAACGCCGAGCGCAATATCGAGGACAAGCTGGCGACATTGCACGCGCTCTATCACCGGCAACGGCAAGAAGCGATCACCACCGAGCTATTGGATGTCGTCGTGGGGTTCGAGACGCTGGTCCAATCGCGGCCAGCGGACGGACAGCCGGCGACGAGGGACCGGCTCAGCGCAACTGCGGCGGCATGAACAAACCGCCGCTTTGCCACGGACGATTGAGGCCGCGATCCAGCCCCAACGGGCTGTCGGCACCCAAATTGCGCTCGAAGATCTGGTCGTAAGGCCCCACCTGAGCCAGAATTTGATACGCCCAGTCATCGTTCAGTCCCAGCGGTTGACCGAACCCGGCTTCCTTGCCGGCGAGGCGGCGCAACTCGGCATCGGCTTCTTCGCCGATTCTCGCCAAACCCGGCGCATCGATCCCGCGCGCATCGGCGATTTGGGTGACATGAATCACCCAACGAACGATGCTGAACCAACGCTCGTCGCCTCGGGCGATATAAGGCCCCATGGGTTCGCGCGAGACGATTTCGTCCAGTATCCGCCAGCGTTTGGGATCGATGGCCCGGGTCGCGCGCTGCACCGCCAGCTCGGAGCGGTCGGCGCTGCTCAGATCGCATTCGCGGCGGATAAAACGATCCCGCATGTTACTCGGACTCGATTCAATCACTTTGAAATCGAGCCCCCTGGTTCGCGACATGTCGTGCAAATTCGCCGCCGTGGTCGTTTCTTTCTGCACGCAGACCTTCGCGCCCTTGGCCTGATCGAGACGAGTGATCGGGCTATCCGACCACACCATGAAGCCCTGCCCATCAAAAAAAATCGGCGCCACGAACCGGGTTCCCATTGCAATGTCGCGGCTGTAGGTCCAGGTCGCCGACCCGAAGGCAATATCCACCTCGCCGCGCGCCAGCGCCTGGTATTTGTTGGCGGTATCGATTCGCTCGACTTCCACCGCATCGGCCTTGCCCAGCACGGCGGCGGCGACCGCACGGCAAAAATCCACGTCGAAACCGGCGGGCCGCCCCGCCTTGTCCAGGCCGCTGAATCCCGTGCCCCAACCGGCCGCGCAGCGCACGGCGCCGTGCTTCCGCACCCGATCCAGCACGTCGGCCCAAGCGGAAGAAGCGGAAATCAACATCAAAAAATGGCAGATAATAAATTGAAATAAAATGAAATTGATGCGGCGAGTCCCCATGTTTCCCCCTTTTCGGCAAGAAATCGTTCCAAATCAAAACAGAATGATCGTAACATATATGTGCAAATCATGCTCTGGCGAATGGCTGACGGTGGCCCGTTTGATGTTCTATCGTTTCGCATAACCGGATTTTGACCACGATGACGGACGCGACGAACACGCCATGATCGGCACCCAATTACGGCGGTTTTCCTGGGCCATGGGGCTGGCCATGGTCGTTTTGACCTCGGTGCTGTTATACATGCAAAGCGGCCTACAGGTAAATCTGGCCGAGTTGCGGGACAATTTCATTCCCCGCTGGCAGACTGCTCAACGCTTGCAGAGCGATGCCCAAGGCGTCGGCGCTAAAGCTTCGCAGCTCACTCTGGCGTTCACGCTCGGCGAGTTGCAGTCGATGCGCGATGATCTCGACGACCAGATCAGGGCGCTTGAAGCCAGCTTGCAGGCGATCATCGCCCAGACCGACGATGCGGAACTGGCGCGAAACCTGACCACGGCCGCCAGCGATTTCCGCAAAGTCGCCGACGAATTGGCGGAAGCCGTTCATCTCCGCGTCACGTCGGCCAGCGCCCCGTCAATCAAGCAGGCGGATCGGGAGCGGCGCCGGGAACGCGATCTGGCCCGCCTCATGGGCGATCACGCGGCCAAGCTGGCGAGCTATAGCGGCACGCTGGCCGCCGACATCGATATCGCCCTCACGGTCCATCGCCAAGAGCTGATGCGCCGGCTTTGGTTGCAGGGCATCTTGATCGGCTTGGCCGGCGTTTTCATGGCGGGATTGATCTGGCAGCAGTTCCGCCTGCTCGACCGTCGGCTGATTCGCCGCATCAAGGCGCTCGAAGCCGAAATGGCGAAAACCGATCTCGACCATAACCTGCTTTCCAAGCATCCCGAGGTGGATGAAATCGACGCCATGCGCAACGAGCTGGCGCTGCTGCTGAGCCGGCTGACCACCCAGAACGTCGAGCTGGAACGTCTGGCCACCACGGACAGCCTGACCGGGCTCGCCAACCGTCGTCGCCTGTTCGATTGCCTCGAACAGGAGGTCTATCGCGCCCAGCGCTACGGCACCGCGCTTTCGCTGGTCATGTTCGACATCGACCATTTCAAGCGCATCAACGACAGTTGGGGCCACGCAACCGGCGACTGGGTTCTGTGCAGGATCGCTCGGGAAACTCACCAGCTTTTGCGCAAGACCGATCAGGCGGGACGCTATGGAGGAGAGGAGTTCGTCGTCCTCCTGCCGGAAACCGATTTGTCGGAGGCGCTCTTGCTGGCGCAGCGGCTCAGCCGGCGGATTTCGGACACCGTGATCACGCCGGAGCACGATGCGCCGATGCCGGTGACGGTCAGCGTGGGCGTCGCCGCGCTGGCCTCGGACGAGACCGGCGAAGAGCTGATTCACCGGGCGGATCAGGCGCTGTATCGAGCGAAGCAAAACGGCCGCAATCGGGTCGAAACGGCGCTTGATCCGATCCATTTCGGCCGCCAAGAGGCGGAATAGCGCGGCGCGAAATCCGGTGTTCCGGTCGGTGTGGCACACCCGAAAAATAAAAATCGGAAATGCCTTGCAACAAGACGGTTTTTCAAATACTAAATGAGGCAAATTTAATTTATATCTTTCTGATTTCTAATGAAGGAATCGCCCGCTCATGCCGCTCGATCCCGAGTTTCACGGCGATCTACCAGAATGTCTAAGACCTCACTCATCCCGCCGCGATTTCTTTCAAGACCCGCTCGACACCCTGCAAGACCAGCACCCCGAGCACATCGAGCGACTGGCGAAAGCCAAGCTCTTGCACGATCTGGCCCGCTGGCCGGGTACGGAACAGGAACTCAAGCCGGTTCAAAGCGAAGCGGAATCGCTGGACGACCTTGCAATTCTGGCCGTCACCCCAAACGACCTGGCCGCCGTGCTCCAGGCCGCCGACCGCCTCGCCGAGGCCGAGCCCCTGATGCGCCGGGCGCCGGATATCCTTCTCGATTTCGCCCGCCGCACAGGATACGAGCATCCGCATCTGCGCGCGGGGTCCGAGACAACCGCGAAAACATCTTGAAAGCGCGGGGTCGGAGCGAGGAGAACATCGGCGCGGAACTCCGGAAGTTGCTGGAAAAATACGGATTAGCTTCCGAGCCAGCACCATGAATAACGGTCGCGAACATCACCATCACCATCACCATCACTGCGGCGAAGCCACAGGCCGCATCCTGTGGCTGGCGACCGGGCTGACTCTGGGCTATGCCGGCGTCGAAGCCGGCGCCGGGTGGTGGGCGGGATCGCTGGCGCTGGTCGCGGACGCCGGCCACATGCTCAACGATGCCGCCGCGCTGGCATTAGCGGCGGTGGCGGCGTGGCTGGCTCGCCGCCCGGTTTCGGCGCGGCACAGCTACGGCTTCGGTCGCGCCGAATTCTTGGCGGCTCTCGTCAACAGCCTGGGCTTGCTGGTGCTGGTGGCTTGGATCGCGGTGTCCGCCATCAACCGCCTGCGCGAACCGCAGCCGGTCATGGGGGAGGCCGTATCGCTGGCCGCCGCCGTCGGGTTGGGGATCAATGTCCTGGTCGCTTGGCTGCTCGGTCGCGGGGCGCAGAATCTCAACACCCGGGCCGCCTCGCTGCATGTGCTCGGCGACCTGCTCGGTTCGGTCGCCGCCCTGCTGTCCGGCGTCATGATCGCCTTCACCGGCTGGACGCCCATCGACCCGCTGCTTTCGCTGGGCATCGGCGCCTTGATCGTGGTGTCCGGTTTCCGGCTGCTGCGCGAGGCTCTGCACGGGCTGATGGAAGGCACGCCGTTCGATCTCGCGCCCGAAGACATCGGCCGGGCGCTGGCGACCGTGCCCGGCGTGGCCTCGGTGCACGATCTGCACGTCTGGAGCGTGGGATCGGAGCGGGTCATGCTCACGGCCCACCTGATCGTGCGGGATCTGCATCAGTGGGAATCGGTGCTCGACGCCTGTCGCGCCCTGCTCGTCGAACGCTTCGGCATCCACCACGCCACCTTGCAGCCGGAGCCGGAAGCCCGGACGGTGCGCTGGATCGGCGCGCGGGGCGGGGAATCCGCTCACCACCACCCTTGAGAGCGGTGACGATGATTCGGCGGATCGCGGCTTGGCTGGACGCGTCGGTGGTCTGTTGCCGGCTTTCCCCTCACAGGAGACGGTTGGGCGCCCGCCCCCATTCCTCGTGACGGGAGCGGTAGGCGGCGTTCACCATGTTCATCATGCCCTCATCGAAGCCGGTGGTCTGTTGCAACCGCTTGAGATACACATCGAACAGAGAAAGCTTCCTGCGCTTTTTCATGGCCGCGCTCAAACTTTGATCCTTGGCGATTCGCCCTTCGATGGAGTCGTCGCCGGCTTCGTACCGCCTGATCACTTCGGGGTATTGATCCTGAGCCTTGGATTCTCGAATGATCGTCCGATAGCCGTCCAGATACTTGTCGAGGGCTTGGTACGGCTCCAGGCCGGTCCGCAGGGCTTCCGTCGATACTTCCACCAGCTTGATCTTCGCGCCCTTCAGTTCCAGGTAGCTGTCCATCTCGTTCACGATGGACAGGACGTTCATGGTCGCGGCGAAGATATTGCTGGCGAAGGCGTGGTAGTCGCGAATGCTGGACTGGCTCCCCACCAGAAAATCGTAAGCTTCGCACCGCTTGGCGCGATAAGCGAAGCGCAGGTTGCAGGGCATGAGGTGCGCGGCCTGGCTGTCCTCGGCATCGGCCCGATGGGTTTGGAGGCGCGCGCCGCTGTCCTCGACCCCGATCCCGTCGAGCAGCGCCTTCCGAGCCGGATCACCGCTCTTGAGCAGGCCCTCGCGAAGCCATTTCAGGAGCGCGAACCAGCGGTAGAGAATTTCCTTCCTGCGGTTCAGCAGCTCCTCGATGTCCGCTTCCAAATAGCTCGAACCGTTCCGACGGGCCTTTTCGTGGCGGCGCTCGAACTGGAAGCGCTCCCGAGCGGCGGCGGCTTCGCCCCTGGAGCGGAAATAGGGATCGCTCGATTCGGTGTAAAAAGTTCTGTCGCCGGTGACGCCTCCGGGCCGGTGGCTCGCTCTCGCAAGCGTCCCGGCATCTATCGCGGGAGCGTTGTACCCGCTGCCCAAGGGTCCTCTGCCACTGCTGCCGGCCATGTCGCATACCTCGCGAGCCATTCAAAACCTGTGCGGAAACACCTCTCTGCCGCCGGGAGAGCCGGCTGGCGCGGGTCGGAAGCGCGACGGCGAACGGCCGCGCAAAGTCGCGATGCGGCGGAGCCGCCCGATGGCCATTATCGCGACGAGCGGCGATTTCCCACGGCGCGAAGCGGGGCCAAGCCGCGCCGGTCGGATCGACGCTTGCACCAAATCGACGCACAAAATCGACAAAATGCCGTCATTGCCGCGCCGGTCGGATCGACGCTTGCACCGAATCGACGCATAAAACCGACAAAAACCGTCATCGCCGCACCCGATCACGTCCCGGTCAGGCGATCTGCGGGTCCAGGCTCCTGTACTGGGGCAACAGGCAAAACCGGGCCGGCGACAGCAGCGCGATCCGGTCCGAGATCAACCGCAAGATGTAGTTGTGATCGTGCGCGCGAACCGCCATTTCTGGCGAATAATAGACCGGGTGCGGCTCACCCCGCCACTTGAAACGGCGAATTTCCGGGAAATTGGACTCGTACATGGCATGGCCCTCGAAAACATTTTCTCTGAGTAAACACTAATTAAGCATTATTCATGCCAATATCGAAAACGTTTCGTCGATCATGCCACGGGGTCAACCTTTCCGGTCGAACCGGGCGGCTAACACCGCCCGAGGGAACGACAGGCCGGAATCCTCGCAGTCGCCGGTTCGCCTGATCCGGCGAGATCCCGCCGTTGCTTTACGGAAACGCCGGAATCGTCGGTTCGGTGCCTTCGGGATGCGCTTCAGGGTGGTGGGTCGCGACCAGCTCGGTGATTTCCGCCACGCGATCACGCGGCACGTCGATCATCATCAGCAGCTCACCCCGCTCGATCGCCTCTTCGAACGGTTTCAGCCGGGTGTTGCCGACGTTCAAGCCGACCATCCCGCTCAGCCAGGCGCCGACACCGGCGCCGGCCAGGCCGCCGGCCAGGACGACCCCGCCTCCCGCCACCACCAAACTGAGCGGACCCAGGGCGACGGCAGCCAGACCGGCGAGCGTGCCGACCGTGCCGCCGAGCGCCAGACCGCGCTCCATGGCGGGAATAAAGTCACTTTTTTGCAGGAACGACGCCTCGGGCAAATTTTCGAGAGGCGTCCCGCGTTTGGCCAGGATATGGATGTGACGCTCCTCGATGCGAGCGAGCAGCAACTCATCGACGATAGTTTTGGCTAACTCGATGGTCGGAACCAAGAAATAGATGCGCTTCATTCTGATCTCCTCATCCGTTCGCCCGTGGCCGGGGCCGGGGCCGGCGGGCAGAGCCGTGAAATCGCCGATGCGGCGAAGCACCGATGCACTTCTCACCGTTCCAGAATTATCAAGTCAAAGCAACTGCATACGGCCTATCGATGCTAGGCCCGACACCGCCGGAAGTAAAGCGATAGCCCGTCGGCCGGGAGGGATTTCAGGGCGGGCGGGAGCGGCGCTCGAAGCGGGCAACGGGTGCTCGATTCCCATCCAGAATGAGCCGGTTCATCCCGGATGACCCGGCTTATCCCGGCATCGTCGCCAGGGGTTCACGTTCCCTTCGGGGTTTTGGAGGAGGAGATTGTCGGCCGGCCACCTTGAGCGGGCGTGTCAAATACTGGCGCCCGGCTGTCAACAACTGTCGCCGGTCGGAAGAAACAGGGCGCGTCCCGGAGCGGGATGCCGGCGATGGGGCAGGGATTCGGTCGCGCCAAGCGATGCCGGATAAGCCGATAAAGCGGTGCGAGGCTTGCGACCCGCGCCGCTGGCTTTCAGTTCATCGCCAAGGCGGCGGCTTGTTCGCGGGTGAAAAACCGGGTTCCGCGCACGAAACCGGCCATCACGGAAGGCTGGAGGGCGGTCGCGCGACCGCCGGCATCGCGCTCCATCACCAGCGTGGCCGGCAAGCCTTCCAGCAGGTGCATGGGCGCGGGTCGACCGTCGGCAAAGCATGCCCGGTACACTTCGCCGGTCTGGGTGTCCAGAAACGCGGGGGCGAAGCCTTGCGCCCGGTTTTCGGCGCTGACGCCGCCGGTGCCCCGAAAGATTCGGTTCTGCTGCCGCAATACCTTGGCGGTCAGGCTGACCGAGCGCATGTCCGGAGGCGGAAACCGGTCGCTCGAGCGATTCACGGATTGGGTGTTCATCGGCTTACCCCGCTGTTCAGGAAGTGGCCCTCAATCGGTACTTTGCAATGAATGCGCCAGATCGCATGAAGCGGATGCATATCGGGCATGAGTTCACCGGGTAGAGGCAAAATGATCGCTTGCCCGGTAATTCCCGATCAGCGGCCCGACGGTTCAAAGTATTTCGCGCGGCGAACCTCGATATATCGCGGCCGGTGGCGCGGCAGGGTCGAACCGCCAACCCCATCCATGGGCATCGGCACCTCGCGCGAGGACTTGAGGGCGCGAGAACTTGAGAGCGCGGGGACGGCGCGAGCCGTCCCCGCGTCAGACCTCAAGCCTTCGTGGCGTAACCGACCGTCTTCAGCGCCGCCCCGATCTCGTCGAGGATGGCGGGATCGTCGATGGTGGCCGGCACCTTGTACTCGACGCTGTCGGCGATCTTGTGCATGGTGCCGCGCAGGATTTTGCCGGAACGGGTCTTGGGGAGCCGGTTGACGACCACGGCGGTCTTGAAGGCCGCCACCGGGCCGATGCGCTCGCGCACCATCGCGATCACTTCCTGAACGATCGCTTCCTCCGGCCGCTCGACGCCGCTCTTGAGGACGATGAAACCGAGCGGCAACTGGCCTTTCATTTCGTCGGTCACGCCGATGACCGCGCATTCCGCCACGTCTTGGTGCGACGACAAGACCTCCTCCATGGCCCCGGTGGACAGGCGGTGGCCGGCCACGTTGATCACGTCATCGACCCGGCCCATGACGAAGATGTAGCCGTCCTCGTCGATGAAACCCGAATCGCCGGTGGTGTAGTAGCCGGGATTTTCTTCGTAATAGGCATCGCGGCAACGCTGGTCGGCGTTCCACAGGGTGGTGAAGGCGCCGGGGGCCATCGGCAGTTTCATCGCCAGGGCGCCTTCGGTCCCGGTCGCGGCCGGCTGACCGTCCGCGCCTAGAACCTGCACGTTCCAGCCCGGCATCGGCTTGCTGGTCGAGCCGTATTTCACCGGCAACCGCTCGATGCCCAGCGGAATGCCGGCAATCGCCCAACCGGTTTCGGTCTGCCACCAGTGGTCGATCACCGGCACCTTGAGATGGTCTTCCGCCCATTTCAGCGTGTCGGGATCGCAGCGCTCCCCGGCCAGGAACAGGGCGCGGAAATGGGATAGGTCGTATTTCTCGATCAGCGTGCCATCGGGGTCTTCCCGCTTGATGGCGCGGAAGGCGGTGGGGGCGGTGAACAGCACGGGAATCCGGTGCTGGCTGATCACCCGCCAGAACGCCCCGGCATCCGGCGTGCCCACCGGCTTGCCTTCGTAGAGGGTGGCGGTGGCGCCGTGCAGCATCGGGCCATAGGCGATGTAGGAATGGCCGACCTGCCAGCCGACGTCCGAGGCCGCCCACATCGTCTCGCCGGGTTGAACGGTGTAGAAATGCCGCATCGTCCATTGGGTGGCGACCGACGAGCCGCCGTTGTCGCGGACGATGCCTTTGGGCTGGCCGGTGGTGCCGGAGGTATACAGGATATAGAGCGGATCGGTCGCCGCCACCGGAACGCAATCGACCGGGCTCGCCCCCGCCGCCAGCTCGTCCCAATCGTGGTCGCGGCCGGGAATCAGCGTCGCCGCGACTTGCGGCCGTTGCAGGATGACGCAAGCGGCCGGCTTGTGGGCGGCCATGTCCAGCGCGGCGTCGAGCAGCGGCTTGTAGGGCAAAACCTTGGCGCCCTCGATGCCGCAGGAGGCGGACACCACGACCTTGGGGGTGGCGTCGTTGACGCGGGTCGCCAGCTCCTGCGGGGCGAAGCCGCCGAACACCACCGAGTGGATGGCGCCGAGCCGGGCGCACGCCAGCATCGCGACCACCGCCTGCGGCACCATCGGCATGTAAACGATCACCCGGTCGCCCTTGTTGACCCCGAGTTTCCTCAGCACCCCCGCGAAGCGCGCGACCAGATCGAGCATTTCGCGATAGGTGAAGGTTTTGATGGTTCCGGTCACCGGGCTGTCGTAGATCAGCGCCGCTTGATCCGCCCGCCCCCCGGCGACGTGCCGGTCCAAGGCGTTGTAGCAGACGTTCAATTCGCCGCCGACGAACCAGCGATAGAACGGCGCCCGGCTATCGTCCACCACCTTGTCCCACGGCTTGAACCAGTCGATTTCGGCGGCGGCTTCGCCCCAAAATCCGACCGGGTCGGCCAGCGAGCGGCGATGGATGCTATCGTATGAACTCATATCGGGATTTCCTCGCGGAAGTGATTATCGAAATTTTGCTTGAACCAAAAGCCGGCCCGATTCGGCCGGCGATTTTGAGTCATTGAAGTCGAGGTTGCGTCGGACTTCAAAAAAGTAGCTCATTCAAGCGGCCAGCGTTAGTAATACAATGCGATCTTCGACCGTTGCGCGCCTTGGGCTCTATCGTTCTGTCCCTCATGCATAAACCGGCGGAAAAAGCCATGCGAATCATTGGCATTTGGTTCGGGTTGACCCTGTTCGTCTGGTCCGCGCTGGCCCGGCCGGCGGTTCCCGCCCCGCAACCCGGCTTCGATTGCGGCAAAGCCCGCACGCCGGTGGAAAAAGCGATTTGCCGCGACGCCGCGCTGGCCGAGCGCGACGCCCGCTTGCAGCAGGTTTTTTCCGATCTGATCGCGCAAAGCCCGGATCGCCGTGAACCGGCGCGGCGCGAGCAACTGCGATGGCTGGCCGAGCGGGACCGGCGCTGCGCGCCATCGCTGCAAGCGGGCCAAGAGAGCGAGGCCGTCGTCTGTCTGCGCGATCTGTACGAGCAACGCCTCCTGGCCTTGAACGGTTCTCCACCAAACCCAACCCCGCAAGCTCCGGTTCCCCAAGCGACCGCCATCAGCCCGATGGAGTTGCCGGCCCGAGGCAAGCAGACCGCTTATCTGGAGATTCCCGCCGCCGGGCGTTACGCCATCAGCGCCCACAGCAAAACCGGCGTGGCGCTGGAGCTGGTCGATTACATGAGCGGGCCGGTCGCCCGCGACGGCGTGCCCGGCCAACGCGATGGCCGTCTGGATCGATTTCTCGATCGGGGGCGCTACAAGCTGATCCTGCGCGGCGCACCCCAAGCTCAGGATGGCGCCACGGTCGAGGCGAAACCCTTCGCCGAACTGCAACCGACGCCCCAACGCCTGCCCCTGTTGGAACTGCTCGCCAGCGAGTTGGGCGATTATCAACAGCGGTCCTGCTGGCTGGAAGTGAAGGAGCGAGGGCCGGTTTTTCTGGAGGCCGGCGGGCGGTTTCTGGATGCGCTGCACCTGTGGCGGGATGGCTTGACGCTGCTGGATTTGACCGCCGAGCGGCGGACGCTGGAACCGCAAGCCGGCCGGCCGCTGACCGTGCTGACCCTGGATACCGTGCTCGATCCCGGCTTTTATCGGGTGACGCTCTACGGTGGCCGGGAGCAGATGCCATGGACCCGGCAGAGCGAGGATAAGCCGCTGTATCTGCGGCTGGGCGTTCCTCGCATCGAATCGGCGACCCGGCAATGGCGCGCCGTCGGCCCGTTGGGCTTCGACCGCTTCATCGTGGCGACGCCCGCGTCCGATTACGGGCGCCTGGAATTGCCGGCCGCCGCCGCCGTGCAAGGCGAAACGGCCGCGATCGAACGCGATGGAACCAAACGCTCGCGAGGCGCGGCGTTCGCCTTTACCAAAAAGACCCGCCTGCCGGTTTGGGAAACCGTGTTCGACGCCAACGCGGATCGGCTCGTCACCGTCCAGGGCGAGCAGGGACAAGGGTATGTCTGGCAGAATTTCAAACGGGTGTGGGGGGACGTTCCGCAAAAGGGCGGCCAGTATTGGCTCGACCTGATTTCGGCCGGCGACGAGCGCGATAATCCACCAGCGACGGCGGTGCTGGCCTGGCCGCAAAACCCGAAAGATCCCGACCATCCGAACTGGCAGATCCTGGCTTCCAACGCGCCGCGCTTCGGCAAAGACTCGACTTGGCGCGGACGGTTCAACCTGCTGGGGCCGACCGAGCTGTTCGTCGAAATCGCCGCCGCCGGAGAGTACGAAATCCAGACCCAGGGCGTGGCGCTGACCGCCACGCTCAAACCGCTGCTCGCGGCGGATCATCCGAACGTCAAACCGCGCAGCGGCCCACGCTGGACGCTGGAAACCGGCTTCTACCGCCTGGAATTGACCCCGGAGCCGGGCCAGCGCGGCATCGTCGAGGCGGTGTTTCAAGCGGCGGGGCTCGCCGCTGGCGCGGGTAATCCGGTGACGGTCGCCATGCCCCGCTTTCCGTCGCTCCAAGCGCCGGGATTGACGCGCCTGTTCCTCAACCGGCGCCCGCAAGTTCCGGTCGGTTTGCTGCAACGGGATTTGCCGCTTTCGTTGCGCGAGCCGCTGTTCGTGTCGCTGGCGGCGGCGGAGAGTTTGGAACTGACGGCTACCGTGCCGGCCAAGGGCGCGTTGACCGTTTGGGACGAGCAAGGCCAAGCCCAATCCCTGACGGTCGATGGCGGACCCCCCGCAACCCAAATTGACGTGGAGGCCGGACAGCGCAAGGTTCGATTGGCCGCGCCGGTGGAGCGCGGCGGCGCCCTTTCGCTGCAATGGCGACCGGACCCGGTTCCGCCCACGCCCTTGCCGGCCGACTTGGGACAAATCCCGCAACAGCCGCCATCGGTCTTGCGGGAAGAGCAACCTCTGCCGTTGGAACTGGTCGCCGACCGGGATCAGTCGGTCGCCATCGAGGTGCGGGAGCCGGGTCTGTTTCGCCTGGAAACCGATGGCCGGTTGCGCACGCAAGGGCGGTTGCGAACCCGTCTGGCGCCGCGTCTCGCCGAAGCCGAGGCGAACGGGGTCGGCCATAACTTCCTGATGCAACATTATCTGCGAGCGGGACTCTTCCTGCTGGACGCCGGTAGCCGGCAGGGGACCGCCGGCCATGCCCGGCTGTGGTTGCGGCGCGCACCGCTGCGCGAGGGAGGGGCGTTGCGCTTCGACGCGCCCACGCGCGCCACGCTGGCGGCGGGCGAGGGCGCGGTGTACCGCTTCACCGTGCCGCCGCCCGGCGGCGTGTATCAATTGCAGGTGATCGGCTTGGCGCAGAACTATCCGCTGCGGCTGGAAGACGAGGAAGGCTGGCCGATCTTGCCGCCCGGCCAGTCGGGTTCGATCTCGGCGGAGCTGGAAGCGGGCGTCTATCGGCTGGTGGTGATGCCGACCGCTGTCGCCGGCCGCTTGCTGGTGAACGCGGTGGCGCCAGCGGTTCAACCGGCGACTCTGGAAGGCCACGGGCCGCATCCGCTCGCCTTGAACGGCCAGCAGACCTATCGCTGGCTGGAACCGACCGGCGAGAACGAAGCGCGCGCACCGGATCAGTGGACCTTCGCCTTGACCGGCGAAACCGATTTGCGGTTGAGCATCACGGAAGGAATGCGCGGCGAACTGCAACGGCTGGACGCCGCCGGGCAGTGGCAAAGCGCGGGGCGGCTTTCGGATCGCAAGGCGTATCGGGGGCGCGTCCCGGCGGGACAGTATCGCCTGCTGGCCGAAGCCCTGGGCCGCAACAACCGGCTCGATTACACCCTCGGCGCCTGGACCGAGCAGTTGCAGCCCGATCAACCCCGACTGATCGACGAGTTGCCGGCCAAGATTCCCCTGTCGGTGGCAGAGGATCGAGTGGTGGAGATCGCTTCTCTCGGTCGCCGGGACGTGCGGGCGACGCTGCGCGACGCGGGCGGGCGGACTCTCGCCCGCAACGATGATCGGGCCGATGGCTGGGATTTCCTGATTTCCCGCCAACTCAAGGCCGGTCGCTACGAGTTGACGGTGGAGGAGGTCAATTTCGAGAGGGACGGCGGCGATTCCGACGCCGAACCGGACGAAGCGACGGAGCCATCCGGGGAAGCCGAAGACGAAGGGACCGCCGAGGAGATGACGGCGGCGGATGATTCGACCGCCAAGCCGGCCGTCCGGGACGGCAACCGCAACGATTCGCTCGACGAAAAAGCGGTCTGGGTCGCGCTGCGCCTGCCCGGCGCAACGGCGGCGCCGACCTTGCCGCCGAGCGGCGACATCGAACTGGCCGATGGCGGGGTGCGGGTTTTTCCCTTGGCCGATGGCGGCGCGGCAGGTTGCCGGCTGTTCGCGGCGCGTTCGGCCGGCGAATTGACGCTGGCTTTGGAAGAGCAGGAATCCGGCGGCGGTTGGCGGGTGCTGGACACCGCGTCCGGCCGCTCGGCGTGGCTGGCGCTGCTGCCGGCAAACCGAGGACCGGCACGCCGGTTGCGGGTCTGGGGCAGCGATGGCGGAAGGGCGCCCATCCTGTTGCAAACCCGCGCCCTGAGCGTCCAGCCGCAGCCGCTCGGCAAAGCCATCGCGTGGGAGCGGATCGCCGGCATCGAGCCACCGCTCGGCGTGGCCTTGGTCGAACTGCCGGCGGCGCGGGCCGTGCGCCTGCCGGCGACCGATCCGACCTTGCGCGGCGCATCGCGGCCGGGCGACGTGCTGCAAGCCGCGCCCGACGATACTTTGATTCCCCAAAGTCGTCAGTTGTGGCTGCTGAAACCCGTTTCGACCGACGAGACGCTGGCGCTGGCGCCCGTGACGCCGACCGGAACGGCAACCGCGCAACTGACCGTTCCGGCCGGCCGCGCCGCGCGGCTGCCGCCCGCGCCTGCAGAAAACGACAAACCGACGTTCTGGCAAGCGGAATCCCGTCTGGGGCAGCCGGGAATCGATGCCGGCAACGGGATGGGCGTGGCCGCAGACCGCAGCGCGGTGGCGCTGGCCGGTTCGGCGGAAGACGTTCGACTCTGGCGGGCGGACGCTCCCGACGAGGCGTTGCCCGTCGCCCTGCGGCGCCACGATCTGCGATTGGCGATACCGGAAACAGCGGACTTCGGTATGAATGGAATCCAGCTTGCGGCCGGAGAGGCCCGCCGGTTGCGCCTGCCCGCCGGTCACAAGCGGCTGCGTCTCGATTTGCCGGCGCGGACGGCGGCGGTGTTGGGTTGGGGCGATTCCAAGCCGCTGACCTTGTGGACCGGCGACCGCGCGCTCAGCTATGGCCTCGATCCCGAGACGGAAACGCTGTTGCTGGCCAATCTCGGCGAGAGTTCTGCGCCGGTTTCCTGGAGTTTGGCGCCGCTGCCCGCCGCGCCAGCCCGATTGACGTCGGGCGCGCTGTTCCGGCGCTTCGAGCCGACCGCTGGGATATTGCTGCTCCAGGCCGAGGGGCGGGCTGGGCTGGAACTGATCGTCCGGGGCCGGGAAGCGTCGGCCACCGTATTGGACGCCGATGGCTCGGTCCGGCGCGGCGACCGGATTCCGCTCGCGGGTCCGGCTTACGCGCTGCTCGAACACGGGCCGGGCTTGTTGGCGGCGTGGCTGGCCGGAGCGGGTTCCGATCCCTGGCCGCGCGTTTCGGCCGAGCCGGTGCGGGTGCCGGCGGTGCTGGCGCTGCGCGGTCCGGCGCAAGCGCTGCAAGTCGAGTTCGACCGCCCGGTCATGCTGTACGGGCGCGGTTCGGCGCCATTGCTGGCCGGCGTGCGCCGCGACGGTCGAACGGCGACGCCCGCGCTTTATCCCGAAGGTGCGCGGTTCGCGTACAATTTACCGCCGGGTCGGAGCGAGTTGCTGGTGATGGCGGCGCAGGAAGGCGATTTGGCCGGCGTGCTGGAGTTGCAGGCGAGCGAGGTGCAACCCATCGGAGAAGGACTGGGGCAACCGTTCCTGCTGGCGCCCGGCAGCGCGCGGCTGTTCGGCTTCCGCGTCGCGCGAACCGGACCGGTCGGGATCGGAGTTCAAGCCACGCCGGATGTCGTGACCAGCCGGTTGTTGAACGAGCAAGGCGAGCTGATCGGCGAAGGCGTGGTGCAGATGCCGCGCTTGACGGCGGGAAACTACGTGTTGGAAGTGATCGCGCCGCCCACGGGATCGCCGGTGCTGATTCGCCCCGCCGTGGTGGGAATCGAACCGCCCGCCGCCGGACCGCCGCCGGAAATTCGCCAGCAGTTCCGTGGGTGGTTGAACGAGCGAACGCCACAGGGTAAAAAACAACGCTAAGCCGGAACGCGGTGCATGGCTTTTTTCACCGAACCGGACCATTTACTGGACATTCGCATAGCCCTGTACCGAATCTGCAGATAGCAGCCTGTTTCCCGGCAATGCACGAGTTGCGGCCGCATCTGGCGGAAACCGATTTCGTGACGCGGGTTCAGCGCCAAATGAAGAACCACGGCTACGTTCTCGTGTATATCGCCACGCAAAATGAGGTGGTCGCGGCGGCCGGTTATCGCGTCGCTGCAATTTTTGGCAGTGCGGGGCGAGACTTTTTACGTGGATGATCCTGAAGTCAGCCGGAGTGCATTTCGCAAGCGTGGCCATGGCGGAAGGCTGCTCGACTGGCTTCTGGAAAAAGCGAAAGAGTTATCTTGCGATCAGGTCCGATCTGGATTCGGGCGTGGCCCGACATGACGCTCACCGCTTGTATCTTAAGCCGGAAACTGCAAATCAGTTCCCACCACTTTTGCAAGGAGCTTAGCGAGCGTGTTGCCTAGCCTCGAACCCTCATCCGCCGCCGATCCGATCGAGCTTTCCGATTCTGAGCCTGTTGATCGCGCTACCGCTGGCCTGGGCGCTGGTGCTGCCGTTCCTGCGCGAGAACCGCACCGTGCGCGTGGTGGCGCTGGCGGGCGCCGGGCTGGAATTGGTCCTGTCGCTGGCGATGCTGGCGGCGCTGCGCCCGGAGGTCGCCGGGATGCAGTTGGTGGAGCGGGCCTCGTGGATTCCCAGCCTGAACGTCCATTATCTGGTCGGGATCGACGGCATCGCGGCGCTGTTCCCGCCGCTGACGGCGCTGCTGTTCTGCGGCGTTATCCTGTCATCCTGGACCAGCATCCAGTCGATGCCCCGGTTGTACTTCGCGCTGCTGCTGGGGCTGGAAAGCGCGACCATGGGCGTGTTCTGCGCCCTGGATCTGGTGCTGTTCTTCCTGTTCTGGGAACTGACCCTGGTGCCCATCTACTTTCTGGTCAGCCTGTGGGGCATCGGGCCGGAACGGCGTTTCGCCGCCGTCAAATACACCCTGTTCATGCTGGCGGGCGGGATTCCGCTGTTGTTCGCCATTCTATTGCTCGGCCTCTATCACACCAGCGGAGCGAGCGCGCCGGGATTGGGCGCATTGATCTTCGATTATCCGACCTTGTTGGAACGCCCGCTGCCCACCGAGTTGCAGGCGACCGTGTTCCTGCTGCTGTTCCTCGGTTTCGCGGTGAAGGCGCCGCTGTTTCCGTTTCACACCTGGTTGCCGACCGTGTTGCGCGAAGGGCCGGTGGGGTTGAGCGCGCTGCTGGTGGGACTCAAGCTCGGCGCTTTCGGCATCTTGCGGTTCGCCGTGCCGCTGGCGCCGACGGCGGCGCGCGAGTATTTTTGGCTGATGGCCGCGCTGGGCCTGTTCGGGATGTTGTACGGGGCGCTGGTGGCGCTGCGGCAGTCCAACCTGCGGCTGATGCTGGCGTTCTCCAGCGTCAGCCACGTCGGCCTGGTGATCGCGGGGATCGCCGCCATGAACGTCCAGGGCGTGCAAGGAGCGATTTTTCAACTGATGAATTTCGGGATCGTCTCGGGCGGCCTGCTGCTGCTCACCGGCTTCCTGCACCACCGCCTGGGCTCGACCGATCTGGCGAGTTTGGGCGGCTTGGCCCAGCCCGCACCCCGGCTGACGGCGTTTTTCCTGTTGCTCGGCATGGCGGCCATCGGCTTGCCGGGCACCAACGGCTTTGTCGCCGAACTGCTGATTTTGATCGGGGTGTTGCAGGCGGCGCCTGGCTTGGCGCCGGTCGCCGTGCTGGGCGTGATTCTGGGGGCGGCGTATTTTCTGGGCTTCTATCAGCGGGCGTTTCTGGGCCCGGTGACGGATGCTTCGGTGGCTTCGGCCGCAGATCTTCGGCCGCGCGAACTGCTGATTGCGGGCGTGCTGGGGTTGCTGGTGCTGGCCGGGGGGCTGTTCCCCGACCGGGTGCAAGCCGTCACGGCGAACGCGGCGAACGCATGGGTGGCGCGGTTGGCGGCGGATGTCCGATCCGCCGAAAGCGTTGCGCGAGCCAAAGCCGTGATCGAAGACATCGGCGAGCGCTGAACCGTTCCGCCGCAATCGATCCAACCTATAGTCGGCTCAGCAGCTCGGTCTTTTTGGCGGCGAATTCCTCGGTGCTGAGAATGCCTTTGGCGTGCAGGTCGGCGAGTCGCTCGATCAGGGCGAAGACATCTCCCCCGTCGCCGCTCGGTGGATTCGCTTGCGCCGGGGGCGTCGCCGAAACGGTGGGCGCGGGAGCCGGTGGAGGCGCACCGTTCACCGATACGACCGGCAAGCGGGCAACTTCGACCAAGCCGTATTGGCTGGTAAAAGCGAGCGATCCGCCGACCGATTGCTGTTGCGAGAAACCGCCGATCTGGTGGTCGAGCGTGTCGTAAATCGTGACGCGGCCGCCGATGTCGATGGCCAAACGCCGCGCCTGCGCAAAGTAGGCGTAACGCACATCGTTTTGAGAGCCGGTGCTGGTTGGCCAGCGTAAATCCGCTCCCCACCAATCGCCGGAGGTGCCTGGAGCGGGGGGGACGAACAGGCTGGCCGGGCCAATCGGTCCCGAACCGTTCTGCTGCTGGCCGCCGCCGTAACCGCTTTGCTGCTGCTGGCCCGAGCCGCCGCTCTGGCTCTGCGACTGGAATCCACCGCCGCCGATCAGGTCTGGCTGGTTCGCCACCAGGATGGCGAGATCGTTGCAAAGACCATCGACCCGGCCTTTCAGATAGTTGTTGAACATATCCGACAGCATGATCATGCCGCCTCGCATCCATTGGCCGGAACCGCTGAACTCGGGGTGATCGAACTGGGCCATGCCGCCGCGACCGGCGATCACGGCTTCGAGCATGTTCGAGACGGCTTCTGGACTGAAGCCGTGCCGTTGCGCCAAGTCGTTGATCGCCTGTTGGCCGGTAAATGAAAGTGGTCGCATCGTGAGATTCCATCTTTGATTCGGCGGTCGATGATACCGGCGCCGGGTGCCGAAGAGCCGGTGCCGAGGGACAACACCAGTGTTGACATTGACCCGAGGATCGCACTCGCGCAGTTTACGCATAACGCGAGGAATGTTGGGGGACTTTCATGACGCCTCTTATAGCGGAAGCTCCGGTACAACCGGCTCATTTTGAGCGTATTATGACAATTTATGGATATCCTGTGATAAAAAATATCAATTGTATACCTGAAAAATAAATATTATTGTTGATATATTGATAAAATATATACTTATGTATATATTTTATACAGCATGATCGGTCAATAAGCCTTCTTGAGCGATGCCAAAGTAATTTTGTGCCCTTATCTCGACATGGTTGGCACTTATTTTGCTTAAAACGCCCCGCAGCAAGCTCGGGAAACCAAGCCTACAGAGATTGAAAAAGTGAGTGGTGGTCATGTAACTGGTTCTGTTAAAAAGATCGAGGTTAGTTGATTTTGGCTATAGGGTTTTTGAACTCCTTGTGAGGTTGCATTTTTATGAGTATTCATCGATTTTTATTTATCATTATCGATTGTGTTGCTTTGTCATGCGCTTGTTTGGGCTTTTACGGACAACCCGCATATGGTGCTGAATTAAATGAACCCATTTCTCCTTTACCATTAAAAGCGGACTTAAATTCAGATAAAGTCGATCTTGGAGATCGTTTATTTCATGAAAAAAAGTTATCCAGTGATAATAGTATCTCTTGCGCTTCTTGTCATGAGGTAAAAAAAGGGGGCGCAGATCATTTTTCTGTGTCCAAAGGTGTTGGAGGTTTTTCAGGGCCAATTAATGCACCAACAGTATTAAATAGCAGTTTAAACTTTCGTCAATTTTGGGATGGACGTGCTGCCACTTTGGAAGATCAAATTGAGGGTCCAATCCATGCTCAATTTGAGATGAATAGCAATTGGGAGCTAATTATTTCCAAGTTAGAACAAGATCAATTGTATAAAACATTATTTAACAAAGTCTACAAAAATGGCATTCAAGCCGCTAACATCAAAGACGCAATTGCGACATACGAGCGGTCACTGATTACGCCATCTCGTTTTGATAGTTATTTGCGAGGTGACAATAACGCTTTAAACCAAGACGAAATAAAAGGCTATGAGCTTTTTAAAAAATATGGATGCGTTGCTTGCCATCAAGGGAAAAATATCGGCGGCAACATGTATCAAGTATTTGGTGTGATGGGTGATTACTTTAAGGATCGGGGAAGTGTCAGCATCGTGGACTATGGGGTTTTTAATATCACTCACGACGAGCAAGATCGCTATAAATTTAAAGTGCCCAGTTTGCGTAATATCGCAATGACTGCACCTTATTTTCATGATGGTTCAGCAACAACTCTACACGATGCAATAAGAGTTATGGCGAAATACCAATTGGGGCGTAAAATATCAGAGAATGATGAAGATCTTATCGTTAAATTTTTAAATACCCTTTCGGGGGAAGCGTCCACTCAACATGAAGGTCAATAACAATGAATTTACGCTCTACTGCTAATTTTATTATCGGTATTTGCATGGTTGGCGCGCTAGGATTTTTATATGCCAAAGTTCAATCCATAAATGTAGATGAGCACCAGCAAATCATCGACACCCTGCGCCGAACATCAGCGGTAAATTATCGCTGGGATCAAGATGTCTTGCAAACAAAGCTGAGTATAAGCACTCACTACGATGCGGTCACGAATCCATTGTCCGATCTGGATTCTCTAAAGAATAAGCTGGCTTCTAAAATTGAAAGCTACCTCATTCAAAGCGATCAATTGAAAGAGTCGGTCGATAAGTATTTGGAATTGATGAAAGAAAAAGATCATTTGGTCGAAAATTTCAAAGGCCAAAACGCCATTCTCCACAATTCGTTGCATTATATATCGACAGCCGTTGAGGAGCTGAACTCTGAAATTGACGCAGAGCTTTCTAGCTCATTGAAGCCCGATTCTTCTTTGATTAACTTGCGAAATGAGTCACAAGATTTATTGACGGCATTGCTTGAATACAACCAGCTATCTCAACAAGATCTCATTCCATCTTTAGAAAGAAAAATTGCTTATCTAAATGGGCAGAAGGATAAATACTCGGATTCTGTTTCAACTAACCTTCAAATTGTTCTCAACCATGCTTCGGTGATCTTAAAAAGGAAGCCGGAAGTAGATAAATTAATGGCTGATATTGTCAGCTTACCCATACCTAAGCAGATCGATAAAATTGAGAAAGACTATACTGATGTATATGATAAGCGCCTGCATGAAAAAGACTACTATTTTTCGATATTAGTTGCTTACGCTAGTTTGCTACTCTTGTTGATTGCATATATTGGCTATCGGTTGCGCAATAGCTATCGAGAACTAAATGTTCTCAATAAACAGTTAAAGATTGCCAACGAAACATTGGAGGAACGGGTAGTTGAAAGAACTCAAGAGTTGTCGAAAGCTTATGCTGAATTAAAGCAATCACAGGCGCAATTGATTCAATCCGAAAAGATGGCATCACTTGGACAGATGGTGGCGGGCGTGGCGCATGAAATTAACACACCACTCGCTTATTGCCATAGCAATATTGAAGTTGTTAGGGAACAATTGCCTGAAATTATAATGTTGCTTAAAGAATTTGGACAAATTCCAAATTTACTTAGCGCCCCAGAAGCTGAGCAGGAATTTTTGAAAGAGCAGCTTGCCACCACTCAAAATCTTATCACCTCTCTTGAACAAGAAGGTATACTTGAAGAGATGGAAGTATTGCTGGATGGCAGCTTGTCTGGTTTGGACCAAATAAGTGATATGGTTAAGAGCCTAAAAGATTTTAGCCGGCTAGACCAGCGTAAAGTTGAGAACTCGGATCTCAATAAAAACTTGGATAGCGTGCTAGTTATTGCTAATAATACCTTGAAGGGTAAGGTTGAGGTCATCAAGCATTATGGCAATATACCGCTTATTAGCTGTTCACCCTCTCAGCTCAATCAAGTTTTTCTTAATCTAATTGTTAACGCGGCTCAAGCGATTGAAAATCATGGGGCTATTACCATAGAGACATTTGTTGAAGATGATTTAGTCCATATCGTCGTTGAAGATAATGGAAAAGGAATTCCTAGCGATGTGCTGCCACGCATATTTGATCCATTCTTTACGACCAAGGAAATTGGAAAAGGCACAGGTTTGGGGCTCAGCATCGCATACAAAATTGTTGAACAACATGGCGGAAATATCAAGGTTAAATCGGAGGTTAATAAAGGTACCCAATTTATCGTATCAATTCCTGTTGGGTGTCCGACAAGCTCTCAAGCCTTAGAGATTGCAGCTTAAACAAGAGTAAATCTCGTGGAAAAGAAAGAAAAAATCTTATGTGTAGACGATGAAAAACAAATTGTTATTTCATTGCGTGCTTTGCTCCGCTCAAAGTATGAGGTGCTGACGGCAACGAGCGGAGAAGAAGCGCTCGGTATTTTACGCAATGATCCAACAATTCGGGTTATCATCAGCGATCAACGCATGCCCAAAATGTTGGGTGCAGAAGTGTTGCGTGAAGCTAGAAAGATATCCCCTGGCACAATGCGGTTGCTGTTAACTGGCTACTCTGATTTACAAGCCACTATTGATTCGATCAATGAAGGAGAGGTATTCCGGTTTATTAATAAACCTTGGATTAATCAAGAATTACGGATGATCGTTGATTTGGCTGTAGAGGCGGCCGTCGAAACAGAGCAGGCCGTTGTCAGCTTCAGCCATGAAATAGAACCAGAACAGAAGCTTGCCGTTGATGCCGCAAGTCAAGGAAATTCTAAATCTACAGAAGTCGCTCGAAAACCGCTCCCCCGAGAGACAAGTCATCATACATCAGACAAAACCAAAAATACTGGAGGCCCAGGTATATTGGTTGTAGATGATGAAAAAGATACGATTTTGGAACTCCATAAAATCGTGCACGATGCAGTTTCTGTTTATAGCGCGCGCACTATTAGCGACGCCATCGAGATATTAGGTGATAAAGAAATTGCCGTTATTATTTCTGAAACGATTGTCGCCAACGAGGATGCAACCGAATTCGTTAAACTTTTGAAAAAGCATTACCCATCAATAATCACGATTATTTTGACCAAACACCATGGCATAGATAGCGTGATAAGCTTGATCAATCAAGGCCAAATTTATCGCTATTCTTATAAGCCCATAAAACACGATCAACTTGAATTTTACATTAAATTGGCTCTTAATCGCTATGGAGCAAATATTCAGAAGCCAGAACTGCTGAAGCGGCATCAGGTAGAAGAAATAAAGGAGGTAAAAAATCCTTCTTTAGTCGGCAAACTGATAGGTCGTCTGAAATCGTTACGGCTGCGGTTGGGCTTTGCGAGCTGAATGCTGGATCAGCCAGTTAGCCCCCGTCAAATTTATGGCGCTCGATCACCGGTTCCCCAAGGCCGCTTTGCGGGTTCTTGGACCGGCCGCTTAACCGATTATCCGGGGCCATAGCGCCAGCACGGCAAAGCCGCTAAGCAGTGTCCAAAGCACGCTACGGGTGGCGGCGGCGATGGCGATGGCGACCAAGCCGGCCACCAGCCGCGCGTTGCTCCAGGACAGCCACAGCGCGCCCTGGGGCAGCAGCAGTTCCGGCACCACCAGCGCGGTCAAGGTGGCGACCGGCACGAACGGTAACAGGACCCGGAACCAACGCGGAAACGTTACCCGGCCCTCGGCGGCGATGAACGACAGCCGCAGGGCGAACGTCACCATCCCGCAAACGATCATGGTGGTCCAGACGCTCATCGGACGGTTCTCGCGGCCCACCAACCGGCCGCTATCCCGGCCAGCGCCGCCGCCAGCAAACCGAGCCTGAACGGCAGATCGGCCGCCAGCGTCGCCACGATCCCGGCGACCGCTGCCGTCAGCAGCATCGCCCGGTCCCGGACCAAGGGCACCACGATGGCGATGAAGGTCAGGGGCAAGGCGAAATCCAGCGGCCAACTCGCCGGCAACCGGGCGCCCAGCAACACCCCGGCGGCGGTGGACAACTGCCAGCCGCCCCACAGCGCCAGACCGGCGCCCAGATAGAACCAATGCCGCCGGGGACCGGCATCGCTTTCCGTTTCCCGCCGGCTGATCGCGGCAAAGGCTTCGTCGGTCAGCAGATAGGCCAGCCCCAGTTTCCAGCGGCGAGGCAGATGGGCGAGACGCGGCGCCAGCGCCGCGCTGTACAGGGCGTGGCGCAGGTTGAGCAGCCCGACTTCGGCGACCACGACCGTGGCCGGTGCCCCGACCCCGGCCAGTTGACAAAACAGGAATTGGGCCGAGCCGGCGAACAGGATCGCGGACATGGCCTGCGCCGCCGCCGGGGTCAAGCCGTTGGCCAGAGCCAGCACGCCGTAGATCATGCCGAAAGGAGCGACGCCCACCAGCAGCGGGGCGAGCGCCCGCATCCCGGCCCAAAACTCTTGACTGGCGGATCGCGACATGGCGCGACGGGCTAATCGATCAGGGCCTGATAAACCAGTTGCCGGAGCTGGGGACGGAGCGGGTGGGTGCTGGACGGGAACAGTTGGGTGAACAGCAAGGCGGTGATGTCCTCGGCCGGGTCCACCCAAAACGCGGTGCTGGCGGCGCCGCCCCAGGCGAATTCGCCCGGAGACGACAGCACCTTGTTGGCCACCGGATCGACCACCACCGAGAATCCCAGCCCGAAGCCGATCCCGTCGAAGGTGGTTTCGGCGAACAGCGCCCGGCCGAAGGATTCCAGATCGACTCCGCCGGGCAGGTGATTTTGGATCATGTAGCGCAAGGTGCGATTGCCGAGCAGCCGAACGCCGTCCAGTTCGCCGCCCTGCCGCAGCATCTGGGTGAAACGGTGATAGTCGGCGGCGGTCGACACCAGCCCGTCGCCTCCCAGGCAGCAGATGGGGCGCTCGCGCCCGACCCGATCCATGGCGTCGTTGCGGACCGCGCGCAAGGTGCCGGGTTGCGGCGAATAGAAAGCGGCCAACCGTCCGGCATCCGCCTCGGGCACCCAGAAGCGGGTGTCGGGCATCTTCAAAGGCTCGAAGATCCGCTCGGCGAAAAACTGGTCGAGACGCGCGCCGGAGATGACTTCGATCACCCGGCCGAGCACGTCGGTCGCCACCGAGTAATTCCACTCGCTGCCCGGTTGGAACAGCAAGGGCAGTCCGGCCCAAGCGTCGCAGCAGGCGGCGAGGTCCATGCCGTCCGGCGGTCCCCATTCGAAGCCGGCGGCCCGATAGAGAGCGTCCACCGGATGGGCGTGGTGGAAGCCGTAAGTGAGGCCGGCGGTGTGGGTGAGCAGATGCCAGATTCGCACCGGCTCGCGGGCCGGCTCGGTGACCGGTTTCAGCGCCGACCCGCTACGGTAGACGCGCATGTCGCCAAAAGCCGGGATGAAGCGGCTCACCGGGTCCTTGAGCTCGAAAGCGCCTTCCTCGTACAGCATCATCGCGGCTACAGCGGTGATGGGTTTGGTCATGGAGTAGATGCGGAACAGGGTGTCCAGCTCGACGGGCGCCCCCGATTCCAGATCCCGCTGGCCATACATGCCGAGGTGGACGATCTTGCCGGCCCGGCTGACCAGAATCAGCCAGCCGGGCAGCCGTCCATCGTCCACGTAGCGGGCAAAGTGCGAGTCGATCCGGCCCAGCCGCTCGGCGTCGAATCCCACCTCGCCGGCTTCCACTTCCACCTTCAGTTCAAGCATCATTTGGCCTCGTCACGATCAGAATTTGGCTATTCATATCATTTAAGCAGGGCAATCGCCGTTAGTAACGGGGATTGGGGTGCCCGAGAGTAGGCGCGAGCGATAGCCATCTACAAGGGCTTCCCTAAAAATCAAGCGCCGCGATGGTTTTTTAGTTCATCATTTTTCCTGATCTGATTCGTTATCCACTGCCATCGTCGAGCGAGAAGGTGAAGGACTGCGGTACTACAACCGGTCATGTTCGGCTCTATGCCGGGACCCTGATGAAAGACGCGCGCCGGGGCCTCAATCGTTAGTCGGGAAAGATGTCTCCCCTTGAGCTAATCAGGCGCTCCTGGCGCGGGTCCAACCCGCTTCACATCAACGCATGCAGTGCATCGGTGATTCCTGGCCGCCGTCCGGCGGCATGCGTGTCCCTTTCAGTTTCTTTCCCTATCGACGCTTTTGTCAGCCGTTCAGGCAACGACCGGATTGAGCCGGAAGTCTTCGCCATACTTCAACACCGCCCACGCCAGCCTGGCGTTCTTGGCGGCAATCGCCACCACCGCGCGCCAGTAGCTGCGGCGCTCGACCAGACTGCGCGCCCAGCGACTGAAGCGATCCTGCTTGTCGCCCAGACCGCTGAGAATGGCGCGAGCGCCCATCACGAGAAGACTGCGCAGATAGGCATCACCCGCCTTGGTGATGCGCCCGAGTCGCGCCTTGCCGCCGCTGCTGTGTTGACCCGGCGTCAGACCGATCCACGCCGCGACCTGTCGGCCGTTGTCGAATTCGTGGCCGCCACCAATGCTGGCGAGTAGCGCGCTGGCGGTGGTCGGGCCAATGCCGGGCAGTTGCATCAGGCGTTTGCTGCGCGCGTCTTCGCGTGCGGCCCGGGCGATGGCACGGTCGTACTCCGCAACAAGGACATCGAGCCGGTCGGCGTGCGCCAGGAGATCTCCCACGCATCGGTTGGCGTATCCCGGCAGGTCTTCAAGGTGGCCGCCAATCTCCCGACGCAAACAGCTCACCTTCTGCGGCAGGACGATGCCGAATTCGGAGATCAGGCCACGCAGGCGGTTGTAGATGGCGGTGCGCTCTTCAACGAATCCTTGCCGGGTGCGGTGCAGGGTGAGAATGATTTGTTGATGCGCTTCCTTGACCGGCACAAATCGCATGTTGGGCCGGGTCACGGCTTCGCAGATGGCGGCCGCGTCCGCCGCATCGTTCTTGCCCCGCTTGCCGCTCATGCGGTACGGCGTGACAAACTTGGGGGCCATGAGTTTGACGGTGTGGCCGTACTGGCGAAATTGCCGCGCCCAGTGATGCGCGCCGGAGCAGGCTTCCATGCCGATCAGGCACGGTGGCAGTTGCGCGATCAGCGGCAGCAGTTGATCTCGCGAAACCTTTGGTTTGACCAACGCCGCCTTGCCATTATCATCAACGCCGTGCACCGCAAACACATTCTTGGCGAGATCAATGCCGATAGTCATAATGCTCATGGGCTTCCCCTTTCGTGGGCTTGATGAGGTTCGGAAACTCCATCATGGCACTTGTTGCCGACCGCAGCTTCCGCCGCAACCTCGGGACGGGGAAGTCCCTTTCATTCGTTAGGGCGACCCGGAGTTTGCGGCGGCGGATGCTGTTGCGCGGGGGGCCGTTGTGGAGCAACACGTTCGAGGCCATCCGGCGGATCAGGGCCAGGTTTTCCGCCGAGCAGTCGTTGCGCGCCCAGCGGGCGCCCTCGCGAAATTGCACGCCCGAGACTCGGTGCTGTTGATTTTCGACGCCCCAGCGGCCGCGCACCGTGGCCTTGAAGCTGATTTTGGAACCGAGCTGGCCGGGCGATGCGTGTAACATGGGATTCCTCCTCACTCTTTGGCAGTACATGGCGACGGGCTTGAGCGCCGCCGTCCAGTCGGGCAGTGCGCGGCGATCAATAGGGGCCTCGCCGCGCGGTGAGCCGGTCGCAGACCAGCCAACCGCCGTGATACTCGAAATATTCGCAACGGCCACCGAGCGTTCGCCCCAGCGCCAGCAACCGCTCGCGGTCAAACGTCTGGCGATGGCCGTAGCGAGGATCGGGCACCGTTTTGAGCGGCACCGCAAGAAACCGAAGCAAGTCGCTACGTCCAACACGGTCGGCGGCGATGCGGCGGCGGGCAACGCTTCGATCAGGTGCAGCGCGTAGCGATAAATCGCGCCAAACAGGCCGATGAAATCGTTTGCCGTCTCGTTCGGCGGTCCGGGCGGTCGCCCCAAACCGGCGCTGCTCCGGGTGGCGTTCAGCGTGTTGGCGTAGAACAGCCGCCAGGCGGAGCGCTCGTTGCCGGCCATCGAACGCACGATGTCGCCCACCGAACGCTCGAACTCGTCCTGTTCGCTGTAGCCGCTGTCCACTCGATGGCGATGAGCCGCCAGCAGCGGCAACAGCTCGCTGACGACGTGGTAGCCCAGATTGTTGTCGATCCGCGTCGCGCCGAAATCGTGGACGATGACCAGTTCGTCGGTGGGCGCGATCGCGGTCAGCGGATAGAGCTGAAAATGGGCGCTGGCGGCCAGCGGCGCGGCCCGTTGTTCCAAGGCGTCGATCAGCAAAGCGTGGCGGTGGCGGGACAGCATCATGAGTTCGGGCGCTCCATCGTCAGTGCCGGGCGACCGGCCGCCGCAACAGGTCTTCGGTCACCCGACCGAGTTGTTGCAGATTGCGGACGACTTCGGTGCGGTGGCAAACCGGCTCGTACAAAGATATATCGCAGCTGCCCATCCGCCAGATGTAGCGCGCTTCCGGCGATAGCCAGATCAACTGCTTGGCGCGGCGACGGATGCCTTCCAGCGCCCACACCTGCGGCGGATTGCGGTTGCCGCGGCCATCGCCCAGGATGATGGCGGTGGTTTGCGGGGTTACCGCCGCCAAATAGCGGTCGTGAAAGAGCGCCAGCGCGCGGCCGTAATTGCTGTCCGCGCCGGTATCCAGCAAGCCGCCGTCGAACACCGCGCCAATCGCCTCGTCGATGCTCTGTCGCTCGAAGTGCGCGCTCACCTCCACCAAATCGCTGACGAAACCGAAGCTGCGCACCCGGTCGAACAGGCTTTGCAGGTTGTAGACCAGATGCAGCATGAAACGGGCGGTGTTGCGCACCGACAGGCTGACATCGCAGATCACCGCCAGCCGGGGCTTTTCGTCCCGGTAACCGGTAACGGGTCATCACCGGCTGAAACGGGATGCCTTCGTATTTCGTGTTGCGGCGCAGGGTGGGCGGCACGCTGATCCGGCCGCGCGGGCCGATATGGCGGCGGTAGGAGCGCGTCCCGCGCATCCGCCGGCACAGCCGCAGCACGATCTCGGTCATGTCCCGGCGCTCCTGTTCCGAGAAACGGTAGTCGGGCGCGGCGGGCCACTTCGGTGGCGGTCGCAGCGCCAGTTCCCGTTCCAAATGGCGTTTCAGCGATCCCGGCAGGTTGGCGATGTCCCCATTCAGTCGGCTGGACAGCCGCTCAATTAGATTTTCGTCCACGTCCAGATCGCCGAGTTCATCCAGCAATTCGGTCACCGCATCGGCGATCACCTCCGCGTCCAGCGCGGCAATCGCCTCGTTGAAGCTCAACTCGCCCGCCCGCCCGCCCGGCGCTCTTCATCCGCCGCGCCTTTAGCAGGCGCATCGCCTTTCGCATCACCTCGTCCAGCAAATCCCGGTTACGGCTCAGCACCAGGTTCTGGCCGAACTCGACCAAACCGAAATCATCGGGGTCTTGGTTCGAGTTGAAATGGGTCGCCATTTGCGCGTCGCCGAAATAGTCGCGGATATCGAGCGGGTCTTCGTGAGCGGTGTCGCCATCCGGCTGGCCGCTGGCCGGATTTTGCTCCGCGACCACTTCCGGCGGCTCCGGCGCGGTTTCGCGGTGCGGCGGTGGTCCGGCGCCGGAATCGGTCGGTGGCGACGCCTTGGGCAGGCTGAAGAACCGATCAAACAGTTCCTCGAAGACCGGAAAATCGCGCACATCCTTGATCAAGGTGCTGCGTAACACCGTGCGCACCCGTATCCCGCTCGTGCGGCGCGACCCGCGCCAGCGCCTGCATCGCGTCCAGCGATTCCGCCGGCGAAATCCGCGCACCCCGGTTTTTCAGCAGGAAAATTAATCGGGTGATCGCGGTGTCCACGATCACCCACCGGCGCGGCCGTCGGTGCGGCCGCGATAGCTGGTGAAATAGTGGGCGGTGTGTTCCTGGCGGCGCTGCTCCAGAAAGCTCGTATCCGGTTCGGCGGGACGCTGTGGCGGACGCGACGGGATTTCGGCGACGCTGGCAGCGGTCGGCGGGCTCTGCGCTTGCAGCGCTTCACCGATCCACGGCAACTGCTCATCGACCTGCTGGGTGTCGCGCTCGTACTTGATCAGCGGGTGCAGCGTTTCCTCCAGCAAGACCGGCGTCAGGGTATCGGGCTTATTTGGTGTGAGTCACGTCACCATTGCAGGCTCGGTAACTCGGCGGCAATAGGCCGCTTCGACCTCGGCAGGCGGAAGGTAAGTCAATCGGTTCCAGTAGCCTGCGATGGTTGAACCAGTCGATCCAGACCAGGGTCGCCCATTCCACCGCCTCCAGACTCTTCCAGGATTGTCGATGGATCACCTCGGCCTTTTACAGCCCATTGATGGTTTCGGCGAGGGCAACACTTTGCGGATCGGCTCGACTCCACGGACGGCGCGGTGCGCGTCGACGAACGCCTTCATCGCTTGAAGGGGCGGTCGAGCGCCGGTTTACACCGGCCGCTGAAACCCCCGGTTAACGTTCGTCGGCATATAGTGCGACGCTGTCGGCGCCGAAGGCGAACCGGACCATGCGCCCGGCCCGCCGCCAGCGCCTCGGCGCTCTCCGCCGCCACCGCGAACCGGATCAGGCCGCACTTCTCGCAGGCGACCACGCCGAAATGACAGCCCGGACCGATCTCTTCGGCCATCCAGTCGATCCGCACCGAGGCGGCGCAACCGCCGCAACCGGCGACTTCGGGCAGGACGGACACTCGCGCTCTCTCCCCTCGCCGCAACACTGGAATCGGCGCCGCACGGGCGGCCTCAAGCTTTCCGGGTCACCATCAGGGTGGTCCGGTACTCGATCACCTGCCGGTCGCGCTGGTTGTAGGCTCGGTTCCGGTACACGAACAGGAACCGCTCCGGATTTTTGGTGGGGCGAAGATCGACCGCTTCGGCCTCGGCCCGGAGCGTGTCCCCGAACAGCACCGGCGCGGTGATCTTCAGCGCGTCCACCCCGATGTAGGCGTGGATTTCGTAGCCGTCCCGGGCCAGGAACTCGGCGACGGTGTCCGCGTGGTGGACCAGGCCGTCGGCGACGGCGAAGATGACCGGGCCGGCCAGGGAGCGCTCCTGGAACCAGGTGCCCTTGGCGTACTCGGCGTCGCTGTGGATGGCCATGTTGAACCAGGTGAGCTGGTGCAGGAGGGAGAAGTCGCCGACGTCGAGCGTCCGGCGGACCCGGCACGGGATTTTGGTGCCTGCCGTCACGTTGCCCATAATAGCGATTGCTCCTCTGATTGTCGGTTGTCGGACTCCGCCGGAGAGCGGCGCTCCGGGGCGCGACCCGCGAGATCGGCGAGCCTCGGCTTCCGCTCGCGGCGTGGTCGCATTTTGAGCATAGCCGAGCACGGCGTGCAAGGCCACCGAACAGCGCGCACTCGGTGGTTCCCAAAGCGAACCGGATCGGTTCGGCTTGCGCGGCGGCTTAAAATTTAAAGTCGGCGATCATCTCAGGATGATCGGATACAAATCCGTCAAGTTGCCAAAGGAGCCACCGATGAAGGTCGTTTTCCACGACAGGTTTAGCGCACGTCCGACAAATCCGGAAGGACGCGCCGCTGTACGACATCGCCCGGCTGGCGGCGGGCGGGTTTCGCTCACCCGATACCGGCCGCGCCCGCCAGACTCGCCGCCACCGCGTCGGAACGGCGCCGCCCTTCCTCCACGGGGAAAAACCGCGCAAGACCTCGACTCGCCAGGGGATGGCGCCCGCTGCGGCGGGCCGTGATCCGCCGGGCGCGCTGGGGTGCCATCTCCACCAGGCTGGCGTTCACCTCGTAGGTCGAGCCGTCCTTGGCCCGCAACACCACCTGCCAGAGCTCCTCGTCGGCGACGGCGGTGCGCTCGTGTCCCATCAGCTCCCGCTCGTCGTCCACCTGCAGGTCCCACTGCTGGACGTGGGGGATGCCGGCCACCGGGATGCGCGCCTCGTCGAACCGCCGCCGGACCCCGGCCAGCGGGGCGGCGCTGCCGGCCCAGCGGGCGAAACCGCATTCTTGCAGGGCGGCCAGTTCGGCGGGAAATAGGGGTCGGGTCGCGCTCATCGGTCAGATCCTCCGTTCGGTTGAACTGAAAAAGTCGGGACGTGCAGCGGCCGGTCTGGCTCCGGTTCGCCCCGCCGGTGCCGGCCGCGTTCTCGGGCGGGGATTGTCTTGTATAAACGCAGCATGAATGACCCGAGAGAAAATGGGTAATACCATTTCTTTATATGGTTTTATTAGCAGGACTTTCGCTCGTAATTAATTCAAGAGCTTACTTTGCATTAAACCGGCTTTCTAATATGATCGGCAAATGAAAATGACCAGACAGACTTATGTTGAATATATACATCGGCACGCCGATCAACTATACCTGCACCCACCTCGCCGATCATCTGGATGGCGGCATCAGCCATGATGAGATCAATGACTATTTGCGGCGGGAAATAGCATTCGGCACACACCGTTTTGGAATTGGCAAAGCCGCTAATCAACAATAGCAATGAAGCCTACCTGATCGTCGATGACAGCGTTCAGAGCAAAAGCCACTCCCAAAAGATCGAGATGGTAAAGCGTCAGTACAGCGGAAACGCGCACGGCATAGTTAAAGGGATTGGAATTGTGAATTTGGTGCACGCCTTTGGAGATGACTGCCATCCGATAGACTATCGCGTGTATGCCCACGATGTAGATGGCAAAACAAAAAACGATCATTTCCGAGAGATGCTGTGTTTGGCTTTCGAAGAAAAACGCATCGAAGCGCAAACCATCCTGTTCGACAACTGGTACGCTTCATCAGAAAATATTAAATACATTCATCGGCTTGAAAAATTTTTCATCACTTCGTTGAAAGAGAATCGCCCGATCAGTCTCAGCAAAGAGCAGGGCTACATTCATCTCCAAGATCTGCGGTGGACCGACGCGCAACTCCGATGCGGCATCACCGTCAAACTCAAGGAAATCCCGTTTAAAGTGCAACTTTTCAAGGTGGTCGCCACCAACGGCGACATTGAATGGGTGATCACGAACCGTCCCCCGGGCTCTATGGACACGGGTTTTGTTCAAAACGAGAACAAGAAGCGTTGGTTGATCGAGCGATTGCACAGAGAGCTAAAGCAGTTGACGGGCATCGAGCGGTGTCAGTGCCGCAAACGACGGGCGCAACGCAATCATTTCTCTTGTTGCTATCATGCTTGGTTTTCACTGAAAGTGATCGCGAGAAATCTAGGCAAAACGCTTTATCAGATCAAGCACAGCTTGGGGAGTGATTATTTGCGCAACGAGCTACGAAATCCACGTATTCGCGCTTACCAACCCGCCTAATAGGATAAGCGAAATACTTGCCAATATTTTTGTGAAAAATTTGGCAAAAAATTGAAATTTGGTTCATTCGCATGTACGGATGGCTCTTGGGAAGACTATAATGTCCGTATCCAGAAAGGCCTGCTCAGCCCCCTTGTGAAGCTGCTGGTCGCGTAACATGCCGAACTGACCGGAATCCATAATGAGCCAGACGGTTTGCCATCAACCCATTTAAAACCGCCATGAAAATTCCATCGCCCGAGCTGATCTCGCCATGATGCCCGAGTTCTCGCCGCCCGTCCCTGTCCCCGTCTCCGCTCCGGACAGTCCGGCCGACCTCGCCATCCCCATCCGGCTCGACCCGCTCGCCGCCCTGCCCGAGGAAGCGGTGTGGTTGGCGAACTTCGTCTCGCCCCGGACCCGGCGGACCTATCAGGCGGCCGTGCAAAGCTTCATCGCTTTCCACGGCCTGCGATCATCGGACGAGCTGCGGACCGTCGGCCAAAGCCACCTGATCGCTTGGCGGGAGCACCTGACGCAAAGCGGCGCCAGCCCCCGGACCGTACAGAACCGGCTGGCGGCGGTGTCCTCGCTGTTCAAGCACCTGTGCGAGCGGCAGGTGGCGACGCGCAATCCGGTGACCGGGGTGCGGCGGCCCCGCGTTAACGCCAGCCGGGTGGACGCGGCGGTCCTCGTCCCCGAGCAGGTCCGGCGCCTGCTGCACGCGCCGGAGCCGGACACGCTCAAGGGAGTGCGGGACCGGGCCATCCTGCACGTTTTGTTTTACGCTGGCTGTCGGGTGTCGGAAGTCACCCACCTGAAGGTCAAGGACTTCTTCGAGGACGCCGGCTACTGGGTGCTGGACTTCGTGGTCAAGGGCGGCCAGCGCAACCGCCTGGCGATCCACCACGAGCTGCAACTGGCCTTGCGGGCGTACCTGGCGCAAAGCGGCCACGCCATCGAGCGGGAGTCGCCGCTGTTTTTGGCGGTGCAGCGGGCGGAGCGGCGGAAACCGCTGACCAGCCGGCAAGTTAGCAAGCTGTTTCACCGCTACGCCCGCGAAGCGAGCTTGCCGCTCGGGGTCACCCCGCACAGCGCCCGCGCCACCTTCATAACCGAGGCCCTGGACCGGAAGTGCCCCATCGAGGCGGTGCAGGCCAGCGTCGGCCATCGCCACATCGCCACCACCAAGATGTACGACAAACGCAAGCTCCACTACCGGGAAAGCGCCAGTTTCGCCGTGCAGTATTAGAGCCTATCCGAAAAGTATAAATTTATGATATATGTTTATGATGATGGGCATTTTTCATTGGTTTGAGGAAACAACTTTTTCAACATCTTTTTTAACATGATTCGGATAGAAGCGACATAAATCATTACCACGCTGGAAGCGGTTTTTTTCGTATTCCCTCGCCAATCTACGATAACGACCGAGCCAAGCAAAGGTTCGCTCCATCACCCAACGTCGAGGAAGCGCCTCGAACTTTTTGCCTTTCCGGCGGACGATATCCAACTCGCAGGAAAAGGTATCCTTGACCCACTTGACCAACGGGCCTTGATAGCCTTGATCCGCCCAGATTCGTCGCAGGGTTGGCACGGCCTCAAACACCCGCTGCAATACCGGCTTTGCCCCCTTACTCGCGATCAGCCTTCCAGCCCCGGAAACCCCGCCCTGCTCGCCGTCTCTCGGAACTGGCCTGTCGCTATGAGGTGCGGTTGGTGCAGCAAAGCATTCTCGCCAGTGGCTGCGCCTTCACCCGGACTGCTGTCACAAGCATAGCTCTCGCCAGCGGATCAGCGGAGTTTGGCCGCTTTTCAGGAACAATTGTCAAAACCGCTGCATTTAGCGGCTCTACGATATTTCGCGGTCCCCACCCTCGACCAAAGTTCAACAATCAAGACCTATGCCGTTAATTATCATTGAAATTTCTCCAGTGGCATAAGTGTTGCTTGTTCGAGCGACGAACAATTGATCGATGGGGCTATTTCATTCCCTGGCAAGGAATTTTCCCAAGAGATGGCGTAATGGCTCGTCGGTCACGAACGACCTCTCGGCACTCGCAACCCCCTATTCTGGAGAAACCCCAATGAAGGCCACGATTCCCATCGACAACCCCGAGCGCCTGCGCCTGGAACGACAGCACGAAGGCCGGGAAAACTGGCGGCTGTGGGGGCCGTATCTCGCGGAACGGGCCTGGGGCACGGTCCGCGAGGATTACAGCGCCCACGGCGAAGCCTGGGAACACCTCGACCACGACCAGTCCCGCTCCCGCGCCTACCGCTGGAACGAAGACGGCTTGGGCGGCATCTGCGACGAGCGGCAGCGGCTGTGTTTCGCGCTCGCCCTGTGGAACGGTCGCGACCCGATTTTGAAAGAGCGGGCGTTCGGCCTGACCGGCAATCAGGGCAACCACGGCGAGGACGTGAAGGAGTATTACTTCTATCTCGACGCCACGCCCAGCCACAGCTATTTGCGCTACCTGTACAAGTATCCCCAGGCCGAATATCCCTACGGCGGGCTGGTCGAGGAAAACCGCCGCCGGGGTCGCCTGGACCCGCCGTTCAACCTGCTGGACGCCGGCGTTTTCGACGGCAATCGTTACTGGGACGTGGACGTGTCCTACGCCAAGGCCGGCCCGGATGAAATCCATATCCGCATCACCGCCGCCAACCGTGGAGCGCGAGCGCGGCGACCCTGCACCTGTTGCCGCAACTGTGGTTCCGCAACACCTGGGCTTGGGGCGACGAGGAGAAGGAACGGGCGCTGGCGGAACTGCGGGGCGATCCGGTCGATCACCCGACCCGAAACCGGCCAAGCCGAGCTTGCGCGCGATGACAGCGCCCGACCGGCGCGAGCATGGGCGGTGCGCGCCGAGCATCCGACTTTGGGCGCGTATCACCTGTACGGCCGGCAATCCGCCGAACCGCTGTACACCGAGAACGAGCACAACGCCCAACGGCTGTGGGGACTGGCGAACGCCACGCCCTACGTCAAAGACAGCTTCCATCGCCGGGTGGTGAACGGCGAGCAAGACGCGGTCAATCCCGCGCGGGAAGGCACCAAGTTCGCCGCCTGGCACGCGCTGACCGTGGCCGGCGGCCAGCAGGCTCAAATAGAGCTGGTGCTGAGCGCCGCGCCGCTGGCCCAGCCTTTCGCCGCCAGCGCAAACGGTGTTCGCCGACCGCCAGTCGGAAGCGGATGCGTTTTACCGCGACCTGCTGCCCGAATGCCTCCGACGAAGACCGGCGTATCCTGCGCCAAGCGTCGGCCGGCATGATCTGGAGCAAGCAGTTCTTCCACTACGACGTGGCTCGCTGGCTGGACGGCGACCAGTTCCCGCCGCCCGAGAGTCGCAAAGGGGGCCGCAACCGCACCTGGCGGCATCTCAAGGCGTCCGACGTCATCTCCATGCCCGACAAGTGGGAGTATCCCTGGTTCGCGGCCTGGGATCTGGCCTACCACTGCGCCGCGCTGTCGCTGGTGGACGTCGATTTCGCCAAGGACCAGATCGAGCTGGTGCTGCGGGAAAACTACTTCCACCCCAACGGCCAGATTCCCGCCTACGAATGGGCGTTCGGCGACGTGAATCCGCCGGTGCACGCGATGGGCGCGCTGAAGGTGTTCCGGGCCGAGCGAGTCCAGCGCGGCCGGGGCGATCTCCATTTCCTGGAACGGGTGTTTCACAAGCTGCTGCTCAACTACGGCTGGTGGATCAACCGCAAGGACAGCGACGGCAACAACGTGTTCGAGGGCGGTTTCCTCGGGCTGGACAACATCTCGGTGTTCGACCGCTCCCACCCACTGCCGGCCGGCTACGCGCTCAAGCAGGCCGACGCCACCGGCTGGATGGCGATGTTCGCCCTGAACATGACGGTCATGGCGCTGGAGCTGGCGGCCGAGGATCGGGACTACGAAGACATCGCCATCCAGATTTATCGACAGTTCCTCGCCATCGCCAACACCATCGCCGGCCACGCCGGCCACGAAGTGCCGCTGTGGGACCCGGAAGCCGGTTTCTTCAAGGATTTGATGATCTGCCCGGACGGCCAGACCCAGCGGATCGACGTGTATTCCTGGGTCGGGCTGATTCCGCTGTTCGCCTGCGAGGTGGTGGATCGGCGCATCCTGGCCAAGGTCCCCCGGTTCCGCGAACTGCTGCGCCAGCACCGGCACGGCGTGTTCGACGGCAGCGTGATCTGCCAATGCCCGGATTGGGAAAACGACCGGGGCGAGCACCTGCTGTCGCTGGTCACCAACCGGATGCTGCCGCGCATTCTGAAGCGGCTGCTGCGGGAGGACGAGTTCCTGTCGCCGCACGGCATCCGCAGCGTCAGCCGCCTCCACGCCACGCAAAAGCATCTGGGCACCCTGCCCGGCGTCGGCGAGGCGCATCATCGAGTACGTGCCCGGCGAATCCAACTCCGGGCTGTTCGGCGGCAACTCCAACTGGCGCGGCCCGATCTGGCTGCCGACCAACTACACGCTGGTGCAGGCGCTGGAGAAGTTTCACCGCTTCCTCGGCGACAACTTCACCGTCGCCGTGCCCAGCTCTGGGCGACCGGGAACTGACTTTGCAGGAAATCGCGACCTTGATCGCCGAGCGATTGGTGGGCATCTACCGTCGCGACGCCGAAGGACGCCTCCCGGCATTCCCGGCCGACAGCCCGTTCCAGCACGATCCGCACTGGCGCGACCTGCTGCAATTCTACGAGTACTTCCACGGCGACACCGGACAGGGTTTGGGTGCCGCCCATCAGACCGGCTGGACCGGCCTGCTGGCGAATTTGGTGATGCGCCGCTATCGGCGGGATATCCCGACCTATTGGAGCCAGCGGATGGCGGCTGTGGGGGCGACCGGTCGGTCGTTGGAGCCAGCGGATGGCGGTCATGGGGGCGACCGGCCGGTCGCCCCTACCGCGACCCCGGTCCACGAGCGCGGTGGAGGGTTGAGCCATGCTGACCGCCACCGTCGCCGCCGTCCGGCACCGCCGGGCCAACGTCATCGCGGCCTTCCTCAAGCGCGCGGACGAAGCGCTGCGCGTCGCCGAGAGTCACGCTCTACCCCTTCCTCGATCTGGCGATCCGGCTGTGGCTGGCGCAAGCGTTCTGGGTGTCGGGCGTGCTCAAACTCGCCAACTGGGACACCGCGCTCACGCTCGCCACCCACGAATATCCGGTGCCCTGGCTGGACCCGTTCACGGCCGCCGTGCTGGGCGTCGTCACCGAGGTGCTGGGTTCGACGCTGCTGGCGTTCGGGCTGGCGACTCGCTTGGCCGCGATCCCTCTGTTGATCTTGACGCTGGTGATCCAGTTCGAATACCGCGCCCTGGATCAACACCTCTACTGGGCCGCGCTGTTCGGCTGGTACATGGTCATGGGGGCGGGGCCGATTTCGCTGGATCGGCTGTTGGCGTCCGGCTTGGCTTCCTCGGCGCTGCCGCTGGTCGAGCCGCTGGGCCGGCTGTACGCCGCGCTCACCCGCTACCTCGGTCCGGTCTATCAGCTCGCGCTGCGCCTCTGGCTGGCGAGCTTGTGGTTCACGCCCGTTCTGGTGGGACGCTCGTTCCTGGAAGCGGTGCTGGGGTTCGTGAGCCCTCTGCTGGCGCTGGGGCTGGCGACTCGGTTGGCCGCCATCGGTGCGGCGCTGGCGCTGCTCGGCTCCGGCTTCATGGGCGTGGACGAAATCCAGGCCATCGACCGGCTGTATCAGCTTTTCCTGCTCGGCCTGATCGCGCTGCGCGGGCCGGGGCCAATCGCCGCCGACACCGTCTTGCAACACCAACTCGCCCGCTGGTTCCCGCCGCTCGAAAGCTGGTCCGACGCCGCGCTAGAGGATGTGCCGCATGTGGTGGTGGTCGGCGCCGGTTTCGGTGGCTTGAAGGCGGCGCACGGTCTGCGGCTGGCGGCCTGCCGGGTCACCGTCATCGACAAGCGCAACTATCACCTATTTCAACCGCTGCTATATCAGGTGGCGACCGCCAGCCTGTCGCCGGCCGATGTCGCCACCCCGATCCGGGCGCTGTTCCGCGACCAGCACAACGTGCGGGTGTTGCTGGGCGAAGTGGCGGGCGTGGACACCGCCGCGCGCCAGGTGATTCTGAGCGACGGCAGCGCATATCGGTTACGACTATCTGGTGTTGGCGACCGGCGCACGCCACAGCTACTTCGGCCGCGACGACTGGGAGCCTCACGCGCCGGGCCTGAAGCGCATCGACGACGCCACCGCCATCCGCCGCCGCCTGTTGCTGGCCTTCGAGCAGGCCGAGAACTGCGCTGATCCCGAGGAACGGCGACGGCTATTGACCTTCGTGATCGTCGGCGGCGGTCCCACCGGCGTGGAGCTGGCCGGGGCCATCGCCGAACTGGCCCGGCACGGCTTGGCCGGTGAATTCCGCAACATCGACCCGGCCCAGGCGCGGGTGCTGCTGGTGCAGTCGGCGCCGCGCCTGCTGCCGGCGTTCCCGGAGTCGCTCTCCGAGGTGTCGGCGCAATCGCTGCGGATGCTGGGCGTGGAGGTGCTGACCCAGAGTCGGGTGGAGAAAATAGATGCCGATGGGGTGTGGGTATCCGGCCAGCGGATCGGTTCCCGCACCGTGTTCTGGGCGGCCGGGGTGATGGCTTCGCCCGCCGCGCACTGGCTCAAGGGCGACGCCGATGCGGCCGGCCGCCTCAAGGTGGGGCCGGATCTGACCGTGCCCGGTCTGCCCGACGTGTTCGCCGTCGGCGACACCGCCCTGAGCGAAGCCTGGGACGGCAAGCCGGTGCCGGGACTCGCCCCGGCGGCCAAGCAGCAGGGCGCTTACGTCGCCCGAATCATCAAGGCTCGCCTGGAAGGTCGGACCGGCTTGCCGCCGTTCCGTTACCGCCACCTGGGCAATCTCGCCACCATCGGCCGGCAGGCGGCGGTCGTGGACTTCGGCGGGTTCCGCTTGAGCGGGGCGCTGGCCTGGTGGCTGTGGGGCGTCGCGCACGTCTTCTTTCTGGTGGACACGCGCAAGCGCCTGTCGGTCGCCATCGAATGGTTCTGGGCCTATCTCACCTACAAGCGCGGCACCCGGCTCATCACCGGCGGCAAGGAGTGAGGAACATCGACATGACCAAGCCCACTTCATCGAACGGGCCGGCGGTGCTCGCGGTTTATCTCATCGCCTTCCTGCAAGGTTTGACGCTGGTCAGCTTTCCCGCCAGCAGCGCCGTGCTGAAACAGATGCACGGCTTCACCGACGCCCAGTATGGCGCCATTTT
This sequence comes from Candidatus Competibacter sp., assembly GCA_037045685.1. GTDB lineage: Bacteria > Pseudomonadota > Gammaproteobacteria > Competibacterales > Competibacteraceae > Competibacter_A. The sequence continues at coordinate 204,318 of JBAOII010000014.1, forward strand.
TCTGCCGCAGGTCGCGCTGGCGGTGCTGGGCGCGGTGGCCGGCGGGATGCTGGCTCGCCGCTTGGGCTTGCGACCGTTGCTTTGGCTGGCGGCGGCGGGCAACGGCCTGTCGCAACTGGCGCTGGCGGCGAGCCTCTGGGTCATGCCCGCGCTGGCGTTCCCGACCATTCTGGTCGGGACGGCCCTACTGGGATGGAGTTTCGGGTTGGGCGGCGCGCCGCTGAACAGCTATCCGCCCCGGCTCTTTCCCAAGCGCGCACCGGCCGCCGTGGTCGCCCTGCATACCTTGCTGGGACTCGGCTTGATGGTGGGGCCGCTGCTGGCGGACGGTTTCGGCCGGGCCGGCGAGTGGATCGGTTTTCCCTTGTCGCTGCTGGGCTTGAGCGCGCTGCTGGCGCTGACCGCTGCCGCCGTGCGCTTGCCGCCGGATGTCGGCGGCGAGACGGAGCGCCAAACCGACGCGAATCCGCCCCTGAGTTCCGGCGCGTTCTGGACGTTCGCCGCCATCGCGGTGCTGTACGCTTTCGCCGAGGGCACTTTCGGCAACTGGGCGGCCGTCTATCTGCGCGAGGCCAAAGGGTTGTCGGCGACCGTGGCGGCGCTGGCCCTGTCGGTGTTCTGGGGCGCGATGGTGGCGGGTCGCTTGCTGGTCTCGGTGCTGGTCGCGCGGATCGCGCCCCTGATGATCTGGCTGGCGCTGCCGGCGTTGATGATCGCGGCCTTTCTGTTGCTGCCCGGCGCCGACACGCCGGCATCGGGGCTTGGATTGTTCGCGCTGGCCGGACTGGCCTGCTCGGCTTTTTTCCCGCTGACCATCGCCTTGGCGTCAGAGCGGTTTCCCGAACACGTCGCTTGGGTTTCGTCCATGCTCATCGCCGCGCTGATGGTGGGCGTCGGGCTAGGCTCGTTCGCGATCGGGCCGCTGCGGGAATGGCTGACGTTCGAGCAACTCTACCGGCTCTCGGCGTTCTACCCGGCTGCGGTTATCGGGCTGGCGCTGCGGGCGGTTGCCGGCTCGCGGCGGCGGGTGGCGGCCGAAGTCGGGGCCTGAAGAGACCGACGGGGGCGGGTATCGGAAGGGCGCGCATAGGGCGCTGATCGGGCGGAGGCACGGCTGGCGATACCGGACAGGTCCGCGCCCGCCGGGGCCAGTGCGCGATTGCCTCGCGAGTGGCGCGACGAGCCCTCGCTCTCAATGCAGCGTCTCACCGGCGCCAACACGGAGTGGGATCTGGGCACTGTCCTGCCGATAGCGACAGATCGGCCGGAACATGTCGGGCTGCCTTCACCTCTTTTACGTAAAACGTAACACGTAAATTATCGCGAAAGCCGGCCCCCGAGCGGGTTCCGCTAACCCGCTTTATCGGAAGCGTCCGGGGCGCGCTCCCCGCCGCCCCTCGCCCGCCATCGCCACTGCGAAAATGCGTGTCAGCTCCTGTCAGCTCCGGCTTAACCCCTTCCCTGGGGAAGAAATACGGTTTAACCCCTTCCGATTCCGGTTTAACCCCTTCCTCGGCGAAAAAATTCCGGTTCGACCCCCGCCTTCAAAGCGCCCCTGTGGAGGGGACAGCGCGTTGCCGTGCAAACCTGATCCGACACCTGTTGCCACAAGGGCTATGCGATGGTCCGCGCGCATTCCCGCAGCGCGACGAAATTCAGATCGCCCCAGGCCGGGTACGACGGCCAAGGGGTGACGGGCGGCGAGAGAAGCTCCGGATGAAAGAGCAATTGCCAGAGGTGATCGGGCCAGGCCGACAACAACCAGCCGAGGCCAGCCATCAAGCCGTGATGCTGGCCGGCCGTCTGTCCCTCGCGGCGGCGCCAAGAACGCGATCCGCGCGCCGTCTGTCCCGCATACGGTTGGTCAAGTTCGCCAGACGACCGGATGCGGTCGGTATAGTCGCCCGTCAACCGTAAATCCGACAGTAAATTATTCTTGAATGGTCGGCCACATCTTTGTTACAGTCCAGCTCAATTCACCGCTGTCAGTAAGAGCAGTCAGTGAACATTGACCCGCGATAGACCGGGATTCCACGAGGAAATCGTGACATGAGTTGGGTCACCTTCATCTGGTCGATGACCGCCGGCCTCTGCCTGACCCTCGGGGCAGTGCATTTTCTCGTCTGGACCCGCCAGCGCGACCAGTGGGCGAATCTGGTGTTCTCATTTACCGCGGCCGCCGCCGCAGGCTATGCCGTCCTCGACATGGTTGCGTTGCATGCTCGGACGCCGGCGGAGTACGGGGAGTTGTGGCGATGGGCGCTCTCGCTGGGGATGCTGGAGGGTGTTTCGATTGCCTGGTTCATCCACCTGTATTTGCGGGCGGGACGCCTGTGGCTGCTGTGGCTGATCTGCGGTTTGCGAGCGCTGATGCTGGTTCTCAACTTCGTGCACGGGCCCAATTTCTATTTTCGCGAGATCACCAGCTTGCAACCGATGCCGCTGCTGGGCGAGCTGATCTCGCGCCCGCATGGCGTGTTGCATCCCTGGGTGATTCTCATGCCACTGAGCTTTCTATTGATCATCCTCTTCGCAATCGATGTCGCCCACACCGCTTCCAAGCGGAGCGGACGACGTCGTGCCTGGGTGATGGGCGGCTTGCTGGCGGTGGGATTTTCGCTGGGGCTCGTGTCTTACACATTGTATGCACGGGAAATTTTGCCAAGCACTTTTTCCAGCCAGCTTTTCCTGTCGCTCATTCTTCTGATGGGCTATGAACTGAGTCTGGATGTGCTGCGAGCAGGCCAACTGTCACGTGATCTGCTCGAAAGTCAGCAACGCATGCGGCTGGCCGCAAGCGCCGCCGACCTTAGCCTTTGGGAGTGGGGCATCATTCGGGACGAGATCTGGACGACCGAGAAAGGCCGCGAGCGCGCTGGGATCGGCGCATCCGAGCGGATCGATTTCGCCCGCTATCTCCAATCAATTCATCCCGACGACCGTGAACCGACTCAGCGAGCCGTGCGCCATGCGCTCGAAGTCAGTGGCGAATTCGAGGCCGAATATCGCGTGATTTCCCGCGACGGCGCGACATGCTGGGTGGTGGCGCGTGGACAAGTGGAACGAGACGCCCATGGCAAGCCGCTCCGGTTGCGCGGCGTTTCGGTTGACGTCACGGAACGCAAGAAGGCAGAAGTGGAACTCACCCAACAGCGCAACGAATTCGCCCATCTTGCGCGGGTCATGACCCTGAGCGAGTTGTCCGGCTCGCTCGCGCACGAGTTGAACCAGCCGCTGGCCATCATTCTCACCAACGCCCAGGCGGCGCAGCGCCTGCTCGCGCAACAGCCGCCCGATCTCGCCGAGGTGCGCGACATTCTGGCGGACATCGTGAGCGAAGACGAGCGGGCGGGCGAGGTCATCAAACGATTGCGCATGCTCCTCAAGCCAGGTCAAACGCACCTGCAGCCGCTCAACGCGAATGCAATCGCCGAGGACGTACTCCGGATCGTGCGCAGTGATTTCATCGAGCGCGGCATCAAGGTCCACGCTAAGCTGGATGAGAGCGTGCCGCCGGTCGTGGGCGACCGCGTCCAACTCCAGCAGGTGCTCCTCAATCTGATTCTCAATGCCGGAGATGCGATGGCGGCCAATTCGCCCCCGGGCCGGCGCCTCACCCTTGGGACGGCGCACGGCGATGGCACGGTGCGGGTTTCAGTTTCCGACACCGGCTGCGGCTTGCCGCCGGACGCGGAACGCATTTTCGAGCCTTTCTACACCACCAAGAAAGAAGGTTTGGGTCTTGGACTGCCGATCTGCCGCTCCATCATCAGTGCCCACCACGGCCGGCTATGGGCGGAACCGAATGTGGCCACCCGTCGCGGCACCACCTTTCACGTCGAACTGCCGGCCCCGGCGGAGAGAAAACCGTGAGCGCAACCGGCGGCACTGTTTTCCTGGTGGATGACGAACCCGGGATGCTGAAGGCGCTCGCGCGACTGCTGGAGGCCGAGGGCTTCGCGGTGCGCGCCTTCACCTCGGCAAAAACGTTCCTCGCGTCTTATCAGGCGGATGCGCTCGGTTGCGTGGTGCTCGATGTCGCGATGCCGGAACTCGACGGCCTGGAACTGCAGCAGCGCCTCACGCAGAGCGGTGTCCTGCTGCCGATTGTGTTTCTCACCGGGCACGGCGATATCCCCATGAGCGTGCGGGCGATCAAGGCCGGCGCCCTGGATTTTCTCACCAAACCCGTCAAGGACGTCGATCTCCTCCGGGCCGTGCGGGTCGCGCTGCAACGCGCCGTCGAACAGCGCGAACTCATCAGGGAAACGGCTTTGCTCCGCCAGCGTTATTCCGGCCTCACCCCACGCGAACGCGAGGTGATGGCGCATGTCGTCGCCGGCGAGTTGAACAAGCAGGTTGCCGACGCCCTGGGCATCGGCGAGCACACGGTCAAAGTGCATCGTTCCCATATCATGGAGAAGATGGGCGTCCCATCGCTCGCCGATCTCGTGCGGGCCGCAGAACGGCTGGGTCTGGGGAAAAAGTAATCGTCGCCGGGCGACCCCAGCCGCTCTCGCTCGCTCCCGCGCGGGCATGTCACCAAAGTCTAATACCGCGCGCAGCGCTGTTCTGTCACGCTCGCTCTCATGAATGAAACCGGGCCACTGATCGCCGTGGTGGACGACGAGCCGAAATTTTGCAGCGCGCTGGCCCGCCTCCTCAAGACCCACGGCTTCGACGTCGTGACGTTTACGCGCGGCGACGATTTTCTCGCGGCCTGCGCGTCGCGGTCGCCCGACTGCCTGCTGCTGGACCTGCACATGCCCGATTCCAACGGTTTCGAGATCCTCGAACTTGTCGCCGCGCGACGCCTGCCGGTGCTCGTCATCACCGGCCACGACCAGCCGGGTAACGCGGAGCGCGTGCGGGCCTTGGGCGGTCTGGGATATTTGCTCAAGCCGGTGAAGGAAACCCCGTTGCTGGATGCCATCCGGGCGGTGATCGAACACCCACCCGCCATCAGCGCGCCCGCTGGATAAGTTCTGAGCACGGCGCCGAAATACACCGGAAAAGCTCGCCGCTCGCTCCCGTGCGGGCATGTCACCAAAGTCTAATACCGCGCGCACCGCTCTTATGTCACGCTCGTCCCCAATTCCGCTGCGTAGATGGAGACCACATGCCGCCTGACTCGATCAATGTGATAAGGCATCCCGCAACCCTCAGGCGAACGGAGCCCGTGGTCGCGTTGCAGCCTTTGCCCCCAGGGGCTGAAGCACCGCTTCCATGCGATGGTCAAACCGGTCGGCTCGCTGTGCAACCTCGACTGCACGTACTGCTATTACCTGCACAAGCAGGATCTGCTGGGGCAGCCTCGCCAGCCTCGAATGGCGGAGGGCATGCTGGAGCGCCACATCCGGCAGTACATCGAAGCGCAGACGGGCGACGAGGTAGTGTTCAGTTGGCAAGGCGGTGAGCCGACGATCCTGGGGCTGGAATTCTTCCGGAAGGTGGTGAGCCTGCAGGCGCGCTACCGGAAGCCTGGGCAGCGCATCGAGAACGACTTGCAGACCAACGGCACCCTGCTCGATGAAGAGTGGGCGTCATTCCTCAAGCAGAACGACTTTCTCGTCGGCCTGAGCTGCGACGGTCCCAAGGAGCTGCACGACCGTTACCGATATACGAAAGGCGGCGCGGACACGCACGCCAAGGTCGTGGCGGCGGCGCGCCTGCTCCAGAAGCACGACGTTCCGTTCGCCGCCCTTTGCGTGGTGAATCGCGAGAACGCCAAGCATCCCCTCGAGGTTTACCGGTTCCTGACCCGTGAGCTGGGCGCGTGGCGGGTGCAACTGATCTCATGCGTGGAACCCAATGTATTCCGCGATGTGGCCCCGCAGCACTGGGATCCGGCGCTGCTGCCGATCGTCGGCACACCGCGGGCGAAACCGGGAGCGCCTGACGCGGTGGTGACCGATTGGTCGGTGGACCCGGACGACTGGGGCGCGTTCCTCTGCGCGGTCTGGGACGACTGGTACGCGCACGATTACGGAAGGGTGCACGTCGATCTATTCGAGACGGCGGTCGCCCAATCCCTGGGCTTGCCATCGCAGCGCTGCATTACCGCCGAATTCTGCGGCAAGGGCCTGGCGGTCGAGCACGACGGCGACGTGTTCTCGTGCGATCACTACGTGTACCCGGAATACCGGCTCGGCAATATCGCCGACGTGCATCTCGGCACGATGGCCTACTCCGAGCCGCAGAAGAAGTTCGGGTTCGCCAAGCGCGACGCTCTGCCGCAGTACTGCAAGGCATGCCCACACCTGAAGCTCTGCTGGGGCGAGTGCCCCAAGAACCGCCTGGTGCGCACACCGTCGGGCGAGGCCGGGCTCAATTATCTGTGTCCCGGCCTCAAGCGCTTCTACGCGCACATCCAGCGGGACATGCCGCAGATCCTGCGCCGCGTCGCAACGCCATGAAATCGAGCAGTTCGAACCCGTCGAGCCCCGAGTCTCGCGTGCCGTAAGCCAACCTCTAGACCAAGGAGTCCAAAGATGAACATGAAGAAGATCACGCCCATCGCACTGGCGGTGGGACTCGCGTGCGGTTCGATTGCCGAAGCCAGCGCGGCGAACAAGAAACCCAACATCCTCATCATCTGGGGAGACGACATCGGCCAGTTCAATACCAGCGCCTACAACATGGGCATGATGGGCTACCGGACGCCGAACATCGACAGCCTCGCCAAGGAAGGCGCGCTGTTCACCGACTGGTATGGCCAGCAGAGTTGCACGGCGGGCCGCGCGGCGTTTATCACCGGCCAGTCGCCCATCCGCACCGGCCTCACCAAGGTCGGCCTGCCCGGCGCGAAGGAAGGCATCACTAAGCTCGACCCGACCATCGCGGAGTTGCTCAAGCCGCTCGGCTACATGACCGGCCAGTTCGGCAAGAACCACCTCGGCGACTTGGATGAGATGCTGCCGACCAACCACGGGTTCGACGAGTTTTTCGGCAATCTCTACCACCTGAATGCGGAGGAGGAGCCGGAGAATCCCGACTATCCGAAGGACGCGGAGTTCAAGAAGAAGTTTGGTCCGCGCGGCGTCATCCACAGCTTTGCCGATGGCCGCATCCAGGACACCGGCCCACTGACCAAGAAGCGGATGGAAACGGTGGATGAGGAAGTCAACGCCAAGGCGCTGGATTTCATGGAACGCGCCAAGAAAGCCGACAAGCCGTTCTTCCTGTGGTGGAACTCCACCCGCATGCACGTGAATACGCACCTGAAGCAGGAGAGCGAAGGCAAGACCGGTCTCGGTGTCTATGCCGACGGCATGGTCGAGCACGACGGCCACGTCGGCCAGGTGCTCGCCAAGCTCAAGGAACTGGGTCTGGAAGAGAACACCATCGTCATGTATTCCACCGACAATGGCGCGGAGTCTTTCTCCTGGCCTGACGGTGGAACCACGATGTTCCGGGGCGAGAAAGCCACCCAATGGGAAGGGGGCTTCCGTGTGCCAACCCTGATCCGCTGGCCGGGCGTCATCAAGCCCGGCACAGTCATCAATGGCCTCGGCGCCCACGAGGACATGCTGCCCACATTGCTCGCGGCAGCGGGTGATACCACGGTCAAGGAAGACTTGCTGAACGGTAAGAAAGTCGGCGACACCACCTACAAGGTCCACCTCGACGGCTACAACCTGATGCCGTTCCTGAAGGGCGAAGTCCCCGAATCGCCGCGCAAAGAGTTCATGTATTGGACCGACGACGGTCAACCGGCCGCGCTCCGTTACAACAATTGGAAGATCACCTTCCTGAAGCAGAACGCCGTCGGCATCGACGTTTGGAGGCAGGCCTACGAAGAACTGCGCGCACCGATGATCACCAACCTGCGCATGGATCCGTTCGAGCGAGCGGAATTCACCATCGGCTACAACCATTGGTGGGTCGATCATATGTTCATGTTCGGGCCGGGTGCCGCTTATGTCGGGCAGTGGCTCCATAGCTTCAAAGAATTCCCGCCGCGCATGAAGCCCGGCAGCTTCAGCCTCGGCAAAGTGATGGACAAACTCACCAGCCCACAGGGCAACTAGTAAAGCTGCGCGGCATGCACCGCTAAGTGACATCTCCGGGCCGCACCTGTTCCAAGCGGGTGCGGCCCACAACCAGGATAAAGATCCTGATTGAACCGGAGCAAACGGAGGCAACCGGCAACCCTTCGTTGCCTCCGTTTGCTCCGGTTCAATCCCGGTAAATTTACCAATATGAACACCCACGAAGCCTTCAAACAAATCTCCACCGCGATGAATGCGGCGATCATCGGCCAGGAAACCGTGGTCGAACGCCTGCTGATCGCGTTCCTCGCCGATGGCCACGTCCTCATGGAAGGATTGCCCGGCGTGGCCAAGACGCGCTCGATCAAAACGCTCAGCAAGCTCGTTGAAAGCGAATTTCGCCGCGTCCAGTTCACGCCGGACCTGCTGCCCTCGGACGTGACCGGCTCGGAGATCTACCGCGAGCAGACCGGCACCTTCGATTTCCAGCCCGGCCCCATTTTCGGCAACCTCGTGCTCGCCGACGAAATCAACCGTGCGCCTGCGAAAGTGCAGGCCGCCCTGTTGGAAGCGATGGAGGAACGGCAGGTCACGGTCGCCGGCACGACCCACAAGCTGCCCCCACTATTCCTCGTCCTCGCCACCCAGAACCCGATCGAGCAGGAAGGCACCTATCCGCTGCCCGAGGCGCAGATGGACCGCTTTCTCCTCTATGTGCACGTGCCGTATCCGCCCGCGGAGAACGAGGCCGCGATCCTGCGGCTCGTGCGCGGTGAAAAATCCGGCAACAGCGCCGAAGCCCCGCCGAAGATCACCCAGGAATTGATCTTTGCCGCCCGCAAGGAAGTGAACGCCATCCACGTCGCCGAAGCGGCGGAGAAATACATCGTGGACCTCGTCATCGGCACGCGCGAACCGAAATGTTACGGCGGCGATCTCGCCAAATGGATCAACCTCGGGGCGAGTCCGCGCGGCACGCTCGCGCTCGATGCTGCGGCCCGTGCTCATGCCTGGTTGCAGGGACAGGACTTCGTTTCGCCGGACAACATCCGCGCCGTCGCCCCGGCCTGCCTCGCGCATCGCATCCATCTTTCCTACGAAGCGGAAGCCGCCGGCAAAACCCGCAACGACGTGATCGAAGCCCTGCTGAAAGCGGTCGTGTCGGTCTGAACTCCATGGAAAACATGAGCGCCCGCGTCACCATCACCCTGGACGAGCTGGTCCGGCTCAAGGCCGATGCGCACGGGTTCAGCTTCCTCCCGCGCCAGCCGGTCAGTTCGCTGCTCGCCGGTCGCCATGCCTCACGCCTGCGGGGTCGGGGGCTCGCCTTTGAGGAACTGCGCCACTACAACCCGGGCGACGACGTGCGCACCATTGACTGGAAGGCCACTGCACGCCTGCGCTCGACTTACGTCCGGGTTTACAGCGAGGAACGCGAACGCCCCGTGCTGCTCGTGGTGGATCAGCGCCGGCCGATGTTTTTCGGCAGCCGCCGCGCCATGAAGTCCGTGACCGCTGCCGAAGTGGCCGCACTCGGCGCATGGCGAGTGCTGAACGCCCGCGATCGCGTGGGCGGTATTGTTTTCAATGAAGCGGAAATCGTGGACATCAGTCCGCACCGCAGCCAGACGCAGGTGATGCGGATGTTGCACGAGGTGGTGCGGCTCAATCACGCCCTGGCGGAAAAGGCAGCGCCAACCGGCGCCGTCACGCTCAATCACGCGCTCGAAGCCGCGCTGCGTCGCGCCAAGCACGATCATCTCGTCGCACTCATCAGCGACTTCGATGGCGCGGATGAAGAAACCCAGCGTCTCGCCACTTTGATCGCCGCGCACAACGACATGCTGGCCGTCGCGATCTACGATCCCCTCGGCGCTTCGCTGCAACCGCAACCCGGCATGGTGGTGGAGGTGGGCGGAGCGCGAGTCGCGCTGCCGCTCGATGCCGGTTTTCCCGCCGCCTTCCAACGCGCCTTCACGCAACGCCTCGATGAGTGGACGGAGATCTTTCGCGCCTTGCAGGTGCCCGTGTTGCCGATCTCCACCGCCGAGCCTCCCGCCGATCAATTGCGCTCGCTCTTCGGCCAACGGGGTGCCGCCTGATGAACGCTCCCGCCACCAGCCTCGACCGCCTGCACGATCTCGTGCTGCCGCCCGCCGTGCCGTGGTGGCCGCTCGCGCCGGGTTGGTATCTCGTGATCGCGCTCGCTCTTGTTGCAGTCATGTGGATGACGCTTCGTGCCTGGAGGCAATGGCAATCGAACGCTTATCGTCGCGAAGCCGCGCGTGAACTCGCTTCGCTGGAAAGTTCCGCGGCCATTGCGGAACTGCTCCGCCGCACG
>JBAOII010000015.1:0-54459 GCA_037045685.1 Candidatus Competibacter sp.
GGGGTATTGATGATATGCGCTGGCGTTTTCATCATAATGATGAAAACGCCAGACCTGTTAAGCCTTACGATTTGGAGAGAACGCCATGTTGACTTCTAATACTTTATCTTTTTATGAAAAAACCTTAGGTGCCTTATTCTTAGTTTTGTCTTTCCAAGCCTCAGCGATGGCTGCTACCTATTACATTTCCCCAACGGGAAATGATAACAATACAGGGACATCAGAAACACAACCGTGGAAAACTTTTTCTAAAGCATTTTCGACTATGGGCGGGGGTAACGAATTAATATTGCTAGATGGGAATTATTCTGTTGAAGCTGGAACGGGCTATATTAGCAACACTGAAGCTGGTTCAGGACAACCTCCGTCTGGTCTTAGCGTAAGTTCTCCGACTTATGTACATGCAAAAAATCCTGGCAACGTAACAATTACAGGCAGAATGCTTCTTGGCACTTCTTCGACAAAGAAAAGTTATATCAAGATTCAAGGGATTACTTTTGAGGGAGGTGGTGCATTATATAATACAAGTTATGTCACTATAAAGGATAGTGGATTTCACCAGTCAACCCAAAGCAGTGGCAGCGTATTTGGAATTGGTACGATAGACCATAATAATGGCAATACCTACAACCTCATCGAGGATGTATGGGTTTGGGGTAATACCCGTGTGATAGCAATCAATTACAGAGCAGATTATAACGTCTGGCGACGTGTATTAGTACGAGGCGACGGCTGTTCAGTTTCTGGATGCACCGGAAGCGGAAATCCTAACGTTGGTTTGACCGTCTATAACTCAAGCTATGTTTCCGTGCAAAACTCGATGGTAGTGGACCGCATCCTAGATGGTGGCGAGCCGTATGCAAATTTTGCCGCCGCCCAGCATACGCCTAGCCAAAATGACCAGGGAGTTGGAGAATACCTTGGCCCAAATGTTTGGCTGGGATGTATATCATTAAAATCGCCAGATGCTGGATTCTATTTTGAGGCGGACAACGTAAATGATAATACGATCACCATTCGTAATTCTGTGGCATGGGATAGTCGAGCATCAGGGTTTAATATGGGGACGGCGACCCTGAAAAATATTATGTTAGAAAATCTTACTTCTGGACTTGCCGCAAACAATGGAATTCGACTCGCAACCGGCGTGACCGGAACTGTAAGGAATGTGGTAGTTTACAATGCCAGCACTTATGGTATCAACAGCGCCGCACAACCAACTTATTCGAATGTCTATGGATCTGGAGGGAGTGCCTACAATCAAACGACTTGTTCGACTGGATGCAAGACGACAAACCCATTGGCTGATGGAACACCACCATCCATTAAGTATATTACCAGAGTAGAAACTGGTTCTTCATTAGAAAGTACCGGTTTTAACGGTGGAAACTATGGAGCTAATGTCGTGTATCGTTACGGTCTTGATGGAACCAGATATGGAGAGACTGGATACGATACTCCCACCACTACAACCCTGTGGCCATGGCCGAATGAAAGCCGGATCAAGATGGAGCTCTGTGCCAGCAGCAATCGGGGGTTTTGTCTAGCTTCTTCGTTATCCGCGTATGTATGGGATATATTAGGGAATCCAATGCCTTCCGATATTGGAGGAACGACACCCATGCTTTCGGCACCAGCAAGTTTAAGGATAATGAATTAAGAATAGCACGCCTATTCCGACTTATGGAGTCGCTGATTCAATCCTAAGCCAGTACTATGCATTTCCCCTCCTTAGAAAAGGAGGGGAAATTTCACAAGTTAAATGAGATTATTCGGTAGTGGCTCAAAACAGAATGATCTAGTGCTTCACCCGCTCTGAATTGACTTTAAGTAGCGCATGAGTTTTCCTGGAAGGGTACCCCCCGACGGAGCCTGACCATGCCATTGCCCAAATACATTGTCCGTCTGACCGATGAAGAGCGAACCCGACTTGATGACCTCATCCGCACCGGGAAGCGGGCGGCATCGGTGCTGATCCACGCCCGGATTTTGCGCAAGGCCGATGCCGGCGCCGGCGGGTCGGGCTGGGACGATGGGCGGATCGCCGAGGCGCTGGACTGCGGGGAGTCCACGGTGTACCGGGTGCGCCAGGCGTTCGTGGAGCGGGGATTGGAGGCGGCGCTGTTCCGCAAGAAGCCGACGGGCCGACAGTACCGCAAGCTGGATGGCGCCCGGGAGGCCCGGCTGATCGCGCTGGCCTGCGGCGCGCCGCCCGAAGGGCGGAGCCGGTGGACGATGCGGTTGCTGGCGGATCGGCTGGTGGAACTGGAGGTGGTGGACACCATCGGCCCGGAATGCGTGCGCACGACGCTCAAAAAAACGAGTTCAAGCCGTGGCTGCGCAAGCAATGGGTGATTCCGCCGCGGGCCGACGCCGAGTTCGTCTGCGCGATGGAGGACGTGCTGGAGGTCTACACCCGGCCCTACGACCCGGCGTATCCGGTCGTCTGCCTGGACGAGATCAGCAAGCAGTTGGTGGCCGAGACCCGGACGCCGGTGCCGGCCGCACCCGGCCAGCCCACGCGGGTCGATTGCGAATACGAACGGTGCGGGACGGCGAACCTGTTCCTGACGTGCGAACCGCTGGCCGGGCAGCGCCACGTCACCGTGACCGAGCGGCGCACCGCAGTCGATTTCGCCGCGGAGGTCCGCGACCTGCTGGAGGTGCGCTACCCGCACGCCAAGAAGGTGGTGCTGGTGATGGACAATCTGAACACGCACAAACCCGCCGCGTTGTATCAAGCCTTCGAGCCCGCCGTGGCCCGCGCCCTCATCGGGCGGTTGGAGATTCACCACACCCCCAAACATGGCAGTTGGTTGGACATGGCGGAGATCGAGTTGAGCGTCCTGAGCCGGCAGTGTCTGGACCGCCGCATCCCCGACACCGCCACCCTGACCCGCGAGGTGGCCGCCTGGCAACAGGCCCGTAACGCCGATCCCCGGCCGGTGAATTGGCGTTTCACCACCCCCGAGGCCCGCATCAAGCTCAAACGCCTCTACCCGTCAATTCAGAGCGGGTGAAGCACTAGGTTCTGTTGACATTTCATCGTAACCAAATCAGTACGGCGGCGAAGTGGACGAAATTCAGGAAGCGGCGGACGGTTTTATCGAAGCGGGAAAAGACCCGGCGGAACTGCTTCAGTTTGCCGATGCAGCACTCGACGAGGTGACGTTCTTTATAAAGATGGCGGTCATACTCTCGTTGAATTTTGCGATTCGCTTTCGGTGGAATCACCGGGATGATGGCTTGTCGAGCCAAGAGGTCCAACACGGCATCCGTATCGTAGGCTTTATCCATGATGGCATACGTTGCGGATCGGCCGGTCAACAACGCCGGCGCTCGGGTCGCATCGGCGACTTGGCCGGCGGTGGCGACGAACTGCAGGGGATTGCCCAAGGCGTTGACCAAGACATGAACTTTGCTGCCGAACCCGCCTCGGGAACGGCCGAGGGCCTGATCCGGCGGGTCGGCCGGGCGGGGGATGGCGCCCGCCGCGCACGCGTGAGCGCGCACCACCGTGCTATCCAGCACGATGCTTTCGAGATCGGCATCCGCGCCGAAAAACGCCAGCATGTTGTCCCACGCCCGGTGGCGTCCCCAGCGCGCAAAGCGGCGGTAAACCGAACTCCATCGCCCTTGGTCGGTCGAGAGCAACCGCCATTGCGCGCCGCTGCGGAGCATCCAGAGCACCGCCTCCACGAACCGACGGCAATCCCGCTCGTTGCCGATGTGGATACCCTCTTGCTGTCGAAGAAAACCCAAAATCTTATGCCACTGCTCGTCCGACAACTGGGCGTTCGACATGACGATCAACACACCGTTTTGATGAATGGTACTTCGTGTATGCAATAAGAGACATTAAAATGTCAACAGAACCTAGATAGTGTAGTCACGAGATTAAGGATATGAGAGGATCATGCCGACCTGAAAGGAGGTTGGCATGAGACCGGCACACAGAAGGCATGATATTTCGGATAAGGCATGGGCATTGTTGGAACCGCATCTGCCGGGGCGCGAAGGCGCATGGGGCGGGGTGGCAAAGGATAATCGATTGTTTATAAATGCTGTTTTCTGGATCGTTCGCACGGGCGCTCCGTGGCGTGACTTGCCGCCTGACCTGGGGCACTGGAGCAACACGCATCGCCGTTTCATCCGTTGGCGAGATATATAGTCCCGCTACTTGATAACCGGACAGGGTGTTAAAGCGGATTCCGGGATGGCGGCATATTGAGTGTCCGGCAACTGAAAGAAAGAGCGCACGCGCTCGGGAAAAGCCTGCAAGGCGCTGAGGGCGGCGTCGAGGCGTCGCTTCAGGTCGAGTTTGTTTTTGACGGGTTGCCGGCCGATTTGCCGGTGTTTGATTTCGTTCCACGCCTGTTCGTCGGGATTGAGTTCGGGGGTGTGGGCCGGGAAAAAGAACAGACGGATCCGGGTGCGGTGGGCGCGGACGAACTGGCGCACCGCCGCCGAGCGATGGAACGAGGCGCGATCCGCCACGAGGATCAGCGGGCGCGGGCGGTCCCGAATCAGGTGTTCCAGGAAGGCGATGAATTGCGGGCCATCCACGCTTTTCTCCACTGCGGTGGATTGGAATTCCCCCCGCGCGGTGACGATGGACAAGATGTTGTAGCCGCCCCGACGATCCGCGACGGGCACGGTGGGGGCTTGTCCCCGCGCGCCCCAAGTGCGACCGGCGCGGGTGCGGACGCCGACGCCGGCTGCATCCTCGAAAGCGATATCCGCGCCGATGCGCTCGGCCAAGCGTCGGATTTTCGGGAACTTCACCGCCAGAAACGCGGCGACTTTCGCGCGGTCCTGTTGCGCGGCCCGATAACGGGGTTGTCGGTAGCTCAAGTCCAGCGCCCGCAGGTGCAGGCCCACCGTCGATTCCGCCACCCGCACCCCAAACCGCTTCTCCAGCAACGCCGCCAGAATCTTTCGGGTCCAGAGCACGGTGTCGTAACCGTGGTCCACCGGCGTTGACCGCAACACGGTTTTCCGCAACCACCACCGCAAGCCCGCCGTGATCGCGCGCGGCGCGCCCGGCGCCGCGCGGGTATCATGAGCCGCACAAAAGGGGGCTCAACACCAAGATACATCTGGCCGTGGATGCGCATGGTCTGCCGATCAGAGTCCTTATTGCACAAGGTACCACGGCTGATGGCACACAGGCTGGCCGCCCGATCGAAGGATTGAGCGCGGACTATCTGCTGGCAGATCGTGGCCACGACAGCAATGCTCTCATCGATCAGGCTAAGAGCCAGAACATGGAGCCGGTCATACCACCCAAGAAAAACCGTATCGTTCAAAGGCACTCGATTGCCCACAAGTCACCCTGACAGAATATAAGGTTTCTTTGGCGACGGCGATGCCGATGGCGAATGCCCGAACCTTCTGCATCCCTTCCCAGATGGCCTTGGGTCCGGGATGGCCCTCGCTTTTGCGGCCGAGGAAGCCGCCGAAGCCGGCGATCAGTCGCACCATCTGGCCCAAGGGTGGCGGCGTTGCCGGGGGTTGGGCGCGGTGGGCGACGATCCAGGCGGCCTGCCATTCCTCGGGGTCAAAGACCACCTCGCACGGCAGGTTCGGACAATCCCGTCCCCAGGTCACGAGGTGCAGGATGCGCCAGGCGATAACGAGATCAATCACCAAGGCGCGCTCCAGCCGTTCCAGGGTGCCCAGTTGCAGGGTTTCCACCCGGCAGCCCGATTTCCAAATCCTGAAAAATATTTCCGCCAGCCAGCGCCGACGGTACCGGTCCACCAGTTCCACCGCCGCTTCCAGCGTCTCGGCGGTCCGGTTGGTCAACAACCGCCAGGTGATCGCGGTTTGACCGGCAGGCGGCTGTTCTTCGCGGGCCAGGATGGCGGTCACCGTCACCGGTGGCGCCCCTTTCCGGGCGGGCAAAGTCACCGCTTCCCGGTACAGGGCTTGCCGCACCACTCGGGTCGGCCGGTCCGGCGCCGCCGGCAAGATGAATTCCACCTCGCCCAGCGCCTCGCTCCGCCCCAGCCGGTCCCACACCTTTTCGCCCGCCGTCGTGTTGCGGTTGTGCGCGGCCCGCACCAGCCAGTCCGCCGGATGCCCCCGCCGCGCGGCCGCGTCCATCAGCGCCCGCAGGTCGCCTTCCCGATCCGCCACGTACACCAGCCGGGTCTCGGGCGTTCGCTCGGCCAGGTCGGCGACGATCTCGTACCCTTCCGCCCAACGGGCGCTTTCCTTGACGTCGGGTTGGTCTTTGGGTTTGCGCGCCCACGTCCAGGCATCGATCACCCCCAGCGCCAGTCCCTCCGGAGTGACCGCCAAGGTCGGATGCACGCACAGCCCGCGCTGGGCGTCGTGGCTGAGCCGGCCCAGCCCGGCAATCCCCGGCTGCGAGGTGAAATCCAGCTCGGTCGTGTCCTGAATGCACAACACCACCGGCCGACCCGCCATGCGCTCGATGGTGCGCTCGGTATGCGCCTCCAGGATCTCGCGCCACTCCACCGCCGGGTTGTCCAACAACCGGTAAGCCGCCTTGGTCTCCGCCCAGCCCCCGCTCGCCACGGGAATGCTCCCCGTCGGTCGTGCTGACAGGTCTTCCACCAGCTTGATCAACCGCCGCGTCCGGCGTGCATCCCCCAGCTCCACACCCCCAGTTCCCGGGCTACCCAACTCATCGCGACCTCGTCAAAATACTAGAATATTACAATAAGTTGAGATTTGTGGGTAAACGGATGCCTATAGTGGGGTCAACAGGAGCAAATAGAATGGACGCCTCCCCCCGTGAGGGCCGAGCAAGGGTCACCACCCAACCGGTCAGGGTGGATGAGTGATAGCAGGCGAGGCTATCGATCATGCGGTGGGGATAGCGAAGGGAGAGGTGGACCCTCGCGGGCCTACGGCATCGAAGTGCCCAAGGCGGAAGATACGAAGATCTTCACAGGCAAACCGGAGGGTCCGAGATGAATACTAGCAAAACGGTCGTCGGCATTGACATTGCCAAGCGGGTTTTTCAGTTGCACTGGCTCGACGCGGAGACGGGCAAAACCGTGAGCGTGCAGCTCAAGCGCGAGCGGTTCCTGGAGCACTTTGCCGACCGGTCGCCCTGCCTGATCGGCATGGAGGCCTGCGGGGGCGCGCAGCACTGGGCTCGGCAACTGGTGGCGATGGGTCACGAGGTGAAGCTGATGCCGGCCAAGGTGGTCCGCCGCTTCGTGGGGGGCAACAAGAGCGACGCGCACGATGCGCGGGCCATTTGGACGGCGGTCCAGCAGCCCGACGTCAAGGCGGTGGCGCTCAAGACCGAAGACCAACAAGCGATTTTGGCGCTCCACCGGATGCGGCAACAGTTGGTGAAATTCCGCACGGCCCAGATCAACGGCCTGCGCGGGCTGCTGACCGAATACGGTGAGGTGATGCCCCGAGGGAAGGGAGGGATCAAGGCCGGGATTGCCGAGGCCCTCCAACGGCTCGCCGATCGGCTGCCGGCGATGGTCATCGATACGCTGCGCGACCAGTGGGGCCGGGTTGGCCAGCTTGACACCCAGATTGGCGAGATCGAGCGGCGGTTGAAGGCCTGGCACCAGGCCGATCGGGACTGTCAGCGGCTGGCGCGGATTCCCGGCGTGGGTCTACTGATTGCGACGGCGGCGGTGGCGATGATGGGCAATCCCCAGGCGTTCCGGTCCGGGCGGGAATTCGCGGCCTGGCTGGGGTTGGTGCCGCGACAGACCGGCACCGGCGGTCGCGTGCGCCTGCTGGGCATCAGCAAGCGGGGCGATACCTACCTGCGCACGCTGCTGATTCATGGCGCCCGATCGGCGCTGACCCACGCCAAGGAGCCGGACCCGTGGATCGCGGCACTGCGCCAACGCCGGCCATTGAACGTCGCGGTCGTGGCGCTGGCCAACAAGATGGCCCGCACGATCTGGGCGCTCCTCGCCCACGAACGGACGTACCAGAAAGGGTTTGCGAGTCGGGCCGCGTAGGCGGACTCGCAAGTCTATCCACCACCTTGCTAACAGGAGGGGCCGCCTAAAGGTTGCGCAAGGTCGATAAAGGGGTGATGGCCAACAGGTCAGACCGAGGCCCGCCAAGCCTGTATGGGGTGTAGGACTTCGAGTCCTCCGGAGAAATGAGGCGCGGGTCAGCGGATTCCATCAGGGCCAGCAGGCGTCCGCCTGCACCACAGGCCGGATATAAAACTTGCAGCCTATCTGTTCCAACACACCCACATCGTCCTTGGCAAACGGGAGGCGTCCATATAAAACCCCATGGTCCACAAATACTTGGTTGACCTCACTGGTGATGAGCAGGGATACCTGCATGAGGTCATCGGCAAAGGTAAAACGATGGCGCGCCGGGTCGCGCGTGCCCATGTCTTGCCACAAGCTGCCACTGGGGCGACCGACGCGGAGATCGCTGCGACCCTCCACCTCGGCATTGCGAGCGTGCATCGGATCCGCCAACGCTTTGTCGACGAAGGGCTAACGGCGGCGTTAAGCGAACGCCCGCGCATCGGGTCGCCACCGGTATTGACCGGCAAACAAGCGGCCTTTCTGGTCGCTTTGGCCTGTAGTACGCCGCCCGCGGGTCGCCATCGGTGGACCTTGAAACTGTTAGCGGATCGCTTCGTGGAACTGCGCCAAATTGACCTGATTTCCCCGGATACCGTCGGTCGCGTCCTAAAAAAAACGACCTCAAACCCTGGCAGCGTCAAGAATGGTGTATTCCCAGTGTGAGTCCCGACTACATCTGGCATATGGAAGACGTGCTGGATCTGTATGCCGAATCGGAAGATCCCCGGTATCCGCAAGTGTGTTTCGACGAAAGTCCGGTGCAGTTGACCAGTGAAACCCGTCAGCCCCTGCCGGCTCAATCCGGCCAACCTGCCCGTTATGACGCTGAATATAAACGCGAAGGTACCGCCAATTTGTTTTTGTTCGTTCAGCCCTTGCGGGGTTGGCGTCACGTCAACGTCACTCAGCAGCGGACCAAACCCGATTTTGCCCAGCAAATGCGTCTGCTGGTGGATGAGTATTTCCCGACGGCCGAACGCATCCGCTTGGTCCTGGATAATCTCAACACCCACACCCCGTCCGCTTTGTATGGCGTCTTCCCGCCCCATGAAGCACGCCGGATCACTCGCAAACTCGAGTTTCACTGCACCCCCAAGCATGGCAGTTGGCTCAATATGGCGGAGTGTGAGTTTGCGGTGCTGGCGGGTCAGTGTCTGGATCGTCGTATCCCCCATATCGAGGTCTTGCGCGAAGAGATTGCCGCCTGGCAAGGTCCTCGCAACCAGCTCCGGACCAAAATCCACTGGCAGTTCAGCACAGATATGGCCCGGACCAAACTTAAACGCCTCTATCCTGCCGTGGAGTCCACCCAAAACTTGGCCACGTCAGCCGAAGCTGAACCTATCAAAACGTGAGTTCCGGATAAGGATGGGAAGGTGGCCTGCGGCGCGGAACCTGCTAAGGTTCCCCGGTTGTCACATCTGCTGCACCGGGAGTCGCCCGCATGAGCTTAGGGTCTGTTCTCAATCAGTCGATTTATAGTATGCCATATGCAAGCAAAGCCGAATAATTCGTTTACAGTCAATGGCATGGCGAGGGGTTGTTCACAGTGGTTGAAATGTGGTCATATCCTGGCTTTTGAACGGAGTCAGGATGGACAGCAAGATGTTGCGCGATGACCGGTGGGAACGCATTGAACCCCTCCTGTCCGGCAAGGCGGGTGATCCGGGTTGCACGGCTCGGAACAATCGGCGGTTCGTCGAAGCCGTGCTTTGGATCATGCGCACCGGCAGTCCCTGGCGTGACTTGCCTGCCGGGTTTGGGCACTGGCACCGCACGTAGGTGCGTTTCTCTCGCTGGCGCGAGTCGGGCGTCTGGGAGCGGATGGCAACAGCAATGCACGGTGATGCCGACTTGGAGCATCTGTTCCTCGACTCCACCCTTGTTCGCGCCCACCGGCATTCCTCCGGCGCCCAAAAAAAGCGGGCGGTCAGGAAATCGGGCGTTCGCGGGGTGGGCTGACGACAAAATGGCATGTGGCCGTCGACGCCTTGGGCAATCCGGTGCGCATCATGCTCTCGGCCGGACCGGTCGCCGATATCGACCAAGCCACAGCGTTGATCAAGGATCAGCCCGCAGGCTTCATCGTCGCCGACCAGGGGTACGACTCGGATGCCTTCGTCGCAGCGATTACGGCGCAAGGCAGCCAGGCTGTGATCCCGCCACGCTCCAATCGGCTCCGCCCGCGCTCGCTCGATCGGCATCTCTACAAAGATCGCCATTTGATCGAGCGTTTCTTCTGTCGCATCAAGCAATTCAGACGCATCGCCACGCGCTACGACAAACTCGCCACGTCTTTTCTGGCGTTCATCCCTATCGCAGGTGCTTTCGTCTGGCTGGCTTGATTGAGAACAGACCCTAGAAGACCTGTTCTGTGACGGGCGTAACCAGTCGAGCGCGGGGTAGCGACGTCTGGCCGAGGTTGAGGTGGAGTGGTGGGTTCCCCTGTCCGCTGGGAGCGAACGCGGGTAGGATGGAAGTTGATCACAATCATGCACCCGAGGAACCCACCGATGAGGATGATGTCGCCGTTGGCCGTGGAAGGCAAGCCGTTGGACGTGGCGGTGCGCTTGGCGCAACTGACGGGATTCGTGTCCGACGCCGCGCGGGACGGGTTGCCGGCGCACGAACTGGAACGCGGCCTGTGGCACTACTTGCTGCGGCTGGGTCATGAGTTGCAAGCGGAATATTTTGCCTTGGCGGGCGCCGGCGACTGCGGCGAAACCCTGACGTTGGCGGACGGACGGGTGGTGAAGCGGTTGCCCGAACCCCACCGCCGGCCGTATCGGTCGATTTTCGGGGATTTTACCCTGGAGCGGGTGGTCTACGGCACGCGGGAAGGCCAGCGGATCGAGGCGGCGCCGCTGGACGCGCGGCTGGGACTGCCCGAGGACCAGCGCTCGTATCTGCTGCAAAACTGGAATCAGGCCTTGGTGGTAGAAAATCCCTACGGCCAGGTCAACGCCGTGCTGGGGCGCATCCTGGGCTTGAAGCAGTCGGTGGCCAGCTTGGAGGCGATGGCCCGGACTCTGGCCGGGGCGGTGGCGGGCTACGAAGCCACCCGGCCGCCGCCGGCCCCGGCGACGGGCGCGCAGATCGTGGTGCTGAGCGCCGATGGCAAGGGGGTGCCGCTGCGCAAGCCGGCCGACGCGCCGGCCATCGCCGCCCACGATCACGCCCGGGGACCGAAACCCGACCGCAAGAAGATGGCCGTACTCGGCGCGGCTTATCAGATCGAGCCCCACCTGCGGACCCCGGTGGCGGTGGTCGAGGCGCTGTTTCGCGACCCGGTCGCAGCCTCAGAACACAACGGCCCGCGCCGGCCGGTTCCGCAACAGAAGCGGGTGTGCGCGGTGCTGCCGGTGGCCGCCGTCGTCGCCGCGGCCCTGGCCCCGCCGCGCCCGGCGGACGTGGTGTTCCCCTGGCTGGTCGCCGAAGCCCGCCGGCGCGATCCCGATCACCAGCACCCTTGGGTGTTGTTGATGGACGGTCAGGCTTCCCTGTGGGACGCCGCTGCCGAGACTCTGGGCGCCGCGCCGCGGGTGGAAATCCTCGACCTGCTGCACGCCACCGGGTACTTGTGGGAAGCCGTGCATCTCTTTCACGATCCCGGCAGCGAGATGGCCCTGAAGTGGATGAAGCTGCTGGTCCTGGGGCTATTGAGCGGCATGGGGACTGGCGTGATCCGCTGGCTGCAACACCTGGCCGAGCAGGGCGAGCGGCCCGCCGCAGCCCTTACCCGCCTGGAGCAGATTTATCACTACTTCGATCGCCACCGCGACCGCCTTCATTACGACCGATATCTGGCCGCCGGCTATCCGATTGCCTCCGGGGTGATCGAGGGCGCCTGCCGCCATGTGGTCAAGGACCGGATGGAGCGGGCCGGGATGCACTGGACCCTACCCGGGGCGCAAGCGCTGTTGAACCTCCGTTGCGTGGCCCTCAACGACGAGTGGGAGCCGTTCATGAATCATCACATCCAAAGCGAAACCATGCGCCTCTACGCGAACATCCCCATCAAACCCAAATCCGCTCCTCTCCGCCTGGTCGCCTGAGCGGGGGGCGCGCTCGACTGGTTACGCCCTTCTGTGACGTCGACGATTTCTGCCGGGTGTTCCTGCCGGCCTGGCATCGCCGGCTTCTGGCCGACGGCACCCGCCAGCGGCGGCGGACAGGGCAAATAGAATGGACGCCTCCCCCCGTGAGGGCCGAGCAAGGGTCACCACCCAACCGGTAAGGGTGGATGAGTGATAGCAGGCGAGGCCATCGATCATACGGTGGGGATAGCGAGGGGAGAGGTGGACCCTCGCGGGCCTACGGCATCGAAGTGCCCAAGGGGGAAGATACGAAGATCTTCAACAGGCAAACCGGAGGGTCCGAGATGAATACTAGCAAAACGGTCGTCGGTATTGACATTGCCAAGCGGGTATTTCAGTTGCACTGGCTCGACCCGGAGACGGGGGAAATTGTGAGCCGACAGCTCAAGCGCGAGCAATTCCTGGCGCACTTTGCCAACCGGGCGCCTTGCCTGATCGGCATGGAAGCCTGTGGCGGCGCGCAGCACTGGGCTAGGCAACTGGTCGCCATGGGTCACCAGGTCAAGCTGATGCCGGCGAAGGCGGTTAGGCCCTTTGTCGGTGGCAACAAAAGCGACGTTCACGACGCCCGCGCCATTTGGACGGCGGTCCAGCAGCCCGACGTCAAAGCGGTGGCCATCAAGACCGAAGAGCAGCAAGCGATCCTGGCCCTCCACCGCATGCGCCAACAGTTGGTGAAATTCCGCACGGCCCAGATCAACGGCCTGCGCGGGCTGCTCAGCGAATACGGTGAGGTCATGCCGCAGGGCAAGGCGGGCGTCAAGAACGGCATCGCCGAGGCCTTGCAACGGCTAGCGGACCGCCTGCCGGCGACGGTCATCGACACGCTGCGCGAACAGTGGGGCCGGATCGGCCAGCTCGACGAGCAGATTGGCCAAATCGAGCGACGTTTGAAGGTATGGCAGCAGGAAGACCAGGACTGTCAGCGTCTTGTTCGGATTCCCGGTGTTGGCCTGCTGATTGCGACGGCCGCAGTGGCGATGATGGGCGACGCCAAGACCTTCGAGTCCGGGCGGGAATTCGCGGCCTGGCTGGGACTCGTGCCGAGGCAGACCGGCACCGGTGGCCGACTGCGTCTGCTGGGCATCAGCAAGCGCGGCGACACCTACCTGCGCACGCTGCTGATTCACGGGGCACGGTCAGTGTTGACCCACGCCAAGGAACCGGACCCGTGGATCACGGCACTGCGCCAACGCCGACCGCTCAACGTCGCGGTCGTGGCCTTGGCCAACAAGATGGCCCGCACGATTTGGGCGCTCCTCGCCCACGAACGGACGTACCAGAAAGGGTTTGCGAGCCAGGCCGCGTAGGCCGACTTGCAGGTGTATATCCACTACTTTGATGACAGGAGGGACCGCCGTAAAGGTTGCGCAAGGTCAATAGCAGTGTGATGGCCAACAGGTCAGACCGTGGCCCGTCAAGCCTGGATAGCGCGTAGGACTTCGAGTCCTCAGGACAAATGAGGCGCGGGTCAGCGGATTCCATCAGGGCCAGCAGGCGTTCGCCTGCGCTACAGGCCGGATATAAAACTTGCAGCCTGTCTGTCCCAACACACCCACATCGTTCTTGGCAAACGGGAGGCGTCCATATAAATCGCGCTATGTGGTAGCCGGGGTTGGGGTGCCGAAGAGGAGGCGCAACCGGTAATCATCATTAAGGGCGGCGCGGCGTTTGCGGCGACGGAGGCTATTGCGGGGCGGGCCGTTGTGGCTCAGCAGGTTGAGGGCCATGTGGGCCTGTCGAATTTTTTTGTGTAAATGCCGTTTGAGTCATAGTGGCAACCGGCCCTCGAACTGGATGGCAAAACGATTGAGGGCTTGTTTCCAGTCCTGGACCGGCAGGGTCCATTTCTTTGCGGCCTGTTCGATGGCCAAGTACACCGCTTTCAGCGCTGAGCGATCACTCGGGAAGATGCGCCGGTTGTTGATGGCCTTGCGAATGACGCTGTTGAGGGACTCGATGGCGTTGGTGGTGTAAATCACCCGGCGGATGTCTTCCGGATAGTCGAACACGGTGATGACGTGCTCCCGATGCCGCAGCCACAACGCGCTCAGGGAAGGGTATTTGCCATCCCGGCGCTCGGCCAGGGTCTCCAACGCCCGTTCCGCTTCGGCGACCGTGGACGCCCGATAAATCGAGCCTGTCAATCTTTTTGTGTAAATGCGTTTGACTGGACTATAACGGCAACCGGTCCTCGAACATGATGGCGAACCGGTTGAGGGCCCGTTTCCAATCCTGGATCGGCATGGTCCATTTCCGGGCGGCCTGCTCGATGGCCAGGTAGACCACCTTCAGGGCGGAACGGTCGCTGGGGAAGATGCGCCGGTTGTTGATCGCCTTACGAATCACGCTGTTGAGCGACTCGATGGCGTTGGTGGTGTAGATCGCCCGGCGGATGTCCTCGGGGTAATCAAAGACGGTGATCACATGTTCCCAGTGCCGCAACCACAGTTGGCTGAGGGAGGGATACTTGCCATCCCAGTGCTCGGCCAAGGTTTCCAATGCCCGCTCCGCGTCGGCGACGGTGGTCGCCTGGTAAATCCGTTTCGAATCGGCCACCACCGCCCGGCGGTCCTTGTCGGCGACGTAGCGCAGGGTGTTACGGACCAGGTGGACGATGCACAGTTGCACCTTCGTGCGGGGATAGACCGTCCGGATGGCCTCGGGAAAGCCGGTCAAGCCGTCCACGCAGGCGATGAACACGTCCTTCAGCCCCCGGTTGTGCAGCTCGGTCAGCACCGTCAGCCAGTACTTGGCGCCCTCGGTTTCGGCCAGCCACAGGCCCAGAACTTCTTTCTGGCCGGCCAGGTTCACGCCGAGCGCGACGTGCATCGTTTTGTTGATCACCCGGTTGTCCTGATGCACCTTGATCACCAGCCCATCCAGATACAGGATCGGGTAGACCGTCTCCAGCGGGCGGCTGTTGCCAGGCTTGGACCGTGTCCCAGACCGCGTCGGTGACCTTGGCCACCAGCGCGGGAGAAACCTCGGTTCCGTAGAGTTCCTGGAGCGTATCGGCGATGTCGCGCGTGGTCATGCCCTTGGCATAGAAGGCCAGAATCTGGTTGATCCAACCGGGCCAGCCGGGTTTGGCCTTTGGCGATCAGTTGCGGTTCGAACGTGCCGTTGCGGTCCCGCGGCGCTTGAATCGGCACCTCGCCCCAGCTCGCCCTTGAGCGTTTTGCCCGAATAGCCGTTACGGCTGTTGCCGCTGCCGCGTCCGGCGGGCGCATGGCGCTCGTAGCCCAAGTGCTCGTCCAGCTCGGCCTTCAAGGCGCTTTCCACCGTCAGCTTCAGCAACTGTCGGCTCAAGGCGGTGATGTCCTGTTCGCTCTTGATGGGTTTGGCCAACTCGCCGGCCAAGATCTCCAACCCCGCAGGGCACATTCGATCCGCCGCTCCAAAAGGGACGCTCATCGTCGATTCTCCCAGACACCGCAGTGTCGCTGTTTTCCTAAGAATGGGCATTTACACAATCGAATGTACAGTCCCGCCGAGTGGTCCTTGCGGGTCCGGCAGGCATCTTCCCCGAACTGGACGTCCAAGACCCAGTGCTGTTGATTTTCGATCCCCCAATGGCCGCGGACGGTGGCGGCAAACCGGTCGCGCTCCGCCAACGAGCACAGAAAATAGCGGCATTCGGTGCTGGTTTTTTCCCCGATGATCCGGGTGGATTCCACCCGGCCGACCGCCTGGAGCCCGGCCCAGTCCGGTTTCGCCTCCAGCCAGTCGATCCGGTCGCTCAGCGCATAGCGGCGAATTTCGATCCGGCCATGGTCTTTCTCCACCGTTTCCAGCACGGGCAGGCGCCCCTGCGCGACTTCGGTATCGAGCCACAGTTGGACGCCCTCGCACAAGGTCGGATGATTCTCCTTCAACGCCAAGACGTAATCCGCACCGGCATCGACGATCGTCTGCGCAATGGCTTTTTGGCAGCCCATGGCATCGATCGACACCGCCGCCCCGCGCAGGTCCAGCAGCCCCAGCAGGTCCGGGATCGCGGTGATCTCGTTGGACTTCTCCGCCATCGCCCGCTGGGCCAGCACCCAGCGCGCCCGACCGGCAAACGCGCTCACCAGATGCACCGCCGGGCTCGTCCCGTCCCGACTCCCGCGCACCGCCTTGCCGTCCACGCAGACCGGCTCGTCGGCCAAGCCCGGCAAGGCCGCCGTGGCCCAAGCGGTGAAGGCCGTCCGGAAGGCTACCGGATCGATTCGCCCCAGCACGTCGCTCAAGGTGTCGTGCGAGGGAATCCCGTGGGGCAACTCCAAAAACCCCCGCAACCGGGCTTCCTTCTCCTCGGCAAAGTCCGCCATGCCCACCCAGTCCTCCATCCCGCTCAACACCGCGCACAGCACGATCATCCGAAGGTCATGGAGTTTGTGGAGCTTGTTCTGGGTCTCCCGACGGGGATCGGGCAGGTCGGCCAAATACGGGCGCGGGTCGAGCAATTGGGGCCACATCAGTTCTCTCCACCAGATCAACCGCGCTCCGTTACCCCGGCGATCAGCCTACTGTCAACCCCCTACATAGCGCGATTTATATGGACGCCTCCCGTTTGCCAAGAACGATGTGGGTGTGTTGGGACAGACAGGCTGCAAGTTTTATATCCGGCCTGTAGCGCAGGCGAACGCCTGCTGGCCCTGATGGAATCCGCTGACCCGCGCCTCATTTGTCCTGAGGACTCGAAGTCCTACGCGCTATCCAGGCTTGACGGGCCACGGTCTGACCTGTTGGCCATCACACTGCTATCGACCTTGCGCAACCTTTACGGCGGTCCCTCCTGTCATCAAAGTAGTGGATATACACCTGCAAGTCGGCCTACGCGGCCTGGCTCGCAAACCCTTTCTGGTACGTCCGTTCGTGGGCGAGGAGCGCCCAAATCGTGCGGGCCATCTTGTTGGCCAAGGCCACGACCGCGACGTTGAGCGGTCGGCGTTGGCGCAGTGCCGTGATCCACGGGTCCGGTTCCTTGGCGTGGGTCAACACTGACCGTGCCCCGTGAATCAGCAGCGTGCGCAGGTAGGTGTCGCCGCGCTTGCTGATGCCCAGCAGACGCAGTCGGCCACCGGTGCCGGTCTGCCTCGGCACGAGTCCCAGCCAGGCCGCGAATTCCCGCCCGGACTCGAAGGTCTTGGCGTCGCCCATCATCGCCAC
Source organism: Candidatus Competibacter sp. (assembly GCA_037045685.1). GTDB lineage: Bacteria > Pseudomonadota > Gammaproteobacteria > Competibacterales > Competibacteraceae > Competibacter_A. Next base: position 17,315 of record JBAOII010000015.1, read on the forward strand.
TGCGGCCGTCGCAATCAGCAGGCCAACACCGGGAATCCGAACAAGACGCTGACAGTCCTGGTCTTCCTGCTGCCATACCTTCAAACGTCGCTCGATTTGGCCAATCTGCTCGTCGAGCTGGCCGATCCGGCCCCACTGTTCGCGCAGCGTGTCGATGACCGTCGCCGGCAGGCGGTCCGCTAGCCGTTGCAAGGCCTCGGCGATGCCGTTCTTGACGCCCGCCTTGCCCTGCGGCATGACCTCACCGTATTCGCTGAGCAGCCCGCGCAGGCCGTTGATCTGGGCCGTGCGGAATTTCACCAACTGTTGGCGCATGCGGTGGAGGGCCAGGATCGCTTGCTGCTCTTCGGTCTTGATGGCCACCGCTTTGACGTCGGGCTGCTGGACCGCCGTCCAAATGGCGCGGGCGTCGTGAACGTCGCTTTTGTTGCCACCGACAAAGGGCCTAACCGCCTTCGCCGGCATCAGCTTGACCTGGTGACCCATGGCGACCAGTTGCCTAGCCCAGTGCTGCGCGCCGCCACAGGCTTCCATGCCGATCAGGCAAGGCGCCCGGTTGGCAAAGTGCGCCAGGAATTGCTCGCGCTTGAGCTGTCGGCTCACAATTTCCCCCGTCTCCGGGTCGAGCCAGTGCAACTGAAATACCCGCTTGGCAATGTCAATACCGACGACCGTTTTGCTAGTATTCATCTCGGACCCTCCGGTTTGCCTGTTGAAGATCTTCGTATCTTCCCCCTTGGGCACTTCGATGCCGTAGGCCCGCGAGGGTCCACCTCTCCCCTCGCTATCCCCACCGTATGATCGATGGCCTCGCCTGCTATCACTCATCCACCCTGACCGGTTGGGTGGTGACCCTTGCTCGGCCCTCACGGGGGGAGGCGTCCATTCTATTTGCCCTGGGTCAAGGGGGTGGCGCGAGGCGGGCGCGGCGGGCGCGGCGGAGCCGGACGCGGCGGGCGCGGCGGAGCCGGACGCGGCGGGCGATTTCGGCGCGCTCGTCCGGCGTCTCCTGGGCCGCGAGCCGAGCGGGCCGGAGCTGGCCGAGTTCGTGCGGGTCCGCGACGCGCTCGGCTTGCGCGACAACGACGCGCTGTGGCTGGTGCTGCTGGCGCTGCAACACCAGCGGCGGCAGTTGGAGCGAGCCATCGACGACCGGCGGCGGGAATTCGAGGCGGCCGTGGACCGGCGGTTGGAAAAGGCCCAGACAACCGCCGACGCCCTGGTCGAGTCGGCCAAGACCCGGTTCCTGGAGCAGTTCCCGGCCGCGCTGAAGCAGGCCGCCCGCCGGGTGGCGATCAAGGCGTTGGGCTTCAACGGGCCGGTGGCGGGCGCGGCGCTGGCGCTGGTCGGTCTCGGCGCGGTCGGCGCGGTCGGGCTGGCCCACGCGCTGGGCGAGCGGTCGGGCTACGAGCGGGGGATGCGGGCGGCGCAAGCCGAGATCGCGCCCGCGCCCAAACCGCCCGCGCCGGCGGTCCGGGGGCGGTGAGGGGTGGTCAGTTGCGGCTCAATCCAAGGTGATCGACAGCCGCTTGCCCAAGGCCGCCGCCGCTCGCTCCAGTTGCTTGAGCGTGGGGTTGGCGGTGGCCTGTTCCAAGCGTTGCGCCGAGGGCCAAGAGGTTTGCAGGGCGCGGGCCATCTCGGCCAGGGTCCGGCCCTGTTCCTCGCGGGTTGCGCGCAGCAGCAGCGCCGCTTGGACGCGGGCTTGGGGGCGAGCGACCGGACGGCCTTCATCGGGCGAAGGCGACGGGACCGGCTGACCGTCGGCCAAGCGTTGCTCGATGACCAGGGATAAAACCTCGGCGGCATTGAAGGCCGCCTCTTCCGCTGTGGCGCCCTCGGTGAAGGCCTCCTCGAAATCGGCGAACTGGACCAGGTAGCCGCCGTCCGCTTGCGGTTCGAGGGTGTAGGGATAGGCGGTGTTCATACGAGCTTGACTCCGGTTTGTTTCTCGATCTTCTTGAGCAAGCCGATTTTCAAATCCTGCGTCCCGTGGACGGGAACGGGAACCGTGAGGTTGCCTTTTTTCAGCATGTGATGGCTACCGTTGATTCGAGCGAGGGTCCAACCGGCCGCTTGCAGGGTTTTGATGACTTGTTTGCCGTTCATGAATGCGATTATATATCCTATAATATATATTCCATAAAATGTATTTCCTGAGATGCTCTGGCTGCGCCGGACGGACCCGCGCGGCGCCCGATGCCGGTTCGGCTCGCGATGCGGTGCGAACGCGTCGCTTCCTTTGGGAGGGCGGCGTGCCGGCACGGGTCGCCGCGCCAAGGACGGCGACGGTCGGAGCCGGCAAAACGCGCCTTTCTCCCGCCGGCGGGATCGAACGGTCGCGCCGGCGACCGTGATGGGGTTCGGGGAAGGGACTTTCCCGATGATCGCGCCGGTGAGCGTGGCGCGTCGCGGGTCCGGTGCCGAGCGTCCGCGCGGGAGCGGACCCGCGGCGCCCGCGAACGCCGAGGATTCCGGCCCGGCTCGGCCCGGCGGGCGCGAGCTTCCGCGAGCGCCGCACCGTCGCGGCCGGCTCAGCGAAAAACCACGCTGACCTGACCGGGCGCGGTGCGGCGGCGGGCGGGGCCGACGGTGATCTGAACGTCGCGGCCCAGCCGCGCCAAGCCATCCAGCATCTTGGTCTCGCCGATGCCGCGAAAGTGACCGCGCAACATCTCCGACAGCTTGGGCTGAGGAATCCCCATGACCTCGGCGGCCTTTTGCTGGCTCCAGCGACGGGCCTTGACGATCTCGCCGATTTTCGTGGCGAGCTGCGCCTTTCCGAACACCTCCTCGGCGTCGGGAAAGCCGAGGTCGGCATAGACGTTGGTGCTGCCTCGCTCGAACTCGGTCACGGCGGTCAAGCCGCCTCCAGGCCGAGGTGCACCCGACAGCCGAGCGCGGTCGCGATGTTGACCAAGGCATCCAGGGAGAACCGCGACAGGCGACCGCGCAACAGGTTGTTCAAGCGGGGCTGGGTCACGCCGCAGCGGCGGGCCGCCTCCGCCTGCGTCCAGCCGCGCGCCTCGACGAGCGCCGCGATCTGGCTCATCAGCTCGGAGCGGACCTTGAGGTTGGCGGCTTCCTGCGGGGTGTCGGCGAGGGCGTCCCACACATTGGCGTAGGTTTCGGTCGCGGCGTCGTTCACGGTTCACCTCGATTCGATTCGGGCGAAACGCGCCCTGGCGAGGTCCAGGTCGCGCTTCGCTGTGGTTTGCGTTTTCTTTTGGAAGGCGTGCACCACGTAGACCGCCTCCGCCCGCCGGGCGGCGTAGATCACCCGGTAGGTGCCGGCCTCGTCCCGCACGCGGATTTCCTCGACCCCCGGGCCGACGGCGGGAAGGGGCTTGAAATCGTCCGGTCGCTCGCCGCGCTGCACCTTGTAGAGCTGGTGCCCGGCGTCCTGGCGCGCTTCGGGCGGAAACTCGCGCAACCGCTTCAGGGAATCCCCGAGAAACTGGATCGGTTTCATGGCCGGATTATATCAATACGGATATAGCTCTGCCAGCATCGGCTAACGACGGTTGTCCTCGCTCGTGCGCTCAAGCGGCCCGCAGCTCGGCGAAGCCCGAGGGGCCGTCCCGTCCGGCGAACGTGGCCAGGACCCCGGCCTCGCCGGACAGCTCCGGCGCCAGCGGGATGCGCGGCGGCCCGCCGCCAAGCGGCGGCAAGTCCGGCCTCGCCGGTCGCGCCCTCGCTCGCGGCGGCAACCCGATCACGCGCCATCGTAGGGAAACGCCAAGCCGTCCAGGGCGGCGGGCCGGGCAAAGGGAATCTCATCGCCGAAGTCCCCGCCGCCGCCGGCGCTGGCCGGCTCGCGCGGCGGCGCGGTCAAACCCGACCGGGCCGGCGCGGGACAGGTCGCCGGGCCGTCGTTTGCGTCCGCGCCCATGCCCGCGCCCGTCCCCGCCCCCTCGGGCCGCCTGCCGAGCATCTTCAGCTCGTCGGCGACGATCTCGGTGGTGTAGCGGTCCGCGCCGGCCTGATCGACCCATTTGCGGGTCCGCAAGCGACCCTCGACGTACACTTGGGAGCCTTTCTTGAGATACCGCCCGGCGAGGTCGGCCAGCGCCCGGAACAGGGACAGCCGGCGCCACTCGGTCTGCTCCCGCTTCTCGCCGGTGCTCTTGTCCTGGCGGCCATCGCCCTCAACCGACCGCTGCTCCAATACGCCGAACTCGCGCCCGATTCTCCGTCGTTCAGCCAGCCCTTCACTTCCCGGTCGCGCTCCGCGAGAGTCGGACCGAAAGCGCCGAGACACCGCATCGTCTCGCGGGCGGGCTCGCTCACTCCCCGCTCCCAGCAGGTCGGCTTGAGGTCTCGACCGCTCGGGCCTGTCCGCAAACGGTATTCCAGCGCCTTCCGCAGACAGGCATCGCACACGTCGCCGTCGTCGGTCTGATAGGGCGACACCAGCCGGACATCGAAGACGATTTCCCGGACGAACTCCCGGTCGTGGCCGACCACCACCGAAAATCGCCCGACCGGCTCGCATTCTCCGCCGCACGCATCGCGAGTGATGGTGCGCGTCGTCACTTCCGTTTTCATCGGCGTTCCTCCCGCGCGCGCCGTCCGGCGCGGGCGATGACGATCTACAGCTCCAGCTCCCCGTCCTCGACCGCGAAGCGGGGACCGCCGGCGGCGGTCGGCTCCAGGGTTTCGACCGGATAGTTCGGCCACTCGCCGTCGGTCCAGCACTCGTCGAACCGGGCCAGCGCCGTCTCCCACAACTCCCGGCCTTCCGCCAGCAAGCGCTCCGACGTGGGGTAGACCGCCACGGCATAGGGGCGCTCGGTCTCGGCCACCACGAACGTGTGCGGGATGGCGGCCTCGGGCGTGCCGGTCGTCCGGCCGACCAGCATCCGGTAATAGGCCGCCGACAGGTGGTAGCCGTGCCGGTAGACGGCGCGGAGAAACCCCTCCCGGCTGGCGTCGGTCGCGGTTTTCAACTCCACGATGGCCGGCTGCGGGCTCAGCCAGTCCGGCCGCCCCTTGAGCGGCAGCCGGTGCGGCTCCCGTTCCACGGTGAGGATTTTTTCCGGTTCGCCGGTTTTGAACAGGCCGCCCGCCACGGGATGTTTGCGGATCGCCTTGACGATCTCCAGGGCCGCCCGGTACGCCTCGCCGGACACCACGAGCTTGCCCGACGCCGCCAGCGCGGCGTAGTCGGCCTTGCCCGCGTTCGTGCGGCGGTTGATCGAACCCGCCAGCGCGAACTCGTCGCCGAAGGTTTCCGGCGCCAGCACCAGCGCGTGGACCAGCGTGCCGAACCGCATGGCGGCGGTGGGTTCCTCGTCCGCGCGGGCGGGGTCCACGTATCGCGCCCAACAGTGCAGCGGGGACCGCCGCATCTCGATCAGGGCGTGACTCGACACGCCGGGCATTCGGAAGTAAGACCGATTCGATGGCACGGTTTTTCTCCGGTCGGTTCGCGCCCTCCGTGGCGCGATTTATCCCTAGTGCTTTGTCAAAAATTAAATGATGGATATAATTTTTTAAGTTTAATCCGCGCATCTTCGGTTTTAAACTGCCAATTTGCTTTGACCGCTCGTTGATTTCTTGAGCGCTCCCAATCGGCAATTTTTTGTTTTAAAGTTGCTTGATCGGGAATGCGACAATCAAGACATTGCCGTTTTAAAGCACTGAATTCAATTTCCGCCATATTCAGCCAACTGCCATGTTTTGGGGTATAATGAAATTCCAACTTATTCAATAGACGTCGGGCTTCTTCCGGCAAAAAAGCCTCATACAGCGACGAGGGTTTGTGCGTGTTTAAGTTATCCATGATCAAGGTGATTTTAGCCGCATCAGGATAATGATCATCCACGATGCCTTTCACACATTTCGCCCAATCAACCTTCGTCCGACGATCCGTAACGCTGACGTGCCGTTCCCCATTTAATGGTTCAAACACCATAAACACGTTGTTGACCCCCTTGCGTTCATACTCGTAATCATATTTTTCAGGTTGTCCAACAGCAGCGGGCAGGGGTATTCGGGTCTCATCAATGAGTGGCTTACTCATTTCGTCCATGCAAACCAACGGGTGCGAAGCATCGTGAGGCCTTTGATAAACTTCTAAAATATCTTCCATCGCGCAGACGAATTCAGCGTTGGTTTCGGGCGGGATGCCCCATTGCTTTTTGAGCCAAGGTTTGAGTTCGTTTTTTTAAAACCTGCCGTACCGTTTCATAAGAAAGATCGTCAAAATGGTTTAACTCCACCAGTTTATCCGCCAAAAGCCGGAGGGTCCAACGAGTGTGTCCATCTGGAGGTGTTGAACACGCTAATGTGATCAACTGCGCCTCTTTTTCACCGTCAAATTTTGAAGGACGGGTACGGCGCGGCGCACGACGTTCGAGTGCGGATTCCAAACCTTCTTCAACAAAATTTTTCCGAATTCTTTCAACCGTTGGCACGCTGATATTGAAGGATTCACTAATTTTTTGATCATCCCATCCAGGACCATTTTCACTTTGATCGGCTTTTAAAAGAATGTGGGCATGGTTTAATTTTCGCGCCGCCGCTCTTCCTTTAGAAGCCACGTCGTTTAAAAAAGACCGCTCTTCATCATTCAAGGTCACTTTATAGATTTTAGCAGGCATAAATCCTCCGACAAAATCGTGACAAAAATAACTGATGGGTCCAATTATATCATTTAAAATTAAAATGACAGAGCACTAGAACGGAAGCGCCTTTTTTCACGCGGCTTTCCGCTGCTCTCTATTCTATTCCTTTCTCACCGCGTTTCGGATGTGCTTGTCCAGTAGCTCGTAAATCGCGTTGGTCGTTTCCACGTTGTCTTTCGAGCAAAACCACGCGAACAGGGCTTGATCGAACGCCGCGCTGTCCTTCTCGTCGTTGTACAGGTCGCTCAGGGCCGCGCTCATGATTTCGGCGATTTCGGCTTTGGCGTTCGGGCGCTCCCGGTCTATGTAAGAAAACCGGCGCCACAACTGGAAATGATCTTCGAAAGCCGCGTCCCGCGCCTCCCGCTTCCGCTCCTGCTCCTCCCATTTATCCCAAGCTCTGTCGTACAGGCTGGGGCCGATGGCGTAAGTTTGAATTTGAACTCGGGCTGTTGCGGTCATCGTCGTTCTCCTCGAAGTTAAATGACCCCCGGCAAAGCCGGGGGCTTATTGGGTGAGCGCCTCAAAGGCGCCGATAACACCAGGAGCCGCCCAAGGCGGCTATACCCCTCCCAACCTCATCTGGTCGTAACGCTCGTCCGCCTGCTCCTGCTGGCGGATATACGCTCTGACCACCGCTTCGTCCAAACCCACGGTCGACACAAAATACCCGCGCGCCCAAAACACCTCGCCGGTAAAGTTCCGTTCCCGCCCCCCGAAACGTCGCGCGATCAGGATCGCGCTTTTACCCTTGAGGTACCCCACGACATTCGATACCGCGTACTTCGGCGGCACACTCAAGCACATGTGCACGTGATCCGGCATCAGGTGCCCTTCTATGATCCGCGACTCCTTATGCGCCGCAAGCTCGTGAAAAACCTCTCCCAACTGCTTGCGTAAACTTCCAAAAATCTTCTGCTTGCGCCGCTTCGGGATAAACACCACATGGTACTTACAATCCCAGCGGGTGTGGCTCAGACTCTGATACTCTTTCATCGTGAATCCTCGTCTCTTGGTCGAGACTCCAGATTCACGACGACCGTCGTATAGGTCAAACCTCGGTGAGTCCCCCGGCAGAGCCGGGGGCTTACCTCATTGAGTTATACCAAACACTACTAAAAAATACTTTATATAATAGCCGGAACCATACCGATTTTTTGAAGGGCATCGCGGATAAACCCCCTGCTTGTTAATGAGGAAAAGAAGGCTTTTTGCTTCGATGAGAACAGCTCCTTCAGCGTCAACTTCAAGGCATCCAAACTGGGAAAAACCCGATTGGCGATTTCATCTTTAGACCAGTCCCATAGCTGCTCACAAGAGTTGACTTGAGGGCTGTGTGGCGGTTGATGAAGTAACATCACATTATCCGGCATCACCAAGCCTTTTGAGCGATGAAAACTCGCGTTATCCGTTTGAACAACATGAAAGTCCTCGGGGTACCGTTCGGAAAAATCGTCGAGAACTTGTTGAAAGCTTTCGGTATTGACCCGGTGATAATCTCTGATCATCACCTCGCCCGTCAACGGTTCCACCACGCCATAAAGATAGAACGCGCTAAATTGCCACTGCACCTTGACCAAGGGCTTGACCCCCATAAGCGCCAACTTAAGCTCAACCATTAGATATTACTGACTCCCCGCGCTTGACAGTCGGTGATTAAGTGGCGGATTCGTTCCGGGACAGTTTGCAGGGTCCGACGGCGGGGGCGCTCTTGCATCACGTGCAGCGCCGCTGACCACCGACTCGGATTCCACTGACCAGCCGCCTGAATGGCCTCGGTCAGTTCCCGCTGCACGAGTTTTACCAGCCGCCAGGGAGTGGCGCCACGGGGCTGATCGAGCCGCTGGCCGTCGCGCCCGCCACGCCGCCGAAGCCGTTTCTCGACCACCCAGGCATAGAGCAGCTTGCCGTGGAGGTACAAATCGGCCGAGGCGCTGTTTTTTTTGGCGCGCAACTGGTCGATCTTTAAAATGCTTTTCAAGCGTTTGGGCACTGGGCTCAAACCACTGTAAGCCGCCTCTCCGGATAAGGCGGGAAGGGAAGAGAGGGACTGACCTGCTGTCGCTTGGGCATCAAGCCGCCTTTGGCATCATCAGGATCTCTTCAAGGCGCAAAGGGGCCGCCATGATACCCAAGCGCACGGCCGGCACCTCACCAGTGGTCCAGTGCGGACGGACGAAGTTATGCTGCAACAGATGCACGTCCAGGGTGCGTTGCAGCGCGTCGGCGTTCTTGGCATGGGTGTTGGTTCTGGGCCGAAAGGCGCTGTTGCGCCGGCGCAAGGCCGCGTTATGTGCTTCCAGAGGGTTCGCGTGGATGGCGGCCTCGGGAACGTCGTGCGGGGTGTCGGGATGTTCGGGTTGGGGGGTTTGATATTTCGGGCGCTTGGGACCGCGCCGATGCCGTTGACTGCCTTTGTTCTTGAGGCGTACCCGACAGCCTTTTGGCAACGTCTTGCGGGGGCGACCCCGCTTCCCGGTCCGCACCGTCCGGGCACAGAGTTCGAGCAAGGCGTTCCCATAACGGCGCTCCCCGTCGGAGAGAAAGGTGGTGTCCTGGGTCCGCTTCACGTAGGCGGCCACCGAGCGCATGACCTTTTTAAACAAGGTGGCCTCTTTACCGCCGCACTGCTGATCCACCAGAAACCGGCTGGCCCGCTCCAGGACGATGGCCGTCCAGCCGGTCGAGTCCGCCGGGTCCACCCGTTGACCGACCACCGTGTAGACCTCATCCCCTTCAAACGTCAATTGGATGAAGGTATGGCACAACCCGTAGAGCATCAAGGTCGGTTTCATCCCAGCAAAACGGCGTTCCCACTCGGCGATGGTATTCTTGTGGGCGCCCAGAATCCGGGCCGTCGCCCGCAGCCCCATGCCTTCTCCGCGCAACCGCAGCGCGGCCGCGACCTTGCCGATCGGCGTCTTGATATCCTGCATCGGTGTGCCCGTCGTCTCTGAGAAGACCGCCCCACAGCTCGTGCAGGCGTGGAGGCTGCGGCTCCCGTTGTGAACCGTCTCATAGCGACCGTGGCTGGTGGCGTCACGGGAACCACAGGTTGGACAAATCAGCGTCGTTGGCGTCTTCATCGTTCCAGTAAAACGTGCCAAACCATCGGATGCAAGGGTAAATTCAGTGGTTTGAGCCCAGTGCCAACGCCCTCCTCCCGGAGGGAAAACGCAAATCGTTGGAAACGCGACTTCCAGCGCCCTTCAAGCAGATTTAAAGAGAGTCTCGAAATGGCAAAAATGCACAGGATAAGTTTGATGGCCATGGCGCTGGTGCTGGGCGGCGGCGTGCTGCAGTCGGCCGGCGCGCAGCAGACGGTGGGTGCTCCTCCGACCGACAGCGCCGATTCGCCCCCTCGCTATCAGGAACCGGCGCCCGGAACGCCCGCACCCTTACCGCGCCCGAATCCTCATACCGGTTCGGAATCGGCGGCGCCGCCTTCGCCATCCCCGGATGCCGTCGCCGGCCCCGACGGGTCGCCGCCGTCACCTCGCATCCACAGTGATCGCGGCATTCGCTACGTATCGGGCGGCGTAGGCGAAGGCGAACGAGCCGAACTCGATGCTTTGTCCAACCAGTTCAACCTGCGCTTGCTGTTCGCGATGCAGGGCAGCGGCGAGTATCTGTCGGCGGTCCGGGTGACCATTCTGGACGCGCGCGGCGGAACGGTCCTGACCGCCGAATCGAAAGGCCCCTGGTTCTTCGCCCAACTGGCGCCCGGCGAATACACCGTGGGTAAGCGTTCACCTCCCTCTCCCGGTAACGGCTGACTTTTCCTCACGGGGTGGATATGGAACACTATAGCCGAGCCCCGTAATCGACCGCCATGCACCTGAGCGAACACGGCCTCCGCCAATTGGACCACGCCTACCTGGATGCCTTGGACGAGGCGGCGTTGCGTGGGTTATCGGCCAAGTTGCTGGACGACTTGAAGGAAGCGCGGGACCGGTTGAGCCAGGGGCCGGACAACAGTTCTCGACCGCCGAGCAGTCGGGCGCCGTGGGAGCGGAAGGGCGGCACGCCGGAATCGGACGAGGTTCCCGAGGAGCGCGAACTTGATCTGGAGCCGGTGGAGGTGCAACCGGTTGGGCGCAAACCCGGCAAACGGCGGGGAGCGCCCGGAATCGGCCGGACTCAGGTGTTCCAGGCGCACGAGGAGCGCCCGCGCTATCCCGAGGTCTGCGCCGGCTGTGGCCGGCCGCTGGAACGGGTCGGGGCGGTGGCCCACACCGGGTTTCAGGCGGTGGACCTGCGCTGGGACGATCCGGCGCGGCCGGGGCTGACGCTATGGGTGGTGGACCATCGCCATTATGAAACCCCCTGTCCCTGCGGGCATCGAACCCGCGCCGTGGCCCGCCACGGCGCGGTGGACCCGCTGCTGGCGGGGATTGACCTGAGCGAATGGCGGCTGGTGGGGCCGGGGTTAACGGCGCTGATCGTGGCGCTGGCCCTGCGGTTCCGGCTGTCGCGGGCGCGGATTCGGGAATTCCTGGCCGAGTGGCTGGGGCTGCGGCGTCAGTATCGGTACGATCCACCGGACGCTCCACGAAGCCAGTGCGGCCGTGGCCCCGGCGGAAGACGAACTCGTCCGGGCGGTCCTGGAGAGCGACCTGCTACACGCCGACGAAACCCCTTGGCCCGAAGCCGAGCGGACGCTGTGGCTCTGGACCTTTGTCGCGGCCACCGCGACCTTGTACTACGTCGCCGGGCGCGGCAAGGAGTTGGTCGAGAACGCGCTGGACGGTCTTCACCGGCTGGCTGATGAGCGACGGCTGGGGGGCTTACCGTCACTACCCGCGTCGGCTGCGGTGTTGGGCGCACCTGATTCGCAAGGCCCGGGGCTTGGCCCAGAGTTGCGACCGCGTGGCCCGCGCCTTCGGCAAGCGCGTGCTGGACACTTTGGAAACCCTGCGGGCGGCGGTGTATGCCGCCCGCGAAGGCCCGCCCCCGGTCGACCTGCCCGACCCAACACGCGCCGTTGCTCGCCGCGCTGCGCGCCGCCTGTGAAAACCACCGGGGCGGCGCGCATCCGAAAACCCATGCGCTGGCGGTGGAGTTGCTCAACGACTGGGAGGCCATCTTCCAGGTCCTGAGCCATCCCGAGCTGCCGCTGACCAACAACGCCGCCGAGCGCGCCCTGCGGCACTGGGTGATCCTGCGCAAGCTGAGCCTGGGTACCCGCACCGCGGTCGGCTCGCGGGTCGTGGCTCTGCTCGCCAGCGTCATTGACACCTGCCGCCAGCGCGGCCATGCCCCTTGGCGCTATCTCGAACGCGCCATCGCCGACCGCCGTGCCGGCTTGCCCCTCGCCCCCTTACCCCAGTAGGTGGGACTGAACGGTTACGTTGGAACAACTCGACCTGTTGCTGCTCACCGTCCCCAAGACCCGCAAAATCCACCCGGACGGCATCCGTTTTCAGGGCTTGCGCTAGTGCTTCACCCGCTCTGAATTGACGGGTAGAGGCGTTTGAGCTTGATGCGGGCCTCGGGGGTGGTGAAACGCCAATTCACCGGCCGGGGATCGGCGTTACGGGCCTGTTGCCAGGCGGCCACCTCGCGGGTCAGGGTGGCGGTGTCGGGGATGCGGCGGTCCAGACACTGCCGGCTCAGGACGCTCAACTCGATCTCCGCCATGTCCAACCAACTGCCATGTTTGGGGGTGTGGTGAATCTCCAACCGCCCGATGAGGGCGCGGGCCACGGCGGGCTCGAAGGCTTGATACAACGCGGCGGGTTTGTGCGTGTTCAGATTGTCCATCACCAGCACCACCTTCTCGGCGTGCGGGTAGCGCACCTCCAGCAGGTCGCGGACCTCCGCGGCGAAATCGACTGCGGTGCGCCGCTCGGTCACGGTGACGTGGCGCTGCCCGGCCAGCGGCTCGCACGTCAGGAACAGGTTCGCCGTCCCGCACCGTTCGTATTCGCAAGGGACTGTACATTCGATTGTGTAAATGCCCATTCTTAGGAAAACAGCGACACTGCGGTGTCTGGGAGAATCGACGATGAGCGTCCCTTTTGGAGCGGCGGATCGAATGTGCCCTGCGGGGTTGGAGATCTTGGCCGGCGAGTTGGCCAAACCCATCAAGAGCGAACAGGACATCACCGCCTTGAGCCGACAGTTGCTGAAGCCGACGGTGGAAAGCGCCTTGAAGGCCGAGCTGGACGAGCACTTGGGCCACGAGCGCCATGCGCCCGCCGGACGCGGCAGCGGCAACAGCCGTAACGGCTATTCGGGCAAAACGCTCAAGGGCGAGCTGGGCGAGGTGCCGATTCAAGCGCCGCGGGACCGCAACGGCACGTTCGAACCGCAACTGATCGCCAAAGGCCAAACCCGGCTGGCCCGGTTGGACAACCAGATTCTGGCCTTCTATGCCAAGGGCATGACCACGCGCGACATCGCCGATACGCTCCAGGAACTCTACGGAACCGAGGTTTCTCCCGCGCTGGTGGCCAAGGTCACCGACGCGGTCTGGGACACGGTCCAAGCCTGGCAAAGCCGCCCGCTGGAGACGGTCTACCCGATCCTGTATCTGGATGGGCTGGTGATCAAGGTGCATCAGGACAACCGGGTGATCAACAAAACGATGCACGTCGCGCTCGGCGTGAACCTGGCCGGCCAGAAAGAAGTTCTGGGCCTGTGGCTGGCCGAAACCGAGGGCGCCAAGTACTGGCTGACGGTGCTGACCGAGCTGCACAACCGGGGGCTGAAGGACGTGTTCATCGCCTGCGTGGACGGCTTGACCGGCTTTCCCGAGGCCATCCGGACGGTCTATCCCCGCACGAAGGTGCAACTGTGCATCGTCCACCTGGTCCGTAACACCCTGCGCTACGTCGCCGACAAGGACCGCCGGGCGGTGGTGGCCGATTCGAAACGGATCTACCAGGCGACCACCGTCGCCGACGCGGAGCGGGCATTGGAAACCTTGGCCGAGCACTGGGATGGCAAGTATCCCTCCCTCAGCCAACTGTGGTTGCGGCACTGGGAACATGTGATCACCGTCTTTGATTACCCCGAGGACATCCGCCGGGCGATCTACACCACCAACGCCATCGAGTCGCTCAACAGCGTGATTCGTAAGGCGATCAACAACCGGCGCATCTTCCCCAGCGACCGTTCCGCCCTGAAGGTGGTCTACCTGGCCATCGAGCAGGCCGCCCGGAAATGGACCATGCCGATCCAGGATTGGAAACGGGCCCTCAACCGGTTCGCCATCATGTTCGAGGACCGGTTGCCGTTATAGTCCAGTCAAACGCATTTACACAAAAAGATTGACAGGCTCATTCGCAATCGACCCGCGTGGGCTGGCCGGGTGCGGCCGGCACCGGCGTCCGGGTCTCGGCCACCAACTGCTTGCTGATCTCGTCCAGGCAGACGACCGGATACGCCGGGTCGCAGGGCCGGGTGTAGACCTCCAGCACGTCCTCCATCGCGCAGACGAACTCGGCGTCGGCCCGCGGCGGAATCACCCATTGCTTGCGCAGCCACGGCTTGAGCTCGTTTTTTTGAGCGTCGTGCGCACGCATTCCGGGCCGATGGTGTCCACCACCTCCAGTTCCACCAGCCGATCCGCCAGCAACCGCATCGTCCACCGGCTCCGCCCTTCGGGCGGCGCGCCGCAGGCCAGCGCGATCAGCCGGGCCTCCTGGGCGCCATCCAGCTTGCGGTACTGTCGGCCCGTCGGCTTCTTGCGGAACAGCGCCGCCTCCAATCCCCGCTCCACGAACGCCTGGCGCACCCGGTACACCGTGGACTCCCCGCAGTCCAGCGCCTCGGCGATCCGCCCATCGTCCCAGCCCGACCCGCCGGCGCCGGCATCGGCCTTGCGCAAAATCCGGGCGTGGATCAGCACCGATGCCGCCCGCTTCCCGGTGCGGATGAGGTCATCAAGTTGGGTTCGCTCTTCATCGGTCAGACGGACAATGTATTTGGGCAATGGCATGGTCAGGCTCCGGGTCGGGGGGGTACCCTTCCAGGAAAACTCATGCGCTACTTAAAGTCAATTCAGAGCGGGTGAAGCACTAGATAGTGTAGTCACGAGATTAAGGATATGAGAGGATCATGCCGACCTGAAAGGAGGTTGGCATGAGACCGGCACACAGAAGGCATGATATTTCGGATAAGGCATGGGCATTGTTGGAACCGCATCTGCCGGGGCGCGAAGGCGCATGGGGCGGGGTGGCAAAGGATAATCGATTGTTTATAAATGCTGTTTTCTGGATCGTTCGCACGGGCGCTCCGTGGCGTGACTTGCCGCCTGACCTGGGGCACTGGAGCAACGCGCACCGCCGGTTCATTCGCTGGCGGGATAAGGGCGTTTGGGAAAAGCTGCTGGACCTCCTGATCGACGAGCCGGATTACGAATGGCTGATGATCGACGCCAGCCACTGCAAGGTCCATCCCCATGCGGCGCATCCGTTTACCCACAAATCTCAACTTATTGTAATATTCTAGTATTTTGACGAGGTCGCGATGAGTTGGGTAGCCCGGGAACTGGGGGTGTGGAGCTGGGGGATGCACGCCGGACGCGGCGGTTGATCAAGCTGGTGGAAGACCTGTCAGCACGACCGACGGGGAGCATTCCCGTGGCGAGCGGGGGCTGGGCGGAGACCAAGGCGGCTTACCGGTTGTTGGACAACCCGGCGGTGGAGTGGCGCGAGATCCTGGAGGCGCATACCGAGCGCACCATCGAGCGCATGGCGGGTCGGCCGGTGGTGTTGTGCATTCAGGCTCAGTACAGGACAAAAACCCTAACTCGATGATTTAGATGTGGTTTAAGCTATGGCCTTTTTGAAGGCGCTTCAATGAGAGCTACCATCCCTGATCCCGTCCGCGAACTCAAGGCCGTGCTGGCCGAATATCTGCCTTGGCACGGTGCCCGGATCGGTTTTCTGGCGCGGTTCCTTCTGGCCCTGTTCAAGGTGCGCAGCGTCAGCCTGGCGGAACTCGCCACCGGTTTCGGTGGCCCGGCCAAGGTGGAGTCACACTACAAGCGCCTGCAGCGCTTCTTCCGCTCGTTCGAGATCGACCCGGACTCTTGGGCGCGGTTGCTGGTGCGCCTGGTCCCGGTCGGCGATGGCCCGTGGCGGCTGACGCTGGATCGCACTCACTGGAAGTTCGGCCAGGCGGACATCAACTTCCTGGTGCTCGGTATCGCCTATCGCGGCATCGCCGTGCCGGTGTTCTGGAGCGTCCTGGACAAGGCGGGCAACTCCGACACGGCCGAGCGGAAAGGCTCTGATGGAGCGCTTCCTCGCGGTCTTCGGCGCGGAGCGGATCGCCGTCCTGCTGGCCGACCGCGAATTCGTGGGCGAAGCGTGGTTCCACTGGCTGCAAACGCAACGGATTCCCTTCCACCAACGGATCAAGCGCGACACCCTCGTCCCCAACCATTGGAACCGGATGATGCGTGTCGACACGCTCTCGGGTTCGCTCAAACCCGGCCAAGCGCACCTGCTGCCGGGACGGCGTCCGGTCTGGGGCTGCTTCGTCCACCTGTCGGCGCTGCGCTTGGACGACGGCGAACTCCTCGCGATCGCCACCTCTGGCGCACCCCAGGCCGAGGCCATCGAGGCCTACGCCGACCGCTGGCAGATCGAAACGCTGTTCGGTTGCCTGAAGACGCGGGGCTTCAATTTCGAGGACACCCACCTCCGAGACGCTTCTCGCCTGTCCAAAATGATGGGGCTGCTCGCCCTGGCCTTTGCCTGGTCCCACCGCATCGGCGAACAGCTTCATGACCAAGACCGGCCGATCCCCTTAAAAAAACCCTTCGGCGACCGCTCAAGTCCCTCTTCCGCCATGGCCTCGATTTCCTGCGTAACGTCGCCCTCAACCTCGCCGAGAAATTCCAGGATTTCCTGTGGACTTTGAGGATTTTGTCCTGTACTTAGGCATTCAGGACACGACCGAGCTGGATTTCACCTCGCAGCCGGGGATTGCCGGGCTGGGCCGGCTCAGCCACGACGCCCAGCGCGGGCTGTGCGTGCATCCGACCTTGGCGGTCACTCCGGAGGGACTGGCGCTGGGGGTGATCGATGCCTGGACGTGGGCGCGCAAACCCAAAGACCAACCCGACGTCAAGGAAAGCGCCCGTTGGGCGGAAGGGTACGAGATCGTCGCCGACCTGGCCGAGCGAACGCCCGAGACCCGGCTGGTGTACGTGGCGGATCGGGAAGGCGACCTGCGGGCGCTGATGGACGCGGCCGCGCGGCGGGGGCATCCGGCGGACTGGCTGGTGCGGGCCGCGCACAACCGCAACACGACGGCGGGCGAAAAGGTGTGGGACCGGCTGGGGCGGAGCGAGGCGCTGGGCGAGGTGGAATTCATCTTGCCGGCGGCGCCGGACCGGCCGACCCGAGTGGTGCGGCAAGCCCTGTACCGGGAAGCGGTGACTTTGCCCGCCCGGAAAGGGGCGCCACCGGTGACGGTGACCGCCATCCTGGCCCGCGAAGAACAGCCGCCTGCCGGTCAAACCGCGATCACCTGGCGGTTGTTGACCAACCGGACCGCCGAGACGCTGGAAGCGGCGGTGGAACTGGTGGACCGGTACCGTCGGCGCTGGCTGGCGGAAATATTTTTCAGGATTTGGAAATCGGGCTGCCGGGTGGAAACCCTGCAACTGGGCACCCTGGAACGGCTGGAGCGCGCCTTGGTGATTGATCTCGTTATCGCCTGGCGCATCCTGCACCTCGTGACCTGGGGACGGGATTGTCCGAACCTGCCGTGCGAGGTGGTCTTTGACCCCGAGGAATGGCAGGCCGCCTGGATCGTCGCCCACCGCGCCCAACCCCCGGCAACGCCGCCACCCTTGGGCCAGATGGTGCGACTGATCGCCGGCTTCGGCGGCTTCCTCGGCCGCAAAAGCGAGGGCCATCCCGGACCCAAGGCCATCTGGGAAGGGATGCAGAAGGTTCGGGCATTCGCCATCGGCATCGCCGTCGCCAAAGAAACCTTTATTCTGTCAGGGTGACTTGTGGGCAATCGAGTGCATGCGGCGGGGGCCAAAGGCGGCAATCAGGACATGAGCCGCACAAAAGGGGGCTCAACACCAAGATACATCTGGCCGTGGATGCGCATGGTCTGCCGATCAGAGTCCTTATTGCACAAGGTACCACGGCTGATGGCACACAGGCTGGCCGCCCGATCGAAGGATTGAGCGCGGACTATCTGCTGGCGGATCGTGGCCACGACAGCAATGCTCTCATCGATCAGGCGAAGAGCCAGAACATGGAGCCGGTCATACCACCCAAGAAAAACCGTATCGTTCAAAGGCCGTATGATGAAGCACTCTACAAACTTCGCCACCTCGTCGAAAACGCCTTCCTGCACCTGAAAAGATGGCGCGGCATCGCCACAAGATACGCCAAAAACTCCCAATCCTTCCTCGCCGCCGTACACATTAGATGCATCGCCCTTTGGGCTCGTATAGTCCCGCTACTTGATAACCGGACAGGGTGTTAAAGCGGATTCCGGGATGGCGGCATATTGAGTGTCCGGCAACTGAAAGAAAGAGCGCACGCGCTCGGGAAAAGCCTGCAAGGCGCTGAGGGCGGCGTCGAGGCGTCGCTTCAGGTCGAGTTTGTTTTTGACGGGTTGCCGGCCGATTTGCCGGTGTTTGATTTCGTTCCACGCCTGTTCGTCGGGATTGAGTTCGGGGGTGTGGGCCGGGAAAAAGAACAGACGGATCCGGGTGCGGTGGGCGCGGACGAACTGGCGCACCGCCGCCGAGCGATGGAACGAGGCGCGATCCGCCACGAGGATCAGCGGGCGCGGGCGGTCCCGAATCAGGTGTTCCAGGAAGGCGATGAATTGCGGGCCATCCACGCTTTTCTCCACTGCGGTGGATTGGAATTCCCCCCGCGCGGTGACGATGGACAAGATGTTGTAGCCGCCCCGACGATCCGCGACGGGCACGGTGGGGGCTTGTCCCCGCGCGCCCCAAGTGCGACCGGCGCGGGTGCGGACGCCGACGCCGGCTGCATCCTCGAAAGCGATATCCGCGCCGATGCGCTCGGCCAAGCGTCGGATTTTCGGGAACTTCACCGCCAGAAACGCGGCGACTTTCGCGCGGTCCTGTTGCGCGGCCCGATAACGGGGTTGTCGGTAGCTCAAGTCCAGCGCCCGCAGGTGCAGGCCCACCGTCGATTCCGCCACCCGCACCCCAAACCGCTTCTCCAGCAACGCCGCCAGAATCTTTCGGGTCCAGAGCACGGTGTCGTAACCGTGGTCCACCGGCGTCGACCGCAACACGGTTTTCCGCAACCACCACCGCAAGCCCGCCGTGATCGCGCGCGGCGCGCCCGGCGCCGCGCGGGTATCCAGGGCCGACTCGCCCTCCGCCCGGTACCGGCGCAGCCAATCGTAAATACTGCTGCGACTGATCCCCAAAATTTCGGCAATTCAGGAGTTTCCGGTACTGTGCCCTATTATATCCTCCACCGCCCAAGATATCTCGCGACTTGGCGTGCGCAGGTAATTCATTGTACGGAATCCTTCGAGATACCTTTAGATTTGGAAGATGCAAAGATTGAACCGGTTGAATTCACTCAAGGCCATGAAACCTTGATTACGGTCAGGCCTTCATTGGACGGAGCGCCCTGTCACCAGTGCGGTCAACATATCACCGATTTTTACGGCCATGACCCTGATATTAACCTTAAGACATTTATCAATTTAAGCAAACGCAGACGTTTATTTCAATATGTAAGGTTAAAACCCCCGCCTTTAGGCGGGTAGATTTCATCTCCAGCCCTTACTGGTAGAGTTGCTGGACACGTTAGCGACAAGCCACGAGGGGCGAGATGGACTATCGATATGGGAGCCATACGGTTTACAAGATTGAATATCATCTTGTATGGGTGACTAAATATCGTTACAAAGCATTGGTCGGGGATGTAGGTCAGCGGGTTCGAGAGCTTGTTCGGCAGGCCTGTGAAGCCTTTGAGATTCGGATTATCAAAGGGGTGGTGAGCAAAGATCATGTGCATATTCTGGTTTCGGCACCGCCGGAACTCTCGGTCAGTGACATGATGCGCCATATCAAGGGGCGATCATCGAGCAAGTTGTTTGAGGAATTTCCGGAATTGAAGAAGCGTTACTGGGGACGGCATTTTTGGGCGCGGGGCTATTTTTGCGTGACGGTCGGGGATATGACGGAAGACATGATTAAGGAGTACTTGGATCATCACTTTGAGCCGGATCCAGCGCGTGACTTTCGGGTTGAACCGTAGGCGCGTCGTTGAGGCGACGCGCACATGGACTTTCAGTCCGTTACTTCAACCCACCGGCTTTCAGCCGGTGGTTGTTGAGTAAAATTCGCCCGAAGAGGTACCGGTGTCCCTATTGCCAAGATCGCCCAACGACTACGCAGAAATTGGAATGGTACGAACTGCGGAGCTTGCACACCAAAGCCTATGAGACGCATATTTTACTCAGTTTAGTGAACAGTACGGTTTTGGATGTGAGTCTAAAGGAAGTGATCGGTTATGAAGCGGTGATGGGTATTGTTGATCGTTATGTCGATAAAAAAGTAGATTGGAATGAATTCAAGGAACTGCCGATCCTTGGGATCGATGAAATTGCCTTAAAGAAAGGTCACCGGGATTTTGTCACCGTCATCACGGCCCGTTTAACGGAGGGTAAAAACCGAGTTTTAGCGATTTTGGAAGACCGGCAAAAAGCCACGGTAAAAGCATTTTTTTCTAGTATTCCCATGGAGTTAAGAAAAACTATCCAAGTGGTTTGCAGTGATCTCTATGAGGGTTATATCAATGCGGCTCGCGAAGTTTTTGGTCGAAAGGTACGGGTTACAGCGGATCGGTTTCACGTTGCGAAATTGTATCGAAAAGGTTTAGATGCCCTACGAAAAAAAGAGATGAAGCGGTTAAAAGCCGAATTGCCAAAGGACCAGTATAAGGAATTGAATGGAGCGATGTGGGCATTGCGTAAGCATCCAAACGATGCGACTCCTGAAGAGTTTGATTTGCTTAAAAAGCTCTTTAAGTTCACTCCACTTTTAGGAACTGCTTATCTATTTTGCTACACGCTGACCGATATTTTTGAGCAACCCATCACGAAAGCGGAAGCACGACGCAAACTACGCGCTTGGAAGTACTTAGTTCAGAACAGCGAGTTGGATTGTTTTGATAGTTTTTTAAAGACACTCGAAGAAAGAATGGACGAAATTACCAATTATTTTACTGAACGCCACAGCAGCGGTTTTGTTGAGGGATTGAATACTCAACAATCACCGGCTGAAAGCCGGTGGGTTGAAGTAACGGACTGAAAATCCATGTGCGCGTCGCCTCAACGACGCGCCTACGGTTCAACCCGAAAGTCACGCGCTGGATCCGGCTCAAAGTGATGATCCAAGTACTCCTTAATCATGTCTTCCGTCATATCCCCGACCGTCACGCAAAAATAGCCCCGCGCCCAAAAATGCCGTCCCCAGTAACGCTTCTTCAATTCCGGAAATTCCTCAAACAACTTGCTCGATGATCGCCCCTTGATATGGCGCATCATGTCACTGACCGAGAGTTCCGGCGGTGCCGAAACCAGAATATGCACATGATCTTTGCTCACCACCCCTTTGATAATCCGAATCTCAAAGGCTTCACAGGCCTGCCGAACAAGCTCTCGAACCCGCTGACCTACATCCCCGACCAATGCTTTGTAACGATATTTAGTCACCCATACAAGATGATATTCAATCTTGTAAACCGTATGGCTCCCATATCGATAGTCCATCTCGCCCCTCGTGGCTTGTCGCTAACGTGTCCAGCAACTCTACCAGTAAGGGCTGGAGATGAAATCTACCCGCCTAAAGGCGGGGGTTTTAACCTTACATATTGAAATAAAATTAAAGTGATCAAGCGGCGTTGCTATGGAATCTTGAATATCGATCATCTCTTTCAGCGGCTTATCATTGACCTGACAGGATACGAAAAATTTGCATGAAAATTAAAATCTTATCCATACCGGGAACTCCTAAAGAGCCTTTATGCCTGCTAAAATCTATAAAGTGACCTTGAATGATGAAGAGCGGTCTTTTTTAAACGACGTGGCTTCTAAAGGAAGAGCGGCGGCGCGAAAATTAAACCATGCCTACATTCTTTTAAAAGCCGATCAAAGTGAAAATGGTCCTGGATGGGATGATCAAAAAATTAGTGAATCCTTCAATATCAGCGTGCCAACGGTTGAAAGAATTCGGAAAATTTTTGTTGAAGAAGGTTTGGAACCCGCACTCGAACGTCGTGCGCCGCGCCGTACCCGTCCTTCAAAATTTGACGGTGAAAAAGAGGCGCAATTGATCACATTAGCGTGTTCAACACCTCCAGATGGACACACTCGTTGGACCCTCCGGCTTTTGGCGGATAAACTGGTGGAGTTAAACCATTTTGACGATCTTTCTTATGAAACGGTACGGCAGGTTTTAAAAAAACGAACTCAAACCTTGGCTCAAAAGGCAATGGTGCATCCCGCCCGAAACCAACGCTGAATTCCTCTGCGCGATGGAAGATATTTTAGAAGTTTATCAAAGGCCTCACGATGCTTCGCGCCCGTTGGTTTGCATGGATGAAATGAGTAAGCCACTCATTGATGAGACCCGAATACCCCTGCCCGTTGCTGTTGGACAACCCGAAAAATATGATTACGAGTATGCGCGCAAGGGAGTCAACAACGTGTTTATGGTGTTTGAACCATTAAATGGGGAACGGCACGTCAGCGTTACGGATCGTCGGACGAAGGTTGATTGGGCGAAATGTGTGAAAGGCATCGTGGATGATCATTATCCTGATGCGGCTAAAATCACCTTGATCATGGATAACTTAAACACGCACAAACCCTCGTCGCTGTATGAGGCTTTTTTGCCGGAAGAAGCCCGACGTCTATTGAATAAGTTGGAATTTCATTATACCCCAAAACATGGCAGTTGGCTGAATATGGCGGAAATTGAATTCAGTGCTTTAAAACGGCAATGTCTTGATTGTCGCATTCCCGATCAAGCAACTTTAAAACAAAAAATTGCCGATTGGGAGCGCTCAAGAAATCAACGAGCGGTCAAAGCAAATTGGCAGTTTAAAACCGAAGATGCGCGGATTAAACTTAAAAAATTATATCCATCATTTAATTTTTGACAAAGCAGTAGTCTACAACGCCACCTTCAACTGGGCCAACCCCGGCCTCACCACGCTCCACGCCCAAGCGCTCATCCCGATCTTCGGCGAATTTCCGTTGGAGCTGGGCTGGAGCGATCACGAAACCGAAATTCTGGATCGTTTCCGCCACGACGCGATTTACCAGAAACTGTTCGCCGACGCCTATCCCGGCGAAACCGACCCCTTTGACGCCGACCGGGTGGCCAAGGCCATCGCCGCCTTCGAATCGATCCTGATTTCGGGCAATTCACCCCACGATCAAGCCACGCGCCAAGGCAATCGCAACGCCATGAGCGAAGCGGCGCGGCGCGGCCAGGAGCTGTTCTTCTCCGAGCGGATGGAATGTTTTCACTGCCACGGCGGTTTCAACTTCAGCCAAGCGGTGAACCACGCGGGGACGACGCTCGCCCAGTCCGAGTTCCACAACAACGGTCTCTACAACATCGGCGGCACGGGCGACTATCCGCTGGATAATCGGGGCCTGTGGGAATTCACCCAGCGGCCCGCCGACATGGGACGGTTCCGCGCCCCCACCTTGCGCAACATCGAACTGACCGCGCCTTACATGCACGATGGCTCCATCGCCACGCTGGAGGAGGTATTGGACCACTACTCGCGCGGCGGGCGGCTGATCGCAGCGGGACCGCTGGCGGGTGATGGGGCAAAAAGCCCATTCAAAAGCGAGCTGATCGTCGGGTTTTCGCTCACCGCGCAGGAAAAGCAGGATGTCATCGCCTTTTTCCAGAGCCTCACCGACTGGGAATTCCTGTGCGATCCGCGCTTCGCCGACCCGTTCGGCAATTTTCCA
Source organism: Candidatus Competibacter sp. (assembly GCA_037045685.1). Lineage (GTDB taxonomy): Bacteria > Pseudomonadota > Gammaproteobacteria > Competibacterales > Competibacteraceae > Competibacter_A. The sequence continues at coordinate 40,912 of JBAOII010000015.1, forward strand.
CGACATCCCCGCTGCAATTGATCATACTGGAAGCAACCGCTCATGACTCGATTCGCGCAATGCCGCTCGTTCCCGCCCTGGCAACCGTCCTCAGGCGTTCGATTTCGCGCCGCCTTCTGGCCGGCGGGCTTCCTGGCCCTGAGTTTGGGAATACCGATCTGTGGACAACCCGCTCACCTTGCCGGCGGCCCATGCCCATCACGGCGGTGGCGGTAGCGGTAGCGGAAGTGGAGGCAGCGGCGGCGGCGGTAAAGGCGACGGCATCAACTCGACAAAGCCGACCGGCGCCGCTCAGCCCTCGCCGGGCGACGGCCAGGGCAAGGGCGGGCGCGGCCTTGAGGGATTGAAATCATGAGAGCGCCGCCCAAGACCCTACTTGTTCTGGTTTCGATAGTGGCAATCGGTAGCGGCTGCGCGGTTTCGGACCAGACGAACACCGCGAACGGTTACGGCGCCGTAGCCTACGCCGCCAGTACGCAGGACTGGCGCCTGCGCTGGCAGGCAACCGATCCGCAACGGGCGCGGCAGCGGGCGTTGGCGGACTGCGCTGCGTCCGATTGCCGGGTGGTCCTGGAGTTCGGTCCCGGTCAGTGCGGCACCTTGGCCTTGAACCGACAGGGTGGATTCGGCGCGGGTCTGGGCGATACGCCGGCCATCGCCGAGACGGCCGCTCTCGGCGAATGCCAGCGTTCCGGTTCCGGCTGCCGGGTCGCTCCCGCCGAGTGCAATCGCTGAAAAATTTCGACCCGAGATCGCGCCTATCAATTCCGGGAAATTTCAGATGACTCTGAAACGGTTTTCTTCCGCTCTCGCCATGCTGACCTTGATCGGGTTGCCGGTTTTGGCCAGCGGTCACGGCTACCGATTGGGCAACATCAGAATCGTACATCCCTGGGCGATGCCCACCGCCCCATCGATCACCGATGGCGCCAACGGCGCCGGCTACTTGGTACTGAAGAACAACGGCCGCAATCCCGACAAACTGCTCTCGGCTTCGACGGAAGTGGCCGGAAAAGTCGAATTGCACGCTCGCGACAAAGCGGGCGATACGCGGACCCTGCGGCAAACGAACGCCATCGAAATAGCCGCTGGTGGAGAAGTTCGGCTGGAACCCGGCGGTTCGTACCTGATCCTGGTGGATCTGAAGAAACCGCTGGAGGAAGGGCAGCACTTTCCGATCGTGCTCCAGTTCGAACACGCTGGAAAAATTACCGTGGATACGGTCGTTCAGACCAGCGCCAAAGAAGCGATTTATTGAGAGCGGTTTATGCGATCTTCTCGATCGCTCGCGGCAAATCAGGCCCGGAACCGCCGCACCAACCGCCACAACTGGCGCACCTCGATGGGCGAGACGGTCGGACCGTAGCGCAATTTCGCGTAGAGTTGGCCGATTTCTCGCACCGACATCGCGAGTCTCCGGCCGGCTGACGGCCACCCGCTCGGCGAACGCCAGCGGTCCTTCCTGGGGGTTGCGCGCCAGCCCGCGTCGGGCGAGCCGGGCGCAGAACCGCAGATAGGCGCGGGCCACCGGGTCGCGTGGAAGATGGCTTCTCCACCGGAATCCGGCGACCAGCAGAGCGAACCCGCCCAACGCCACCGTCATCGCCACCGTCATGTCGGCCCAGTCCACCGGGCCGAAGCCGAGGCCCGATAAAAACTCCTTCTGCCGGTCTGGGCCGTAGGCCAAGACCCATTCGTTCCAGGAATTGTTCAGGGAATCCCAGCTCATCGCCAGTTGCCGCAGCCATTCGCTGTCGCCGCCGCGCCGGACCAGGAACGGCAGCGCATCGGGATCGGCCACGGCGGCATACAGCCCTTCCTGGATCCGGTTCGGCGCCACCGCCCCCGTCGGGTCGACCCGCGTCCACCCCCGCCCTTCCAACCAGACCTCGGCCCAGGCGTGGGCGTCGGACTGCCGGACGATGAGGTAATCGCCGAAGGTGTTGCGCTCCCCGCCCTGATAGCCGGTCACCACCCGCGCCGGCACTCCCGCCGCCCGCATCAGAAACACGAACGCGCTGGTGTAATGCTCGCAAAAGCCACTGCCGGGTGCGAAACAGAAAATCGTCCACGCTATCGACGTTCAGCAGCGGCGGGGTCAGGGTGTAATAAAACGCCTGCTCCCGAAACAGCAGCAAGGCCGCATTGACCAGCGCCTCGGGCCGGGCGTCGCGCTCGCGCCATTCGGCGGCCAAGGTCCGGGCGCGCGGATTGCCGCGCGGCGGCAGGCGCAGGGCGCGGGTCTTTTCGGCTTCGGTCAGATCGCCGGTCCGATACGTCGGATAAGACCGCATATCGTAGCGGTACACCTCGTTGACCGGCTGATCGCGCAGCAACAGAAACGAGGGGGTCATCGCGGCGCGCGGCGGCAGAAGGGCCGGCAAATCCAGCGCGAACAGCCAAATCCGGTTGCTCGGCTCCAGAATCACCGAATATTCGACCGCCGCCCCTTCCGGCGCGAAGGGAATGGGGACATTGGCCGGCCGGCCATCGCCGGAGGTCCAGCGCCGGCCATCGAAATTCCACAGCACCGGCCCGCGCCAATACAGTCGGTTCGGCGGTGGGGTCAGGCCGGCGAACCGCGCCCGGAACGCGACGGCATCGGATTTGCTCAGCTCGCTGACCGAGCCCGGCATCATCTCCTCGGACAAGCCGGTGCGGCCCTTGTAAGCATCCTTGGGCAATCCCCACAGCGGTCCGGGAATCCGGGGGAACAGGACGAACAGAATCACCATCACCGGAACAGCTTGCAGCGCCATCTTGCCGGACAACCGCAGCGGGGCCAGCGCTCCCAGTCCCGCATGCTGGCGATGGATCATCACCTGCGCCGCCAGCATGAGCAGGACCACCGCGAACAGATAGGCGATCATCGGGATTTCCTGGCTATACAGCAGATTGCTCATCACCAGGAGATAGCCGAGAAACACCAGCACCACGCCATCGCGCAACTCGCGCGTCTCCAGCAGCTTGCAGGCGGTCATGGCGGTCAGCAGCGCCACGCCGGCATCGCGGCCGAACAGGGTGCGGTAATCGATCAGCACCCCGGCCCCGGCCAGCACGGCGACCGGCAGCAACAACCAGCGAGCCGGCAAGGGCTGCCCGCGCCGCGCGAGGAACCAGCGCCACCCTAGAATGGCGACGAACAGCACCGTCAACCAGACGGACAATTCCCGAGCGTGGGGCGCCACCGCCAGCGCCAGCGCGACCAGCAGCCACGTCAACGCCAGCGGCGTCAGCGGCTCAGCCGGCGGAGCGGCCGGTTTTTCCCGTTTTCGCCGGTTTGTTCGATTCCACAGCATCATGCGGGCGGTGCATCTCATCGCGAAAAGTGAACAAAGCCAGCGCTTCCAGGCAGCGCCGCCGCTGGGCGTCGCCGTGCGCGGGCGGCACTTTCAAGCCCGGCAGGCGCAATCCGTATTCGTGGCCGTCGTTTTCGGCTTTCAGAATCCAGCGACAGAGCTGTTCCAGGCGCGGCTCGATGTTGTCGATCCCCAACAGCCACCAGTCCAGCCACAACTCCGGCCGCGCCTGATCGACGAACCGCTTGACCAGCAATTGATCGGAGCGCGTGGCGGCCTTCCAGGCGATCCGGCGCGGCGAATCGCCGGGCGCGTACTGGCGAAAACCGGCGTAATCCTCGCTGCCCGATCCGAGTTCGCTCGAACCGCCGCCGGGAGTCCCCGGCAGCGCCGCCGGCAAGGGCCGCTGGCCTCGTGGCCGGGGATAGACCAGACAGGCCGCGTCGAACTCCACCCAGCTCCAGGACTGGAACAGCCCGAGGGGAAAGCGGGTCAGGACCCGCAGATGGCCCGGCCGCAACCAGCCGCGCCGCTCGGCGGGAACCGCCAAGGCGACCGTGGCCGACCCTTGCGCCGGGATATCGGCGTACAGCGGCGCCCGGTCCCGCCATTGCAGGGCGATACCGTGGCGCGGCGCCTTGCGGGGATTTTCCAGCCGGAAGTCGAAGCGCGCCTCTTGGCCGGCGAACACCGGCTCGGCGCCGCCCGAGTGGACGATGAGTCCCAGCAAATTGTCGTGCGCCTGCCACATGCTGTTCAGCGCCACCGCCGCCAGCAGAAAGGTGAAGGCGAAACCCATGCTGTTGCTGTAATTGATCGACCACAGGAACAGGAGGAACAGCAGCAGCGCGAAAGCGTAGCCCTGGCGGGTCGGCAGGATGTAGATGCGGCGGCGGTCCAGCCGGATCGGCTCGCGGGAAGGTCGCTGGTGGCGCGTCACCCAAGCCTCGAATCGTCGCCGCAACGCTTTCAGCATGGCGAGGGATTCGGAGCCTATACGAATATTCCCCTCGCCCGTTGGGAGAGGGGTTGGGGGAGAGGGGATCGGCGGGAAACCGTTGAGCGTTTTTCCAATTCCATTCGTCGGGTCAATTTTCGTATAGGCTCTCAGACCGGTAAGGCCACGGCCCCGAGCAGGTGCCCGACCAGATCGGTCGCCGACTGTTCCAGGCTGTCGTCGCCGGGGTGCAGGCGATGGCTGACCACCGCCGGCAACACGGCCTGAACGTCCTCCGGCAGGACGTGACCGCGCCGGTGCAGCACCGCCCAAGCCCGCGCCGCCCGCAGCAGACCCAAGCCGGCGCGCGGCGATAATCCGCCGCGGAAGCGGTTGGACTGGCGGGAAAAAGCCAGCAGCGCCTGCGCGTAATCCAGCAGCGGCGGGGCGACGTGGACACCGTTGACCCGGGCTTGCGCTTCGTGCAACTGCTCGGGCGACATCGCGACCGGCAACCGCGCCAGCATCTCGCGCCGGTCCTCGCCTTCGAGCAGCGCCCGCTCGGCCTGGGCGTCGGGATAGCCCAGTTCGATCCGCATCAGAAAGCGGTCCAGCTGCGATTCGGGCAGCGGAAAGGTGCCGATCTGATAGGCGGGGTTCTGGGTGGCGATGACGAAAAACGGCTCCGGCAACGGGCGGGTCTCGCCCTCGATGGTGACCTGCCCCTCCTCCATCGCTTCCAGCAGGGCGCTTTGGGTCTTGGGCGTGGCGCGGTTGATTTCGTCGGCCAGAATCAGTTGGGCGAAAATCGGGCCGGGATGGAACACGAAAGTCTCGCGCTGGCGCTCGTACACCGCCGCGCCGAGAATGTCCGCCGGCAGCAGGTCGCTGGTGAACTGGATGCGCTGATATTGCAGACCGAGGCAGCGCGCCAAGGCGTGCGCCAGGGTGGTTTTGCCCATGCCGGGCAGGTCTTCGATCAGCAAATGACCGCGCGCCAACAGGCAAGCGACGGCCAGGCGGATGGCGCGCTCCTTGCCGAGGATGATCGAGCCCACCTGCCGGACCGCGAGGTCCAGGCGATCCTCCAGGACGGTCGCCACGTCAATCCTGCCGGCGCAGGTCGCGCTTGAACCGCTTGAAGTTTTCCACGTAGCGACCGGCGGTCTGCCGCATCCGTTCGATCTCTTCGTCGGACAGGGCGCGGACGATCTTGCCCGGCGAGCCCATCACCAGAGAGCCATCCGGGATGACCTTGCCTTCGGGAATCAGGCTGTTGGCGCCGATCAGGCAGTTTTTGCCGATCACCGCCCGGTTCATGATCAGGCTCTTGATGCCGATCAGGCTGTTGTCGCCGACGATGCAGCCGTGCAGCATGGCGAGATGGCCGACCGTGACATCGCGACCGAGGGTCAGCAGGATGCCGGGGTCGGTGTGCAGGACGGAGCCGTCTTGGACGTTGGTGTTTTCGCCGACGGTGATGAGGTCGTTGTCGCCGCGCACCACGACGTTGAACCAGATGCTGGCGTTCTGCTTCAAAATCACCGAACCGATGACGGTGGCGTTGTCGGCGATGAACCAGTCTTCGCCGTGAAATTCGACCTTGCGGTCGCCGAGCGCGTAGATCACCGAATCCTCCTGTCCGAGATTTGTGCTGTGGGAGGTTCAGTATAAACGAGTTGGACCGGCGGTAGGGGGCCGGGAACGGCGAATGCCGGCGGACAAAAAAAGGGTGGATTGTCAATCCGCCGCGCTTCTCCGCCGTTTCGGAAACGGCCGCGAGCGCGGCGGGATCGCGTCAGCTCATTTCAGTTTATTTGGGGACCGCCATCTTGTCGTCGTAGACGCCGGCGGCGACCTCAAGGCTACCAGCCGACATCACGTAAGCGACCTTGCGGTGGTTGCCCTCGGCGCCGGGCTTGGTCCACATGTATTCGACCCAACCACCGCCGGCCTTCTTGCCGGCGGCGCACAGCGCCGTACCGAATTCCTTGCCGGTGGCCTTGTCCTTGAGGTCGGTCAGCTTCATGCCCTTCACCTGCGGGTTCGGATGGGCTTTCATGGTGCCGCCGGCGCAATCCATCACGAACACGTAGGTATCCTTCCAGGCCCACTTGCCGTCTTTTTTGTCGTATTCGGCCAGAGCGGCATCGCCGCCCGCTTTCACGTCGGCGGCGGCGGCTTTGACCTTGGCGGTCACTTCGTCGGCGGTCGCCGCATCGGCGGCCCAAGCACCGGCGGACAAACCCATCGTACAGAACGCGGCCACGCTCAGCAGGATTTTCTTGTTCATCATCCAATTTCCTCCATTGATCTGCTTGCTTTTGGTTGGCAATACGTCGTCACGGGAAAAGCGACGCGCTTTTAACACTAGCCGCTGAAATCGCGGATAACAAGGCGCGATGCGATTTTTCGAGGGGATTTAGCCGATTTTGAGCGCCCCGATCCGTAATTTCTATTTAGAAATGTCTATATTTTAGGCGATTAATGTCGGTATTTGGCAGATTATGTGGCCCTACAAGGCATTGTAAAGCCGCGAAAAACGCTCTACTGATCCACTGATATCGGAGACACGCGCGGTTGTTTTTTAGCGCGGCAGCGAAGGGCTTCAAGGCTTCGTCGCCCACCAAATGGCCGAACCTATCGTTGATCCGTTTGAAATGGTCGGCGTCCAACATGCCCAGCCAGAACCGGAAATGGCTGCGCCGGGCGTTGCCGTGCAGTGATTCGCCGAATTCCAGCAAGCGGCAATTCTCGATAAAGCGCGCCGCAGCTTCCCCATCATAAAGTCCGACCCCGAATCGATGGGAAATCCATGGGGGGCGATTCCTCCAACCGGCCGCGACTTAACTCCAATCGCCCCAGAGAACTTGCACCGCGCCGAGCGCCGCGACGCCGGCGGTTTCGGTGCGCAGGATGCGCGGCCCGAGCCGGACGCCGATGAACCCGTCCGCGCGGGCGCGGGCGATTTCCACCGGGTTCAACCCACCCTCCGGGCCGATCAACAGCGTCACCGCGCCCTTGGGGGATTCGAGCCCGCGCAGGCTCCGTTCGGCGGAAGGGTCGAGCGACAGTCGCAAGCCCGGTTCCGCCGGCCGCGCCAGCCAGTCGGCCAGCGTCAGAGGTTCCCGCAATTCCGGTAACCGGTTGCGGCCGCACTGCTCGCAGGCGCCGATGACGATCCCGCGCCAGTGCTGGAGTTTTGCGCGCCAGCCGCTCGCCGGCCAGATCGACGCCGCCGCGTGCCGCAAACAGCGGTTGGATGGCGGCGACACCCAACTCGACGGCTTTTTGTAGCGTGTAATCCATCTTCTCGCCGCGCGCGATGCCCTGCGCCAGCACGATCCGCAGCGGCGATTCCGCATCGCCCGGCAACGCTTCCGTCACCCGCGCCCACGCTTCCCGCTTGCCGACGTCCGCCAGCGTCGCCGCGAACGCGCCACCTTCGCCGTCGAACAGAATCACCTCGGCGCCGGGCTTCAACCGCAGCACCCGCACGGCGTGATTGAAGGCGCTGTCATCGAGCGGCACCGCCGCCCCGACCGTCAGACGCCGAGGGAGATAAAGTCGGGGAACGCGCATCGGGTTTCACCGTGGCGAGCGAAAGCGAATGGAGACAAAAGCAAAGGCCCCGTCAAACGGGGCCTCGCCAAAGCCGGAACCGGGCGGAGAGAATACGTTACCTCAAGCGACCTGTTCCAACGCCGGTTGCAGGGTGGCGGCTCGAGCGGCTTCCTCGGCCCGCCGAGTCAGCTCTTCCTTGACCTTGGCCTGCACCATCTGGTTGAACAGATCCTTCACCATCATCATGACCGCCGCCGCCACGAGCAGGACGCCGGCCACACCGAAGGACATCACATAGTTACCGGTCGCGGCCTTCATCATCTCGGAAGCGCGGCCCAGCACGAAGCCGCCCATGCCCCAAGCCGTCATCAGCAGGCCGTAGTTGGTGCCGAAATTCTTCAGGCCCCAGTAGTCCTTGGTGATGGCGGGGAACAGGGCCAAGTTGGTGCCGTAGTTGAAGCCGATGCCGGTGGCGATCAAGACGATCAGCAGGGCGCTGGAAGGCTGGGCGCTGACGACCGGGATGGCGATGAACATCAGCACCGCCTGGAACATCAGCATCAGCGACAGCGTAAGGGTGCGGCCGATGCGGTCGGACAGGGTCCCGGCGACGATGCGGCCCGCCGCGTTGCCCACGGCCAGGATCGCGACCGCCAGGAACGCCAGCTCGCCCATGCTCTGCTTGGCCATGCCGGCGATGCTGCCGATCACCATCAGGCCGGCGCCGGCGCCGATGAAGAACACCGTCCACAGCAGATAGAAGGTGCCGGTTTTCAGCATCTGGGAAGAGGGGACATCCTTGACTTGAGCCGCTGGAGCGGACTTGGCGGCCTGCGCCTTGGCGGCGACGCCACCGAACAGATAGCCGGCCGGAGGATTGGTCAGCAGGAGAGAGAACAGGCCGACGACCAGGGCGAACGCCACCGCGAAGAACAGCATGGTCCACTGCAAACCGCCCGTCTTCATCAAATAGGTGGCCAGCGGCGCGATGTACACCGGCGCCAAACCGAATCCCGACACCACGATGCCGGCGACCAAGCCGGTTTTGGCCGGCGGGAACCATTTCAGGGCGGGCGGCGTGGCGGACGAATAGCCAAACCCCAATCCCATTCCGACCAGAACGCCAAATCCCAGCACCCACATCCAATATTGGGTGGTCATCGACAGCAAGAAGAACCCGGCCCCGACCAGCAGACCGCCGATCATGGCGGTGAAGCGCGGTCCCATCTTGTCCTGGCATTTGCCGGCCAGGATCATCGAGAAGGCAAACACCAAGCAGCAAACCGCATACGGGTCATTGATGGACGCCAAATCCCACTGGAAAGCGCCGGAGCCGCCCTGCTTGATCGAGTCGTTGATCGCGCCCTTGAAAATGCTCCAAGTGTACAAAACGCCTAGCGCCAGATTGATACCCGTGCCCGCCAATACGACGGACCAGCCTTTGCTTTTGAGGGACAATGCCATGGGAAGTCCTCCTTCAGGATGTACTCGTTTCGATTTCAGTGGTCGGATCGGGTGCGCGGTGATTGCCACCGCTCGTCTTTTTTGAAGCTGGCGCCGAAGCCTCGGGACCGGCTCTCCCAAACAGCAGATCCATGGCCCGCGCGAGACGTACCGTCTCTTCCTGGATGATCTGGAGAAAGCGCCGTTGCGCGTCCGGATCATCGACGGGATAGCTGAGCAGTATTTCGGTAAACGAGCGAATGCTGGTCAGCGGGGTCCGTATTTCATGGTTCAAAATCGTGATCACCTCGGGGTCGAATTGCAGGGGGAACAACAGCCCACCGCTGGACAGGCACGCTCGGCGATCACGGGTGGCGAGAGCTTGGGCCGACTCGCCTCCGCTTTCGCGGAGGCGGCGGTCGCTCAATTCCTGATAATTGGCACAGTCCTCATAGCGGGAGGTACAGTGCCGGACGATAATTTCCACATGATAGGGCGATATATAGCCGGCTCCCACATCGCAGTGGTCCATTCCCTGCCCGTAATGAGGGCAAACCCGCCGGCAATTCATCTTCACCCCGCTCCTTTTTGATTGGCTTGCGCCATCCATAGAGCAAGCCGTGTGCCAGCGATTACCGCTTGGAGCAAAACATGAAATACTCATAAACCTTAAATACTTATAAAAATCGAGGGCGAAGCATCGGCAACGGCGCTTTCGCAACGGCGCGAAAGCGATGCCGCTCCCCACCCGGGCCGCGACCTCGGGCGCAGGGCGGCGGAGGATTAAAATACGATTATTTACAACAAATTAATTTTGATGCGGTGATGAGAGGGGCGCTTTTGCGATCTTGCGGAAACGGATTTGCGGAAACGCTAAAAACCTTCCACATCGCTCGGAGATGCCGGGCGCGAGGGTCGCGGATCGACCGCTTTCCGGGTCCGTAGGGCCGCTGGCGGCCGGAGAGCGCCGGAAAGGCCAGATCAACGCAAGCCGTACTTTTTGATCTTGCGGTAAACGGTGGCGACGTTCATGCCCGATTGATGGGCCACGTCCTCGATGTTGCCGCCGCTGGCTTGGAGCAAGCGGCTCAGATACTCGCTCTCGAACCGCGCCAGCGCCGAGGCGTAATCGGATTCGCCGCCCTCGCGATCCGGCGCGGCGCCCTTTTCCGGCAGCTCGATGAGCTGGGCCACCACGTCGAGCCCGATATAGTCGCTGCTGTCGATCGCCATGGCGGCCTGAACGACGTTGCTGAGCTGGCGGATGTTGCCGGGCCACTCGTACCCGACCAGCGCTTCCATCGCCTCGCGGCCGAACCCCTTGACCTGGGTGCCGAACCGCTTGTTCTGTTCCTTGATGAAGTGGGCCACCAGCAGCGGAATATCGGAAGGGCGCTCCCGCAGCGGCGGGAGACGCAGGTGGACCACGTTGAGGCGATAGAACAGATCCTCGCGGAAGGAGCCGTTCTGCACCGCCGCTTGCAAGTCGAGGTTGGTGGCCGAAATCACCCGCACATCGACCGTGATGGGGGTGGTGTCCCCCACCCGATAAAACTCCTGCTCCTGCAAGAATCGCAACAGGGTTTTTTGCACGGTCAGCGGCAGCGTGCCCACCTCGTCGAGAAACAGGGTGCCGCCGTCGGCGGTCTCGATCAGCCCCTTGTGATCCCGATCCGCGCCGGTGAACGCCCCCTTGCGGTGGCCGAACAGCTCGCTTTCCAGCAGCGCCTCCGGGATGGCCCCGCAATTGATGGCGACGAACTTGCCTTCCTTGCGCCGGGAATAATGGCGGATCGCGCGAGCCACCAGCTCCTTGCCGGTACCCGATTCCCCGCTGATCAGCACCGGAATATCGCGAATCGCCACCTTCCGCGCCGTTTCCAGAATGCCGAGCAGATGCGACGAGTTGCCGACGATGGAGCCCTGCCAAGCCGCCAGCTCTTCCTTGAGTTCGCGATTTTCCTTGATCAGTTCGGTTTGGCGCAGCGCGTTACGAATGCGCGACAGCAGCTCCTCGGGCTCGAACGGCTTGGTCAACATGTCGTAAGCGCCCTTGCGCAGGGCTTGAATCGACAGATCGACCGTGGCGTGGGCCGTGACCATGATCACCGGCAGCGCCGGGTCCTGCTGCTTGACCTTTTGCAGCACGTCCAGGCCGTTGATCACCGGCATCTTGATATCCGTGATCACCAGATCGTATTTGCCCGGCGCGAAGCCGGCCATCGCATCCGGGGAACGGGTGAAGGCCGAGACGGCGTAATCCCGATCCAGCAGGATGGCCTCCACCATCCGGCAAACGGCCTCGTCGTCATCGACCAGCAAAATGCGTTTGCGCGGACCCGCCATCAGGCCGACTCCCGCTCGACCGGCAACCTCACCGTCACCGTGGTGCCTCGGCCCACCTCGCTGGCGACCTGGATCTCGCCGCCGTGCTGCTCGACGATGGTCTTGGTGATCGCCAGCCCCAAACCCGTCCCGCGCGACTTGGTGGTGAAGAACGGCTCGAAGATTTTTTCGAGGTTTTCCGGGGCGATGCCGGCGCCCGAATCCTGGAAGGTGACGCTCACCCAACCCTCCTCGCCCGCCGTGGTGCCCACCGCCAAGCGGCCGCCCTCGGGCATGGCGGCGCCGGCATTGAGCATCAGGTTCATGGCGATTTGGCGGATCTGATCGCCGTCCACCCGAATCCGGGGCAGGCCGGGGTCGAACGCGGTGTCGATGATCACCGCGTCCAGATCGGTGTGATGGGCGGCGAAATCGACGATTTGCTCCAGCAGGGCGTTGAGGTCGATCTCTTCCAGCACCGGCTTCGGCACCCGAGCGTAGCTCAGCAGATCCTGGACGATGGTTTTGCAACGCTTGCTTTCGCGCTTGATTTCCTGAATGAATTTGAATGACGGATCGCCGGGGTCCAGCTTGCTTTCCAGATGGGCGGCATAACCCAGGATGACGCCCAGAGGGTTGTTGATCTCGTGGGCCACACCGGAGGACAGCACCCCCAGCGAGGCCATCTTGTTTTGCTGGGCCAAGCCGATTTCCAGTTCCTTGTTCCGGCGCAACACTTCGGTCATCTCGTTGAAATCGGTCGCCAGCTCGCCCAGTTCGTCGTTGGTGGTGACGGCCAGCCGGGTATCCAACCGGCCCCGTTTGACTTCGCGCATTCCCGCGATCAGGCGCCGAATGGGGTCGGTCATGAATTTGGAAGCCAAATAGACCAGGATCACCGCGAGCGCGGCCATCACGAACGTCAGCGCGGCCATGCTGGTCAGAATATGTCGCCCGATCGCCTTGGCGGGCTCGTGGAACTCGTCCTCGTAGGAACCGACGGCCACGATCCAGTCCCACGGCGCGAAATACTGATAGCGCACGATCTTCATGCGCGGAGCCGAGTCGGTTTCGTTGCGCCAGGGATAGCGAATCCAGCCGTTCTTGCGCTCGATCATCTCGCGGATGAAGTGGCGGCCATCCTGATCCTTTTCGTCGTAGACGCTCTCTCCCTCCCGAAAGGGGTGGATGGTCAGTGCGCCGCGCCCGGTCATGGCGTAAATATAGCCGGTCGCTCCCACGGGTTTGGCCAGGATATTTTTCTTGAGATCTTGCAGGGCTTGTTTTTCAAAAGCCACGTCTTCGTAGGTTTCTTCCAGATAGCCGCCCGCCGCGATGATCCAATCCCACGGCTGGAAGTACAGGTAAGCCACGACCTTGTTGCGGGGGCGGGCTTCGCCCAGCAGCGCGTTGCGCCAGGGATAGACGATGTAGAGCACCTCGCCGGGTTTGGCGGCGATGGCGCGTTCGGCCATTTCCCGGATGAAGCGGCGGCCTTGCTCGTCCTGGGCGTCGTAGATGTTTTGGCCTTCCTGGGCGACGTGAATGGTCAGGTCGCCCTTCGAGGTCATGGCGTAGAGGTAGCCGGTATCGCCCACGCTGATACTTTTAAACGCTTTTCTGGCCTCTCCCTGGGCCGCTTCCAGAGTGTGCAGGCCGTCGGCCCGCTGCTGGTCCTGAACCACCACCAAGTTGTGGGCGAACCGGACCAAGGTCGCCAAGTCCTTGTAGACGATCCGGCGCTTGTCCTCCTTGTACACCTCGAACTGCTGGTGATGGGCGTTCAGCAAATCCAGGGTGAACTGGGCCATGTGCTCCAGATCGGCCCGGGTGGCTTGGGTGATGCCCAGATAGGCTTGCTGCTTGGACACGTAACCGGCGATGAGGCCCACGCCGAGCACGGGCAGCAACACCAGCGGCAACACCACCGCCAGCAGCTTTCCACGGATTTTCAGGTCGCGCATGAAACGCAGCATGATC
>JBAOII010000016.1:0-54822 GCA_037045685.1 Candidatus Competibacter sp.
GAGCCATCGCGATCAGCCGGTCGGTCGTCGCTAGCTCCGGGTCGAGGTCGTCGATGGTCGGGCGCGGTGGATCGGGATAGGGTTGGTCGGTCATGGCGGGTCGCCGGTGGTCATCATGGGCCGCTGAGGTTGGGCGATATTCTACGACCGGCGCGGTCGCCGGTATCGTGTTTTCTGCTTTTCGTTCCGCTATACTCAAGCCAGAAAGAACGAAAGCGGTTTTTCTGTCCGGGAAGAAGGAACGAAAAAACGAAAGCGCGGCGATGAAAACCATTGTTCTGGCGAACCAAAAAGGCGGCGTCGGCAAAACCACCCTCACCGCCCATATCGCGGTCGCCGCCGAGCGGGCGGGCGATGGCGCTTGCGTGTTGATCGACACCGACCCGCAGGCGTCGCTGTCGGGATGGTGGAACGGGCGGGAAGCGGAGACTCCCGCATTCGCGCCGGTCAGCCTCAAGGAGCTTCCCGGCAAGCTGGAGGCGCTGGGCCAGGCCGGCTATACCTACGCCTTCATCGACACCCCTCCGGCGATTACCGAATCCATCCGCGCCGTGGTCTCCCAAGCCGATTTCGTTCTGATTCCGATTCGCCCCAGCCCCCACGACTTGCGGGCGGTCGGGAGCACCGTCGAGTTAGCCTTGACCGCCAACCGCCCCTTCGCCTTCGCCGTGACCCAGGCCAAACCCAACAGCCGCCTGACCGTGCAGGCCATGGCCGCCCTGTCCGAGCATGGGGTGGTCGCGCCGGCCATCGTGCATGATCGGGTGGACTACGCCGCTTCGATGATCGACGGGCGGACGGTGTTGGAAATCGACCCGAAAGGGCGCAGCGCCGCCGAAGTCGCCGAACTTTGGCTTTTCGTTAAAGCCAGAATGAACGATAGCAAGAAAGCACGAAAGAAAGCAGGAACGAAATATGCCTAGCAAGAAATCCGCCGATCTGTCCGCTTCCCTGGTGGCCGTCAAGGGTCAGGCAGGCCCTTCCGCCGACGCCACCGGACGCAAGCCGGAAACATCGCCCGCGCTGTCTCCGGCGAGCGCCCCGCTGAATTTCAAGGTGGATGCGGATTTCCGCCGCCGCTTCCGCCAGCGCGCGGCGGAGGCCGATTTGAAGCTCAACGAACTGTTGCGCGAGGCCCTGGATGCCTGGGAGCAAAGGCGCGGCATGGCTCCTTGATGTGAGGATGGAAAATGCCCCGGCTGGCGCGGTGATGATCCCCATCCGCCTGGAACGGCGCGAGCCGGCCCGCAACCGACTGAAGTTCTACACTATCGCCGTGACCCGGACCCTGTTCGATGGCTGGGTGGTCGTGCGGGAGTGGGGCCGGATCGGGCAGCCGGGCACGGTGCGGGAGACGTGGTTCGAGACCGAAACCGCCGCTATCGAGGCGGGCGGTGCGTCAGCAGAAGGAAAGGCGCGGGTATCGGGCGGTGGGCGGGCGTTCGCGTGGGTCCGCCGTTTCGTCTACTCTAAATGGAGCCGTTCCGCGCGGCTACTTGGGACAGACCGTGCCGAAAGGTCTAATACTGGAATGGGATGACGGCGAGACGGATAGCACCTTACATCAGCCTACCGTGAGGAGCGCGATGAATAGTTTAGCTATCTGGATCTCAATTATGGGATAACATATTGTGTAGCTTCTTAAGTGCATCTAATGCCGATTGCGCATCTTTTTCCGAAACTTCGCAACCACGGTGAACAACATTATTTCTTAATTTGCGTATTCTATCTATCTCTCCTAACGTTTGGCGCTTGTCATTATCATATTTTATGAAGCAAGGAAGTTCTACTGAAATCATGTAACTAATTGGTATCTCACTTTCTAAATCATCAAGCTTCTTCTTAGACACACCTGCACTTAGTTTTTTATTTCTAAGAAAATAGGTGATTAGAATTTCGCAGTATGTGAAGGCTTGCAATAATGCAAATTTGAAATTGCGATTGACGGTGATTTCTCTTGCTATAGTGTATATTTGTTCTCTGGACGTTAAATCGCTAAAAGCACTGCTATTATTAAGTAGCCTTTGCAACTCATTTGATATTAAGGATGTTTCTTCTTGAGTGCGGGATGGAACAGATTCTACAAGATCGTGGAACTTAAAAGTTCCTAAAGATAGATTGATTGTTCGTTTGGCGGTAAGCCTATGCTCAATAGGAAACTTCTGTTCGCTAGGATCGTACGGATGGAAATGTCGGCGTGTATAATATCGTTCAGCCGGAGACTGTGCTAGGGTGCTAATATAAATATCCCCTGCAATTAATCTATATTTGCTTATAAATGATGCTAGGATTTCGTCGAATATAGATTCGTTATGATAACTCTTATCCTTTGAATAGGACTCTAGTGCTAGGACTATTACGGTATAGGATGCTGAGTTAATGAGTTTACCTAACTTATGATCTATAATAACTTTTTTATGATATGGCAGCGGTTCTACATCGTATTCAATGGTTAACGCTGCGGAAGAAGTTGTAGCAAAATCACTAGAAACTGGCCAAGCGTCTGGTCCAACTGAGAAGTTTGTTAAGCGTGTTGCCTCAACGTGTCTATCTATAGATATTGCAGCTTTTGTATTCTGGAAAGGAAAGACGTACCAAGTCCCTACATTTAGGGATATAAATCCAGGATAGAACATTTCCAAATATAGGATTCCTTTTGTTTCCATTTCTCTTATCTTCTGATTTGTATATGCTATCTTATATGGGCTACGCTTGTATCAAGCGTTGCAAAGTTAACGATTACTGCGCAGTAATCGTTAACTTTGCAACGCTCGGTATAGTGTCCGCCGCGACACGTTGAGCGATTGCGCGAGACGGTATTGTGGTGTTCGCCTTGCTCTATCAACTTTCGGGCATGGGCCACCTGTTGCGGCGATAGCTTGGGCTTGCGGCCCATCTTCACCCCACGGGCGACCGCCGCCAAGCGGCCCGCCTTGGTGCGTTCCTGAATCAGCGACCGTTCGAGTTCCGCCAGGATTCCCACCATTTGCCACATGGCGCGGCCCGTGGCTGTGGTGGTGTCAATCGCTTCCGTCAACGAGCGGAAGGCCACACCCCGCGCTTTCAGATCGTCCAGAAGGCCGATGAGGTCACGCAGCGAACGGCCCAGCCGGTCGAGTTTCCAGACGACAAGTGTATCATCCTTGGCGAGCGCCTTGAGACACTTGGCTAACTCAGGCCGCTTGACATGCGCTCCTGTGGCCTTGTCGGTAAAGACGCGTTTGCACCCCGCTTTCTTGAGGGCAGCAAGCTGCAAGTTGGGGTTTTGGTCTTCGGTCGAGACCCGCGCATAGCCGATGTTCATGAGCCTGTTTTTGTCCCTGATTTCTGGCACAACCAAGCCGTTGATTGAGCAGAGATGGGAATTCGTGTCAAAAATCTTCATTACCGGCACAGCTTCTCGCACGGCACGCCATCCTTGTTTCCATCCAGCAACCCGACGCCGCACCGGCTGAGGTAAAACTTCGCCTCGTCGCAGCTTGCCATTTCCCGACAATACCGCTTGCCGGCTGCAACTGAACCCACCGGAAGCGGTAGCGGTAGCGGCTGGCGCGCTGGCAGCCGGCGCGGTCGGAGCCTTGGCGCTCCCGCCATGTCGCCATTCCCAAGGCGGCATACGCTGGGCTTCGGGTAGCGCCCACAGGCCCCGCTTGGCGGCCTTGGCCTGCTGTTCGAGGGCCAGCAACGATTGATCCTTAAGGTACTGGCGATAAGCCCACGCCGCGCCCTGGCGGATCATTTCCGCATTCACATCGATGCCACCGACATACACCCGGCCCGACGGTGCGGCCCGTACTTGTCCGTATCCTGCACCACTACTCGCGCCGGCTTGTTGTAGGCCAGATCGGTAGAGGGTTTGCTTGGCGCGTTCGCCGTACGGTTGCCTGCTATTCGGGTGTATCGATTTCCCCCAGCCTCACCTTGACCTGTTTGAAGCTCGCACCGTCCGGCACGAGCAGGGTGATGGTGTCGCCATCATGGACGCCGACTACTTTCCCGGTCAGTTCGGCACTTTGCGCGGTGGTGACGACAGCGGCCAGCACAAACAGCAGCAACCCGACCATCGGAAAAAACAGGTTGAAGGCCAATAACATCATAAAATTGTTATTATTTTTATCTTTCATATTCCGACTCCGGGTTATCAATAGATTTTTGGTCACGATTTGATCGAACCATCAAAAATGGTAAATTGATTTATTGAATTTCCATTGTTGATTTATCGAATTTATATTTTTGATGGCGAAATGGATCAACCAAAGCTATCCACGCTGGCGGCAGCCGGCACGATTGAGCGGATCATAGCGAAACCGGATAGTGGCGGCTGGGTGGTGCTGATCCAGCACAAGACGCTGGCCGGCCTGCACATCGAGCCGCTGGAGCGCCAGCGCGGCGGGGCGCGGGTGTTCGCCACGCTAGACGCCGTGGCCCGGTGTCTGGCGGCGGCGGGCGTCGCCCGCTTTCAGGTCAACACGGCCAAGCCGCCGTGAGGCGCGGCCTGTGTCTGGCGCTGCTCTGGCCCGCGCTGGCCGGCGCGTGGGAGGAAGAGGCGGCGCTGTCGTTCATCGTCGCCCACAGCCCCTTGCTCCAGGCGCAGCGCGCCGTCGTGTCGGCCCACCGGCCGCCCGGCTTGGGGCGGCAAGTGCTGGAACACACCTCGGTGTTCGTGCGGGCGGCGTCCGGCACGTCGAGCACCGTTTCCGACACCGGCGACACCACCACCGCCGAGCCGGTCACGGTCGGGATTCAGCTCAACATCCCGCTGTCGTCGCCGAAAGAGCGGCGCGAGTACGCCCAGCAAGCCCTGGCCGAAGCCGCCAAGATCGACGACGTTCGCGGCCGGGCCTTGACCGATCTCGCCAAATTGCGGGAACTGGAAGCGGAACGAGCGGCGACTCGGGAACGGTTGAGCTTTCACAGATCCAAAGCCGACTGGGTGCAAGACCGGATCAAGAAGGGCTACGAGGGCGACGTGGAAAAGCTCTGGGAGTCGGCCCAGCGGCAAAACGCCGAAGCGGCGGCGCTCAAAAAGCTCGATTTGCTCCTCGACGCCCAGCGCCGGCAGGTCGCCCACCACGCGGGCGAGCGGTGGCGGGCGCTGCTCGATTACCTGAGCGGGAAACTCGGGGAATTGCCGGAGGGTTGAGCGATGAAAGAGATCACCGGCCTGATCGGCCGCGAAAACCTCGTCGAGAAGGCCGCTCAGGAGGTCAGGAAGGGCCGCCACGTCCTTTTGACGGGAAGGGTAGGGGTCGGCAAATCCAGCGTCCTGGAGGCCGTTTTGGAGCGGCTGGAGCGGCGTCGGGACGAGCGCGCCCCGGCCGACGTCGAATCGGACGACCCGCCGGGCGAGCGCGAGGGCCGCGCCGAGCGGGAGCGCCGCGGCCACGAGCGGCGAAAACGGGCGCAGACCGTGATCCACATCAGCGACCACCAGCCCAAAGCCCAGTTCGTGGACATCGCCCGCCAGTTGCTGGCGGCGGGCCTGCTCGACCCGCTGGCGCTGGAGCTGCCCGAACCGTACCGGGATTTCCCGCCCGAGCGGATCGAGTGGGCCAAGGTCCGCCGCCACGTCAACCGCCTCAGCATGCGCGACCTCACGGCGGCGATCATCCCGGCCCTGCACGACCACCACGGCAAGGCGCTCATCGCGGTGGACGACCTGACCGGCGTGACGCCCACCCTGGTCGCGTTCTGGCTGGCGGTGTTCGACGCGGCCCAGGTCATCGGCTGCGCCGGCCAGAAGAAGCCGAACCTCGCCAAGCTGTGGTGGAAGATGGCCGAGATCGAGGTTCCGCCGCTGGCGCCGGAGGCCACGCGGGAGATTGTTCAAACCTACATCACACGGCAAGGAATGCTGATCGAAGCGCCCGGCCTGTTCGTCGGCCACGTCGTCAAGCAGTCCGGCGGCAACCCGCAGGCCATCGCCGACATGCTGGACGACTCGGCCAAAGAGCGGCTGGTGGACAAGCGCAAGATTCGGGAGATGCGCCACGCGGCGGGCGTGCGCTATTTCGATTTCACCCCGGTCATGATCGTGGCGCTGGCGTCGGTGGTCGGGGCGCGCTACCTCGCCATCGGCACCGGCGACACCGAGCTGTACATCTTCGCCGGCATGGTCGCCGCCGTGGTCATCTCGCTGCGGGTGTTTCTGTTCAAGGGCGCGGGGAAGGCGAATTGACCCTCGGCCGGCCGGGGTATGCGGTGACAACCGGGTTATAAAGTAGCTACAATTTGCCGATGATCACCTGGGACGAGCCGAAGCGTCGGGAAAACCTCCGCAAGCACGGCATCGATCTGGCGCTGCTGGACGACGTGTTCGACGCCCCGCTGATCACCGTCGAAGACGACCGCGAAGCCTACGGCGAACAACGGCTGCAAAGCCTGGCGTTCTGGCGGGGGCGCGTGGTGTTCCTGATCTGGACCGAGCGGCTCGATGCCGCCCACTTGATTTCCTGCCGCTATGCCAACAAACGCCAAACCCAAAACTATTTTGCCGCCGTTCAGCCCTGAGTGCATCGCGGCGGCGCTGGAAGCTGCGCCCGATGAGGCCGGCGAGGAAGATCGCGTGGATTGGAGCCGCGCCGTGGTCACGCCGGGCGGCGGCGTGGCGGCGACCCTGGCCGCGCTGCGCCGGGCGCGCGGACCCGGCCAGAAACCGCGCAAGACCCAGTTGACGGTGCGCTATTCGCCCGAAGTGGTGGCGTACTTCAAGGCCACCGGCAAGGGCTGGCAGGGGCGGATGGACGCGGCGCTCAAGGAGTGGATCGCCCAGCGCTCGGGGTAGCCCGTGACCCTCGGCACCCACGTCGCCTTCGCCTCGGTGCTGTATCTGGGCGGCGCGACCCTGTTCGGCTACCGGCCGGACTGGATCGGCTGGCTGCTGGCGGCCGTCGCCAGCCTGTTGCCGGACATCGATTTGCCCCCCTCGAAAATCGGGCGGCTGTTCTGGTGGGTTTCCGTGCCGCTGGAGCGGCGTTTCGGCCATCGCACGATCACCCATTCGGCCGTGGGCCTGCTGGCCGTGGCGCTGGTCGCGTCGCCCTTGTGGCTGGTGCAGCCGCTGTACTTCGGGTGCGCGCTGGGCGGCTACTGGTCGCACCTGTGGATCGACATGCTCAACGTGCGCGGGGTGGATCTGTTCTGGCCCTCGCCGGTGCGGCTGGTGACGCCGGGCAACCGGCACTGGCGGATGGAGGTCGGCGGCAAGGCGGAAATGGTGTTGCTCTCGGCGCTGCTGCTCTCGACCGTGGCGCTGTATCCGCTCAGTCGGATGGGCTTTCGCGACGCGCTGCAAGCTTTGATCCGCAGCTTCGACATCGCCCACGAGCAGTACCAGCGCCAGATCGGCACGCACTGGTACGACCTGGAGCTGATCGCCTCGGACAACCTGACGCTGGCGAGAGTCGAGGGCCGCTACCCGATCATCGGGACGTGGAAGGGCGGCTTCATCGTGCTGCACCAGGGCCAGCCCCGCGCGGTGGGCAAGAGCGAGGCCCATCACAACCTGTTGCCGATCTCGGCCCGGCTGATCGAGGGCGAGCCGCTGCGGGTGCAGTCGGTCAAGGTCGAGATGAAGGGCCGCACGCTGCGCGGGCTGCTGGGCAAGATCGATCAGCGACGGGTGTACTACCTGAGCGGGGAGATTCAGACGGCGCGGATTGAGCCGGTGGCGAACATCGAGCTTTACCGGCCGGTGACCTACTCCGGCCAGACCATGACGCTGCGCTACGCCCGCGCCCAGGAACTGGGGCCGTGGCTGGATTTGGTGGCGGCCAAGGGCGAAATCTTCGTGCAGTTCTGGCTGAGGCCGGGGGAGCAGGCGGCGGCGTTCGAGGTGGGGGATGATCCGGTGGAAGAAATAATTCCGGAGGAGTTGAAAAAATTTTTGTAGCAGAATTTAAATAAGTTAGGAGTTACGCAGTTGAATATTAAGTGGTTGATTTTGCTTGAATCATGCCCATGCGCTGCATGGCATTAATTTGATATAAATCAGCAACTTGAAATTTCAACTGCGTAACTCCTAATAATTGATCAAATGTTCATCCGGCCTTCAAGGCTCCGAGCATTTGAAAATATTGAATCAAAATACCGGATAGTTTTAGATTTGCCACATGCCTGGGATAGTGCTTTCAGATTCATTTCCCCAGCCTGATGTAGATACATGCACCAAGCTATTCTCAATAAGATGACCTTTTGGCTCAAGGTCACTCTTTACCCTACTTTGATAGCGAAGCAATACCTCCTTTTGCTCAACAGTTAATTGATCAGATTCCCATTTTGAGACGGCAGTAGCTATTTCTAGATGTCCATCTTGTTCAAGAAATTTTATCAGTTGGGTGCGCGCTAATGACATAATTTATTTCTCCTAATGACCATATAACTTTCATCAATCAATAAACGTTTCGGGGCTGACTTTGAACCGTCCTGCCAGTTTTTTGATGTGGCTCAAGTTCAGCTTGCGGTGACCGCTGAGGATTTCCGACACCACGCCCTGGCTGCCGATCTCCGTCTTGAAATCCGATTGGGTCAAGCCGTGCTCGTCCATCAAAAAGCGTAGCGCATCGATTCCCGTTCCTGCCGGTTGCGGGTAGTACTCGGCTTCGTAAGCGCCGATTTGGTCGCTCACGATGTCCACCAAGCCGATGAACGGGTGTCGCTCGTCATCCCCTACGATGTCCAACAGGGCGTCGAGATGATCGACCAGGGCGTTGTAATCCCGCTCCGTTTCCGGGCGTTTGAGCAAAGGGGCGAGGTAGGGCCAGTGTTCGATAGCCGTTTTTAAGATCGTACCCATCATCAACCCTCCCGCTTCGTGTGAAGCCTGAACCCGTCTCCCGGATTCAGGTTTCCTGCAAGCACCCTTACAACCGTTCCTTGTCGTAGTCCTTGTGGGTCAGTATGCATCTGATAAAAATCTTGTTCCGTTTGAAATTGATATTGGCGATCAGGCGGAGTTTGTTGCCGCCGATGTTGAAAACGCATCGTTCTTTCACTTTGTCAACGCTTGGAAAAACTCCTCTCAGTTGAGCGAAATTCTCGAAGGTGTTGCTTTTGATGATTCTGTACCAGCCTTCTAGGGCGGTGGCGGCTTCCGGGTGCTCTGCTTGGGCTTCTTTCACTCGTTTCTGAGTGATGACATGCATCCAGTTCCTCCCTTTTTGGTTGACGGGTCGCCATCTTATATCTCATTTTGAGATAGGTCAACAGTGAGCATGACGGACGGAGAGGCGTTTTGGTGGTGTCGGTAGATTTGCCGCCGTGGCCGGGTTCGCCCGCAGCGGGCGGTCGCCGCCGCCGTTCGCGCGGGCGGGCGAGCGAGACGCCACGTCTCTCTCGCTCGCGCGGTCGCGCGGGTTTTAAAACGGTTTTAGAAAAAGGTTTTAAAAGATGGTTTTAAGTGCGCGCGACGCGAAAAAACACGTTAAAAATCAATAAATTATCCTGTGGATAAGTCGGGAAGCCTACCTGCTATCCCGTGGAAGCGTACCTGCTATCCCGTGGAAGCGTACCTGCTATCCCGTGGAAGCGTACCTGCTATCCCGTGGAAGCGTACCTGCTATCCCGTGGGATTTTCGCCGTCGATGATGCGCCGCTTGCGGCTCGGCCGCACCACCTCCAGGGCGTCGCCGGGGGTGATGCGCCAAGCCGTCACCACGCCGGCGGCTTGCAGCTCTCGCAGCGCATCCCGGACCTGTTGCCGGAATTTCCGCAGCTCGTCGGTTTCCGACCCGCACAGCTCCCGCAGCCGTTTCAGGCCGAGCCGGTGCGGGTCGCGGGCCGTCGCCCGGTGGCTGGCGATGTAGCCGTGCAGCCACTTGGCCAGGTCCATGTCCAGATCCCGGCGGATTTCCCAGTCGATGCGGGTGTAGTCGCCGTCCTCGAACAGATCGGCCAGCCGGGGGCTGAGGTACAGGACGTGCTCGCCGGTCACCTCGTCGCGCTCGAAGCCCTCGATCAGCGGGCCGCCGAAGGTCTTGCGCCCGGCGGTGATCTCCACCGCGCAGGCGGTCAGCCGCGCCACGGCGCACTTGAACCATTCGTGGTCGTGCTTCCCCGTGCAGCGCCCCATGGTCCGCAGCATTTCGTTGACGGTCACCGGGACCCGCACGCCGAGGTTGTGCTCGCGGGCCAGATGCAGCGCGGCCAGCCACACGTCGAGGTCGCCCTGGTCGAGCCGCCAGCCGGTGTAGCGGAGGGTGACGCCTTCCCAGGTCGCCAGAATCGCGCGTTCCAGGGCTTTGCGCCGCCCGCGCCGCACGATGCCGAACAGGGCGGAGCGCAGCACGGACGAGGGACAGGCCCGCACTTCTTCCGGCCACAGCGGCAAGCGCGTCACCTTGGCGGGTTTCGGCGCCGGTTCCGGCGCCCGCTCGCGGTTGCGTTGCTTGGCGCGCTCGGCGATTTGCGCGAGGCGGACTCTCAGGTCGTCGGTCGAGTTCATGGGGGATGGCTCCCGGCAAACTTCGGGGGTTGCGCCCAACCCATCAAGAGTCGTAGCGATACCGGCATTCTGGTGGCGGCGAAGGGCGAGGTGTTCGTGCAGTTTTGGCTCAGGCCGGGGAAGCAGGCGGCATTTTTCGATTTGGGGAACGATCCGCCGGTCGATCCGATTCCGGCGGAGTTGAGGAGGTTTTTGTGAAGAATGGGGCGGCAGATAAGCCGCGCAGGAGGGTAAAGCCGCAGGCTTTTTCGCCCGGAGTCGGTGTGATCCGCCGCCCCGTTGTCCCCGGCGCGAAGTGTCCGCGACAACCTACTTGCTAACCGGCCACAAATTTGCCCGCACCGGCGCCAACCCCCGCGCCAATGCCGACACCGCCCGTCGAGCAGTTGCCTATGAAATTACTGGCATTGGTGATTTGCACGTGGGCCGTACCGCCGAGAACGCCGACAACTTCAACCGTGAATCCGGCCGTCTGACCTATCAGTTCCTCCACCGGCTTGTCGAACCATGCCGTCCCCCATCCGGTATAGCCGCCGACGCCTCCGCCAAACCCTCCCTGAAACTTGGCAAATACCGAACCGTTTTTCTTGAAATCGACATTGAGATAACCGCCTCCAGCAGAGGCGATTGATACCTGACAGTCATAAGTATAGGTGGTGGCGGGAGCTCCAGCGCCCACAAGGTATTTGGAAACAAATGCCTGCTGTTTTTCTATGAGGTCTTTGACTGTATTTTCCATCACACCCATCCTCTGTTTTGGTTTACCGCTGTATGCGGCCCAAAAACTATAGCGTGTTTTTCGGGGAACGCCTTTTGCTGATCGGCGTAACCGGTCGAGCGCGTCCTTGCGCCACGCCGCGAGGCGGAGACGGGCCGCCGCGGGCGGTCGCCGCCGCCGTTCGCTAGCTCGCCCGTCTCCGATCCTGAGAAAGTTTTTGTGAAGTGCTCGCCCGGGAGCGCTCGGCTCATGCCTGCTGATCGCTCAATTCTCGAGTTTTTTACTGGTAATTTCGGATTTCTATACTATCTTTTGAGCGAGCCGCCTCGCGGTCATCCCCGGGCGGCGGGCGATGGGCTAACCAACGTGCGTGTTTTGTGACCCGCCTGAAGGGCGGAGGAGGACAACGCCATGGACCTGATCGCTGAACGCGTCGAGGTGTGGGCCGCCAGCATCGAAGACAAGCCCGGCAGCTTGGCTAATATCCTGGCCGGCCTGCGGGAAACCGGCGCCAATCTCAACTTCATCCTCGCCCGACGAGAGCCAGACCAACCCGGCCAGTCAGTTGTCTACGTCACTCCGTTAACCGGCGACGCCGAACTCGAAGCCGCCGCCACCCTGGGCTTCAACCTGACCGCGCGCGTGCATTCGGTGCGGGTCGAAGGCCCGAACCAGCCGGGGATTGCCGCCGCCCTGGCCGCTCAACTGGCGGCAGCGGGCCTCAATCTGCGCGGGTTCTCGGCGGCGGTGCTCGGGACCCGATTCATCCTGTATATCGGGCTGGATTCCGCCGAGGACGCCGCGAAGGCGTTGACCGTCCTGCAACAGGTCTAAATCGAACTGCTTGGGGCATCCGGAAACCGGCCCCGGTTTTACCGGGGCCGCGCGCTTCATGCTCTATTCACGGCGTGCTCGGCGCTGCCGCGCCGCGCTGTCCCGGAGAACGAGGCCATGCTCGACACCTTGCCGCCCCTCGGCCTGCAACGGGTTAAAGTCATTGCCCTCGCGGTCGCCGATCTGAATCGCGCCAACCAGTTTTACGGCCGGCAACTGGGCTTGCCGCCCGCGTTCGAGGGCGAGGAACAGGTTGGCTGGTGGCTGGATTCCGTGATCCTGATGCTCAAACCCGACTGGGCGCCGCCCACCAACCGGCCCAATCCGCGCGTCACCCTGGCCACCGAGCACGCGCCAGCCACCCAGAACGCCTTGCGCGCCCGTGGGATCGTCATCGCCGACGAGGTACGGCCCTACGGCGATTTTTACGTGGGCAGTTTTCTCGACAGCGAAGGCAACAAGCTGTGGTTTTGTTCGCCGGTCGCCGCATAAGAGAGGCGGGCCGGGAGCTTGAAGGGGGGCCGGCCAGATGATTATCGGGTCTTGCTTTTTGTCATGCGCCCCCAACCCTCACAACCTCGCCACCACCCGCTCCATCCGCTCCTGCCCGACGTTGGTGTAAATCTGGGTGGTGGCGATGCTCTCGTGGCCGAGCAGGGCCTTGATGTCCGCCCGTTCGGCGCCGGCCGGAATCACTTGACGAGTTCGAGGTGCTGGCGCTGGGCTTCCCGGAGATCGACGACCTTGCCCTTCCAGCCGGCTTGCGGGTTGAGCCGCCAGGCGCTGGCGACCGGTCCGGGAATCAGGATGCCGAGATCGACCAGCTTCTTGACGGCCTTGTGGACGGACTGCTTGTGCATCCCGAGGGCCTTGGCGATCTCGACTTGCGGGACGCGGATGATGTTGTGGAAGTCGAGACGGGCGTTGAGGTACATGAAGACCCGGTAGACCTCCAGCCCGACGTCGCGCCGAGCGGCGAACTCTTCGAGGAAGTGCTGGTTGATCTGCATCCAACTTTCACCGTAGGGGCTGTGGATCTTGGTCCGACAGAATACCGGAATCCCATGGTGGAGTTCGCCGTGCTCGTCCACGCAACCGACGATTTTTCGCTTTTTCACCCCGTCCTCCCCCGATCAAGTTATCTGTAGAGATAATTCGGTAAGCTGTAGAGCTTACCAAGTAAGCCTACAAGCTTACTGGCTCCCTCGCAACCCCTTGACGGGTGGGGGCGATTTCCGGCTCTGTATATGTCTATGTACGGTCGGGTCCGGGCTCCCGCCCCGGCACGGGCGGGCGGGAACGTCCCTGTGGGGCGCAGTGGGGACCCTTCCTCGCCGGGTCATCCCTGACCCGCCTCGTCGGGTCTTCGGTTCGGCCCGGAGACGCGGCCGCGAAGCGTTCCAAGGGCGCTGGCGGCCGGATGTTGCGGCTCAAGGGTGCCCGGCGGTTTCTCCGGGGCGGCGGGTGTCCGATCCGCCATACTTGCCTGCGGTCACCAAGATCCTCGAACGGAGTTGCCGTCCTGCCCGAATCCGCCACCGCCACCCTCGAAATTCCCCGGACGGTGCTGGACGCCGCCCAGATGAGCGCGCACGAGCTGGGCCGCTGGTCATGACGCTTGTTTCGCCGGAGTTATTGAGATACAAGCGATCTCAATTGAGAA
This sequence comes from Candidatus Competibacter sp., assembly GCA_037045685.1. GTDB lineage: Bacteria > Pseudomonadota > Gammaproteobacteria > Competibacterales > Competibacteraceae > Competibacter_A. The sequence goes on from JBAOII010000016.1 coordinate 13,657, forward strand.
ACAAGCGAGGCGATGGCATGGCGACGACCGCGATGGTTCACGTTCGGGTGGACGAGACGCTGAAGGCGCAGGCGGCGGATACCTTGGCGGCGATGGGGCTGTCCTTGTCGGACGCGGTGCGGGTGTTTCTGACGCGGGTGGTGGCCGAGCAAGGCTTGCCGTTCGAGCTGAAAGCGCCCAACGCGGCAACGCGCGCCGCGCTGGCGGAGGCCGAGGCGATCATCCGAACGCGCAATGCGCGCTTTACGAGCGCCGAGGCGCTGTTCGATGCCATCGACCAAGAAACCGGCGCGCGCTAAGCGGGCCGCGCCGCCCCGGCGGGTCGATTACACCAAGGCGTTTTTGAAGGATTGGGAGCGGTTGAGCCGCTCCGGCCGCTACGATCTGGGGCGGCTGAAGGAGGCCATGCTGCTGCTGGTCGCCAATGATGCCCCGCTCGGCCCGGAATGGCTCGACCACCCCTTGCGAGGCGAGTGGCAGGGCTGCCGGGAATGCCACGTCGGCGGGGATTTCCTGCTGATCTACCGCTTGGACGACGCGCCCGCCAGCGATCTGATCGTCTTCGTTCGCGCCGGGACGCACGCCGATCTGTTCGAGTGAACCCGCATGACCCTCGGCACCCACGTCGCCTTCGCCTCGGTGCTGTATCTGGGCGGCGCGACGCTGTTCGGCTACAAACCCGACCTCATCGGCTGGCTGTTGGCGGCCGTCGGCCTAGCCTGCTGCCGGACATCGATTTGCCCCCCTCGAAAATCGGGCGGCTGTTCTGGTGGGTTTCCGTGCCGCTGGAGCGGCGCTTCGGCCATCGCACGATCACCCATTCGGCCGTGGGCCTGCTGGCCGTGGCGCTGGTCGCGTCGCCGCTGTGGCTGGTGCAGCCGCTGTACTTCGGGTGCGCGCTGGGCGGCTACTGGTCGCACCTGTGGATCGACATGCTCAACGTGCGCGGGGTGGACCTGTTCTGGCCCTCGCCCGGTGCGGCTGGTGACGCCGGGCAACCGCCACTGGCGGATGGAGGTCGGCGGCAAGGCGGAAATGGTGTTGCTCTCGGCGCTGCTGCTCTCGACCGTGGCGCTGTATCCGCTCAGTTGGATGGGCTTTCGCGACGCGCTGCAAGCGGTGATCCAGCAGCTTCGACATCGCCCACGAGCAGTACCAGCGGCAAATCGGAACGCACTGGTACGACCTGGAGCTGGTCGCCTCGGACAACCTGACGCTGGCGAGAGTCGAGGGCCGCTACCCGATCATCGGGACGTGGAAGGGCGGCTTCATCGTGCTGCACGAGGGCCAGCCCCGCGCGGTGGGCAAGAGCGAGGCCCATCACAACCTGTTGCCGATCTCGGCGCGGCTGATCGCGGGCGAGCCGCTAACGCGTGCAGTCGGTCAAGGTCGAGATGCGGGGCCGGTCGCTGCGCGGGCTGCTGGGCAAGGTGGATCAGCGCCGGGCGTATTTCCTCAGCGGGGAGATTCAGACCGCGCGGATTGAGCCGGTGGCCGACATCGACCGCTACCGGCCGGTGATCTACTCCGGCCAGACCATGACGCTGCGCTACGCCCGCGCCCAGGAGCTGGGGCCGTGGCTGGATTTGGTGGCGGCCAAGGGCGAGGTGTTCGTGCAGCTCTGGCTGAGGCCGGGGGAGACGGCGGTCACGCTGGGGGCGGGGGAGGAACAAGAGGTGGAGCGGATACCGGAGCAGTTGAGGCGGTTTTTGGGGGAAGCGAGCAGCGCTGACCCCGAGAAAATTTTTTAATTCCTCACTATTTTACTCCTTGTATATCGGGTTTTTGGCGAGCTACGGTTAAAGCATGTCGTAGTACCCAAAACCAAACCTACCGTGAGGTTGGGACAGAAAGTCGCAGATCCCGAGTGATCCCAAGGGTTTGTCTAAAATATCAAACTACTTCATTAAGTTGGCATTTTATGGAAAAAAACCAAAAAGATAAACCTTGTCCAGATAAATCAAAGCCAAGCTTTAGTCGAGTTAACGAATTTATCAGTATCTTACAATCTATTTTTACTATTGCTGCAATAATTGCGGCAGGTTGGTGGTTTTTTTTCCAAGCCGAAACTTCACCAAGGATTAATCAAAGTCACTTAGTCAAATATTATAAAATTCATGATGATTGGACATGGATCTATGTTTCTATAAAATTAGAAAATCCAGGGAAAAGACCGGTTAGCTTAAGTTCAGAAAAAGTATGGTTACAAAAGATTTTGCCGATAGATAAGAATATAAAAGATAAAATCGAACAAGACATTAATTTAATTTCTGAGAAAGGAGATATTGATTGGCCTTTAATTGGTAAACCTTACCAGAAAGAAATAGATAGAGAAATACATCCTGGAGAATCTGACACGCTTAACTATGAATTTGTTATTCCATCTTATGTAAAAACTATTATGCTATATGGTTTTTATCAGACAGATGGTTCCACTAATGGTTGGCCGCTTGCTAGCTTACACGATCTTCGAGAGTGAGTTAAATGTATATGATTATTAAGATTTTGATTAATACTATTCTATTAGTTTTACCTACTTCAATAGCTGTCTCAGCCGATTTTAAAGATCAGTATAAAGAGTCTTCTTCTAATGAAGAAATACCAGAACTCAATAGAAGAAATCCTCAATCATTAAAGGGATTTAATAATCAAGCTGAACCAAAGAAACTTCCTTCAAGATCTACTGATCCAATTCAAGGTGATTGTGATAAAAGTAAATTACCGAATAATTGTAACAAAACCAAAGACTCTAATTAACACTTGTTATTTATTTTAGAATTACTTTTATTGCCTTTCTGAATCCTTTAAGAGTAAAATTCATACTAGGATTATAATCCCTCCATGCATTAGCTACGTTAATATCTATTTCAATATTATTACCATTTAACATATATCTAAATAAAGAATTATTTACCTTGAGTACGGTAGACATAGATTTATCTAATATTTCATAACTTACATTTTCATATTCAGCAGCAAGTTGATTATCAATTTTAATCTCTATTGAAGGTGTTGCATCATCTAGCTTAATTCGAGAAAATGCATCTTTTAAATGCTTAACTATATCTTCATAATATCTTGGATTATAATCACTTTTTATCTTTAGTAAAAGCTCACCATTATCATACCATATTATAAGAATTACTTTTATTTTTTTATTGTATGGATGCTCACTCTGAATATATATATATGGTATTCCAGACTCACTAACTTCTATAGACCATTTATCATTCTCTTCAGATCGACCAATATTTTCTACTTTAAGCCTCTTTGATGTATTTAAAGAAACAGAGGGAATTTCTTCATTAGCAGGAATTTTAGACGCGATATCCAATAATCTCCTATCTATGCCCATCTCATCTAAATAAGCTGAAATTTCAGCTAAGGCAAGTTGGGTAGCACTATCCCCTACATTTCCTTGTTGACCAGAAATTTGATGAACTCCAAATTTCGCATTAGGTTCAATTTCTCTGTTTACTCCCCCAAGAAACGCATATACGCAGGCTGAAAGGCAAACTGAATTTTCAGCATATATAGTTACTTCTCCATCATAATTTTCCGATGTATAATAATTTAAAATACATGTATCAAAACCACGTTTACGGATTTCTCTTCCTAAAGCTATTCCTCCTTCGAGATTCCCTCCAATACTGTTAAAACAGACGGTATCACCATAATACTCATTTTTTTTTAAAAAATCTTTAAACTTATCTACAGTTTCTGGCTGTATTATACCTTCTGCTAAAATTAGCATGGGGCAACCACTACCTGGACAAACCCCAAAAGTAGAAAACTGCATTGGCTTATTTTGATCAGTTTGAGGTAATCGTTTTGATGCTGAATCAGGTTCGAGACGCCAGTCTAAAATAACTCTTGCTGAAGCTGGATATATAGATAAAGCAATATGTGTTAATAGATATGCAGTAATTATTGCTTTAATATTTAATTCTACTACATTTTTTATATAGATAAACATTGCCTAGCCCTTTTAGTTAAGTATTCATTAGCAAAGCCGGTTGATTTCCTACTTCTCTAACCAACAGTGTTAATTTTGGAGCATACATGATGATGTATTTCACCATTTCACCAAGGCGTAACCGATCAAGCAGAGGGGCCGTGACGGCTGGCTAAGGGTGAGCCGGAGTAGTGATGAGTTACCCTGTCCACAAGGAGCGGATTCTAGCCAAATGAAGAATGTTCACAACCTCCCCACCACCCGCTCCATGCGCTCCTGCCCCACGTTGGTGTAAATCTGGGTGGTGGCGATGGACTCGTGGCCGAGCAGGGCCTTGATGTCCACCAGCTCCGCCCCGGCGTTCAGGAGGTTGGTGGCGTAGGTGTGGCGCAGCTTGTGGGGCGAAATCTTTTTCTCGATGCCGGCCTTCTTGAGCATCAGCCGCAGATACGCGCCCGCCGATTGCCGCGAGACGGCTTTCTGGCCGGGGGCGCGGGCAAAAACGAACTCCGTCCGGGGCCGGTCCTTCAACCAGAACCCGAACACCGCGCCAAAGCTCGCGGGAAGCGGCACGAGGCGCTCTTTGTCGCCCTTGCCGATGACGCGAACGGACTTGGCCGTGCCGTCCACCAGCCGCACGTCCGCGACCTTCAGGCCGAGGGCCTCCGAGATGCGCAACCCCGAGTTCAGCAGCAGGCCGAACAGCATCTCGTAGCGGCGGCGGGTCTCGGTCATCTTGGCCTTGTTGTCGCCGAAGATGTTGATCGGGATGTTCTCCCGGCTCTTGATCGTCGCATCCAGCCGGGCCTGCTCTTCCCGCTCCAGCCAGACCGGAATCCGCAGCGGCCGCTTGGGCTTGTCGGCCAGATAGACCGGATCGCTTTCGGCGATCTCGTGGCGCAGCGCCCAGCGGTAGAAGCTGCTCAAGGCGCTCAGGCGGCGGTTGACGATGTGGGCGCCGATCTTGCGCTCCCGCAACTGCCACGCCGCGAACTGCTCCACGTCGGTCGGCTTGGCGCGCTGCCAGTCTTTGCCGGCCTCCAGCAGCCAGTCCCGCCACAGGCCGAGGTCGGAGTTGTAGCCGTAGCAGGTGCGCGGGCGGTGGCCCTTGGCGTAGAGCAGATGCGACAAAAACTCTTTCCGGGCCTCGTCGAATATCTCGCGGTCGAAACTCATGGCGATGCTCCACCCGCTCCCCGCCACCCTGCGGCGTTCGGGGCGGGGATTTAAATTTTCGCAAATCCGCATTTACACAATCAAAATCGCAAACTCGATTTCGCAAGTATAGCCCACCGCCGCGAAAAATAGCCTATTCATCAGGCGTGAAGCGCTGGGCGAAGGCGATTTTTTTGTATTCAATTTTCGGAATTTTTTATTTTCATATTTTATACCATTCGATTTCATCCTATTCGATACTGTTTTATATTGTATAGTATAGTATAGTATCATATTATACATGTGGGCGAGTGGATGCTGGCGGCGGTCGGGAAGCGGCGAACACGACGCGGCTATCGAACAGTGCCCGGCTGTTAGTATGATATAGTATGGTATAATTTCATGCTATACGATGTGATACCGTATGATTTCGTTTCATATCAAGGACAAACCGGCATGAGCATCATCTTGATCGGCGGCGAGAAAGGCGGCACCGGCAAAACCACGCTGGCGGTGAACCTGGCGGCGCTGCGGGCCTTGATGATCTTTAAAAATTTAATCCGGTATACTGATGGTGCGATTTCACCCGCGCCGGAGGAGCCGATCATGCCGCGACGCCAGCTTGTGTTGAGTGAGACCGAACGCCAACAATTGGTCCGTCTCCGGGATCGCGCCCGTCAACCGTATTTGCGCGAGCGGTCGGCGGCATTGTTGAAGATCGCCGATGGGATGCCGGCGGCGCTCGTGGCCCGGCAGGGCCTGTTACGCCCGCGAGGATCCCGATACCGTCTATGCGTGGTTAGACCGCTATCAAGCCGCGGGCTGTGAGGGCATGAACGTCCATCCCGGACGCGGGCGCAAACCCGCTTTTTTTCCCAGTCCATGCGACGGTGGCGGCGGCCCATACCGAGCTGCAACACCTTTGCCGGCGTGACCCGCGCGCCTGCGGGGTCGAGCGGACCCGCTGGACCTTGGCGAGTCTCCGCCAGGCGTGTGCATGGCTGGGCGATTTGACCCTGGCCGGGGTCCATACGGTGCTCCGGCGCGCGCGCATCGTGTGGAAACGGGCGCGGGCCGCGATTCGCAGTCCCGATCCCGACTACGACGCCAAGTTGACCGATGTCGCGGCGGCGGTGGCCGCGGCGAAGGTGCAACCGGGGCCGGTGGTGACCGTCTACTTGGACGAAGTCACCGTCGAACGGCAACCGACCGTAGCGAATGCCTATGCCCCCACCGGGGCGTCGGAGCAGGCCCGCGCCGTGCGCAGCTCGAAATCCAATACCGCGACCCGCATCGTGGGGGCCTTGAACGCGCTGACCGGGGGCGTCTTCCATCGTCGGGCCAGCAAAATCACCGTCGGCTTCCTGGTGGCGTTTTATCAGGCCCTGTGTCGGGCCCACCCCGACGCCGGGCGCATCTACGTCATTCAAGATAATTGGCCGGTGCATACCCATCCCGATCTGTTGGTCGCCTTGGAACCCCAAGAGACGCGCTGGCCCTGGTATCGCCCCCCGAGTTGGCCCACGGAGCCCGGCGTGGCCGCGATCCGCCGCTGGGGCGCGCTGAAGTTGCCGATCCAAATCGTCCCCCTGCCCACCTATGCCTCCTGGTGCAATCCGATCGAGAAGCTCTGGCGCAAACTGCGCCAGGACGTGACCCACCTCCATCGCTGGGCGGATGATCTCGAAACATTCCGCACCAAGATCGACCGCTTCTTGGATCAATTTGCCCGGGGCTCCTTGGAACTGCTGCGCTACGTGGGCCTAGAGATACCGGATTAAATTTTTAAAGATCATCAAGGCCGCGACGTGCTGTTGATCGACACCGACATCCAGGCCAGCGCCAGCTACTGGTCGCAGAGCCGCGACGAAACCGGAACCCGGCCCCGCGTCGCCTGCATCCAGAAATTCGGCAAGGGCCTGCAAACCGAGGCGCGCGATCTCGCCCGCCGCTACCAGGACCTGATCCTCGATGCCGGAGGCCGAGACTCGGCGGAACTGCGCGCGGCGCTGGTGGTGGCCGAGCGGGTGTATATCCCCATCCAGCCCTCGCAGTTCGACATCTGGACGCTGGGGCGGATGGACGACTTGGTGAAAACCGCCCAAGGCTTCAATCCCGGCTTGCGGGCTTGGGTGACGATCAGCCGGGCCTCGACCAACCCCTCGGTGAACGAGGTCGCCGAAGCCCGGAGCCTGCTGGCGGACTTCGAGCATTTGAGCCTGTCGTCCGCCGTCATCCGCGACCGGATCGCCTATCGCAAGGCGGCGCGAGACGGGCTGAGCGTTGAAGAACTCAAACCCGCCGACCCCAAAGCGACGGAGGAAATGCGGGCGTTGTTCCGGGAGGTGTTCGATGGTGAATGACGGCAAGCTGAGCAGCCGGCCGCCCCGGATCGGCGGCCATGGCAGCGACGCGCTGGAAGCGTTCATCGGTGGGGCTGGCGTCCAGGCCACCGAACCGCCCGCGCTCGTTCCAACCCCCCCGGAAGCCGCGCCGCCGCTCTATCCGTGGGAAGCGCCCGGCGTGCGGGACGACGTGGCCAAGGTGTTCAACCTGCGCCTGCCCGAGCCGTACCTGCTCAAGCTCAAGTACATCGCCGAACACTCGCCCGACAGCATGCAGCAGTTCTGCCTGAGCGTGCTGCTGCCGGCGATTGACGCCAGAATCGAAGAATTGACTGGAAAGTGATCGTGCGCGACCGACCGATAACCGGATGCGGAACAATGAATTTGGGAGGATAATAGCGACAGGAATCCCGATTCATGGAGAAGCCGCCATGGCACAGCAAGCCGACATTTTTTCGCTCTACGGAAATTTCCTCAAAAAATTCGTTTATACCTTCACCTACTTTCCGACGACCAACTGGCAGCGCGCCTTCAGTCCGACCATTAACTTCGGCTGCAACGTGGAAGACGCCGAGGTCGAACAACACGTCGTGGACGAAGTGGGCAGCTACGGCAAGCAGATCAACCGCGTCCTCGACGCCATGACGGTGCTGGTCTCCCGCATTCCACCAGACAAGCTCACACCGCAGGAGCGCCGGTACGTCGATGCGTTCGAGGACTTGGCCCACGCTGCCGACGAAGCCAGCAAAAAATTCAAGGACAAGCGTCGGAGTGGCCTCACCTTGGACGACATCAACCACACCATCGAGAACTTGTGCTCGCTGGCGGGCAAGGACCCGGGCCGCTACGAATACATCGTGGAACGGATTCAGAAGGACCTCGATCGGGCGAGCAAAAAATCCTCGCACTCCGGAAAGAAAACCTCCGCTGAGGCCACAGCGCCCTAGAAAACCTGATCGCCGCGCTCGACGTCCGCCGGAATGCGCCACGCATCTCCGGCGCGCACGGCGAGTTTCTCGCCGCCGATCCGAAGCCGCCCCTCGACCCGATAGCCGATCGGCTCGCAGGGATGGGCGGGGGGGCAAAATGCCGCATCGACCCAAAACGAACTCCGACAACAGGGCCTTTTCGCCGGAGACCCGCGTCTTTTGCCGGAGGCCGGGTAGCAGCTCCCCGCAACCGTCGTTATCGCGTCTGTCGAACATCGATTTTTCCTCCTCGCGCTACCCCGTCATGTGAAGCACCTGACGAGTGGCCCGCAACATCGCTTCCAGACCCGCAGGGCGCGGCCTAGAGCCGCTTTGGCGAGCCGGTAGGGGTAAGGTGGCGGGTACGGGGTCGCGCACCTCTGAGGCTGCCCGGAGCCGGGTTTCCGCCTCGGCTCGTCGCCGCCGCGCCTCGGCGTTCCCGAATCCGGGCGACGGATCGAACGCGGCCGGATCGGCGCGGTACTTGGGGTAGACCCAACAGTGACACTGGTGGCGAATTCATTTTTGCTGTTAGTAACCGGCGTATTGACGGCGGCGGTGTAGCAGTCCAGGGGTTCTGTGAAAGCCATACCACCCGCGCGTGACCGATCCGGAGGTTTCCCATGTCGCTCCAGCCCCGCACTGCTTTTGAGATTCCGGAAGAAACCCAACGGGTCGCCCGCGCGGCCTTCCCCCAGAGCACCTTATGTCTACGGATCGCCGATGCGCTGGGTCCGGTTTACGGGGACGAGCAGTTTGCCGATCTCTTTCCCCGGCGCGGGCAACCGGCCGAGGCCCCTGGACGGTTGGCCTGGATCACCGTGCTGCAATTTGTCGAAAACCTGTCGGATCGGGCAGCGGCCGACGCCGTGCGGGGACGGCTGGACTGGAAGTATTTACTCGGACTGGAGTTGACCGATCCTGGCTTTCATCACACCGTGTTGAGCGAGTTCCGGTCGCGCCTGGTCGCCGGTCAGGCCGAGCAACAACTACTGGATCGGCTTCTGGAGCAACTGCAAGCGCAAGGTCTGCTCCAAGCCGGCGGTCGCCAGCGAACCGATTCGACTCATATCCTCGCTGCCGTGCGTGATCTCAACCGGCTGGAGCGGGTGGGTGAAACGTTGCGAGCCGCCTTGAACAGCGTGGCGGTGGTCGCTCCAGATTGGTTACAGAGGCTGGCTCCACCGGAGTGGTACGAGCGCTATGGTCGTCGGGTCGAGAATTATTCCTTACCGAAAACGGACGCCGCCCGCCAAGCCTTGGCCGCCACCATTGGATGTGACGGGCAACGACTGCTTGAGGCTATTGACATTGCCGACGAGCATCGCTGGCTCGAGAAGGTACCCGCCGTGCAAACGTTACGGCGAGTTTGGGCGGAGCAGTATATCGAACGCGAAGGTACGTTGGTTTGGCGCCCGGTCAAAGACAGGCCCGCACCCGCCGTACTGATCGCTTCTCCCTACGACCCGGACGCCCGCTATAGTACCAAGCGCAGCGTGGAATGGGTCGGCTATAAAGTCCACCTCACCGAGACCTGCGATCCGGATACGCCGCACCTGATCGTGAACGTCGAGACCACGCCGGCGACCACCCCCGACGACAACAGGATCGCGGTGATCCACGCCTCACTGGCCCAGCGCAACCAACTTCCCGCCGTGCATCTGGCGGACAAGGGTTATACCTCGGCGCAGGTGTTGCTGGATAGCCAGCGAGATTATCAGGTGGCTATCGTCGGGCCGGTGGCCGATGATCCCAGTTGGCAGGCCCGGGCCGGGGAAGGCTTTGCCAAGGCGGACTTTCGGATCGACTGGGACCGCCAAGTGGTCACGTGCCCGGCGGGTCAACAAAGCGGCTCTTGGTTGCCAAAAACCACGGTCCCCGGAGTCGTGGTGGAGGCCCGCTTCTCGGCTAAAGACTGCACGCCGTGTCCGTATCGCGCCCGATGTACCCGATCCAAAAAGGAACCGCGTATCATCGGCTTACAACCCCGCAATCAATATGAAGCCCTCCAAGCCACCCGCGAGGTTCAAACCACCGAGGCCTTCCGCCAGCAGTATGCGGCCCGTGCCGGGGTTGAAAGTACCCACGAGCAAGCCATCCGGCGCTGTGGCCTGCGCCAGTGTCGCTACCTCGGATTGGCCAAAACCCACCTACAACACCTGGTCACCGCCGTCGCGATTAACCTGATCCGGGTCGGTGAGTGGTTGGCGGGGACCCCAACAGCCCCGACCCGTTGTTCGCGGTTTGCCGCCCTTCAAGGAGCAGCGTGAACGACCCAGGAGAATTCGCCACCAGTGTCAACAGTCGTGTCACCCGCCGCCACTTAGCAACCGGAAAACCTGTACCTGTACAGTTTCCGACTATTTGCCTTTCCGACACGGTTTTTCGTACAGATTTTTTAGGGCTACAAGCCGCATGAATACCTGATCACTACCTCTGTCGGAAAACAACTGTTTTCCGATGCCCAATTAAAATAGCGACTTATCTCAAATGGCGGCGGGTGACACGACTGTTGACACTGGTGGCGAATTCTCCTGGGTCGTTCACGCTGCTCCTTGAAGGGCGGCAAACCGCGAACAACGGGTCGGGGCTGTTGGGGTCCCCGCCAACCACTCACCGACCCGGATCAGGTTAATCGCGACGGCGGTGACCAGGTGTTGTAGGTGGGTTTTGGCCAATCCGAGGTAGCGACACTGGCGCAGGCCACAGCGCCGGATGGCTTGCTCGTGGGTACTTTCAACCCCGGCACGGGCCGCATACTGCTGGCGGAAGGCCTCGGTGGTTTGAACCTCGCGGGTGGCTTGGAGGGCTTCATATTGATTGCGGGGTTGTAAGCCGATGATACGCGGTTCCTTTTTGGATCGGGTACATCGGGCGCGATACGGACACGGCGTGCAGTCTTTAGCCGAGAAGCGGGCCTCCACCACGACTCCGGGGACCGTGGTTTTTGGCAACCAAGAGCCGCTTTGTTGACCCGCCGGGCACGTGACCACTTGGCGGTCCCAGTCGATCCGAAAGTCCGCCTTGGCAAAGCCTTCCCCGGCCCGGGCCTGCCAACTGGGATCATCGGCCACCGGCCCGACGATAGCCACCTGATAATCTCGCTGGCTATCCAGCAACACCTGCGCCGAGGTATAACCCTTGTCCGCCAGATGCACGGCGGGAAGTTGGTTGCGCTGGGCCAGTGAGGCGTGGATCACCGCGATCCTGTTGTCGTCGGGGGTGGTCGCCGGCGTGGTCTCGACGTTCACGATCAGGTGCGGCGTATCCGGATCGCAGGTCTTGGTGAGGTGGACTTTATAGCCGACCCATTCCACGCTGCGCTTGGTACTATAGCGGGCGTCCGGGTCGTAGGGAGAAGCGATCAGTACGGCGGGTGCGGGCCTGTCTTTGACCGGGCGCCAAACCAACGTACCTTCGCGTTCGATATACTGCTCCGCCCAAACTCGCCGTAACGTTTGCACGGCGGGTACCTTCTCGAGCCAGCGATGCTCGTCGGCAATGTCAATAGCCTCAAGCAGTCGTTGCCCGTCACATCCAATGGTGGCGGCCAAGGCTTGGCGGGCGGCGTCCGTTTTCGGTAAGGAATAATTCTCGACCCGACGACCATAGCGCTCGTACCACTCCGGTGGAGCCAGCCTCTGTAACCAATCTGGAGCGACCACCGCCACGCTGTTCAAGGCGGCTCGCAACGTTTCACCCACCCGCTCCAGCCGGTTGAGATCACGCACGGCAGCGAGGATATGAGTCGAATCGGTTCGCTGGCGACCGCCGGCTTGGAGCAGACCTTGCGCTTGCAGTTGCTCCAGAAGCCGATCCAGTAGTTGTTGCTCGGCCTGACCGGCGACCAGGCGCGACCGGAACTCGCTCAACACGGTGTGATGAAAGCCAGGATCGGTCAACTCCAGTCCGAGTAAATACTTCCAGTCCAGCCGTCCCCGCACGGCGTCGGCCGCTGCCCGATCCGACAGGTTTTCGACAAATTGCAGCACGGTGATCCAGGCCAACCGTCCAGGGGCCTCGGCCGGTTGCCCGCGCCGGGGAAAGAGATCGGCAAACTGCTCGTCCCCGTAAACCGGACCCAGCGCATCGGCGATCCGTAGACATAAGGTGCTCTGGGGGAAGGCCGCGCGGGCGACCCGTTGGGTTTCTTCCGGAATCTCAAAAGCAGTGCGGGGCTGGAGCGACATGGGAAACCTCCGGATCGGTCACGCGCGGGTGGTATGGCTTTCACAGAACCCCTGGACTGCTACACCGCCGCCGTCAATACGCCGGTTACTAACAGCAAAAATGAATTCGCCACCAGTGTCACTGTTGGGTCTACCCCTACTTGCGGACGATGCCTCTTAGCACCGCCGCAGGATTTGTTTTGATTTGCCCCGCTTGGCGCTTCGCTTCGATCACGTCGAGCATTTGTTGCGCCACCTCGCGCGGCAGCGCGTGGACCTGGGCGGCGATGTCCTCGCGCTCCGGTTTCGTCAGCTTTGCCGGGTAGACCAGTTCGGCCGGCGCTTCGGTGAGAGTGTCGCCGCGCTCGTCCGTGGTCGCCACCGCTTGAACCTCTTCCCCGCTGGCCGGATTTTCGCCGGATGCTTCCAGCGCCGCCGTCCCGTGGTCGCCGTCCTGGTCTTTCGGGTTTCGGTCTTGAACACCACTACCACCACGCGCCGCTTCGGGTTCCGCCGCGCGTTCCGTGGAGGAGGAGGGGTTTGGGGTGGTGGTGGTAATCTCTGTTGTAGTCTCTGTTGTAGTCTCTGTAATAGCTGGCGGCGGAGTGGCCGACCAGTTGGCGGTTTTCCCTCCATCTGGAGGGCTGGCCTCTAACCGACCAGTTGGCGGTTTTCCCTCCATCTGGGGGACGGCGGGGTCTAAGCCTTCCGGGCCAGCGTCTGGCTCGGCGGGTGGATCGGTCTTTGCCAGCAACGCCAACAGTTGCTCTTCATCGACCCGATACCAAAGCCGGGCCGGGATTCCGCGCCGCTCCTCCCGCATGACCCCCACGCGCCGCAACCGCTTGCGCGCTTCTTCCTGCTCCCACCGGCTCATCCCGGTTTCTTCCCGCCACTCCTCCCGCGTTTTGTACCACCAGCCATCGGGGTCTTTGGTGCGCTGCTGCCAATAAAGCGCCTGGCTGAGCATCAAGGCGGCGGTGATGGAGCCGGTGGGATCGACAAAGCAGCGATGAAAGGCGATGGGCCGGTCGAGCAGGCGTACAAGCTGCCGCGGACCCAGCGTGTCGGTCGGCTTGATGCTCGCGGCGCTGGCTGTGGCGGCCGTCATGACGGCTCTCCTTGGCGGATGCGAGGGCCGTCAACTGTTTCGGCACTGGAAAACGGGAACCGAGTTCGGTACGATGGAGTCGGACACAACATGGGGCGATCCTCCTGTTGCAAGGAGTCCGGGGTTTCCCGGACGGTAAGGATTTGGAAAAGCCCGCGTCTGCCGCCAAGCAAAACTAGCGGGCTTTTTCATTTATTGATCAACTAGTTAAATTCTTAGATTGGGCGCCTCTTAGATTCAGCTTAGGCGAGCGACCACTTTTTTCAAGTGGATACCACCCAAGCGTCTAGGCCGCTTCTGGCCACCTAAAAAACTCCTCTGGCCTGCACTTCAGGGCTTCGGCGATTTCAGCTAGCAGACTCACGCTGACATCGCGCTGGCCGCGTTCGATGTAGCTCAAATTGCTCTGGCCGACCGAGAGCTTTTGAGCCAGCTCCGCTTGGGTCATACCTAACTCGACACGCCGAACTTTGATCCGGCGCCCGACTTGTTGATTGATGTTCATGGCTCATACCCCGCTTAACTTTGGATCAAGGTAAGTGACTTAAAATACTCAACAACCACCGGCTGAAAGCCGGTGGGTTGAAGTAACGGACTGAAAGTCCATGTGCGCGTCGCCTCAACGACGCGCCTACGGTTCAACCCGAAAGTCACGCGCTGGATCCGGCTCAAAGTGATGATCCAAGTACTCCTTAATCATGTCTTCCGTCATATCCCCGACCGTCACGCAAAAATAGCCCCGCGCCCAAAAATGCCGTCCCCAGTAACGCTTCTTCAATTCCGGAAATTCCTCAAACAACTTGCTCGATGATCGCCCCTTGATATGGCGCATCATGTCACTGACCGAGAGCTCCGGCGGTGCCGAAACCAGAATATGCACATGATCTTTGCTCACCACCCCTTTGATAATCCGAATCTCAAAGGCTTCACAGGTCTGCCGAACAAGCTCTCGAACCCGCTGACCTACATCTCCGATTAATGCTTTGTAACGATATTTAGTCACCCATACAAGATGATATTCAATCTTGTAAACCGTATGGCTCCCATATCGATAGTCCATCTCGCCCCTCGTGGCTTGTCGCTAACGTGTCCAGCAACTCTACCAGTAAGGGCTGGAGATGAAATCTACCCGCCTAATGATCTTTAAAAATTTAATCCGGTATCTCTAGGCCCACGTAGCGCAGCAGTTCCAAGGAGCCCCGGGCAAATTGATCCAAGAAGCGGTCGATCTCGGTGCGGAATGTTTCGAGATCATCCGCCCAGCGATGGAGGTGGGTCACGTCCTGGCGCAGTTTGCGCCAGAGCTTCTCGATCGGATTGCACCAGGAGGCATAGGTGGGCAGGGGGACGATTTGGATCGGCAACTTCAGCGCGCCCCAGCGGCGGATCGCGGCCACGCCGGGCTCCGTGGGCCAACTCGGGGGGCGATACCAGGGCCAGCGCGTCTCTTGGGGTTCCAAGGCGACCAACAGATCGGGATGGGTATGCACCGGCCAATTATCTTGAATGACGTAGATGCGCCCGGCGTCGGGGTGGGCCCGACACAGGGCCTGATAAAACGCCACCAGGAAGCCGACGGTGATTTTGCTGGCCCGACGATGGAAGACGCCCCCGGTCAGCGCGTTCAAGGCCCCCACGATGCGGGTCGCGGTATTGGATTTCGAGCTGCGCACGGCGCGGGCCTGCTCCGACGCCCCGGTGGGGGCATAGGCATTCGCTACGGTCGGTTGCCGTTCGACGGTGACTTCGTCCAAGTAGACGGTCACCACCGGCCCCGGTTGCACCTTCGCCGCGGCCACCGCCGCCGCGACATCGGTCAACTTGGCGTCGTAGTCGGGATCGGGACTGCGAATCGCGGCCCGCGCCCGTTTCCACACGATGCGCGCGCGCCGGAGCACCGTATGGACCCCGGCCAGGGTCAAATCGCCCAGCCATGCACACGCCTGGCGGAGACTCGCCAAGGTCCAGCGGGTCCGCTCGACCCCGCAGGCGCGCGGGTCACGCCGGCAAAGGTGTTGCAGCTCGGTATGGGCCGCCGCCACCGTCGCATGGACTGGGAAAAAAAGCGGGTTTGCGCCCGCGTCCGGGATGGACGTTCATGCCCTCACAGCCCGCGGCTTGATAGCGGTCTAACCACGCATAGACGGTATCGGGATCTCGCGGGCGTAACAGGCCCTGCCGGGCCACGAGCGCCGCCGGCATCCCATCGGCGATCTTCAACAATGCCGCCGACCGCTCGCGCAAATACGGTTGACGGGCGCGATCCCGGAGACGGACCAATTGTTGGCGTTCGGTCTCACTCAACACAAGCTGGCGTCGCGGCATGATCGGCTCCTCCGGCGCGGGTGAAATCGCACCATCAGTATACCGGATTAAATTTTTAAAGATCATAAGGCGGGGGTTTTAACCTTACATATTGAAATAAATCAACACTGATGCGTTAACTATCGCTTGTAACCCTCCCGCAACCGACCGGCGCTGTCGCTGTCCACGGCCGAGCCGCTTTCCCCCTCCCGATCCGTTCCCGGCGCGATAGAGCGCGCTCCGCTGCCCCGTTCCACCGTCCGGCTGGGGCGGCGGGCACACCCCCCCCCGCTGCCGCCCGCATGTTGTCGCGCGTCCCGTCGCCCGGCGCAAGGGTTCGCTAGCAGCCTGATCCGCCCCAAACTGATCGGAGGATTGACGGGTGGTTAGGCCCATCCCCGTCTATACTGAATTTGATCCTTTCGGTTAGAGCGCGAAGCGCCCCACAACCAGCGGGCCAAGCGGACCCTGGATGGAAAAGCCTGCGGCTTTCTCACTCTTTGCGGCTTATCCGCCGCCCCGTTAGGCAAATAAAAAAAGCCCAGTTTCATCATTAAAGTGAGGTAAATTTCATGACAAAATATTGTAAAGCGCTTGTCGCGGCATTTGTGTTACTTTATTCTGCAACCGCTTTGGCATTTAACTGTGGTCCACACACACTTACTTACGTAGTCGCTAAACCTGATGGTGCTCCTGCAGGTATTAGATGTGTTAAGTTACTATTCAGTGGAGTTGACCATGGAATGCCGACGTATCAATTACATTGGTATGGCGAGGGTAATTGGGGAAATAAGGGGTATAGACATGTCGGTTTTGCGGCACAGGATCACGCCATACACAACCCTGGTGGCGGTGCTGCGGCTGATATTTACGGCAATGGAGAAGCATTTAAAGGTGGTAAGGTAAATCTAAGGGTGAGCATCACCGAGGCATCCCAAGCCCCATCGGAAATCCACGTCGGTGGAGCATGGAATGAAACCTGGAAATTAACCCAAAACGTAGACTACAAGCCCCTGCCAGATCCCAAAGTATGCGGCGCCAATTTCGAAACCTATGAAGTACGGGCAGCCGGCGGAGGGGGGCCAGTAATGGGCGTGCGCTGTGTCATTTCAGACCCGGGGTCTAATTCAAGCTATTGGTATGGAGCTGGAAATTGGGGCGGTTGGACTTATAAACACTTGGGGTTCGCCTGGCCACTCCATGGTCTAAGGCCAGGCCCAGCCGCTGTGCGTTCTGGACAGGCTAGCGACCTTTGCGATTCCACCATCGGACAGTCGTGTAACACTTTTCCTGATAGGTCTATCAAATTTACGCCAACCTCTGACAATAAAGGTTTTAATGTGACCGGTGCTTGGAACGAGTATTGGCATAAACCACAACGGCCAGCACCGCCCCGCCACCAGGAACCACCAATTTGTGCTCGGAAGCCTTATCTTCCCCAGTGCAATCCGTAAGCAGATTTGATCGTGCGCCTTAATTGTATCGGGGAAAACAAGGAGGCTTGACGCAACTAACGGTAAAGATGCCTAACGAAGCGGTGGTCGCACAGGGCGCGCAGCACCTTCGGCAGATTGCCGATTAGGGCCTCGGCGGTGGGGTACTCTTGGCCCTCGCGGTTACTGTGAACCATCGCGATCAGCCGGTCGGTCGTCGCTAGCTCCGGGTCGAGGTCGTCGATGGTCGGGCGGGGTGGTTCGGGGTAGGGTTTGTCGGTCATGGCGGGTCGCCGGTGGTCATCATGGGCCGCTGAGGTTGGGCGATATTCTACGACCGGCGCGGTCACCGGTATCGTGTTTTCTGTTTTTCGTTCCGCTATACTCAAGCCAGAAAGAACGAAAACGGTTTTTCTGTCCGGGAAGAAGGAACGAAAAAACGAAAGCGCGGCGATGAAAACCATTGTTCTGGCGAACCAAAAAGGCGGCGTCGGCAAAACCACCCTCACCGCCCATATCGCGGTCGCCGCCGAGCGGGCGGGCGATGGCGCTTGCGTCCTGATCGACACCGACCCGCAGGCGTCGCTGTCGGGATGGTGGAACGGACGAGAGGCGGAAACCCCGGCTTTTGCGCCGGTCAGCCTCAAGGAGCTTCCCGGCAAGCTGGAGGCGCTGGGCCAGGCCGGCTATACCTACGCCTTCATCGACACCCCTCCGGCGATTACCGAATCCATCCGCGCCGTGGTCTCCCAAGCCGATTTCGTTCTGATTCCGATCCGCCCCAGCCCCCACGACTTGCGGGCGGTCGGGAGCACCGTCGAGTTAGCCTTGACCGCCAACCGCCCTTTTGCCTTCGCCGTGACCCAGGCCAAACCCAACAGCCGCCTGACCGTGCAGGCCATGGCCGCCCTGTCCGAGCATGGGGTGGTCGCGCCGGCCATCGTGCATGATCGGGTGGACTACGCCGCTTCGATGATCGACGGGCGGACGGTGTTGGAAATCGACCCGAAAGGTCGGAGCGCCGCCGAAGTCGCCGAACTTTGGCTTTTCGTTAAAGCCAGAATGAACGATAGCAAGAAAGCACGAAAGAAAGCAGGAACGAAATATGCCTAGCAAGAAATCCGCCGATTTGTCCGCTTCCCTGGTGGCCGTCAAGGGTCAGGCAGGCCCTTCCGCCGACGCCACCGGACGCAAGCCGGAAACATCGCCCGCGCAGTCTCCGGCGAGCGCCCCGCTGAATTTCAAAGTGGATGCGGATTTCCGCCGCCGCTTCCGCCAGCGCGCGGCGGAGGCCGATTTGAAGCTCAACGAACTGTTGCGCGAGGCGCTGGATGCCTGGGAGCAAAGGCGCGGCTTGGCTCCTTGATGTGAGGTTGGAAAATGCCCCGGCTGGCGCGGTGATGATCCCCATCCGCCTGGAACGGCGCGAGCCGGCCCGCAACCGACTGAAGTTCTACACTATCGCCGTGACCCGGACCCTGTTCGACGGCTGGGCGGTCGTGCGGGAATGGGGCCGGATCGGGCAGCCGGGCACGGTGCGGGAGACGTGGTTCGAGACCGAAACCGCCGCTATCGAAGCGGGCGGTGCGTCAGCAGAAGGAAAGGCGCGGGTATCGGGCGGTGGGCGGGCGTTCGCGTGGGTCCGCCGTTTCGTCTACTCTAAATGGAGCCGTTCCGCGCGGCTACTTGGGACAGACCGTAGCGAAATGTCTTAGATTTTCTTGCTTCCATCATCATCCCAAATAAAACCAATTCGTCTTGGTTTTTCTTCTAACTTCTTCATGGCTATCAGCAATACGCTTAATTGAGAGATATTCTGGATAAGCTTAAGTTTTTCTCCATTTTGATTAAATCCATCAAAACTGATAATATCAGGGCCATAATATCCAATATTTGTAATATGAAAAGTAATTGATTGGCCAAAGGTTACAAGTCGAGCACCAATTTCATGTTCATCGTCAAGATCTTTTTCGAATTCTTTAATATATACGCCCAACCGCTCGTAAGTAAATTTTGCTGGATTCTCTTTTCGCATCATTGATTCTTGTAAAATTTCATTCATTTTGTTCAAGCTATCTGTAGAAGAAAGGTTTGGTATAGAACCAATAATTTCTGACATTTTTTTAGGCATTTTTGCACTCCATCCAATTACCAAATGGTTAATGGGCCGATCAAACTTTCACACAATCAGTATATCATTTTTTTGTCGGCAAAGACCGCTTGTACCCCGCCTGCTGGGGAGGCGGCAAGCTGTAAGTCGTTGTTTTGGTATTTGATCGAGACCCGCGCATAGCCGATGTTTATGAGCCTATTTTGTCCCTGATTTCTGGCACAACCAAGCCGTTGATTGAGCAGAGATGGGAATTCGTGTCAAAAATCTTGATTACCGGCACAGCTTCTCGCACGGCACGCCATCCTTGTTCCCATCCAGCGACCCGACGCCGCACCGGCTGAGGTAAAACTTCGCCTCGTCGCAGCTTGCCATTTCCCGACAATACCGCTCGCCGGCGCAAGTGAAACCGCCGCTGGTGGCCGCTGTCGGCGCAGGGGCAGCCGGCGCGTCTGCCGTGAAGCGCCGGCGGCGGCTTCGGCGAAACGCCAGGCCGCCGATGGTTTCGGCCCTTCCCCCTTGCCCCGCCGATCCGGTCAGAACGCCGCGTTGCCGTGCGCATCCGCGCCGCCGCGCCCGGTTCCGCCGCCCGGCCCGCGCGAGCCGGGCGGCTCCACGCAGGGCGCCGGCACCAGGGTCGAGGTGTTGGAAAACTGGTTGCGGGCGTTGTGGAGATACAGAGGCCCGGACAGCGTGCCCGCATCGAGCGAAGCGAGGTAATCGACCGCCCCGCAACCGACCGCGTCGACCGTCATCGCGCGAAAAGTCAAAACGATCCGATCCCCGGCCGCGACCGCGGTGGCCATGAGCGGCCACCGGTCGAGCCCCGCACAGGGGACCAGCGCGCCGAACACCCGGCCCTGGAACGGCCCGATTTCCCCGTCGGCGGGCTTGTGCCCTTTGATCGAAAACTGATAGTGCACCGTCCCGTCGAAGCCGGTGAAGCAAAATTCGGTTTTTTTGTCTTCGTGGTCGCGGTCGTGGTCATCGCCCGGTTTGGGTTTGCCCGCGTGGGCCGAAAGGCATAAAACGACGGCGATTCCGCCCGCCGCCAACTTGAGTCGCTGTCCTGGTTTCACTGTTTTTCTTCGTTTTTTGGTTGATTTGAATCGTGAGCGCATCCGGGAATAACCCGGCCTTCACCGTCGCTGATTTATCGGGTATCACCTCCTTTCGGTCCGCTCGTCGCCCGCCCGGCCCGCCGCCCGCCGCAAATCCCGGGTCAGCAGGAACACGTGCAGCGGGTCGGTGGGCGAGGCGATAAAGCCGAACCGCTCGTAAAAGGCGCGGGCGGCGTCATCCTTGGCGTGGGCGGCCAGCGCCCGAACCCCGACCATCTCGGCCACCTGCAAGGTTCGCCGCATCGCGTCCTTGAGCAGACCGGCGCCGACGCCCCGGCCTCGCCAAGCCACGCTCACCCCCAGCCGCGCCAGCAGCATCAGCGGCACCGGATGCCGAGCCAAGCCTTTGGTCAGCCGCTCCGGCACGTCCGCATAGGCCACCTCGCCGACCACCAAGGTATAAAACCCCACGATTTCCCCGTCGGCCAACCCCAGATAGGTCTGCGAGGCGTTGGCCTGCTGGCCGGCCAGCGCGAAGCGGCTCAGAAAGCGGTTGAGCGCCGCTTGTCCGCAGTCGAACGTTTCCACCGGATGCCGCCGCGCCAGCTTTTCGATGGCGAAGGCGGTCATGAATCCTGGCGGCTCTCAAACACGCTCGGTTCGGCAAACAGCCGCTCCAGACGGGGCAGCGGGCGCGGCGGGGCGTCGAGTGCCGCCAGAAACGCCGCCCAGCGCTCGGCGTCCAGCCCGAAGAAGCGCCGGTCCGCCAAGGTTTCCTCGGCGCGGCTCAAGGCGCTGTCCAGCACGAACTCGCTGACCGAGCGGCGTTCGGCGGCGGCGGCGGCGTGCAGCAATTGCTTGGCGGCCGGGGTCAGCCGCAAATCCAGTTTCTCGGAACGGGTGATGGCCGGCATGGGCGCCCTCCAAAATTTAAACGGCAGTTTACTCGATTTGTCATGTCATTGTCATGACAAATAGTCGGAAGGCCGATCGATCTTTTTCGGATATTCGATCGATCAAGACGCTAAATTTGATGGATGCGAATCCCGAAATTGACGGTGTTGGCCGAGGCGGGCGCGGCAGGCGCTTTACCGCAACTCCACTCGCAACTGCCGCCCCAGCGCCTTGGCGGCTTCCAGCAAGGTGTTCAGTTGCACCGTGGTCTTTTCCGGATCGAGCAGCCGATCCAGTTGCGAGCGGCGGCTCGATCCGATGTGGGGATTCGGGGTCATGTTCGGCAGGTCACGGCCCGATGGCAACTTGCTGGAACGGTTCGCCTTGCTGGTGGCGGCTGATGTGGAGGGTGACTTTCAAATCCAGCTTGTTCAAAAAACCGATCAGCCGCTCTTGGCTGAAGCGGTGAAAGCGGGCGCACACCAGCGCCGAGACTTCCGGTTGCTTGATGCCGAGCAGTTTGGCCGCTTCCGCCTGGGTGCAGCCGCGCGCCTTGAGCGTGTTGACCACCTGCGCGCCGAGCGCGGCGCGGGTGTAAAGCTCCTCGGCGTTTTCGAGGCCCAGGTCGGCAAACACGTTGCCGCTGCTATGTTCAAACTCAATGTCCGTCATGGCCGCCTCTCGCCAGTTCCAACGCTTGCCGGTAGCGTTGCTTAACCAATTCCACATCGGGGATCGGCGTCTTGATGCCGGTTTTGGATTTCTTTTGGAAAGCGTGCAGCACGTAAATTTTCTCGCCGATCTGGACGGCGTAAATGAGTCGGTAAGCGTTGGTTTGGTAGCTTTCGACAATCTCGAAAACCCCGCCGCCGATACCTTTGAATGCTTTCGCGTTGTCGGCGGTTCCACCGTATTGCGCCAACATCAGCGCGCCGCCCATCGCGCGTTGGGTTTCTTTCGGAAACGCCCTGACCCGCTTTCGGGAATCCCCCAGCCACACCACATCACGCAACATACATCATCCCGATAAGCACTCTTTATAACAAATTTATTATAAAGAATAGAACAGACCATCGCCCATCCATCGAGTTATCCGCAGAAATTGGGGATAACTTTGCCTAATTTCGTCAATTTCTATAATTCGATCCATCAAAACGCTAAATTTGATGGATGCGAATCCCGAAATTGACGGTGTTGGCCGAGGCGGGCGCGGTGCGGGCGGCGGAGGCGATGCCGGACGCGGGCGGCTGGGCGGTGTGGATCGTTTACGCCGGCCGGGGCGGCGAGCGGCGCGAGCCGCTGGAGCGCCAGCGCGGCGGGCGGCGGGTGTTCGCCACGCTGGACGCCGTGGCCCGGTGTCTGTCCGGCGGCGGGCCTGCGCGTGTTCTCCGTGAAGCTCGGACACGGGCGCAGAGCCGCCGTGAGGCGCGGCCTGTGTCTGGCGCTGCTGTGGCCCGCGCTGGCCGGCGCGTGGGAGGAAGAGGCGGCGCTGTCGTTCATCGTCGCCCACAGCCCCTTGCTCCAGGCGCAACGCGCCGTCGTGTCGGCCCACCGGCCGCCCGGCTTGGGGCGGCAAGTGCTGGAACACACCTCGGTGTTCGTCCGGGCGGCGTCCGGCACGTCGAGCACCGTTTCCGACACCGGCGACACCACCACCGCCGAGCCGGTCACGGTCGGGATTCAAGCTCAACATCCCGCTGTCGTCGCCGAAAGAGCGGCGCGAGTACGCCCAGCAAGCCCTGGCCGAAGCCACCAAGATCGACGAAGTTCGCGGCCGGGCCTTGACCGATCTCGCCAAATTGCGGGAGATGGAAGCGGAACGAGCGGCGACTCGGGAACGGTTGAGCTTTCACAAATCCAAAGCCGACTGGGTGCAGGACCGGATCAAGAAGGGCTACGAGGGCGACGTGGAAAAGCTCTGGGAGTCGGCCCAGCGGCAAAACGCCGAAGCGGCGGCGCTCAAAAAGCTCGATTTGCTGCTCGACGCCCAGCGCCGGCAGGTGGCGCACCACGCGGGCGGGCGGTGGCGGGCGCTGTTCGATTACCTGAGCGGGAAACTCGGGGAATTGCCGGAGGGTTGAGCGCTCCGCGCCGACCGGTTTCTCGAAGACCGTCCGGCTCTCTTTGTCGCGCGTCTTTCGAGTCGAGTCGAAACCGGCCGCCGCGGGCGGCGGTTTGACCCATTCCCGCTTGGCGACCCGAAAGCCCGAAGCTTTCCGCCGTCAAGGCCGCGCGCAGCGCGCCGCGTAGCGGCTTGGCCTTGACGGCACAGGAAAGCGCAGGGCTTAGGCTTCGCCCTGGCGGGATGGGTTTGGGGTTTTTCGCTTCCGGTCGGCCTTCGATTGCCGCTTTTTTGACCCGCCGCAACACGCTTTTCTCTGTGTTTTTTGTTAAAAAGCGTGTTAAAAGAGTGTTAAAGGCGAAAAAACGGCCGCAAGTGTTTGATTTTAATCAGTTTTTTTGAGGGGGGCGTGTGCAGAGTAACGTGTCGGCGTGTGCAGAGTAACGTGTCGGCGTGTGCAGAGTAACGTGTCGCTTCGGCTATAATTATCCACACCTGTGGATAACTTTTTTGAGTTATCCACAGGCTTTTAGCGCGTGGGCGTGTGTGAAAGCACGATAGTTTTTATGGCTCGAACAAACCCCGGAACTCCCGTGAAACCCTCCGACCGCGATTTCTTCGTCTGCAACCTGTTCGACGCGCTGCCGCCCTTCAAGGACGACATGGCGAGCATGGAGCATCCGGTGTTCTCGCTCTCCACCAAGCCGGACACGCGCGTCCTGCACTACGAGCACAACGGCAACACCATCACCATCAAGCCGACCACGGACGGCCTGCCGACCATCCACGACAAAGACATCCTGCTCTACTGCGCGAGCCATCTGCGGGCCGCGATCAACCGGGGCGAAACCCCGAGCCGCACCGTGCGCTTCGCGTCCCACGATTTCTTCGTCTCGACCAACAGACCGGCCGACGGCCGCCATTACCAGCTTTTCAAAATGGCGCTTAACCGGCTTCGTGGCACCACCATCAACACCAACATCAAAACCGGCGGGCTGACCATCGAGGAAGGGTTCGGGCTGATCGACGCTTGGCGCGCGGTCAAGGAAGACGCCAGCGGGCGGGTGATCGCCGCCGAGGTCCGGGTGTCGGACTGGTTCTACCGCGCCATCGTGGCCAACGAGCTGCTGACCATCAACCGGGACTACTTCCAGCTCCGCAAGCCGCTGGAGCGGCGTCTGTACGAGATCGCCCGCAAGCACTGCGGCGACGGGCCAGCGTTCAAGATCGGGCTGGACAAATTGCACAAAAAGACCGGCTCCACCAGCACCCTGCGGGAATTTCGCCGGCTGGTCGGCAAGATCGTGGACGCCGACCGCCTGCCCGACTACGCCATCGCGCTGGCCGACGACGTGGTGAGCTTCGCCAACCGCAACTGGCGAGACCCCGCCGCGCAGCCCGCGCCGGCGTTCGCCGGGCCGCCGCTCAAGCCCGAAACCCACGACAAAGCCCGCCAGGTCGCGCCGGGCTGGGACCTCTGCGAGCTGGAGCGGCAATGGCGGGAGTGGATCGCAAAAAAAGGCGCCGCGCCCAAGCGCCCCGACGCCGCCTTCGTCGGCTTCTGCCGGCGCAAGGGGCCGCGCCCGTGAGGGCCTTCACGGCCGGCGTTTCTTGATCTCGGCAAGATTATCCCGAACCGTGCGGGTGGTCGGATGCGCCGGCCCCAGCGCTTGCTCGGCAATCGCCAGGGCGCGCTGCAACAGCGGCTCGGCCTCGTCCAGCCGGCCCTGATCCCGGTACAGCGCGGCCAGGTTGTTGAGGTCGGTGGCGGTGGCGGGGTGCTCTGGCCCCAGCGCCTGCTCGTCAATCGCCAGGGCGCGCCGGCACAGCGGCTCGGCTTCGTCCAGCCGGCCCCGCTCGCGGTACAGCGCGGCCAGGTTGTTGAGGCCGGTGGCGGTGTCGGGGTGGTCCGGCCCCAGCGCCCGCTCCCGGATCGCCAGGGCGCGCCGGTACAGCGGCTCGGCCTCGTCCGGCCGGCCCTGATCGTGGTACAGCGCGGCCAGGTTGTTGAGGCCGGTGGCGGTGTCGGGGTGGTCCGGCCCCAGCGCCCGCTCCCGGATCGCCAGGGCGCGCCGGTACAGCGGCTCGGCCTCGTCCGGCCGGCCCTGATCGTGGTACAGCGCGGCCAGGTTGTTGAGGCTCAGGGCGGTGAGGGGGTGCTCTGGCCCCAGCGCTTGCTCGAAAATCGCCAGGGCGCGCTGCCACAGCGGCTCGGCCTCCGCCAGCCGGCCCTGATCCCGGTACAGCAAGGCCAGGTTGTTGAGGCTTTGGGCGGTGGCGGGGTGGTCCGGCCCCAGCGCCCGCTCCCGGATCGCCAGGGCGCGCCGGTGCGGCGGCTCGGCCTCGTCGTAGCGCGCCCGCTCGCGCAGATAAAACCCGGCCTGGTTCAACAGCCGCGCCGCGTCCAGCGTCGGCGAGGCGTCGCGCGCGATCCAGCCGGCGCAGGCCAGCGCCTGGGGCAGCAGGCGCTCGCAGTCCGGCCAATTTTCAAACTTCGGTTCAGGAAAAGCATCGTTGACCAGCCGGACGGCCCGCGCGCTCCAGCCGGCGCGGGCGTCGTCGTCCAGGCCGTCCCGCAGCGCGTCCTGCACCACCGGATGGATCAGCAGCAGCCGGTGATCGGGGTCGCGGCGCAGCAGCGACAGCCGGGACGCGGCGCGGCAGCATTCGTCCAACCCCAGCGGCGAGGCCAGCGCGGGGCCGAGATCGTCCGCCGCCCCGGCGAACAGCTCTTCGGGGATGCCGCCGCCGTCGAGAAAGGCGCACAGCCGCAGCAGTTCCGCCGCCGCCGGGTCGCCGTTTTCCACCTGCGCGAAAGCCAGCGCGAAGGTCGCCGCCACCGAGTCGTGGTCGGCCAGACCGCCCCGCCTGGCCCGCAGCGCCCGACCGGCTTCCCGGTACCGCTCCAGGTACTCCCCGACCGCGAGCTGCATGGTGTCCAGATAGGCCCCGGCCTGGTCGAGCGCCAGCGGCAAGCCGCCCAGCTCGCGGGCCAGCGTTTCGGCGGTGTCTCGGTCGGGCGGCGGCGCGTCCGCCAGCGGCGCGGCCGGCCCCAGCCGCCCGGCGCGGCGCAGCAGGAACAGCGCGCCGACCTCCGGCGGCAGGCAGTTCACCGCCAGCGGCTCGGCCAGGGCGCGGGTCGCCGGGTCGCGGGTGGTCAAGAGCAATCGACCGGTGGACCTCGCCGGCAAAAATTCCCGCGCCAGCGCCAAATCGTCGGCGTTGTCGAAAATCAGCAGCCAGCCGGTTTCCCGCTCCAGCCAGCGCCGCGCGGCGGCGACGCTGATTTCCTGCTCGACGGCGGCTTTTTCCGGCAGGTCCAGCAGCGCCGCCAGCGCGCCGAAGCCGGCGACCAGATCCTCGCGGGTCGCCGCCCGCACCCAGAACACCGCGCGATAATCGGCCCGATGGCGCGCGGCGTAGGCCAGCGCGGTCTGGGTCTTGCCGACGCCGGGCAGCCCGTGCAGCGCCGCCGCCCCGCCGGCCGCGAGCCGCTCGTGCAGGTGGGCGAGCAGCGCCTCCCGGCCCACGAAAAAGCGGCTGGCCTGCCGTTCGGGCACGTTCCACGGTCCCCCCGCCGCGCCCGGAGCCGGCGAGGGGACGGCTAAGGGTTTGCCGGCGGGCCGGGCTTCGACTTCAAAACCGGGGTCAGGTGTTCCGGGATGCCCTCGAGCTGGAGCGCGTTGCAGGCGAACCGATAGGCGAACGCCGCCGATTCTCCGGCCGCCAGCCCGTCGTAAAACGCCACGGCGAACTCGATCGCGGCTTCATCGCTGATCGCTTCGCTCATCCCGACCACATGGGGGATGTGCTTGGCGATCTCGTCCGCTTGCACGGCGGAATGGCAGGCGTTGAGCAGCACGCATTCCACCGAACCGGCGAACAGCGCAAACAGCCCGGCCAATGCCTCCGTGCTCACCAGTTTCGCGTTTCCGCCGTCATCCTCGAGGGCGATGCCTTCTTCCCCGCCGCCGTGCCCGCAAAAATGCACGATGGCCGGCTTGTGGTCCAACAGCGCCCGGCGCAAATCCATAGGGCGCACCGCCCAGGCTTGCCGGAGCGCGAAGTCATCCCGCCGTCTCGCCCGCTCCAAACCCGCCTGAATGTCGCGCACTTCCCGATCCAGCCGGAGCCGAGCCGTGCCGCTCGGATTGGCCGCCAGCACCAAAATCGTTTTGGCCATGCTGTTTTTCTCCGATTTTTGACATCCGAATCATCGGCTACATTATCGGGGATGGCCGCCGAAAAAGCGCGGGCGCGAACGGAGGGCTGAACCATGCGCGACATCACCGGCCTGATCGGCCGCGAAAACCTCGTCGAGAAGGCCGCTCAGGAGGTCAGGAAGGGCCGCTACGTCCTTTTGACGGGTAGGGTAGGGGTCGGCAAGTCCAGCGTCCTGGAGGCGATTCTGGAGCGGCTGGAGCGGGGTCGGGACGAGCGCGCCCCGGCCGACGCCGAATCGGACGACCCGCCGGGCGAGCGCGAGGGCCGCGCCGAGCGGGAGCGCCGCGGCCACGAGCGGCGGAAACGGGCGCAGACCGTGATCCACATCGGCGACCACCAGCCCAAGGCCCAGTTCGTGGACATCGCCCGCCAGTTGCTGGCGGCGGGCCTGCTCGACCCGCTGGCGCTGGAGCTGCCCGAACCGTACCGGGATTTCCCGCCCGAGCGGATCGAGTGGGCCAAGGTCCGCCGCCACGTCAACCGCCTCAGCATGCGCGACCTCACGGCGGCGATCATCCCGGCCCTGCACGACCACCACGGCAAGGCGCTCATCGCCGTGGACGACCTGACCGGCGTGACGCCCACCCTGGTCGCGTTCTGGCTGGCGGTGTTCGACGCCGCCCAGGTCATCGGCTGCGCCGGCCAGAAGAAGCCGAACCTCGCCAAGCTGTGGTGGAAGATGGCCGAGATCGAAATCCCGCCGCTGGCGCCGGAGGCCACGCGGGAGATCGTGGAGACCTACATCGCCCGGCGCGGGATGCTGATCGAGTCGCCCGGCCTGTTCGTCGGCCACGTCGTCAAGCAGTCCGGCGGCAACCCGCAGGCCATCGCCGACATGCTGGACGATTCGGCCAAAGAACGGCTGGTCGACAAGCGGCGCATCCGGGAAATGCGCCACGCGGCGGGCGTGCGCTACTTCGATTTCACCCCGGTCATGATCGTGGCGCTGGCCTCGGTGGTCGGGGCGCGCTACCTCGCCATCGGCACCGGCGACACCGAGCTGTACATCTTCGCCGGCATGGTCGCCGCCGTGGTCATCTCGCTGCGGGTGTTTCTGTTCAAGGGCGCGGGGAAGGCGAATTAGCGCGGATCATTGCCTTGTCAAGACGATTGAGATACAAACAATCTCAATCGAGAGACTTTGAGGCGATGGCATGGCGACGACCGCGATGGTTCACGTTCGGGTGGACGAGACGCTGAAGGCGCAGGCGGCGGACACGCTGGCCGCGATGGGGCTGTCCTTGTCGGACGCGGTGCGGGTGTTTCTGACGCGGGTGGTGGCCGAGCAAGGCTTGCCGTTCGAGCTGAAAGCGCCCAACGCGGCAACGCGCGCCGCGCTGGCCGAGGCCGAGGCGATCATCCGCGCCCGCAGCGCCCGTTTCGAGAGCGCCGAGGCGCTGTTCGATGCCATCGACCAAGAAACCGGCGCGCGCTAAGCGGGCCGCGCCGCCCCGGCGGGTCGATTACACCAAGGCGTTTTTGAAGGATTGGGAGCGGTTGAGCCGCTCCGGCCGCTACGATCTGGGGCGGCTGAAGGAGGCCATGCTGCTGCTGGTCGCCAATGATGCCCCGCTCGGCCCGGAATGGCTCGACCACCCCTTGCGAGGCGAGTGGCAGGGCTGTCGGGAATGCCACGTCGGCGGGGATTTCCTGCTGATCTACCGCTTGGACGACGCGCCCGCCAGCGATCTGATCGTCTTCGTTCGCGCCGGGACGCACGCCGATCTGTTCGAGTGAACCCGCATGACCCTCGGCACCCACGTCGCCTTCGCCTCGGTGCTGTATCTGGGCGGCGCGACGCTGTTCGGCTACAAACCCGACCTCATCGGCTGGCTGCTCGCGGCCGTCGCCAGCCTGCTGCCGGACATCGATTTGCCCCCCTCGAAAATCGGGCGGCTGTTCTGGTGGGTTTCCGTGCCGCTGGAGCGGCGTTTCGGCCATCGCACGATCACCCATTCCGCCGTGGGCCTGCTGGCCGTGGCGCTGGTCGCGTCGCCGCTGTGGCTGATTCGGCCGCTGTACTTCGGGTGCGCGCTGGGCGGCTACTGGTCGCACCTGTGGATCGACATGCTCAACGTGCGCGGGGTGGATCTGTTCTGGCCCTCGCCGGTGCGGCTGGTGACGCCGGGCAACCGCCACTGGCGGATGGAGGTCGGCGGCAAGGCGGAGATGGTGTTGCTCTCGGCGCTGCTGCTCTCGACCGTGGCGCTGTATCCGCTCAGTTGGATGGGCTTTCGGGACGCGCTGCAAGCGGTGATCAAGAGCTTCGACATCGCCCACGAGCAGTACCAGCGGCAAATCGGAACGCACTGGTACGAGCTGGAGCTGGTCGCGTCGGACAACCTGACGCTCGCTCGCGTCGAGGGCCGCTACCCGATCATCGGGACGTGGAAGGGCGGTTTCATCGTGCTGCACGAGGGCCAGCCCCGCGCGGTGGGCAAGAGCGAGGCCCATCACAACCTGTTGCCGATCTCGGCGCGGCTGATCGCGGGCGAGCCGCTAACCGTGCAATCGGTGAAAGTCGAGATGCGGGGCCGGTCGCTGCGCTGGCTGCTGGGCAAGGTGGATCAGCGCCGGACCTATTTCCTCAACGGGGAGATTCAGACGGCGCGGATTGAGCCGGTGGCCGACATCGACCGCTACCGGCCGGTGATCTACTCCGGCCAGACCATGACCCTGCGCTACGCCCGCGCTCAGGAGCTGGGGCCGTGGCTGGATCTGGTGGCGGCGAAGGGCGAGGTGTTCGTGCAGTTTTGGCTCAGACCGGGGGAGCAGGCGGTGGTGTTCGATCCGGGGAACGACCCGCCCGCCGATCCGATTCCGGCCGAACTAAAACTATTTTTGTAGATAAAAAGTGTCATTTAATTATTTTTTGTACAATTTCTTTTCAACATAGTCATCATTTAATGACATATTTTTGATCATTTCACTTACTTTATTTATTGTTATTTTTATGTTATATAAAATTGGAATTTAAAGCCAAACCCGCCGCGAGGCGGGGGCGGAAAGTCGCGGGTCCTGAGCGGATTCGTGCCAGGAAAGCCGGACTGCCGAGGGCGACCGTCGTCAAGGTCGCGCGAGGCGGTGCGGCTTTTTCGTTTCTTTAGCGGGTGGATTCCCTTCCCCAGCTCCCACATAGAGATGTTCCCAAGTCAAACTTAGAGGTTGACCGAAATTTGATAAGAATACCTTGCTGATTTTGCTTGATCTGCTGCCAATTCTCGAAGCTCTGACTTTTAAAGAAGTTTCATGAACCTGATGGACCTTTCATCCATGAGGCTGAAAACCAAAACTGTCCGAACCATTGGATTAAGTAAAGGAGAGCAGAGTCATGTTCATCAGTAAAGCGATTTCCATAGCTAAACAGTTCGCCCTGTCGCTCTTTTTGTTCACGGCAGCAACATCCGTTACTGCTCAGGGCAATTTGGAAAACCCGCAGCCCAACGGCTTCGAAAGTGGTATCGGTTTCTTTTCGGGTTGGCACTGCAACGCAGGCAGCATAGCCATCGTAATCGACAATGGTCCTCCCATCATCGCGGCCTATGGGACTACCCGCCCCGATACCGTATCGGTCTGTGGCGATGAGAACAACGCCTTTATTTTGCTGTATAACTTCAACCGACTAGGCGATGGTGTCCATACGGTTCGCGCTCTCGCGGATGGTGTGGAGTTTGCCAACACGAGCTTTACCGTAACCACGCTAGGGCAGGAATTCATTCAGGGCCTCAGCGCGGACATCGAGTTTAACTTAGCCACGTTGGCAAAAGGGATTAAGGTGAGCTGGGCGGAGAGCAAACAGAATTTCGCGATCTCTCAGGTGCAGAATTTTCCTGTTGACGCGAACACCGCAATCAATGCCTTCGCGAAAACTTGGTCGGGTAACTGGGTGTCACCAGCGGCTGGAGGGACGGCGACCATGACCATAGACCGAGTGGAGAACGCATTGCAAATCTCACGGTTCGTCATAACGGGCGGCGCCTGTCCCGGCGAGGGCAGCAGTGATCTGTTGAACCCCAATAACAGCGTGGGTTTTGTTACGTTGAATGATGGTTCTTTACTGAAATGGCAGATCCAGCCAGCGGCGGACCTCTCTTCAATAGGAGGCGTGTTTGTCTATCTCACGGGGCCTTGTGCAGGCTTTAGCGGGGCCTTTAGCGCGTTGTGAAGAGATAGCCAGCAGGAATTTTCTCTTTATAGCGGATTCTGTTGATATAGCCTTGTCAATGATGAGCTAGGCATGTCTAGCCTTTGATCGGCTTGGGAGGTCAGTTGCCCCCTACGGATACCAGTTGGGAAGTCCATACAATGGTCGCCGCCACCGCTTCTGACCTCTGTACCGCCGCGCCGATTTGCGCCATCAGTTCGGTGGCAAGCAACGAACCGGAGAATGGCACCGGTGGCGGCGACACGGCACTGGATTGGGAGATGAACACCGACACTTTGACAGCGAAGCTCCGCGCCGAGCGCGCCGGTAACGGTGCTGGGCGGGTGTACGCGCTGACCGTCGAATGCAAAAAATATCATCGGGATAAAGAGTCGAATTGAAACGAGATTTTATGTGGTATGGGTTCGCCCAAAAAAGATAAAAGTTCTAGGTAGTAAAGTCGAGGAGATATAAAGAGGACTATAATAATGGGAAAAGCCTATTTAATTGAATCTGAAGATGGTTCCTGGAAAACTCTACCTGCAGAAGTTAAGGCCAGTGCGAAAGCTAGTTTTAATCGTGCCTACACGTTAGATAAGAAGAAATATGTAGAGCTAGTTATTATTAACAAAGCGCCGGAACAAATCGGCTTCGATGATGCAGTGGTGCGCTTGTGCAAAGATTCTAAGACCGCCAAGGAAAAATTGATTGAGTTACACAAACTGGAAGTATTGAATAAAGGGATCAATCTTCGATTACCTAATTCTTACAATAATCCGTTGGATATTGGGAGAGCTTTCTGTTTAAAGCGGTTTCGAGTTGAAGCTAGCGATAAAAAACAAATATCTTCATATATTTGTGCGACAGAATCGGTAGTATCCCTGCAAGGATCGCTTGGTCTCTGGCGGTTAAAATATGATTTAAATGCAACTACTAAAAAAATAATTCCTTCAAATCCAAATGAACGATACGATGTGAATGCTAATCTTCAATGGTTAAGAAGTGTGCCTAGAGACGTGAAGGAATGGTTCGGTATGGCGTTGGGACGCCATATCGCACATGAGGTTTGGCATCAGATTTGGTCGCAGGAAATTCAGATCCGTAACATGCTTCCTAATTCAGCAAAATCAAACACTGATAACCCAACGAGTGGCGCGTATTGGGGAGTGCCACACCTATGCAATGAAAACTATATTGGTATCGAATGCGAGAGTGGAGGATCTCGCTGGTGGAAGAAAGATAATAATGTTGGTTTTTCAGCTAATGGCGAGAATTGGATTAAGAAGGCTATACCAGCGCTGAAAATCATGTGGGAAAAAGCAAAACTTCTTCGCATCAAAAGGTGACGTGATGCTGATCTGGTGTATACCAATCAATTACCCTATCGTCGTCCTTCGGGGGTGGGGCCGTGGCTGGATCTGGTGGCGGCCAAGGGCGAGGTGTTCGTGCAGTTCTGGCTGAGGCCGGGGGAGACGGCGGTGTTCTTCGATCCGGGGGACGAGCCGCCCGCCGATCCGATTCCGGCGGAGTTGCGGGCGGTTTTTGTAGGGTGGCGAGAGGGCGGTGACGCCGGGGGTGGGGGATGGAGAGAATTCCGGAACAACTCAGACCGTTTTTGTAGGGGTAGACCCAACAGTCGTGTCACCAGCCGCCATTTGAAATTAGTCTCTGTTTGAACTGGATGTCGGAAAATAATTGTTTTCCGACAGAGGTAATGATCAGGTATTCATGTGGCTTGTAACCCTAAAAATCTGTACGGAAAACCATGTCGGAAAGGCAAATAGTCGAAAACTGTACGGGTACAGGTTTTCCGGTTGCTAAGTGGCATCTGGTGACACGACCGATAAGCGGAGCTTGACGGGGGGGGATCGGCCGAGTCTTGTCGAGCTGTTGGCGATGCCAGAGGCGGCGGATATCGAGTTCGAGCCGCTTCATTTGGCCGGTCCCCTGTTCCGACCAGCGGACTTGGAGTGATGTACTGCTCGATAGTCCGACCACGCTGAATTTCTTGCCGGACACCCACATCGTGGTGCTGCGCGCCAACCGCATCGTCGGCGCCTACGAAGACGCTTGGGATTTGCTGCGCGCGCGCGGCAAGGGGATGCCGCGCACGGTCAATTTCATCACCGGTCCCTCGCGCAGTGCCGACATCGAACAGACTGTGCAGATGGGCGCGCACGGCCCGCTGCGGCTGCACATCGTGCTGGTGGAGAGATAAGCCGCTTGCGCAAGAGACGGCCCGACCGCTCACTCTCGCGCATTATCGTCGCGGGATTTGCGGCGGATGGCTTAATGCGATGCCCGGTGACCCCTCTACAGCAAGTAAGGCACCGTTTCGGGTACATAATTGTCAATCGTCTCGTTGACGACTCTGACCCAATCGTTTTGAGCGCTATCCCACGCATCGCAAGTAATGATGAAGCTTCGCGGAAGCCATTGTTCGGCTTCGACCAACTCCCATTGTTCCGGGTCGCATAGTGGTTGCAACGCCAATCGGCCAGGCGTCATGCCAACCGGCTGGCCGCAGGTTATGTTGTATTTCACCTCGACGCCTTGCAACACGAGTTCCTTGACGTATTTCTCCGCCTGCTTTGCCATCTGCGTATTGGACGCCGCCCAAAAAGGCACCATATTTTTCGGCTCTTCGCCGGAGCCATTCAAATTATGGTTGAGCAAATGCGCCAAGACATAGTGCGGTTTGGCGCCGTACTGAGTCAACACGCCCTGGTTTTCATAGGCGCGCCGTTTCAAGATATTCCAGACAGGCGCCAGGCGCCCAATTTCATCTTGGTCCGGCACCGAACCAAAGGTGACTCTCAATCGATGGTCCGGTAAACAGGTCAACGGATCGGCGATCAAACCCGTACCCATCCGGTGATGGGCATCCAGCCCAAGGACGACCTGCGACTCAGGCAGGGGGTTGGCGCGGTTCCGCATCACATCTCGAATGTCCTGCACACATGCCTGAACCGCTGGCCGGCTAGCAATCCCAAAATCCTTGCAGAGATCACTGTGCGCTTGGCCGAGAAAGGCATCCACATCATCCTGACCGGTATGGATGAGAACCGAATTGACCTCTATCTCCGAGGGATAGTAATCGTCGTAGTCCCTGCTGGCTTTCTGCATCGCGGTTTTGATTTCCGCAACGGTTTTCTTCGCATCCACCTTTAACGCATTAACCAGCTCTCGCCAAAGCGGAATGCCCGAGGAGGAAAACAGGGGAAACCTACCTTTACTGAGTTCACGCAGGAGATTAGCGCTTAATGGCATGACGGATTCTCGGTGGGTGTAAAAGGATAATCCTTGGTTCGGGCGACAGGCGACACGCCCATGAACACCTTAAGCCTTGGGCGGAGTCGATGCCTCGCGTTCACCGCCGGTCGGCTTCCGCACACCTCGGTAATGGCTAAATTTAGCCAAGTCGCGCTGCCTGAAAAACGGCAAGCATCGACTCGGTTAATTTTAGAAGAAAACGGGCGTAACCAGTCGAGCGCGGGGCAGCCATTGGGCTAGATCGGAGATGACAAGGGCGGTGGGCACCTTGCCCGGTTGGCCCGGAGGTGGGTAGATTGATGTCACCAAATCAAGCAATCACCCGAGGAACCCACCGATGCTGATGATGTCGCCGTTGACCGTCGAAGGCAAGCCGTTGGAGGTGGCCAAGCGCTTGGCGGAGTTGGCGTCTGAGTAGCAAACGAACGCCTAAAGCCGCCCCACCACCCTCTCCATCCGCTCCTGCCCCACATTGGTGTAAATCTGGGTGGTGGCGATGCTCTCGTGGCCCAGCAGGGCCTTGATGTCCACCAGTTCCGCGCCGGCGTTGAGCAGGTTGGTGGCGTAGGTGTGGCGCAGCTTGTGGGGCGAAATCTTCTTCTCGATGCCGGCCTTTTTGAGCATCAGCCGCAGGTAGGCCCCGGCCGATTGCCGCGACACCGCTTTCTGGCCGGGGGCGCGGGCGAAGACGAACTCCGTCCGGTTCCGGTCCTTGAGCCAGAATCCGAACACCGCGCCAAACGCCGCAGGAAGCGGTACAAGGCGTTCTTTGTCGCCCTTGCCGATCACCCTCACCGACTTCGCCAGACCGTCCAGAATCCGCACGTCGGCGGTTTTAAGGCATAGCGCTTCGCTGATCCTCAACCCCGAGTTGAGCAGCAGGCCGAACAGCATCTCGTAGCGGCGCCGGGTCTCGGTCATCTTGGTTTTGTTGTCGCCGAAAATGTTGATCGGGATGTTCTCCCGGCTCTTGATCGTCGCATCCAGCCGGGCCTGCTCTTCCCGCTCCAGCCAGACCGGAATCCGCAGCGGCCGTTTCGGCTTGTCGGCCAGATAGACCGGATCGCTTTCGACGATCTCGTGGCGCATGGCCCAGCGGTAGAAGCTGCTCAAGGCGCTCAGGCGGCGGTTGACGATGTGGGCGCTCACCTGGCGCTCGCGCAACTGCCACGCCGCAAACTGCTCCACGTCGGTCGGTCGCGCCCGCTGCCAGTCCTTGCCCGCTTCGGTCAGCCAGTTGGCCCACAGCCCCAGGTCGCCGTTGTAGGCGTAGCAGGTCGATTTGCCGTGGCCCTTGGCGTACAGCAGATGCGATAAGAACTCGCGGCGGGCCTCGTCGAATATCTCCCGGTCGAAAGGCATATCGATACTCCACCCCGTTTTCTGAATCCTGATCTATCAAAATGGCAATTTTGATTCTTCGGAAAGAGGGATTTCTACAGTCAAAAACCGAATTTCGATTTGTAAAGTATAGCCCCTGGCGGCTGAAAACCCCCTATTCATCAGGCTTAAAGCCTCGTGCCGCGCAATTTTTTCTACAAAAAACTCGGCTCTTCGAGGATTCATGTGGAGTCGAACGCGGAAGTGCATCATTTTAGGACGCATAGTTTTTTGACCGGTTATCAAGTTCAGGATACCGCACGATGGGAGAGTAAAATCCAATGACGGAAGCTGAATTGTTTGAGCAGATTTTAGGGATTAAAGAAATTCGAGTTGATCGAGTTGATTGGCAAGAACAAGCGCTCCATATTTATTGCAGTTCTATTTTTGAAGAAACGCTCTGTCCGCACTGTTTGAAGAAGAGACAGGTTGTGCATCAGACCTACGAGCGACAAATTCGCGATTTGCCGATCACCGGAAAAGAAGTATATTTGCATTTAAGTCAGCGGCAGTTTTATTGTCCGGACTGTGATCGTCGTTTCAATGAGCGTTTCAATTTTGTTGCGCCCCAGCGCGCGATGACTTGTCGTTACGAGCGCTACGTGTACGAATGCTGCAAAGCCAGCACGATCCAAAAGGTCAGCGCTCAAGAAAATTTGGTTTGGTCAACCGTTAACGATATTTGCCAACGGGGTGCGCGGCAAGAACTGCAAGAGCGCCCGCTTTCGAAAGTGAAAGCCGTGGGCATGGACGAGCTTGCGATCAAAAAAGGACATCGCGACTATGTCACGGTGATCGTCGATTTAGAACGTATTGAAATCGTTGATATTTTAGAATATCGCGAGCAAGCGAAATTGATTGGGTATTTCAAAAACAAGGGGACGGAGTGGTGCGAAGGGATCGACGTGTTCTGCTCGGACATGTGGCCGGGTTTTATCAATACCGCCCGGGCGGTATTTCCTCGTGCAACCGTGGTCGTTGATCGGTTTCATTTTTTTGGCTACCTCAACAAAGCGGTGGACGGTCAACGGAAAAGTTTGCGCCGCCAATTTAAAGACCGCGAAGAACTCAAGCGCCTCAAGTGGGCCTTGCTGAAGAATGCCGAAAACTTGACCCCCGATCAGACAACGAAACGCGACCGGGCCTTTCTACTGTTTCCAGAATTGAAGTTGATTTACGATCACAAGGAGATGTTTCGTGCGATTTTCAATCGGAATCTGACGCGAAAGCAAGGCGAAATCGAGTTAAAAAAATGGATGGAAGCGGCCAGAGAAATGAATAACAAATATCTGAATACCTTTTTATACATGCTGAATGATTGGAAAGAATACGTCTTAAACTACTTCGCGCATCGGGTGACCACGAGCGTCATTGAAGGTATTAACAATTCGATCAAGACAGTGAAACGCATGGGTTACGGATTTCGGAATTTTGTCAATTTTAAGCAACGGGTCCTGATCAGCTTCGCTTAACTCCACAACAATCCTCGAAGAACCAAAAACTCCTTAAATCTTTTTTTCCTAAGCATGGCCCCGCAGCAGCCGCTTGAGGTTGGCGATGGACTTGTGGGCGACCTCGCGCGATGCCGGAATTACCCGCATCGCCGCGCGCTCCCGCTCCCGCCGATCCACCTCGGCCCGCGCCCGCGCTTCCGTCTCGGCTCGTCGCCGCCGCGCTTCGGCGTTCCCGAATCCGGGCGACGGATCGAACGCGGCCGGATCGGCGCGGTACTTGCGCACGATGCCGCGCAGCACGGCGGCGGGGTTGGTTTTGATTTGGCCCGCTTGGCGCTTCGCTTCGATCACGTCGAGCATCTGTTGCGCCACCTCGTGCGGCAACGGTTCAACTTGCGCGGCGATGTCCTCGCGCTCCGGTCCCGTCAGTTTCGCCGGGTAGACCAGTTTTGCCGGCGCTTCGGTGAGAGTGTCGCCGCGCTCGTCCGTGGTCGCCACCGCTTGAACCGCTTCCCCGCTGGCCGCCTGTTCCTCGGTCGCTTCCAGCGCCGCTATCCCGTGGTCGCTGGCCGAGTCTTGGTTTTCGTCCTGAACACCACCACCACCACGCGCCGCTTCGGGTTCCGCCGCGCGTTCCGTGGAGGAGGAGGGGTTTGGGGTGGTGGTGGTAGTCTCTGTGTAGTCTCTGTGTAGTCTCTGTTCATTAAATGTTGGACCAAAAGGGGCCTTCTTGCTGGCACCTTTCGGCCCTTCTAGTTGGTACGTTTCGGCCCTTCCAGTTGGTACGTTTCGGCCCTTCCAGTTGGTACGTTTTGTACCAACTGGAGCGGGGTCAGCAGCGGCCAATTCAGCGGGTTTCGCCAGCAGTTCCAGCAACCGAATTTCATCGACTCGATACCAGAGCGTCGCCGGGACGCCCCGCAGTTGCTCATGCAAAATGCCAAGTTCCCGGAGCCGTTTCCTCGCCCCTTCCTGCTCCTTTCGCTTCATGCCGGTTTCCTCCGTCCACTCGTCGCGGGTCTTGTACCACCAGCCGTCATGATCCCTGGTGCGCTTCTGCCAGTAAATCGCTTGACTGAGCATGAGCGCGGCCGTGACCGAGCCGGTGATGTCAACGAAACACCTGTGGAACGCTATCGGGCGGTCGAGCAGATGGAGCAGATGGGCGATGGAGCCGGCGACGGGATCGGGGTTGCCGCTGGCAATGGGGAACGAATCCGGGTAAGCTTTGTCACCTGATTTCATGGATTTTCTCCTGAATGGACCTTGGAAAAGCCCGCGTCCGCCGCCACAGCATCAGCGGGCTTTTTCATTTATATTTCAATTTGTTAGCTAAAAATCTAACGTCGTCATAAAATCCTCATAAAAATCGATTATCGTCGCTGAGAGCCCGTTTTGGAATAGCCAAAAAAAGAATAGCCTTTTTTTGACTATCAGAATAAAAAGTGTAAAAGAATCCGCGTTTTTAAGGCGCGGCGTCATGAGTAAACCGAAAACTATACATTCAACGGAATATGCCGATTTTTTAAGATTATTGCGGCAATTCAGAGAACGGCAGGGATTGACGCAGGAGCAACTGGCGGAAAAGCTGGGCGCGACCCAATCGTTCATCTCGAAATGCGAGCGCGGCGAACGGCGGATCGATGCGCTCGAACTGCGAGCCTTTTGCTTGGCGATGGGCGTTTCCATGACGGCCTTTGTCGCCGAACTGGAGCAAATCCTTTCAAAGGATTCGCCGTAGCGATCCCGTCGATTTCATCGAGCGCCGACCGCATCGGTAGATTGATGAGCGTCACAGCCGTATCCTCCACCACTCACCCGCCGACTCCGCTAAGCCGCTTCTGGCCACCTAAAAAACTCCTCTGGCCTGCACTTCAGGGCTTCGGCGATTTCAGCTAGCAGACTCACGCTGACATCGCGCTGGCCGCGTTCGATGTAGCTCAAATTGCTCTGGCCGACACGTAATTTTTCCGCCAACTCGCCTTGGGTCATGCCCAGCTCGACACGCCGAACCCTGATCCGGCGTCCGACTTGTTCTTTGATGTTCATAGCTCACACCCCGCTTAACTTTTGATTAAATTAAATGATTTAAAATGATAAATCAACGCTGATCCGTTCACTGTCGCTTGTAATCCTCCCGCAATCGACCGGCGCTGTCGCTGTCCACGACCGAGCCGCCTTCCCCCTCCCGATCCGTTCCCGGCGCGATAGAGCGCGCTTCGCTGCCACGTTCCACCGTCCGGCTGGGACGGCGGGCACACCCCCCCGCTGCCGCCCGCATGTTGTCGCGCGTCCCGTCGCCCGGCGCAAGGGTTCGCTTAGGACAGCCCGCGCCGCGCGACACCACAGCAGCGGTGCTGGCGTGCGGGGCGCGGAGCCTCAGCCGGACGGCGAGAACAGGGGCGAACGACGATTATCGGAGATTGACTTGGAATAAATCCGCTTCTACGATTAATCGTGAAATCGCAAATACGGAAATAAGATGATCCTGGCGTTTCTGAACCATAAAGGCGGGGTTTGTAAAACCACATTGGCTGAATCTTCGAAAAAACCAAATGAGGTGGCCGTTTATGTCGGTCGTTGTTGTTAAGGCGGATAGGATTAGTATATTTCATGGGAACAACGGAAAGCATGCAGGGACTCTTGAGTTGAATGAAATAATAAACCCAGGCCATGCCGCACAGTATAAATGGTTTTGGAATGGTGGCCCTTTAGGACCACAAAGTGGGTCTTTTTCTTGGGATGATGATAGTGGTAGTCTTCTACTTTCATCTCCTTACTTTCTTCCGTCTTATGGGCGGTTTCTGACCAATGATGCTTGGCGAAAGGCCGATTCAAAAAGACCTCTTGGTGAGCGTCCCTATTTTAAATGGCGCGATAAAATTGAGTTGATCGACCCCAATTTTTTGAGTAGGCCAAGTTATCCTCATGTGTTTAAATGTAAATTGATATCTGCTGCCGGTTCATGAAAAGACCACAACATAATCGACTGGTCGTGCCGACCACATGACGCCTCATCTTGGTGCTTGAGGCAGCAGCTGGGCTTTGAATTAAGCGGCGCTAATCCGGCTTTCCGTTCTACGGGACCTCAAACCCTAGATAAGTCTCGCCCTCGCGGTGACCG
>JBAOII010000017.1:0-25544 GCA_037045685.1 Candidatus Competibacter sp.
ACTTCGCCTCGTCGCAGCTCGCCATTTCCCGACAGTACCGCTTGCCGGCGCAAGTGAAACCGCCGCTGGTGGCCGCTGTCGGCGCGGGGGCGGCCGGCGCGTCTGCCGTGAAGCGCCGCCGGCGGCTTCGGCGAAACGCCAGGCCGCCGATGGTTTCGGCCCTTCCCCCTTGCCCCGCCGGGCCGGTCAGAACGCCGCGTTGCCGTGCAAATCCGCGCCGCCGCGCCCGGTTCCGCCGCCCGGCCCGCGCGAGCCGGGCGGCTCCACGCAGGGCGCCGGCACCAGGGTCGAGGTGTTGGAAAACTGGTTGCGGGCGTTGTGGAGGTACAGAGGCCCGGACAGCGTGCCCGCATCGAGCGCGGCGAGGTAATCGACCGCCCCGCAACCGACCGCGTCGACCGTCATCGCGCGAAAAGTCAAAACGATCCGATCCCCGGCCGCGATCGCGGTGGCCATGAGCGGCCACCGGTCGAGCCCCGCGCAGGGGACCAGCGCGCCGAACACCCGGCCCTGGAACGGCCCGATTTCCCCGTCGGCGGGCTTGTGCCCTTTGATCGAAAACTGATAGTGCACCGTCCCGTCGAAGCCGGTGAAGCAAAATTCGGTTTTTTTGTCTTCGTGGTCGCGGTCGTGGTCATCGCCCGGTTTGGGTTTGCCCGCGTGGGCCGAAAGGCATAAAACGACGGCGATTCCGCCCGCCGCCAACTTGAGTCGCTGTCCTGGTTTCACTGTTTTTTCTTCGTTTATGGGTTGATTTGAATCGTGAGCGCATCCGGGAATAACCCGGCCTTCACCGTCGCTGATTTATCGGGTATCACCTCCTTTCGGTCCGCTCGTCGCCCGCCGCAAATCCTCGGTCAGCGAAAACATGTGCGGCGGGCGCTTTACCGCAACTCCACTCGCAACTGTCGCCCCAGCGCCTTGGCGGCTTCCAGCAAGGTGTTCAGTTGCACCGTGGTCTTTTCCGGATCGAGCAGCCGATCCAGTTGCGAGCGGCTGGTGCGCATCCGCCGCGCCATCTCCGCCTTGGTGATCCGCTCTTCCTTCATCCGCTCGGCGATCTGCCAGGCCAGCACCCGCTTGACGGCGGTGGCGGTGGCTTCCTCCAAGCGGCCTTCTTCCTCCAAAAACGCTTCCAGGCTCGATCCGATGTGGGGATTCGGGGTCATCGCTGCGTCTCTCTCATGCGTTTGGCCGCCAACTGGAGATCGGGGGCAGGGGTCTTTTGGGTTTTCTTGATGAAGCCGTGCAACAGCACCATGCAGCCTTCCGCCAGACAGAACAGCACGCGGGCCTCGCGGTTGTTGGGTAAGGGGCTGCGGACTTCCCACAAGCCTTTATGCGAACCGAGCGACCGACACAGCGGCATTCCGAGCGGCCAACCCAGTTCCACCGTGCGCAGATCGTCGCCGACGAGTTTGCGGTCTTCCGGGTCGAGGCTCTTCAGCCACTCTCTGACCGGCATGTTGCCCGCCGCCGTCTGATAAAACGCGACGCGGATTCTTTTTTCGTCGTGGGGAGCCATACCGCATACGTACCCTATAAGGTACGTTTCGGTCAAGCCCTTTCAGTCGGTTCGCCCCATCATTTTCTGTAATTCGATCCATCAAAACGCTAAATTTGATGGATGCGAATCCCGAAATTGACGGTGCTGGCCGAAGCGGGCGCGGTGCGGGCGGCGGAGGCGATGCCGGACGCGGGCGGCTGGGCGGTGTGGATCGTTTACGCCGGCCGAGGCGGCGAGCGGCGCGAGCCGCTGGAGCGCCAGCGCGGCGGGGCGGCGCGTGTTCGCCACGCTCGACGCCGTGGCCCGGTGTCTGGCGGCGGCGGGCGTCGCCCGTTTTCAGGTCAACACGGCCAAGCCGCCGTGAGGCGCGGCCTGTGTCTGGCGCTGCTGTGGCCCGCGCTGGCCGGCGCGTGGGAGGAAGAGGCGGCGCTGTCGTTCATCGTCGCCCACAGCCCCTTGCTCCAGGCGCAACGCGCCGTCGTGTCGGCCCACCGGCCGCCCGGCTTGGGGCGGCAAGTGCTGGAACACACCTCGGTGTTCGTCCGGGCCGCGTCCGGCACATCGAGCACCGTTTCCGACACCGGCGACACCACCACCGCCGAGCCGGTCACGGTCGGGATTCAGCTCAACATCCCGCTGTCGTCGCCGAAAGAGCGGCGCGAGTACGCCCAGCAAGCCCTGGCCGAAGCCACCAAGATCGACGAAGTTCGCGGCCGGGCCTTGACCGATCTCGCCAAATTGCGGGAACTGGAAGCGGAACGAGCGGCGACTCGGGAACGGTTGAGCTTTCACAAATCCAAAGCCGACTGGGTGCAAGACCGGATCAAGAAGGGCTACGAGGGCGACGTGGAAAAGCTCTGGGAGACCGCCCAGCGGCAAAACGCCGAAGCCGCCAGCGCTCAAGCGGCTGGACTTGCTGCTCGACGCCCAGCGCCGGCAGGTGGCACACCACGCGGGCGAGCGGTGGCGGGCGCTGTTCGACTACCTGAGCGGGAAACTCGGGGAATTGCCGGAGGGCTGAGCGCTCCGCGCCGACCCGTTTTCTCGAAGACCGTCCGGCTCTCTTTGTCGCGCGTCTTTCGAGTCGAGTCGAAACCGGCCGCCGCAGGCGGCGGTTTGACCCATTCCCGCTTGGCGACCCGAAAGCCCGAAGCTTTCCGCCGTCAAGGCCGCGCGCAGCGCGCCGCGTAGCGGCTTGGCCTTGACGGCACAGGAAAGCGCAGGGCTTAGGCTTCGCCTCGGCGGGATGGGTTTGGGGTTTTTCGCTTCCGGTCGGCCTTCGATTGCCGCTTTTTTGACCCGCCGCAACACGGTTTTCTCTGTGTTTTTTGTTAAAAAGCGTGTTAAAAGAGTGTTAAAGGCGAAAAAACGGCAGCAAGTATTTGATTTTAATCAGTTTTTTTGAGGGGGGCGTGTGCAAAGGCACGTATCGCCGTGTGCAAAGGCACGTATCGCCGTGTGCAAAGGCACGTATCGATTCGGCTAGAATTATCCACACCTGTGGATAACTTTTTTGAGTTATCCACAGGCGTTTAGCGCGTGGGCGTGTGTGAAATAACGATAGTTTTTATGGCTCGAACAAACCCCGGAGTTCCCGTGAAACCCTCCGACCGCGATTTCTTCGTCTGCAACCTGTTCGACGCGCTGCCGCCCTTCAAGGACGACATGGCGAGCATGGAGCATCCGGTGTTCTCGCTCTCCACCAAGCCGGACGCGCGCGTCCTGCACTACGAGCACAACGGCAGCACGCTGACGATCATCCCCAGCGCGCTCGGCTTGCCAACCATCCACGACAAAGACATCTTGCTGTACTGCGCGAGCTATCTGCGGGCCGCGATCAACCGGGGCGAAACCCCGAGCCGCAAGATTCGCTTTGCGGCGCATGACTTTTTTGTCACCACTGACCGCCTGTCCAATGGCCGGTCTTACCTGCGTTTCAAGGGAGCCTTGAGGCGGCTGAGCGGAACGCGCCTGGAGACGAACATCAAAACCGGCGGGCTGACCATCGAGGAAGGGTTCGGGCTGATCGACGCTTGGCGCGCGGTCAAGGAAGACGCCAGCGGGCGGGTGATCGCCGCCGAGGTCCGGGTGTCGGACTGGTTCTACCACGCCATCCTCGCCAACGAGCTGCTGACCATCAACCGGGATTACTTCCGGCTCCGCAAGCCGCTGGAGCGGCGTCTGTACGAGATCGCCCGCAAGCACTGCGGCGACGGGCCAGCGTTCAAGATCGGGCTGGACAAATTGCACAAAAAGACCGGCTCCACCAGCACCCTGCGGGAATTCC
This sequence comes from Candidatus Competibacter sp., assembly GCA_037045685.1. Lineage (GTDB taxonomy): Bacteria > Pseudomonadota > Gammaproteobacteria > Competibacterales > Competibacteraceae > Competibacter_A. The sequence continues at coordinate 3,795 of JBAOII010000017.1, forward strand.
GCCGGATGGTCGGCAAGATCGTGGACGCCGACCGCCTCCCCGACTACGCCATCGCCTTCGCCGACGACGTGGTGAGCTTCGCCAACCGCCACTGGCGAGACCCCGCCGCGCAGCCCGCGCCGGCGTTCGCCGGGCCGCCGCTCAAGCCCGAAACCCACGACAAAGCCCGCCAGGTCGCGCCGGGCTGGGACCGTCTGCGAGCTGGAGCGGCAATGGCGGGAGTGGATCGCCGAAAAAGGCGCCGCGCCCAAGCGCCCCGATGCCGCCTTCGTCGGCTTCTGCCGGCGCAAGGGGCCGCGCCCGTGAGGGCCTTTACGGCACGAGTTTCTTGAGTTTGCCGAGATTAGCTCGAACCGTGCGGGTGTGCGGATGTTCTGGCCCCAGCGCCCGCTCGACAATCGCCAGGGCGCGCTGCAACAGCGGCTCGGCCTCCGCCAGCCGGCCCCGATCCCGGTACAGCAAGGCCAGGTTGTTGAGGCCGGTGGCGGTGTCGGGGTGCGCCGGCCCCAGCGCTTGCTCCCGGATCGCCAGGGCGCGCTCGAAGAGCGGCTCGGCCTCCGCCAGCCGGCCCCGCTTGCGGTACAGCCCGGCCAGGTTGTTGAGGCTCAGGGCGGTGTCGGGGTGCGCCGGCCCCAGCACCCGCTCCCGGATCGCCAGGCCGCGCTCGCACAGCGGCTCGGCCTCCGCCAGCCGGTCTTGAGCGCGGTACAGCAAGGCCAGGTTGTTGAGGCTTTGGGCGGTGTCGGGGTGGTCCGGCCCCAGCGCTTGCTCCCGAATCGCCAGAGCGCGCTCGTACAGCGGCTCGGCCTCCGCCAGCCGGCCTTGATCGCGGTACAGCAAGGCCAGGTTGTTGAGGTCGGTGGCGGTGTCGGGGTGGTCCGGCCCCAGCGCTTTCTCGAAAATCGCCAGGGCGCGCTGCAACAGCGGCTCGGCCTCCGCCAGCCGGCCTTGATCCCGGTACAGCGCGGCCAGGTTGTTGAGGCTTTCGGCGGTGTCGGGATGCGCCGGCCCCAGCGCTTGCTCCCGGATCGCCAGGGCGCGCTCGAAGAGCGGCTCGGCCTCCGCCAGCCGGCCCCGCTTGCGGTACAGCTCGGCCAGGTTGTTGAGGCTTTGGGCGGTGGCGGGGTGGTCCGGCCCCAGCGCCCGCTCCCGAATCGCCAGGGCGCGCTCGTGCAGCGGCTCGGCCTCGCCGTAGCGCGCCCGCTCGTGCAGATAAAACCCGGCCCGGTTCAACAGCAGCGCCGCGTCCAGCGTCGGCGAGGCGTCGCGCGCGATCCAGCCGGCGCAGGCCAGCGCCTGGGGCAGCAGGCGCTCGCAGTCGGGCCAATGCTCGAATTTCACTTCGGGAAACGCTCGATTGGTCAGCCGGACGGCCCGCGCGCTCCAGCCGGCGCGGGAATCGTCGTCCAGGCCGTCCCGCAGCGCGTCCTGCACCACCGGATGGATCAGCAGCAACCGGTGATCGCGGTCGCGGCGCAGCAGCGACAGCCGGGACGCGGCGCGGCAGCATTCGTCCAACCCCAGGGGCGCGGCCAGCGCGGGGCCGAGATCGTCCGCCGCCCCGGCGAACAGCTCTTCGGGGATGCCGCCGCCGTCGAGAAAGGCGCACAGCCGCAGCAGTTCCGCCGCCGCCGGGTCGCTGTTTTCCACCTGCGCGAAGGCCAGCGCGAAGGTCGCCGCCACCGAGTCGTGGTCGGCCAGACCGCCCCGCCTGGCCCGCAGCGCCCGACCCGCTTCCCGGTACCGCTTCAGGTACTCCCCGACCGCGACTTGCATCGCCTCCAGATAGGCCCCGGCCTGATCGAGCGCCAGCGGCAAACCGCCCAGCTCGCCGGCCAGCGTTTGGGCGGTGTCTCGATCCGGCGGCGGCGCGTCCGCCAGCGGCTCGGCCGGCCCCAGCCGCCCGGCGCGGCGCAGCAGGAACAGCGCGCCGACCTCCGGCGGCAGGCAGTCCACCGCCAGCGGCTCGGCCAGGGCGCCGGTCGCCGGGTCGCGGGTGGTCAAGAGCAATCGACCGGTGGACCTCGCCGGCAAAAATTCCCGCGCCAGCGCCAAATCGTCGGCGTTGTCGAAAATCAGCAGCCAGCCGGTTTCCCGCTCCAGCCAGCGCCGCGCGGCGGCGACGCTGATTTCCTGCTCGACGGCGGCTTTTTCCGGCAGGTCCAGCAGCGCCGCCAGCGCGCCGAAGCCGGCGACCAGATCCTCGCGGGTTGCCGCCCGCACCCAGAACACCGCGCGATAATCGGCCCGATGGCGCGCGGCGTAGGCCAGCGCGGTCTGGGTCTTGCCGACGCCGGGCAGCCCGTGCAGCGCCGCCGCCCCGCCGGCCGCGAGCCGCTCGTGCAGGTGGGTGAGCAGCGCCTCCCGGCCCACGAAAAAGCGGCTGGCCTGCCGTTCGGGCACGTTCCACGGTCCCCCCGCCGCGCCCGGAGCCGGCGAGGGGACGGCTAAGGGGTTTTTAAGAAATCCTCAATCCGCTCGCCAATCTCTTTTAGCACCTGCTCCCACTCGGCCTTCTTCATGCCTTCCAGCGTCTTGGAGGGCGGATTGGCGGCCTGAAACCGGCTCAGCTCCGGCGTGCGCTCGAAGCGGCACGGGCCCAGGATGATCGGCAGGATCAGCGCGCCCTCGCGCTCGGCGGCGTCCAGCAGCGGCGGCAGCTCGTTCTTGGCGATAAAATCGGACGCCAGAAATGCACCGCTGACCAGCAGCACCGCGACCCTGGCGCGGGCCAGCGCTTGGTCGATCTCCCGACGCCAATCCATTCCCGGCTGGATGCGGGTATCGTCCCAGCACTCGATGCGATGGTCGCGCTCCAGCGGCTTCAAATGGACCTGGAGCCGTTTCAGCCACTTGGCGTCGGCGTGGGCATAGCTGATGAAAACCTGTTGTCGCGGGGTGGGCGGGGCGCTCAATGCGGGTTCCTCCATGTCGTCATCATCGCTTTAACCCGTTCATGATAGCGCCGAACGCATCCGTACCCACGCTAACCGCCGGCCGGCCGGCTAAAATTCACCGAGACGGCGCGCGTTCGAGCGCGGCGAGGAATCGGGATCGCCGGCGCGCGTCGGCTTATCCAGCGGAGGGCTGAACCATGCGCGACATCACCGGCCTGATCGGCCGCGAAAACCTCGTCGAGAAGGCCGCTCAGGAGGTCCGTAAGGGCCGCCACGTCCTTTTGACGGGAAGGGTAGGGGTCGGCAAGTCCAGCGTCCTGGAGGCCGTTTTGGAGCGGCTGGAGCGGCGTCGGGACGAGCGCGCCCCGGTGGACGCCGAATCCGACGACCCGCCGGGCGAGCGCGAGGGCCGCGCCGAGCGGGAGCGCCGCAGCCACGAGCGGCGGAAACGGGCGCAGACCGTGATCCACATCAGCGACCACCAGCCCAAAGCCCAGTTCGTGGACATCGCCCGCCAGCTCTTATCGGCGGGCCTGCTCGACCCGCTGGCGCTGGAGTTGCCCGAGCCGTACCGGGATTTCCCGCCCGAGCTGATCGAGTGGGCCAAGGTCCGCCGCCACGTCAACCGCCTCAGCATGCGCGACCTCACGGCGGCGATCATCCCGGCGCTGCACGACCACCACGGCAAGGCGCTCATCGCGGTGGACGACCTGACCGGCGTCACGCCCACCCTGGTCGCGTTCTGGCTGGCGGTGTTCGACGCGGCCCAGGTCATCGGCTGCGCCGGCCAGAAGAAAGCCAACCTCGGCAAACTGTGGTGGAAGATGGCCGAGATCGAGGTGCCGCCGCTGGCGCCGGAGGCCACGCGGGAGATCGTGGAGACCTACATCGCCCGGCGCGGGATGCTGATCGAATCGCCCGGCCTGTTCGTCGGCCACGTCGTCAAGCAGTCCGGCGGCAACCCGCAGGCCATCGCCGACATGCTGGACGATTCGGCCAAGGAGCGGCTGGTCGACAAGCGGCGCATCCGGGAAATGCGCCACGCGGCGGGCGTGCGCTACTTCGATTTCACCCCGGTCATGATCGTGGCGCTGGCGTCGGTGGTCGGGGCGCGCTACCTCGCCATCGGCACCGGCGACACCAAGCTGTACATCTTCGCCGGCATGGTCGCGGCGGTGGTCATCTCGCTGCGGGTGTTTCTGTTCAAGGGCGCGGGGAAGGCGAATTAGCCGCCGCAACGCCATTCGCGTTACTGTCTACGGCTGAAAACAGTCTCGAACGGAGTTGCCGTCATGCCCGAATCCGCCACCGCCACCCTCGAAATTCCCCAGACGGTGCTGGACGCCGCCCAGATGAGCGCGCACGAGCTGCGGCGCGAGCTGGCGCTGACCCTCTACGCGCAACACCGGCTGTCGCTCGGCAAGGCGCGCGAGCTGGCCGGCCTGAGCCTGTGGGAGTTCCGGCAGTGGCTCGGCCTGCGGCGCATCGAAGCGCACTACGACGCCGACGACCTGCAAGATGACCTCGCCACCTTGCGCGAGCTGGGCCGCCTGCCGTGACCGTTCCGGTCAGCAACACCTCGCCGCTGACCAACCTCGCCGCCATCGGCCAGTTCGATCTGCTGCGGGCGCTGTATGGCGAGCTGCTGATCGCCGAGGCGGTTTGGGACGAACTCAACGCCGAGGGGCAAGCGTGGCCGGGCCGCGCGGAAGTGGCCGGCGCCGCTTGGATCGCGCGGCGCGCGGCGCAAAACCGGCCGCTGGTGACGGCGTTGCGGGAACGGCTCGATCCGGGCGAGGCGGAAACCATCGCCCTGGCGGTGGAGGTGCAGCCGCCGTTCGTGCTGATGGACGAACGGGAAGGCCGGCACGCCGCGCGGCGCTTCGGCCTGAAGACGGTGGGCGTGGTGGGCGTCTTGATCGAAGCGAAAGCGCGCGGTTTGATAACCGAGGTCGGGCCGCCGCTGGAGCGGCTGCGCCGGGAGGCGGGCTTTTACCTGAGCGACCGGGTGATTCGCGATGCCCGCGCGTTCTGCGGCGAGGTATAGCCGGAGGGAAACCGCGTGACCCTCCCCACCCACGTCGCGTTCGCGTCCGTCCTCTACCTGGGCGGCGCGACCCTGTTCGGCTACCGGCCGGATTGGATCGGCTGGCTGTTGGCGGCGGTGGCGTCGCTCCTTCCCGATGCGGACTTGCCCACGTCGAAGGTGGGGCGGCTGCTGTTCTGGCTGTCGGTGCCGCTGGAGCGGCGTTTCGGCCATCGCACGATCACCCATTCCGCCGTGGGCCTGCTGGCCGTGGCGCTGGTCGCGTCGCCCTTGTGGCTGGTGCAGCCGCTGTACTTCGGGTGCGCGCTGGGCGGCTATTGGTCGCACCTGTGGATCGACATGCTCAACGTGCGCGGGGTGGATCTGTTCTGGCCCTCGCCGGTGCGGCTGGTGACGCCGGGCAACCGCCACTGGCGGATGGAGGTCGGCGGCAAGGCGGAGATGGTGTTGCTCTCGGCGCTGCTGCTCTCGACCGTGGCGCTGTATCCGCTCAGTTGGATGGGCTTTCGGGACGCGCTGCAAGCGGTGATCAAGAGCTTCGACATCGCCCACGAGCAGTACCAGCGCCAGATAGGCACGCACTGGTATGACTTGGATCTGGTCGCCTCGGACAACCTGACGCTGGCGCGGGTCGAGGGCCGCTACCCGATCATCGGGACGTGGAAGGGCGGCTTCATCGTGCTGCACGAGGGCCAGCCCCGCGCGGTGGGCAAGAGCGAGGCGCATCACAACCTGTTGCCGATCTCGGCGCGGCTGATCGAGGGCGAGCCGCTGCGGGTGCAGTCGGTCAAGGTCGAGATGCGGGGCCGGTCGCTGCGCGGGCTGCTGGGCAAGATCGATCAGCGCCGGGTGTATTACCTCAGCGGGGAGATTCAGACGGCGCGGATTGAGCCGGTCGCCGACATCGACCGCTACCGGCCGGTGATCTACTCCGGCCAGACCATGACGCTGCGCTACGCCCGCGCTCAGGAGCTGGGGCCGTGGCTGGATTTGGTCGCGGCGAAGGGCGAGGTGTTCGTGCAGCTCTGGCTGAGGCCGGGGGAGCGGGAGGTGGTGTTTGAGGTGGGGAACGAGCCGCCGGAGGAGCTTATACCGAAAGAACTGAAGGCATTTCTATAGCCTTAGGAGTTACGCAGTTAAAGATTTAAACCGCCATCATCAAAAATAGAATCTTCACTTTTCTATTAAATTATCTGTCTATAAGATAGATAATTTAAAAAATGTTTTTTAGATAGCAACTCTAGAGAATAAATTATATAAGCCTTAGCTTTAAATTGATCCGGTACATTTACAATATTAATTTTTTTAAAATTATCAATATCATTATATTTTATATCATATATCTCAATTATTTTATTTTTAATTTCACCATTATTAAGACCTCTATATTTATATCTGAGTTGTGCGTATGTAGCCCAAGCCTCTATTTCCTCAAGCTTTTTAGAGAAAAACTTATCATTTTGATAGTATGCATGAAAAAGCTCATGCACCAAGTAGTCTTTTTGAGAACCACTTAAATTTATTACATTAATTTCTATATCTTTTCTGCCATTTTTCTTTTTTTCAAAAAAAGCATGGCCTTGTTTATTCTCTAGATTAACTTTTATATTTATTTTAGTACTTTGCTGTTGGAGAGGTGGGCTTCCAAAATTTTCAGATAGGAAAATCAACCCATCTATAACAGCATCTCTTGCTTCAGCTTTAGAAACAATTTTCTCTGCATCTTTACTAATTTCTATATTAGCTATCTTACACATATAGAAAGCATCTAAATTTTTAGGTTCCAGAATATCACAGCTATCACTAGCAATATCAGTTCTTCCAGAGTCATTGACTAATTTTATGGGATCTGGCAGAGAAGAATCTAAATTTGAACAAGCAGAGGCCAACAATCCGACAGCTATAATGACTAGTTCTAAGCTATATTTAATAGAATTCATAAAAATATTTATCCTTTACTTCATTCAATATCTATTTGAAGAAAAACCAACATATCATTAATTCCCAGTTCTCTTAGCTACCACCCTAAAATATCCATCTTCTTTTGGAAGGATAAATTTCCATTCATCACTTTTATAAATGCTCGACTTAATACTACATATTTTTTTATCACCCATACCAGATACATCTTTTAGGTATAACCCAAATGTTCTTTCATCAAAATCATTGATCGAATGATATTTTAAATATCCATCAACTATTCTCATATCAATCCCAATTTCATTGGGAGGGGCTGGAAGCTGATATAAATAAGCCTCTTGTTGATCATTTTCATAATAAGGACGTATAATTTTTGCTTCTCCAGTCCAATTTCCATCACTAATATCTAGCATTTTTATAACCCAATAAGAATTGGACCTTGGATATGAGTCTAATCTAAAGTAAACATTCTTTCCGTCAGAATATCTACCGGTGTATTCCAAGTCTATATTTTTTCTACCACTATTAACAATTCGGTGATCAACTATTTGATAATTTGATATAGTAAAATCTATCTTGATTGTATCAGGCAGGCCATTTTCACCACTTCTAATTGGTGTATTATGGTGTGCACATGATGATAAAACAAACGATAGACTGATAATACAAAATATCACCATTCTATAATAAAAAAAATTTTGCATAATTATCTCCTCCCTCTTTAATGGTTAGAATTTATCTTTTAAAAAATCCCGGAAAAACCGGGATATAGAATCATTTCATACAATCAAATTTAGGGTTAATTACCCTAATGTACCCTGATACCATTCAAACCTTTAATCGTCGCTGCTGGAGGCCCATTATAGGTCGGTCCTTCCCTTGGATTGATCGACATTCCATTTAGACCGCCCACCTTTGAGCCTTGATCAGGTGGCGCATTATAACGAAGCGATTTGGGGTCAGCCGGATTAGCGCTTCCTGGCTGGCTAGCGGTCGCCACCGGATTAGCGTTCGAGTTAGCGGTCGCCTGGGGGTTGATAACTACGGTTTGATTGATAGGAGCGGTTACGGTTTGATTGATAGGAGCGGTTACGGTTTGATTGATAGGAGCGGTTACGGTTTGATTGGTAGGAGCGGTTACGGTTTGATTGGTAGGAGCGGTTTGATTGGTAGGAGCGGTTTGATTGGTAGGAGCGGTTTTATTGGTAGGGACCAAGACTTGGGTTCCAGCCAATGCGGCAAGCAGTGTGCCAAGCAGTGTGCCAAGCAGTCTTAGTGTGCTTAGTATCTTGCTCATAGCTTTTGGCCTCGCTACTTTCGAGTTGAAAAAGTGTCTTGTGAACACGCAACAAAAATATGCACAAATTTTGTGTGATTGTAAATAGTTATAAGTGATAAATTTTAAAAATTTCTTATCCCTGTCATACGTTTAAAAGGGAAGTTTTTTACTATATATTTAAGATATAATTTCTCTTTTTATTAATTAAAAACAAATGTTTATATTTGGCTATTTTAGTTCTGGCAACTTTGAAAAATATTTTTTCTATTAAAGCTCACGATCTCGCCACCAAGCGCTAGCTAGCCCCTACTAAGCTAGCTTGAGACATCAAAAGCTAGATAAAAATTATGCAAAATTAGAGCCAATTTCTACAAAATTGCTTAATTAATTAAAAAATAATTTAAATATATTTATCAAATAGTTAGCTATTTTATTTAAAAAAACAAAAAAAGCAGTGTCTACGTAACGGACCAGATTGACCCGCCACGCTGACATTATTTGTCAATTAACAAATAAATTCTCTTTACTAAAAATCACAAATAAATTACAGTAGTATACTGTTATTTTCGAATAGTAGCTGTTATGTGAAGTTAGAGGTGGCATTTAGCAAATTTAAACCCACTTTTATATTGCATATAATTATAAAATTAAGGTTCTTCGAGGATTGTTGTGGAGTTAAGCGAAGCTGATCAGGACCCGTTGCTTAAAATTGACAAAATTCCGAAATCCGTAACCCATGCGTTTCACTGTCTTGATCGAATTGTTAATACCTTCAATGACGCTCGTGGTCACCCGATGCGCGAAGTAGTTTAAGACGTATTCTTTCCAATCATTCAGCATGTATAAAAAGGTATTCAGATATTTGTTATTCATTTCTCTGGCCGCTTCCATCCATTTTTTTAACTCGATTTCGCCTTGCTTTCGCGTCAGATTCCGATTGAAAATCGCACGAAACATCTCCTTGTGATCGTAAATCAACTTCAATTCTCGAAACAGTAGAAAGGCCCGGTCGCGTTTCGTTGTCTGATCGGGGGTCAAGTTTTCGGCATTCTTCAGCAAGGCCCACTTGAGGCGCTTGAGTTCTTCGCGGTCTTTAAATTGGCGGCGCAAACTTTTCCGTTGACCGTCCACCGCTTTGTTGAGGTAGCCAAAAAAATGAAACCGATCAACGACCACGGTTGCACGAGGAAATACCGCCCGGGCGGTATTGATAAAACCCGGCCACATGTCCGAGCAGAACACGTCGATCCCTTCGCACCACTCCGTCCCCTTGTTTTTGAAATACCCAATCAATTTCGCTTGCTCGCGATATTCTAAAATATCAACGATTTCAATACGTTCTAAATCGACGATCACCGTGACATAGTCGCGATGTCCTTTTTTGATCGCAAGCTCGTCCATGCCCACGGCTTTCACTTTCGAAAGCGGGCGCTCTTGCAGTTCTTGCCGCGCACCCCGTTGGCAAATATCGTTAACGGTTGACCAAACCAAATTTTCTTGAGCGCTGACCTTTTGGATCGTGCTGGCTTTGCAGCATTCGTACACGTAGCGCTCGTAACGACAAGTCATCGCGCGCTGGGGCGCAACAAAATTGAAACGCTCATTGAAACGACGATCACAGTCCGGACAATAAAACTGCCGCTGACTTAAATGCAAATATACTTCTTTTCCGGTGATCGGCAAATCGCGAATTTGTCGCTCGTAGGTCTGATGCACAACCTGTCTCTTCTTCAAACAGTGCGGACAGAGCGTTTCTTCAAAAATAGAACTGCAATAAATATGGAGCGCTTGTTCTTGCCAATCAACTCGATCAACTCGAATTTCTTTAATCCCTAAAATCTGCTCAAACAATTCAGCTTCCGTCATTGGATTTTACTCTCCCATCGTGCGGTATCCTGAACTTGATAACCGGTCAAAAAACTAAGCGTCCTAAAATGATGCACTTCCGCGTTCGACTCCACATGAATCCTCGAAGAGCCAAAATTAAAGGAAATAAGACAAAAAACCAATTTAGAAAAAATTAGTGTGTCCATATCATCACTATTAATTAAATGTAGAAAACCAATATCGAAAATAGGTTGATCTTGTCTTTTTTTTCCGTGCATCCATTTAACTTTAGATCACAACCTCCCCACCACCCTCTCCATCCGCTCCTGCCCCACGTTGGTGTAAATCTGGGTGGTGGCGATGGACTCGTGCCCCAGCAGGGCCTTGATGTCCACCAGCTCGGCCCCGGCGTTGAGCAGGTTGGTGGCGTAGGTGTGCCGCAGCTTGTGGGGCGAAATCTTCTTCTCGATGCCGGCCTTCTTGAGCATCAGCCGCAGATACGCGCCCGCCGATTGCCGCGAGACCGCTTTCTGGCCGGGGGCGCGGGCGAAGACGAACTCCGTCCGGTTGCGGTCCTTGAGCCAGAACCCGAACACCGCGCCAAAGCTCGCAGGAAGCGGTACAAGGCGTTCTTTGTCGCCCTTGCCTATGACCCTCACCGACTTCGCCAGACCGTCCAGAATCCGCACGTCGGCGGTTTTAAGGCATAGTGCTTCGCTGATCCTCAACCCCGAGTTCAGCAGCAGCCCGAACAGCATCTCGTAGCGCCGCCGGGTCTCGGTCATCTTGGTTTTGTTGTTCCCGAAAATGTTGATCGGGATGTTGCGGCGGTCCTTGATGGTCGATTCGAGCTTGGCCTGCTCCTCGCGCTCCAGCCAGAGCGGAATCCGCAGCGGGCGCTTGGGCTTCTCCGCCAGCGCCACCGGGTCGTGATCCACCACGCCCGACCGCATCAACCACTTGTAGAACGTCGAGAGCGCCGACAGGCGCCGGTTGGTGATGTGGGCGCTGATCTTCCGGTCGCGCAACTGCCACGCCGCGAACTGCTCCACGTCCGGGTAGCGGCAGGCTTGCCAGTCTTTCCCCGCCTCGGTCAGCCACTTCGCCCAGATGCCCAGGTCGGAGTGGTAGTTGGGGTAGACCCAACAGTCGTGTCACCAGCCGCCATTTCCGTGTAGACCGCAGCATCTGCGGCCACCTGAAGAGTCGATAGCTCTTCTTGGCCCAGAGCGGTCAGTCGCGCGACTGACGCGGGCGACTCTTCGACGCGGGAAGCGGTCAGATGGGTGGGGATTTCTGGTGTCGAGAGAACCCCGGATAGCGGCCAGTCAGTAGCGAGTGACTGCTACGCCGCGTTCGCCGGCGTTACCCTGCCGGAAAACACTTGTTTTCCGACGGTCGTCGAAGATCCTCCCGAAAAGCGAGCTTCGGGGCTCTCAGAGTCAACGGAAAACCCTGTCGTAATGAGGTAGCATGCGGAAACCTCGATTTCGTGGTTTTCCGCTCATGCTCGTCGGCTACATGCGCGTTTCTTCCGACTCTGACCGGCAAAGCACCGACCTGCAGCGCGATGCGCTCGTTTCGGCGGGCGTCGATGCCCGGCATCTCTTCACGGATCACGCCTCTGGGGCCAAAGATGACCGGCCCGGTCTGATCAAGGCGCTGGACTTCGTGCAGGCGGGTGATGTGCTGGTGGTCTGGAAGCTGGATCGCCTTGGGCGATCGCTCTCCCACCTCCTGACCATTATCGATTCGCTCAAAGACAAGCAGGTCGCCTTCCGCTCGCTGACAGAAGGCATGGATACCACCAAGCCGTCTGGCGAACTGCTGTTCCACGTCTTCGGTGCGCTTGCCCAGTACGAACGGGCCTTGATCCAGGAACGGGTCATGGCGGGACTGGCTGCCGCCAAGCGCCGCGGTCGCACCGGTGGCCGTCCACCGGTCATCGTCGACGAGAAGTTCGAGGCCATTCTGGCGGCGCTGAACGGCGGCATGTCTAAGGCGGCCGTGTGCCGCAATTTCGGCGTTAAGCGATCCACTTTGATCGACACTCTGGCTCGTATCGGCTGGTCCGGTCCGAGCTCATTTGGAACCGAGCCGCATGCCGGATGATGCGGCGTGCGCCGAAGATCACTGGCGCCTGACACCCGACGAGCAGCGACGGGTGGAAGCGAAGCGCCGGGCCAGTCGGCTTGGCTTCGCCGCGCTCTTGGTCTTCTTCCGCGAGCGAGGCCGGTTTCCATGGGCTGCCGCCGAAGTCGACCCACAAGCGATCCGAGCGCTCAGCGAGCAGCTCGACCTGCCGCTTCCAATCGATGACGAAGCCTTCCTCAGCGATCGCACGGCCGAGCGCCTGCGCGCCGAGATCAGGAGCCGCTTTGGCTTCCGCGAAGCGACCGTCGCTGACGCGGACAATCTGACGAGCTGGCTGTGCGATCAGGTGATCGGCGCTATCGGTAGCGAGATTGCACCACTGATCGAGCGTCTGGAAGTACGCTGCCGCGAGCTCACCCTCGAACCACCGGCCGTCGAGCGGATGGAGCGCATCGCCCGCTCGGCGGTGCGCGCCTACGACGACCGTTTTCACGCCCGTACGGTCGAGCGGCTCTCGTCGGCAACGCGCAAGCGTCTGGATGCCTTGTTGAGACCCGAGGGGAGCGACGAAGCCGCTGCCGAGGATGAGGCCAGCAGCCAGGCCCCGGCGGTCTTATTGAAGCTCCTCGGTAATCCCGGTCGTCCCAGTCTTGCCAGCCTGCAAGACGAATTGGCCAAGCTGGATCTTCTGCGAGGGATCGAGCTTCCTTCAGATCTGTTCGACGACGCTGCGCCGCGCGACCTGGAACGCTGCCGTCGCCGTGTGTCCGTAGAAGCCCCCTACGAGCTGCGCCGACATCCGCATGCCGCCCGGCTGACCTGGTTAGCCGCGTTCGTGCATCGGCGCGTGCGCACGCTGACCGATGACCTCGTCGATCTACTGATCGAGACTATCCACGCGATCGGGGCACGCGCAGAGCGCGAGGTCGAGCGCGAGCTGCTGGAAGACCTCAAGCGCGTCACAGGCAAACAAAATCTCCTGTTCGCCCTCGCCGAGGCGACGCTGGCCGAGCCGGATGGCGTCGTGCGGGACGTGGTCTTTCCGGTGGTCGGCGAACAGACGCTCCAGGACTTGGTGAAAGAGTGGAAGGCCACTGGGCCGACCTATCGCCTCACGCTGCGCGCGGTGATCCGCAACTCCTACCGCGGGCACTACCGACGCATGGTGCCCCGGTTACTGGCCGCACTCGAATTCCGCTCCAACAATGACCGCCACCGTCCAGTGATGGATGCGCTTGAGCTGGTCGAGCGCTTCGCCGAGAGCAAGGTGCGGACATTCCCGTCCGACGTGGAGGTGCCGCTCGATGGCGTCGTGCGTGGTCTATGGCGTGAGGCGGTGGTGGAACAAAACGCCGCCGGCCAGGATCGCGTCAACCGCATCACCTATGAAATTGCCGTGCTGGAGGCCCTGCGCGAGCGCCTGCGCTGCAAGGAGATCTGGGTGGTCGGGGCCAACCGCTACCGCAACCCCGACGAGGACCTGCCGGCCGACTTTGAGCGCAGCCGTGAACGCTATTACCAGGCGCTGGAACTGCCGTTGGACGCCGAGCGCTTCGTCACCGACCTCCAAACCGAGATGCGCGCGGCCCTGAGCGCCCTGGATGCCGGATTGAAGATGAATCCTGCCGTCCGGCTCAGCACCAAGAGCGGCGGCTGGATCACGCTGACGCCGTTGGACGCACAACCCGATCCGCCAAACCTGACCGCGCTCAAGGCAGAGCTCAACGCCACCTGGCCGATGACCAGTCTGCTCGATATGGTCAAGGAAACGGATCTTCGGCTCGGCTTCACCGAGGTGCTCCGGAGCCCGACCGCCTATGAGACCCTGGAGCGCTCGGTCTTGCGGCCACGCTTGCTGCTGTGCCTGCACGGGATCGGCACCAATGCCGGTTTGCAGCGTATGGCGAGCCTGGATTCGGGAACGACGGCCAAGGATCTGACCTATGTGCGCCGACGCTACCTCAACATCGAGGCGATGCGCCGAGCCATTGCCATCATCGCCGACGGGACCCTACAGGCCCGCAACCCGGCCATCTGGGGAGATGGAACAACGGCCTGCGCATCCGACTCCAAGCATTTCGGTGCCTGGGATCAGAGCCTGACGACCCAATGGCATGTCCGTTATGGCGGGCGTGGCGTCATGATCTACTGGCACGTCGAGCGCAAGTCATTGTGCATCCATAGCCAATTGAAGGCCCCGTCCTCCTCGGAGGTCGCCGCGATGATCGAAGGCGTCCTCCATCACTGCACCGAGATGGAAGTCGATCGGCAGTACGTCGATTCGCACGGTCAGAGCACGGTCGCCTTCGCCTTCTGTCGCTTGCTCGGCTTCGAGCTGCTGCCCCGACTGAAGGCCATCCACGCGCAGAAGCTGTACCGCCCGGAAACCGGCAAGACCGATGCCTATAAGAATCTCCAACTGATTCTGACCCGACCGATCGATTGGGAGCTGATCCGGCAGCAGTACGACCAGATGATCAAATACACGACGGCACTGCGCCAAGGGACCGCCGAAACCGAGGCGATCCTGCGGCGTTTCACCCGGCAGAACGTGCAGCACCCCACGTACAAGGCGCTGGCGGAGCTTGGAAAGGCCATCAAGACCATCTTCCTGTGCCGCTACCTGCACTCCGAAGCCCTGCGGCGTGAGATCAACGAGGGACTCAACGTGGTCGAGCAGTGGAACGGAGCGACTGATTTCGTCTTCTTCGCCCGACGCGGCGAGATGATGAGCAACCGCCGTGAGGACCACGAGATCAGCATGCTTGCGCTCCATCTGATCCAGAACTGCATGGTCTACATCAACACGCTGATGATCCAAGCCATGCTGGCACAGCCGCATTGGCAGGGACGGCTCACGCCGCGCGACTATGCAGCGCTGACACCACTGATCTGGGAGCACGTCAATCCGTACGGACAGTTCGAGCTCGACATGAGCACTCGGCTGACCTTGCCTTGAGAGAAGTGGCGGCTGGTGACACGACTGTTGGGTCTACCCCTAGTTGTAGCAGGTCGTCTTGCTGTGGCCCTTGGCGTACAGCAAATGCGAAAGAAACTCTTTTCGGGCGTCGTCGAATAGTTCCCGGTCGAACATGCCGATCTCACTCCACCCCGTTTCCGGTAACACGATCCATCAAAACGGGGTTTTTGATTTTTCTCAAACAGCGATTTGATCCGTCAAAATCACGAAATCGATTTCGCAATCATAGCGGTTCTCCGCTAAAAACGCCCTATCCATCAGGCTTGAAGCCTCGCGTCATGGTTATTTTTCATA
Organism: Candidatus Competibacter sp.; assembly: GCA_037045685.1. GTDB lineage: Bacteria > Pseudomonadota > Gammaproteobacteria > Competibacterales > Competibacteraceae > Competibacter_A. The sequence continues at coordinate 19,133 of JBAOII010000017.1, forward strand.
TAAAAGTTTCGCAAGTTTTTATTTCGCTAATGCCCGCGCAACCCGCGCAGCATCGCGGCGATGGATTGCCGGGCGACCGCGTTCGGGATCGGCGGCGTTTGAACCGCTGCACGCTCCCCGGTGCGCCGTTCGACTTCGGCCCGCGCCCGCGCTTCCGTTTCGGCGCGACGGCGGCGGGCTTCGGCGTTCCCGAATCCGGGCGACGGATCGAACGCGGCCGGATCGGCGCGGTACTTGCGCACGATGCCGCGCAGCACGGCGGCGGGGTTGGTTTTGATTTGGCCCGCTTGGCGCTTCGCTTCGATCACGTCGAGCATCTGTTGCGCCACCTCGCGCGGCAGCGCGTGGATCTGGGCGGCGATGTCCTCGCGCTCCGGTTTCGTCAGCTTTGCCGGGTAGACCAGTTCGGCCGGCGCTTCGGTGAGAGTGTCGCCGCGCTCGTCCGTGGTCGCCACCGTTTGAACCTCTTCCCCGCTGGCCGGATTTTCGCCGGATGCTTCCAGCGCCGCCGTCCCGTGGTCGCCGTCCCGGTCTTTCGGGTTTCGGTCTTGAACACCACCACCACCACCACGCGCCGCTTCGGGTTCCGCCGCGCGTTCCGTGGAGGAGGAGGGGTTTGGGGTGGTGGTGGTAATCTCTGTTGTAGTCTCTGTTGTAGTCTCTGTAATAGCTGGCGGCGGAGTGGCCGACCAGTTGGCGGTTTTCCCTCCATCTGGAGGGCTGGCCTCTAACCGACCAGTTGGCGGTTTTCCCTCCATCTGGGGGACGGCGGGGTCTAAGCCTTCCGGGCCAGCGTCTGGCTCGGCGGGTGGATCGGTCTTTGCCAGCAACGCCAACAGTTGCTCTTCATCGACCCGATACCAAAGCCGGGCCGGGATTCCGCGCCGCTCCTCCCGCATGACCCCCACGCGCCGCAACCGCTTGCGCGCTTCTTCCTGCTCCCACCGGCTCATCCCGGTTTCTTCCCGCCACTCCTCCCGCGTTTTGTACCACCAGCCATCGGGGTCTTTGGTGCGCTGCTGCCAATAAAGCGCCTGGCTGAGCATCAAGGCGGCGGTGATGGAGCCGGTGGGATCGACAAAGCAGCGATGAAAGGCGATGGGCCGGTCGAGCAGGCGTACAAGCTGCCGCGGACCCAGCGTGTCGGTCGGCTTGATGCTCGCGGCGCTGGCTGTGGCGGCCGTCATGACGGCTCTCCTTGGCGGATGCGAGGGCCGTCAACTGTTTCGGCACTGGAAAACGGGAACCGAGTTCGGTACGATGGAGTCGGACACAACATGGGGCGATCCTCCTGTTGCAAGGAGTCCGGGGGATTCCCGGATAGGTTGAGAACCTTGTGAAAGCCCGCTGAGCCGCCAAGCATCGAGCGGGCTTTTTCATTTATTGATCAATCACTTAAATTCATAGATAACTTGGATTAAGCGCCTCCTAAACTCAGCTTAGAAAAGCGACCACTTTTTTCAAGTGGATACCACCCAAGCGTCTAGGCCGCTTGCTGCCATTTGGCGAAGTCCTCCGGCTTGCACCGCAGAGCGACGGCGATTTTTTGGATCAATCCGTCATTCAGCGGACGCTCGCCAGATTCGAGCAGGCTGATGTACGCCTGCTTCACGCCGATCTCTCGCGCCAACCGGGCCTGACTCATCCTGAGCATCGCCCGTCTCACCATGATGCCGTGCCCAATATCGCTCATGACAAGCCTCGTAATGATTTATAACCTCGGTTGATAGTAGAATCATCGGAACAACAAATCAAACCTATTCTTGGATATTCGTTCATCTACTCCGACTGTTACGCGCTCTTAGCCCCTCTTTGCTGCCCCGACCGGCGCTGTCGCTGTCCACGGCCGAGCCGCTTTCCCCCTCCCGATCCGTTCCCGGCGCGATAGAGCGCGCTCCGCTGCCCCGTTCCACCGTCCGGCTGGGGCGGCGGGCACCCCCCCCGCTGCCGCCCGCATGTTGTCGCGCGTCCCGTCGCCCGGCGCAAGGGTTCGCTAGCAGCCTGATCCGCCCCAAACTGATCGGAGGATTGACGGGTGGTTAGGCCCATCCCCGTCTATACTGAATTTGATCCTTTCGGTTAGAGCGCGAAGCGCCCCACAACCAGCGGGCCAAGCGGACCCTGGATGGAAAAGCCTGCGGCTTTCTCACTCTTTGCGGCTTATCCGCCGCCCCGTTAGGCAAATAAAAAAAGCCCAGTTTCATCATTAAAGTGAGGTAAATTTCATGACAAAATATTGTAAAGCGCTTGTCGCGGCATTTGTGTTACTTTATTCCGCAACCGCTTTGGCATTTAACTGTGGTCCACACACACTTACTTACGTAGTCGCTAAACCTGATGGTGCTCCTGCAGGTATTAGATGTGTTAAGTTACTATTCAGTGGAGTTGACCATGGAATGCCGACGTATCAATTACATTGGTATGGCGAGGGTAATTGGGGAAATAAGGAGTATAGACATGTCGGTTTTGCGGCACAGGATCACGCCATACACAACCCTGGTGGCGGTGCTGCGGCTGATATTTACGGCAATGGAGAAGCATTTAAAGGTGGTAAGGTAAATCTAAGGGTGAGCATCACCGAGGCATCCCAAGCCCCATCGGAAATCCACGTCGGTGGAGCATGGAATGAAACCTGGAAATTAACCCAAAACGTAGACTACAAGCCCCTGCCAGATCCCAAAGTATGCGGCGCCAATTTCGAAACCTATGAAGTACGGGCAGCCGGCGGAGGGGGGCCAGTAATGGGCGTGCGCTGTGTCATTTCAGACCCGGGGTCTAATTCAAGCTATTGGTATGGAGCTGGAAATTGGGGCGGTTGGACTTATAAACACTTGGGGTTCGCCTGGCCACTCCATGGTCTAAGGCCAGGCCCAGCCGCTGTGCGTTCTGGACAGGCTAGCGACCTTTGCGATTCCACCATCGGACAGTCGTGTAACACTTTTCCTGATAGGTCTATCAAATTTACGCCAACCTCTGACAATAAAGGTTTTAATGTGACCGGTGCTTGGAACGAGTATTGGCATAAACCACAACGGCCAGCACCGCCCCGCCACCAGGAACCACCAATTTGTGCTCGGAAGCCTTATCTTCCCCAGTGCAATCCGTAAGCAGATTTGATCGTGCGCCTTAATTGTATCGGGGAAAACAAGGAGGCTTGACGCAACTAACGGTAAAGATGCCTAACGAAGCGGTGGTCGCACAGGGCGCGCAGCACCTTCGGCAGATTGCCGATTAGGGCCTCGGCGGTGGGGTACTCTTGACCCTCGCGGTGGCCGCGAGCCATCGCGATCAGCCGGTCGGCGGTGGCAATCTCGGGGTCGAGATCATCGATGGTCGGGCGTGGCGGATCGGGGTACGGTTTGTCGGTCATGGCGGGTCGCCGGTGGTCATGGGCCGCTGAGGTTGGGCGATATTCTACGACCGGCGCGGTCGCCGGTATCGTGTTTTCTGCTTTTCGTTCCGCTATACTCAAGCCAGAAAAAACGAAAGCGGTTTTTCTGTCCGGGAAGAAGGAACGAAAAAACGAAAGCGCGGCGATGAAAACCATTGTTCTGGCGAACCAAAAAGGCGGCGTCGGCAAAACCACCCTCACCGCCCATATCGCGGTCGCCGCCGAGCGGGCGGGCGACGGCGCTTGCGTCCTGATCGACACCGACCCGCAGGCGTCGCTGTCGGGATGGTGGAACGGGCGGGAAGCGGAGACTCCCGCATTCGCGCCGGTCAGCCTCAAGGAGCTTCCCGGCAAGCTGGAGGCGCTGGGCCAGGCCGGCTATACCTACGCCTTCATCGACACCCCTCCGGCGATTACCGAATCCATCCGCGCCGTGGTCTCCCAAGCCGATTTCGTTCTGATTCCGATCCGCCCCAGCCCCCACGACTTGCGGGCGGTCGGGAGCACCGTCGAGTTAGCCATCACCGCCAACCGCCCCTTCGCCTTCGCCGTGACCCAGGCCAAACCCAACAGCCGCCTGACCGTGCAGGCCATGGCCGCCCTGTCCGAGCATGGGGTGGTCGCGCCGGCCATCGTGCATGATCGGGTGGACTACGCCGCTTCGATGATCGACGGGCGGACGGTGTTGGAAATCGACCCGAAAGGGCGCAGCGCCGCCGAAGTCGCCGAACTTTGGCTTTTCGTTAAAGCCAGAATGAACGATAGCAAGAAAGCACGAAAGAAAGCAGGAACGAAATATGCCTAGCAAGAAATCCGCCGATCTGTCCGCTTCCCTGGTGGCCGTCAAGGGTCAGGCAGGCCCTTCCGCCGACGCCACCGGACGCAAGCCGGAAGCATCGCCCGCGCTGTCTCCGGCGAGCGCCCCGCTGAATTTCAAGGTGGATGCGGATTTCCGCCGCCGCTTCCGCCAGCGCGCAGCCGAGGCCGATTTGAAGCTCAACGAACTGTTGCGCGAGGCGCTGGATGCCTGGGAGCAAAGGCGCGGCTTGGCTTCTTGATGTGAGGTTGGAAAATGCCCCGGCTGGCGCGGTGATGATCCCCATCCGCCTGGAACGGCGCGAGCCGGCCCGCAACCGACTGAAGTTCTACACTATCGCCGTGACCCGGACCCTGTTCGACGGCTGGGCGGTCGTGCGGGAATGGGGCCGGATCGGGCAGCCGGGCACGGTGCGGGAGACGTGGTTCGAGACCGAAAGCGCCGCCATCGAGGCGGGTGCGAAAGTACGGCAGCGGAAGGAAAGGCGCGGCTACCGGGCGGTGGTGGCCACCAGAAACACAAACAATAATCCCGCCCAATGACCAATCATCTTTACTACGGCGATAACCTTCAAGTTCTCCGCGAGCATATCGCCACCGAGAAAGCTATCGTTTCGGTCAAGGGCGGGGCCAACGTGGGCTTGGCGATGGTCAAGGACTTGATCGCCACAGTAGACCGGGAAAAGGCTAAAATCGGGGTGTTCGTCACGCTGGCCGAGCCGACCAAGCCGATGGAGCGGGAGGCCGTAACCGCTGGTTTCTATCAAACAGACTACGGCAAGTTTCCCAAGATTCAGATTTTGATCATTGAAGACCTTTTCGCCGGAAAAAAGCCGCGCATGCCGTGGCTCGATCCTGCGGCGTTCAAAAAAAGCGGCGAGGGAAGATATGAGTGCGAGGAAGCAGGAAAATCTGATCTAAGGTGCTTTGCCATCCCGCCACCTGCTAGATTACTTTCAAGATGATCAACTGCTATGGGTATGCGGTGCTGAATGTGTTTTTTGTGGATTAGATCTGTGATGAAAAAAACGAACCAATGACATTGGAGTTTTCAATCGCATGAACAGAAAAATTCATAATAGCACAGTGTAATTTAATAGATTATTCAGACACTTAATGAACAGCTAAGGAGAAATAAATGTTTAAAATCTTGTCTCTTGATGGTGGTGGAATTAGAGGAATAATTTCTGCATATTGGTTAGATAGATTAAAATCAAAGCTACAGAGTCCATTGTATGAATACTTTGATTTAATTGCCGGCACTTCAACTGGCTCTATATTGGCATCTGCTATTGCGCTTGATATACCTTTAGAAAAAGATTTATTCGTAGATTTCTATAAAACATATGGGGCTAATATTTTTAGTCCACAATCATCATTGATGTCTTTTTCTTGGATGCTTCCATCGATCTTAAAACCGAGATACGATTCAGATGCATTGAAAGAAATATTAAAGAATGTGTTTTCTTCAGGGGCGATCCTGAGTCATTGTAAGAAAAAATTAATAATACCAACTTACGATGTATTTTCTAGGCAGCCTGTTTGGCTACGATCTTACGATAGCAGCAAAGATCAAACCCCAATTTGGGAGTCTTGTGCTGCATCATCCGCAGCTCCAGTTTATTTTTCAGCGCATGTTATAAAAAATGGAAGCGCCGAACAATACATGATCGACGGGGGGGTAGTTGCAAATAACCCATCTGCCTGCGCTCTAGCCGAAGCGATAAAAATAATGGGAAAACAAAATTTTAGAGAGGCAGAAGATATTCTTTTGATTTCCCTTGGAACAGGTAACTTAGTTCGCCCTATAACCAAAGATGATGCATTGAACTGGGGGGCAATACACTGGGCTAGACCATTAATAGATGTTATATTTGATGGCTCATCTTGCTCTGTCAATTTTATCTGCAAACAGATTTTAAAAAATGACATGTATTATCGGATGCAAGTTGAGCTAAGAGGGGCTAGTGACGATTTAGATGATGCTTCAGATGCCAATATGCAAAATCTAGTTAATATCGCTGATGCTTACATAAGCTCCGGCGATGGGTTGGATAAATTTGAAAAAATCGTTAGCATCTTAGAGAAAAACAAATAACCATTTGATAATGGCTGAACCACAGCGGTTTATCGGCATAGCTTCTCGCACGGCGCGCCATCTTTGTTCCCATCCAGCGAGCCGGCGCCGCAAGACGTAGGGTAGAA
>JBAOII010000018.1:0-10105 GCA_037045685.1 Candidatus Competibacter sp.
GGCGCGCTTAATGGTTTCTGTCGTCCTCCCTCCGGTCGTCCGCCAGAAACCGCGCGGTCGAGGGGGCCTCGCCCCCTACGACGTACCCCAGAAACCGAAACGCGGCAGATCGACATGGCCCTGGCCCGACTCTCGATGAAGCTCGGCAAAGCGGGAAAAGCCGCCGCGCACGCCGCCTACATCGCGCGGGAAGCCCAATACGCCCACCGCTTGCAAAGCGGAGAACGGCTGGAAGCGAAGGAAACGGGCAACCTCCCGGCCTGGGCCGAAGATCGACCCAACCTGTTCTGGCAAGCCGCCGACCGCCACGAACGCGCCAACGGCACCACCTACCGGGAAATGGAAATCGCCCTGCCGCGCGAGCTGACCCCCGCGCAGCGGCTCGCCCTGGTGCGCGGCTTCGTTCTCCAGGAACTCGGCGCCCGCCACGCCTACCAATGGGCGATCCACAACCCCAAAGCCGCCGACGGAGACGAACAACCGCACGTCCACCTGATGTTCTCCGAGCGGCGGGCGGACGGCATCGAGCGCGACCCCGAGCGCTACTTCCGCCGCCACAACCCCAAAGCGCCAGAGAAAGGCGGCGCGCGGAAAGGCTACGGCCCCTACGGCGGCGGCTATCTCAGCAAAGTGGAGCGGGTGGCCCACCTGAAAGGGCTGCGGCAGCGGTGGGAAATCGCCTGCAACGCGGCGCTCGCCGACGCGGGCCACGCCGAGCGGATCGACCTGCGCAGCCACGCCGAGCGGGGGTTAACGGCTCCACCGGAACGCAAGCAACTCCCCAGCCAATGGCGGCAACCCGAAACGCGGGCGGCGGTACTCGCCTTCCGGCAGGCCCGCGCGGAGCGGGCGGAGGCGCAAGCGGCAGTCAACCGAACCCTACCGAACCCCGGCGCGGCGATCATCCAGCTCGATGCCGAACGGCAGCGGCAGGCGGAAGAGGCTACCCTGCTGGCCCTGAAGGACGCCAAGACGGCGCTGCTGGCGGAAATACCGATGTGGACCGATGCGGGGGTTCTGGAATACGCAGACCAGGTGATGGCCCAAAACCGGACAGCCGCAGAGCAACGAGCGAGCATCCACCGGGACTTGACCCACACTTTGATCCACGACGTGACGCGCATGGGTCATCCGCCGACCTCGTTGCCGGCCGAACTGTTCGAGGCGGCGGCGGACGACTGCTTGGGGCCGATGGTGGCGCGCTGTCGACAGGCACGGACGGGACGAGAACGGCAAGCCGAAGTCGCCCGGCAGGCGGAAGCCGCCGAGGCCGAGCGGCAGCGGCAAGCCGAAGTCGAAGCGGAGGAGCAGCGAATCCGGCAGGCGGAAGAAACCGAACGGCAGCGGCAAGCCGAAGCCGAGCGGCAACGCTTGCTGGCCGTGGATGTGAGCGCGCTGATGCGGCAGCGGGCGCAGTGGCAGACAGAGCTGGAAAGGCTACAACAGATCAGACTGCCGAGCGCGGATCGGCTGGCGACAGGTTGGAGCGGGTTGCCCGAGGCGCAGGCCAAGCGGGATCGGGCGCTACAGCAGCTCAATGCGGTCACCGAGGCATTTAATTGCTGGAATGGATCGGCGGCGAGCTGGTTCGGATTGAAGCTGAATGAACGGCGAGCGTGGGACGCGCGCATCCAACAAGCCAAATCGGATTTGGATCACGCCACAGAAGCGGTCGCGGCGGCCCAGCAGCGGCTTCCCGATCTGTTGCCGCAGGCCCGCGCCGAGGCGCAAAGGCGAGCGGACGAACAACAGCGGCGGATGGCCACGTTACGGCAGCAAATCGCGGACTGCGAGTGGCTGATGAAGCGAGCGGCGACGGAGCAGTCGAAAGCGCTGTGGGATAATCAAGCGCCAGAATTACCCCCGATCCTCTATCCAAAACCGAGGTTTCCCGCACCAGGAAGGTGAATAAACGCCTCCCGTTGAGGCAACGAAGCCACGAAGCTATCGGCTGTCGCGAACGGTGGCCGCAACGTCGCCTAGATTTGCGGTTCGCGCTTGACGCGATGCGTGAAACATCTTTATTATTTATCATGTTTACATGTTGATAAATCAAAATGTTCGTCACGGCACTGATCGGGCAGAAAGGCGGAACCGGAAAGACGACAGCCAGCTTGGGCTTGGCGGTGGCCGCCGCGCGCGCCGGACAGGCCACCGCGATCATCGACCTCGATCCGCAGGCGAACGCCGCGAACTGGAAGGACCGCCGGGAAGCACCGAATCCCGCCGTGGTATCCGCCCAGGTCAGCCGGCTGGGGCAAACCTTGAAAGCGGCTCGGGAGCACGGTGCCGAATTCGTCGTCATCGACACGCCGGGAAAATCCGACAGCGCCGCCGTCGAGGCCGCTCGATCCGCCGATTTGGTTCTCGTTCCGGTCCGGCCACAGATTTTCGATTTGGAGACGTTACCCGCCATGCGCGACCTATTGCGGGTGGCCGGCACCGCCCCGGCTTATCTGGTTTTGAACGGCTTGCATCCTCAGGCCCGCAAGCAGGCTGACGAGGCCAAAGCGATGATTCGAGACTCGTGCGGCCTGGCCGTTTGCCCGGTGCATCTTTGCCAGCGCGCCAGCTACGCCGAGGCGCCGATGAGCGGCTTGGCCCCGCAAGAACTCGATCCGGACGGCAAAGCCGCCGCCGAACTGGAGCGGCTTTACCGGTTCGTCCTCCAACAATTCACTCGGTCGACAGCATCATGAGCGACAAACTGCAAGCCTTACAACGGGCGCTCGACAGCAAGCAACCCAAAGTCACCAAACCGAAAGCGAGTGCGCCCCCAGCCCGGAGCGAAAGTTATCGGGCGCCGAGCCGAGAGGGCAAGACGAATATCACCGCTTATCTGGTGCCCGGATTCAAGTCCAGCCTGCGGTTGATCCAGGCGCGCAACGGCGCCAGTCTGCAGGCGCTCGTCGCGGAAGCGTTGAACGACCTGTTCGCGAAGTACAACGTGCCGACGGTCAAGGAAGAATGATAGCAAAACAACATATCGTCATGTTCAGATGTTCACATAATTAAATGCGAACATTTTAAATAAAATACTTTTGATTTAATTAAAAAATAAAGAAGAAATTTTCCGATGGCGAGCCAGCGAAAAGCCGGCGACGAGGCGACCGGCCTGCCGGTCGGCCGATGCTCGCGAAATTTGGCAGTTCGGGAAAGAGTCACTATCCTGTAACGGACAGGTGATCAGGGAACCCAAAACCGGAAGGGGAAAAATCATGGGCGTAAACGTGACAACGCCCCGTAACCCAGATGCTTTGGCAGGCGAAAGGTTACGAGGCGCAGTACCGAGTTCGTGGGGGATCGGTCTATCTCATAGTAGCCGTCCCTCGGTTCGCATTCAAGCGCGAGGGTCGGCCGATGCGACCGAAACCTGAACCGCTCCCGTCGCTGCTCGCCCGGCTGGACGAGGCCGCGCTCTATCACCGCGCGGCGGATCGCGGCTTCTTCACCCTGCTGTGGGCCGAACCCGACGCCGCGCCGGGGAGTCGGCCACCGGCACTCAAGGTCCAGCGGGCCTACCGCCTCGACGCCCTGCCGCAGATCGTCGCCGCCCTCGACCCGGAGCGGGACACCTGGATTTCCCAGGCCGAGTTTCGCCAGCCCAACCGCCGCATCGTCCACCTGCTGCGCTTGGGGCTGTGCTTCGTCGACCTGGACACCTACAAGACCCCCTGGCGCGAAACGGCGCCAGAATCGCTCCTGGAGCGGTTTTTGGGCTATTGCGGCGACGAGGGCGTGCCCTCGCCCTCGCTGGTGATCTACAGCGGGCGCGGCTTGCAGGCGAAATGGCTGCTGGAGCGACCCTTGCCCCGCGCCGCCCTGCCGCGCTGGAACGCCGTGCAGAAGGAACTGGTCGCCCGGCTGGAACCGTTCGGCGCCGATCCGGGCGCGCGGGACGCCAGCCGGGTGCTGCGGCTGGTCGACACCGTCAACACCCGCTCCGGCGAACGGGTGCGGGTGCTGTGGGTGCACCGGCATGCCGGGGACGTCCGGCGCTATCCCTTCGAGTGGCTGGCCGAAACCCTGCTGCCCGCGTCGCGCGAGGCCCTCCCGCTCAAGCGGCAGACTCCACCGGAACAGCGCGCACCCCTCAAAGTGCTGCCCGGCGGCAAGACCGGGAACTTGCGGGCCTTCTCGGGTCGCCAACTGGCCTGGGACCGGCTGGAAGACCTGCGCAAGCTCGCCCAAATGCGCGGCTGGACCGAACATGGCATCCCTCACGGCCACCGCTCCAAGTACGTCCACTGGTGCCTGAACTTCCTGCTGCTGTCCGGGGCGGTCCCGGCCAACCAGCTCTTCCGGGAAGCCGAGGCCCTGGTTCGGGAAGTCTGCCCCGACTTCGACAAGAACGTCCGCTCCGTGCTCTCCACCCTGTACCGCAAGGCCAAAGCCTACGAGGCCGGCGAGAGGATCGAGTTCGGTGGGCGCACCTATCCGCCGCTCTACACCCCCCGCAACCGCACCCTGCTCGCCCTGTTCGACGTGCAACACGATGAAATGAAAGCACTTAAAACCATCATCACGCCGGAGGAGGCCGCAGAGCGCCACCGTGAACGCAATCGTGAAACCGGTCGAAATCGGGCAGGTTATCGGGAAGCCGCGAAACTGCGGCGAGCGTTCGCACAGGACTTGAGAGCCAAGGGGTTATCTTGGGCCGAGGTTGGAAAAGTCTTAAGAATCAGTGCTCATGCCGCACGGATGCTGGCTTCTCGATGAGGACCGCACAAGTCCTGCGTATTACTAGTGGCGTAGCCCTCGGGTTTTTGGGTTTGGGGGCGTTGCGGGTTGGTTTTTCTTCGGTGTGGTTTGGAGGTCCGGCCGCCCAGCCAGGGATGGCGTCCGCGAGCGCCAGGGATGGCGCGAGCGGGGGCGGCTCCGTCAGGGATGACGGCTTGGCCGCGCTTTACAGGGATGTGGGGCGCAATTGAACGCTGTTAGGGGAGAGGGGGGGCGCGCGGGGGGGATCGCGCGTCGGCCAGATAGATTCGGATAAAGGGGAGTCCAGGCCCGGCCCAGATAACCAAACTGTAGAGACACTTGACGTAAAGCGTCTTCCATAAGAGGATGAGCCATGGCCGACGACAACCAACAATCGGGCGACCGACCAAAGTTCAAAGACAAACTGACCGAGCGCTTCGCCAACGGCGAACGCATCAAGCAGTTTCACGCCTTCAAGGATCAAGCCGAGCGCCGCCTCGACCTGCTGGAGGCAGCAACGAGCGTGGACGATCTCAAGAAGCTGCCCAGCAACCGCCTGGAAGCTTTGGGCGGCGACCGCAAGGGGCAATACAGCATCCGCATCAACCAGCAATGGCGGGTTTGCTTTGAATGGCCGGAGGGGGCCGAGCGTCCGTTCAACATCGAGATTGTGGATTACCACTAGGAGCAAGGTCGATGACCCGCGATCCCATCCATCCCGGCAAGTTTCTGGCCGACGAACTGGAGGCTCTCAACATGACACCGACCCAGCTCGCCGCCGCCTTGAACGTTCCCCCCAACCGCATCTACCAGCTACTGGCGGGCAAGCGGGCGCTGACAGCGGATACGGCGCTGCGTCTGAGCCAGTGGCTCGGCACGTCCGCCGAACTGTGGCTGAACCTGCAAAAACTTTACGAACTGCGCTTGGCCGAGCGGGAAACCGGCGAAGAAATCCGGCGCACCGTCCACCAGTTTTCAGGCGGCGGCCAAGCCACCGTGGCGTCTTCCTGAGTCAACCGGATAGGCATATCCTGAATTTTTCGGCGAGGTTGAGCGCAGTATTCCAGTCCGATAAAGCGAATTGGCGGAACCGGTTCGGCGTTTTCCGACCGGCCGAGGCCCAACCCGCCCCACGACCCCGCGCGCCGATGCCCCCAGAACCGCCCAGAAGCCGTTTTCGGGCGTTTTCGGCCTTGGCCGGTTTCTTCTAGGTTCGTCCCGTCGCGCGCCCTAGGACCGCTCGTGCGGCTTTTTGGACCGATTGACCTTTCCGCTGTGGCGGCGGCGTTCGCGGACGGGTTGATTTGTACGCCATTGGCGCATATCGTGCGGCGATGGAATTCATCGAGACCCCCACCTTCACCCGCCTGGTCACGGCGCTGCTGTCGGACGACGAGTAACGGGCGTTGCAGAACGAGCTGCTGGAGAACCCGGAGCGCGGCGATTTGATCCAGGGCGGTAGGATGCGGGTGATCTACTATTGGGGGTGTAAACCTAAATCCCCGATTTTTCCGGCGTGGCAAGTTTTCCCATTTACGATGGTTTGGACAGCTAAATTTGTGCCTGTTAAAGCGTTCAAGGCGAGCCCGTTTAAACGGGCTCGCCGGTTACGAAATTATTAGGCCGCTCTAGCAGCGATTCCGACACTCACGCCGCGCTGCTTCAGTCGCCGCTAGGCAAGCAGCTAGCACAACGCCAGCAGTATTGGCAGTACACCAAGCAGCTCCCGCTGCCGCCGCAGCATCACAAGCCGCCTTGCACAGATCTTTGATGGGATTCCACATTGGTTCGAGCTGAGTGTTCTCATCGAATGGTGGGACATTGGGATCGCCAATAACTCGATCCCCGATTTTGATGGCCCCAGTACCGCTAAGCCCCTTAACGATTTTGTTCTGTTCCTCTTCAGACAGAGAGTCCCACTGCTGTTTATTGACAAGAATATCAGCCATCGTATTTTCTCACTTGGTGGGAGGGTGGTTACCTTTACGTGTCACAAGCCCCTCCCTTTGGCTTGTGCGGCCTAACGGGGCGGCGGATAAGCGCCTGCGACCCCGCCTGAACAGTAACACCCTAAAAGCAAGTATAGGGAGGAACTAGTGCCTGCGGATCTAGAACCGCTATTTCGTATCAAAGCACCCCTTTACCCATGAAGGGGTTGTAAGCTCAAACCGCCGAAAATTCCGTCCAGCCATTGGGCAATGGTTTTCTAGGTCAAAATTAGCTGATTTTCTTGGGCTGAGGCATGGGTGTTAAGATTTAAGCCAATTTTCGCCAGAAATTCATACAATTTGATCGTGTTTTATACGGTGCTTATGCTTATCAGATTGATAACCTCTTAATGATCGTTATTTGGTATACAAATAATTACTTCAATTCATCAATAGGTTACGAACAGCTCGACACCGTTCGGAAATTTCGGCGGTTTGAGCTTACAACCTCATAAACCTCAACTTAATAGTGCATTCCGGCCCGTTCCATCCGATTCTTGACTACATGACGGCAGGGCCGGCTACGTCCGACGGCTTGCCTTCAACAGGCAACGGCTACATCATCGTCATCGATGGGTTCCTCGGGTGAATGCGTTTCACAATGGTCACCCTACCCGCGCGCTTCCAACAGACAGGGGGAACCTATCCCCAGTCCAGCCGGCCATCGCTACCCTCGCGTTCGACTGGTTACGCCGTCTCAAAAACAGTCTAACGATGGGATTCAATCGCCTGATAACCTGGTTGCCCGTATAAGTACCTGGTCGAAAGTTCGGCCGGTTTTTACAACGCTAACTATTTGAAAATTAATGGATATAAATACCTGATAACTTACGGTATCCTACTTATTCTCATACTCAGATGTGGGGGGAGAGGGGGGGAACTAGTTCCTCAGGACATTATTGAACAATGATAATGACTTGAGGTAAGGTAGATAAACTTGCATAAACGGGCGTATCGAATGCAAGAGTAACCGGCCGAAGGCTGAAGGTGGTTGAAAAGGAGCGATGGATTCCCGATCCGATTAAACCGTGAGTAGGATAACAGTGGCGAAACGCGGTCATTCGAGGAACTTACCGATAGTGATGATGCCACTGTTGAAGTTGAAGCCCAGCCGTTGGAGGTTGTGCGCCTCTTTAATAAACAATCGAGGAACATTACGGGACATGAAAAAACAGGACACTAAATCGGCTGATCTCGTACATCGCATTAGATTTAATCGACTCGGAGAAAAACAGTGGGTGACCGCTGAAAATTTTCTTAGGATGACGATACGCAACTGGCGTTCTCTCAGGAATGGCTCAAAAAATTTTTCTTCCGAGCTTCATAAACGCATAAGTGTTGTGCTTTTGGTACACAGAATAAGCCCCGTCGGCCTATACAACAGCAGCCCATTTTCCATTGGAGAACACCTGTCTGTTACACGGGCTCAATCGTCAGATGATTTGAGAGAAAACCTGGATAATATTCACCGATACCTGAAGTGCCCGACAATATCAAATGATTATGGTCTCCATGGATTGCTCGGTGCCGTTAATTTTGCGATCTGGATACTTGAATCTGGCTTATCGAGAGATAATATAGATAGGTGTAAAGGAAATAACTTAGAGAAGTTTCTGGTTGAGGCCATTAAACATTGGGAGATAGCAGCCAAGCTAACTCAAGGCGTTGATAGCAAGACAATTATTGGCAAGACATTTGCTATTAATGCCCTCACCGCACGTATTTACCGAGAAGTCTTCTACACAAGCAACGGCGAACAAAAGCCCAACGAGGAGAACCATCGTGCTTATCGTGATTTTGCCAAAGACACTGGTAAAGTGTCATCTTGGCGCGATGCGCTGGAGCAGTCCGCACTACTTGGCGATTCAGAGCTGATCAACCAGGACTTTAGAGAGCTTTTAAAATCCATTGAGAGAGAGGGTATCGTGATTGAAGATGAATACGAGGTTGTTCTTAAAGAGTTACGGGGCATTGATGGATTTCCCGTCCTTAAGCGGGAACCTGCTTTCACCAAATGGGAAACAAAAATTACCTTACGTTATCAAGAAGAAAAAATGAGAGGGGTGGCAGCATGAGACAGATTTACTATCGGAATATTGTCGCTTTTAAAGTACTTGTGTATAATTTTTTGATCTTTGCCTGCACCTTCGCTTACGCCCTACCTGGGACTTACTCAGGTGGCTTACCTTGACCGATTTCGTGGTGAGCGTCGCGCAAGACGCGGCACGGCACGCTATCGAACAAACCGAAACGATCCGGTTATCCCTCGCCGACCAAGAGCGTTTCGCGCACGCACTGCTCGCCCCTCCCGAACCGGCTCCCGCCTTGCAACGCGCCTTCGTCCGCCGCCGCCAACTCATCGCCGCCGAATGAGCGCGGCCCCGTTCCGGGTCATAGCGCTGGAAAGCGGCCATGATCGCACCGCCTTCGACAGCGGCTCGTCCGCCCTCGACCACTACTTCCGGCAGCAGGTGAGCCAAGACATCCGCCGGCGCGTCACGGCTTGTTTCGTCGCCCTGACACCCGAAGCGCGCATTGCTGGCCGACGGCCTTGGCGCGCACGACCCGCGCCGAAATTGCCGCTTACGCCTTGGTCGTCGACGCCAAAGACGAAATCGCCGTCGCGTTCTACCGGCATCACGGCTTCTCGCGGTTGTCCGACTCCGAACCAACGCTATTTTTACCGCTGGCGACGGCGCGCGGCGCGGAATAAACACCGCACGCGGACACCTTCCATGGCCCGCATCACCCCTTCTCGCTCAACCCCGCCTTGCGCGCCAATAGGGCCTGCCCTTTGACTTTCCACTGCCCCCAACGGGCCGGATCATCGACCTCGGCGAGCGCCGCCAGGGCGCCGGCCAACTCGGCGGGATCGCGGGACTCCAACCCGACCAAATCGAACAACAAGCCCTGCTGGATCAAGCGATGGTTGCGGGCCTTGCGGGCCGCCGCCTTCTCCTCGGACACCACCCGCGCCGCCGACGCCCGCAGCTTGCCGAGGCGCTCGTCGGCCCTCTCGGCGCGGACCAACACCGCCAACTTGCGGTCATCGGCGGGCGAGCGATCCGGCTTCTCGGCCAACAGCACCAACAGCCGCTGCGGTTCGCTCGGCGCCTTCAGTTTACGCAAGTACTCTACCCGTTCCGCCAACCAGAGCGCGTTCGCATTCTCCGCTGGCGAAACGGGCGACCGTTCCACGGAACTCCCTCCACGCAATGGAGGAGCACCAACCTCTTCGAACAAACCATCCGACTCGGGCATTTTACCCACCTCCTTCCGATCAAACGCCACTAATGCGACAGCCGCCAACGGCACCGCCACCCCCTCAGCGGCGCACCACCTTTCAACGAAGTACACCAGTCTATCGTAGACTAGCCTAGCGGACGGAAAGCCGCTAGAATCCTTTTGCAAGCAAA
>JBAOII010000019.1:0-20045 GCA_037045685.1 Candidatus Competibacter sp.
TTCGGCGGAGTTGAAGAGGTTTTTGTAGGGCGGCGGGCGATGCGGCGGCAACGCTGGGGGTGGGGGAGGAACAGCGGGAGGTGGAACGGATACCGGCGTGGGTGAAGCGGTTTTTGCGATGGGGTCAGTATATGTTGCATGAGAAACAAGAAAGTGATTAGTTTTTGAGTATTTTACTTACTTTACTTATGGTTATTTTTGTGTTAAGCAGGCCGTGTTTTTCAAAGCCAAACCTGCCGTGAGGCAGGGGCGGAAAGTCGCGGGTCCTGAACGATCTCAGGAAAGCCGGACTGCCGATAGTGACTAGCGTAATAGCCACAAGGGGCAGTTCGGTTTTTTTGTTTTGGGAAAGATCGAGCTGCTGATATTTTAGGTCCTGTAAATTTTCCCGTGATGGCGAGGGCTGGCGGTGCATGGCGAGGGCGTCAATATCATCCAACCAATTGATCTTGCTAAGCAAGATTTGCTTGGCCTGCATGACTCATAGTTCCGATCACGGGAAAATTTACACGAGGATATTTTAGCGGAAGTGGAGAGCAAAGAATGAAAACCGCGATCATGAAGCTCGCTTCTGGAGTCTTTTTCATCACTGCTTTGATAAGCTCTGTCTGGGCTGGAGAGCCGTTAGCATTATATGATAATTTCAATTCTAATTTTATTAACCCAAACAAGTGGTTTGGGCGCACGGGTGGGGCAGGCGCTGGCCTTCAAACACTGGAAGAGGTGCGACTTATTATATTGGGGAATCTAAATTTACTCACCCGCACCTACGCAAATACTACAACAAATGATGGAGATTCTTATAATAATCAAGGTCTAGGTTTTATCAATCCAAGCTCTATCAAGGCAATCAAGACAAGTATCCGCGTTATCGGTTTTGAATTAAATGGTTGTAGTAATGGCGATACAACTAGCCGAGTTAGAGCGAGAATTCATGGGAATTTTTTTAACGCTGATGTCCCAACACCAGGTAGTGCTATGAATGATGTAATCGCAAACATTGCGCTTATACGTCAGATAGAAACGACCGATTCGCCTAGCACTTTACAAGTGATCGCGAATATCGCGCGCTGTCTCGATGCTTCTTGCCTTCAATTCGATTCACTGAATGAAACCAGTTTAGGTACGGCGTCGGTAGGTCAAAATGTTACCCTGCGGCTTGAATTGGACAAAAACCATCATCAATTTATTGTTCAACGCGATTCCCAACCGGAAATATTAATACCCTATTACGTATTAGATAGCTCGCCCCCTGGGGCGCAATCCAAGCGTTTGGAGGTCGGGTCGTGGATGGCTAATTGTACCGCTCAGCCCCGGCCAACCGGCTTTATAAGCGCTTTATTCGATAATGTGTATGTCAATGCGTCGGCGCTTAATACCCAATAATAACCTTTTAGACTGGTGGTGGCGGCCCTAGACAACGAAGCGACCAGATAAACCCCTCACAACCTCCCCACCACCTGCTCCATCCGTTCCTGCCCCACGTTGGTGTAAATCTGGGTGGTGGCGATGGACTCGTGGCCCAGCAGGGCCTTGATGTCCACCAGCTCGGCCCCGGCGTTGAGCAGGTTGGTGGCGTAGGTGTGCCGCAGCTTGTGGGGCGAAATCTTCTTCTCGATGCCGGCCTTCTTGAGCATCAGCCGCAGGTAGGCCCCGGCCGACTGCCGCGAGACGGCTTTCTGGCCCGGCGCGCGGGCGAAGACGAACTCCGTCCGGTTGCGGTCCTTGAGCCAGAATCCGAACACCGCGCCAAACGCCGCAGGAAGCGGTACGAGGCGCTCTTTGTCGCCCTTGCCGATCACCCTCACCGACTTCGCCAGACCGTCCAGAATCCGCACGTCGGCGGTTTTAAGGCATAGCGCTTCGCTGATCCTCAAGCCGGAGTTCAGCAGCAGGCCGAACAGCATCTCGTACCGTCTCCGGGTCTCGGTCATCTTGGCCTTGTTGTCGCCGAAAATGTTGATCGGGATGTTCTCCCGGCTCTTGATCGTCGCATCCAGCCGGGCCTGCTCCTCGCGCTCCAGCCACACCGGGATGCGGAGCGGGCGTTTGGGCTTGTCGGCCAGATAGACCGGATCGCTTTCGACGATCTCGTGGCGCATGGCCCAGCGGTAGAAGCTGCTCAACGCGCTCAGGCGGCGGTTGACGATGTGGGCGCCGATCTTGCGCTCCCGCAACTGCCACGCCGCGAACTGCTCCACGTCGGTCGGCTTGGCGCGCTGCCAGTCTTTGCCGGCCTCCAGCAGCCAGTCCCGCCACAGGCCGAGGTCGGAGTTGTAGCCGTAGCAGGTGCGCGGGCGGTGGCCCTTGGCGTACAGGAGATGCGACAAAAACTCTTTCCGGGTCTCGTCGAATATCTCGCGGTCGAACATGTGAATCTCACTCCACCCCGTTTTTGAAAACCTGATCCATCAAAAAGCCGTTTTTGATAATTCGCAAATACCCATTTAACCCATCAAAATGGCAATTTTGATTTGTAAAGTATAGCCCCTGGCGGCTGAAAACGCCCTATTCATCAGGCTTAAAGCCTCGTGCCGCGCAATTTTTTCTACAAAAAACTTCTTAAATCTTTTTTTCCTAAGCATGGCCCCGCAGTAGCCGCTTGAGGTTGGCGATGGACTTGTAGGCGACCTCGCGCGATGCCGGAATTACCCGCATCGCTTCCCGCTCCCGCTCCCGCCGATCCACCTCGGCCCGCGCCCGCGCTTCCGTCTCGGCCCGTCGCCGCCGCGCCTCGGCGTTCCCGAATCCGGGCGACGGATCGAACGCGGCCGGATCGGCGCGGTACTTGCGGACGATGCCGCGCAGCACGGCGGCGGGGTTGGTTTTGATTTGAGCGCTCTGCATCTTCGACGCGATCACGTCGAGCATTTGCTGGGCAATCACGAGGGGCAATAAGCAAACCTGCTGGGCGATGTCCTCGCGCTCCCGCTCGGTCAGCTTGGCCGGGTAGACCAGTTTCGCCGGCGCTTCGGTGAGAGTGTCGCCGCGCTCGTCCGTGGTCGCCACCGCTTGAACCTCTTCCCCGCTGGCCGGATTTTCGCCGGATGTTTCCAGCGCCGCTATCCCGTGGTCGCCGTCCCGGTCTTTCGGGTTTCGGTCTTGAACACCACCACCACCACGCGCCGATTCGGGTTCCGCCGCGCGCCTGTTCGTGGAGGAGGGGTTTGGGGTGGTGGTAGTAATCTCAGTAGTAGTCTCTGTAGTAGTCTCTGAGAGGTGACTTTTAAGTGAGAGTCTCTCACCTGTAGGTGAGGGGGTCTCACCTGTAGGTGAGGGGGTCTCACCTGTAGGTGAGGGGGTCTCACCTGTAGGTGAGGGGGTCTGGCTGACGAGCGGAGGGGTTTCGCTGACCGCCGACACCATTTCGGCGACCGCAGTAGGGGGATGCGTGATCGCCATGATCGCGAGCGGCACCGGTTCGATGAACGTGATGTTGTTCCGCAAGATTCCCTGGATCACCACATCCCGAAACTCGCGTCTGATAAGGCCCCCTTCCTCCAGCCGCGTGATCGCCCGGCGTGCTTGGGTCTTCGTGAATCCGAATTTCGCCTCAAAATAGGCGGCGCTGCATTGGAACATATCGCCGTCAAAGTGCTTCCGCTGAAGCGGTTTGCCGTCCTTGGTCAGCGTCTGATAAGGCCGATACCAGTAGATGATCTCGGCCAGGATGACGATGGCGGGCATGTCCGGCTTGCCCGACTCCAGCGTGATGCGCTGATACCACGAGTGCGGGATGATGTTCCCCTCGAAGTGAATCCTCCCAATCTCTTCTACTGCCGTCGGCAATCGAGTTGTCATCTTCGTTCTCCATTATTTCCAAACTGTAACGCTTGGCCTTTTTTGGGGCATCAGGCGCTTGGTACGAACATCGCGCCTTTCATCGAGGCTGGTCGTGGCTTGGTAAAGACTATCTACTCAGAGGAATACGCCGGGTTGCTGCTTCTTCTGCGTAGAAAGCGGCTCGATGCGAAGTTGACCCAAGCCCAACTTGCCAAGAAACTCGGCGTCCCGAGAACCTTGATCGGCAAGTGCGAGCGGGGTGAACGTCGCATAGACGTGATCGAACTCCAGGCGTTTTGCCATGCGCTGGGAACCGAGTTACAGGCGTTCATGACCGAACTCAAACAGCGCCGGTAAGTGCGGGTTGCCGGGTGGCATTCGGCGCCATCTCCCGGCCACTTCGCCCGCTACGCCGCTTGCTGCCATCGGGTCAAATCCTCGGGCTTGCAGCCTAGCGCAGCAGATATTTTTTGGAGTAGATCAGTAGACGGTATTTGGTCACCGCTCTCTATCATGCTGATGTAGCTCTGATTTACACCAACAGCTTTTGCCAGTTTTACCTGACTTATCTTGACTATCGCGCGCCGTACCTTGATCGCGTGTCCGATGCTCATAATTTAACCTCTTTTAATAATTTATTATTAGTCTAGTGATAGCTGTTATCAAAATCAAATTTGCGGCGACGTAACCACGCTATCGCTGTCCACGCTCCCACGTTCGCCAGCCACGGGAACGGGAGCGCATCCATGCGGCGCGGCGCGCTCCCGGCGCGCGAGCAGTGCGCTGAAAAGATTCGGGGGCCATCCCCGCCCCCGTACCCCCGCCCTTCGCGCCGTCCCTGGCTTGGCGTCCCTGCCGGTCGTGCTCGCTGGCGCTCGCGATTTCCCCCGCGTCGCGCCGGGGGGCTTTTGCGCTTGTGCCGTTCGCTGCGGGCGGGCGACAAGGGTTCGCTTCGCCGCTTCGCGCCCTTGCGCCCGCTCCTCGCTTCCGGCCCGTCGCGCTCGCCCCCTCCGGCGCTGCCGCTGGGGGGGTGGGTTTGGGGTTCCCTCCCGTCCCTGTCGCCCGCTCCCGGCGGGCGCTTCCGCCGCTCCTGCGGCGGCGGGTGGGCGGCTCCCTTCGGTCGCTGGTTGGCTTTGGTGGGGGTGTGTCGTGGTCGCTCTGTCTCGCTGTTCCGGCTTCGTGCCGGTCGTTCGCGTGGTTCTCCGTTCCGCCCGGTGCCGGGTCGCGCCCTGGGGCGGTTCCGCCCTGGGCCTGTCGTTCCGCCGCTCGCGTCGCTCGCTGTCCGGCTTCGTGGCGGTGGCCCGGTTCGGTTCTTTCGCCGCCGCTTCGCGCTTCGCGCGGTCTTGGGGTCGGCGGCTTCCCGCCCGCCCCGGTTTTTGCGCCGTGCGCGCGGTGGCCGGTGGGTTTGCGGTTTCCGTGCCGGTCTGCCCGTGCGTGCCGCCGTGCCGGTCGGGGTTGCGCGCCCTCGTGCCCGCTCGCGCGGCTTAGCCGTGCGCTCCCTCTCCCTGTTCCCCGCGTCGGCTCCCGCCGTCGTGGGGTTTTCCGGCTCGCGCCGGCTGTCGCCGGCGTTCGCGCCGCTCGTGGCCGGCGTCGTGGCCTCGGCGCTCGCCCGTGGCCGTTCGGTCGCGGTCGGTTGCGCGGCTGGCGCCGATTCGTTCGTTCGTGCCGCCGCTCCCGGTGCGCTGGTGTTTTCCGCCGCCGCGTTCGGTGCCGGTCGCGGTGCGTTCGCCGCTCGCTCGGTGGCCCTGGTGCGCGCCGTGGCCGCTGGCGGTCCCGGCTCCGGCTTCGTGGTGTTTCCTTCCGCGCCGTGCCCTGCTGGCTTGTCGCCTTCCGCTCGGTCGTCGGCCTGTTTCTGCGGGTCCGGTTCCGGCTCTTGGGCTTCCGCCGCGTTCGCGGTTGGTCTCGGTTTGCCCCTGGTCGTGTTTCCCTGTGGGTTCTCGGCTCTGCCCGCTTGGGGTCGTTGGGCGCCCGCTGGTTCTGGTGTTTGGGCGGTCGGTTTTCTGTTGCGGTGATTTCTGTATTAATCAATTAGCAAAAAATTTTTTACTCTCTACTAATAATTTATTATTAGTTAATGTATAATTAGTTGTAGCTAGTAAAGAGGATATGGACTAAACGGATGTAGCGCGTTCTTTCCCGGCAGGCTCGGGCGCGTTAAATGGAGAAACCGGGATTTTAGGCAGGATAACTCAAACTCTGTCAGAGGTATTGCGAAATGCCACGAGTACACGAATACAACGCCGGAACTATCGAGCTTTGCGGCGAAGAGTACGAGTACGAAGCCGATTTTGAATGGGATGATAAAGTGCCCATCTTGTACGAAATACGTTTAATCAAGCAGACTTGCAAGGCGGGTGAAATCTGGTACGACTCGAACGGCCATCATCATTCTGGCCCGAAGTGGATCAGGATAAATATCACCGATTTCATGTCGGCCGATCAAATCGGCGCCATCGCCGATGAAATCTCTACTTATTACGCCAGTCTCCACGAAGAGGAGAAATCCGAACGCGCCCGCGATAGGGCGATAGAGCGTTATCTTGATTTCCGGGCAAACGGTGAATATCGCTGCACCGGTTCCATGCACTACGCCGACGATTCGGTTAGTGCATAAAAGAAAGGCGCTTGCGTTGCGGCAAACAACGCGAGCGCCCCGACTGCAACCCCGAACAGCGACGAACGAGGTGAAAACATGCTAACCGCCACACAACCGGACTGGCAAGCGCGGCTTGCCGACGATCCCGGCTATCTGCAATGGATTCAACGGGATGAAGAGGAACGGATAGCGGCCCTGGCGGCGGAAGACGAAGCCCGCCGCAACCCCTACGGCCGGCCCGAAAACGACGCGGGTTGGTTTTGGGAATCGCCGGAATGGAGGAAAGCGCAATGATTGCCCTCCACCCCCGCATGACCCTCGTGGCCGCTGCGTATTTCCTGCGTTTAAGCGGTTTCCGCTTGCGCTGGAACATCCAACAACGCGCCCTCGAAATCGCTCCGATCCAATCCTTTTAACCCGATGAGGCGCCCGCCAGCAATGGCGGGCTAACGAAAATGGGAAACATGAACGAAATCACTCTTGACGATGTGACCAAGCTTGAACCCGGCCAAATCCTGGCGGATTCGGTAAGACAATGGCGCCCGGATTGCCAAGCCGGACAGTTCAAAATCGGTGCGAGCAACTTTCGCGGCCCCAAGCTCGATATGGAATTGGTGGGCGCCCAGATTTCCGAAGGCGAGTATTTCGGTTATCCGTTGATGAAGTGGCTCGCCGTTCTATTTATTGACCCGGATGGTGTGCTTTCCTCGGTTTTGTTCAAGACCGAGAGCCTTGACCAGTTTGAAGAGTTGCGCCGTTCCTATCGCTTGAAAGGCGAGTCGCTGCTAGGCAAAACGATTAGGGCGCACATGTGCAAGCGTGCCAGTCGCGCCAACGGCAACGGCTATTTCGCGGTGGAGTTCGAGGTTGTGAGCGCCGGTAAATACGCCGAAGCCATCGCGCAATTCCGGCAGCTTCATTACACGCCGGAGTTTATCCGGCTGATCGAATCGAAACCCGCCGATAACGGCAACGGCGGCAAATAACTCAATTATGGTGCCAAGGACGGCGCACTTTTTGGAGAAAAGACCCATGTCCACAACGATAGCGACCACCATTTTGCAACAACTGGGCGGAAGCCGGTTTATCGCCATGACCGGAGCCAAAAATCTGGTAGCCGAAGAGAACGCTTTAATTTTCAGGCTACCAGAAAATTTAACCAAAAACCGGATTTCTGCCGTCGGGATTTATCTTGAGCCAAGCGACACCTACCGGATGAAATTTATCCGACAGGAAGGAGCGCCCACGTTCGCGGTCTCTGTTGTTGCAGAGCTTGACGATATTTATTGCGAAGACCTCCAGCGGATATTCGCGCAGATCACCGGACTGGATACGCACTTGTAACCCCGCGACCTACCGCGCCATGACTGGCGCGGTACTTTGGAGACCACCGCGCCGCTTGGAGGCCACATGAACAACCGCGATTACCAAAACCTGCAAGGTATTTCCTCTCACTGGCTGATTGCCACGCTCGACAGTCCGGCAACCTGCTACCGAAAATACATTGACCCGCAGCGACCCGCCGAGGAGCCGACCGCCGCCTTACGGCTGGGAACGCTGGTGCATGGCCTGGCGTTGACCCCGCGCCAGTTCGAGCGGGAATTTATCGTTGCGAACTACGAGCGCCGCAGCGTGGCCGGGAAAACCCGTTATATTGCATTGCAACAAAGCGGGTTAACCGTGGTGAAACCCGCCGAACTGGACCAGGCCCGCGCCATCGTGGCGGCCCTGCAAGCCGACGCCGAAGCCCGCAAGCTGCTCCGCCACGGCAAGAAGGAGCGAACCATCATCCAGCCACGACAAGCCGGCTTGCTTCCGCTCAAGGCCCGGATCGACGTTCACGACGAGAGCAAGCGGCAAGTGGTGGAACTGAAAACGACATGGAACCTCGCCGCCGCTCAAGCCACGATGGAACGCTATCGCTATCCGCTATCCGCCGCGTTCTATCGGGAGTTGGTACGCGGCCAAGGCGTGGCGTTCGTGTTCGTGCAGACCACGCCGCCCCATGACGTGGCGGTGATCCCGATGGAACGCCAGCAGCTACAAGCCGGGCGCGACCAGTGGGAAACCGCCCTGGCGCGCTTCGATGACTGCTGGCGCCGGAACGACTGGCCCGAAGCCGAACCGGCCACGCCGGACGATGATCCGCTGATGATCCCAATCATTCCCGTTCCTGCTCTACGCCGGGTTGAAATTCCGGTTGGCGAGCTGGCCCTATAACCCAACGCGCCAAGGATGGCGCTAGGAGAACTCCCCATGAGTGATAAATTAACCCTTCGGGTTGGCAGTCTCGCCATCGCCAAGCGAACGACTGGCGTTTGCGATGTAGGCGAACGCGGCGTGTGCTACGAGGAATACACCATCGGAAACCGGCCCGGCTGGAGCTTCATCTTCGAGTCCGGCCGGTACGATGGCTTTAGCCCCGACGATGTGGAGCTGATCCTGGAAGTTACCGGCGAAGTCTGCCCGGACGTGGCCGATTACGAATTCCAAAGCGTCGTGCGCCTGATGGCCGACTTCCGACGCAGACGATTCGCCCCGGCGTTCCAGCCCGAGTTACGGGCTACGGTGCATTAGGCTGGTGCCTGCTCAGACCCTGGTGCGGCGGCGTTGCCGCCGCACCAGCGGGAAACCCCAGCCACCTACGCTGCCCGCGCCCACGCGACCGGAGCGGGCAGCGCCGGAGGCGGCGACAGCCGAAGCGACGGCGGCACGGCCACCGGCACGGAGACGCCGAACACAGGCCCGCAGCGGCCGGCGAACCGCCGCACGGCCAGCGGGAAGCCGACCCAGCCCGACCAAGCGCCAGCGAAAGCCGACGCGGCGGCAGGCGAGGAAAAGCCCACCACGACCACCGCCGCCGAGAACGACCGCGCCGAGGCCCGCAGCCGCCACCGGCACGCCCCAGCGGCCAGCGCCGAACCGACCAGCCGACGCCACCAAGGAGCCAAGAGCGGAAGAGGCCCGCGCGGCACGACGACGGCGCGGGACGAAACGAGAGAGAAGGAACCAGCCACGACACACCCCACACACCAGCCCGGAAGACCCGCCGAGACCCGGAGCGACGCGCCCCACAGCGCGCCCGCAACCGCATGGCGACCAGCACAGCGCGGCGACGCAGACGGGGGCAAGGCCGAGGCGGGCGCAAGGATGCGCCCGACCGCCAAGCGCGGGCAGGACAGCCCGCGCCGCCTTGCGCCCGGCCAGCGCCGCGCGACAGAACAACAGCGGTGCGGGCGCGGGGGGCGCGGAGCCTTAGCCGGACGATGGAGATGGGGGATGGGGGATTGGAATAGGTGCCGGTGTTGGTCGGTGTCTTCGTCGGGGAATGGCGGTCTGTGATCCAAACCGTGAAGTGCAGCGCGCTATGCGGCTCGGTTCTGGTAGTGCGCCGTTTGGTGCTATCTTGTAGTAGGTCAGTGGGGCGGGTGGACATCAAGGCGCTGCTCGGCCACGAGTCCATCGCCACCACCTAGATTTACATTAACGTGGGGCAGGAGCGGATGGAGAAGGTGGTGGGGAGGTTGTGAGTCATCCTGCGGCTTTACTGTCATTCGTGGCTCATTTGCCGACCAATTAGACATTAAAAAAGACTCTTAATATGTTTTCAACTGATGCCAATAACACCAAAGAGTTCGCATGTGGGCTTGAAGTTGAGGCAGATTTATTTGCTTATCGACTTGAAAAAACTGATAGTGATAATGATCGCACTCGCAATTTGTTTGAACGAGACTATGCAAGGATACTTTACTCATCTTCCTTCAGGCGGCTTCAGGGGAAGATGCAACTGTTAGGGGTTGACTACACTACATTTTATAGAAATCGCCTCACACATAGTTTAGAGGTGGCTCAAATTGCTCGAACTATCGCATCCGGTCTGGGTCTTAAATCGCCTATTGTCTCTGAGGCATGTGCATTAGCACATGATATTGGAAATCCGCCTTTTGGACACTCAGGTGAAGTTATCCTAAATAAATTAGCCAACAACGACAGCATCGGAGGGTATGAAGGTAACGCTCAAGTTATTCGTATAGTTAGATCTTTAGAAAAGAAATATCCACAGTCAAAGGGGTTGAATCTTACTGTAAGAACATTGCTTGGTTTAACAAAGTATTTTTTTACACGGGAGGAAAATAACAAAAAGTATCTTTATCCAGATGACTATAAAGTTCTAAATACTGAATGGTTAGAAAAAAGAGCAAAAAGTAGAAGATCCATTGATGTGCAAATCATGGATTTGTCTGATGAGATCGCATATGCTGCACATGACTTAGAAGACTCTCTTGCAATGGGCTATATGAGCCTCGGTGAAATACTGTATGAGTTCCAAATAAGTTCTGAGTATTCTCCAGCACATGAGGGATTGCGCGATATAGTAAAGGATGTTCAAAAATATGCAGGAGATTCCTCTGCTGTTCGCTCTTCTGAAGAATATTCATCTATTCTCCGTAGAGAATTAACCTCTCGAATAGTTGATAGGCTAGTTAGAGATATCAAGGTGGTTTCAAAAGGAGCAGATATTCATGAGGAGCTAGGCTTTGGTAATTATAAACTATTATCAGAAGGATTGAAGAAACTTGTATTCAGATCTCTGCTGCGAAAAAGAAATGTTCAGCTATACGAAAAAATGGGGGATAAAGTAATAATGGGGTTGTATGAGGTTTATTGTGATAAAAAATTCAACAAAGAAGGATTGCTACTACCTGTTGAATACAGAAATACAAGTAGAGAATGCGAGCTAAAACGATCAATAATTGATTACATATCTGGCATGATGGATGCTTTCGCTATTAAAGAATACAAGAAATATTACGGCTCGAATTCCCTTGATAGCCTGTACCCTGTGAAGTCAAAGGAGTGTTCTGAGCGTGGATATGAAGATCCATAAGCCGTTAATTTTTTAACCCAAATTAGTTCGATTCTACATCTGAAGCGCAACCGATGAAAAAGACCTAAAAAGGCCGTAACCGGCGTATTTTTCGCTCGTTGCGCTCACTACAAATGCGCCGGTTACGACTGGCGTTATTCACAAAAACCTCCTCAACTGTTCCGGTATCCGCCCCACCTCTCGTTTATCCCCCGGTTTGAGCCAGAACTGCACAATCACCACGCCCCGACCCACGGCGAGGTCAGTGCGTCCGGCAAGTCGGTACGGGTTGGCCCTGACACCCCCTCGATAGCGTCAATCAGCGACGCCAGCCGGTAGGCGACATCCAGCGGGGTCGCTTGGCCCGTCAGTACGTGGTCGCACAGGGCGCGTAGCACCTTCGGCAGATTCCCGATTAGGGCCTCGGCTGTGGGGTACGCCTCGCCCTCGCGATGGCGGCGAACCATCGCAATCAGCCGGTCAGTCGTCGCCATCTGCGGGTCGAGGTCGTCGATGGTCGGGCGTGGTGGATCGGGGTAGGGTTGGTCGGTCATGATTTTCCCTCTTTCATGAAAACGAGAATTCTATTATTCTCTTTATCATGAAAACCATCGTTGTCGCTAACCAGAAAGGCGGTTCCGGTAAATCGACCATCGCCGTTCACCTCGCCGCTGCCGCCGAACACGCCGGGCACGGTCCGATCATTCTCTCGGATACCGACCCGCAAGGCACGTCGGGCGATTGGTTCAACCAGCGGAAAAAATCCGGCTTCGATACGCCTCTATATGCGGCCTTGGCCCTGTCCGAATTGCGGGAGAAGATTCGGGCGCTGGGTGAGGCGGGAGCGGCTTATCTGTTCGTGGACACCGCCCCCTCTATCGGCGCGGTCAACGCCGATCTGTTCGCGGTGGCCGACCTGATCTTGATCCCGCTGAATCCGACCCCCGCCGATCTGCGCGCCCTGGTCAAAGGCTTGCCCCTGGTGCGGCAGTCCGGCAAGCCGTTCAGCTTCGTGCTGGCCCGCGTCCGGCCCAACCTGAAAAACAACGACGGGGCGGCGATGGCGCTCGAAGCCTTGGGGCTGGTTTTGCCGTCCCGGATGCACGAGCGCGTAATCTACGCCGAGACCTTCGCGCACGGGAAAACCGCCATGGAGATCGAACCGAGAGGGGTCGCCGCCCAAGAGGTGGCCGCCCTGTGGCAGTCCGTGAAAGCGAGATTGGAAGAAAGCGAGAATTAACTGAAGAGAGAATGAGATAAAATGAGAATTCACGAAAGCGAGAATTCCACCATGACCAAGCGCCCGCCCGTCGATTTGAAAGCCCTCACCGCCGAGCAGGCCGCGCCGATGCCGGAAGCGGCGCAGCGCACCGCACCGCCCCCGATTTCACCGACCAGGACCGCGAACTTGGAAGCTCTCGCCTTCAAGGTGCCGCCCGACTTCCGCAAGCGGTTCCGGCAACGCGCCGTGATGGCCGACCTCAAGCTGAACGAGCTGCTGTTTGCCGCCCTCGATGCTTGGGAAGAAAAGCACGGTTTGAATAAATAATTATCGCTTTATGTAATTCCATTTTTATGGAATTCTCCCTTTATGGAAAGCCACCGAGCAGCGCCACAATAACCTCTATCCGCCTGGAACGGCGCGAGCCGGCCCGCAACCGGCAGCGGTTCTACAACATCGCCGTCACCCGGACCCTGTTCGACGGCTGGGCGGTCGTGCGGGAGTGGGGCCGGATCGGGCAGCCGGGCACGGTGCGGGAGACGTGGTTTGAGACCGAAGGCGCCGCTACCAAGGCGGGTGAGCAGGTCCGCCAGCGGAAGGAAAAGCGCGGCTATCGGGCCGCTGGTAGATACAAAAACACAAACAACAATCCGGCCCAATGACCAATCATCTTTACTACGGCGATAACCTCCAAGTTCTCCGCGAGCACATCGCCACCGAGAGCGTGGACCTGATCTATCTCGATCCGCCGTTCAACAGCCAAGCCACCTACAATGTGCTGTTTCGTTCGCCGAAGGGCGAGCAGTCACAAGCTCAGATCGAAGCGTTCGAGGATACCTGGGTTTGGAACAGCAGCGCCGAGCAGGCGTTCGATGAGGTGATGACCAGCGGCAACACCGACGCCGCCGAGATGCTGCGGGCCATGCGGGCGTTCCTGAAAGAGAACGACATGATGGCTTATCTCGCCATGATGGCGGTGCGGCTGCTGGAGTTACACCGAGTTTTGAAGCCGACGGGGAGCATTTATTTACACTCTGATCCGACAGCAAGCCACTATTTAAAAATTCTACTAGATGCGGTTTTTGGAAAAATTAACTATCGAACGGAAATTATATGGAAACGAAGTAGCGCCCATAGTGATACCAAGCAAGGTCGCAAACAGCATGGGCGCATTCATGATGTTATTTTTTACTATACAAAAGATGATGATTGGATTTGGAACCCTATCTATACTGCCTACGGTCAAGAGTATCTTGATGATTTTTATAAATATATTGATCCAGAAACAGGGCGGCGTTATAGGCTTGGTGATTTAACTGGTCCAGGTGGTGCTGCGAAGGGAAATCCACAATATGAGGTAATGGGAGTAACACGCTATTGGCGCTATAGCAAAACGAAGATGGAGCAATTAATCTCTGAGGGAAGAATCGTACAGACAAAACCCGGTGCAGTGCCTGCTTATAAGCGCTATTTGGATGAAATGCCGGGAATCCCACTTCAAGATTTATGGGACGATGTAGGCCCAATAGGTGCCCAAGCCCAGGAACGCCTCGGCTACCCTACCCAAAAGCCTCTAGCCCTGCTGGAGCGCATCATCAACGCCAGCAGCAACCCCAGCGACGTGGTACTTGACCCCTTTTGTGGCTGCGGCACGGCGGTTCACGCCGCCCAGAAGCTGGGCCGCCAGTGGGTCGGCATCGACATCACCCACCTTGCCATCAGCTTGATCGAGAAGCGCCTGAACGACGCCTTTCCGGGCATTGCTTTCGAGGTTCACGGCACGCCCAAGGACTTGGCCGGCGCTCGCGACTTGGCCGAACGCGACAAGTACCAATTCCAGTGGTGGGCCGTGTCGCTGGTCAACGCCGTGCCCTACGGCGGCAAGAAGAAGGGCGCGGATACCGGTATCGACGGGATCATCTACTTCAAGCCGGACGGCAAGACCACCGAGAAGGCCATCGTCTCGGTCAAGGGCGGGGCAAACGTGGGCGTGGCGATGGTCAAGGATCTTATCGCCACAGTAGACCGGGAAAAGGCTAAAATCGGGGTGTTCGTCACGCTGGCCGAGCCGACGAAGCCGATGGAGCGGGAGGCCGTGACCGCTGGTTTCTATCAAACCGACTACGGCAAGTTTCCCAAGATTCAGATTTTGACCATCGAGGGCCTGTTTGATGGGAAAAAGCCCTTAATGCCTTGGCTTGATCCAATGGCTTTTAAAAAATCAGCGCGAGAAGACATCAATTCAGCAAAACAGGAAAAATTGATCTAATAAAATAATTAAAAATCAACCACACAAACCATAAAATGGTTAATAAAAAACGAGGAAATATGCCTGACTTATACGAAAACTATCGAATATTCATTTCTTCTCCTGGCGATGTTGCTGCAGAAAGGCAATTTGCTGAAGAGGTTATTAATCGGATAAATCGTTCTTGTTCTGAGGTTTTAAAAATTTCAGTTTCATCCCAAAAATGGGAACATTTACCACCGGAATCTCCACACTTACCAGAAGAAAAATTACAAGATTTAATTAATAAGGAAGTTGAAAAATCTCATTTTTTTGTTCTTATTTTATTTAAGCGCTATGGTAGAAAAGAACCAGGGCATTTAAAATCTAATACTGAGCGTGAGCTAGAGACGATCTTAAAGCGATATGAAACTAATCCTCAAATTAGAATTCTCGCGTATTTTCGAGATATACCCCACAACCCTGATCCAGGCGATCAAGAGACTGCTGTATTAGAGCTTCGTAATAATTTAGAAAAACTTGGCATACGCTATCGAAATTATAAATTACCTGAAGAATTTAAAGAAGAATTTACACATGATATGTATAATGTTGTGCTTAGAATGCGCCTTTCCCCCTTTAAAAAACAAGCTTTACATCGCTTTTTCAAAATGGGTGAATCTAATCGTCCAACTTATCCAAGGATCGCTATTCTATTCCCATCTGTTTCACGTCAGTTCATGTACCCTCAAAAAGATAAGATATGGCTTAAAAGGTTAGAACCAAACATTTACTTTGAGGACTACAAAGCCCTGCACAAAATTAAGAAACTTCTTTCATTTTCCGGTTTTCATTCTTATAAGACTTTTCTATATACAGACCAACCCAGCGAATTAGATTTTATGAATCGAGTTTGGATGTGCTTTCCGAGGAGCCGAACAGCAATAAAATATTTAGATAAAGTTGGTGAAACACGAAGATTTCACTTTGATTTCAGGAAAGAAATAGCATCGACTCTTTATTGGAAACAGCCAGACGGCAGTAACTATGCAATTAATTCTCCATTGTCATTATACTTGGCTGAACAACGAAAAAAAATGCAAGTTACTGGGGAACATAGTGGGGATTTACGGCGAATTCTAGCAAAAGATTATGCGGTAATTGCAAGGTTTCCAGATATCGAGAGTGCCAACATTACCGATGAAGGATACTTGTATGATTATTTCTTTGCTGGAATCAGAGGCTTAGGTACTTGGGGTGCTGCTTGGTTTCTTGATAGAAAATCCAAGACCTTAATATCGTATCCAGATCAAGATTCGTTACAAATATTACTCGAAGTAACGTATCAGGATGGTAATGTTACCGATGTTAAAGATGTATCTAACAAAACGGAACAATACTTTCAAGAGCAATCAAATGTAGAATACATTCGTAAACAAATAACTCAATATAAGGAACGAGAGCCTTAATTGTAATACTCATGGTCGGCAAAGCTTCTCACACGGCACGCCGTCCCTGTTCCCATCCAGAGACCCGACGCCGCACCGGCTGAGGTAAAACTTCGCCTCGTCGCAGCTTGCCATTTCCCGACAATACCGCTTGCCGCTGCAACTGAACCCACCGGAAGCGGTAGCGGTAGCGGCTGGCGCGCTGGCAGCCGGCGCGGTCGGAGCCTTGGCGCTCCCGCCATGTCGCCATTCCCAAGGCGGCATACGCTGGGCTTCGGGTAGCGCCCACAGGCCCCGCTTGGCGGCCTTGGCCTGCTGTTCGAGGGCCAGCAACGATTGATCCTTAAGGTACTGGCGATAAGCCCACGCCGCGCCCTGGCGGATCATTTCCGCATTCACATCGATGCCACCGACATACACCCGGCCCACGGTGCGGCCGTACTTGTCCGTATCCTGCACCACTACTCGCGCCGGCTTGTTGTAGGCCAGATCGGAGAGGGTTTGCTTGGCGCGTTCGCCATACGGTTGCTTGCTTTCGGGTGTATCGATTTCCCCCAGCCTCACCTTGACCTGTTTGAAGCTCGCACCGTCCGGCACGAGCAGGGTGATGGTGTCGCCATCATGGACGCCGACTACTTTCCCGGTCAGTTCGGCGCTTTGCGCGGTGGTGACAACAGCGGCCAGCACAAACAGCAGCAACCCGACCATCGGAAAAAACAGGTTGAAGGCCAATAACATCATAAAATTGTTATTATTTTTATCTTTCATATTCCGACTCCGGGTTATCAACAGATTTTTGGTCACGATTTGATCGAACCATCAAAAATGGTAAATTGATTTATTGAATTTCCATTTTTGATTTATCGAATTTATATTTTTGATGGCTAAATGGATCAACCAAAGCTATCCACGCTGGCGGCAGCCGGCACGATTGAGCGGATCATAGCGAAACCGGATAGTGGCGGCTGGGTAGTGCTGATCCAGCACAAGACGCTGGCCGGCCTGCACATCGAGCCGCTGGAGCGCCAGCGCGGCGGGCGGCGGGTGTTCGCCACGCTCGACGCGGTGGCCCGCTGTCTGTCCGGTGCTGGCCTGAGCCTGTTCTCCGTGAATCTCGGACCGGGCGAGGGGCCGCCGTGAGGCGCGGCCTGTGTCTGGCGCTGCTGTGGCCCGCGCTGGCCGGCGCGTGGGAGGAAGAGGCGGCGCTGTCGTTCATCGTCGCCCACAGCCCCTTGCTCCAGGCGCAGCGCGCCGTCGTGTCGGCCCACCGGCCGCCCGGCTTGGGGCGGCAAGTGCTGGAGCACACCTCGGTGTTCGTGCGGGCCGCGTCCGGCACATCGAGCACCGTATCCGACACCGGCGACACCACCACCGCCGAGCCGGTCACGGTCGGGATTCAGCTCAACATCCCGCTCGCCTCGCCGCGAGAACAGCGCGAGTACGCCCAGCAGGCCCTGGCCGAAGCCACCAAGATCGACGAAGTTCGCGGCCGGGCGCTGACCGATCTCGCCAAATTGCGGGAGATGGAAGCGGAACGAGCGGCGACTCGGGAACGGTTGGGCTTTCACAGATCCAAAGCCGACTGGGTGCAGGACCGGATCAAGAAGGGCTACGAGGGCGACGTGGAAAAGCTCTGGGAGTCGGCCCAGCGGCAAAACGCCGAAGCGGCGGCGCTCAAAAAGCTCGATTTGCTGCTCGACGCCCAGCGCCGGCAGGTGGCGCACCACGCGGGCGAGCGGTGGCGGGCGCTGCTCGACTACCTGAGCGGGAAACTCGGGGAATTGCCGGAGGGTTGAGCGATGAAAGACATCACCGGCCTGATCGGCCGCGAAAACCTCGTCGAGAAGGCCGCTCAGGAGGTCCGTAAGGGCCGCCACGTCCTTTTGACGGGAAGGGTAGGGGTCGGCAAGTCCAGCGTCCTGGAGGCCGTTTTGGAGCGGCTGGAGCGGCGTCGGGACGAGCGCGCCCCGGCCGACGCCGAATCCGACGACCCGCCGGGCGAGCGCGAGGGCCGCGCCGAGCGGGAGCGCCGCGGCCACGAGCGGCGGAAACGGGCGCAGACCGTGATCCACATCGCCGACCACCAGCCCAAGGCCCAGTTCGTGGACATCGCCCGCCAGTTGCTGGCGGCGGGCCTGCTCGACCCGCTGGCGCTGGAGCTGCCCGAGCCGTACCGGGATTTCCCGCCCGAACTGATCGAGTGGGCCAAGGTCCGCCGCCACGTCAACCGCCTCAGCATGCGCGACCTCACGGCGGCGATCATCCCGGCCCTGCACGACCACCACGGCAAGGCGCTCATCGCCGTGGACGACCTGACCGGCGTGACGCCCACCCTGGTCGCGTTCTGGCTGGCGGTGTTCGACGCCGCCCAGGTCATCGGCTGCGCCGGCCAGAAGAAGCCGAACCTCGCCAAGCTGTGGTGGAAGATGGCCGAGATCGAGGTGCCGCCGCTGGCGCCGGAGGCCACGCGGGAGATCGTGGAAACCTACATCGCCCGGCGCGGGATGCTGATCGAATCGCCCGGCCTGTTCGTCGGCCACGTCGTCAAGCAGTCCGGCGGCAACCCGCAGGCCATCGCCGACATGCTGGACGATTCGGCCAAAGAACGGCTGGTCGATAAGCGGCGCATCCGGGAGATGCGCCACGCGGCGGGCGTGCGCTACTTCGATTTCACCCCGGTCATGATCGTGGCGCTGGCGTCGGTGGTCGGGGCGCGGTATCTGGCCATCGGCACCGGCGACACCGAGCTGTACATCTTCGCCGGCATGGTCGCGGCCGTGGTCATCTCGCTGCGGGTGTTTCTGTTCAAGGGCGCGGGGAAGGCGAATTGACGCTGGGAACCCACGTCGCGTTCGCCTCGGTGCTGTATCTGGGCGGGGCGACGCTGTTCGGCTACAAACCCGATGTCATCGGCTGGCTGCTCGCGGCCGTCGCCAGCCTGTTGCCGGACATCGATTTGCCCCCCTCGAAAATCGGGCGGCTGTTCTGGTGGATTTCCGTGCCGCTGGAGCGCCGCTTCGGCCATCGCACGATCACCCATTCCGCCGTGGGCCTGCTGGCCGTGGCGCTGGTCGCGTCGCCCTTGTGGCTGGTGCAGCCGCTGTACTTCGGGTGCGCGCTGGGCGGCTACTGGTCGCACCTGTGGATCGACATGCTCAACGTGCGCGGCGTCGATCTGTTCTGGCCCTCGCCGGTGCGGCTGGTGACGCCGGGCAACCGCCACTGGCGGATGGAGGTCGGCGGCAAGGCGGAGATGGTGTTGCTGTCGGCGCTGCTGCTCTCGACCGTGGCGCTGTATCCGCTCAGTTGGATGGGCTTTCGCGACGCGCTGCAAGCGGTGATCAAGAGCTTCGACATCGCCCACGAGCAGTACCAGCGCCAGATCGGGACGCACTGGTACGAGCTGGAGCTGGTCGCGTCGGACAACCTGACGCTGGCGCGGGTCGAGGGCCGCTACCCGATCATCGGCACCTGGAAGGGCGGCTTCATCGTGCTGCACCAGGGCCAGCCCCGCGCGGTGGGCAAGAGCGAGGTTTATCACAACCTGCTGCCGATCTCGGCGCGATTGATCGCGGGCGAGCCGCTGCGGGTGCAGTCGGTCAAGGTCGAGATGCGGGGCCGCACCTTGCGCTGGCTGCTGGGCAAGATCGATCAGCGCCGGGTGTATTACCTCAGCGGGGAGATTCAGACCGCGAAGGTGGAGCCGGTGGCGAACATCGACCGCTATCAACCG
The DNA here is from genome assembly GCA_037045685.1 of Candidatus Competibacter sp. GTDB lineage: Bacteria > Pseudomonadota > Gammaproteobacteria > Competibacterales > Competibacteraceae > Competibacter_A. The sequence goes on from JBAOII010000019.1 coordinate 19,877, forward strand.
GTGATCTACTCCGGCCAGACCATGACCATTCGCTACGCCCGCGCTCAGGAGTTAGGCCCTTGGCTGGATTTGGTGGCGGCCAAGGGCGAGGTGTTCGTGCAGTTTTGGCTCAGGTCGGGGGAGCAGGCGGTGTTCTTCGATTTGGGGAACGATCCGCCCGCCGATCCGA
>JBAOII010000020.1:0-240329 GCA_037045685.1 Candidatus Competibacter sp.
AAGAACTACCTCAACTTATTAGCTTGTCAAGATTAATAACCAAAACTCACGTTAAGACAACGCGCGCCCGTTTCGCGCTAAGCGCATCGCTTCCAGCCGGGTGCTCGCGGTAAAAATACCGCACGAGCAGGAAAATGGGACCAAATGCCGCCATCGCCTGCCCCGCAAGCCGAGATGGCCGCCCATGGAGCGACCCAAACGACGAATCCGAGCCGATGACCACCACACCCAGCGACCGCCACGCCAGCCTGCCCGAACCCGATCCGGCCGCGACCGCGCACAGCGCTCGCCTGCTCGACCGGATTCGCTCCGAAATCGCCGCAGCGGGAGGAGCCATTTCCTTTGCCCGCTTCATGGAATTGGCCCTTTACGCGCCGGGTTTGGGCTATTACCGCGCGGGTGCCCGCAAGTTCGGCCCCGGCGGCGATTTCGTCACCGCGCCGGAACTGTCGCCGCTGTTCTCGCGCTGCCTGGCCCGGCAATGTCGCGAAGTTCTGGAACGGATCGGCGGCGGCACGATTCTCGAACTGGGCGCCGGCACCGGCGTCATGGCGGCCGATATCCTGCGCGAATTGCGGACCCTGAACGCGCTCCCGGAGCGCTACGCCATCCTGGAACTCAGCGGCGAACTGCGCGAACGCCAGCGCCAAACCTTGGCCGAACGGACGCCCGACCTGCTGGACCGGGTCGCGTGGCTGGACGCGCTGCCGGAACCGGGCTTGCGCGGCGTCGTGCTCGGCAATGAAGTGCTGGACGCGCTGCCGGTGGAGCGTTTCCGCATCACGCCGACCGGACCGCGCCGGATGGAAGTGGCCTGGACCGGGACCGAGCCCGCGACATGCCCGCAATCCAATCTGGATTGGACCGAAGGCGCGGATGATCCGGCGCTGGCGGCGACCGTCGCCCGAATCGAGTCGGCGCTCGGCTGGCGCCTGCCGGAGGGCTACACCTCTGAGTGCGTCCCCCAGCTAGCGGATTGGGTGCGCGCCGTCGCCGAACCGCTGGCGGTCGGCGCGCTGCTTTTCGTGGACTACGGCTATTCGCGCCGGGAGTACTATCACCCCGAACGCGCCGACGGCACCCTGCTCTGCCACTATCGCCACCGCGTGCACGCCGATCCGCTGATTCTGCCGGGCTTGCAGGATATCACCGCCAGCGTCGATTTTACCGCTGTGGCCGATGCCGCTCGCGCCGCCGGACTGGAGATGGCCGGCTACACCAGCCAGAATTATTTCCTATTCGGTTGCGGGCTCATGGATCTTCTGGCCGAAGTGGACGCCGCCGATACGGTTTGCTATCTGGAGCGGGTCCGCCAGGTGAAATTGCTCACCTTGCCCGGCGAGATGGGAGACCGCTTCAAAGCCATCGCGCTGACGCGCGGCATCGACCTTCCGCTGTGCGGTTTCTCCTTCCGGGACGAGCGGGGCCGGCTATAGTTTGGAAATATCGACGATCAACCTTCGTGCGATCCAGAGGAATAGACCATGGGTCAGGAAATATCCGGCTCGGCGTTCACCCGCGAGGATTTTCGGCGGTTTCAAGGCCGGTTGCGCGAGGAAACCGCTCGACTGGCCGACTGGTTCCGCGCGGAGCGATTCGCCCCGGTCAGCGGTGTGGGCGGGTTCGAGATCGAGGCGTGGCTGGTGGACCGCCAAGGCCAACCGGCGCCGCTCAATCAGGTGTTTCTGGAACGGCTGGCCGATCCGCTGGTCGTGCCGGAACTGAGCGTGTTCAACATCGAGCTCAACACCCCGCCGCTACCTTTATCCGGCTCCGCGCTAAGGCGGATGCACGCCAATCTCGACCGCCTGTGGCAACGCTGCCAGCGGGTGGCCGCCGAGCTGGAATGCGCGGTGGCGCTGATCGGCATCCTGCCCACCCTGGATCTCCAACACCTCACCCTGGACCGCATGTCGTGCCGGGAGCGCTACCGGGCCATCAACGAGCAAATTCTGTCGCGCCGGCACGGCCAGCCGATGGCGTTGGCCATTCACGGGGTCGATTCCCTGCACTTGACGCATCCCGACGTGATGTTGGAAGCGGCGACCACCTCGTTCCAGACCCACCTCCAAGTCGCGGCCGGGGATGCGGCGGCGTTTTTCAACGCCGCGCTGGCGGTATCGGCGCCGATGGTGGCGGTCGCGGCCAACTCGCCGCTGCTGTTCGGCAAAGTGCTGTGGCAGGAAACCCGCATCCCGCTGTTCGAGCAAGGGGTGGCCTTGGCCGGCGGGGAGCGCTCGGACGATCCGAGCTATCGCCGGGTCAGCTTCGGCGGCGGTTACATCCGGGAATCGCTGCTGGAACTGTTCGCCGAGAATCTGGCGCACTATCCGCCGCTGCTGCCGGTCGATCTGAGCGGCGAGCCCGCGGAGCGCCTGCCGCACCTGCGCTTGCACAACGGCACGATCTGGCGCTGGAACCGGCCCCTGCTGGGTTTCGAGGCCGACGGGGCGCCGCACCTGCGCATCGAGCATCGGGTGATGCCGGCCGGCCCCAGCATTCCCGACACCATCGCCAACGCGGCTTTGTATTACGGCCTCGTCCGGGGTTTGGCGCGGATGCCGGTCGGCGCGATGCTGGACTTCGCGCAGTGCCGGGCGAATTTTTACGCGGCGGCGCGGGATGGCCTGCGGGCGGAGGTGGTGTGGTTGAACGGTCGGCGCCTGCCGCTGCGCCAGCTACTGCTCGAAGAGCTGATACCGTCGGCCCGGCGCGAACTGCGGGCGCTGGAGATCGATGCGGCGGATGTGACGGAGTACATGGACATCGTCGCCGCGCGAGCGGAAAGCGGTCGGACCGGCGCCGAGTGGCAGCAGCGTTTTCTCGACCGTCACGGGTCCGACCTGACGACGCTGACCTTGACGTATCTGGATCGACAGCGGAGCGACCGGCCGGTGCACGCGTGGGCCTATTGACCCTCGCCGGTGAGTGCAAGCTCTCGATCAGAGCGCCAACCCGCCCGCTTCAAAGCAATTTTTCGATGGCCGCGATCAGTTCGGGATCATCCGGGCGGGTTCGGGACGGGAATCGCGCCACCACCACACCCTTGCGATCCAACAGATACTTGTTGAAATTCCACTCCGGATAGCCGGCCCCTCGCGCGGCCAACCGGCGGTAGAACGGATGGGCGTCCGGGCCGGACACCGCGATCTTCTCGTACATCGGGAACCGGACGCCGTGATTGAGCCGGCAAAAGTTCTGGATGTCCTTTTCCGACCCCGGTTCCTGGGCGAAGTCGTTGGACGGGAACCCCAACACCACCAGACCCCGTTCGCGATAGCGGTCGTACAAGGCTTCCAAGCCCTCATACTGCGGCGTAAACCCGCACCGGCTGGCGGTGTTCACCACCAGCAACACCTTGCCCGCGTACCGCTCGCACAGCGATTCGGTTCGGTCGCTGGCCAGCGGACGCATTTGGAAGTCGAGGCTGGCCGGGCAATCGGCGGCCAGAACGGCCCGCAAGGACATCGACAGCGAGATCAACAGGAGCGGAACGACTCGCGACATTGCGGCTTCCTCGGAGTTTGCCCGATCAATTCGTGAAAATGAGCCCGAATCATGTATAAATATGGTATCAATAAATGGCTTTATTCGTCGATAGCTCTAAATAATTTATACGTTTATTATACAATACCGACCACCAAGCGTCGACCGCTCACCGACATGTGAAAGATCCAAGACATGATCATAAAGGCCAACCACGGAACCCGCAGCCTACCCGACCAAGGGCTGGTCCCCATACGCACGGTTTCCAATTTGACGGGCGTCAACTCCGTCACCCTGCGCGCCTGGGAACGCCGCTACGACCTCGTCAAGCCGATCCGCACCCCCAAGGGCCATCGCCTGTACACCATGGCCGACGTGGAACTGATCAACCAAGTGGTGTCCTTGCTGAACAACGGGATGGCGATCGGGCAAGCGCGGCAAGTGCTCGATGCCGGCAAATTTCGCCCCGAACCTTCGCCCGGGGCTGAAGAAGAGCGGGATTTCGATCCGTGGCGGGACTATCGGCACCGGCTGCTGCAAGCCACCATCGAGTTCGACAGCGGCGCGCTGAACGATGTTTACACCGAAGTGCTTTCGCTGTATCCGGTGGACATCGCGACCCGTCGCTCGATTGTGCCCCTGCTGCGGGAACTCGGCGAACGCTGGGCTCGGGGCGAGGGCAGCATCGCCGAGGAGCATTTCTTCAGCATGTTCCTGCGCAACAAGCTGGGTGCCCGCTTCCATCATCTCGGCCGCAACCAGCTGGGACCCAAGCTGCTGGCGGCTTGCCTGCCGGGCGAATACCACGAAGTGGGACTGTTGCTGTTCGGGCTGGCGGCCTTGGACTGGGATTATCGGGTCGTGCTGCTGGGACCCAACACCCCGTTCTCGGAATTGCCGCCGGTGGTCGAGCGCGCCGCCATCGAGGCCGTCGTGCTGTCCGGGTCGGCCGAGGCGATCCCGACGACGGTGGAGCAAGAGTTGCCCCGGCTTTGCCGCTCGCTGGCGATCCCGGTATTCATCGGGGGCCAGATCGCCAATCGCTATGCCGACGCCATCGCCGACGCGGGGGCGATTCCGCTGGGGGACGAGCTAACGCTCGCGTTGCGCCGGATTGACGCGACACTGAACCGCCGCTGATGCCGGCCCGCCATTGATCTTGAATTTCCACGATTTCTTCTTCCTCGGCGCCACCCTGGAACACGTCGTTCCAAGCCACGTACAGCAGCGCTCCCAAGTAGACCGGCAGCGGCAGCGCCAGCACTTGGGCGGGAACGGAGAACAGCTGAAAAAACGGCAACGCCAGCAGCGCCAAGCCCATCAAACCCAGCACCGGGAACAGCCAGGGGTTGAGCTGCATCGCCAGGGCGCTGCGGCGCCAACACACCGATAGCGGCAACTCGCGAAACAAGCGCAACGGGATCGCGAAAGCGGCCAGCAGGATCTGGAGAATCAGCAGCGCGCTGCCCAGCACGCTGAGCTGGGTGCCCAAAATCGTGCCGGCGACGCCGAACGACGCGGAAGGCGGCGGAGAACCGCCGCCGCCGATATCGGCCGGCAATAGCTGATCCTGCACCCAATAGGCCAGCAGATAACCTTGCAGCAGCAGCAGAAACAAGAACAGGCTGGTGCTGGCCAACGCCTTGAGCGCCGTTCGATTGAATAGCAGATGGGACGCCGGTTCCCGCTTGCGGTTGGCGGCGCGCGCCAAACCACAGGCCAAGGTCACGGTCAGGCTCAGCGGCAAGCCGTAGCAGAACACGGTGGCGATCAGGGTGACCCACCCTCCCGCCAGCGGCAACCACCATTCCCAAACCGGCAGAACCAGCAGCAGGGCGCTGCCCGTCGGCGCGAACAGCGCCACAGCCACGAACAGCCAAGGTCGGCGCCGCATCAGTTGCCACGCCTGGATCAGCCAATCCCAGCCATCGCGCGGAGTGAGCGCCCTCGGTCCAAAACCACGCATAATCACACCGCCCCATCGGGAAACCAGTGGCTAGTTTATCGCGCACCGAGACGCGGCACACGGCATTCGCGCACCGGATAATCCCGTTCGCCGTCGTAGAACGGCCATAATCGAGCGCCACAGATAAAGTTGACGCCGGCATCCGGAACGGCGCGGGCGCCGCAACCCAGCGACAAGCCTCGGGCGGTGTCAGGAAAACCGAGCGGTTTCCGATTGCGGGAATAGTGGCGTCCCCAAGGGGATTCGAACCCCTGTTACCGCCGTGAAAGGGCGGTGTCCTCGGCCTCTAGACGATGGGGACAAAAAGCGGGAAAAAATAAACCGCCAACTTGGGACGGTTGAGGGTGGTGGAGCCAGACGGGATCGAACCGACGACCTCCTGCATGCCATGCAGGCGCTCTCCCAGCTGAGCTATGGCCCCAAATTGCCGAGAGGGATAATTTAAAAGACTCTCGCACCCCTGTCAATCGCTACTTCAATCCTCGCCGTCGGCAATTGGGCGGATACGGCGCAAGGCGCGTTCGATCCGCGCCAAGGTTTTCGCCCGTCCCAGCAGTTCCAGCGTGATGTCGATCGGCGGCGATACCGCCGTGCCCGATACAGCCACTCGCAGCGGTTGCGCGACCTTGCCCAGCGCCAACCCTCGCTCTTCCGCCGCCTTTTTAACCGCCTCATGAATCGGTTCAGCCCGCCATTCTGGCAGCGCCGCGAACGCCTCCCGCAACTGCCGCAAAGGGGCTTCGGCCAAAGCGGTCAAATTCTTGCCGGCCGCCTTCGGCTCGTAATCCTCGAACTCGTGGTAGAGAAATTTGGCCGCCTCCGCCATGTCTTTCAGCGTGTCCGCGCGCTCGGCGAAGGCTTTGACCACCTCGGTCAGATGCGGTCCCTGACAAGGATCGATCCCCAATTGGCCGATATGCCAGCTCAGATGCCGGGCGACATGAACCGGATCGAGCGTTTTCAGGTAATGCTTGTTCAGCCAGATCAACTTGGAGGGGTTGATCGCTGAGGCGGCTTTGTTGCATCCCTCAAGGTCGAACAGTTCGGCCATCTCGTCCAGCGAGAAAATTTCCTGATCGCCGTGCGACCAGCCCAGCCGCACGAGGTAATTCAAAACGGCTTCCGGTAGATAACCGAGGTCGCGATACTCCATAACGCTGGCGGCGCCGTGCCGCTTGGACAGCTTCTGGCCATCAGGCCCGAGAATCATCGGAACGTGCCCGTACTTGGGAACCGGAACGCCCAGCGCCTTGAGAATGTTGATTTGGCGCGGGGTGTTGTTGATATGGTCGTCGCCGCGAATGACGTGGGTGATGCCCATGTCCATGTCGTCCACCACCACGCAGAAGTTGTAGGTGGGCGTGCCGTCGGCGCGGGCGATGATCAGATCGTCGAGTTCGGCATTCTGGAACACGATGTTGCCGCGAATCAAATCCTCGACCATCACTTGGCCATCGACCGGATTTTTGAACCGCACCACCGGTTCCACCCCTTGGCGCGGCGGTCCCCGATAATCGCGGTACCGACCGTCGTAGCGCGGTTTTTCCTTGCGGCTGCGCTGCTCCTCGCGCAGCGCCTCCAATTCCTCGCGGGTGCAGTAGCAATAGTAGGCCTTGCCCTCGCGCAACAATTGTTGCAACACCTCGCGATAGCGATCGAAGCGCTGGGTCTGATAGAACGGCCCTTCGTCGTAATCCAGACCCAGCCAATTCATGCCTTCCAAAATGGCGTTGACCGCCTCCGGCGTGGAGCGTTCCAGATCGGTATCCTCGATTCGCAGCACGAAAGGCCCACCGTGCCGGCGCGCATATAGCCAGGAAAACAAAGCCGTCCGGGCGCCGCCGATGTGCAGATAGCCGGTGGGACTGGGAGCAAAACGGGTCTTGACCATGTCGTCTCGTTCGAAAGGCGATGAATAAAGAACAGGTGGCTAACCCTTGCTCGGCTTGACCGGCCGCTCCCAGTTCGCCACATCTTTGCGCGGCGCGCGAGTCAGGCACAGGCTGCCGTCCGGCACATCGCGGCTGACCGACGATCCGGCGCCGACCGTCGCGCCCTTGCCAACCCTAACCGGTGCGACCAGCGAGCTGTTGGAACCGATGAAGGCGCCATCATCGATCACGGTCCTATGCTTGTTAGCCCCATCGTAGTTGCAGGTGATGGTGCCGGCGCCGACATTGACGTTCGAGCCGATCTCGGCGTCGCCGACATAGGTTAAATGATTGACCTTGGAATCGGGACCGATACTGGTCTTCTTGATCTCGACAAAGTTACCGATATGGACGCCAGCCGCCAATCGAGTGTCCGGCCGCAGCCGGGCAAAGGGACCGATTTGCGCGCCCGCGCCAACCTCGGCCGTCTCGATCCGGCAATGGGAAAAGATCTCGACATCGTCGCCGATAATCGCGTCGCGCAGCACGCAAAACGGCCCGATCCGCACCCGGTCGCCGAGCCGCACCGTGCCCTCGAACACCACGTTGGCATCGATGATCACGTCTTTGCCGGTGACGACCGTGCCCCGGATATCGATTCGTGCCGGGTCCAGCAGGGTCGCGCCGTTCAACAGCAGCGCCTCGGCTTGCCGGGCCTGATAAAACCGCTCCAATTCGGCCAGTTGCCGGCGGTCGTTGACGCCCTGCACCTCGGCGGGTTCGGTCACCGTGAAGGCTTCGACCGGCACGCCATCGCGCACGGCCAAAGCGATGACGTCGGTCAGATAGTACTCGCCCTGGGAGTTGTCGTTATCCAGTTCGGCCACCCAGGCCCGCAGTTTCTCGGTCGATACCGCCAGAATCCCGGTATTGATCTCGCGCAGGCGGCGCTCCGCTGGCGTGGCGTCTTTTTCCTCGACGATGCGTTGCACCCGCCCTTGGTCGTCGCGGACGATGCGGCCGTAACCCGAAGGATCGGGCAACTCGACCGTCAGCAGGGCCAATCTCCCCTGTCTGGCCTCGGCGACCAGCGGCTGCAGGGTTTCGGGTTGGATCAGCGGGACATCGCCGTACAGCACCAGCACCGCGCTGGCCGGATCGAGCGACGGCAGGGCCTGCGCCATCGCATGGCCCGTGCCCAACTGCTCGGCCTGTTCGACCCATATGACACCCTTCTCGTCCGCGAAAGCCGTCTTGACCGCTTCGCCGCCATGCCCGTACACCACCAATCGAGTCGCCGCGTCGAGACGGCTCGCCGCCGCCAAGACGTGGCCCAGCAAGGGCATGCCGCCGACCCGGTGCAACACCTTGGGCAAATCCGAAACCATCCGCTTGCCCTTGCCGGCGGCAAGGATCACGACCGAAAGTTGCTGCATGACGAATAGGTCTCCCGTGGAAATGACCCTGCTATTGTAACGGACCTTGCCGGTGGAGTTATCGATCCCGGATGACGAGCGCGCACGCGAACCCGTTCGGTCGGCAAAAATAAAAAGGCCGTGACGGGGTCACGGCCCAGAGGGGGGTCTACCGTGTTGTTATTGTTAGCCGGTCAGCCCGATTTGCGCAATTTTCGCAGCCGTTCAATGGTCTGCAACTGGGCAATCGCCTCGGCCAGTTCAGCCTTGGCTCTGGCAAATTCAAAGTCGCTCCGGTGATCGGCGAGCACCTGTTCGGCGCGCTGCTTGGCGGAGTGCGCGGCGGCCTCGTCCAGATCCTTGGCCCGCTCGGCGGTATCGGACAAAATCGTCACCAAGCTCGGCTGCACTTCCAGCAGCCCGCCCGATACGTAGAATAATTGCTCCTCGCCCCCCTGCAACCGAACCCGAACCTGGCCCGGTTTCAGCCGGGTCAGCAATTGGCTGTGGCGAGGCAAAATGCCGAGTTCGCCCAATTCGCCCGGCGCGGTCACCATCTCGGCGGGTCCGGAGAATAGCTCCTTTTCCGCGCTGACGATATCGACATGCAGTGTCATGGCCATGGGTGCGTCTCCTGATCGGTTGGAACGCGGCCCCGCAGTCGGGACCGCCGCCCCATTACAGCTTGCTGCCCTTTTCCATGGCCTCGTCGATCGAGCCGACCATGTAGAACGCCTGCTCGGGCAGATGATCGTATTCGCCGGCCACGATGCCCTTGAACGCCGCGATGGTGTCTTTGAGGGCGACGTACTTACCGGGCGAGCCGGTGAACACTTCGGCCACGAAAAACGGCTGGGACAGAAAGCGCTGAATCTTGCGGGCGCGCGCCACCACCAGCTTGTCTTCCTCGGACAGTTCGTCCATGCCCAGAATGGCGATGATATCCTTCAGTTCCTTGTAACGCTGCAGCGTGCTTTGCACGGAGCGGGCGGTATCGTAGTGATCCTGGCCGACCACCAGCGGGTCCAACTGCCGCGAAGTGGAATCCAGCGGGTCCACCGCCGGATAGATGCCCAGCTCGGCAATCTGACGGGACAGCACCACCGTGGCGTCCAAATGGGCGAAGGTGGTGGCCGGCGACGGGTCGGTCAGATCGTCGGCGGGCACATAAACCGCCTGGATAGACGTGATCGAACCCGTCTTGGTCGAGGTGATGCGCTCCTGCAGCACACCCATTTCCTCGGCCAGAGTCGGCTGATAGCCCACCGCCGAGGGCATGCGGCCCAGCAGCGCCGAACACTCGGTGCCGGCCAAGGTGTAGCGGTAGATGTTATCCACGAACAGCAGCACGTCGCGGCCTTCGTCGCGGAAGTTCTCGGCGATGCTCAGACCGGTCAGCGCCACGCGCAGCCGATTGCCCGGCGGCTCGTTCATTTGGCCGTAGACCAGCGCCACCTTGTCCAGCACGTTCGAGTCCTTCATCTCGTGATAGAAGTCGTTGCCCTCGCGGGTGCGCTCGCCCACGCCGGCGAACACCGAGTAACCGGAGTGTTCGATGGCGATGTTGCGGATCAACTCCATCATGTTGACGGTCTTGCCCACGCCGGCGCCGCCGAACAGGCCGACCTTGCCACCCTTGGCGAACGGACAGAGCAAGTCGATGACCTTGATCCCGGTTTCCAGCAACTCGGTCGCGCCCGACTGATCCTCATAGCTGGGCGCCGGCTGGTGGATAACCCGATAGGTGTCGGTTTCCACCGGCCCCTTGTGGTCGATCGGTATCCCCAGCACATTCATGATCCGGCCCAGGGTGGGCTTGCCCACCGGCACCGAGATCGGCGCCCCGGTGTTGGAGACGACCATGTTGCGCTTCAGCCCTTCCGACGGACCCATGGCGATGGTGCGGACCACGCCGTCGCCCAGCTGCTGCTGCACTTCCAGGATCAGCCCATTTTCATCGAGACGCAGCGCATCGTAGATCTTGGGCACCGACCCGCGGGGGAACTCGACGTCCACCACCGCGCCGATGATTTGCACGATATTGCCAGAACTCATTCTTTGGGTTCCTCTTAAACTTGTTTCACCGCGCGCCCGAGCCAGCGGGAGCAGACGCGCGCCGTGACCTCACACCGCCGCAGCGCCACCCACGATCTCGGCCAGTTCCTGGGTGATCGACGCCTGCCGGGCCTTGTTGTAGATCAGTTGCAACTCATCGATGATGGCGCCAGCGTTGTCGGACGCGCTCTTCATGGCGACCATGCGGGAAGCCATTTCGCAGGCGACGTTCTCCACCAGAGCCTGATAAACCACGGATTCGCCGTAGCGCCGGAGCAACAGCTCGATGAGTTCCTTGGGATCGGGTTCGTAAATATAATCCCAGCGATGAACCGGGGCCGCATCCTGCACCTCGGAGGTGATAGGCACCAGTCGCTCGATCTTGGGCTTCTGACTCATGGTGTTGACGAACTCGTTGTACACCAGATAGATCGCGTCGACCCGCTCCTCCGCGAAGGCATCGGCCATGACCTTGACCGGACCGAGCACATCCTCGAAGCGGGGCGAATCGCCCAAGTGGGAAACATGGGCGACGACGTTGCCCTTCAGTCGGCGGAAGAACTGGAACGCCTTGGTGCCGATGGTGCAAACATCGATCTCGGCACCCTGACCTCGCCATTGCTGCATGGCGGCGATGGTCGCCTTGAACAGGTTGGTATTCAATCCGCCGCACAGACCGCGGTCGGTCGACACCACGATCAGCCCGACTCGCTTGACCTCGCGCTCTATCAGCCCCGGACTGCGATACTCGGTATGCGCATGGGCCAAGTGCGAGATGACGTTACGAATCTTGGTCGCATAGGGCCGGGCCGCTCGCATGCGTTCCTGCGCCTTGCGCATCTTGCTCGCCGCCACCATTTCCATGGCTTTGGTGATTTTTTGAGTACTTTTGATACTCTTGATTTTGGTTCGTATCTCTTTGGCACCGGCCATGCTGACACCCGTTTAACCGACGTAGTTGGCCTTGAAATCTTCCACGACCTTCTTCAGGCCGGCTTCGATCTCATCGTTGTAGTCGCCCGTCGCATTGATCTTGTCGACCAAGGCGGCGTGATTGGCCCGCGCGAACGCCAGCAACCCGGCTTCAAAGTCGCCGATCTTGTTGAGCGCCACATCGTCCAGATAGCCCCGGTCCACCGAGAACAGCGAGATTCCCATCTCGGCCACCGACATCGGCGAGTACTGCTTCTGCTTCATCAACTCGGTCGCCCGCTGGCCGCGTTCGAGCTGCTTGCGGGTCGCCTCGTCCAAGTCCGACGCGAACTGGGCAAACGCCGCCAGTTCCCGATATTGCGCCAAGGCCAGCCGGATGCCACCACCGAGCTTCTTGACGATCTTGGTCTGGGCGGCGCCACCGACGCGGGATACCGACAGGCCGGGATTGATGGCGGGCCGGATGCCGGCGTTGAACAGATCGGTTTCCAGAAAAATCTGGCCGTCGGTGATCGAAATCACGTTGGTGGGCACGAACGCCGACACGTCACCGGCCTGGGTCTCGATGATCGGCAGGGCGGTCAGCGAACCGGTTTGGCCTTGCACCGCGCCATTGGTGAGGCGCGCGACCTCGTCGGCATTGATGCGCGAGGCGCGCTCCAGTAGCCGGGAATGCAGATAGAACACGTCGCCCGGAAACGCCTCGCGGCCCGGCGGGCGGCGCAGCAGCAGCGACACTTGCCGATAGGCCACGGCCTGTTTGGACAGGTCGTCGTAGACGATCAGGGCATCCTGGCCACGGTCGCGGAAGTATTCGCCCATAGCGCAACCGGAATACGGCGCGGTGTAAAGCATCGCCGCCGATTCGGAAGCGCTGGCGGCGACCACGATGGTGTGATCCATCGCGCCGTGCTCTTCCAGCTTGCGCACCACGTTGGCGATCGAGGAGTTTTTCTGCCCGATGGCCACGTAGATACATTTGACGCCGGTACCCTTCTGATTGATGATCGTGTCGATCGCCACCGCAGTCTTGCCGGTCTGGCGGTCGCCGATGATCAGTTCGCGCTGGCCGCGCCCGATCGGCACCATGGCGTCGATGGCCTTCAGACCGGTCTGCACCGGCTGGCTGACCGACTGCCGCTCGATCACGCCCGGCGCGATGACTTCGATCGGCGAACTCTGAGTGGCGCTGATCGGCCCCTTGCCGTCAATCGGCTGACCGAGCGCGTTGACCACCCGCCCCAGGAGGGCTTCGCCGACCGGGACTTCCAGAATGCGGCCGGTACAGAGCGCCTTGTCGCCCTCCGCCAGATGTTCGTAGTCGCCTAAAACCACGGTGCCGACGGAATCGCGTTCCAGGTTCATGGCCAAGCCATAAGTGACCGGATCGCCTTCCCGGGGCGCCGGGAACTCGATCATCTCGCCCTGCATCGCGTTGTCGAGGCCATAGATCCGGGCGATGCCATCGGCCAAGCTGACGATGGTACCTTCCGTGCGCGCTTCGGCGGTCGCCTGATAACCCTGCAGGCGCTGCCGAATCAGGTCACTGATTTCGGATGGTTTGAGTTGCATAAAGCGGTATTCCCCTTACTGGCTCAAGGCCGTGGCGAGTTTGTCCAGCCGGCCGCGCGCCGAACCGTCGATCACCTGATCGCCGATCCGGATCACCGCGCCCGCGATCAACGACGGGTCCGTCTTGCAATCCAGCACGACGCTGCGCTTGAACTTCGACTTGAGCGCCTTGGTCAGGCGCTTGCGCTGGGCGTCGGTCACGGTGGCGGCGGAAATCAGTTCGGCGTGGACCACACTTTCGGCTTCCGCGCGAAACCGCTCGAACAGAACGGCGATGCTCGGCATCAGGTGCAGGCGATGAAACTCCGCCAGCATCTTGAGAAAGGTGACGAATGCCTCCGGTATCGCTTCGGCGCCGCCGCGAACATCGCGGCATAACCCGGCTACCAGATCGGCCTTCTGCTCGCCGCGCAATTGCGGGTTCCAGGGACCCAGCAGCCGTTGCATGGCCGGATCGGCGGCGATGGCGGCAGCCACCTGCAAAAGCTCGGACCAGAGCGGCAGCGCCTGGGTGGCCTGGGCGTCCTCGAATGCGGCGCGGGCGTAGGGCCGGGCGGCGGAGGTGGGTCGGACGACGGTTGTCGGTTCAGCCATGGGCGTGGTCCGTTATGGTTATAGCTGGGCGACCAAGTCATCCAGCATGGCGGCGTTGGCCGCTTCGTCGACCTCGCGCTTGAGAACCTTGCTGGCGCCAGCGACCGCGAGGCTGACGACTTGATTGCGAAGGTGCTCACGGGCGCGATTGACCTCCTGCTCGATCTCGGCCTTGGCGGCGACGAGCTGGCGGTCGCCCTCGACCCGGGCATCCTGTTTCGATTGCTCGATGATCTCGTTGGCGCGCTTGTGGGCCTGGGCGACGATTTCGGTGGCCTGCTGCTTGGCTTCCTTCAGCAGTTGCGCGGCCTTGACCTTGGCCAGCTCCTGCTCCCGCACGCCGCGCTCCGCAGACGCCAAGCCATCGGCGATTCGCTTCTGGCGATCCTGCATGGCCTGCATGATCGGCGGCCACACGTACTTCATGGTAAAGAGCACCAGCAGGCCGAACGTGATCATCTGCCCTATCAGAGTGGCATTGAAGTTCACGCTGTTACCTCCTCGGATACATTAAGGTGTGAGGCACGAAGCGTCGGAAAGCTCAATGGCCACCCAGAGCTGTCTGCACCGGACCGAGGAAGGGGTTGGCGAAGGTGAAGAACAGGGCGACGCCGACGCCGATCATGGTCACCGCGTCGAGCAAGCCGGCGACGATGAACATCTTGACCTGCAAGGCGGGGATCATTTCCGGCTGGCGGGCGGCGCCCTCCAGGAACTTGCCACCCAGCAGGGCGAAGCCGATGGCGGTGCCCAGCGCGCCCATGCCGATGATCATGGCCACGGCGATTACGGTCATACCCTGCACGTTGGCAATCAGGCTTGCAGCTTCCATTAGTGTCTCCCGTTGATAAGGTTGGGGTGTGGATGGAAAGAAAACCGGGTTTTGGTGGAACCGGCCAAACCGGGCTACGGCCCGGGCCGGATTCCGCTGTTCGCAATTCGCTCGGTCAGTGATCCTCGTGAGCCATGCTCAAGTACACGATCGTCAGCACCATGAAGATGAAGGCTTGCAGGGTGATGATCAGCAAGTGGAACACCGCCCACGGCCAACTCAGCGCGAACTGGATCCACCAGGGCAGCAGCGCGATCAGGATGAAGATCAGCTCGCCGGCGTACAGGTTGCCGAACAGACGCAGACCGAGCGAGATGGGCTTGGCCAAGTCTTCGACGATGCGCAGCAACAGGTTGAACGGCATCAGCCACTTGCCGAACGGGTGCGTCAAGATCTCCATGGTGAAATGGGCCGGCCCCTTGACTTTGAACCCGTAGTAATACAGCAGGAGCAGCACCGAGATCGACAGGCCGAAAGTCGAATTCAAGTCGGTGGAGGGCACCGAGCGCAGATAGGGGATGCCCAACAGGCCGGCGATGGCCGGCAACAGGTCGACCGGGAGCAGGTCCATCGCGTTCCACAGGAACACCCAGACGAAGATGGTCAGCGCCAGCGGCGCGATGACCGGGTTGCGGCCGTGGAAACAGTCCTTCACCTGGGTGTCGACAAATTCGACCAGGATCTCGCAAAGGTTTTGCAGCCCATCGGGCACATCGCTGGTCGCCGATTTGGCCGCCCTGGTGAACAGCCACAGGAACAGCGCCCCCAGCCCGATCGAGAACAGCAGGGTATCTACATGCACCACGCCAAAACCGCCCGTCTCTTCCCCGTGCAGAAACTTCATCTGCGCGAGATCGAACCGGAGATTGGTCAAGTGGTGAACGATGTATCCCGTTGCGGAATGACCACTTTCGCTCATAGCGTCCTCACCGAAGCGTCGAATGTGAAGGGTAATGCCAGCCAGTACGCCATCAGCGCCGCCATGTACGCCAGCAGGAGCGGCAGGGGGGAAACATCGAGCCAGAGCAGCGCGCCGCTCAGCAGAACGACCGTCAGCAGCAGCTTGACGACCTCGCCCACGTAGAACGCGCGGGCGATCTTGGCGGCGGGCGAGCCGATGCGTACCGAAAAAACCTTGCCGGCAAAATACAAGGTGACGAGAGTGCTGATGCCGCCGCCGATCAGCGCGGAGTAGGCGGTATTGAGGTTACCGAAAGCGAAGGATGCGGCCGCGATCAACAGCGTGAGGAGCGATTGGATGGCGGCGATTGTCCGGGTGACCTGTTTTGCGCCCATGGCTGGCATTGGTTCTAATGGTCTAGGCACCGCATTGCGCCGGGCATGGTTTTAATGTAGTTATTTTCTGTTTTACTTATTTGATTTTCTTGTTCCACGAAACGCCGGAACTTCCCTGTAAAAGCTTTCTCCCCGGCCTTTCCCGGCGGCGTAGAGTGCCACGGATTATAGGGAATTTAGCGCGGCGGGGTCAACGAAAATCGCCGCCTCACTTGACGCGGGCGATGATGCCGTCCAGCTCGTCCAGATTGTTGTAATGGATGACCACGCGCCCCTTGCCCGAGGTATCGTGCCGCAGTTGAACCCGCGCCCCCAGCCGCTCCGACAGGTTCTCTTGCAGCGAGCGGATGTCGGGATCGACGGGCTTCGGGCTCGACGGCGCAGCGTCGGCCTGGCGCATGCGGCGAGCCAGTTCCTCGGTCTCCCGCGCCGACAGGCCGCGCAGCAACACCTGGCGAGCGGCTTCCCGCTGCAAGGCCGGCGGCAGGGGCAGCAAAGCGCGGGCATGCCCCATGTCGAGCTTGCGATCCCGCACCAGTTGCCGCACGTCCTCGCTCAGCTCCAGCAAGCGTAGCAGGTTGGTCACCGCCGCCCGCGATCGGCCCACCGCCTCGGCCGCTTCCTGGTGGGTCAGCTCGAACTCGACGATCAGCCGCTGCAGGGCGGTCGCCTCCTCCAGCGGATTGAGGTCCTCGCGCTGGATGTTCTCGATCAGCGCCATGGCGATGGCCGCCCGGTCCGGCACCTCGCGGACGACGGCCGGCACTTCGCTCAATCCGGCCAGTTGGGCGGCCCGCCAGCGCCGCTCGCCGGCGATCAGCTCGTAGCGCCCCCCGTCCAGCGGCCGGACCACGATCGGCTGTACCACCCCTTGGGCGCGGATGGATTCGGCCAGTTCGTGCAAAGTGTCCTCGCGCAGGTCCTGGCGGGGCTGGTAGCGGCCCCGGACGATGCGCTCGACCGGCAACGACCGCAGCGTCTCCGAGAAACCCGAATCCGACGGCGCCTCGCTCCGGGCCGCCGCGCCCGCGCCGAGCAGCGCGTCCAAACCGCGGCCCAAGCCGCCTTTTTTCCTGATCATGTGCCCGCTCCGCCCTTCGTCGATTTCGCGGCCGGCCGCCGCAGCCGCTTCCGCACTTCCTTGGCCAGCTCCCGATAGCTTTGCGCGCCGCGCGAGCCGTCGTCGTAATGGATGATCGGCAGGCCGTAGCTGGGCGCTTCCGCCAGGCGCACGTTGCGCGGGACCAGCGTCTCGAACACCGTCTCGCCGAAATGCGCCAGCAACTGGGCCGACACATCGTTGGCCAGCCGGTTGCGGGGGTCGAACATGGTGCGCAGCACGCCTTCGATCCGCAGGCCGGGATTGGTGGACTGGCGAACCTTGTCGATGGTGTCGAGCAGGGCCGACAGCCCCTCCAGCGCATAATATTCGCACTGGACCGGAATGATCACCGACTGGGCGGCGGTCAGCGCGTTGACCGTCAGCATGTTCAGCGACGGCGGGCAATCGATCATGATGATGTCGAAATTCCATTCCACGGCGGCGAGGGCGGCGCGCAAGCGGCCCGGCGCGTTTTCCTTTTCCAGCAGGTTGATCTCGGCGGCGGTCAGGTCGCCGTTGGCCGGCAGCAGTTGCATCTGGGCTTTTTCGACCCACTGCAAAGCCTCGGTCAAAGTCGCCTCGCCCAGCAGCACGTCGTAGCTGGTGGCGGGAACGGCGTGCTTGTCCACGCCGCAACCCATGGTGGCGTTGCCTTGCGGGTCGAGATCGATCAGCAGCACATTCTGCCGCAGCGCCGACAGACAGGCGGCCAGATTGACGGCGGTGGTGGTCTTGCCCACTCCGCCCTTCTGGTTGGCGATCGCGATGATGGAAGCCATGCACTCAGTCTCTCAAGGCGGGCGCCGGCGCCAGATGGACCAGATGGCGTTCGGCGTCCAAACTGGGAACCCGCAGCGGGTAAACGCCCACCACGACAAAGCCGGGCGGCAGGCGGGCCAACTCATCGTCGGGGAACACGCCCTTCATCGCCAGCAACCGGCCCTCCGGCGCGCACAGCCGCCCGGCGTCCGCGACCATGTCGGCCAAGGTCGAAAACGCCCGCGACACCACGCTGTCGAAGAGGATCTCCGGCCGATAGTCCTCGACCCGGCCGCGCACCACAGCCACATTGCCCAGGCGCAGCTCGGCGGCGACCTGCGTCAGGAACCGGGTCCGTTTGCCGTTGCTGTCGAGCAGGCAAAACCCCTGTTCCGGCCGGGCGATGGCCAGCGGGATGCCCGGCAACCCCGCGCCGCTCCCCACATCCAGCACCCGGGGGCCTTCCAGCCAGGGCAGGATGGATAAACTGTCGAGAACGTGCCGGACCACCATCGCTTCGGGATCGCGCACGGCGGTCAGGTTATAGGCGCGGTTCCAGCGCTCCAGCAAGGTCAGATAGGCCCCCAAGCGCGCGACCGCTTCCGCGGGCAACGGGATGCCCAACCGTTCGCTTCCCTCTAAGATGGATTGCTCGATACTCATGAACCGTCGTCGTGCTGGCGTTTGGCGCATTGCCCGGTTGGTGATACCGCACGGATTGTAACATGCCGGCCGGTTATTACAGGGCCGGACGAGCCGCCACGCCGGCGCCCAACCTTAACCGCTCGACCCTCTGGAGCGATCCTGAAGATGCTCATTTACACGCGCTGTCCCCATTCGGTGGGTGGCACAGCCAAGCGGCGCGAAGCGGATCGGCGGCGCGCGCTCCGACCTGAACCCCGCTCGTTCGAAGGGGATCGCCTATACTGAGGAAGGGTATTGCCTATACTTGTGATGCTGATTCGTCACGATAGAGCACCAAAAAAACGCAGCAGCGGCGCGATTCCTCCTGGCATCGCTTTTAGCAACTCCGAACGCTGGGCAGCGACCAAATGAATAATGCCACCCTCCGCGACCAAGCTTCCCATAAACTGATTCTGACAGCGCCGCTCTCCGGCCCACTGGTGCCGCTGGAGCGGGTTCCCGATCCCGTATTCGCCCAGAAAATGGTCGGCGACGGCATCTCCATCGACCCGGTAGACCAGTGCCTGCTCGCGCCCTGCGATGGCGAAATCGCGCAATTGCATCCGGCCGGCCACGCGGTCACCGTCGCCACCCCGGAAGGCATCGAGGTCTTGATGCACGTCGGTCTCGACACCGTCGGCCTCAAGGGCGTCGGTTTCACCGTCCGGGTGAAGGCGGGCGATGCGGTGAAGGCGGGCGACGCCCTGATCGAATTCGACGCCGACCACGTCGCCACCCACGCCAAGAGCCTGCTCACCCAGATCGTCATCACCAACAGCGAGCGAGTGGCGGCTTTCGCCCCGCGTTCGGGCAACGTCACCGCCGGCCGGGATGTAATTTTGGAACTGACCCTGGCCGGGACCTCGGCGGAAACGGTAGCCGAATCAGCCAAGACCGTCACCTCCGAGGCGATTCTGATTCCCAACCCCACTGGCCTGCACGCCCGCCCTGCTGCAGTGCTGGCCAACCTCGCCAAAAAATTCAAGGCCGACATCCGCATCCAGAAGGGCGAGCAGCAAGCCAACGCCAAGAGCGTGGTCGCCATCATGGGTTTGGAAATCGGCCAAGGCGACAAAGTGACCTTGGTCGCCAAGGGCGACGACGCCGAGGCGGCGGTCGGGACGCTAACGCCCTTGCTGTGGGAAGGCTTGGGCGATGAGGGCTCCAAACCCGCGCCGGCTCCGGCCAGCTTCGAGGTATCGGCCAGCGCCGCGCCGGCCCCGCGCCCGCGCTCGGAAGACCCCAACCTGTTGATCGGCGTGGCCGCCTCGCCGGGACTCGCGGTCGGCGAAGTGTTCCAGGTCCGGCACCGGGAGATTCGGGTCAACGAAACCGCCGAAGGCGATCCGCAACAGGAACTGGACCGGCTGGACGAGGCGGTCAATCAGGGCAGGGTCCAGCTCGAAGCCTTGCAGGCGCGACTGCACGGCCAGCGCGCCGCCGACAAGGCCGCCATTTTCGCCGCCCATCAAGAATTGCTGGACGATCCCGACCTGCTGGACATCGCCCATTCGGCGCTGGCCAAGGGCAAGAGCGCCGAGTTCGCCTGGCAGCGGGCGTATCACCACCCACGCCGACCGGCTGGCCAGCCTGCGCAACGAGTTGCTGGCGGCGCGCGCCAACGATCTGCGCGACGTGGGCCGGCGGGTGCTGACCCTGCTGACCGGGGCCGAACCGGAGCGGCAAGAGCCGCCGGTCAACGCCATCCTGGTGGCCGAGGAACTCACCCCATCCGACACCGCCAGCCTCGACCGCAACCGGGTCCGGGGGTTCTGCACCACGCTGGGCGGCGCGACCTCGCACGTCGCCATCCTGGCCCGCTCGCTCGACATTCCGGCGGTGGCCGGCATCGAACCTCGGGCGCTGGAACTGCCCAACGGCGCTCCGGTCATTCTCGACGGCGGCAAAGGCACGCTGCGGCTGAATCCCACCCCGGAGGAGATCACCCGCATCCGCCAAACCCAAGAACGGCTGGCCACCCGCCGACAGGCCGAGATGACGGTGGCGCACGAACCGGCGATCACGCTGGACGGCCACCGCATGGAAGTGGTCGGCAACATCGGCGGCCTGGCCGAAGCCGAGCAGGTGCCGGGCCTGGGCGGCGAGGGCGTCGGGCTGCTGCGCTCGGAATTCCTGTTCCTGGAGCGCAGCACCGCGCCCAACGAGGACGAGCAGTTCGAGACCTACAAGGCCATCGTCGAGGCGCTGGGGCCGGACCGGCCGCTGATCATCCGCACGCTGGATGTCGGCGGCGACAAGCCGCTGATCTATCTGCCCATCCCCAAGGAGGAAAACCCGTTCCTCGGCGAGCGCGGCCTGCGCATCGGCCTGGACCGCCCGGAAATCCTGCGCACCCAACTGCGGGCGATCCTGCGCGCCGCCGCGTTCGGCAAGGTCCGGGTGATGTTCCCGATGGTCGGGCTGCTGTCCGAGCTGCGCGACGCCAAGGCCATGCTGGAGGAGGAGCGGCAGCGGCTGGGCGTCAAGCCCATCGAGACCGGCATCATGGTGGAAATCCCGGCGGCGGCGATCATGGCCGCGCAGTTCGCCCGCGAGGCGGACTTTTTCTCCATCGGCACCAACGACCTGACCCAGTACACCCTGGCGATGGATCGCGGCCATCCCAAGCTGGCGCCCAAGGTGGATGGGCTGAATCCCAGCGTGCTGCGGCTGATCGCGTGGACGGTCGAGGCCGCCCACAAGCAGGGCAAGTGGGTCGGCGTTTGCGGCGGCATCGCCAGCGACCCGCAGGCCGTGCCGCTGCTGATCGGGCTGGGGGTGGACGAACTCAGCGTCAGCCTGCCGACCATCCCCGGCATCAAGGCCCAGATCCGCACGCTGTGGCTGCACGAATGCCAGGAACTGGCGCGGCGGGCGCTGACCCTGGAAACCGCCGCCGAAGTGCGCGCGTACTGCCCCGACCCCTTTGCCGCCACCGCCTAACCGTCTGGAGATCGCCGTCATGTGGCAACACGCATTCGCTTTCCTGCAAAAAATCGGCAAAGCCTTGATGCTGCCGGTGTCGGTGCTGCCCGTCGCCGGCATCCTGCTCGGCATCGGCAGCGCCCATTTCGCCGTTTTCCCGGACCTGCTCTCCAACGTCATGGCCCAGTCCGGCGGCGCCATCTTCGGCAGTCTGGCCATCCTGTTCGCCATCGGCGTGGCGCTGGGCCTGACCAACAACGACGGCGTGTCGGCGCTGGCGGCGGTGGTCGGCTACGTGGTCATGCTGGCGACGCTGGGCGTCATGGCCAAAGTGCTGGGGGTGGAAAGCAAGGAATTGATGGGCATCGTCTCCATCGACACCGGCGTTTTCGGCGGCATCGTGATCGGCGGCATCGCGGCGGCCCTGTTCAACCGCTATTACCGCATCAATCTGCCGTCTTATTTGGGCTTCTTCGCCGGCAAGCGCTTCGTGCCGATCGTCACCGCCTTCGCCGCCATCGGGCTCGGCGTCGCGCTCAGCTTCGTGTGGCCGCCCATCGGGGCCGGCATCAAGGGCTTTTCCCACTGGGCGGCCGAAAGCAATCCGGCGCTGGCGTTCAGCATCTACGGCGTCATCGAGCGCCTGCTGATTCCCTTCGGCTTGCACCACATCTGGAACGTGCCCTTCTTCTTCGAGGTCGGCAGCTACCTGGACCCGACCACCGGCAAGGTCATCACCGGGGAAATCCAGCGCTACATCGCGGGCGACCCCACCGCCGGCAACATGGCCGGCGGCTACCTGTTCAAGATGTGGGGCCTGCCGGCGGCGGCGATCGCGATTTGGCACTCCGCCCGGCCGGAGAACCGCGCCAAGGTCGGCGGCATCATGATCTCGGCGGCGCTGACCGCCTGGTTGACCGGCATCACCGAGCCGATCGAGTTCGCCTTCATGTTCGTGGCCCCGGTGCTGTACCTCATTCACGCCCTGCTGGCGGGCGTCGCCTATTTCCTGTGCATCGAGCTGGGCATCAAGCACGGCATGACCTTCTCGCACGGGACCATCGACTTCGTCCTGCTGTACGCCAAGTCCGCCCACGGTTGGTGGCTGTTGGTCCTCGGACCGCTGTGGGCGCTGCTGTACTACACCGTCTTTCGCGGCGGTGATCAAGAAGTTCGACCTCAAGACGCCGGGCCGGGAGATCGAGGAGGCGGTCATGTCGAGCGACGCGGCCACCGACATCGCCCACGGCTTCGCCAAGCAACTGGTGCTGGCCTTCGGCGGGCGCGGCAACATCAAGAGCCTGGATGCCTGCATCACCCGGCTGCGGGTGGAATTGAACGACATCGGCAAGGCCAGCCCGGACAAGCTCAAGGCGCTGGGCGCGGCCGGGGTGGTGACGGTCGGCAACGGCCTGCAAGCGATCTTCGGCACCCGGTCCGAGAACCTGAAAACCGACATGGAGGAATATTTGAAGACCGCCGGACCGGAAGCCGATGCCGTGGAGCAACCGTCGCCCGTCACCGCGCCGGCGCCCGCCGGCATCGTGTCCAAGCTGCGCGACCCGGCCGCCGCCGGCAAAGCGCGCGACCTGATCGCCGCCTTGGGCGGCACCGGCAACATCCGGCGAGTGGACGCCTGCGCCGAAACCCGGCTGCGGCTGGTGGTCGGCGATGACGGCCCGGTGAACGAAGCGGCATTGCGAGCGGCCGGGGTGGCGGGCGTGATGCGGCTGGCCGACCGCACGCTGCATCTGATCGTCGGCCTCAACGCCGACCAGTACGCGGCGGAGATGCGCGG
Organism: Candidatus Competibacter sp.; assembly: GCA_037045685.1. Lineage (GTDB taxonomy): Bacteria > Pseudomonadota > Gammaproteobacteria > Competibacterales > Competibacteraceae > Competibacter_A. The sequence goes on from JBAOII010000020.1 coordinate 23,289, forward strand.
GCAACTGGCCGCGCCCTGATCGGACAATCAGCGCCAAACCCGGCGACCCAGACCGGAGCTGCCAACCGAACCCAAGGCGATGTCCGCCCCGTTTTTCCATCAACACGTCAACGGCGCGCGCCCTCCGGTCGCGCGCCGTTACATTTTACCCGCCGTTAATTATAATTCCGGCAGTATCCACTACATTTTCCACAGCAGCAGCCTCGCTTTCTCGTCGAAAGCGAAAACGCGGATCGGGCGATCGGGTCAAACGCCTGCCAGATGCGCGTCGATCAGGCCTAAATGCGGTCGGCGGCGGTTCGGCGCCCCGCCGACCGCATGGAGCATCGAGTTTCCACGCTTTTTTGAGGCCGCTCTTCCGGCGTGATCATAAAAACACTCCAGAAGCGTTCGGAAACTCCAGCCCGTCTCGCGAGCCATCGCCGATAAATCGAGGCTTTTTGTGCGACCGAACTCCAAATCCCGCTTCCCTTGAAGTTGACTCGACCGAGCAACAGACTGGAAAAGATGACCGACGGCGCCCCGCAAACCGACCTCCACCACCGTACTTGGGTTGTTTTCATCTTGATAACCCTCGCGCTGCTGGCGGGGGGTTACGGGTATTATCGCGACGAAGCGGGGCGCATCCGCCAGGATAAATATCAAGATATCGCCGCCATCGGCGAATTGAAGGCCGGCCAAATCCTGCAATGGCGGCAGGAGCGCCTGGCCGACGCCCACAGATCGGCGGCGAGCCCCTTCTTTCGGCGCGCGTTGGCGGAGTGGCTCGGGGCTCCCGAAAACCCGGACCTGCGGGCGAACTGGCGGCAGCGGCTGAAAATCGAGCAAGAGGCGTACGGCTACAGCGATGTGCTATTGCTCGATCCGGATGGGCGCATCCTGCTCGCCGCCAACGATGCGCCCGATCCGACCGACGCCGCCACCCGGCAGGGGATCGCGGCGGCGTTCGCCGGTGGCGGCGCAGCGTTCTCCGACTTCTACCGCTCTCCGGGCAATCGCGTCCATCTGGACGCGATTGCCCCGGTGCACGACGCCGAGCGACGCCCCCTGGCCGCGCTGGTCTTGCGCAGCGACGCGGCCTCCTACCTGTATCCCCTGATCCAATCCTGGCCCACCTCCAGCCGCAGCGGCGAAACGCTCCTGGTTCGCCGGGAGGGCGACGCGGTCGTTTATCTCAACGAGCTGCGCCACCGGGCCAACACGGCTCTCTCCCTGCGCGTCCCGCTGGCCCAGGACGACCTGCCCGCAGCGCGGGCGGCACTCGGCCAACAAGGCCAGTTTCAGGGCCTCGATTATCGCGGCGTGGAGGTGTTGGCCGACTTGCGCCCCGTTCCCGGATCGCCCTGGTTCCTGGTGGCCAAGGTGGACGCCGACGAGATTCTGGCCGAGGCCCGCTACCGCGCCGAAACGATCACCCTGTCCGTCCTGCTGGGCATCCTGCTCGCGGGGGTGCTGACCGCCAGCGCCTACCGGCAACGACAAGCCAACCTCTACCGCGATCTGTACCGATCCGAGCAGCGGCGGCGAGAAAAGCAGGAGGAATTCCGCACCACTCTCTACAGCATCGGTGACGCCGTCATCACCACGGACGAGGAGGGTCGGGTAAGGCAAATGAACCCGGTGGCGGAACGGCTCACCGGCTGGCCGGAAGCCGAGGCCCGGAGCCGACCGCTCGACGAGGTTTTCCGCATCGTCAACGAAGAAACCCTCACCGCGGTCGAGAGCCCCGTGCGGCGCGTGCTGCGCGAAGGGACGGTGGTGGGGCTGGCCAACCACACCCTGCTCATCGCCCGGGACGGAACCGAGCGTCCGATCGCCGACAGCGGCGCGCCCATCCGCGACGAGCGCGGCGCCATAACCGGCGTGGTGTTGATCTTCCGCGATCAGACCGAGGAACGCGCGGCGGAGGCGGAGGTGTGCCGCAACGAAGCGCGGATGCGCAGTCTGGTGAGCATCCTGCAATACCAAACCGATTCGGAGCAGGATTTCCTGGACTACGCGCTGAACGAAGCCATCCAGCTGACCGGCAGCAAGCTCGGCTATCTCTATCGCTACCATGAAGATCGCCGGGAGTTCGTGCTGAATTCCTGGTCCAGGGAGGTGATGCGGGAATGCACCATCGTCGATCCCCAGACCTGCTACGAGCTGGACAAGACCGGCCTCTGGGGCGAGGCGGTCCGGCAACGCCGGCCGATTCTGGTGAACGACTTCGCCGCCGACCATCCTCTCAAAAAGGGCTATCCCGCCGGCCATGCCCAGCTTTCCAAGTACCTCACCGTGCCGGTGTTCGGCAGGGGCAAAATCGTCGGCGTGGTGGGCGTGGCCAACAAGGCGAGCGATTACCGCGAAACCGATATTCTCCAGCTCAGCTTGCTCATGGAAGCCGTGTGGAAGGTCGTGGAGCAGCGGCAAGCGGAGGACAAGGAACGCCGAGCCGTGCGCTCCTTCAGCATGCTCAGCCACTGCAACAAGGCCATCGCCCTGGCGGCGGAAGACATCGGGCTGATGCGGGAGCTTTGCCGGATTCTGGTGGAGGAAGGAGGATGGCGGATGGCCTGGGTCGGCGTGGCCGAACCGGGACCGGACAAGCGGGTGCGGCCGGTGGCCCAGACCGGGTTCGAGGACGGTTATCTCGATGCGGTCCGGATCACCTGGGACGACTCCCCGACCGGACGAGGCCCCGCCGGCACGGCCATCCGCACCGGCCAGCCGGCGATCTGCCAGAACCTGCTGACCGATCCCAGCTTCGCGCCCTGGCGCGAGGAGGCCATCCGGCGCGGCTATGCCGCCGCCATCGCGCTGCCGCTGACCGACGAAACCGGCGTGTTCGGCACGCTGACGCTTTATGCGACGGCGCCGGACTCGCTGAATTCGGACGAAGTGGAGTTGCTGCGCCGTCTGGCCGACAACCTGTCCTACGCCCTGCGCGTGCTGCGCATGAAGGCGGCCCGCGAGCAGGCGGAGCGCAAGCACGACGCGCTCGAAGCCCAGCTCCACCAGGCCCAGAAGATGGAGGCGGTGGGCCGGCTGGCCGGCGGCGTGGCGCACGATTTCAACAACATGCTGGCGGTGATCGCCGGCCATGTCGATCTGGCTCTGGAACAGACGGCCCCCGACAGCCGGCTGCACGCCGATCTGCTGGAGATCCGGCAAGCCACCCAGCGCTCGACCGACCTGACCCGCCAGTTGCTGGCCTTCGCCCGCAAGCAGACGATCGCGCCCAAGGTGCTCGACCTCAACGACACCATCGCGGGCATGCTGAAAATGCTCGGGCGACTGATCGGCGAGGACATCGACCTGTTTTGGAAGCCGGCCGAGCCGTTGTGGCCGGTGAACATGGACCCGGTCCAGATCGACCAGATCCTGGCCAACCTGGTGGTGAACGCCCGCGACGCGCTCGCCGGCGTCGGCAAGATCACCATCGAAACGGGCTTGGCGACGTTCGACGCGGCCTATTGCGAGACCCACGTCACCTTCGTCCCCGGCCACTATGTCTTGCTGGCGGTCAGCGACAACGGTCGCGGCATGGACAAAACGGTGCTGGCGCAACTGTTCGACCCCTTTTTCACCACCAAGCCGCCGGGCAAAGGCACCGGGCTCGGGCTGGCCACGGTGTACGGCATCGTCAAGCAGAACCAGGGCTTCATCAACGTGTACAGCGAACCGGGGCAAGGCTCGACCTTCAAAATCTATCTGCCCCGCCACGCCTCGGCCCCGCCCGACGCCCTCGCGGCGCCCGCGCCCGCCGCGACGCCGACCGGCACCGAGACCGTGCTGCTGGTCGAGGACGAGGCGGCGCTGCTCAAGCTCGCCCGCCGGTTGTTGGAGCGGCTGGGCTACACCGTGCTGGCCGCCAGCAGCTCCAATCAGGCGCTGCAACTGGCCGAGGCGCATACGGGCGCCATCCACCTCCTGCTGACCGACGTGATCATGCCGGAAATGAGCGGGCGCGACCTCTGGCAGCGGCTCGGCGCCCTGCGGCCGGGACTCAAGTGCGTGTTCATGTCCGGCTACACCGCCAACGTCATCGCCCATCACGGCGTTCTCGACGAGGGCGTCCACTTCCTGCAAAAACCCTTTTCCAAGGAGGCGCTGGCCACCAAACTCCGCGAGGCGCTGCAAGGACCGTGATCGGCGCCGGGAATTATTCGAGAAAGCGGGACTCATTATTGTTTTGGCCGACGCCTGTCGTTTCCCGCCACCGTGGAGAACCCCTGCGATGACCGCCGAGCATCCCTCTTCGCGCTACACGCTGGGCGAAGAAATCGCCAACAGCGTGATTCACGGCGTGGGCATCGTGCTCGGCATCGCCGGCCTCGGCGTGTTGACCGCCTTCGCCAGCCTGTACGGCGACGCTTGGCACATCGTGGGGTGCAGCGTTTTCGGCGCGGCCCTGATTTTGCTCTACACCGCCTCGACCCTGTACCACAGCATCCCCCTGCCGCGGGTCAAGGCCGTGCTGCGGACGCTCGACCATTCCGCGATTTTCGTTCTGATCGCCGGGACCTACACCCCGTTTCTGCTGGTGAACCTGCGCGGCCCCTGGGGCTGGTCGCTGTTCGGTGTGATCTGGGGGCTGGCGCTGGTGGGGATCGTGCTGCGCATCGTGCGCGGGCGCCGCTCGACGCTGCTGTCGGTCGGGCTGTACGTCGGCATGGGCTGGGCGGTCGTGGCGGCCATCGAGCCGATGCTGAACAGCGTCGCGCCGGGCGGCTTGCTGCTCCTGCTGCTGGGCGGGCTGGCCTACACGCTCGGCATCGTGTTCTACGCCTGGAAGCGCCTGCCTTACCATCACGCGATCTGGCACGGTTTCGTCCTGGCCGGCAGCATTTCGCACTTCTTCGCCATCCTGTTTTACGTCATCCCGCTGGCCGCGCCCGACCCCGGCGCTCCGATCGGACAGCGCTAGCCCACACGATAGATTTGCCTCCAACCGTGCCGGATTCAGCCTCCACCGAATTGCCTCACGCTCACGGCCAGCCTCGCGTTCAGGGGCGGCTGCGCGCCGTTCCCGAAGACTTTGAAGTCCGCGAGGAACTGGGTTTCGCGCTGGACGGCGGCGGCGAGCACGTCTGGCTGTGGGTGCGCAAGCGCGACGCCAACACCGACTGGGTGGCGCGGCGCTTGGCGGAGCGGGCGGGCGTGCCGGCGGGCGCGGTCGGCTACGCCGGCCTCAAAGACCGCCGCGCCGTCACCGAACAATGGTTCTCGGTGCATTTGCCCGGCCGGCCGGAGCCGGACTGGGCGGATAGCGCCGACCCCGACTTCGCCGTGCTACGGGCGGTGCGCCACTCCCGCAAGCTGCGGCGCGGGGCGCTGACGGGGAACGCCTTCCGCATCGCGGTGCGCGAAATCGACGGCGATCCCGCCGAGTTGGCGGCGCGGCTGAACAACATCGTCGCGACCGGCGTTCCCAACTACTTCGGCGAACAGCGCTTCGGCCGCGAGGGCGGCAATCTGGAGCGGGCCGAAGCCCTGCTGCGCGGCGAGGAAAAAGTGCGCGACCGCCATCGGCGCGGCCTGTATTTGTCCGCCGCCCGCGCCGCCCTGTTCAACGCCGTGCTGGCGCGGCGGGTCGTCGCCGGCACTTGGAACCAGCCGCAACCGGGCGAGGTGCTGATGCTGGCCGGTAGCCACAGCATCTTTACCGCAACCGAGATGGACGACACGCTGCGCCGGCGGGTGGCGGAGTTCGACCTGCATCCGACCGGGCCGCTGTGGGGAGCCGGCGAGCCGCTTGGCGGTGGTCCGGTCCGGGAACTGGAGGAAGCCGTTGCGGCGACCCTGCCGGCGTTTCGCGACGGGTTGGCCTCGGCGGGATTGAAACAGGAGCGCCGCGCCTTGCGGCTCATCGCGCGGGACGCGACGCTGGAATTCTCCGATGAAGGTACCGCCATCCTGAACTTTCGCTTGCCGGCCGGCGCCTACGCGACCACCGTGTTGCGGGAACTGATCCGGCCGCTGGCCTGAAACCGTCCGTCATCCCGATAACCCGCATGAACGGCCTCACCGCGCCACCGATCCGGCCGCTATTGACCAGCGCCCTGCTCAGCGTCTTTCCCGCGCTGCTGCTGGTGACGGGTCTGGCGGTCGGCATCGGCAAGCTGTTTCGACTGTCTCCGAGCTACGCCGGCCAATGCCTCCTCGTTTTCGGCGGACTGCTGCTTTTCCTGTCGCCGTTCCTGTACCAGCATCTCCCGCTGGCGAATTTCGGTGCGGCCAACCGCGTCACGCTGCTACGGGCCGGCATCGTCGCGCTGGTGGCCGGACTGATCGGCCAAGCCGGGCTGACTCCCAACTTGGGCTGGTTCGTCGCCGGGCTGGCCGGATTCACCCTTCTGCTCGACGGCGTGGATGGCTGGTTGGCGCGGCGTCACGGTCTGGCGAGCCCGTTCGGCGCCCGCTTCGACATGGAGGTGGACGCTTTTTTGATTCTGGTCTTGGCCGCGCTGGTCTACCGAAGCGGACAAGGCCGGCGGCTGGGTGCTGCTGTCGGGCGTCATGCGCTACGGCTTCGTCGCTCTCGGTTACGCCCTGCCCTGGCTGAACCGGCCGCTGCCGCCACGCAAGCGCCGGCAAACCGTCTGCGTGATCCAGACCACCGTTCTGGCGGCCTGCCTGACCCCGCTGCCGGTTCCTCCCTGGACGACGGTGTTGGCGGCTTTTGGCCTGGGGCTGCTGACGCTATCCTTCGCCGTGGATATCGTTTGGCTAGCTCGCCAAACCGCCCCGGACGAAGGGGCGGGCGCTCGGTCTTCGCTGAAAGCGGAGCCTTGACGAGACGGGCTCGCTCATCGGGATCGGTGCTCGCCGATGGCGAGCGGCAAGGCGGCTTGAGCCGGCTGCCCGCCGTCCAGGGTTCGCAACAGCAACGGACCCAGCGTTTCGATCCCTCCGAGCGCGGTCGCGCCCGGCGTCATCCCCGGTTTGAATCCGGTCGCCACGAACGCGCCGACCAGCCCGGCATTCCGCGAGAAGAGGTGAACCGGCACCTGCCAGGAGATATCGCGGCCACCGACCACGGCTGGCGGCTGGTGGTCGCCGAGGACCAGCAGCAAAGCGTTCGGCGGCGCGTACTGGCGCAGATAGCCCCCCAGCACCGCCAAGTTGTAGCGGACGCTCTGGATGTAGGCCGCCGCCAACGCTTCTCCGTCCAGCCGACGATCCAGCTCCACCGTTTCCGTGGCGGCGGGCGCGACGGTCCCGGCATCGAATCGGGTCCAATCCGGCTGATAAGGCGGCAGCGGCGCGAACGGGGCATGGCTGTTGATGGTCGGGAAAAAGACGAACAGCGGCGGGCGACCGGCGGGCGCGGTCTCGATCTGGTGGACCCGATACAGGCTGTACTGGTCGGGGATGGCCATCCAGCCGTAAGTCGGTCCGCGATAATCCAATCGTTCGGTGTTGTAGATCCGATCAAAACGATAGAAATCGCCCTCCGGCCACGGATACTTGAGGCCGGGCATGACCGCGACCGCTGCGGTAGCCGGCGGCGGCGAACCGGCCGGCGAGCGTGGCCCGGTCGGAGGCCAGCAAATCCTGGTAATCGCCCTGATCGGCGATGCGCAGTCCGGACAGCAAGCTCGAATGCGCCAGCCAGGACACCCCGCCGAAGGTGCTGGACTCCACCCGCGCCGAGGCGCTCCGCCAGCCGGCGGCGGCCAGCGACCGCTCCAGCTCGGCGAACTCGCCGGCCAGCGGAGCGGCGAAGCGCGGATCGTCGAAGACCAGTGCGCCGTAGGACTCGAAGAACAGGACGAACAGATCACCGCGTTCGAGCCGCATCAAGTCCGATTCGGGCAGCGGCGGCCGGCCGGCGAGCCAGTTCCGATCCCGAAACACGGTCGCGGCCAACACCAATCGGATCTGCTCGGCGAACATCCCGGCAACCGGCAACGCGAACCAATGCTCGGTCGGCAGGCGCGGGCTGAGACGACCGGCGCCGTACAGCGCCAGCAGCGCCAGGGACAGCGCACCCAGCCAGCGGCGGCCGGCCGGTCGCGCCAACGCGGCCAGGATCGTCGCCCAGCGCCCAGCGCAAGAGAGCGATCAGCGCGGCCAAGAACGCCAGCAGCGCCAAAGCGCCCAGCAGCAATTGCCAGCGAGCGACACTGTCCGCGAACAGGGCCGCCACCCGGGGAACGTGCTGGCTGTCCCAATACAAATTGATGGACCGCCCCATCAGCGCCGGCACGGTGACATCGACATAGCGCCCCAGGATGAGGGCGAGGTAAACGCCGATCAGCGCGTTTCGCAGCGCGCGGCCCGCCAAGCTCCACCGAGCGGCGGCGAGGGCGAGAACGAGCAACAGCACCGCCAGATCGATGGAAAGCTCGGGGGTCCAGCGCACGCCGACCGTCGGCCAGCGATTTTGAAAGGTCAGCGCCGAGTTGAGGGCGAGCAACGCCACCAATAGCTTGATAAGTATCGGCATCCTTCCGGAACCCGCCGCCTTGGTCGCCGAGCTTCCGCTATTTTTTGTCCCGATCAAATTCGACACTATCGTAATTTCATCATGTGCGGCAGCGATTCCTCAGCTCAATCAACAGACAGTTGATGCCATTTTGGCCGCCAATCTTTGGCCGAAAGGATGCCCTATTTTTTTCCATTCGGGCACAAAAACTGTAATGCCAATTAATCTATTATTAATCAATAAAATTATTGATGTTGAAAACAATATCGACTGCGCCTACAGTATTTGTGATTGGGGCAAATAAATTATTTTTATAATCATAAGGTTGAATAATAATGCCAACACGCGCAAACAATAACAAGCCATTTGTTTCGTTCGCGATTGCGTGCATCGCGTTGTTGTTGGGGGGCCGGGCGGCGTGGGCGGCGCCGGTGGCCACCGCGACCGTCACCACTCCGCTCAGCGAATTCATCGGCGAAGCGTTCACCACTCAAGCTTGCTTCGACAACGCGGGTGATGCCACAGGGTTCCAGCCCATCTTCGAATTGATCACGCCGGCGGGCGTAACCTTCGCTTCCGCAACTTACCTGGGCGCCGGAGTCAGCGCCTCCCCGGCCCAAACTTGCTCGACGCCGGCCGGCTGCACCTTCACAAATCCCGATACCAACACCACCGTCAGCGTCGCCAACGGCGAAACCTTCCGGGTGTTGCGTTATCCGCTGGGCTCTTTCACCATCGACCAGCCCGCCCAGTGCATGGATCTGAATTTTGCTTTGGGCAACTCGCCGACCGTGCAACTGGGGGTCGCCAAGAACCTGAAAGTGACCCCGGCCTTCAGCTTGGGTAAGGACGCTCTCGATAACCCTGGGACCGACCCACCGATTTTCGGCACCCAACAGCCCATCGTGGTCAACCCGGCCGTCATCAAACACGAAAAAACCGTGTCGGGCGGGGATATCGACAACGAAACCGCCACCGGCCCCAACTACACGCGCACCGTCACCCTGACCGTGGATGTGGCGACCGGCGAAACGGTCAACCCGGTAACGGTGACCGACGTCCTACCGCCGCAATTTCAGTTCGTCGCGGTAACCGGCACCGCGGGATGCGCGCAGACCGCCACGCCCTCGACCAGCACGCCCGGCGGCACGCTGACCCTGAACTGCGGCTCGATCACGGGCGTGACGGGCATCGATAAAACCATCACCTTCACGTTCTACATTCCGCAGTCGGACGCCGCCAGCAGCCCCGTGTTGAACGCGACAACACCGAATCCGGCATCGATCACCAACAGTTCGAGCGCTAGCGGAACCTATCAGGGTTCGCCGCTTGCGGTCGTGAACGCTTCCGACAGCATTGTCGCCAAAGCTGTCGCCCTACAAAAAACCGGCACCATTTTTTCCGACACCGCCCCGACGGGTTTGACGCCCGGCGACACGGTCGAATACACGCTGACCGGCAACGTGTCCGATTATTTCACCGTGGGCAACTTGACCGTCACCGATACCTTGGGCGACGGCCAGACCTATCTCGGCAGCTTCACGCCGACCGTGGCGCTGCAATCCAACGGCTCGGCGGTGGCCGCCACCGACTTTCAACCGAGCGAATTCACCGTGGCGGGCAAGGATGCGAGCGGGCGCACGCTCGTCACCTTCAATCTGTCAGCGGCCATCACGCGGCTCATCGCGGGCAGCGGCGGGCAACTGGTCGGCGACAACAGCGGCGGCTTGGGGCAAGGTCCAACCACGCTCACCATCAAGCTCCGCTCGACTGTCGACAACGCTTACAGCGGGCCCGTCGCGCCCGGCACCGCCACTTTGAGCGCCGGCGATACCGTGAGCAACAACAGCGGAGTCACCTTCCAAGTCTCGGGAGGTGGCACCGTCGCTGACACTTCATCTTCCAGCCTGACAGTGGGCACGCCCGCCTTCACCAAAGCGAAGTACGCGCTCAACGGCAACACGACGCTGCCCAACCCCTTCTTGGTCGCGGCGGGCGACACCGTGACCTATAGGCTCACGACGACTCTGCCGGTGTCTTCGATCGAGAGCTTCAAACTGATCGATTATCTTCCGATTCCTCTGTACAGCGTCCCAGCGACTTTGACGGACGCAGGCCCGTGCGCGGGCGGAGGCACGCCGACGTCGCCCGCCGCGAATGCCTGGTGCTATACCGGCGCCGACACGATCAGCGGCACGGCTCCGCCGGTCACGGTTTCGACCGATACCGGCTTGAACCGGATCACCTGGGATTACGGCACCCGCGAGACGCCGACCTCGGGTGGCAACATCGATATCCTGTACACCTTGCGCGTCACCACCGAGCCGATGGCCGACAAGTTGAGTCTGGCCAATCTGGCCATTCAATCCTATCGGGACAGCTTGAGCGGATCCGACCAGACCGCAGCGGTCACCCAGCAGGTCACCACCAAAGAACCCCAGCTCGCGATCAAAAAGGAAATCACCGCCGTTTCGCACGGTGCCATCGCGGGCACGCCGACCGCCGGCTACGACGCCGAAGCGCAAAATCTCGATGCGGGCGATACGGTCACCTATCGGGTGCGCGTCACCAACACCGGCAGCGCGCCGGCTTTCGGCATCCGCGTCACCGACAACGCCGGCACCCTGACACCCACGCCGTTCAGCGCTTGCACCGCGCCGGCGACTACGCTGGGCGACGGCAGCACCTCTGTCGCCACGAGCGGCAGCCTGTCAGCGGGTTTGACGATTACGCCCTCGCTGGCCGGCAACGGCGACGGTGCCGTCCAGACCAGCGAAGAGATCTGGATCACCTACACGTGTACCCTGGCCGGCAACGCCACGCCGCGCACCACGGACATCGACAACACGGCGGCGCTGCAGTATTACACCAACATCGATCCCACCAGTCCGCCTCCCGGCCTCACGCCGACCAATTTCGCCACCAACACCGCGTTGCTGACCCGCAAGGCCAAAGTCAAAACGCAGGGCATCCAGAGTATCGCCAAGGCGATCACCGCGTCGTCGGTACCGGGCTCCACGCCCAACAACAATATCAACAACGGCGAAACGCTCACTTTTCAGATTACCGCCACGCTCTCGGAAGGCGTTTACGACAGCTTCAGCCTTACAGATAACAACATCGGTCCCACTTCTATTCCAATCAATTGTGCCGACCCCCAATTTACCTGCACCAACGTATCGGTTTCCGGCAGCCAAATCACGGTCGGGGCAACATCCGGCTCGACCCCCGGCGTCATCACCTACACCTATTCCCAAGCGAAAACCGCCAGCGGCAGCAACACCGCCAGCGTATCCGCCACCAACGCACCGGCCCAAACCGCCACCGCGACTTGGACGATGGACGATCCCAATCCCGCCATCACCAAGACGCTTTCTCCCGCTGGCGGCGTCAATGCCGGCGACACGGTGCAGGTCAGGCTCGGCTGGTCGAACACGGACTCCGATAACCCGATGTTTCGCTGCGTGGTGACCGACGTTCTCGATGCCAACGTGTTCGATCTCGCCACGGTGGCAGCCAGGTGACCACGCCAACCACTGGCTATACGCTTCGCTTACGATAACGGTACGGGAACCGTCACTTACACCGCCAACGATTTGGCGAACCCTTGCCCGACCGTGGCGGCGGGCGGCGCGGTGTTCAGCGTGAAAATCAAAAACAGCGTCGTCACCGGCAGCTACAGCAACACGGCGACCCTCTCCACCTACACCTTGCCGACGACCGGCGGCGGCACCGTCACCGCCAGCGCCGTCGCGCCCGTGCCGATCGGCGCGCCCTCCATCAGCGGCAAGACCGTCACCGCCACCTCGCTGGCCGACACCACCGGCAGCAATGTCGCAATCGGCGAAACCGTGACCTATCGTCTGGTGTTTCGGATGGCCGAGGGCGTGACAAATTCGGTCAAGCTGATCGACCAGATATTCACGGGCACTACCACCGCGCAACTGGCCTATATCCCCGGCACAGCCCAGCTATCCCGTAACAGCCTCAGTATAAGCGCCGCGAACAATCCCGGCGGTATCAACACCGCCGCCATCAACACGCCGGTGCCGGTAACGCCGGCGCTGAGCGGCTCGAACCTGACAGTCGATTTGGGGAACGTCACAAACAGCAGCGCGAGCGGGGGTGACTCGGAAATCTATACCCTTGAAGCGCAATTCCGGGTCGGCAATGTGACGGCCAACACCGCCGGCAAGAATTTGCAGAACCGTCCCCAGCTCACTTACCGGCCGGCCAGCGCCACCGCCGACCAGACCGTCTCCGGCTCCACGGTCACCGTGAAGGTTGTGGCGCCGCAAGTGGCGGTCAGCAAGACCGTGTCGCCGGCCGCCGCCGCCGGCGGCGATACGGTGACTTACACCCTGACGGTGCGCAACAGCGCCACCGGCGCCAACGCCGCGCCCGCCTACGATTACGCTTTCGGCGACACCCTGCCGGCGGGCACGACCCCGACCGGCACCCCGACCGCGAATGTCGGTACCACCGGCGCCACCGTCAGCGGGCTGGGCTTCAGCGGTCAGACCTTGTCCGGCACCATCGACAAGCTCGATCCCGGCGAAACGGTCACCATCACTTATCAGACCCGACTGTCCGCGACGGTGCCGTTCGGCAAGATGCTGGTCAACAGCGCCAGCGCCACCGCCACCAGCTTGCCGGGCAGCGATGCCAACGAGCGCACCGGCTCCGGCAGCGGCCCGAACAACCTGTTCGCAGGCGCCAACGCCACCGTGACCACGCAAACGGTCACGATGACCAAGGCGATCAAGAACCCCAAGCCGTTCTACGCCATCGGCGAGGAAATCGACTACGAGCTGCGTGTCTCCCTCCCGGTCGGATCGGCGACCGGCATGACGGTTCGAGACACCTTACCTACCGGCTTGAGCTATGTGACGGGCAGCGCGGCCATCACCATCGCCGGCGGCGTCACCTCGCCGAGCGCCGGGCCTATCACGCCCACCTCGACCAGCCCGCTTACCTTTACGCTGGGCACCGTCAGCGCCAACCCGGCGGGTGAAGCGGTGATTTCCTACCGCGTGAAGGTGGATAACATCATCGCCAATCAGGACGGCGCGGCGCTGACCAACAGCGCCCTCGTCAGCTACGACAACCCCAATCCGAACGGCACCACACCGCTGGTTTACACGGCCCCCAATCCGCCCACCGCGCGGATCGGCGAACCGAATCTGGAAATGACCAAGAGCATCTTGGCCGGCGCCACCGGCGCGCAAGCGGGTTCCATCGTGCGCTGGCAATTCACGGCGAGCAACATCGGCAACACGGCAGCGCGGCAAGTCGCGATCAGCGACGTGCTGCCGGGCAACACCGCAACCTTGGACAAGCTGACGATTCCCGCATCGCCCAACATAACCGTCACTGTGGTTGGCGGCGTCAGCAAGGAAACAGGCGGCGCGGTAACGGCCAGCGATTTCTCGGTGAGCGATACCAACCGCGCCCGCGATACCCTGTCCGCGACCGGTCTGGTACTGGAGCCGGGCGCGATTCTGACCGTGGCTTTCGACACCGTGGTCGGCACCAATGCCGCCGCCGGGGAATCCTTGGACAATCGAGTGGCCGCCGATTACAACAGTCTGCCCGTCGGTGGCAGCGGCGGGCGCGATGGCAGCGGCGGCCCGACCGTCGATGACGACAACAACGGCACGCTCAACAATTACCGCGAGTCGGCCAGCCACGCACTGCAAATTCAGTCGCGGGTCACCATCGACAAACAAGTCACTCCCGTGCGGGCGGCCATCGGCGAAATCGTGACCTATCAGTTGCGCATTGACGTGATTCAGGGGGTGACCAATAGTGTGGTCGTGACCGACGTTCTGCCCGCCGGGCTCGACTACGTCGGCCACGCGATCAGCGTCGGCAACATCGGCATGGCCTTCAACAACCCCGACTACAACACCAACCTGGGCTCCGGCCAAACCGTCAGCTTCGACTTGGGCGACGTTCTCAATCCGGCCAACGCCAGCAGCGATGACGATTACGTGCTGGTGGAAATTTTTGGCCGGGTACGGAATATCGCCTCCAATCAAAACAACACCATCATCGCTAACGGTGAAGCTGCGGGTTCGCCGGTGACGGTCAGCTATAACGACGGATCGCCGCAAACCGTCAATTTCGACCACGACGCGACCACTCCCGGCAACCAGGGCGTTCCGTTCACGGTGATCGAGCCGGTCCTGGGCGTCACCAAGAGCGCGAATCCGACCGCTCAGGCGCTCGGCGACATCGTGACCTATACCCTGAACATCAGCCATCAGCCCAGCAGCACGGCGGATGCCTACGATGTGGTCCTGGTCGATACGATACCGGTCGGACTGACCTACATTCCCGGTTCGGTGAATCCGCCGCCGGCCTTCGTCTCGTTCGACGCCGGCACGCGCAGGCTCACGCTGGGCTACGACAGCCTGCCGCTGGCCGAGGGTAGCCGGGCCATCACCTATCAGGCGCAAGTGGATAATTCGGCCACGGTCGGCGCCCCGCTGAGCAACAGCGTCACCATGACTTGGACCAGCCAATCCGGCGCCACCGGGGCGCCAGACGGCGGGCGCACCGGCGCGGACGGCACCGGCGGCGCGCTGAACGACTACGCGACGACCACCGGTGCGGCGGTCACGCCGACCGCCAGCGCGGCGATTTACGCGGCCAAGACCGTGGCCATCGCGGTGGATAGCACGCCGCCGGCCGGTGTCGCCAACCCCGGTGATGTCTTGGAATACACCGTCGTTCTCACCAACAGCGGTAGCGGCACGGTGAACGACGTGGTGTTCACCGACCCGATTCCGGCGCTGACCACGCATACGCCTTATCCTGGCAATGTGGCAGCAAAATTGACGCGGGCCAGTGTTACCAGTGACACCGGCAGCGTAGCGGGCGGGATATTGACCGTGACTGTCGGCGCGTTGGTGCCGGGTGAGAGCGTGACCATCAAATTCCAGGTCACCATTAACTCCGGCGTGGCAAACGGCGTGGTGATCCGCAATCAAGGTTCGGTGGATTCCGATGAAACGGTACCGAAACCGACCGACGGCGACGGCAATCCCAGCAACGGCGATCAGCCGACCGACATTCCGGTGGGCGGGCAACCGCCGCTGACCGGGGCGCTTTACGCCGAAAAGACCGTCGCGTGGACCGATACCGATAACTCCAGCACGGTCAACGCCGGCGACGCCCTGCGCTACACGATTGCCCTGCGCAACCGGGGCGCGGCCACGCTCACCGGCCTGAGCTTCAGCGACACGATTCCGACGGATTTGACCTATGTCGCGGCCAGCGCGACCGCCACCAGCGGCGCGGCGACGATAACCGGGCAAGACGTCGGTTGGACCGGCATCGCCGACCTCGCGCCCGGCACCAGCCAAACCCTGCGCTTCGACGTGACGATTGGCGCGATCAGCGGCGCCAGCCAGACCTTCGTCAACCAGGGAACCGCCACCTCGACCCAGACCGGCCCGGTGCGCACCGACAGCAACGGCGATCCCAGCGACGGCACCCAGCCGACCACGATAACGGCGATAGGTACCGGTACCGGTGGTACTCCAGCGCTGGATTTGCAGAAACGCTGGTCGCTGGCGGTGGACGGCGGCACGGTTGGCCAAGTCGACCCCGGCGACACCGTGCAATACACCCTCACCGCAACCAATACCGGCGTGCGGGTGGTCGCTGATGTGCGCTTGACCGATGCGCCGCTGCCGACCCAATTCACCTACGTGCCGGGCAGCTTGGCGACCAGCACTGGCGCTGTCGTCACCGAGACGCCCATCGCGGTGAACATCGGCACCCTGAATCCGGGCCAGACCGCTACGGTCAGCTTCCGCATGACCGTTAATCCTGGCACCAACGGGCAGATCGCCAGTAACCAGGCTACCGCGACGGCAGCCAGCGGAATCTCGGTCACTAGCGACGACAACGGCAATCCCGCCGACGGCCGCAATCCCACGCTGACACCCATCGGTCCGGTCGCGCCATCCGGCTTGAGCAAATCGCTGGTTTCCACCTCGAACGGCCTCGACACCAACCCCGCCGTGCAGATCGGCGAGGTCCTGACCTATCGGCTGCAATTCGATGTCCCGGCGGGGACCACGGGCGAAGTGACGATGATCGACACTTTGCCCGCCGGATTGAGTTATGTGGCGAGTTCGGCGCAATTGGCGCGGGTGTTCGCCACAGGTTTGACGGCATCGCAAAATCCGGGCGGCATCAACGGCGCCCTCAGCGGCAGCTTCGTCGGTCTGGCGGACGGCGCTGAAGTCGCTATCAACGGATCGACCGTCAGCGTGTTTTTGGGCAACGTCATCAACTCCGACAGCAATCCGGCGACGACCGAAAGCTATATCCTGGAGCTGCAAGCGCGGGTAGACAATGTTGCCGGCAACCAGGCGGGTGCGGCTTTGAACAACCAGGCCGGGCTCAGCTATCGCAACGCCGCCGGCCAATTGGGCAACCTCACGCCCGTGACGCAAACCGCGACGGTGGCCGAGCCCAACCTCCAGATCGCCAAGACCGCCGATGTCAACGCGGTGTTGGCCAACACGGCGAGCACCGTCCGCTTTACCTTGACGCTCACCAATCCGGCGGGCGCCAACGTCAGCACGGCTTACGATGTCAGCGTGAGCGACGCCTTGCCGGTCGGATTTGCATCCGCGACCCTGGTGAGCACCGTTCCGAGCGGCGGCATGACCGGCGCCGGCTGCGCCTTTGTCGGGACGACCCTCAATTGCGGCGCGGATGTCTTCCCGCCCGGCGGGCAACTGGTCGTCACCTATGACGCGGTGACTACCGCCACGTTGGCGGAAGGCTCCAGCTTGACCAACAACGCCGCCGCGCTGTGGAGCAGCTTGCCCGGCGGTGATCCCTTCGAGCGCACCGGCGATGGCGGCGTCAACGATTACGCCAGCGCCAGCGGGGTCACGATCCGGGTCGGCACGCCGGCTTTGGTCAAATCCATCGTCAACCCGCAAGCGCGTTACGCCATCGGCGACGAGGTGACTTATCGGGTCGTGCTGTCCTTCCCCGGCACGCTGAACAACGTGTCGTTCCAGGACGTGCTGCCCGAGGGGTTGACCTACGTCAGCAGCAGCCTGACCCTCAACTATGGCGCCGGCCTGAGTTCCGCCGGCAATCCGACCGACTTCAGCCGCACCGACAACGCGCCGACGGCGGGGCAGGAAACGCTGGCCCTGGCGTTCGGAACGATGACCAACAACAGCGGGGCGGTGCGAACCTTGACCCTGACCTACCGGGCGCTCGTGGATAATATCTTGAGCAATCAGGACGGGCAGACCCTGCCCAACACCGCCGGCCTGACCTACGACCGGCCCAGCGTCGGCGGGTCGGCCACGGTGAGCGACAGCAAGACCGTCACCGTTGGCGAACCACACCTGGCGGTCACCCATACCATCACCAGTCCCACCACCAATCTCGATGCGGGCGACACGGTGAACTATCAGGTCACTGTGACCAACAACGGTACAACGCCTTCCTTCGAGACGACGCTGCGCGATTTGCTGCCGCCGGGATTGGGCAACGTGCAGGGCATCAGTGTGGTGCTGACCAACACCAGCGGCAACAGCGAAACCCCGACCATCACCGTGCTGCCCGACGGCTGGCAAAGCAGCCCCTTCGATCTCCAGCCGGGCGATGTGGTCACCATCGTCTTCACCGCCACGCTGCAAAATACCGTCCAACCCGGCCAGACCTTGCAGGCGCGGGTGGATTCCACCTACAGCAGCCGCGACGGCGCCGACTCCAGCCAGCGGGATGGCTCGACGACCGGTTCCAGTCAGGATGACAACACGGCGCTCAACAACTACAACGTCGCGACGCCGTCGCCGACTTTCACCGTCGGCGACCCGGTGGCCTTGAACAAGGCGTTTTACCCGAACCCTGCGAAGACCACCTACAGCGTCGGGGAAACGGTGACCTACCGGCTGACGTTGACCCTCAGCGAAGGCACGGTCAACGGCGTGACGGCCACCGACACCCTGCCGGCGGGCCTGACCTTCCTCGACGCCACAGTCGGCGCCGGCAACACCGGCATCACCACCGGCTACGGCGGAGCGCCGACCCCGAGCGGTCAAACGCTGACCTTCGCCTTGGGCAGCGTCGTCAACCCGGCCAACGGCAGCGCCACGGATGACTTTTTGACCATCGACATCCGGGCGCGAGCCGATAACATCGTCGCCAATCAGGATGGCGTCGTGTTGGGCAACGCCGCGCAACTGGGCTTCACCGATGGGGCCGGCACGCCCCAGACCCGCGACTTCGACGCCGATGCGAGCACGCCGGGGAATCAGCCGCTCGACTTCACCGTGGTCGAGCCGAACCTGACGCTCGACAAGAGCGCCGCGCCGGCGCAACCCAGCCTCGGCGATGAAGTGACCTTCACGCTGCTGCTCGATCACACGGCGGCCAGCACCGCCGACGCTTTTGATCTTGCGGTCTCAGACCAGTTGCCGGTCGGCTTGAGCTATGTCGCCGGTTCCGCGTCTCTGGCGCCCAGCAGCGTTTCGCCGGACGGGCGCACGCTGGCCTGGACCATCGCCAGCCTGACGCGGGCGACCGACCATCTGACCATCAGCTATCGGGCGCGGGTCTCGCCGGGCGCCGTGGTCGGGGTCGGCCTGGCCAACGCCGCCTCGCTGCGCTACGCATCCACTCCGGGCGCAACCGGCGCGGCCGACAGCGGCCGCAACGGCTCGGGCGGCCTGAACGACTACGCGGCCACGGATACCGCCACGGTCGCACCCACCGCCGCCGCCGTCATCGGCGCGACCAAAACCGTCCGCGATCTCAACGGCGGATCGGCTCTGCCCGGCGATGTGCTCGAATACAGCGTCACGCTGACCAACACCAGCGGCGATGCGGTCAGCGATGTCGTCTTCACCGACCCGATTCCCGCCAATACCGAGTATGTCGCGGGCAGCAGCACGCTGAACGGCAGCCCCGCCGGCAGCTTCGCCAACGACACGCTGACCGTGAACGTCGGCACGCTGAACCCTGGCGCGAGCGCGGCCATCGCCTTCCGGGTCCGGATCAACCCCGGCACGCCCAGCGGCATCATCATCAGCAATCAGGGCGTGGTCGATTCGGATCAGACCGTGCCGACGCCGACCGATGCCGACGGCGATCCCAGCAACGGCGCGCAACCGACCACCACGCCCGTGGGCGGCACATCCGGCGACGGCTCGTTGCGCGCCGAAAAGCGGGTCGCGCTGCTGACCGATACCACCCCGACCGGCGTGGTTTCCGGCGGCGATGTCTTGCGCTACACGATAGTCCTGAGCAACACGGGCGCGACGGCGCTGGCGGGCTTGACGCTGAGCGATCCCGTTCCCGCCGGCTTGAGCTATGTCGCGGGTAGCGCCAATCCGACGGCGACCTTGGCCGGCGCCACCCTCACTTGGTCGAACCTGAGCGTTCCGGCCGGAGGTAGCCTGACGCTTCGCTTCGATGTCACGGTCGATCCGTTCACCGAGGCCGAAAGAGTCTTCAACAATCAGGGCACGGTTTCCTCACCGCAGATCGGCAGCGTGTCCACCGACGGCAACGGCGACCCCGGCGATGGCGCCCAGCCCACCGTTATCGCTGCCGCCAACGGTAACGGCGCACCCCAGATCGATCTGCAGAAGCGTTGGAGCCTCGCCGGAAATGTGGCCAACGGCAGCGCGGTCAATCCGGGCGATATCCTGCTCTACACCTTGATCGTCTCCAACACCGGATCTGCTGTAGCGAACGATGTCCGGGTGGTGGATGATCCTTTGCCGCCGCAAGTCACCCTGATACCCGGCAGCGTGCTGACCAGTCGCGGCGGCGTGGTGAGCGAAACCCCCATCACCGTCAATGTCGGCAACCTGAATCCGGGCGAACTCGCGACCATCAGCTTCCGCGTCACCGTCAACGCTAACACCGGCGGACAAACCGCCAGCAACCAGGCGACGGCAACGGCGGCGAATGCTCCGACCGGCGTGGTGTCCGACGATGACGGCAATCCCGCCAACGGCCGCGATCCGACCCTGACTCCGATTCTGGACGTGGTCGATATTCCGACCCTGTCGCCGGCCGCTCTGCTGGCCCTGCTCGGGCTGTTGCTGGCGCTGGGATGGAGATATGTCGGTCAAAGCGCGCGCGCGAGGGGGATGCTCGGGTAAATCGACTGCATTGCGCCCGATCGGCTTGAAAGGGGCGTCCCGCG
This sequence comes from Candidatus Competibacter sp., assembly GCA_037045685.1. Taxonomy (GTDB): domain Bacteria; phylum Pseudomonadota; class Gammaproteobacteria; order Competibacterales; family Competibacteraceae; genus Competibacter_A. Next base: position 43,904 of record JBAOII010000020.1, read on the forward strand.
TGGACGCCCCTTTTTCTTGGAAAGCCGTCGCCAACCGAACAAATCTTGATCTTTGCGGGTGGAACCGCTACGGTTCCATAATGGTTTTCGTCGGAAAATCTTTATGGCTACGATTACCCTTAAAAACATCCCCGAAGATTTGCACCAGCGACTGCGCGAAAGCGCGGCTCGCCATCATCGCAGCCTCAACCGGGAAATTATCGCCCAACTGGAAGCCAGCCTGACCGAACGCAGCCGGGAGACCGACGAGTTGCTGGCCGAACTGGAAGCGCTGCACGGCAAGCTGCCGATGGTCGATCACGGCCTCGTGGACGCTTTGAAACAGCAAGGGCGGCCATGATCGTCGTCGATGTCAATATTCTCGCTTATTGCTGGATTCCCGGCCCTCGCACGGCCGAGGCTCGCCGGGTTCTTCACAAAGACCCGCATTGGCGTCTGCCGATGCTGTGGCGTTCCGAGATGCTCAACATTCTCGCGGGCTATTTGCGGCGCGAACAATTGAGCTTCGATCAGGCTTTGCTCGCGATTCGAACCCTGGAACGACGCTACCGCGATAACGAGTACCGACCGCGTTCCGAAACGGTGCTGAAACGGGCGCGCTCCAGCGGATGTTCCGCTTATGACTGCGAATATGCCGCTCTCGCCTACGAACTCAATATTCCGCTGATCACCGAAGATCAGGCGTTGTTGCAGGCTTTTCCCGACATCGCGCTCGACATGAACGCCTTCGCGGCTTCCTGATATGACCCACCGCACCAAGGACACCGCCGGTTTCTACCGCACCGGCCGCGACGACGATCAGCGCCAGCTCCGTTTCGACCGGGGCACGCTGTTGCTGGAAGGCGTCGCCGAACTGCCCGCCGGGCTGGACGCCTGGTTTTGTTACGATCCCCGCGTGGACGCCTACCGCGCTCCGGCCCACCGCTACAGCGACATCATCGGCCCGCTGAAGGGCGAGCTGGCCCGCAACAAGGCGCCGCGTTACCAGCGGCGAGAACTGACCTGCGCGCTGGAGATGGTCCCCTACCCCCACCAGCGGGAAGCGCTCGCGGCGTGGCAGGCCGCAAAAGGGCGCGGCGTGGTGGTCTTGCCGACCGGGGCCGGCAAGACTCTGGTCGGGCTGCTGGCGCTGTGCTGGGCGCGGCGGGATGGCTTGATCATGGTCCCGACCCTGGACTTGATGCAGCAATGGTACGCGCTGCTGCGGGCGGCGTTCCCGGACAACGAGATCGGTCTGATCGGCGGCGGCTACCACGAACCGCAGCCGCTCACCATCGCCACCTACGACTCCGCCGCCCGCCACATCGAGCGGCTGGGCGACCGCTTCGGCTTGCTGATCTTCGACGAAGTGCACCATCTGCCCTCGGAGTTTTACCGGGTCATCGCCGAATTCTCGCTCGCCCCCTACCGGCTGGGCCTGACCGCCACCCCGGAACGCGGCGACGGCCGCGACGCCGACCTGCCGGGTCTGGTCGGCCCCATCGTCTACCGCAAGCGCCCGGAACAGTTGGCCGGCGACGTGTTGGCCGATTTTCAGGTGCGGCCGGTGTATGTGGACCTCTCTCCCGCCGAGCGCACCGCTTATCAACAAGCCTTGGATGAGCGCAACGCCTTTTTGCAGGCGAACCGCTTATCGCTGAGCAGTTTGGAAGGCTGGAACCGGTTCGTGATGCTGTCGGCGCGCAGCGTCGAGGGCCGCCGGGCCATGCGCGCCCATCGCGACGCCCGCCGCATCGCCCACGCCACTCCCGGTAAACTGCGCGCCCTCGGGATGATTTTCGCCAACCATCCCGGCGCCAAGACGGTGGTGTTCACCGAGGACAACGCCACCGCCTACGAAGTCTCCCAGCGATTCCTGATCCCCTGCCTGACCCACCAGACCGCCATCAAGGAGCGCCAGGCGTTTCTGGACGCCTTCAAGTCGGGCGTCTACACCGCCATCGCCACCAGCAACGTGCTCAACGAAGGCGTGGACGTGCCGGATGCCTCGGTCGGGGTGATCCTGTCCGGCAGCGCCTCGGCGCGGGAATTCGTGCAACGGCTGGGCCGCATCCTGCGCCGGGGCGACGGCAAACAAGCGATCCTGTACGAAGTGATCGCCAAGGAAACCCGCGAGGAACGGGTCGCCGACCGGCGCCGCACCCCACCCGACGCCGGCCGGAAAGCGGAGCGGATCGAGGCCACGCTGGCCCTGTTCGACTCGACGCTCTCCGCGCCCGCCGGGAGAGGAGCCGGGGGCCGGGACCGCGAAGAGCCGGCGACATAACCCGATCCATGCTCCCCTCCGAACTGCTGTTCTCCTCCAAGCGCGGCGCGCAGGTTTACCCGCGTTTTCTGCGACCCGAGCAATCCATCTGGGCCGACCGGGTCTTGGACCTGATCCGCGAGCACCAGCACCGCACGCGCGGCGAGCTGCAAGCGGCGCTGCGGGCGCTGGAGGGCGACTCGCCCGATTACCGCATCGTGCGCGGTTTCGCCCATCTGGCCCTGAACGCCGCCGAGTTCACTCTGGCGACCGGCGAGCTGGAGCCGGAAGCGTTGCGGCGGGAGGTGTTCGCGCTGGCGGCCGAACGCGGCGGCTACGGCGAAACTCAAGCGCGAGAGGTGCTGGAAGCCGTCGCGCCGCGCTATCGGCTGGATGTGGAACCGCTGCGCGAAGCGCTCTACGCCGACTTGCCGGAAAATCACCTGCTGACCGCGTTGCCGGATTTCACCCCGGATCGGTTGGTGGACCGCTACAACCTCGCGCAAGCCCAGGGATTGCTGTATTCCGCGCTGTACCTGCGGCTCACCGCCCACCGCAACGTGCCCGGCCAATACCGCCGGCTGTTCCAGCAGCTCAAATTCCACGGTCTGATGTACGCGGTCGAGGGCAATCTCGACGACGGCTATCAGATTTACGTGGACGGCCCCGCCAGCCTGTTCAAGCAGACCCGCAAATACGGCCTGCAAATGGCGATGTTTCTGCCGGCGCTGCTGCGGGTCAGCCGTTGGGAGCTGGAAGCCGTGTTGCAGCGGGACGGGTTGGAGCTGAGTTACCGGCTCGACTCGCGCTCCCCCCTCAAGCCGCTGACCGCCGCGCCGCCGGCCTACGACAGCCTGCTGGAGGAAAGCTTCGCCCGCCGCTGGGAGAAGCTGGATACGCCGTGGACCTTGGAGCGGGAGGTGGAAATCGTCGATCTGAGAGGCACGGTGTTCGTGCCGGATTTCGCTCTGCGCCATCCCGACGGCCGGATCGCGCACGTCGAGATCATGGGGTTCTGGCATCCCGATTACCTGCGCCGCAAGCTGGACAAGCTGCGCCGCGCCGCCATGCCGGATTTGATCGTCGCCGTCTCGGAGCGGCTGAACGTGGGCGCGGAGGATTTTCGCGACATCCCCGGCCCGGCGATCTTCTTCAAGGGCAAGCTGGAACCCCGGCGGGTGCTGGCCGCGCTGGACGCCGCGGCGGGCGCCGGTTCCGACTGAATCCGGTCCGAACCGGTCAGCCCTCGCTCCCGGCCGGCGCTACTGCCGGGCACCGTCGATGATGCCCACCAGCGTGTCGCCGTGGAAGATCAGGATTTTGAGCAGCCTTCCGGACCCCAGATTGTATTCCCACTTGTAGACCGGAATGACCCGGCGAACCTCGGTCTCGTAGCCCGGCTGGGGCAAATAGGGTCGCGGCGCGGGAGGGGTCGGATAATAGCCGTCGCTGCGGCGCACCGCCTGCTCGATGAAGCCGTCCTGCCAAGCGCGTTGCGGCTCGCCGCAAGCATCCAGCACCCGCGCTTGCAAATCGCCGGTGCTGACCACGTAACCGCCACAGCGCAGGCTGTCCGCCAACGCCGGGGCCGCGCCCAACGCCATCAGCGGCGCCACGAGAACGAGCGTTCTATGCCAGCCCATGCGAGTTCCCCCCCGACGCCCCGATTTGCCCACTTTCTCTCTCGACCGATCCGGCCAAATGTATTTGCCGCGTTAGCGCGCGGCGTTCCGCTGCCGGAAATTGTTTATCATGCATGATTCCGACCTCAACCGTTGAATGTTCATGAGCGATTTTTTCGTGACCGCCTCCACCACGCTGGGTTTGGTCGCGCTGGCCGAGCTGGGCGACAAAACCCAACTGGTTTGCATGATCTTGGCCACCCGCCACCCCCCTGCTCCGGTGTTGCTCGGCGCCGTCGCCGCGTTTGCGGTGCTGAACCTGTTGGCGGTGCTGTTCGGCGCCGCCGCCGCCGCGTGGTTGCCGGAATGGCTGATCGCCGCCTCGGTGGCGATATTGTTCGCGGTTTTCGGGATGCGCGCGCTGCGGGAAGCCGACGCGGAAACGGTCGAGGTCCAAGAATACGCGGGCCGTGGCGTGTTTCTGTCGGCCTTCACGCTGATTTTTCTGGCCGAGCTGGGCGACAAGACGCAATTGGCGGTCGCGGGATTGGCGGGCACGCAAGCCGCCCTGCCGGTGTGGGTCGGCGGAACGCTGGCGTTGGCCCTGACCTCGGCGCTGGGGGTGTTGGCCGGTCAAACCGTGTTGCGCCGCCTGCCGGTTCGCGTTCTGCACCGCGTCTGCGGCGGACTGTTTCTGGTGCTGGCGGCGGGCGCCGGCTGGCGGGCCATCGGCGCGCTGTCCGCCTGAACGGCGATGATCGCGCCATGAGTTCCAGGCTCGAAACCGCCGCCCGCCTCCCCGCCCGAGCGAAGCGGCGCCGGCGTGCTGTGCGCGCTGGGCTGTTTCGGCATTTGGGGGCTGTTCCCGATTTACTTCAAGATCTTGCATCGGGTCCCGGCCCTGGAAGTGCTGGCGCATCGCGTGGTGTGGTCGGCGGTGGTTTTGCTGGGGTTGATCCTGTGGCAGCGCCAAGGGCAAATCCTGCTCGCCGCGTTTCGCGACCGGCGCCGTCTCGGCTTCTACCTGGTTACCGCCCTGCTGATTTCGACGAACTGGTTGCTCTACATCTGGGCGGTGCAAAACGGCCGCATCCTGGAAGCCAGCCTCGGCTATTACATCAACCCGCTGGTCAATGTCGTCCTCGGCGTGCTGTTCCTGCGCGAGCGATTGAATCCCTCTCAGTGGAGCGCCATCGCCATCGCCGCCGTCGGCGTTCTGGTGCTGGTCGTCGGCCAGGGCGCCTTTCCCTGGATTTCCATGGCCTTGGCGTTAAGCTTTGGGAGTTACGGGCTGCTGCGCAAGAAGGACGGTCGTGCCGCGATGCTGGGTCTGTGCGTGGAAACCGGGTTGATGGCGCCCGTCGCCGCGCTGTTCCTGCTCGCGCTCGCGGCGAGCGGCGCCGGCGCGTTCGGCGCGTTGGACGGTCAGACCGATCTCCTGCTGCTGGCCGCCGGCTTGATCACCGTCGTGCCGCTGCTGCTGTTTTTGGAGGCGGGCCGCCGGCTGCGCCTGTCCACGGTCGGCCTGATCCAGTTCATGACGCCCACCCTGCAATTCCTGCTGGGGGTAGTCGTCTACCGCGAAGTCTTCACCGCGATTCACCTGGCCGCTTTCGGCTGCATCTGGCTGGCCCTGGCGCTGTATAGCGCCGATGCCTATGCCCGCCATCGGCGCGGCGATCCCTGGGCCGCCGCTGCCGCCGCACAGGACCGAGGGGCTCCGCCGTGAAACAACCGCTCCGGAAGATCCAAATCGGCATCCTCGGCGTGCCGATTCTGATCATCGCCCTCTTCATCGTCGGCATGATCAACGTCCAGGACGCCAAGCTCCAGATGTTTCTGGCCATCGGCTTGCTGGTCCTGATCGTCTTGCTCGCCGGTCTGCTCCACTCGGTGAGCTGGCCGCTATATCTGATTTCGCGGGGAGTGCAGCACCAGGACCCGAGGATTCTCGATGCGCTGGCCGACCAGCACACCGAGTTCGGCGAGCTGGCCCGGCTGATTCAGGCGTTTTTTCAGCAAAGAGAAAACTTGAGCGCCGAAACGCGGGAACGGCGGCAAGCCGAGCAACGATTGCGCCTCTTTTCTCGGGCCATCGAGCAAAGCGCCAACCTGGTCATCATCACCGACCGCCACGGCACCATCGAGTACGCCAATCCCAAGTTCGTCCAGGTGACCGGCTACAGCGAAGCCGAAGCCATCGGCGCCAATCCGCGCATTCTCAAATCCGGCAAGACATCGCGCGAACAGTACGAGCGGCTGTGGCGGACCATCGCCGGCGGCGAGGAATGGCGCGGCGAGTTCCGCAATCGGCGCAAGGACGGCTCGCTGTACTGGGAATTGGCCTCGATCGCGCCCATTCGGGACGAGGGCGGTACGATCACGCATTTCGTCGCCATCAAGGAGGACATCACCCGCCGCAAAGCGGTCGAGTCCGCGCTGCACGCCAGCGACCTGAAATACCGCAACGTGTTCGCGACCGTCGGCGACGCGCTGTTCCTGATCGACAACCGCGACGGGCGCATCCTGACCGTCAACCCGGCCGCCCGCAAGCTGTACGGGTACACCCGGGAGGAGTTCCGGGCGATGAAGGACGTCGATCTGGCCGCCGATCCCGGCGCCGCGCTGCCCCGCACCCGGTCGCAGCGGCTCACCGACCAAGCGCATCGCCGCAAGGACGGGACGGTTTTTCCCGCCGACCTCTGGGTCCGGCATTTCGATTACAAGGGCCACACCATCACGGTCGCCGCCATCCGCGATATGACTGTCCAAAAGGCGGCGGAGCGGAAAATCATCCGGCTCAGCAATCTCTACGCCGCCCTCAGCCGAACCAGCGCCGCCATCATCCGCCGCCACGGCGAGTCCCGGGAGCTGTTCCGGCAAGTCTGCCAGATCGTGGCCGCACTCGAACAGGTTTCGCTGGTTTGTATCGGGCTCATCGACCCGGAGAGCGGCTGGCTGCGCCCCGTCGCGCACGGGGGCGCGGTAGCCGAGTCCCCGGGCAATGTGCCGCCCCCCTCCGCTTCCGGCGATCCCAGCCTGCCGGAAGGTTGGGGCCCATCGGGCATGGCGTTTCGCTTGGGCCATCCCGTGGTCAGCAACGATTTCCTCGGCGATCCCAACCACCAGCCTTGGCGCGAATGGGCCGAAAGCGTGGCGATTCGCGCGGCGGCGGCTTTCCCCCTGCGCCGGGACGGCAAAGTGGTCGGCTGCCTGAGCGCTTACGCGGCGGAGCCGGGCTTCTTCGAGGACGATATCACCAACCTGCTGGCTAATCTGGCCGGGGAAGTCTCCTTCGCGCTGGATTTGTTCGAGCAAGAAAACCAGCGCAAGATCGCCGCCGACCACATCCGCCATCTGGCCACCCACGACCCGCTGACCGGACTGCCCAACCGCACCCTGCTGCTCGACCGCCTCACCCAGGCGATCCACGCCGCCCACCGCAAACAGCGTTGCGTCGGCATCCTGTTCCTGGATCTCGACCACTTCAAGACCATCAACGATTCGCTGGGCCACGACATCGGCGACCACTTGCTGCGGGCGGTCGCCGAACGGCTGCGCGACGCCGTCCGGCAGGAAGACACGCTGGTGCGCCAGGGGGGGACGAATTCATTCTGGTGTTGCCGGACATCGCCGAGCCGGGCGCCGCCGGCCGGGTGGCCGAACATCTGTTGCGGGCGCTGCGCGCCCCGTTCGCGCTGAACGAGCACCTGCTGCACGTCAACGCCAGCATCGGCATCAGCATTTTTCCGATGGACAGCACCGATCCGACCACGCTGATCCGGTACGCCGACAACGCCATGTATCACGCCAAGGAAGCCGGCCGCGCCGATTACGTGTTCTTCACTTCCGAGCTCAACGTGCGCGTGTCCGAGCTGTTTTCGCTGAGCAACGAGCTGCGACAAGCCCTGGAGCGGCAAGAGTTCGTGCTTCACTATCAGCCGCAGATCGATCTGGCGACGGGCCGGTTGATGGGCGTGGAGGTCCTGATCCGCTGGCAGCATCCGGAACGAGGCTTGATTCCGCCGGTCAAGTTCATTCCGGTCGCCGAGGAAACCGGCTTGATCGGCCCGATCGGCGAGTGGACGCTGCGCACCGCCTGCGCCCAAAGCCGCCGCTGGCAAGACGCCGGCTTGCCCCTGCCGCCGATCGCCGTCAATTTGTCCGCCCAGCAATGGTTGCAGCCCCACATCGAACAGCAGGTGGTCGCCGCCCTGGACGCCGGCGGTCTGGCCCCCGAGCTGCTGGAACTGGAGATCACCGAGAGCTTGCTGATGCGGGATACCGACAAGATGATCGACACCATGCGCCGGCTGCGGGCGCGCGGCGTGCAGTTCGCGGTGGACGATTTCGGGACCGGCTATTCGAGTTTGAGCTACCTCAAACGGTTTCCGATCAACCAGATCAAAATCGACCGCTCCTTCGTGCGGGACATCCCCACCGATCCCGACGACGCGGCCATCGCCACCGCCATCATCCAGATGGGCAAGAGCCTGCGCTTGACCGTGGTGGCCGAGGGGGTCGAAACGCTCGGCCAGCTCAACTTTCTCCGCGAGCACGGGTGCGACGCGGCGCAAGGTTACTATTTCAGCAGCCCGCTGTCGGCGGAGCGCTTCGCGGAGTATTTGGAGGGACAGCCGCGACCGAACTGAAAAACGCTCCGCTATTATTCTCCGGATGCCGCCAGCCGGTCGCCGCCGGCGCGCTTGGCGGCCTGGAGGGCGTGTTCGGCGGCTTGCAGCAGCCGTTCGGCCGAAACCTGGTCGCCCAGCGCGGCATCCGGATAGGTGGCGAGCCCGGCGGAAACGGTCGCGCTAAAGCTTTTCCCCCTCTCCAGCGCCGGCTGCCATTCGCGGACCAGCCCCAGCAACCGTTCCAGCAGGCGGCGGGTCGGTTCCATCCCGGCGGCCGGCAGCAGCAGGGCGAACTCATCGTTGCCGTACCGGGCCGCCACATCGTGGCGCCGGATGTTGCCCGCGAACAGGCGGCCGAGCGCGACCAGCACTTGGTCGCCGGTGGCCCGGCCGTGGACTTCGTTGATCCGCTTGCAGTCATCCAAGTCCAGCAGCGCCACGCTCAGCGGCCAGCCCTGGCTTTTGGCGTTCGCCAGTTCCCGCCGCAGAATTTCCTCCAGTTGCGCGCGATTGAACAGCCCGGTCAGCGCGTCGAACACGTACTGCCTTTCGGGCGGCGGCGCCGCGTTCGGCTCGGGGCGGGCGGAGCCGCTCGCGGTGATCGGCAGCGACTTCGGCAGCAGCGCGGGCGCGGGCCGGGACGCGCCTTCCGGCAGGGCGCGGCGGCCCAAGGTGGCGGGCATGCCGCGCACGTTGCGGATGGTCAGGACCTCGCGGGCCTGATCGAGAATCCCGGCGACCTCGACGGCGTCCAGCGCCTTGATCTGGAACAGCTCGGCGATTTCGGGGAATTTGGCGCTGATCGCTTCCAGGGTTTCCACGTAGTCCTCCTCGCCCAAACCCAGCCACTGCCGGGCCAGCTCCGCCACCTGCGACGATTTTTGCCAGTACCCCGGCCGCACCCAGATATCGGCGAGATGGATCGATAGCGCCACGCACTCGACCAGCGTCCGATACTGCTCGGACAGGGTCGGATCGCTCGGGTCGAGGCTGCCTCGCACCGCCTGGCACAAGTAATCCGGCAATCCCCAGCGGTGCAGCAGCCAGGACCCGACCTGGGCGTGATCGATTTGCAGCCGCTCCCGTTCCAGGACCGCCAGCCGCTCGCAATCCAGCGTGGGCACCTCTTCGATCTGATGGTCCGTGGCTTCGGCCAGCAACCCGACGTAGCGGTCGGGCATCATGATCGCCAGCGCCATGATGCCGATCCCGTGCAGCAGCCCGGCCAAAAACAGCTCCTCCAGATTTTTCAGCCCCAGCCGCTCGCCCAGAATCCGGCAGCCGGTCGCCGCCAGCAGCGAACGCCGCCAAAACTGCTCCGCGTCCAGGGCCGTGGCGCTCATTCCGGGCGAACCCGCCATCAGCGAAAAGCCCAGCGCCAGCGCCATGGTGCCCTGCAAGCCCAACAAATTCAGGACTTGCCGCAGGTTGGTCGCCTGGCGGCGCAGCCCGTACAGCGGCGAGTTGGCGGCCCGGAACAGCTTGGTCACCAAGGCCGGGTCCATCGCGATCACCCGGGCCACATCGTTCAGATGCACTTCTGGATTGTTGGCCAGCTCGATAATCCGGATGGCGACCGCCGGCAAGCTCGGCAGGTTGCCACAGAAGCTCAATCGTCTTTCCAGTTCGGCGTGCATGTTGGGCGGATACCTAAAGCCTCTGCGAAAAGTGCCGACTATTATTGAAATGGAATACAAAAAAACCAAGCTTTTCGAAAAAGAATTAGTATTGGATGCGTGATCCGTGTAGTGCGACTGGCCCTGCGGTCGCGGTCGACCATCTTTTCCCGGATACTTCTGCCATGAATGGTGATCCCGATATCGAGCGGCAGCCCGAACCCGGCCACTACCAGCAGCAATGCGAGCTGCTCCAGGGCAAACTGGAGCTGTTGCAGGTCGAGCTGGGCCGGCTCCGCCAGGAGTTCCGGCGCGGCCAGATCACCACCCACGTCATCGAAGAGCTTTACCGGTTGGCCAACCGGCAAGCCACGATCGGCGAGCTGGGCGAACTGCTGGTGGATCTGCTGGTGAGGACGCTCGGCGTGGACAGCGCCGCCCTGCTGAAATGGGAGCGACGGCGAAACCGGTTCGTCGCCGCCCACGGCCACGGATTGCCGCCGCACTGGGAATTGGCGCTGGCGCCGGCGGGCGTTCCCGACAGCGGCGATTCCGATCACGGTGATCGGATACCCGCCGGATTCCGGGACGCCCTGGACCGGACCACCGGCCTGCGCCGCTGGATTTGGACCTGCCACCGGCGCATCGGGCTGGCGCTGTTGCTGGGCGATTCGCTGGACAGCGGCTTGAACCGCGACCGGTTCAATCCCGACGACCATCGCATCGTCGAGACGGCGCTCGCCGTTTACGTGACCTTGCACCACCTCGACCGCGCCGAAACCGCGCTCAAATATTCGGAAACCAAATATCAGGCCCTGTTCGACGGCGCGACCGATGCCTTGGCGGTACTCGACCCGGACAGCGGCCTGATTCTGGATGCCAACCGGCAGGCCCACGACATTTTTGGCGGGCTGGGCGATCGCGGCAAGCGACGGCGGGCGCTGGAGGATTGGTTGTTCGACCGCGACCCCAAGCCGCGCGACGCCCTGCGCCGGCAGCGCGCACACGCTTTGGCGGGCGATCACCCGCCGGAGGAATATCGGTTTCGGGATGGGGCCGGCCAACCGCTCTGGGTCGAACTCCATCTCAAGACGGTCGAAATCGGCGGTCGGACGCGGCTGCTGGCGGCGTTGCGCGACGTTTCCGAGCGCAAGCAGGTCGAGGCGCGCCTGCAGTACCACGCCCTCCACGACACGCTGACCGGATTGCCCAACCGGGCCATGATCCTGGGCAAGCTCCAGGAAACCCTGGATCGGCGGTATCCGGAGCGCGAGATGTCGGCGCTGCTGCTGCTCGACATCAACCGCTTCAAGGTCATCAACGATAGCTTGGGCCACGCTGTCGGCGACCGGATGCTGTCGGCCATCGGCCAACGGTTGCAAGCCTGCTTGCGGACCGGGGACATCGTCGCCCGCTTGGGCGGAGACGAGTTCCTGATCCTGCTGGCGGAATTGCGCCAGCCGGGCGATGTCATGATTTGCGCCGAGCGGCTCCACCAGGGCTTGTCCGGCCCGTTCCACATCGACGAGCACGAAATTCATGCCGGCGCCTCCATCGGCATCGCCTTGAACCACGGCGATTGCCGGCGTGCGGAGGACATGCTGCGCGATGCCGACATCGCCCTGCACCAAGCCAAGGCGCGCGGCAAGGATCAGCCTTACGTCCTGTTCGATTCCGCCATGTACGACCAGATGGTCACGCTGATGCAAATGGAGCGCGATTTGCGCCGGGCCTTGGAGCAGCGGGAAATTCAGGTGTTCTACCAGCCCATCATCAATCTCGCCACCGGCTGCATCAAGGGCTTCGAGGCGCTGGTGCGCTGGCGGCACCCCGAGCGCGGGCTGGTTTCGCCGGTCGATTTCATCCCCGTGGCCGAGGAAACCATGCTCATCCTGCCGCTGGGTCGCCAAGTGCTGGCCGAGTCCTGTCGCCGCTTGGCCGCCTGGACCCGATCTTACCCCGAGCGGATGCCGATCTCGATCAGCGTCAATCTATCCAGCAAACAACTGCTCGATAGCGAGCTGACCGAAACCATCTGCGGCTTGCTGGCGGAGACCGGTTGCGACCCCGCCTTGGTGGAGCTGGAAATCACCGAGAGCACCCTGATCGACAACAGCGACGCCGCCCGCGCACTCCTGAACAGCCTGCGCGACCTGCGCATCCGCTTGTCGCTCGACGATTTCGGTACCGGCTATTCCTCGCTGAGCTATCTGCACCAGTTCCCGTTCGACACCATCAAGATCGATCGCACCTTCATCCAGGCGATGGACCATAGCGCCGGCCGGCTGGAGATCGTCCGCGCCATCATCGCGCTCGCCCGCGCGCTGGGCAAAACCGTGGTCGCCGAGGGCTTGGAGACGCTGGAACAGGTCGAGCGGCTGACCGATCTGGGCTGCGATTTCGGCCAGGGCTTTTACTTTGCCCGGCCGCTGGATGCCGCCGCCGCCGAAGCGTTCCTGATCAAGGCGGCATTTCCCTCGGCGGCGGAGCGAGCGGCCGGCCTCGCCGCCGCGCCCGACGGGCGCCATCACTGACCGGTCCCGGCGCGGGAAGCGGGACGGCGCGGGCCGGCGGCCCAACTTCGGGAAAGGCGCCCCGCGCCAACCGGCCCGGCCGTTCGCCCTAGCGTCAGCCCCGGCGCATGGCGCTCGCGTTCGCGTTTCCTCAAAAAATCATCCCGCGCGCCCGTCGCGCCTCCACTAGTTTCCCAGAATTGCAGCGATTCCCGCCACAGGCGCTAGGCTATACCGGATTTTTATGTAGAATTGCCTCTTGTCATCTCATTTTGCGCAGCAAGCGGAATTCGCATGTCGGCACGCATCGCAACGGTCCAGCGCGATACCCTGGAAACCCGGATTCAGGCGCGAGTCAATTTGGACGGCACCGGAACCGCCAAGTTCGCCAGCGGCTTGCCCTTCCTCGATCACATGCTGGATCAGATCGCCCGCCACGGGTTGATCGACCTGGACATCGAAGCGCGCGGCGACCTGCACATCGACGCCCATCACACCGTCGAGGATATCGGCATCACTCTGGGTCAGGCGGTCCGGCAAGCCTTGGGCGATAAGAGCGGCATCCGCCGTTACGGCCACGCCTACGTGCCGCTGGACGAAGCGCTCTCCAGGGTCGTGCTCGACTGTTCCGGGCGGCCCGGCCTCGAATATGGCGTCGAGTTCCCCCGCGCCCGGATCGGCGAGTTCGACGTGGACCTGTTTCGCGAGTTCTTCCAGGGCTTCGTCAACCACGCTCTGGTCACCCTGCACATCGACAATCTGCGCGGTCGGAACGCCCACCACATCGCCGAGACCGTGTTCAAGGCGTTCGGACGCGCCCTGCGCATGGCGGTCGAGCCCGATCCCCGCGCGATTGGCGTGCCGTCCACCAAGGGCAGCCTGTAACGCGCCACCCCCTTCCGCTTTTGCGAGTCCTCCGCATGACCAGCATCGCGATTATCGACTACGGCATGGGCAATTTGCGCTCCGTCGCCAAGGCGCTCGAACACGTCGCCCCCAGTGTGCGCGTGACCGTCACCCAGGATCGCCGCGACATCTTGCAAGCCGACCGGGTCGTGTTTCCGGGCCAGGGCTCCATCCGCGACTGCATGAGGGAACTCGCCCACTGGAATTTGACGGCGGTCGTGCGGGAAGCGGCGCTCGGCAAGCCGTTCCTCGGCCTGTGTCTGGGGCCGCAGGCATTGATGGAGTTCAGCGAGGAGAACGGCGGCATCGAATGCCTGAACGTGCTGCCCGGCCGGGTGGTCCGGTTCGGCGAGCTGCGCGATCCCGCGACCGGCGAGCGGCTCAAGGTGCCGCACATGGGCTGGAATCAGGTCCGCCAACAAGGCGATCACCCGCTCTGGCGGGGAATTTCCCAGGACAGCCGCTTTTATTTCGTCCATAGTTATTACCTGCAACCCGCCGATGCCGCGCTGGTGGCGGGGCGGACCGACTACGGCTTCGGTTTTGCCTCGGCAATCGCCCGAGACAACATTTTCGCCGTGCAATTCCACCCGGAAAAGAGCGCCCAGGCGGGACTGCGGTTGCTCGCCAATTTCGTGGATTGGAACCCCTAAGAGCCTAGCCCCAACGGTCGTGTTGTTGGAAGAGCCCTCGCCATGTTGCTGATACCCGCGATTGATTTGAAAGACGGTAAATGCGTGCGTTTGCGCCAGGGGCGCATGGAAGACTCGACGGTCTTCTCGGACGATCCGCTGGCGATGGCCGCGCGCTGGGTGGAAGCCGGCGCCCGCCGCCTGCATCTGGTGGATTTGAACGGTGCGTTCGCCGGTCAGCCGGTGAATGCCCAAGTCATCCGCCGCATCGCCGCAGCGTTTCCCGATCTGCCGATCCAGGTCGGCGGCGGCATCCGCGACGAGCAGACGGTGGAGACCTACCTGGACGCCGGCGTCCAGTTCGTCATCATCGGCACCAAAGCGGTGCAAGACCCGCGCTTCATCAACGATCTGTGCCTGGAGTTTCCCGGCCACGTCATCGTCGGGCTGGACGCCAAAGACGGGCGAGTCGCGGTCAACGGCTGGTCCAAGCTGTCCAAGCACGACGTGGTCGATCTGGCCCAGATTTTCGAGCGCTACGGGGTGGAAGCCATCGTCTACACCGACATCAGCCGCGACGGCATGATGCAGGGCGTCAACGTCGCGGCCACGGTCCGGCTGGCGCAGGCCGTCGCCATTCCGGTCATCGCCTCCGGCGGGGTCAGCACGCTGGACGACGTGCGGGCGCTGTGCGCGGTGGAGCGGGAAGGCATCATGGGCGCGATCATCGGCCGGGCGCTGTACGACGGCGCCATCGACCTCGCCACCGCCCAGCGAATCGCCGACGCCGCCGGGGAGAACAACTGATGGGCTTGGCGAAACGCATCATCCCCTGCCTGGACGTGGATCGGGGCCGGGTGGTCAAGGGCGTCAAGTTCGTGGAGATTCGCGACGCCGGGGATCCGGTGGAAATCGCTCGCCGCTACGACGCGGAGGGCGCCGACGAAATCACCTTTCTCGACATCACCGCCAGCTCCGACGACCGCGAGACCCTGGTGCATGTGGTCGAGCAGGTGGCGAGCGAGGTTTTCATCCCCCTGACCGTGGGCGGCGGCATTCGCACCCTGGCGGACGTGCGGCGGATGTTGAACGCTGGGGCCGACAAGGTGTCCATCAATACCGCCGCCATCGCCAATCCCGATTTCGTGCGCGAGGCCGCCGAGCGGTTCGGCAACCAATGTATCGTGGTCGCGATCGATGCCAAGGCCGTTACCCCCGCTCTCTCCGCAGAAGAGGGGCCGGGGGCGAGGGCCGAGCGGTCGCGCTGGGAAATTTTCACCCACGGCGGTCGCCGGCCCACCGGCATCGACGCCGTGGAATGGGCGCAACGGATGGCGGCCTACGGCGCCGGGGAAATTCTGCTGACCAGCATGGACCGGGACGGCACCAAGCGCGGTTTCGATCTGGAATTGACCCGCGCCATCAGCGAGGCGGTCAGCATCCCGGTGATCGCGTCCGGCGGGGTCGGCACGCTCGACCATCTGGCCGACGGCATTTTGCTGGGCAAGGCGGACGCCGTGCTGGCGGCCAGCATTTTCCACTTCGCCGAATACACCATCGAACAGGCCAAGCGCCACATGCGGGCGCGCGGCATCGAAGTCAGACTTTGAGACCCGTCCTCTCCCGCCGGGAGAGAGTTGGGGCGAGAGATTTCATGACCGACAACTGGTTGGATCGCATCAAATGGACGGCGGACGGGCTGGTTCCCGCCATTGCCCAGGACGCCGGCAGCGGCCGGATACTGATGATGGCCTGGATGAACCGGGAATCCTTGCGGCGCACCGTGGAATGCGGCGAGGCGGTGTACTGGTCCCGCTCCCGCAAAGAGCTTTGGCACAAGGGCGAAACCTCCGGCCACACCCAGAAGGTGAAAAGCGTCCGGCTGGACTGCGATCACGACGTGTTGCTGCTGACAATCGAGCAAATCGGCGGCATCGCCTGTCATACCGGCCGGCAGAGCTGTTTTTTCGAGGAGTTGCACGACGGCGAATGGGTTGTCACCGATCCGGTGTTGAAGGACCCGCGCGAGATGTACGGCGCATGAGCGACGAGATCCTGCGCGAGCTGGCGGCGGCCTTGGAAGCGCGCAAACAGGCCGATCCCGACAGCTCCTACGTCGCCCGCCTGTACGCCAAAGGGCTGGACGCCATCCTCAAGAAAGTCGGCGAGGAAGCGGCCGAAACCTTGTTGGCCGCCAAGAACGGCGACCCCGAACATCTGGTGCGCGAAACCGCCGATCTGTGGTTTCATACCTTGGTCATGCTGGCCTATCAAGGGCTCGGCCCCGACGCGGTGTTGAACGAACTGCACCGCCGCTTCGGCACCTCCGGCCTGGCTGAAAAAGCTGCCCGCGCCGCCGGCTGAACCCTCCCGCCGGCTTCTCGTCCTACGAGGCAAATTGTCATGCATTTCAGTATTTGGGAATTACTGCTTATCCTGGTTATCGTCCTGGTGTTGTTCGGCGGCAGCCGGTTGCGCAACTTGGGATCCGATCTTGGCTCGGCGATTCGCGGTTTCCGCGATTCCATGAAAGAAGGCACCAAGCCGGATGCGGCGTTCGAGGAAGACCCCAAGAAACTCGAACAACCCACCGCTCAGGATCGCGCCACCGCCACGGCGGCAGGCGATCCGCTGGCCAAGGATCGGGAAAAGGTCTGATTTTCGGGATCGCGCCAGCATGTTTGAAATTGGTTTCTGGGAGTTGATCGTGGTCGGCGTGGTCGCGCTGCTGGTGGTCGGCCCCGAAAAATTACCCGGTTTGGCCCGCACTGCCGGCTTGTGGGTGGGCAAGGCCCGGCGGATGATCGCCGAGGTCAAGGCCGACGTGGATCGGGAACTGCAATTGGAGGAACTCAAGCAGTCGTTCCGCCAGCAGGCCAATCTGGCCGATTTGAAGGACTTGCCCGAGCAGGTGAAGTCGCTGCGCGAAGACATTCAGGCGGAGTTCGACGATCCCGGACCACCGCCGGGCTGGCGGCCGGGGATGCCGACCGGAGCGCCGCCACCGCCCCACTCCGATCCCGATTCCCAGTCCGCCGCGCCGGCCATCGCGACCGCCAAGCCGGTCCAGTTGGCCAAGCTTGAAACGAAGCCGGCCGACGCGACTGCCGCGCCGGTCTCTCCGCCGCCTTCACCGTCCGACCGAACCTCGTGACCGATGCCGACCGCGAGCAACCGCTCGTCAGCCATCTGATCGAATTGCGCACCCGATTGATGCGCATCGTGGCCGGAATCCTGCTCGTGTTCGTGGGCCTGTCGCCGTTTTCCAATCCGATCTATACGGCGCTGGCCGGCCCTTTGACCCGGCACATGCCGGCTCAGAGCAGCATGATCGCCATCGACGTGCTGTCGCCGTTTCTGACCCCGCTCAAGTTCACGCTGGTGCTGGCGCTATTCATCACCGTGCCGTGGACGCTTTATCAGGTCTGGGCCTTCGTCGCGCCGGGGCTGTACCAGCGCGAGAAGCGAATGGTGCTGCCGATCATATTTTCCAGCACGGTGTTGTTCTATTGCGGCATGATCTTCGCGTATTTCGCGATCATGCCCATCTTTTTCGCGTTCATCACCGGCACCGCGCCCGAGGGCGTGGCGGTGATGACCGATATCAACCGCTATCTCGATTTCGTGATGATGTTGTTCTTCGCGTTCGGGGTGGCGTTTGAAGTGCCGGTCGCCACGGTGATTTTGGTCTTGGCCGGCATCCTCACGCCCGAAGCGATGGCGTCGAAGCGGTCTTACGTCATCGTCGGTGCGTTCGTCGTCGGCATGTTGTTGATGCCGGACGTGATTTCGCAGACTTTGCTGGCGTTGCCGATGTGGTTCCTGTTCGAGCTAGGCGTCATCATTTCGCGCCTGTTGCTGCGGAAGCGTCAAGAGGCGCAAGCGGCGGAGGCGGCGGAAACCGGCAAGCAATAGTCGTTATCTCTTGTCGAACAAGGCACTTGAGTAACGACTACTGAACTCCTATCGAAAGCTCGAAGAATTGCATATCCAATATTCCACCGGCGTTCGGAGATCTCCTAATACATATCTCTGGATTAAGCCATATTGACTCAAGCCTATACCGTGATGGATCGTCCGGATAACCAATGGCTCCTTCTACTTCCCGCATAGCGTTTACAGCATTCAAAAAGTTTTCCCAAGTGACTTGGATAGTATATTTTACCGGAGGATATCGCCCTGGGAAATTCATAAAGCGCGCCGAATCGATGGCCGGATGCCCATAAATTCCACCATCTGCATGGCCCATCACGATAGGCCAACCCGTACATACCGGACAGCTATCTAACGCTACAAACTCTTCCATGGGGCGCAGGTCGAATAATTGCCATCCAAACCAAAATTTATGCTCATTGTCGTCGGACCAGAGCGTGTACATGACCAGATAAACCTCACCTTCATTCCATTTCTCAGCAGAGGTGACTCCGAGAGAAACCGATATAATGAGCTTTTTCCCTATTACCCAAGGGTTAATTTTATCTGGAAAAATATAAAATGGGGTTGACCTTAAGAAGGGAGCATAAAGACTTGGACGCTTCTGTTCATTACTGTTAAGATAAATTCGAGTCGTTTCGTTAAACTCGACTAGAATATTTACCCCATCCCAGTTGGCAACGCCAAATACGCCTTTTGGGAAGCTGTTGATGTCGTTGATACTGGTAGGATTAATAATGAAGCCTTGGCAAGGAGACTGTTTGAAAAACACAGTTGGTTTTTCCGGAGAAGCATGAATGATTTTGGATTCAAGACTCACGTATCTATTTGTTTCAGGATTAAGCGCCTCTAGGGTAACTTCGTGCGAATTGCCGTCACTGAGAAAATCTACCATGGCTTCGTCAAAGTTAAAGAATGCTCCCCGATAAGCATTTCCCCCACACTCTTTTTTTACGGATTTTTCTCTGGCCACGTTTGCTAAAACAGAAGGGGTTATCATCAATCCTCTATCAAAGGAAAGACGTAAAGCTATAAATCTATCTGGTTGGTTGCTAGCGCAGGCCCATGCGTAGCAATAATGGCCTTGTTCGAGATGACATATATCCAATGACCCTTTTATTGTTTGAGCGAACCCATCAGATAAAAAAGAAAATAAGCCACATAAAAGAAGAAAAGAAATATTTATGATCTTCATAATGCAACCCCTTTTTTGTCATCCATTTTTTGTAATTTGTGGTTTTAGTTTTACCGGTGCGTATATCCTCTCGGTTCGTTCGGGTGGCGAGATAGAAATCCTGCCGTATAGTTGGGATTGGCAAATCAATCCCAATCATTCATCTCCCCGCCAAGCGTTTTTGCCTCAACGGCAGTCCCGCTTGGCGAGGATTTTAAGCTAACTCACATATTTCTCCGATACTGTCCGCCGACCTCGAACAGCGCCGTGGTGATCTGCCCCAGCGAGCAGCAGCGCACCGCGTCCACCAACACCGCGAACAGGTTCTCGTTGTTGATGGCGGCTTGCCTGAGCCGCGCCAGCATCGGGCCGCTTTCCTGGCGGTTCCGCTCCTGGAATTCCCGCAGCCGCCGCAACTGGCTCTGTTTTTCCTCCTCGGTGGAACGGGCCAGTTCGACCTTGACCTGATTCGGATTGGCGTTCGGGTTACGGAAGGTGTTGACGCCGATGATCGGGTAGGTGCCATCGTGTTTGATGGTCTCGTAATACAGCGATTCTTCCTGAATCTTGCCGCGCTGATAGCCGGTTTCCATCGCCCCCAACACCCCGCCGCGCTCGCTGATCCGCTCGAATTCCTGCAACACCGCCTCTTCCACCAGATCGGTCAGCTCGTCGATGATGAACGCGCCCTGATTCGGGTTCTCGTTTTTCGCCAGACCCCATTCCTTGTTGATGATCAATTGCACCGCCATCGCCCGCCGCACCGATTCCTCGGTCGGGGTGGTGATGGCTTCATCGTAGGCGTTGGTGTGCAGCGAATTGCAGTTGTCGTAAATGGCGATGAGCGCCTGCAAGGTGGTGCGGATGTCGTTGAAATCCATCTCCTGCGCGTGCAGAGAACGCCCCGAGGTCTGAATGTGGTATTTCAGCTTTTGGCTGCGTTCGTTCGCGCCGTACTTGTAGCGCATCGCCGTGGCCCAAATCCGCCGCGCCACCCGACCCATCACCGAATATTCCGGGTCCATGCCATTGCTGAAGAAGAATGACAGGTTCGGCGCGAAATCGTCGATGTGCATTCCGCGCGCTAAATAAGTTTCCACGTAGGTGAAGCCATTCGCCAGCGTGAACGCCAATTGCGAAATCGGATTGGCGCCGGCCTCGGCGATGTGATAGCCGGAAATGGAGACCGAATAGAAATTCTTGACGGCGTGATGGACGAAGTATTCCTGAATATCGCCCATCATCTTCAAGGCGAACTCGGTGGAGAAGATGCAGGTGTTTTGCCCCTGGTCTTCCTTGAGAATGTCCGCCTGCACCGTGCCGCGCACGTTCTCCAACACCCATTCCCTAATTTTCTCGATCTCGTCGTCGGTCGGCGGGCGATGGTTGTCGCGCTCGAACTTCTCGATCTGCTGATCGAAGGCGGTGTTGAAAAACATCGCCAGGATGATCGGCGCCGGGCCGTTGATGGTCATGGAAATCGAGGTGGTCGGGCAACACACGTCGAAGCCGGAATACAGCACCTTCAAATCGTCCAGCGTGGCGATGGACACCCCGGAATTGCCAACCTTGCCGTAGATGTCCGGCCGCTCGTCGGGATCGCAGCCGTACAGCGTCACCGAGTCGAAGGCGGTGGAGAGCCGGGTCGCTTCGGCGTGTTCGGACAGCTTCTTGAAGCGGCGGTTGGTGCGGAACGGGTCGCCTTCGCCGGCGAACATCCGGGTCGGGTCCTCGTTCTCGCGCTTGAAGGCGAACACGCCGGCGGTGTACGGGAAGCTGCCCGGCAGGTTTTCCAGCATCATCCAGCGCAGCAACTCGCCGTGCTCGTCGAAGCGCGGCAGCGAGACTTTAGGGAATCCGGCTGCCGGACAGCGAGCGGCTGGTCAGTTTGGTGCGGATTTCCTTGTCGCGGATTTTCACCACGTACTCGTCGCCGCTGTAGCTCTCCTTGACCTGCGGCCACATATCCACCAGCTTGCGGGCGTGCGGGATCGACCTCCGGTTCCGACCTTGCTCGAGCAGCGGCTGCAGGTCGGCGGTCGGCTTTGCCTTCGGCTGCTCAGCAGACCGATGACCGCGCGCAACTGCTGGCGCTGGCGGATCAGCTTGACCTGCTCGTCCACCTGCTTGATGGTAGCCGCGCACGGTGTCGGCGATTTCGGCCAGATAGCGGGCGCGGGCCGCCGGCACGATCACGGTCTTGCCGGTGGCGGCTTTGCCCTCGGCGGGCGGCAAGCGGCCCGGCTGTCAACGCCAAGCCCTTGTCGCGCAGCAGCGCGACCACGCCCTGATACAGCGCGGTCACCCCGTTGTCGTTGAAACGGGCGGCGATGGTGCCGTACACCAGCATCTCATCCGGGCGACTGGCCGAAGGCTTTATGGTTGCGTTGCACCTGCTTGCGCACGTCGCGCAGCGCGTCTTCCGCGCCCTTGCGGTCGAACTTGTTGATCGCCACCGCGTCGGCGAAATCCAGCATGTCGATCTTTTCCAACTGCGAGGCGGCGCCGAATTCCGGGGTCATCACGTACACCGAGCGATCCACCAGCGGCACGATGGCGGCGTCGCCCTGACCGATGCCGGAAGTTTCGACGATCATGCAGGTCGAAGCCGGCCAGCTTGCAGGCCGCCAGAATCTCGCCCAGGGTTTCCGGCACTTCGCTGCCGGCGGCGCGGGTCGCCAGCGAGCGCATGTACAGGTTCGGGCCGGCGATGGCGTTCATGCGGATGCGGTCGCCCAGCAGCGCGCCGCCGGTCTTGCGCCGCGACGGGTCGGCGGCGATCACCGCGATTTTCAGCCGGTCGTCCTGATCCAGCCGGAAGCGCCGCACCAGTTCGTCGGTCAGCGACGATTTGCCGGAGCCGCCGGTGCCGGTGACGCCCAACACCGGCACGGCGCGGGCCTTGGCTTCGCTGAGAATCTGCTGGCGCAAGTCGGTGGCGACGGCGCGGTTTTCCAGCGCGGTGATCAGCCGGGACAGCGCCCGCCAGTCGCCGGCCTTGATCTCGTCCAGCGTTTTGGGCGCGTACTGGCCGGGGTCGGTGTCGCAGACCGTCAGCATGTGGTCGATCATGCCCTGCAAACCCATCGCCTGACCGTCTTCCGGTGAAAACAGCCGGGTCACGCCGTAGTCGTGCAGCTCGCGGATTTCCTCCGGCACGATCACGCCGCCGCCGCCGCCGAACACCTTGATGTTGTCGCCGCCGCGCTCGCGCAGCAGGTCGATCATGTACTTGAAGAATTCGACGTGGCCGCCCTGATAGGAGCTGATGGCAATGCCTTGGGCGTCTTCCTGCAAGGCGGCGGTGACGATTTCCTCCACCGAGCGGTTGTGGCCGAGATGGATCACTTCCGCGCCGCTGCCTTGGAGGATGCGGCGCATGATGTTGATGGAGGCGTCGTGACCGTCGAACAGGCTGGTGGCGGTGACGAAGCGGATCTTGTTGTGAAGGGTGGCCTTATCGGCGCCGGGCTGGGGAAATTTGAATTGGCTGACGACGGCGGACATTGGGTGGGTTCTCCTGTCGGTAGTTATGAACACAATCATACGCTTTTACCGTGCGGCGGCGAGGGTCGGCGCTGCCGGCCTGTCGTGATGGCCGCAATGATATAAAGAACCCGACGGCGAGGTTTGCCAATAGAGTTGCAATTTTTGCCAGCCGGAGCGCCAATAGAGTTGCAATTCGCGCCATTCTGGCTAGGATCGGTATTCGATATGCACTGACGAGCCGAGCGAGTATGCCGGTGATTCCCGAGATCGCGATAACGCCCGTAGCGTTCGTTCGCGCTATCGTGGCGGCCTATCGCCGCTATGACAAAGACCCTGCCGGCGCGCTGCGGCGGGCCCGCATCGCGCCGGAATTCCTGTCCGACCCGCAAAACCGCGTCGCCGGGTCGCAAATGCAAACCCTGTTCGGGATTGCCATCCAGGAGTTGGACGATGAGGCGCTGGGCTGGTTTTCGCGCCGGCTGCCGTGGGGCAGTTACGGGATGCTGTGCCGGGCTGCCCTCGGCTCGCCAACCTTGGAAATCGCCCTGAAACGGTGGTGCCGCTATCACGGCTTGCTGACGGATGACATCGCGCTGAAATTCACCGTCACCCGGTCGGCGGCATCCATCGCGATTCAGGTTAACCGGGACTTGGGGGAAATGGAGGAGTTCTGCTTCGCCACGCTCTTTCGGTATATCCTCGGTTACGCCTGCTGGGCGATCAATTCGTGGATCCCGTTGCTGGAAGCCTGTTTCCCTTTCGATGCGCCGGAACATGTGAGCGTTTATCAGGCGCTTTTTCCCGGCCCGCTACATTTTCGCTCCGAGTCGGCCAGGATCAGTTTCGATCCTCAATACGCGGCCCTGTCGATTCGCCGGGACGACCGTGCCTTGAACAAGATGCTCCAGCACGCTGTCCCCCTCACGATTTTTCCCTATCGGCGGGATCAGGCTGCTGGTGCAACGGGTGCGCGACTATTTGAGAATGCGGCCCGATAGTCCGCATACCGGCGAATCGCTCGCCAAGGCGTTGCATGTCTCGCCCAGAACATTGCACCGGCAGTTGCAGGAGGAAGGCGCATCGTTGCAGGCGCTAAAGGACGAAATTCGGCGGGATCGGGCGGTCGATCTGCTCAATAGAACGTCCCGGCCCATCAAGCAAATTGCCTTGGCGGTGGGATTTCTGAACGAAAAGAGCTTTTCCCGCGCATTCAAGCAATGGACGGGGGCGACGCCGGAATCCATCCGGGACAAAGGCCGACATTTCGCTTCGTGACGGTTTATGAAAACCGACAATCTGTTCTATCGGATTTTCAAAACGTTGCCTGTCCTGGCCTTGGAGTTGGCCGGCGTCGCTGTCGCCAATCCCGCCGGTTACGGATTTCGCGCCGAAGAGGTCAAACAAACCGCCTTTCGTTTGGACGGCCTGCTGATTCCGCCCGCCGACGATCCCGCCGCGCCGCTGATTTTCCTGGAAGCCCAGGCGCAACCCGACGACGATTTCTACGGCCGGTTCTTTTCGGAAATCTTTCTCTATCTGTACCGTTGCAATCCTCGCCCGCGCTGGCGGGCGCTGGTGCTGTATCCTCGTCGCGCCATCGAGCGGTCGGACCCTTGCTACGCTTCGCTGATGACCCTGCCGGAAGTGCGGCGGGTGTATCTCGAAGATTTGGCGAAGATTTCCACGCCCAGCCTTGGCTTGCAACTTCTGCAACTGCTGGTCGTCACCCCACGGGATGCCGCCGAACAGGCTCGACATCTGACTCGACGGCTTCGGCTCGCCGACAAACCATCACCTTTGCCTTTGGCTGAAGCGCTGGACCTGATCGAAACAATTTTGGTCTACCGTTTACCCAAGCTGACTCGACAGGAGATTCAAGCCATGCTCGGATTCACCCAAGCCGATCTGAAGAAGAGCGTCTTTTATCAGGAAGTTTTCGCGGAAGGCCGCCAGGAAGGCCGCCAGGAAGGCCGCCAGGAAGGCCGCCAGGAAGGCCGCCAGGAAGAGTGCGTCGCATTGATTTTACGGCAATTGCAACGACGCTTTGGGCGCCTTCCGGCCAAGCAAGCGCGCCGGGTTCGCGGCCTGTCGCTGACGACCGCCGAAGCCTTGGCCGAAGCTCTGCTCGATTTTCAGACTTTGGACGATCTTGCGGCTTGGCTGGACAGTCAAGCCGATCCGCCGGCTTCTTGAAACGCTCGCTTTCCTATGACGCGGTGAAACGAGAATGGAGATCGAGCGGGAGACTTTGACTTTGACCGATGCCCTCGGCGTCCAGCACGCGCCGGTTAGCGCACCTGCCCGCATCGTCTCGCTGGTGCCCAGCATCACCGAATTGCTGTTCGCGTTGAAGCTGGGCGATCAGGTGGTGGGCCGCACCCATTACTGCATTCACCCGGCCCCGCTGGTCATGCCGTTGCCCAGCGTCGGCGGCACCAAGAAAATCCGTTACGCCCGGCTACTGGCATTGCGGCCCACCCACGTCATCGTCAACATCGACGAGAACCCGCGCGAGCTGGCGGAGCGGCTGATGGCCGACGGTTTGCAAGTGATCGTCACCCATCCGCTGAGCCCGGAAGACAACGTGCCGCTGTACCGGCTGCTCGGCGGGATTTTCGACCGCGCGGCGGAAGCGGAGGCGCTGGCGGCGCGGTTCGAGCAAGCATTGGCCGAACTGCGGCAAGTCGCTTGGCCCCAGCGGCGGGTGCTGTATTTGATCTGGCGCAAGCCGTGGATGGGCATCGGCCGGGAGACTTATATCGCCCGGATGTTGGCGCTGGTCGGTTGGGAGACGCTGCCGGTGGAGAGGGAGGCGCGCTACCCCGAACTGGCGCTGGACAAGGCGCTACTGGATGCCGCCGATCTGATTCTGTTCAGCAGCGAGCCGTACCGCTTTTTGCCGCAGGATTTGGAAACCTTCGCCCGCGATTACGGTTGTCCGCCGGAAAAGCTGCGGCTGATCGACGGGGAAATGACCTCGTGGTACGGCAGCCGGGCGATTCAGGGATTGCGTTATATGGGGCAGTTCGCCCGCGAGACTTCCGGGCCTGCTCGCTAATCGCCTATCTTCTGATTTTCCTGATCCGACCAAACGGCAAGCTCGTTGTTGGCAGGGTCTTTGAAATGAAAGCGGCGTCCGCCCGGAAAAGAGAAAATGTCTTTGGTGATAATTCCTCCAGCAGCGACTACCTTTTCCCGCACCGATTCCAAATCGGTCGTGTAAATGACAGCGAGAGGATGGTTTGGCCGGTGTTCGGGGTCCGCGTTGATGCCACTGCCCAAGCCGCTGCTTGTGGTGTCGGAATAGTCGTCGCTCCAGTCTTGGTAAGACCAGCCGAACACGTTGGAAAAAAAGCGCTGGACATTTTTGAGCTGGCTAACGTCTTTAGCCGGAAACTCGATGAAGTCAAATTGATTGATTCGGTTCTTGGTCGGCATTTGCTTATCAGAAAAATCAATATCTTTAATTAACCCACCCGTATGTACTCTGCTAAGCAGCCATTTCCTGAAGATGCTCAGCGGCTTGCTTAGCGCTTTCCGCTTTGAAAACCCCTATGTTTTCTGTTCGAGCAAGCTCAGTTACCATTTCAATTGTTTCTTTTAATTTTTGAACAGATTTACTAGTTAAAGTTGGATCTTGAAATGAAGGAACACCTATAAGAATTTCATATTTTTCTGGCTTGATAAGTACAATATTGGATTTCTTTAAAGATTCCAAATCAAAAAGCTTGGCTTTTATTCCATTCAGAGAAGTCGGTAATCTTATAGGAATAAGCAGGCCAAAATTAGATACATATTTTTCTGTAACAAACCCATAAGTTGTTAATAAGTTAGACTGATTAACTTTTATTTTCTGTTTAAAAAAACGAGACAGCCGTGGATTTATAGATCGTGCTTCTTCAGAAATACTACTAGCCCACTGCTCAGTACGTCTTCTAGGATACTCATCATTTTCCTCGCGTTCAGAATCTAACGCTAAAGCACTTAAACTCGATGTAAAACGAATTGCCTGTCTGAGTATTCCTTGGATATCTTCATCGGCAGCCTCAAATAATTGGCCTATTTTAACTCCTTCAAAAGGAGGAGTCCATTTGGCTAAGCTTCTATTATTATTTTTTATCTCTGAGGTAGCGGATTCAATCAGCCAATCAATCATATTTTGCATGCTTGATGCTTGCGAGCCATACAAACACTCTAGCAATTCACTTTGAATAGATTGGATAATATTAAATTCGTTATTTTCTCCAAAAGCAACCGCAGCGATAGCGATACGCTCTCCAGACCCTATAATTGGCTCTATATATATACTTTGCCATGATCCTTTATATGTTGGCGGCTCTGGAAATAACTTACTTAGGGTATTCATAGCGATATCTTTCTTTGTCTAATACATAAACGATCTTCGAAAAGATTTTTCAAATTATCCAGCCTTTTTTCAAGAAAGTCAATCACAGAAATTATTTCTGATTCATCAAGATAAGAGCCAGCATAAGCCTTTTCTGAAAGAAGAGAACAAGAGCATATCCTATATTGAGGTATAATTGCCAATTGAACATCTCTATTTATTTTATTTTATGTTTTTCAAATTCGCTTTGTGTTGCATACAGAGCGCTAATAATCTGATTCGATTTTGCTGGCTCTCCAGGCTCAAGCTCAAAATCAATTGCATTTTCATGATCTACGAAAGAAAATTTCTCACTACCATCGTACAATATATTTCCTGCATTTCTGTCCCAATTTGCAATCCATTCATCAAAAACACCAACATCTAAAGTTTTAGAAAATTTCTTTAATTTCTCCATAGCTTCATTACTTTTTAGGTATCTTCTAA
The DNA here is from genome assembly GCA_037045685.1 of Candidatus Competibacter sp. Taxonomy (GTDB): domain Bacteria; phylum Pseudomonadota; class Gammaproteobacteria; order Competibacterales; family Competibacteraceae; genus Competibacter_A. The sequence goes on from JBAOII010000020.1 coordinate 71,499, forward strand.
AACTTGGATACCCAGCATCTTCAGATCCGAAAGCTAGCTCATACTTTGAGAGCGGTATATTTTTGAAGTTCTCATTAGAAATCTTAACAATTAATGGTTTTGGTATCGGTAACCCAAGATGTCTTCCTAATACTGCACATACGCACTCAACAAAGAGTTTTCTACATGAAATTCTCTTTACATAAGCTACCACTACTGAATCGTGAGTTTTTACATGAGCCTTCCAAGTTGGATTTATATTTTGATCATCAAATGGTATCGCTCCTGGCAACATTAAGCCGATTTCAACTTGTTCCATTTCTATCTCCAACCTAAGTAATAAACTAATAACAAGGCCACCATATAAATTAAATACTTGCCCTCACCGCTTCATAATCGCCACCCAATACCCCCCGCAAAATTTGCCGCCCTAGTTGATTGCCCACCGTGCGCAAGGTGGATTTCGCCATCGCCTCCAGCGCGCCTTGCCGGCGACTGGTGCCGAGCAGCCAATCCTTCACCAGACCGCCGATGCCGTCATCTTCCTGCTGAGCGGCCTTACCCTTGCCTTTTGGTTCCGCCGCCGCGCCGGACGCCGCCGCCTGGGCGCGTCGCTGGAGCAATTCATGCGCCGATTCCCGATTGACCGCCGTATCGTATTTGCCCCCAATCGGCGAAAGCTGGCGCACGCCGGCGCGCTCGGGGTCGGTGATGGCGCCGATCCGACAGCGCGGCGGGGCGATCAGGGTGCGCTCCACCGGCAAAGGCACGCCGCCTTCCTGGAGGGTGGTCACCAGCGCCTCGCCGACGCCAAGCTGGGTGATGGCTTCGACCACGTTCAAGCGCTTGTTGGGCGGAAAGGTCTCGGCGGCGGTCTTGACCGCTTTCTGGTCGCGCGGGGTAAACGCGCGCAAGGCATGTTGGATGCGATTGCCGAGCTGGCCGAGCACCTGATCTGGCACGTCGTCGGGCAATTGCGAAATGAAAGTACACTCCCACACCCTTGGAGCGGATCAGGCGCACCACCTGCTCGACCCGCTGGCGGAGCGAATCGGGCGCGTCCGCGAACAACAAATGCGCCTCGTCGAAGAAAAACACCAGCTTCGGCAAGTCCACATCGCCCACTTCTGGCAGATTTTCGAACAGCTCCGACAGCATCCACAGCAAGAAACGTGGCGTACAAGCCGGGGCTTGAGAATCAGTTGACTCGGCGGCCAGCACGTTGATCACGCCGCGCCCGGTCATGTCCCGGCGCATGAAAATCCGCCAGATCGAGGGCGGGTTCGCCGAAAAATCGGTCGCCGCCATCTTGCTCCAGCCGCAGCAAGCCCGCGCTGGATCGCGCCGACGGATTGGGTGCCGACCAGACCGTACTTGCCCGAAATCTCCTTGGCGTTCTCGGCGACGCAGGCCAGCATCGAGCGCAGATCGTCCAGATCGAGCAACAGCAGAGCCGTTGTCGTCGGCCACGGTGAACGCCACCGTCAACACGCCTTCCTGGGTGTCGTTGAGTTCCAGCACCCGCGCCAGCAGCGTGGCGCCCATCTCGGAAACGGTGGTGCGCACCGGATGGCCGTTCTTGCCGTACAAATCCCAGAACACCACCGGATTGGCCTGCGCCGCCCAGTCCTTCCATGCCGAGCTGTTATCAAGCCGGGCTCGCAGCTTCTCGCCCGGCTTGCCCCGCTTGGCTCATGCCGGCCAGGTCGCCCTTGACATCGGCCAGGAACACCGGCACCCCCAGCCGCGAGAAACCTTCGGCCAGCACCATCAGCGACACCGATTTGCCGGTTCCGGTGGCGCCGGCGATCAAGCCGTGCCGGTTGGCGTACTTGCCGAGCAGGTAAACATCATGGTCACCTTTGCCGATGTAAATGTCGTTCATGGTCGTTCCTTTGCACGAGGCGTATTGCCGGTAATCGTGGAAACCGCAAATTATACATTTCCGGACACGAGTCTTTCGCTCCACTTTGAAGATATGAGGCGACGCCATGGAAAATCAGTCAACAACCTGGTTTCGCCAACCCGTCAGCGAACCACCACCGGAGAATAAGCTTTGGCGAGAAAGACGGTCGGCGAGCCGCCGCCATCGGCTGGCACCACCCAAACATCATCTCCAAAAGCGTATAAGATATGACTGTCGTCAAGCCATTCCACCTGATCGTCAACACTGCGCTTTTCGGTGAGCGGAATCTCGACTTTCTTAATCAAATCTACAACATAAAGATGCCAACCGGATTTGGTCAGCCGCTTGAAGGCAATACGCCGGCCATCAGGAGAAAGCGAAGGACACTCGACTCCAGCATGGATAATTCGAATATGACGGGCCATGACATCGCCTTCGACCAAATAATTTTGACCACCGGTCGCGAGGGTGGCGTAAAACCGGTTCCCGTCAGCGGCGAAGGTGATTCCCCAGAAGTTGAAATCGATATCGCGGAAGGTCTTGCCGTCCCGCTCCACGGTAAATTGTTCGAGTTCGGCAACCGAGCTACCGTCAGCGGTACGGTATATTTCTGCTCGCGTCGAAAAAGTGCCGGGCGAATACGAATGCCCACTCGTGAAAACCGTGATCGCGGCATAACGGCCATCCGGCGAAACTCGCGCCCGGCTGGGAATGCCTTGCAGCGGCAGGCGATGGCCCGGCCGGAGCGATCCGTCAAAAAGATAAGCGTGGTAAGTCGTGATAGCGCCGCGTTCGGCTGTCAGGCAAACGCCCTGACCAGCGGCGAAATAAGCTCGCTCGCAGGCCAGGCCAGTCGCGGTACGCGACTCGGCAAGATCGCCGACCGGCAAAGCGACCAGTTGACCGTACCGCTCATCCAAAACGGTGGTGCGAAATAGGATGAACGGAGCTTTCGGCCAAACACCACCCGACTCAATTGCTTTACCCGTCACCTCTTTTTTGCGAGGCGCGCTTTCAACCTCTCCGGAAGAGACGGTCGCGCCCGCCAAAGCCTTATGGCCGGTCGCTGCCCCGTTCCCGATCTGGCCCGTTCTCATCCAGACATAGCCAACCGACCCGATCAGGCACAGCGCGCAGATCAGGACAAAGATGCGGAGGCGGTTCTTGTCAGAGTCCATCGGAGACCTGTGGCACGGAGCGCAACAGCAGCATAGCGGCGGCCATGGCCAACAGCAGGCCGATGACAAACCCGATCAAAGCACCATGAGCACCGATCCACGCCCACAAAAACCCGAACAAAACCGAGGCGCAGAATCTGGCGAGGCCGATGGCGGTGGCGATCAGCGCGAGGCCGCTGGCGCGCAGAGAAGCCGGCAGGATAGCGCTGACCAGCGCCATCAACACGCCATCGGTGGCGGCATAATAAGCGCCGAGCAGCAACACGCTGCCGAAGAGCGCCGGCCACGGCAGATTCGGCGTCAACAGCAACAGGTAGACGACAAACAATAAAGCATAGCCTAAGATGAACACGCGCCCTCGGCCGATCCGGTCAGCGAGACGACCGGCCGGCACGGCGAGCAACATGTAAACGAACGCGGAGATCACATAAAGCAACGGGAAAAATCCGATGGCGAAACCGAGCTGGCGCTGAAGGCTGAGAAAGATGAAACCGTCGCTCAATGTCGTCAGTCCCAGCAGCGCGCCAACGGCCACCAGCGCGGCGAAACGCGGGATGCGCAACAGGCCGATGGCGGCGCCGAGCGAAGCGCCTGGCGGTACAGGGGGCGCCAGCCGGCAGTTGGCGCAGCGCAACGCGGGATGGCCGGCGTGATGGCGGGCTCGGCAGAGTTCGCTGGCGGCTGGCTCGGCCTCGCGGTTTTCCACAAACAGCACCAGGACGCTCGCACCGATCAGCGCGAAGCAGAAGCTGACGACAAAAATGGCGTCAAACGCGCCGGGGACCAAGCCGAGCAACAAAAAAGCCACCAGCGGGCCCAACATCGCGCCAGCCGTATCGAACGCGCGGTGGACGCCGAAGACGGTAGCCAGCTCGTCAGGTCGCGCGCTCATGGCGATCAAAGCGTCGCGCGGGGCGGTACGAAGGCCTTTGCCGGCGCGGTCTACCAGGACCAGAGCGGCGACAGCCGCCCAAGAAGCTCCGACGAACAACATGCCCACGCGGCATATCGCGGAGAGCCCGTACCCCACGGCAGCCACGACTTTGTAGCGTCGCCAGCGATCAGCGACGATGCCGCCAACCAACCGCACCAGCACGGTTGCGCCCTGATAAAGCCCATCGACGAAGCCGAACTGCAACGGCGAGAGCTGAAGATTAAAGATAATGTATAGTGGCAGTACCGTAGCGACCATCTCCGAAGAGATGTCGGTGAAAAAACTGGTTAAACCGAGCAAAACAACATTGCGATCCACCGAACACCACGCCCGCCAGCCCACCCAAAATCGCCCTTGCAAGCGCATCTTACCTTCCGAACTTTCACTCTGATACATGATTTATCCGATAAGCGAGAACATGCAAATTGGAGCGCAGCCATTCGGTTGCCCGACCGGCAAAGAGACGACGCCGCTACAGCTTGTGCGTCTCCGGCGCGCAACCCCGCTCGCGATACTGCTTGAACCGCTCGCGCGACTTCGCCAGCACCTCGGGATTCTGGTCCACCAGCTCCACCACCCGCTCGTAGCGCTCGAAGCCTTCGGGCAGCCGGTCGGCGCAATTGATCAAGACCTGCGCGCCGGCCTCGGTCGGCAAGATCGTCCCGACCAGCACCGGCGACGCTTCCTCGCCGGCCAGCGGATAGCGTTCGTGCGGGATGAAACTGTCCTGCCGGAAGGTCCACAGCAGATCGTCCAGCGCCGTCGCCTGCGCCTCGGACGCCGCGAGCAGGTAGACGGTGTGGCCGAGGCTGTACGCCTTGTCCGCCAGCCGGCAGGCCAGCAACGCCCGGCCGTTGTCCTTGTGATCGGGCAGCACGTAGAAATCGACGCGGGGCACCTCAAGCCTCCCGATCCGCCTCGGCCGCTCGATCCAGCAAATACTGGGTCAGCAGCGGCACCGGCCGCCCGGTCGCGCCCTTGGCCTTGCCGGTCTTCCAGGCGGTACCGGCGATGTCCAGGTGCGCCCAGTGGAATTTCTTGGCGAAGCGCGACAGGAAGCAGGCCGCCATGATCGCGCCGCCGTCCCTGTTGCCGGCGACGTTGGCCATGTCGGCGAAATTGCTGTCCAATCCTTCCTGGTAGTCTTCCCACAGCGGCAGCTCCCACACCCGGTCGTAAGCGGCGTGCCCGGCGGCGGTCAGCGCGTGCGCCAGCGGCGGATGGTTGCCGAACAGGCCGTGCGGATGGCGGCCCAGCGCGACGATGCAGGCGCCGGTCAGCGTGGCGATGTCGATCACCGCCGCCGGTTCGTCGCGCTCGGCGTAGGTCATAGCATCGCACAGGATCAAGCGACCCTCGGCATCGGTGTTGAGGATTTCGATGGTCTGGCCGGACAGGCTGGTCACGATGTCGCCGGGTCGGCTGGCCCGGCCGCCGGGCATGTTTTCCACCGCCGGAATCAGCCCGACGACGTTCAGCGGCAACTTCAATTCCGCGCAGGCCCGCAGCGTCCCCAGCACGCTGGCCGCCCCGCACATGTCGTACTTCATTTCGTCCATGCCTTCGCCCGGCTTGAGCGAGATGCCGCCGGTGTCGAAGGTGACCCCCTTGCCGATCAGGATCTGGGGCTTGGCCGTCGCCGGCCCTTGCCGGTAATCCAGCCGGATCAGCTTGGCGGGCTGGGCGCTGCCGCGCGCCACCGAGAGCAGCGCGCCCATGCCCAGCCGTTCCATGTCGGCTTCCTCCAGCACCTCGACCCGCAGCGCCGGGAATTCCCCGGCCAACGCCTGGGCTTGTTCGGCCAAATAGCTTGGCGTACAGAGGTTGGGCGGCAGGTTGCCCAAGTTCTTGGCCAGGGCGACGCCGGCGGCAATCGCCACCCCTTCGCGCACCGCCCGTTCGCCGTCGGACAGTTCCCGCCGACCGGGCACGCTGAGTATAATCTTGCGCAGCGGCCGGCGCGGTGCATCCTTTTTGCTTTTCAGCGAGTCGAAGCGATAGCGCGCTTCCTCGATCGCCTCGACGATTTGGCGAATTTTCCAGTTGAGGTCGCGACTCTTGACCGCGAGGTCGGTCAGATAAGTCATCGCCTCGCCGGCGCCGGTGTCGTTCAGCGCGGCGGCGGCGTGGGCCGCGATCTTGCGGAAGCGGCGGTCGTCGATTTCGCGCTCTCGGCCGCAGCCGATCAGCAGCACCCGCTCGCACGGAGTCTCGGGCACGTTGAGCAGCAGCAGCGATTGGCCGGGCTTGCCCTCCAGGTCGCCCCGGCGCAACAGGCTGCCGAGATAGCCGCCGCAGGCGGCGTCGAGCTGCTCGGCGGCGGTCGTCAGCCGCCGGGATTCGTAAATGCCCAGCACCAGGCAGGCGGTGCGCTGTTTTTCCGGATTGCCGCTTTTGACCGAAAATTCCATCGGTAGGCTACTCCCGTGTTCGACTCGTGGTGGCGCTCGTTCGTGACGAGGGCGCGAATCCGGTGAGTTTAGCCAGAAACCGTGCCTTCTCACAGCTGACCCGCCAGGGAGTCCCGTCGGGCGTGCCTTCCATCATCGATCGTTATCTGATTCGCGAGATCGGCATGACCCTGCTGGCCACCGCTGCTGGTGCTGCTGGCCATGGTCCTCAGCCATCGGCTCGTCCGGTTATCTGAGCAAGGCGGCCAACGGCTTGGTGGCGCGGGATTCCATCTTTCCTGCTGGTCGGCTTGCAGGCCGGCTACTTCCTGGTCGTGCTGGTGCCGCTGGCCTTCCTGCTGAGCGTCATGCTGACCTTGGGTCGCCTGTACCGCGATCACGAAATGGTCGCGCTGGCCGCCTGCGGCTACGGCCCGCTGTCGGTGTACCGGGCCGTCTTGCTGCTGGCGGTGCCGTTGGCTGCTGGTTACCGCCGGCCTGTCCCTCGTTCCTGGTGCCGCTCGATCATGGATTATACAGTTCGAGGTGTTGGCCAAGGCCCGCAAGGAAGCCGAGGTCTCGATGTTCGCGCCGGGAGCCTTTCCGGGAGGTGCTGGACGGCCGCCATGTGGTCTACGTCGGCGCCCTGGACGAGCGCGAGCTGCGCAACGTTTTCATCCAGACCCTCGAAGCGGATGGCGACCTGAGCATCACCACCGGCGATAAAGGGCCATCAGCGAAAGCGACGAGGACGGCATCTCGGCATGTGATTCTGGATCACGGGTATCGCTATCGGGGTACGCCCGGCCGGGGCGACTACGAGATGCTGCGCTTCGAGCGCGCCACGGTGCGGGTGGATACCGCGCCGCCGCCTCGGGCCTGGCAGTACCGGGAAGCGCTGCCTCTCCCGGCAGTTGCTGGGATCGGAGCGAGCCGGCCCTGGTCGCCGAGTTGCAGATGCGCCTCAATAGCCCGATCCAGGTGTTGGTCATCGCCTTGTGGGCGCCGCTGTTGGCCCGGGCCCAGCCGCCGCGAAGGCCGTTACGGGCGGATCGTCGCGGCCGTGCTGATTCAGGCCATCTATTTCAATCTGGTCGGCGTCGGCGAATCGTGGCTGATCCAGGGCATCGTGGATTCGCGAGGCTCGGCCTGTGGTGGGTCCACGGCCTGTTCGCGCTGCTCGGCCTGGGCCTGCTGCTCCGGTACTACGCCCGACACCCCAGGTTTCCGGGCTGCTCCGCCCCGCGACCCGGAAAACCGGCGAGACGCGATGATCCTCGACCGCTACATCTTCCGCACCGTCGCCGGTCGCGACCCTGGCCGCCCTGCTGGTGCTGCTGCTGCTCGAATCCTTTCTGACCCTGTTGGCGGAATTGGAGGAGCGTGGGCAAGGGCAGACTACGATTTCGCGGCGGCGCTGCGCTACCTGGCGCTGATCCAGCCCCAGCGCCTGTACGAGCTGTTCCCGATGGCGCTGCTGGTGGGTGGCCTGCTGGGCATGGGCGCGCTGGCCGCCGGCAGCGAGCTGATCGTCATGCGCGCTGCCGGCCTGTCGCTGACCCGCTTGACGCGCTCCGCCGCTGCAAGCCGGTCTCCTGCTCAGCGTGGCGGTGCTGGCGATCGGCGAGTTCGCTGCCGCCGCAACTGGAAAAATCTGGCCAAGGAGCAGCGCGCCATGGCCAAGAGCGAGAATATGGCGATTCGCGGCGGTCGGGGCTTCTGGGCGCGGGATGGCGACCACTTCATCCACGTCCGGGCGAGTGCTGCCCGGCATCCGCTTGGCGGACATCCACATTTTCAAGATCGGCTCCCGAATCCCGCCTCGAAAGCGATCACCGCCGCGCAAGGCGCGCGTTACCAGCGAAGGCCGCTGGGTGTTGGAGGGCAGTCGAGCCGCAGCATCCCTGAACGGCGACGCGGTGCAAAGCCGAACAGTTGAGCGAGTCTGGCGGTCGCCTCGGCCATCAGCCCGAGAGATTCTGGACGTGCTGGCGGCCAATCCGAACGACTCTGTCGATTCGCGATCTGTGGGTTTACGTGGGCTATCTGGAGCGCAACGGGCTGGACGCCCAGAGCTACCGGCTGGCGCTGTGGCGCAAAGTTGCTGGCTCCGCTGACCTATCTGGCGATGTTGGTGATCGCCATGCCGTTCGCGTTCGGCCCGCAGCGCTCGGCCGAGCACCGGCCAGCGGCTATTGGTGGGCCTGCTGCTCGGTCTGGCATTCTTTCATGATGAACTACCTGCTCGGCAACGTGGTGCTGCTGTACGGCTATCCGCCGCTGGTGGGCGCGATCTTGCCGTCGCTGCTGTTCCTGGCGGCGGGATTCCTGGCGCTACACCGCTTGCGCTGATCAGTTTTTGCGCTTGGGCAGCAGCAGCACCAGCTCCGTTTCCGACACGCGGTCGGGCAGGCGCAGCGCCAGCCCCAATATCAGGCAGGCAACGCCGGCCAGCAGGCTGGGGCCGGCCCCGACGCCGAGAACCCGATACAGGTACGCGGCGACCGGAACCGGCCAAAGCCCGGCGACCAAAAATCGCAGCAGCGCCTGCCACCAGCCGATGTTTCGACCATCGGGCCGTTGCACCCGCAACCGCCAGGCGCGCATTCCCAAGGTTTGGCCGCCGTGGACCCAAAACCCGCCGTAAAAGAAAAAGCAAACCAGCAGCAAGTAGGTGGAAAAAAACGGATTGCCTTGCAGCGGACTGTGGCGCGCGACGCTTTCGCTACCGAGCAGCGCCACCGCCAGCCCCAGCGCCAGCCCCGTCGCTCCGAGCAGCACCCCCAACAGCAACAGGCCGTCGTAAACGATGGCCGCCAGCCGGCGCGGCAACCGGGCCGGCGCGGGCGTGGGCGGATCGGAATCCGGCGCCGGGTCGGCGTTCATCGGAAATCAGCTTTCGAACCCAAGCGGCCCGCAAGCCTCTATTTCGCCGGGCTGGCCGGCGGTTTCCCCGCTGGAGCGGCGGTTTGACCCGATGGCGGACCGCTCTCCGTCGGGCGGGGCGGTTTTCCGGTCGCCGTCGGTTTCCCGCCGGCGGGCTTGGTCGCGGGATTCTGGTCGCTCGCGGCCGGTTTGCCGCTCGCCTTGCCGCTCTTGCCGGCACCGGACTTGGCCGGCTCCTTGGCCGGCTCCTTGGCCGGCTCCTTGGCCGGCTGCGCGGCGAGATCGCCGCTGGTCGGCCGGGGGCTGCCCAGCCAGCCGTTGATCTCGGCGATGTCCGCCTCCGACAATTGACCGGCGGCTTGACGCAGCACCAGGTAGTTGGCGATGTAGGAATAGCGGGCGGTGGCGTAATTCGATTCCGCGAGATACACATCGCGCTCGGCGTTCAGCACGTCCACGATGGTTCGGGTGCCGACTTCGTAGCCCGCTTGAGTGGCTTCCAGCGCGCTGCGGGTGGAGACGCGGGTCCGGTCGAGCGCCTTGATCTGGCTGATGGCGGTTTCCTGACCGCGATAGGCGTTGCGAACGGTGCGGACGGTTTCGCGCTGCTGGTTTTCCAGGCTCTGCCGAGACGCTTCGTAGTTATACGCCGCCTCGCGGGACCGCGAGGACACCGCGCCGCCGCTGTACAGGGGAATGGTCAGTTCCAGGTTGACCTGACTGCTGGCGCCATTATTGCCGAGGCCATTGTCGAAGTCGAAGCGGCTGGCCCGCAAATCCAGCGTCGGATAGTGGCCGGCCTGTTGCAGCTTGACGGTTTCCCGGGCTTGATCGACCCCGAAGCCGGCGCTGCGTAATCTCAGGTTGTTTTCCAAGGCCATCCGCACCCATTCCTCGGGATCGTTCGGCTTGGGCAACGCCAGCGGCATGCGTTCGCTGAGCAAATTGAGTTGCGCGTATTCCTGGCCGGTCAACTGGCGCAGGAGTTCGCGGGCGTCCGCCAGCTTGTTGATGGCGTCGATTTCCAGGGAGACGGCGGCGTCGAAGCGGGCCTGAGCGTCATAGACGTCGGTGATGGTCGCCAGCCCCACCTCGAACCGCCGGTTGGCCAGCTCGAGCTGGCGGGCGAAAGCATTTTTTGCGGAGGTGGTATAGGTGAGATTGTCCAGGGTCGCCAATACGCCAAAGTAGCCTTGCGAGACCCGCAGAACCAGTTCGTTGCGGATGTTGCCGAGATCCACATCGGACTGGCTGACCGTGGCGTCCGCCAGCCGTTGCCTGACCTGGTTGCCTCGATTATACAGGGGTTGGACCAGGCTGATGCCGTAATTGTGGCTGTCGAACGACGACGGGCTTCGCCCCCCGCCCGCGATTCCGAAGGTGTTGCCCTGCTCGACCGTGGCTCCCACGCTCGGCAGCAACAAGGCCCGCGCCTGCGGCTTGGTTTCCTGGGCCGCTTCGCGACTGGCGGTAGCGGCCTTCAGCACCGGATCGCTTTCCTGGGCCTGCCGATAGACTTGCAGCAGGTCCTCCGCCCTCGCCGGCTGGCTGCAGCACGCGGCGACGATTCCGGCCAACACCAGACGCTTTATTTTGGGCATGGCTGACGGGATCTCCTGTGAGCGAGCATGTTAACGGTCTCTAATATAGCAGACGGGCGGCGCCGGCAAAAACCGCGCGCCCGGCGGGGGCGCGGCGCGGCTCAGCAGAGGGGAGCGGTCGGATCGACATCCCGGGACCGGGCATCGACTCCGCCATCCAGATTGACGGCTCGCTCGAAACCGGCCCGTCCGAGAAACAGGGCCGCCCGAAGGCTGCGCGCGCCGTGGCGACCAATCGCGGCCGTGTCCCGCTCCGGGTCAAGTCCGCGCCACGCGGGGAGCGGGCGCTCCATCGGCATTCCGGCCGAGCCGTCGCTTCGGGCAAGGCAAATTCCCGACGCTCGCGCACGTCCTGCGGCAGCGGAGCCGGTTCTCGCGCCAACCGTCGGTGCGGTTCGGCGGCGGTCGACCGCCACGGGCCGCTCAGAACACGAAAGCCTTGGCGGTCACCGAGTTGCGCAGGGGAGGCAGATAGGTGTCGAACAGGCTTTCCCGCAGCCACTCTCCCTCGCCGATCCGGGTGATCAGCAACGCCTCCATCACCGGCGGCTGGCCGGCCACGACAAACAGCCGCCCGCCCGGGCAGAGGCTTTGCCGCCAATGGTCGGCGACCGCCGCCACCGATCCCGTGACGGCGATGGCGTCGTAGCGCCGCTCGCCCCAACCGCGACTGGCGTCGCCGACATGCAGCGCCGCGTTGGACAACCGGTGGGTCTTGAGTTTCTGGCGGGCGGCTTCGACAAAGTCGGGGACGATGTCAACGCTGACCACGCTGCCGGCTAGCCGCGCCAGACAGGCGGTCAGATAGCCGCTGCCCGTGCCGACTTCCAGCACGCGGTCGGTCGGTCGCACCGCCAGCGCTTGCAGCAGGCGGCCCTCGACGTTGGGTTTCAGCATGAACTCGCCGTGACCGATCGGGATGGCGACGTCCCCGAACGCCAGATTGCGGTAGCGCTCGGGGACGAAATCCTCGCGCGGCACGCAGGCGATGGTGTCCAGCACCCGCTGATCCAACACCTCCCAGGGTCGGATCTGCTGCTCGATCATGTTGTAGCGCGCCTGCTCGAAATTGAATGCGGTCATGTTCGGGTCCTGTCAACGCCGGGTGGTTTTTCGGGATTCTGGCGGGGGCAGCGCCCCTCGGTTTGGGGTCGGAGCGATTTTAACATAAGGTGGGCGCCAGGCGGCTGCCTTGAAGATGGGAGCGGACAAACGGGATCGGCTCGCCCGAAGTCGGCGACCGAAATGACCTCGCCTTTCCGACGGTCCGCGCCGAAGACGCGAGGCGTCCGGCAACGCCCGACAAATTCAACTTGACAGTCGTGGCTGACTTCCACGATACATCCCGCTCGGCGGATCGATTGAGGAGGACCCATGAGCGACGAGTTGAACGGCACGATGATGCAACACTTCCACTGGTATTCCCCGGACGATGGCACGTTTTGGGACGAGGCGGGCCGTCAGGCGGCGGCGTTGGCCCAGGCCGGCTTCACCGCCGTGTGGCTGCCGCCGGCCTACAAAGGAATCGGAGGCGCGAGCGATGTCGGCTACGGGGTCTACGACCTGTACGATCTGGGCGAGTTCGAGCAAAAAGGCTCGGTTCGCACCAAGTACGGAACCCGTCAGCAATATCTCCAAGCCATCGCCGCGCTGCGCGCCGCCGGGCTCCAGGTCTACGCCGACACCGTGCTCAACCACCGCATCGGCGGCGATGCCACGGAAACGGCGCGAGCCACGCCGTTCCTCCAGGACGACCGGGTGCATCCGCGAGGGGAGCTGCGGGAAATCGAGGCGTACACCCGTTTCACTTTTCCCGGACGCAAGGGCCAGCACTCGCCCTTCGAGTGGCACTGGTGGCATTTCGACGCGGTCGATTACGACGCCAAGGCCAAGGAATCGGGCATGGTTTACCTGTTCGATGGCAAGCAGTTCGACGATCAGGTTTCCCTGGAGAGGGGCAATTTCGCCTACCTGATGGGTTGCGATCTCGATTTCCAGAGCGAGGAAGTGCGAGACGAGCTGATCCGGTGGGGGCGGTGGTATCTGGACGCCACCGGCGTCGATGGCTTCCGGCTCGACGCGATCAAGCACATCGCGGCCTGGTTTTTCCCGAACTGGCTGGACGAGATGGCGGAGCACGCGGGCCGGGACTTGTTCGCCGTCGGCGAGTACTGGTCGCCCGATGTCAACGCCCTGCATCTGTACCTGAATCGCCTGGGGCCGCGCATGTCCCTGTTCGACGTGGCGCTGCACTACAATTTCCATTTCGCCAGCCGCATGGGCGGCAATTACGACATGCGGCGCATCCTGGACAACACCCTCATGCAGCAGCGGCCGTATCAGGCCGTCACCTTCGTCGAAAACCACGACTCGCAACCGTTGCAAGCCCTGGAATCGGTGGTCGAGCCCTGGTTCAAGCCCTTGGCCTACGCCATGATCCTGTTGCGGCGAGAAGGCTATCCCTGCGTGTTTCACGCCGATTATTACGGCGCCGAATACGAGGATCGGGGGCGGGACGGCCAGCGCTATCGGATCGTGATGCCCTCCCATCGCGCCTTGATCGACACGTTCCTGCACGCCCGCCGCCACTACGCTCACGGCTCTCAGTACGACTACTTCGATCACTGGAACCGGGTCGGCTGGACCCGGCTGGGCAACGCCGAATTCCCCAAGGCCATGGCGGTGCTGCTGAGCGACGGCCCCGGCGGCGGCAAATGGATGGAAGTCCGCAAACCTGCCGCCAAGTTCGTGGACCTGACCGGGCACATCAAAGAGCCGGTTTACACCAACGAGACCGGATGGGGCGAGTTTCAATGTTTGGGGGGATCGGTTTCGGTGTGGATCGAGGAATAGCCGGCTTCGTGCTGGCACGGGAAAATGCGCCCTCCCCCTTGTCAAGCCCCCTCGCATTGGTTAACCTTCCGCTCCTAATCGCTCAGGCGCGTAGCTCAGTTGGTTAGAGCACCACCTTGACATGGTGGGGGTCGTTGGTTCGAGTCCAATCGCGCCTACCAGTTTTTTTGTCTGAGCCGCAAAGCAGACGGGTTTTAGAAAGGGCGCGCCTTCCTTCCAAAAGAAGGGCTTTGGGTGCGCCCTTTATTGTTTCACCCCAACCAAACAAGCGGATCGAGAGATATTGCAGCAATGCCGATCATCACGCTCCCCGATGGCAGCCGGCGCGCGTTCGACGCGCCGGTGAGCATCCGCGAGGTCGCCGCCGCGATCGGGCCGGGCTTGGCCAAGGCCGCCCTGGCCGGCAAAGTGGACGGTCGTTTGGTGGACACTTCGCACGTCATCGACCGGGACGCGACCGTGGCCATCATCACCGAGCGCGACCCGGAAGGCTTGGAGATCATCCGCCATTCCGGCGCGCACCTGCTGGCGCACGCCGTCAAGCAACTCTATCCCGGTGCCCAGGTCACCATCGGCCCGGTGATCGAAAACGGTTTTTATTACGACTTCGCTTTCGAGCGGCCCTTCACCCCCGAGGACTTGGAGCGCATCCAGGCGCGGATGGAGGAACTGGCCGCCCAGGATATTCCGGTGGAGCGCTCGGTGATGCCGCGCGGCGAGGCGGTCGCTTTCTTCCGGGCCATGGGCGAAGAATACAAGGCGCAAATCATCGCCGACATCCCCTCGGACGAGCCGATTTCGCTGTACCGGCAGGCCGATTTCATCGATCTGTGTCGCGGCCCGCATGTGCCCTCCACCGGCAAGCTCAAGGCGTTCAAGCTGATGAAGGTGGCGGGCGCCTACTGGCGCGGCGATTCCCGCAACGAGATGCTCCAGCGCATCTACGGCACCGCCTGGCTGGACCAGAAAGCGCTGAAAGCCTACCTGCACCGGCTGGAAGAAGCGGAAAAGCGCGACCATCGCCGGGTCGGCAAGGCGCTCGACCTGTTCCACGTCCAGGAAGAAGCGCCGGGCATGGTGTTCTGGCACGACCGGGGCTGGCGGATCTACGTCGAAATCCAAAACTACATCCGCCAGTTGCTCCGCGAACACGGCTATCAGGAAGTCCACACCCCGCAGATCGTGGATCGCAGTCTGTGGGAACGTTCCGGCCACTGGGACAAGTTCGACGCCGGCATGTTCACCACCGCGTCGGAAAATCGGGATTACGCGATCAAGCCGATGAACTGCCCCTGCCACATCCAGATTTACAATCAGGGCTTGAAGAGCTATCGCGACTTGCCGCTGCGGCTGGCCGAGTTCGGCTCCTGTCACCGAAACGAACCGTCCGGCACTCTGCACGGGCTGATGCGGGTGCGCAATTTTGTCCAGGACGACGCCCACATTTTCTGCACCGAGGACCAGATTCAGGCCGAAGTCTCGGCGTTTATGGACCTGCTGTTCCAGGTCTACGCCGATTTCGGCTTCAACGAGGTGCAACTGGCCCTGGCGACCCGCCCGGAAAAGCGGGTCGGCAGCGACGAGGTGTGGGACAAGGCCGAAAAGGCGCTGGAACTGGCGCTGAACCGCACCGGCCAGCCGTGGACGCTCAAGCCCGGCGAGGGCGCTTTTTATGGCCCCAAAATCGAGTACGTGCTGCGCGATTGCCTGGATCGGCTCTGGCAGTGCGGCACGATTCAAGTGGATTTCTCGATGCCGGGCCGGCTGGACGCGCATTATATCGCCGAAGACGGAAGCAAACGGACGCCGGTCATGCTGCATCGGGCCATTCTCGGCTCGCTGGAGCGCTTCATCGGCGTTCTGATCGAGCAGTATGCCGGTGCGCTACCGGCTTGGCTGGCGCCGGTGCAAGCCGTGGTGCTCGATATCACCGACCATCAGGCGGAGTATGCCGCCAAGGTCGAAAAAATCCTTATGCAACAAGGTTTCCGCGTCGCAAGCGACTTGAGAAACGAGAAAATCGGCTTTAAAATCCGCGAGCACACGCTACAGCGCGTCCCCTATCTGCTGGTCGTCGGCGACCGCGAGATGGAGACCGAGACCGTCGCGGTGCGCACGCGCGCCGGCCACGACCTGGGTGTCATGAATCCGGCGGCTTTCGCGGAACTTTTGCGAGCCGACATCGCCCGGCGCGGCCGAACCGAATAATCACTGGAGGACAGCAACATCGCCGCAAACAATGAACTCCGGCTCAACGACGAGATCACCGGGCGCGAAGTGCGCCTGATCGATCAGGACGGCGAGCAGGCCGGAATCGTCCCCCTGGTGCAAGCCAGGCGGATGGCCGAGGAAGCTGAACTGGATTTGGTGGAAATCTCCCCGAACGCCAAGCCGCCGGTTTGCCGCATCATGGACTACGGCAAATATCGGTTCGAACTGGCCAAAAAGCAGAGCGAAGCGCGGAAAAAACAAAAGCAGATCCAGGTCAAGGAAATCAAATTCCGTCCCGGCACGGACGAAGGAGACTATCAGGTCAAACTGCGCAACCTGATCCGTTTCCTCAGCGAAGGCGATAAAGCCAAGGTGACGCTGCGGTTTCGGGGCCGCGAAATGGCGCACCAAGATCTGGGGATGAACCTTCTCAAGCGCGTCGAAGACGATCTCGCCGCTTACGGCTCGGTGGAGCAGCGGCCCAGGATGGAAGGGCGGCAGATGGTGATGACCATCGCGCCGACCAAGAAAAAATGAGCCCGCTTCGGGTGATCGGCTTTTCCCGCTCCGGGACGCGCCGGGTTCGATCCAGAATTTTCTTTTGAAATCGCGGAGTCATGCAATGCCCAAGATGAAAACGAATCGCGGTGCGGCCAAGCGCTTCAGCCGCACCGGGTCCGGTAAGTACAAGTGTTCCCACTCGCACCTCCGGCACATCCTGACCAAGAAAACGACCAAGCGGAAACGCCAGTTGCGCGGCACCACCATCGTGGCGGCCGTGGATACCCCGGCGGTGCGCCGGATGCTGCCCTACGATTGATGCCGCCGGACCGGAGAGTTAAGCCATGCCCCGAGTGAAACGTGGTGTTACCGCCCACGCCCGCCACAAGAAGGTTCTCAAGCAGGCCAAGGGTTATCGCGGCGCCCGCAGCAAGGTGTATCGGGTCGCCAAACAGGCCGTCATCAAGGCCGGCCAGTACGCCTATCGCGACCGTCGCCAGAAAAAGCGGGATTTTCGCGCGCTGTGGATCGTCCGCGTCAACGCTGGCGCCCGCGAGAACGGGCTGTCCTACAGCCGGTTGATCAACGGCTTGAAGCAGGCCGCCATCGAGGTCGACCGCAAGGTGCTGGCCGATCTGGCGGTGCTCGACAAGCCGGCGTTCGCCGAACTGGCCAACCGCGCCAAGGCCGCGCTCGGCATCGCCTGAGCCGCTCGCCGGATCGAGATCGATCCGGCGGCATCGGGAATTCCGAACGGGGGAAGGGCTGCGGCCCTTTCCCTTTTTCGTTTGCCATCGCTGAGAGACCCGCCCGCGTGGACGCACTGTCCGAACTCATTCAGGCCGCCCGAACCGCCATCGCCGGAGCCGGCGATCTCGCCGCTCTCGACCGGGAGCGCGTGCATTATCTGGGCAAGAAAGGCGCGCTCACCGAGCGGCTCAAGGAACTCGGGCGCTTGCCGCCCGAACGGCGGCGCGAGGCCGGCCAGGCCATCAACGAGGCCAAGCAGGCGCTGGAAACCGCCCTCGCCGCCCGCAAGACCGCGCTGGAAGCGGCGGCGCTGGATATCCGGTTGGCGGACGAGGCCATCGATGTGACGCTGCCGGGTCGCGGCCAGCGGCCGGGCGGCTATCATCCGCTGAGCCGAACCTTGGCGCGGATCGAGGCGCTGTTCGCCCGGATCGGCTTCGCGGTCGCCGAAGGCCCGGAGGTCGAGGACGATTTCCGCAATTTCGAGGCGCTCAACATCCCGCCCCACCATCCGGCGCGGGCGATGCACGACACCTTTTATTTCGATGCCCACACCCTGCTGCGGACCCACACCTCGCCCGTGCAAATCCGGGTCATGGAACGGCAGGCGCCGCCGGTGCGGGTCATCGCGCCGGGTCGGGTTTATCGCTGCGATTCCGATTTGACCCACTCGCCGATGTTCCATCAGGTCGAGGGTTTGCTGGTGGACGAGGAGGTGAGCTTCGCCGACCTCAAAGGCGTGCTGGACGATTTCTCTGCGCAACTTCTTCGAGCGCGATCTGGGGGTGCGCTTTCGGCCCTCCTATTTCCCGTTTACCGAGCCCTCCGCCGAGGTGGACATCCAGTGCGTGATCTGCGGCGGCGATGGCTGCCGGGTCTGCAAGCACAGCGGCTGGCTGGAAGTGCTGGGCTGCGGCATGGTGCATCCGGCGGTGTTCGCCAAGGTCGGCATCGACAGCGAGCGCTATACCGGCTACGCCTTCGGCATGGGGGTCGAACGGCTGACCATGTTGCGCTACGGCGTCAACGATCTGCGCTTGTTCTTCGAGAACGATCTGCGCTTTCTGGGACAGTTTCGGTGAGGCAACCCGCATGAAAGTCAGCGAACGATGGTTGCGGGAATGGGTCGATCCCGCGCTCGCCACCGCCGAACTGGTGGCGCAATTGACCATGGCCGGCCTGGAGGTCGATAGCGTCGAACCCGCCGCGCCGGACTTTCAGAAAGTCGTGGTCGGCCGGGTGGTCGGCCTGATCCCGCATCCCGACGCGGACCGCTTGCGGGTGGCGACGGTGGACGTGGGCGGCGCCGAACCGCTGCAAATCGTCTGCGGCGCCCCCAATGTCGCCGTCGGTCTGTGCGCGCCGACCGCCTTGATCGGCGCGGTGCTGCCCGGCGGGTTGAAAATCAAACCCTCCAAGCTGCGCGGCGTCCAGTCGCAGGGCATGCTGTGCTCGGCCAAGGAATTGGGCCTGGCGGAGAGTGCCGACGGCTTGCTGCCGTTGCCCGACAGCCGGCCCGGCCGGGACGTGCGCGAGCTGCTGGCCTTGGACGATGCCTTGCTGGAAATCGAGCTGACGCCGAACCGCGGCGACTGTCTGGGCATGGAAGGCATCGCCCGCGAGGTCGCCGCCCTCAACCGCCACGAGTTTCGCCCGCTGCCGGTGGAGGCGGTGGAGCCGGCGGTGGACGCCACCTTTCCGGTGGTGCTGCTCGATCCGGCCGATTGTCCGCGCTATGTGGGGCGGGTGATCCGGGGCGTCGATCCGGCCGCCGAGACGCCGTTGTGGATGAAGGAGCGCTTGCGTCGCGCCGGCATTCGCAGCCTGGGACCGCTGGTGGACGTGACCAATTACGTGATGCTGGAACTCGGCCAGCCGATGCACGCCTTCGACCTGAACCGGCTGACCGGCGGCATCGAGGTGCGCCGCGCCCGGCCCGGCGACCGGCTGGAGCTGCTGAACGGCGTCGTGGTGGAACCGGACGCGGAAACCCTGCTGATCGCCGACCGCGCCGGTCCGCTGGCGCTGGCCGGGATCATGGGCGGCGAAATCAGCTCTTGCACCGACGCGACGCGCGACGTGTTCCTGGAAAGCGCGTTTTTCGCCCCGGCCGGCATCGCCGGCCGCGCCCGGCGTTACGGCCTGCAAACCGATTCGTCCTATCGCTTCGAGCGCGGCGTCGATTCGCGATTGCAGCGTCGCGCCGCCGAACGCGCCACCCGCTTGCTGATCGACATTGCCGGCGGCCAACCGGGACCGATCGTGGAAGCGGTATCGCCCGAGCATCTGCCGGCGGAGCCGGCCATCCGGCTGCGGCCGGAGCGCATCCGCAAGCTGCTGGGGCTGGACATTCCCGCCGCCGAGGTCGAAGAAATCCTGCGCCGGCTGGGTATGGCGGTGGCGGTCGAACCCGACCATTGGCTGGTGGCGCCGCCGAGCAGCCGCTTCGACATGACGCTGGAAGTCGATCTGATCGAAGAAATCGCCCGGATTTACGGCTACGACCGCCTGCCCGGCAACCGTCCCCTGACCCGGCTGGAGATGCCGCCGCAGCCGGAAAACCGGGTCGAGCTAGCGCGGCTGAAAGAAACCCTGGTGCAGCGCGGCTTTCAGGAAGCCATCACCTACAGCTTCGTCGATCCGGTTTTCCAAAAACAGCTCGATCCCGACCGGGAACCGCTGGCGCTGGCCAATCCGATTTCCGCCGAGCTGGCGGTCATGCGCACCAGCCTGTGGCCGGGTTTAATCAAGGCGCTGATTCACAACCAGAAGCGCCAGCAGCTACAGGTACGGCTGTTCGAGCACGGGCTCAACTTCGTCCAAACGGACGGCGGGCTACGGCAGGAGCCGTATCTCGGCGGCGTGATGGCGGGCACCGCCCTCCCGGAACAGTGGGGCGTACCCGGTCGACCGGTAGATTTTTTCGATCTCAAAGCCGATGTCGAAGCGTTGCTGGTTCTGACCGGCGAGCCGGAAGCGTTCGCGTTTGTCGCCGCCCCGCATCCGGCGTTGCATCCCGGTCAGAGCGCCAGGATCGAACGGGCCGGCGCGGTGGTGGGTTGGCTGGGCGCCCTGCACCCTCGGGTGGCGCGGGAATTGGATGTGGAGGGCGATGCCTTCGCGTTCGAGTTGCGGCTGAATGCGCTACAACCGGCCCGGACGCCGGTTTTTGGCGAGCTTTCCAAGTTTCCCGCCAGCCGCCGCGACATCGCCATCGTGGTGGACGAAGCCGTTGCCGCGCAAGCGATTTACGACTGCATCCGCCAGCGCGGCGGCGAATTGCTGCGCGAAGTGCGGCTTTTTGATGTCTATCGGGGCAAGGGCGTGCCACAAGGCGGGAAAAGTTTGGCTTTGGGATTGATTCTACAGGATTTCTCGCGCAATCTTACCGATAATGTAGTCGAGGAGACCGTTTCCGGCATCATCGCGGGACTAACGGAACAGTTTGGCGCAACGCTTAGGGTTTAGGAGCATGGCACTCACAAAAGCTGACATGGCGGAAAGATTGTTCGAGGAACTGGGCATCAACAAACGCGAAGCCAAGGAATTGGTGGAGATTTTCTTCGAGGAAATCCGCAGCGCCCTGGAGCTGGGCCAACAGGTGAAGCTGTCCGGATTCGGTAATTTCGATCTGCGGGACAAGAATCAGCGGCCCGGCCGCAATCCCAAAACGGGCGAGGAAATCCCCATCACCGCCCGGCGGGTCGTGACCTTCCGGCCCGGCCAGAAGCTCAAGGCGCGGGTGGATGCCTTCAAGGGCGAGGCCCAGTAATGGCGACCAGCGCCAAACGCTTGGCAAAGTCAGGCGGTTAAATTAATATTATCAATTCTCACGGCGGGCGATCCGCCGTGACATCGGGGCGTAGCGCAGCCTGGTAGCGCACCTGCATGGGGTGCAGGTGGTCGGAGGTTCAAATCCTCTCGCCCCGACCAATCAAAGCGACGGCTTGGCGTTCACGCGCCAAGCCGTTTCGTTTTCGCCCGCCCCCCATTCCGGCGGTGAGCGATAAACGGCCGAGGCTATCCCTTCATCCCGCCCAGCATGATGCCGGCGATGTAGTACTTCTGCAGGACCACAAACAGCACCATCACCGGCAAAACGGTCAGCACCGACCCGGCCATCATCAGCTCGGTATCCTGGACATGCTCGCCCAGCAGGTTGGCGAGCGCCACCGGCAGGGTATAGCGATCACTGTCGGTCAGCACGATCAGCGGCCACATGAAATCGTTCCAGGCGCCGAGAAAAGTGAAAATCGCCAGCGTCACCAGAATCGGCCGGCACAGCGGCAAGATCAGCGACCAGTAAATGCGGAACTCGCCGGCCCCGTCCATGCGCGCCGCATCGATCAAACTGTCGGGGATCGCCAGCAGGTACTGGCGAATCAAAAAGATGCCGAAAATGCCGGCCATGCCGGGCACGATCACCCCCCAGTAGGTGTTGATCAAGCCGAACTGCTTGAGCAGCAGGAACAGCGGCAGCATCGCCACCTGCGCGGGGATCACCATCGCCGCCAACAAACCCCGGAACAGCCGGTCGCGGAAGCGAAAGCGGAACTTGGCGAAGGCGTAACCGGCCATCGAGTTGACGAACAGCGCGATCAGGGTCACGGCGCCCGCGAGCAAGGCGCTGTTGAGCAGGTAGCGGGCCAAGTCGAGACGGGTGAACAGCGCCGCGTAGTGCTCGAAGGTGATGGCGCTGGGCCACAAGCGCGGCGGGTAGCTGTTGGCCTCGCCGGGCGGCATCAGCGAAGCCGCCAGCATCCACAGCAAGGGCAACAGCGTCAGCGCCACGCCGAGCGCCAGCAGACCGTACAGCAGCACAGCGGCAAAAACGGAACGCGCCCGGACGGTGATCGGGTATCGGCTGGGCGAAGTCATGGCATTGCTGGCTCGCACCGTTGAGTTGGCGGCAGAGAGGCTTCCGGTTTCACTGCAAGCGATCATGGCACGACCGACGCAACCGGCGCGACCGAGGCTGCTGGCACTCGCAGCTTGCGGTGCCTAGATCGCATCCGGCAGCCCCACCGCCGTGCATGGGGTCCGGGCAGCCAAGCGCGCTGACCCGCACCGATACCGCTGTATCTTTGGCCTGACCGGATGTTGTGACCGGGCCAATCTGGTCTTGATCCGCAGGCCAAATCACTGCTGGCCGAGAACCAAGACCGGAACGATTCCCCCAATCTTTTTAATA
Organism: Candidatus Competibacter sp.; assembly: GCA_037045685.1. Taxonomy (GTDB): domain Bacteria; phylum Pseudomonadota; class Gammaproteobacteria; order Competibacterales; family Competibacteraceae; genus Competibacter_A. The sequence goes on from JBAOII010000020.1 coordinate 93,879, forward strand.
TTTACCATAAATATCATACATATAATAGATATGGCAAGAATATTGATGACCGACGTTCGACCGCGAGGCGCTCGGCCGCTTTCATCCGCCCGCCTTCGCGCCGGCCCGCAGCGGTATCGACGAGACGCTGGCCGAACAAAAAACCACCAGCGCAACCAGAAACCAAGGAAAAATCGATGCAACCGACAACATCACCCGATCAGCCCGCAGATGCGGCCGAATTCAACTATCACGTCGCGCGGCATCATGAAGCTCGCTGGAAACGCGAGGAGCGGCTCCGCCTGGCCGTCCAGCGACGCGAAGACAGGCCGCGTCACCGCGAAGACCGACGGGCGTCCCGGCGCCGGCGATGGGATGACGACCGATGACTTGATCGGGCGCCGCTCCGGGCGAGAGAGAAAAACGCATCGATGCCAAGCGGAGTTTCGGCGCGGGCGGAAAGGGCTCGGATATCGCCTATCCGAGCCCTTGTCTCGACTGGCGCGCCCGGAGAGATTCGAACTCCCGACCCCCTGGTTCGTAGCCAGGTACTCTATCCAACTGAGCTACGGGCGCTTTGATTGGGGAAGCGAAGGGGGCGAGCCGATTCGGACAGCATCGATGCTCGCGCCGCTTCGCGGAAATTGGCGGAGAGAGAGGGATTCGAACCCTCGATGGAGTTTTATGTCCCCATACTCCCTTAGCAGGGGAGCGCCTTCAGCCGCTCGGCCATCTCTCCGGCAAATGCCGACTCATCAAGCACTGCAAGTTCTAAAGGATAACGCCTTCAGCCACCGCCGTAAAGTCCAGAGCATCAGATCTCGGGTTGCGTGACGTTGCCGGGGGGGACGCCGCCGTCCTGCTCGCGTTTGATCCGCTCGTAGATTTCTTCGCGGTGCACCGCAATGTCCTTGGGGGCATTGACTCCGATGCGGACCTGATTACCCTTCACGCCCAACACGGTGACGGTCACCTCGTCGCCGATCATCAGCGTTTCTCCAACTCTGCGCGTCAAAATCAACATAATCAAGCTACTCCTTGTTCTCCATCAAAAGCACCAGGCCATTTCGCGGTTTTTGGCAGCCCGCGTTGTGATTGATTTCACTCTCGCCGCAGATCGAACGATGCGTTCAGACGGCTTTTTCCAGCTCGAACGCCTCGTGCAGTGCGCGGACCCCGAGTTCGAGGTATTTTTCATCGACCACCACCGAAATCTTGATCTCGGAGGTCGAAATCATGCGGATGTTGATACCTTCCTTCGCCAAGGCTTGGAACATCCGGCTGGCGACCCCGGCGTGCGAGCGCATGCCGATGCCGACCAGGGACAGCTTGGCGATCCTGTTGTTGCCCGACATTTCGCGGGCGCCCAGTTGGGCGGCGTGCTCCGCCAGGATTTCCAGCGTGCGCTCGTAATCGTTGCGATGCACCGTGAAGGTGAAATCGGTGGTGTCGTCACGCCCGATGTTCTGGATAATCATGTCCACTTCGATGTTGGCGGCGGAGATCGGCCCCAGAATATTGAAGGCGATGCCCGGCCGGTCGGGCACGCCGAGCACGGTGATCTTGGCTTCGTCGCGGTTGAACGCGATACCGGAAATCAGCACTTTCTCCATGGGTTCGGCCTCGGTCGCTTCCTCGAACGTGATCAGCGTGCCCGGACCTTCCTGAAAGGTCGATAGCACACGTAGTGGGACACTGTGTTTGCCGGCAAATTCCACCGAGCGGATTTGCAGCACCTTGGAGCCCAGGCTGGCCATTTCCAGCATCTCCTCGAAGGTGATGCGATCCAGCCGACGGGCTTCGGGAACCACGCGCGGATCGGTGGTGTAAACCCCGTCCACATCGGTGTAAATCTGGCATTCGTCGGCCTGCAGCGCGGCGGCAAGCGCGACGCCGGTGGTGTCGGACCCGCCCCGGCCCAAGGTGGTGATGTTGCCTTCCTCGTCCACGCCCTGAAATCCCGCGACCACCACGGTCCGCCCGGCGTCGAGATCGGCGCGCATGGCCTCGATTTCGACATCCTGGATGCGGGCCTTGTTGAAGGCGTTATCGGTGAGAATGCGGACCTGCCCACCCGTGTAGGAACGGGCCGGACTGCCGCGCTTCTCCAAGGCGATGCACAGCAGCGCGATGGTCACCTGCTCGCCGGTCGCCAGCAACACGTCCAGCTCGCGCGGGCTGGGGCGCGGGGTGATGCCCCTGGCCAGCCCGATCAAGCGGTCGGTTTCGCCGCTCATGGCCGACACCACGACCACCACTTTGTGACCGCGCTCTCGCCAGCCGATCACTTTATCGGCAACATTTTCGATACGTTCGATGTTGCCCACCGAAGTGCCGCCATATTTTTGAACGATGATCGACATGATGCCCCGACAAACTCCCGCTCAAATCCGATCCGCGACAAGGCCAAAAACCGAAGACGCCATTAAAGCGCGTAAGTATAACGAAAGATCGGCAATCTCCAAAAAAAATTCATGTCGCATCGCGGCAACGAACACCCTTGATACAAACAAGAGAATGCCAATCTGGCAGGACGTTGGCGACAGGGAAACGGGATCGACGCCAGCCGGTTCCGAGAGAATGCGTTCAGGCGAGCCGGTCGCGCACCCACTCCGGCACCGAGCGCAGAGCAACGTCCAGTTTGGCCGGATCGGTACCCCCGGCCTGAGCCATGTCGGGGCGGCCGCCGCCCTTGCCGCCGACCTGCTGGGCGACGGCGTTCACCAGATCGCCGGCCTTGATCCGCCGGGTTTCCGCCGGCGTCACGCCGGCCACCAGGCGCACCTTGCCGTCCTCGACCGTGGCCAGCACCACCGCCGCCGCCTTGAGCTGGTCCTTGTAGCGATCCACCGCCTCGCGCAGCGTCTTGGCGTCCACGCCGTCCAGCCGGGCGGCCAACACTTTGATGCCGTCCACCTGCACCGCCTGGCCCAACAAATCGGCCCCCTGGCCGCTCGCCAAGCGCCCTTTTAGCTGCTCGATTTCCTTTTCCAACTGCCGCGCCCGATCGACCAGTTGCCGGACCTTATCGGGGAAGTTATCGCGGTCGCCTTTGACCAGTTGCGCCACTTGCCGGGCTCGGTCCTGGAGGGCAGGCCACGTAATCCAGGGCGCGGTCGCCGGTCACCGCTTCGATCCGGCGCACGCCGGCGGCCACGCCGCCCTCGGACACGATCTTGAACAGGCCGATGTCCCCGACCCGGCGGACGTGAGTGCCGCCGCACAGCTCGGTGGAAAACTCGCCCATCCGCAACACCCGCACCTTGTCGCCGTACTTCTCGCCGAACAGCGCCATCGCGCCGGTGGCGATGGCCTCTTCCGGGGCCATGATCGCCGTTTCGACCGCCACGTTGCCGCGAATCTGGGCGTTGACGATGCGCTCGATGGTTTCGATCTGCTCGACGCTGATCGGCTCGAAGTGAGAGAAATCGAAGCGCAGCCGCTGCGGGTCCACCAGCGAGCCTTTCTGGGCGACGTGCGCGCCCAACACCCGGCGCAGCGCGGCGTGCAACAGATGGGTGGCGGAGTGATGCAGGGCGGTCGCCTGACGTTTGGCCGCATCCACCCGCGCCGACACCGTGGCGCCGCATCGCAGCCGACCCTGTTTCAGCACTCCGATATGGGTGAAAATGCCCTCGCCCTGTTTTTGGGTGTCGCGGACCTCGAATTCCAGGCCATCGGCTTGCAGCCAGCCGGTATCGCCGACTTGGCCGCCGGACTCCGCATAGAAAGGGGTGTGATCCAAGATCACCACACCCTCGTCTCCGGCGTTCAATTCCTCGACCGCTCGGTCGCCGCCGAACAGCGCCACCACGGTGGCGTCTTCCTCCAGCCGGTCGTAGCCGTGGAACTCGGTGCAGCCCGCAACGCCGAGGTCGGCGGTCTGGCGCAGCCCGAACTGGCTGTGGGCGCGGGCGCGTTCCCGTTGCGCCGCCATTTCCCGCTCGAAACCGGCGTCGTCCACTTGCAAGCCGCGCTCGCGGGCGATGTCGGCGGTCAAATCGACCGGGAAGCCGTAGGTGTCGTAAAGTTTGAACACCGTCTCGCCGGGGATGACCGTGCCGGACAATTGAGCGATGCCGTCTTCCAGTAACCGCATCCCGTGGGACAGGGTTTCGGCGAAACGCTCCTCTTCCTGCCGGATGACGCGGGTCACCTGCTCGGCGGCGCTGACCAGTTCGGGATAGGCCGCGCCCATCTCCGCGACCAGCGGCGCGACCAGCTTGTGGAAGAAGCCGCCCTCGACGCCCAGCTTGTGGCCGTGGCGCAGGGCGCGGCGCATGATCCGGCGTAGCACGTAGCCGCGCCCCTCGTTGGACGGCAACACGCCGTCGGCGATCAGGAAGGCGGTGGCGCGGATGTGATCGGCGATCACCCGCAGCGAGCTGGAATGCAAGTCCGCCGCGCCGGTCGCCTCGGCGGCGGCCCGGATCAAATTCTGAAACAGATCGATCTCGTAGTTGCTGTGGACGCCCTGCATCACCGCCGCCAGCCGCTCCAGCCCCATGCCGGTGTCCACCGAGGGTTTGGGCAGCGGGGTCAGCGCGCCGTCGGCCCCGCGGTCGAACTGCATGAACACCAGATTCCAGATTTCGATGTAGCGGTCGCCGTCGGCGTCGGGCGTGCCGGGCGGGCCGCCGGCGATTTCGGGACCGTGATCGTAAAAGATTTCCGAGCAGGGACCGCAGGGGCCGGTGTCGCCCATCGCCCAGAAGTTGTCGCTCTCGTAACGCTTGCCGCCGGGCTTGTCGCCGATGCGGGCGATGCGCTCTTTCGGCACTTTGATTTCGTCGGCCCAGACCCGATAAGCCTCGTCGTCGGTTTCGTAGACGGTGACCCACAGCTTGTCGGCCGGCATCTTCAACACCCCGGTCAGGAACTCCCAGCCGAAACGGATGGCCTCGCGCTTGAAGTAGTCGCCGAAGCTGAAGTTGCCCAGCATCTCGAAAAAGGTGTGGTGGCGGGCGGTGTAGCCGACGTTTTCCAGATCGTTGTGCTTGCCGCCGGCCCGCACGCAGCGTTGCGCGGTCGCGGCGCGGCGATAGGGGCGATGGTCGCGGCCGGTGAACACGTCCTTGAACTGCACCATGCCGGCGTTGGTGAACAGCAGCGTGGTGTCGTTGACCGGGACCAGCGGGCTGCTGGCCACCACCTCGTGTCCGTGGCCACGGAAATAGTCCAGGAAGAGCTTGCGAAGTTCGGCGCTGCTGGTCATGGTCGTGTTCGGTTCGGTTTTGAATTCGGGTCAGATCGTCTCGAACGTCTCGAACAGATGCTTGATCTGGTCCAGGGTGAAGCCGTGCTGGCGCAGCACCCGAGTTTGTTGCATTCGCTCGGCGCCATCGGCGGGCGGGCGGGATTTGAAGCGCTTGCGGTACAGTTCACGCAGCTTGGGCGTCCAGTCGTCCGCCAGTCCCGCCAGGGTGGCGGCGACCGATTCTTCCGGCACGCCGCGCTCGCGCAGTTCGCGGGCGATCCGCAACGGCCCGTAACCCTTGTCGGCCCGGGTGCAGGCGTAAAGCTCCGCGTAGCGGCTTTCGTCCAGCAAGCGCTCCGCCACCAACCGATCCAGCACCGGATCGATGCACTCCGCCGGAAAACCGCGCTGGAGCAATTTCTGGCGCAGCTCCAGCCGGGAGTGCTCGCGCCGGGCCAGCAGCTCCAGCGCCTTGGCGCGGACGACCGCCGGGGTGGCGGCGCCGGCCGCCTCAGAGGATGTCCGGGTCCAGCTCATCGGCGGCCGGACTAGCGTCACCGGTCCCGTTCGATTCCGCCGTGGCCAGCACCGCGTCGGGACGGGTCAAGTAGTGGGCGCGGATTTTATCCTCCAGGTCGCGAGCCAATTCGGGGTTTTCCTTGAGATAGGCGCGGGCGTTTTCCTTGCCTTGGCCGATGCGGGTGCCGCCGCAACTGTACCAGGCGCCGGATTTGTCGATCAGCCCGATTTTGACGCCGAGATCGATGACTTCGCCCAGCCTCGACGCGCCTTCGCCGTAAAGGATTTCGAACTCGGCCTGCTTGAAAGGCGGCGCCAGCTTGTTCTTGACCACCTTGACCCGGGTTTCGTTGCCGATGACCTCGTCGCCCTTCTTGATGGAGCCGATGCGGCGGATGTCGAGCCGGACGGAAGCGTAGAACTTGAGGGCGTTGCCGCCGGTGGTCGTCTCCGGCGAGCCGAACATGACGCCGATCTTCATTCTGATTTGATTGATAAAAATAACCAGAGTGTTCGACCGCTTGATGTTGGCGGTGAGCTTGCGCAGGGCTTGGCTCATCAGCCGGGCTTGCAGGCCGACGTGGGAATCGCCCATGTCGCCCTCGATTTCCGCCTTGGGGGTCAGCGCGGCCACCGAATCCACCACCACCGTATCGACCGCTCCCGACCGCACCAGCATGTCGGCGATTTCCAGCGCCTGTTCGCCGGTGTCGGGTTGCGACACCAGCAGATCGTCCACGTTGACGCCCAGCTTGGCCGCGTAGATCGGGTCGAGCGCGTGCTCGGCGTCGATGAACGCGGCGCAACCGCCCAGCCGCTGGGTTTCGGCGATGACTTGCAGGGCCAGCGTGGTCTTGCCGGACGATTCGGGACCGTAGATTTCGGTCACTCGCCCGCGCGGCAGACCGCCGATGCCGAGCGCGATGTCCAGCCCCAGCGAACCGGTCGAAACCGTCGTCACGTCGCGGGCCACGCTGGTATCGCCGAGCCGCATGACGGCGCCCTTGCCGAACTGGCGCTCGATCTGGGTCAGCGCGCCGGCCAGCGCCTTTTTCTTGTTGTCGTCCATCCCGTGCATCCCTCCTCATGACAGTGTGGAAAAACCGGATCGGCGAACCAGAACCGGTTGTTTTCAGCGATTATTCCATAGAACCAGCGCCTAACCTAGCCCCCGGCCAGCGCCGCAGCACCCGATAGTCGGAGCCGCCTTTTCCGGCCAGCGACTCGACCAGGACCACCTCGCCAATCGGCCAGCGGACCGGCGCGACGGGCGGCCGCTCTGGGGCCGGTCCGGGAAACTTGCGGGCCAGGGTGATGTGGGCCTGGAACGCCCGCCGTTCGGGAACGAAGCCGCAACCGCGCAACCGCCGGTGCAAATCGGCCACCAGCTCGTACAGTTCCGGCGGGGTGCCGCTGGAACCCAGCCAAAGTATCTGGGGCGCCGGCCAGTAACCGTAGCGGTCCAGGACCAGTTCCAGGGCCGGCACCGCCAAGTCCGCCAACGCCGCCTCGTAAGCGGCCAAGCGAGCGGGGTCGGTGGCGCCCAGAAACGCCAGCGTCAGATGCAGGTTGGCGTCGCGCACCCGCCGCCGACCGGCGACGCTCGCCGCCAGCTCCGCCATTTGCCGGCGCTCGACCGCTTCGGGCCACAGCGCCAGAAACAGCCGTCGAAGTTCAGGGGTGGCGGGCGAAGTCATCCAGCAGCCCTTGCAGGGCGACGGCGACGGTTTGCCGGCGCACGGCGTCGCGATCGCCGGCGAACTGTCGGCGCTCGGTTCGAGCCGGGCTGTCCCGCCGCGCCCAAGCCAAGTAAACGGTGCCCACCGGCTTGTCAGCGGTGCCGCCGTCGGGACCGGCGACGCCGCTGACGGCGACGACCACATCGGCCGAACTGCGTTGCAGGGCGCCGGCCGCCATTTCGGCGACCACTTCGCCGCTGACCGCGCCATGGGTGGCGACGGTCGCTTTGCGCACGCCCAACAGATCGGTCTTGGCGGTATTGCTATAGGTGACGAATCCCCGGTCGAACCAGCCGGAACTGCCGGGCACGTCGGTGATGACCTTGGCGATCCAACCGCCGGTGCAGGATTCGGCGAGGGCCAGGACAAGATCGCGGGCGCGCAGGGCCGCGCCGACTTGGGCGGCCAATTCGTGGAGATGCTGGCACGAGGGTTCTTGGGCGGACATGGCGCTCTGCTGACGGTTCGTGAGGTGGCGGGTCGTTCGGATCGGGAGCGGCATCGCTCTCCGCTAGCATAGCGCATGGGGAGCGCGCTGCGCCCTCGGTCACTTCAGCCACCCCTTTTTGCGGAAATACCAGAAGGGCGCGACCACCGACGCGGCCATCAGGCCCAAAGCGAAGGGATAGCCGAACAGCCACTTGAGTTCCGGCATGAACTCGAAATTCATGCCGTAGATGCTGGCGATCAGGGTCGGCGGCAGCAGGGCGACCGAGGCCACCGAGAAGATCTTGATGATCTTGTTCTGGTTGATGTTGATGAAGCCGACCGTCGCGTCCATCAGGAAGTTGATTTTTTCGAACAGGAACGAGGTGTGTCCGTCCAGCGATTCGATGTCGCGCAGGATCTGGCGGGATTCCTCGATTTGATCGTTGGAGAGCAGGCGCCGCCGCATGAGAAAAGAGATGGCGCGGCGGGTGTCCATCAAGTTGCGGCGGATGCGCCCGTTCAAATCCTCCTCGTGGGCGATGCCGGCCAGCACCTCGGCGGCGGCCTCGTCGGTCAAACGGGCGGTCAATACCCGGTTGCCGATTTCCTCCAGGTTGGCGTAAATCCCTTCCAGGGCATCCGCCGAGTATTCGGCGTCGGTGGCGTACAGGTCGAGCAAGACATCCCGGCAGTCTTCGAGATAGCCGGGCAGATGCCGGGCGCGCAGGCGCAGCAGGCGGAAAACCGGCAAATCCTCCTCGTGCAGGCTGAACAGAATGTCGGACCTGAGCACGAAAGCGACCGGCACGTTGCGGGACTCGTCGGCCTTGTCGAGCAAGAAATCGGAGCGGATTTGCAGGGAGCCGGTCGCGTCCTCGAAACAGCGGGCGCTCGCTTCGATGTCGCCGAAATCGTCCTCGTCCGGCAAGGTCAGGTTGAACAATTCCTTGGCCAGCAACCGCTCGTCGTCGGTCGGATCGTCGAAATCGATCCAGATCGGCCGAGCGCGCTCCAGATCGGCTCGGGTCTCGATGTGAATCTGGCGGAGGCGGCCGTTTTGCAGTTCGAAGGCGTTGATCATGGGATTGGCGCGACTGGCGAAGTGGCGCGAAAATAGTCCGAAACAAGCGCCGGGTAAAGAAAATTCGCGCGGATTTCTCGGCCGTCGAGGACCGCGCTGGCCGGACCGGCGGGCGGCGTCCGGCATCTTGAGCAGCGACCTCCGAAACCGGGCTTTCGGCGCTTGCAAAAGCTGCGGTTCCCCCCTCCGCCCGGCGCGAGTTGGCCCGAAACACGGCGAACACGCGGTATGCCGCGCCCTCTATAATTTCGCGTCAGCCCCAATCCCGGCGCGCCTCCGATGACTCGCCTCTCGCAAATCCCATGGCCCTGAAAAAATCCGAACTCTACTCCTCCCTCTGGTCCTCCTGCGACGAGCTGCGCGGCGGGATGGACGCCAGCCAGTACAAGGATTACGTCCTGGTGCTGCTGTTCATCAAGTACGTCAGCGACAAGTACGCCGGCCAGCCCTACGCGCCGATCATCATTCCCGAAGGCGCGAGCTTCAAGGACATGGTCGCGCTCAAGGGCAAGTCCGACATCGGCGACCAGATCAACAAGAAGATCGTCGGGCCGCTGGCCAACGCCAACAAGCTGTCCGATATGCCGGACTTCAACGACGCCGCCAAGCTGGGCAGCGGCAAGGAAATGGTGGACCGGCTCAGCAACCTGATCGCCATCTTCGAGAACAGGGCGCTGGATTTCTCGAAGAACCGCGCCGACGGCGACGACATTCTCGGCGACGCCTACGAATACCTGATGCGGCACTTCGCCACCGAGAGCGGCAAGAGCAAGGGCCAGTTTTACACTCCCGCCGAGGTCAGCCGCGTCATCGCCCAGATTCTCGGCATCCGCGGCGCGAGGACCAGCGCCGCGACCACGGTTTACGATCCGACCTGCGGCTCCGGCTCGCTGCTCGTTGAAGGTCGGCGACGAGGCGCGCACCCCGGTCACGCTGTACGGGCAGGAGAAGGACGCCGCCACCAGCAGTCTGGCCCGCATGAACATGATCCTGCACCGCAACCCGACGGCGCTGATCGGGCAGGGCAACACGCTGACCGATCCCAAGTTCAAGGATGGCGACGCGCTCAAGACCTTCGACTACGCTGGTCGCCGGAATCCGCCGTTTTCCGACAAGCGCTGGAGCACCGGCCTCGACCCGCTGCACGATCCCTACCACCGTTTCCAGCCTTTCGGCACGCCGCCCGCCAAGCAGGGCGATTACGCCTATCTGCTGCACATCGTCCGCTCGCTCAAAAGCGCGGGCAAGGGCGCGTGCATCCTGCCGCACGGCGTGCTGTTTCGCGGCAACGCCGAGGCCGACATCCGCCGCGCGCTGGTCCGCAAGGGTTACATCGAGGGCATCATCGGTCTGCCCGCCAATCTGTTTTACGGGACCGGCATTCCCGCCTGCATCGTCGCGCTCGACAAGCAGGACGCGCACGCCCGCAAGGGCATCTTCATGATCGACGCCAGCGGCGGCTTCATGAAAGACGGTCCCAAGAACCGGCTGCGCGACCAGGACATCCACAAGATCGTGGACACGTTCAACAAGCGCCTCGAAATTCCCAAATACAGCCGCATGGTCGGCGTCGAGGAGATCGAGAAGAACGAGTTCAACCTCAACTTGCCGCGCTATATCGACAGCCAGACGCCGGAGGACGCGCAGGACATCGCCGGCCACCTGCAAGGCGGCATCCCCAACCGCGACATCGATGCGCTTGAGTCGTACTGGGCGATTCTGCCGGGTTTGAAGTCCGCGCTATTTCGGCCGCTCCGCCCCGGTTACTCTCAATTATCCATTCTCCATTCTCAATTGAAGTCAACGATCTACGAACATCCCGAGTTCGCCGCGTTCATCGGCGGCACGAGCGCCCATTTCGCCGTCTGGCGAACCCGGAGCGCCGCGACGCTGAAAGCGTTGCAGGCCGGGTGTCACCCCAAGGAAGTCATCGCCCGGCTTTCGGAAGACCTGTTGGCCCATTACGCCGGTCGGCCGCTCATCGATCCTTACGACATCTACCAGCACCTCATGGACTATTGGGCCGGTACGATGCAGGACGATGGTTATCTGATCGCCGCCGACGGCTGGAAGGCCGAGCCTTACCGCGTCGTCGAGACCGACAAGAAGGGCAGGGAGAAGGACAAGGGCTGGGCCTGCGACCTGGTTCCCAAGGCGCTCATCGTCGCCCGCTACTACGCCGAGGAGCAGGCCGCGCTCGACCGGCTCGCCGCCGAGTTGGAGCGCGTCGGCGCCGAGCGGGCGGAACTGGAGGAAGAGCACGGCGGCGAGGACGCGGCGTTTTCCGGCTTCGAGAAGATCAACGCGGCGAACGTCAAAGACCGCATTCACGAGATCGGCGCCGATCCCGACGGGGCGGACGAACTGCGCGTTCTCAAGGCTTGGTTAGCGCTGATGGCGGAAGAATCGGCCTTGAAAAGGAAGCTGAAAGACGCCGAGGCCGACCTCGACGCCAAAGCCTACGCCCGTTACTCGAAGCTCGCCGAGGACGAAATCAAGGCGCTGGTGGTGGACGACAAATGGCTCGCCGCGCTCGATGCCGCCATTCACGGCGAGATGGACCGCGTGAGCCAGCAACTCACCCGGCGGGTGAAGGAGTTGGCGGAGCGTTACGAGACGCCGCTGGCGCGATTGTCCGAGACCGTGGAAGCCCTGTCCGCCCGCGTCGCCAATCACTTGAAAAAGATGGGGTTCTCGTGGTGAGCCGATACAATCCGAACATTCACCATCGGCGTTCGATCCGGCTGGAAGGATACGATTACGCTCAAGCAGGCGCTTATTTTGTCACGATATGCGCCTATGCCCGAGAATGCTTGTTCGGTGAAATAGACGCTGATGCAATGGTGTTGAGTGAATTCGGCGAAATCGTTCGGGACGAATGGTTGAAATCTTGCGCAATCCGGTCGGAAATAAAATTGGGCGCATACATCGTCATGCCCAATCATTTTCACGGGATCGTTTATATCGCCTCCACCGATTCGATTCGTGGGGGCGACCGGCCGGCCACCCCGATTGGGCCAAAACCCAAATCTCTCGGCGCATTGATGGCGGGTTTCAAATCCGCCGTCACCAAGCGCATCAACGAAATGCGCCGGACCCCTGGCGCCACCGTCTGGCAACGCAATTATTACGAACACATCATCCGCAACGAAGCCGATTACAACCGCATCGAGGAATACATCAACCACAACCCCCAACGATGGGCGCAAGATTCGTTAAATCCCGTGCGTGCGGCCGTTTTAGCAGGAACGCCGGGCGTTGCAGGGGCGACCGCCAACGTGACCGGTGCGGCCGGCGTGACCGGTGCGGCCGGCGTGACCGGTGCGGCCGGCGTGACCGGTGCGGCCGGCGTGACCGGTGCGGCCGGCGTGACCGGTGCGGCCGGCGTGACCGGTGCGGCCGACGTGACCGGTGGGGGGGCGATCACCGACGCGGCCGGCGTGACCGGTGCGGCCGGTGCGGGGGCGATCACCGACGCGGCCGGCGTGACCGGTGCGGCCGGTGCGGGGGCGATCACCGACGCGGCCGGCGTGACCGGTGCGGCCGGTGCGGGGGCGATCACCGACGCGGCCGGCGTGACCGGTGCGGCCGGTGCGGGGGCGATCACCGACGCGGCCGGCGTGACCGGTGTAGGGGCGACCGGCCGGTCGCCCCTACGGAAGACGCGACATAACCGGGACCAAAAATAAGATGACCACGGGCTACAAGCAAACCGAAGTGGGAGTGATTCCGGAGGATTGGGGTGTTGTTAGCGCGTTAGATGCTTGTTCAAAGATTCAAGATGGAACGCATTTCTCTCCGCAGATCGGCGGAAGCGACTATCTTTACATCACATCCAAGAATATTCGGTTCGGATTCCTAGATATATCAACAGCATATCGGATTGATAAAGCCCAGCATCAGGTGATTTATCAACGTTGTGATGTTAAGAAAGGCGACCTTCTCCTTACAAAAGATGGTGCAAATACAGGTAATGCCGCACTCAATAAGATCGATGAGGAATTCAGTCTACTTTCGAGCGTGGCGTTCTTGAGATTTCACCAGAGTAAACATTGTGCAACCTATTTCCTCCAACAGATTCTGACTTCCCAAGGGCAGCACCAGATTCAAGAGGCAATGGCAGGCAATGCTATTACCCGTCTAACCCTTGAGAAAATCAAGAAGCTTCGCTTTCCTATTCCCCCCACTCTTACCGAACAACAAGCCATCGCCGAAGCATTGAGCGATGCGGATGCTTTCATCGAATCCTTGGAGCAACTCCTCGCCAAAAAGCGCCACATCAAACAAGGCGCTATGCAGGAATTGCTCACCGGCAAAAAGCGGCTGCCGGGTTTTTTTGGGGAGTGGGAGGTGAAGCGATTGGGGGAGCTTGCAAAGATCCAGCGTGGTGCATCACCTCGCCCAATCGACAGCCCAATCTGGTTTGACGAAAACTCTTCAGTCGGTTGGGTTCGCATCTCGGACGTTACGAGTTCTGATATGTATCTGCATGAAACGACGCAGCGTTTGTCGCCGCTCGGCATTCAGAATAGTCGGCTGGTGAGTCGCGATAGTTTGATCATGAGCATCTGTGCCACTGTTGGGCGACCCATTATCACGGAAATCGATACCTGCATTCATGATGGATTCGTGGTTTTTGACAACCTCCGGGCTAACAAACATTTCTTGTACTACATTCTCAAGTTCATAGAGAGCAATTGGTCGCGGCACGGCCAGACGGGTTCCCAAATGAATCTGAACACTGGACTCATTAACCGAACCAAGGTCTCTATGCCACCGACCACCGAAGAAAAAACCGCCATCGCTGCCATCCTCTCCGACATGGATGCCGAAATCGCCGCGATGGAGGCCAAGCTCGCCAAAGCCCGCCAGATCAAGCAAGGCATGATGCGGGAATTGTTGACCGGGAGGATACGTCTGGCATGAGCAACACGGATCAAGAAGACTTGAAAATGCTGGCTGTATTGCGCGAAGCGGTGGCCGAAGCCCTGGAACGCAAGCGTCGGCTAGGGCAGTACGCAGTAGTTTGGCGTAACGGCAAGCCGGCATTCATTGGTCATCCACCAGCCACTCGCGAACCCGAGAAACCGGCAGCACCCACACGGTAAAGCCGGACGGAGGATCACCGTGTCTACAATCGGCGCATCGGAACGCCAAACCCAAAACCGCGTCATCGCCCTGTTCCGCGACGAACTCGGCTACCGCTTCCTCGGCGACTGGACCGACCGCGCCAACAGCAACATCGACGGAAATCTGCTCGCCGCGTGGCTCGCCCGGCGCGGCTATGGCAAAGCGCACATCGCGGTCGCGCTGCACAAGCTGCGCACCGAAGCCGGCCACCACGACCGCAGCCTCTACGGCAACAACCAGGCCGTCTACGGCCTGCTGCGCTACGGCGTTCCGGCCAAAACCGAAGCCGGCAAAACCACCGAGACCGTCCACCTCATCGACTGGCAACACCCCGAACAAAACGACTTCGCTCTCGCCGAAGAGGTCACGCTCAAGGGCGGCCACGAGCGGCGGCCCGACCTCGTGCTCTACCTCAACGGCATCGCCGTCGGCGTGATCGAACTCAAAAACAGCCGCGTCAGCATCGGCGACGGCATCCGGCAGTTGCTCTCCAACCAGCAAAAAGAATTCAACGAGTGGTTTTTCGCCACCGTCCAGATCGTTTTCGCCGGCAACGACTCGGAAGGGCTGCAATACGGCGCCATCGGCACGCCGGAAAAGATGTTCCTGAAGTGGAAAGAGGACGAAGCCGACAACAGCCGCTTCAAGCTCGACAAGTATCTGCTCAAGCTGTGCGCCAAGCCGCGCCTGATCGAACTGATCCACGATTTCGTGCTGTTCGACGGCGGCGTGAAAAAACTGCCGCGCGCCCACCAGTATTTCGGCATCAAGGCCGCGCAAGAACACATCCGCCGCAAGCGGGGCGGCATCATCTGGCACACCCAGGGCAGCGGCAAGAGCATCGTCATGGTGCTGCTGGCCAAGTGGATTCTGGAGCACAACCCCAACGCCCGCGTCGCCATCGTCACCGACCGCGACGAACTGGACAAGCAGATCGAGCGCGTTTTCGCCGAGGCCGGCGAACCGATCCAGCGCACCCGCAGCGGTCGCGATCTCATGAACCGGCTCGGCCAAGCCGCGCCGCGCCTGCTGTGCTCGCTGGTCCACAAGTTCGGCCGCAAGGACGTGGACGACTTCGACGCCTTCATCGCGGAACTGCAAAGCCGGCCCAGCGCCACGGTCGGCGAGGTGTTCGTGTTCGTGGACGAATGCCACCGCACCCAGAGCGGCAAGCTGCACAAGGTGATGAAGGCGATGATGCCGAACGCGGTGTTCGTCGGCTTCACCGGCACGCCGCTGCTCAAGAAGGACAAGCAGACCAGCCTCGAAGTCTTCGGCGGCTACATCCACACCTACAAATTCAGCGAGGCCGTGGCGGACGAGGTGGTGCTCGATCTGGTCTACGAGGCGCGCGACATCGACCAGCGGCTCGGCTCCGAAACCAGGATCGACGCCTGGTTCGAGGCCAAGACCAGGGCGCTCAACGACTGGCAGAAGGAAGAGCTAAAAAGACAGTGGGGCACGATGCAAAACGTGCTCAGCTCGAAATCGCGCATGGATCGCGTGGTGAGCGACATCGTGTTCGATTTCGGCGTCAAGCGGCGCCTGTCCAGCGAACGCGGCAACGCCATCCTGGTGGCGTCGAGCATTTACGAGGCGTGCAAGTATTTCACGCTGTTCCAGAAGACGCCGTTCAAGGACAAATGCGCGGTCGTCACCTCCTACAACCCGCAGGCGAAGGACGTGACGCGGGAGGAAACCGGCGCCAACACCGAGACCGACCAGCAGTTCATCTACAACACCTACACCGAACTGCTGAAGGACGTGAACGCCCGGCCGGGCATGTCCAAGACCGAAACCTACGAAGAGCGGGCGAAGGCGTTGTTCGTCAAGGAGCCGGCGAACATGAAGCTCCTCGTCGTGGTGGATAAACTGCTCACCGGCTTCGACGCGCCGCCCTGCACCTATCTCTACATCGACAAGTCCATGCAGGACCACGGCCTGTTTCAAGCGATCTGCCGCACCAACCGGCTGGACGGCGAGGACAAGGACTTCGGCTACATCGTGGACTACAAGGACCTGTTCAAGAAGGTCGAGAACGCCATCGCGGTTTACACCTCCGAACTGGATCACGGCGCGGGCGGCGCCGATCCCGAAGTGCTGCTGCAAGATCGCCTCAAGAAAGGCCGGGAACGGCTCGACGCCGCCATCGAAACGCTGGCCTTGCTGTGCGAGCCGGTCGAACCGCCCAAGGGCGAACTGGAACACATCCGCTATTTCTGCGGCAACACCGAAATCCCGTTCGACCTGAAGGAGCGCGAACCGCAGCGCGCCGCGCTCTATAAGGCCGATCGTCGCCCTGGTACGCGCCTACGCCAACATCGCCGACGAACTGGCAGCCGCCGGCTACGACAGCGCCGACAGCGCCCGCATCAAACGGCAGACTCGACCACTACCTGAACGTCCGCGAAATCGTCCGCCGGGCCAGCGGCGAAACCCTCGACCTCAAGCCCTACGAGGCCGACATGCGCCACCTGATCGACACCTACATCGAAGCCGACGAGCCGCGCAAGATTTCCCCCTTCGACGACATGGGCCTGCTGGAACTGATCGTCGAGACCGGCATCGCCGAGGCCATCGCCAAACAGCTCGGCGGACTGAAAGGCAACCGAAACGCCATCGCCGAAACCATCGAGAACAACGTCCGCCGCAAGATCATCAAGGAACACCTGACCGACCCGGCTTTCTACGAAAAGATGTCGGCGCAGTTGCAGGAGATCATCGAACTGCGCAAGGCGAAGGCCATCGAGTACGAGGACTACCTGAAACGCATCGCCGAACTGGCGCAGCGAGTGGAGGCCGGCAAGGGGGACGATACGCCCGACAAGCTGGACACGCCCGGCCAGCGCGCCCTTTGGAACAACCTCGGCCAAAACGAAGCGCTGGCGCTCCAGATCGACGCGACCGTCCACCGAGTGCGCCCCGACGGCTGGCGCGGCGTCCAGGCCCGAGAGCAGGTGATCAAAGCGGCGCTGTATGGCATCCTGCAAGACCTCGCCGAAGTGGAGCGGATCTTTCTCATCATCAAGGCGCAGACGGAATACTGATGGCGACGCGGCTTCAACTGGGCGACATCGCGGTGGATGTCGTGCTGAAGGATATCAAGAACGTCCATCTCAGCGTGTATCCGCCGCTGGGCCAGGTGCGGATTTCCGCCCCCCGGCGCATGAGCCTCGACACCATTCGCGTCTTCGCGATTTCGAAGCTGGAATGGATCAGGCGGCAACAGCGCAAACTTCAAGAACAGGAACGAGAAACACCCCGCGAATATCTGGATCGCGAGAGCCACTTCGCGTGGGGCAAGCGCTATCTGCTCGCCGTCGTGGAAGGCGACGCCGCGCCGGAAGTGGAACTGGAACCCAACCGGATGGTGCTGCGGGTCCGGTCCGGCACCGACGCGGCGCGGCGGGAGGCCATTATCGCCGAATGGTATCGGGAACAGGTCAAGCGGGCCGCGCCGCCGCTCATCGCCGAGTGGGAACCGTTGCTGGGGGTGCGCGTGCGGCGGTTCTTCGTCCAGCGGATGAAAACCAAATGGGGCGGTTGCACGCCCGCAGCCGGCAGCATCCGCCTCAACGCCGAACTCGCCAAAAAACCGCGAGAATGTCTCGAATACCTCGTCGTGCACGAAATGGCTCACCTGTTGGAGCCGACCCACAACGCCCGCTTCATCGGCTTGATGGATCGCTTCATGCCCGACTGGCGGCATCGCCGGGATTTGCTGAATCAACTGCCCCTGCGGCATGAGCAGTGGCGCTATTGAGGCGAGGGCGGACGCGGGACGGTAGAGGAGTTGAGGGTGAGGGCATTCCGTCAACGGTTGTAGCGCGGCGCCCGTTTTTCCACGAAGGCATGCAACCCTTCCAACCCATCGGCGTGACCGGCGCACGCGGCCAATCCCCGTCGCTCGCGTTCCAGTTGCGCCTCCCAAGAAGTATCGAAGGCATCGGTCAGCAGGGTCTTGACGTGGCCGAAGGTATGCAGAGATTTTTGAGCGAGGGTTTGGCCCATCGTCAAGGCGGCTTCCAACAATTGCGCGTCGGGAACCACCCGCGTCGCCAAACCCCAGGCTAAGGCTTGGTCGGCGGCTATCGGTTCGTCGAACGCGGCGATTTCCAGGGCGCGGGCCAAGCCGACCAAGCGCGGCAGGGTGAAGGTGCCGCCGGCGTCGATGCACAGCGCGTTGCTGGTGAACCCCTGCTTGAGCCGCGCCGATTCCGCCATGATTCGGAAGTCGCAGGCCAGCGCCAGAGAAAAACCGCCGCCGGCTGCTACGCCGTTGACGGCGGCGATCACCGGCTTGCGCAAGCGGCGGATCTCGGTCACGCAGACGTGGACATGAGTGGCCAATTCGTGGAACGCCGCCGCTGGTCCGTGCGGGTGGGCCAGCACGAACTTGATGTCGCCGCCCGCCGAGAAGGCCGCGCCGCTGCCGGTGATGATGACGCCGCGAATCGCCGGGTCGGCCCCAAGATCCAGCAAGGCTCGCGTCAGCGCCTGCGCGGTCTCGGCATTCAAGGCGTTGTAGGATTCCGGCCGGTTCAGGGTCAGCTGGGCGATGGAATCGTGAGTGGTCACCAGAACGACATCACGCATGGGTCATTCTCCCGGTTAAAGTTGGAAAACTCGGGGGCCTACTACCCGGTCAGGATTCCGCCGGCTCGGCTCGTTGTGCGGCTTCGCGTTCCAGCAGCGCCCGCTTGCGCCGCAGATCCCAGCGATAGCCACCCAGACCACCGTCGCCTCGGACGACGCGATGGCAAGGGATGAGGACGGCGACCGGATTGGCGGCACAGGCCCGGGCCACGGCGCGCGCCGCCGAAGGTTTGCCGATTTTCCTAGCAATGTCGGCATAAGTGGCGGTCGAACCCGCCGGAACCGCTTGCAGCGCCTGCCATACCCGCCGCTGGAACGCCGTGCCGCTGAATGTCAAGTGGCAAGTCGAGACCGCGCCCCGGTCGCGTCGAGAAATGCCAGAACCCTTTCTACCCATTCGGTAAATTCGGGATCATTCGCCCCGGAGTTCGGCGGCGGGAAAACGCGCGGTGAGTTCATCCCGCAAGCCGTCGCAATGATCGCCGAACTCGATAGCGCAGACGCCTCGCTCGGTGGCCGCCACCAACATCCAGCCGAGATAACATTCGACCATCGCATAGCGAACATGCTTCCCCGCGCCACCGTTTCTGTACTCGGCCGGCGTCATGCCGAGATGATCGGCGGCTTTTTCGTAGCATCGGCTGCTGGACCCGAACCCAGCCTCGTACATGGCTTGGGTAACGGTTCGATCTTCGCGCAGATTTTCTTGAAACCGCCGCACCCGGCGAGCGACAGCGTAAACTTTCGGCGTGACGCCAACGGCTTGCTTGAACAACCGCTGGAAGTGGAACGGGCTGAAGCCGACCGCTGCGGCCAACGCTTTCAGGGTGGGTGGCGCTTCGGCTTGCTCGATGATCCGGCACGCTCGCGCTATCGCTTCGGAAATCGGAGAAGGGTTCGATAGTCCTTGCGGGTGGCAACGCCGACACGCCCGATAGCCCGCACGTTCGGCGTCGGCCCATCTCGGGAAAGAATTCGACGTTGCGTCGGCTCGGCCGGCCGGGCGCAACAGGCCGGACGGCAATACACGCCGGTCGTCTTCACGCCGTAGAAAAACGCGCCGTCGGACTGCGGATCGCGCCGAACGACAGCTTCCCACCGCTGATCGTTTGTTTCGAGTACGGGGTCGATTGCGCGTTTCATCCTCTTCTCCTGGCCTCGTTGATCGGTGAACGAAACCGATCCTAGCGACCCCTCTTTTCGCCGGCTATCCGATTGTTGCGCTCAAATTCGAGCGACCGATTCCATTCGAGTCGCGAACCCGCTCCCATCGCTGAAACCGGTACGACCAAGCATGGCCCGCATCGGCCGGATGCGCTTCCTCCCAGACGAGCCGCCATTTCCGCTCATCCCATTCCGGAAACCGGGCATCGCCGGCGATCTCGGCCCCCACTTGCGTCAAATACAGCCGTTCGGCCAGCGGCAGGGTTTGCTCGTACAGCGACGCGCCGCCGATCACCATGATCTCGGGCACCACGTCAACGATTTCCAAGGCCTCGTCCAGCGAATGCGCGACCGCGCAACCGGGCGCTCGATAGCCGGGATCGCGGCTCAGCACGATCATCCGCCGCCCCGGCAGCGGCCGGCCGATGGATTCCCAGGTGCGTCGGCCCATCAGCAGCGGCTTGCCCATCGTCGTTCGCTTGAAGAAGCGCAAATCGGCCGGCAAATGCCAGGGCAGGCGATTGTCGCGACCGATGACCCGGTTGCGCGCCAGCGCCGCGATCAGGGCCAGTTGCGGCATCATGGCGGCGGCGGCAGGCTGACCGCCGGAACGCTCCAAGCCGGAACGCCGGGTTCGTCCAGTCGGACGGCGGTCAGCCGGTTGCCCCAGACGCAACCGCTGTCGAGCGCGATGACGCCCGGCGCGCGATAGTACCCGAGCGCCGCCCAATGACCGAACACCAGATCGAGATCGGCGCTGCGCCGATCCGGCGCCGCGAACCAGGGCCGCAACCCCGGTCTCTGGCTGCCCGGCGGCCCCTTCTCGGAAAAGGACAGCGTGCCGTCTTCGGCACAAAATCGCATTCGGGTCAGGGCGTTGACGGTGAAGCGCAGCCGGTCGTAGCCGGTCAGATTGTCCCGCCAGCGGCATGGCTCGCCGCCGAACATCCGCCCCAGAAACTCATCGCATAACGGCCCGCGCAAAACCCCTTCCACTTCGGCCGCGCAACCCTGTGCCAGCGCCAGATCCCACTGCGGCGGCAGCCCGGCGTGAACCATCGTGAAACCGAGCGCCGGATCGTGATGGAGCAGCGGACAGCGGCGCAACCAGTCCAGCAACTCGGCGCGATCCGGTGCGTCCAGGATCGAATGAAAGGTGTCCTTGCGCTTGGGTTTGACCCGGCCGGCCGCGACCGCCAGCAAGGTTAAATCGTGGTTGCCCAATACCGCCACCACCCGCTCGCCCAGACCGTGCAACAGCCGCAGCACTTCCACCGAACGGGGTCCGCGGTTGACCAGATCGCCGACCAGCCAGAGCGTGTCGGCGGCGGGATCGAAGCGCAGCAGGTCGAGCAGCCGCCGCAACGGGTCGTGGCAGCCTTGAATGTCGCCGATGGCGTAAACGGCCATTTTCAGTTTTTTTCGGGCGGTTGGGCCACCGCCAACAGCGGTGGAATTCGGTCGAGGATGCGGCGGGCCAAGCCTTGATAATCCTCGTCGAAGTGATGATCGCCCGGCATCTTGTCGGCGATCAGGCCCAGATCGGCGAGCTTCGGGCAGGCGGCGTCTTCCTCGTCCGCGCCGTAAATGCACAGCCGCTTGATCCCGGTCAGCTTCTCCAGTTCCGGCCGCACCGGCCGGTCGCTTTTCGACGGTTCGTCGCTGACCCAATCGCTCAGATGAAACTCGAACGCGGCGTAATCGGACAACCCCAGAAACACCGCCAGATCGACCCGGTCGCGCAAATCCCGAGGCAGGCGGCTGGCGAGCGCCGGCAGCACGTCGGCGCCGAACGAATAGCCGATCAGCACGATCCGCTCCTTTTTCCAGGCCATCAGGTAATGCCGCAGCACCTGTTCCAGGTCCAAAGCCGCCTCGTCGGGTTGGCGGGCTTTCCAAAAATAGCTCAGCGAATCCCAACCCACCGTCGGTAGACCGTTTTTCGCGAGTTCCGCCGTCACGGCCCGATCGAGCAGCGCCCAGCCGCCGTCTCCCGAAAACATCAGCGCGAACTGAGGCCGGTCGGGACCACCCGTGACCGGCACCTCGGTGACGGGCACATCGCTGATGCTGGCGTCGGGCTGCACCTGCTTGGCGATGCCCGGATCGAGCCATTGCAGCAGAGCGGACACTTGGGGCAACCAGGCTTTGGCTCCATCGGCGCCCGACACGTCGGTCAAGCGGGCGAGCTGGATCGATTTGACGAACTGCGTGGCGGCGACGGCATCGCAAGCCGGCCGATTCTGGAACACGAACCAGGTGGTCGGCATTCGGGCCATCGGTTTCAGCAGCACGCCCTTGTCGTCCGGCAGCGCGGCGCTCTCCAGATTCGCCGATCCCTTGCAGAGCGTTTTGCGCAGCGGCAACTGCGGGCAGAAATCCACCGCGACCCCGGCGTGAAAGCGATCATCCGGGCCTTGGGCCAACGCCGCGTAAGCCAGCGCCGCGCCGGCGCCTTGCCCCAGCAGGATCGGCGGTTGATGGGTCGCGATCGGGTATCGCTCCTCCATCAGCCGGTTCAAGCGGTCGAGGTCGGTCGCCACGTCGGCGCAGGCGGCATCCGACCGCTCGATCCGAGCCACGTAGTCGTCCAGGTTGATGCCGGCAACCACGTAATCCAGTCCCGCCATATCCTGCGCCGCCGCCGCCAGATCCGGATTCCAGCCGCCCGCCCCGGACGCGAAGAGCACCACGCCCTTGGGCTCGTCGGTGGCGCGATAAATGGCGAGCTTGCCGAAAGTGGCGTGGTCCAGCGTTTCCTCGACCGGCCCGGCCTGTGCGGCGGAAACCGCCAGCAAGACGGCGATCGAGCATAGCATTCGCGATAACCCGTACATGATTGATCCTTCGTTATCGTTGTTATTTGCCGATGGCTCCCCTAAAACCGCCGGCGATCAACGCGGTCAAATCGGTCAGAATTCGAGGCAAGGTCATGCCGCCCGGCACCGCCATGTAGCGGGCTTCCCAGCGGGGATCGAATTTGTCCTTGTACTGATGCAAGCCCCGAAAATTGTAAAACGTCTCGCCGCCGCCGAACACGAGAGCGCCGAACCGGTTCCACAGCGGCGCGAAACCGCGGTTGTGCAAGCCGGCCAGCGGCGCCATGCCCAGGTTGAACCACCGGTAGCCTCGCTCGCGGCCCCAGAGCATCAGCTCGATGAACAGATAATCCATCAACCCGTTCGAGCTCTCGGGCAGGTAGCGCATCAAATCCACCGACAGCTCCACGCCACCACCTTGCCAGAGATTGGCGAAAGCGACTATCTCGGAGCGGTATCGCGCGATGGCGACCGGGCCGGCCCGCAAGTAGCCCTCGTCGAAAAATCCCAGCGAAAACCGTTTCTCCCGGCTTTTTTTTCCGTCGAGCCACGCATCGGAAATCGCCCGCAACCGGGGCAGCAGTTCCGGCACGGCGGCGGTCTCGGCGATCTCGAAACGATAGCCCTCGCGCTCCAAGCGATTGACGAGATTCCGCATCGACTTGCGAGCTTTGCCGTCCAGCGAGAATTCGGCGAGTCGCACCCGAGCTTCCTCGCCGAATTTGAGCAGCGTCAGGCCCAGTTCCACGTACAGGCCCAGGTTGTCCGGATGAACCTGATAAAACACCGGCCAGCCACCGTGGCGCTCGCACAGCGCGCGAAACTGCCAAGCCAGTTCGCGGCGGTCTTCCTCGCGGTCGGCGACCGGGTCGCCCATCGCGACCCAGCTGCGCCCTTCGACCCCGTACATCAAAAACGCGCTACGGTTCGGGTCGAACAGCAGGGCCTTGTCGCCCAACAGCGCCAAGTGCGCGTAAGTGCGGGGAAACGCGACGGCGATGGTCCGGGCTCGTTCGAGTTCGCCGGCGCCGGGCAGGGTCGGATCGAAGGACGCCGGCCGCAACAATTTGGCGATGCCGAAGAACAGGGCCACGCCCAGCGCGCCCACCACGGCACGCAAAAAGCGCGGCGCCTCGCCCTCGCCGCCGAAGCTGAAGGCCCACCACAGGGAGTGCGAATACTCGACATGCTTGTAGGAGAAAAGCCCCAGCCAGACAGAGCAAAGCAGCACCACCGCGATGGTAGCGATCCAGCCGGGGGTAAACCGCTCGCCGAACAGCGAGGCCCGGCGGTAGAACTGCCGGCGGGACGGCAACAGCCCGGCCAGCAGCACCAGCAAGATCAGCGCCTCCTCGTAATCCGCGCCTTTCAGCAGCGAGGCCGCGATTCCGGCGCCCAGCAGCGCCACCGCCAACAGCCAGGCGGCGTCCAGACGGCGCTGCAATCCCCGGGCGAGCAGCAACAGGCTCATGCCGACCAAGCTGCTGACGAAATGAGAGGCTTCCAGCACCGACAGCGGCAGCAAATCCTCCAGCCAAGCCAGCCGCGCCTCCACCGCCGGAGTCGCCGCCGAAAACAGCAGCACCGCGCCGCAGATCAGCGCCAACAGCGCGAACACATGCGGTAACAGCACCGGCACCCATGGACCCACCACGCGCGGCAACCACAGGATCCGCTCCTTTTGGTGCCGCAACTCGTAGGCGCCGAGCACGATCGTCGCCAGCACCAGCGGCAGCAGGTAATAGACCAGCCGATAGGCGAGCAGCGCGCCCAGCAGGTCGGCGGCCGGCAGGCGATCTCGCAGCAACAGCAGCACCAGCGACTCGAACACCCCCAGACCGCCGGGGACATGGCTGATCAGCCCGGCGGTCTGGGCCACCAGAAACACGCCCAGGACATGGCCGAACCCGACCGTCCCCAACGGCGGCAATAACACGTACAGCACCACGCTGGCCATGACCCAGTCCAGCGCGCCCACGGCCAGTTGCGGCAAGGCCAGGCGGGGGCGAACCATCGGGAGTTGCCACGGCCCCAGCGCGAGCGGCTGGCGGCGGAGCAGACCGAGCAGCAGATAGGTCGCCGGCAAAATCAGCATCAGCAACCCCAGCAAGCGGCCGTCCAGGTCCAGATAAGGAATGGCGCCCAAATCCAGCGGATCCAGCGCCAGCACCGCGCCGCCGACGGCCAGAATGCCCAGCCACAGGGTCAAGGTGGTAAACACGATGATCCGGGCGATTTCCACCGCCGTCAGGCCCCAGCTCGAATAGAGCCGGTAGCGCAGCGAGCTGGAGGTCAGCACGGACAGGCCCACCGAATTGCTGAAGGCGTAGCTGAGCAAGGCGGCGAAACCGATCTTGGGCCAGGGCAGCGGCCGGCGGATATAGCGCAGCGCCAGCCAATCGTAGCCGGTGGTGACCAGATAGCTGAGCGCCGTGGCGAGCAACGCGGCCGCCAGATGCAAATGCGGCAATCCCTCCAGATAGGCGACCACATCCTGGTAGCGGTATTCGGTCAACGCTCGGTGCAACACCCACAGCGCGGCGACGAACAGCGCCAGACCGACGAGCGGGCCGGCGAAACGGGCGAACAATCCTCTCATGGCAGTTGCAAGATGGCGTCCCGGTTGGTCCAGGAGGCGACTCGGGCGGCGGCGGCGGCTCGCGGCAGCCATTCGCATTCAACGTGTTCGGCGGGATTCAAGACGATGGGCGGACGCCCCGGCAGCGGAACCCGGAACACATGCTCGACGTTCTCGGTGGCGTCCGGCGCATAGCGATGGCGCCAGGGGGGCAGGATCGGGAAGCGGTTGATCGTCCCGCAGCCGATCACCTCCACCGCATCATCCAATCCGGTTTCCTCGCACAACTCCCGCCGCGCCGCATCCATCGGGTCGATTTCCTCCCAGCGCAGGCTGCCGGTCACCGACTGCCAGAAATCGGGCGGCTGCCGGCGACGCAACACCAGCACCTCGCCAACGACGGTGTAGACCACCACCAGCACCGATTCGGGGCGTTTGTAGGGGCGTGACAGGGGAAAGGAGTGCATTATCGTCCGTTCGGGCGAGCGAAGCGCAATATGCTAGCAGCGGTTTGCCGTTCGACTAAAATTTTTCCAGCCCCAGCTTCGCTCGGTGGCCTCCTCGTCAATTTCAATCCCTTATCGCAGAGAGGTCGAACATGCGCATTTCCGTCATCGGCGCCGGGAGCGCCGCACGGTCTTTGGCCAAATTCCGGTGCGCGACACCGTGACCAAGAATCGGCTCGAAGCCTTCAGCGATGGCGTTTTGGCCATCATCATCACGATCATGGTGCTGGAGTTGAAGGTGCCGCACGGCGAAGACCTGGCGGCCCTGCAACCCTTGCTGCCCGTCTTTCTGAGCTACGTGTTGAGCTTCGTGTATGTCGGCATCTACTGGAACAACCACCACCATCTGCTGCACGCGGTGCGGCGGGTCAGCGGGAGCGTCCTCTGGGCGAACCTGCATCTGCTGTTCTGGTTGTCGCTCTTCCCCTTCGTCACCGGCTGGATGGGCGAAAACCATTTCGCGCCCTTGCCCACGGCGTTCTACGGGGTGGCCTTGCTGATGGGGGCGGTGGCGTACTGGCTGTTGCAGCGCGCCATCATCGCCACCGAGGGCGAGCGGTCGGTCTTGGCCCGCGCCATCGGCCGGGATATCAAAGGCAATCTGTCCGTGCTGATTTATGCGGCGGCGATTCCCCTCGCTTTCTTGAATGCGGCGGTCGCGCAAGCGTGCTACGTCATCGTGGCCGCGATGTGGCTGATCCCGGATCGTCGCATCGAAAGGGCGCTGGCCGAGAGGGAAGAGTGATCGCCGGCGTGATCCTTTTGGGTCGGCCAAGAAAAGTAAAATCTCGCTCTCGACCCCTCTTTCCCCCACTCCCACCCCCCTTCCGAGGGGAAAGGGGCGCGACAAGAACCAGGATTTTTCGCCGGTGCTCCCCTTCTAAGGCGTGCGGCGCAGACGGATATTGAGATCGCGCAACTGCGCCTCGGTGACCGGCGCCGGGGCTTGCGTCAGCGGGCAGGCGGCGGTCTGGGTCTTGGGGAAAGCCATCACCTCGCGAATGGACTTGGCGCCCGCCATCAGCATCACCAGCCGATCCAGACCGAAGGCCAGACCGCCGTGCGGCGGACAGCCGAATTTCAGCGCGTCCAGCAGGAAGCCGAACTTGGCGCGGGCTTCCTCGGCGCCGATGCCGAGCAACTCGAACACCGCGCTCTGCATCTCCTGGCGGTGAATGCGCACCGAACCGCCGCCGATCTCGGAGCCGTTCAACACCATGTCGTAGGCTCGCGACAAGCAGCGGCCAGGGTCGGCGCGCATCTCGGCGGGATCGTCCACGCGCGGCGCGGTGAAGGGATGGTGCAGGGCGTTCCAGCGCTTTTCCTGCTCGTCCCACTCGAACATCGGGAAGTTGACCACCCACAGCGGCGCCCATTCGCCGTTCAGCAAGCCGAGGTCCATACCGACCCGCAGCCGCAGCGCGCCCAGCGCATCGTTGACCACCTTGGCCGAGTCCGCGCCGAAGAAGATCAGATCGCCGTTTTCCGCGCCGGTGCGGGTGAGAATTTTCGCCAGCACCTCGTCGGGCAAGAACTTGACGATGGGCGATTGCAGGCCGTTTCGCCCCGCGCCGGCGTCGTTGACCTTGATGTAGGCCAAACCCTTGGCGCCGTAGCGGCCGACGAACTCGGTGTAGCCGTCGATCTCGCGGCGGGGAATCTTGCCGCCTTCCGGCACCCGCAACGCCGCCACCCGGCCGCGCGGGTCTTGGGCCGCGCCGGCGAACACTTTGAAATCCACCTCCGCCATCAAGTCCGACAGCTCGGTCAGCTCCAGGGGGATGCGCAGGTCCGGCTTGTCGGAGCCATACCGCTGCATCGCGGTCTCGTAAGGCATCCGGGGGAACGGGTTGGGCAGTTCGACATCCAGCACTTCCTTGAACATCCTGCGGATCATCGCTTCCATCAAGTCGGTGATCGCCCCCTCGTCCATGAACGAGGTCTCGATGTCGAGCTGGGTGAACTCGGGCTGGCGGTCGGCGCGCAGGTCCTCGTCGCGGAAACAGCGCGCCACCTGATAGTAGCGGTCCATGCCGGCCATCATCAGCAGTTGCTTGAACAACTGCGGCGACTGCGGCAAGGCGAAGAAGCTGCCGGGATGGGTGCGGCTCGGCACCAGATAGTCGCGGGCGCCTTCTGGAGTGGCTTTGGTCAGCATCGGCGTTTCGATGTCCATGAAACCGTGCCGGTCGAGAAACCGGCGCAGTTGGCTGATCACCCGCGTGCGCAGCCGCAACCGCTCCTGCATCTCGGGCCGGCGCAGATCGAGATAGCGGTAGCGCAGCCGCACCTCCTCGGAGGTGTCGTCGTCGTCGAGCTGGAACGGCAGCGGCTCGGAGCGGTTGAGAATTTCCAGCTCGCGGGCCAACACCTCCACCGCGCCGGTCGCCAGATTGGGATTCACCGTGCCTTCCGGGCGGCGGCGCACCCGCCCGACCACGCGCAACACGAATTCGTTGCGGACCCGCTCGGCGTTGGCGAAGGCGTCCGGCACATCGGGATCGATCACCACCTGCACCAGACCCTCGCGGTCGCGCAAGTCGATGAAGATCACGCCGCCATGATCGCGGCGGCGGTGCGCCCAACCGCAGAGGGTGACATCCCCATCGAGCAGGGCTTCGGTGACTTCGCCGCAATAGTGGCTGCGCATGGTGTCTGATATCCGTCTGGCAAAACGAGGCTAGAGAGGTTCGGAGAATCGAGCGATCGAAGGATCGTATCGATTGGATGAGGGCTGAAATGGTACGTAATCCGGGCAGCGCGCCGCAACTTTGGCCCCGAGACATCGAACGGCGCTCGCCGTGCCGCCGACACGCGATTCCACGCTCGATTAAGGCGATCGAATCAAGCCGCCGTCGCCGCCGGCGTCGGGGCACGCGCCGCAGCCGCCCGCGCCGTCGCAGGCGGGCGCAGATTTGCTCTCGCCGGCGGGAGCGCTGTCCTCCTTGGCCACGTTCTTCTGATTGCCGCCCTTCTTGAAATCGGTTTCGTACCAACCACTGCCCTTCAGGCGGAACCCGACGGCCGAAATCAGCTTCTTGAGTTCCGGCTTGCCGCAGGCCGGGCAGTCGCTCAATTCGGGATCGCTGAGTTTCTGCATCACTTCCAGGTCGTGATCGCAGGACTGACAACGGTATTCGTAAATCGGCATGGGGCACCTCGCAAGCGGATAAAGATGGTTGGGAATTCCGACGTGATTGTATGGGGATAATGGGGAGCACTTTCAAGCCTTTCGTCCAATCCCGGCGCGATTGCGGTTAAACTAACCGCCATGCCGCCACCGTTCCGCCTGCTTTTCATCATTTTGCTCGCTTTCGGACTGTCCGGGTGCGATTCCGCCGCCGACCGGGCGGCGACCGTGGAATTCTGGGCCATGGGCCAGGAAGGCGAGCAGGTCAAGGCGCTGCTGCCGGAATTCGAGCGCCGCCACCCCGGCATCCGGGTACGGGTGCAGCAGATTCCCTGGAGCGCGGCGCACGAAAAATTGCTGACCGCCTACGCCGGCGACTCCATGCCGGATGCGTTCCAACTCGGCAACACCTGGATTCCCGAATTCGTGGCCCTGCGCGCTATCGAGCCGCTGGACGAGCGGCTGAAACCTTGGCCGGCAGCGGCGCTGAACGACTATTTTCCCGGCATCCTCGCCACCAACCGGCTGGACGGTCGGACCTACGCTTTACCCTGGTATGTGGATACCCGGCTGTTCTTCTACCGAACCGATCTGCTCGCCGCCGCCGGTTTCGCCGAGCCGCCGGCCACTTGGGACGGCTGGCTGCAAGCGATGACCGCGCTCAAAGGCGCGAACGCTTCGGGGCGCTACGCCATCCTGCTGCCGATCAACGAATGGCAGTTGCCGGTCATTCTCGCCCTGCAACGCGGCGCCAGCCTGCTGCGGGACCGCAACCAGTACGGCAATTTCCGGGAACCGCCGTTTCGAGAGGCGTTCGCGTTCTACCTGCGACTGTTCGACCGGGGCTTGGCGCCGCCGGTGAGCAACGCCCAGATGGCCAACCTCTATCAGGAATTCGCCAAGGGGACGTTCGCGGTGTACGCCAGCGGACCGTGGAACATCGGCGAGTTCGGGCGGCGCCTGCCGGCGGCGATGCAAGACCAGTGGATGACAACCGCGTTGCCGGCATTCGATGATTTCTCCCCTCTCCCGCCGGGAGAGGGGCCGGGGGTGAGGGCGGTCGGTCTATCGCTGGCCGGGGGCGCCAGCTTGGCCCTCAGCCGGACCTCGCCCCGCCGGGAGGCCGCCTGGAAGCTGCTGGAATTTCTGGCCGAGCCGGAACAGCAGGCGCGATTCTATCAACTGACCGGCGATTTGCCGGCCCGGCAATCGGCCTGGAGCGATCCGGCGCTGGTCGGCAACCGTCACGCCCGAGCCTTCCGCCAACAGTTGCAAAACGTGCGGGCGACGCCGCCGATTCCCGAATGGGAGCGGATCGCCAACCGTATCGCCTATTACGCCGAACTGGCGGTCCGCCGAGAATTGGATGTCGATGCGGCCTTGGCCGCGCTGGATCGGGACGTGGATCGGATCCTGGAAAAACGGCGCTGGTTGCTGGCGCGGGGCGTGACGCCATGATCGGTCCCGAGCGTCATGCCGCCCTGAGCGCCTGGGCCTTTCTCGCCCCGGCGCTGCTGCTGATCGCCGTGTTCTTCTTCCTGCCGGTGCTCGCCGCGCTGCTGCTGAGCTTCACCGATTTCGACATCTACGCGCTGGGCGATCTCGACCGGTTGCGCTTTGTCGGTTTCGCCAATTACCTGCAACTGCTGCAAAGCCCGCTGTTCTGGACCGCGCTCGGCAACACCCTGTATTTCGTGGTGGTCGGCGGTCCGCTGTCGGTGGCGGTGTCGCTGGGCGCGGCGCTGCTGGTGAGTTCGCGCCTGATCCGCTTTCCGGGCTTCTTCCGCGCCGCGTTCTTCTTGCCGGTGGTCACCACCCTGGTCGCGGTGGCGGTGGTGTGGCGCTATCTCTACCACCCCCGCTACGGCTTGCTGAATTACGGCCTGAGCTGGTTCGGCATCGCGCCCATCGACTGGCTGGGCGACCCGGCCTGGGCCATGCCGGCGATCATTCTGATGGCGGTGTGGAAGAATTTCGGTTTCAACATGATCATCTTCATCGCCGGTTTGCAGAACATTCCCGCCCAGCTTTACGAGGCGGCGCGCATCGACGGGGCCAGCCCGTGGCAGCAGTTTCGCCACATCACCCTGCCCCTGCTGGGTCCGACTTTCCTGTTCGTGGCGCTGATGACCATGATCGGCTATTTTCAGGTGTTCGCGGAACCGTATGTGATGACGCAGGGCGGTCCGGCCAACCGCACGCTCAGCGTGGTGCTGCTGATGTACGAGGAAGGCTTCCGCTGGTGGAACATGGGCTACGCATCGGCGGCGGCGTTCGTCCTGTTCGCGCTGATTCTGGCGGCGACCGTGCTGCAATTGAAACTGCGGAGGGGAACCGCCTCGGACGGTTGATGGCCCCACTCCGGTCGATGGCTCGCCCCGTGGGGGCTTCTGCTTGAACTGCCGCGAAGTTAGGCGTTAGTGTAGCGAATTGGGAAAGGGGTCGAGCAACTCCAAATTTCACGTCAATCAAATCAAGGGGGAATCACCATGCTCAAGCGTTTGTCCCTGGCGCTGTTCTGCGCCAGCCTGCTGCCGCTGTCCGCGCACGCCGCCAGCTACGATTGTACCCGAGCCGATACGGCCGCCGAAATCGCGGTGTGCAGCAATCCCAGCCTCAACCGCATGGACGAGGAGTTGGCGGTGGAATATCGCTCCCTGCTCAATCGCCTGCCGCCGCGCAAGGCCGAGATGGTCCGGCAGGATCAGCGTTCCTGGCTGAGCGCCCGCGACACTTGCGGAGCGGACGTGCGTTGTCTGCGCGCCCGCTATCAGGAGCGCAGCGCGCGGCTGAACGAATATTGACGGCTCGGTTTTGGGGGCCACTTTCCGCCGAACGATAAATCGTTGCTCCCCTCTCCGGCTGGCGGGCGGGAGCAGGCCCACCCCGCCCCGCCCACCTTTGGCGGGACGGTGCTTCGCTGCCCAGAATCGATAAAAATCCGTCATCGCTGCCAAGAAGAATCCCGCATTCCCGCCCGCCTCGATTCGAGTCATCCATCTATCGCTTTAACCCTCTGGAACCCGCTCATGGCCGATCTGATCGTTTATTTCAAAAAGCCCGCCGACTGGGCCGACACGCTGCAAATCCATTTTTGGGACACCCGCCCGCCGGCAGCCATGATCGATTGGCCCGGCGTACCGATGAGCGATGACGGGAATGGCTGGTTCGTCTATCGGTTCGATGGCATCAGCACCGCGCGTCTGCTGTTCCACGACAATCGCGGGCGGCAGACCCAGGATCTGCAGCGGGATCGTCTCGGCTGGTATACCCTCGATGGCGGCTGGTTCGATCACAACCCGGACGCGCCGTCGTCGCCATCGGACGCCGGCGCGGGCGGCGCGGGCGGCGACCCTCCCGGCGTCACGCCCGCTCCCACGGTTCCGACCCCGCGTCCGGTTACCCTCACCGGCAAGGATTTCCGCGAGGAAACCATCTATTTTCTGCTGACCGCCCGCTTTTATGAAGGCGATCCCAGCACCAGTTTCTTCTGCCGCGACCGCATCAAGTTCAACCGCGCGACCGGCCAGCCCGAGGACCCCCACTGGCGCGGCGATTTCAAGGGCTTGATCCAGCGGCTCGACTACATCCGCGATCTGGGCTTCACCGCCATCTGGATCACCCCGCCGGTGGAAAACCGCAGCGGCCTCGACTACCACGGCTACCACGCCTACGACTGGACCCGCATCGATCCCCGGCTGGAATCGCCGGACGCCACCTATCAGGACTTGATCGACGCAGCCCACCAGCGCGGCATCAAGATCATCCAGGACGTGGTGGTCAACCATTCCTGCCAATACGGGATTCGCGGCAAGGTCCACATCGACCACCTGCCGATCAAATACTACGTGCCGCAAGGCTCCGAGCAGGGCCGGGTCAACCACGGGCCGTATCAGGGCAACCTCGGCAACTACGCCTGGCCGAACCGCGACGACATCGACAATCCGGTCGCGCCGGAGTGGTATCGGGAGCGGCACGCCATGGACCCGGAAGGCAAGGTTCCGCTGGTCGATCCCAAGACCGGCGAGACCGTGCCCAAACCCGGCTACAACCCCGGCCGGTTCTTCGGCATCGACGCCAACCACCTCGACCCGGAATGGTACATGCAGCACGGCTTTATCTGTGGCGGCGACTGGGAGAGCGCCGCCGTCCAGTTGAAGCATATCGCCGGCGATTGCATCAACCTTGCCACCGACCGGCAGAACGTCAAGGACTATCTGATCGGCTCCATCAACCGCTATCTCGACATGGGCGTGGACGCGCTGCGCATCGACACGGTGAAGCACGTTCCCCGCGACAACCTGCTGGAGTACGTCAACGCTTGGAAGGCGCACAAACCGGGGCTATTCGTGTTCGGCGAAAATTTGGTCAAGGGCTACGGCTGGGGCGATCTGGGCGGCGGCGACAACGGCCCGTCGTTCATCCGGCCTTGGTGGTACACCCGGCTGGGCCACGACCCGCGCGACCCCAATTCCGGTGGCGATTCCGGCTTCCCGCAACTCGATTTCGGCTTGTTCTCCACCTTCCGCGACAACCTGAGCCGGGGCAGCTTCGACGGGGTGGGCCGAGTGCTGGAGATGGACTGGATTTACGGCAACGCGACCGAGCTGGTGACGTTCCTGCAAAATCACGACGTCGGCCCCGACAACGATTTCCGCTTCCGCTTCAAGGGCGAGCAGTGGATGGCGGCGGCGGCCTACAACTTGTTGTGGACGGTGCGCGGCATTCCCTGCCTGTACTATGGCGAGGAAATCGAGTTCATGAAAGGCGCCCCGCAGGACGTGATCGGCAACGACGACACCCTCGACCAGACCGGACGCGCCTATTTCGGCGACCATCTGACCGACGAGCGGATCGGCCAGACCCAGAGCAACCCGCTCTACCAGCACATCAAGCGGCTGAACCAGATTCGCCGCCAGATTCCGGCGTTACAAAAAGCGCCGATGAGCCGCGTCAACGACTGGGGCAGCGGCATCAGCTTCGTGCGCGATTTCAACGACGGCGAAAGCTACGCCGTGGTGGGACTCGCCATCGGCGGCGATCAGAGCATCACCGTCGGCAACATCCGCAACGGCCACTATCGCGATGCGGTGACCGGCAACGAAATCGCCGTGCATCACGGCAGCATCTCCTTCCAGGTGCGCGGCAATTCGGCCGGGATTTACGTGCTCGACGGGCCGGGCAAGATCGGCGCGGATGGGGTTTATTTGCGGTAGAGCGCCAAGTTCGGTGGAACTCGCGAGCGGCTTCCACCGGGATTTAGTCAATTTTCGCTTACGAGTTAATCGCTTGCTCCTGGCGGGTTATCGGGTTTTCGATTCCAGCGACAGAGAATCGAGGGCCGCCGTGCTGGTTCTTACCTGCTGACGCTCGATAAACGACATCGGAACCACCCCTTTGTCGAAAAGATAACCTGTCACGCTCAGGGCATTCTCGGATGTGAATTCCGCCAGATATTCCTTGATACCGGGAATCGTCCCGACGTGCGCTTTTTTCACGTACACGTAGAGAGGGAACGTCAGGGCGTATTCCTGTCGCGAAACGCTCAATAGCGTGGGTTCGATGCCATCCAGAGAAGGGTTTTTGAGTTCGGCGGCTCTCGATATCGAGAACCCGATGATACCGAGCAGTTCCGGGTTGTTTTTCAGCTCTTGAACAACGGTATCGTAATTGACAAATTCATTATAAGCTCCATCCTTGCGAAAGGTTTTACAGGCCGCTTCGAAAGCCTTGGGATCGGCCGATTCCAAGGCTTTGATTGGTTCGAATTGCTTGCAGCCGGCCAGCATGATGTAGTTGACAAGCGCATCGTAGCTGCCAATGGTTGGACCCGGTCCGGTGATTTGAATTTTGGTGTCGGGCAGGGCGGGATTGATTTCCTTCCAGGTCTTGTAGGGATTCGGAATCAATTTTGATCCGTTTTTGGGATCGGGCACGTCCTTGGCCAGGGCCAGAAAAAGCTCCTTGCGATTTAAAGCGGTAATTTTTCCGCCGGCCGAGTGCGCGGGAACCAGCGCGTCGTAGCCAAATTTGACCTCGATAATGTCCTTGACGCCATTTTTTTCGCACAATTCCACTTCGGAGGGCCGGATACGCCGGGTGGCGGTGGTGGCGTCGGGAGTTTCGATCCCGATACCGGCGCAAAACGATTTCAGGCCACCGCCCGTGGTATTGGCTTCAATCCGAGGAAGTTTGAATCCGGCGGTTTTGATAAAGCGTTCGGCGACTGCGGTCGCCAGCGGAACGCCCGTGTAGGCGCCGACAACGGTAATGTAATCCCGTGCAGTTTGAGCATCGGCGATGGTGGCTGCAGAAAGCGCTATTATCGAAATAGCTGTGGCAGTGATTCTCTTGAGCATAGCAATTTCCTCAAGTTAAAGGATTTGATCGTTTTATATTAGGCAAAAAATAGTTGGCAATCATTTTTTTGGTGACTTTCGATAGAGCCTATCGGTGTCGATCTCCAATAATTATCAGATTTTAATCAAATTTTTAGCTTTTTGAGCGTTGTAATTCCCGGCAAAAATATTCGTGATCAAAGACGCCGCTCGCGACAATCGATCCTGTGATGACAATGATGAATCCGGACGAATTTTCAGCCCATACTCCGATGATGCAGCAATATTTGCGCATCAAGGCCGAGCATCCCGATGTCCTGCTGTTCTATCGCATGGGCGATTTTTACGAACTGTTCCATGATGATGCACGTAAAGCAGCGGAGTTACTAAATATCACGCTTACCTCGCGCGGTCAATCGGCCGGAATACCCATTCCGATGGCCGGCGTCCCGTTTCACGCCGTCGAAACCTATCTCGCCAAACTGGTGAAGCTCGGCCTATCGGTGGCGATCTGCGAGCAACTGGGCGATCCTGCCGCCAGCAAGGGCCCGGTGGAGCGACAGGTGGTCCGCATCGTGACGCCGGGCACCCTGACCGATGAAGCCTTGCTGGACGAGCGCCGCGACAATCTGCTGGCCGCTCTGCATCGGGTCAAGAACGTCTACGGGTTGGCCTATCTGGACCTGAGCGGCGGCCGGTTCACGGTCGTGCAGGTTCGCGGCGAAACGGCGCTGCTCAACGAGCTGGAGCGGCTGAAACCGGCGGAACTGCTGATCGGCGAGGATTTCGGCCCGCCCGATTCCTGGCGGGAGCATCCCGGTCTGCGCCGGCAAGCGCCCTGGCATTTCGACCTGGAAAGCGCCGTCCGCGCGCTGTGCGCCCAGTTCGGCGTGCGCGATCTGGACGGCTTCGGCTGCGCCGACCAGCCCGTCGCGGTGGCCGCCGCCGGCTGTTTGCTGCAATACGTCAAGAATACCCAGCGCAGCGCCCTGCCGCATCTGGCCGGGCTGCGCGTCGAGCGGCACGAAGACAGCGTGATTCTGGACGCCGCCAGCCGCCGCAACCTGGAGTTGGAACAGAGCCTGAGCGGCCGCCACGAACACACTTTGATCGGGATTCTCGACCGCTGCGTGACGCCGATGGGCGGCCGCTTGCTGCGCCGCTGGCTGCACCGGCCGTTGCGGGATCGAGCCGCGCTCGGCCAGCGGCAAGACAGTTTGCGGCAATTGCTGGACAACGGCGGTCACGAGTATCTGCGCGGCTTGCTGCGCGGCACCGGCGACGTGGAACGGGTCCTGGCGCGAGTCGCCCTGAAATCGGCCCGGCCCCGCGACCTGATCGCCCTGGCCGACGCGCTCGCCCGGCTGCCGGGCGTGCAACAGTTTCTCGGGCTCTCGGATGCGGCCTTGCTCCAGGATCTGGCCCGCCGCGCCGCCACGCACCCCGCCGTCTGCGAGCTGTTGAATCGGGCGCTCATCGCCAATCCGCCGCAGACCTTGCGCGATGGCGGGGTGATCGCCCCCGGCTACGACGCCCAGCTCGACGAGCTGCGCGACCTGAGCGAGCACGCCGATCACTATCTGGTGGAGCTGGAAGCGCGGGAGCGCCGGCGCACCGGCATCGCCAATCTCAAGGTCGGGTTCAACCGGGTCCACGGCTATTACATCGAAGTCACTCGCGCCCAGTCGCAAGCGGTGCCGGCCGACTATCTCCGCCGCCAGACCCTCAAGGGCGCGGAACGCTACATCATCCCGGAATTGCAGGAATTCGAGCATAAGGCGCTGCGCGCCCAGGAACAGGCGTTGGCGCGGGAAAAAGCCTTGTACGATGCCTTGTTGGACCAACTGATCGCCCGGTTGCCGGGCTTGCAAGCCAGCGCCGCCGCGCTGGCCGAACTGGACGTGCTGGCCGATCTGGCCGAGCGCGCCGCCGCGCTGGGCTGGAACCCGCCGGAACTGGTCGCCGAACCGGGAATCGAGATCGCGGCGGGCCGCCACCCGGTGGTCGAGCAGGTGCTGGACGAGCCGTTCGTGCCCAACGATCTGAAGCTCGAACCCGAACGGCGGCGGATGCTGATCGTCACCGGCCCGAACCTCGGCGGCAAATCCACGTTCATGCGCCAGACCGCGCTGATCGTGCTGCTGGCGCATCTTGGCAGCTTCGTTCCGGCCGAGCGGGCGGCGATCGGTCCCATCGACCGGATTTTCACCCGCATCGGCGCGTCCGACGATCTGGCGTCCGGCCGCTCGACGTTCATGGTGGAAATGAGCGAGGCCGCCAACATCCTGCACAACGCGACGCCGCACAGCCTGGTGCTGATCGACGAGATCGGGCGCGGCACCAGCACCTTCGACGGCCTGGCGCTGGCCTGGGCCTGCGCGGTGCATCTGGCCGACAAAGTCCGCGCCTTCACCCTGTTCGCCACCCACTATTTCGAGTTGACCCGCCTGCCGGATGAACAGTCCGGCATCGCCAACGTCCATCTCGACGCGGTGGAACACGGCGACGCCATCGTCTTCAGGCATCGCGTCCAGGACGGGCCGGCCAGTCGCAGCTACGGCCTGCAAGTGGCGGCCTTGGCGGGCGTGCCGCCGGCGGTGATCCGGCAGGCCCGCCAGCGGCTGCGCCTGCTGGAACGGCAGATGTTGCGCAAAGAAGGGACATTCAGACCGGATAATACCCATCAATTATCGCTGTTCGCTGCGATGTCGCATCCGGTCGTGGCGGCGCTTGGCGAAACTCGAACTCGACAATCTCGCGCCGGAAGCAGGCGCTGGCGGAGCTGGCGGCGATTGAAGGCGCTGAGTAGATCATGAAAGGTATGGAGCCGCTTCATCCGATCAACTATGCTAAAATGGATTTATGCGTCGAAATTTCGCGCCTCAGAAAATATAATTTTCGTCGAATGGTCCAGCTATCGAAATGATAGAAATCAGACGGCGGGAAGAGTTACTTAACTAAAGAATATTTAACAAATGATTAGAGTGTTTTCCAATGTTTGGAATAAAAAATATTTATGATGCTGTCAAGTGGTCAGAAAAATTATTGGAGGCTTGGGGTTTTGGCAACCCTTCAAATCGACAACCTCCTATACATGTATGGTATAGAGGCCATAGTGATAGTGATAAGGATAATTATAAGCTTATTCCAAATTGTTTTCGGGATGCAGCCGAAACGAGTAGTACCACAACCTTTGAAGAAGGTGGAATGCTCATACATCTTATGAGGCGTCTCCCCAGCTGCCAAGATAGGTGCCCTTCGACATTTGATGCGTTGAGCTTGTCAAGACATTACGGGTTACCGTGTCGATTGCTTGATTGGACGGAAAATGTTCTGATAGCTTTGTGGTTTGCGGTAGAGGCAAATAACCGTAAAGACGGAAAGATTTTTGCCCTAAATCCTGGAATATTAAACGATAAAGTGGAATTTGAGCACTTCAAAAAATCAAGAGAGCCCGGTGTCTTTGGGCCTGAGTCTTTTCATACTGTGGTTCGCGCCGAATTGGCGATGACCGCTTATCTCGATGAGCTTTTTCTTAGGCTACCCGTGAGAGAATCCGCTTTAACTGTTGGTTTTTCAAATCAATTTATTGACCAACTGGTCAAGGTTGTGATTTTGTTAAAAGAAAAAGACATTAAGCATCTTGAAAACACAGAATTAAATAAATTTCTAGCTAAAACTTATTCCATGCCTGAAGATTTTCTCGATTCTGACACTGAGGAAGCTTGTGCAAAACTTTATGATTTATTGCCAGTATGGCTACAAACGTCTAGCCACTCAGTATCATCGCCACCAGGAAAAGCCAAAGAAGCCAAAAAATGGATATTCGATTTTCTCTATTCATTACGAATGCCTATAGGTGTTTTCCCTGATAGGAGAAACATAAGAATAGCTGCTCAAAGCGGTATGTTTGTTCTTGCAGGCGGAGATTATTTACCAAATAAATTAGAAAGAAAAAATACTCAATGTAGAAACCCTAACCCAATTCACTTACAAGAATGGTACGATAAGGATGATGTATTAAAATGGGCGATAATTCCAAATGGTAGCAAGAAAGATATTTTTGATGAGCTAGAAATGATTGGATTTCATTCAGCTAATTTATTTCCCGATTTTGACAAGCAGGCAGATTATATTAAAGATTATTGGAAAGTTGATAAGTGGACTGGCTCATGACCTATTGTACCGCTTAGTCGTTCGCACCTCATTATCGTATTTTCCTGGCGAGCAACAAACTGCCGGGTCGATCCGGCGGGCGCTGGAAATGGCACCGGAGGAACGCCAGGAACGCATGACCCGGATGCGCCGGCAGATCGAGGAAAACAACGCTTATTGCTGGGCGTTTAATCTTCTGGCCGGTCCCACCGTCCACATCCAGAATCCACCAACCCCGGAAGTCACCCGATGCAGACGTTGGTTCTGTTCCAGGGCTGGAAAAGCTTCTTTCCCGATCAGGTCGAGCCGGGCCGGCGGGCGCTGGCCGAAGCCCTGCACCAACGGCTGATCCGCGATGTGCTGCCGGAATTCCTGCCGACCCAACGCTGGTTCGCCGGCAAGGGCGGCCGGATCGAGCGGGTGGAGTTCGACCAGTACGATGTCTGGGTCGAGCAGACCGAATGGGTGCTGGCCCGGATCCGGGTCTGGCTGGTCGACCGGCCCGAGCCGCAAGACTACGGGTTGCCGCTGGCGCTGGCCTGGGAGGACGAGGGCGAGGACAAGCTGCGACCCTTGCGGCCCCACGCCCTGGCGCGGGTTCGGGCTCGCGCCAAAATGGGCCTGCTGTACGACGCCTTCGCCAACGAGCAGTTCGGCCAAGCCCTGGTCAAGATGATCGGGCGCGACGCCCGGATTCCGCTGGGGAGCGGCTGGCTGCGATTCACCGCGACCCGCGCCTTCGCCGATCTGGCCGGCGACCACCCGGAGTCGCTGCCGATCCGGCGCTTGGCGCTGGACAGCAGCAACACCACCCTCAACGTCGGCGACCGGATGCTGCTGAAAGGCTATCGGCGCCTGCGACCGGGCATCAACCCCGAGCTGGAGATGGGCCGGTTTCTCACCGAGGCCGGTTTTGCCAACGCGGCGCCGCTGGCCGGTGGCCTGGAGTACGAGGACGAAGCCGGCGAGGTGATCGCGCTGGCGCTGCTGCAAGGCTTCGTCGCCAACCAGGGCGATGCCTGGAGCTACACCCAGGATTACCTCAGGCGCTTCCTGGACGATTGCCGGCAACCGGGCGACGCAACGCGGGCGGCCGGCGACAACGCGCACGCTTCCTATCTGTTGTTCGCCGCCACCCTGGGCCGGCGCACCGGCGAATTGCATCGGGCGCTGGCGCAAACCACCGGCGATCCGGCCTTCGATCCCGAACCCATCACGGCGAACGATGCGGCCGAATGGCTGGACCGGGTCCGCGAGGAAGCGAAGGCGACGTTCGAGCGGCTGGAGCGGGCGCGGCATCGGCTGCCGGAATCGGCGCAGGCGCTGGCCGAGGACGTGCTGGCGGCCGGGATCGGCGTGCCGCACGCGGGCCGTTACGCCTCGCTGGCCGCGCAGGTGCTGGACTCCAGAGGCACGGCGGCGGCGCGGGCCAAGCAAATCGAAGCCTTGACCCCGCGAGCGATGAAGACCCGCTATCACGGGGATTACCATCTCGGCCAAGTGCTGGTGGCCAAGGACGACGTCATCATCATCGACTTCGAGGGCGAGCCGTCCCGCTCGCTGGCCGAACGCCGCGCCAAGCACTCGCCGCTGCGGGACGTGGTCGGCATGCTGCGCTCGTTCGACTACGCCGCTCATGCCGCCCTGCGCCAGGCCACCGCCGACGGCACCTGCAACCGGGCAGAGCTTTGGCCGTATCTTGGCGATTGGGAGCAGCAAAGCCGAGCCGCGTTTCTGGACGGCTACGTCGCGGCGGTCGGCGACAGTCCAGGCTATCCCGCCGATCCCGATCAGATGAAGGTGTTGCTGGCGCTGTTCACGCTGGAGAAGGCGTGCTACGAACTCCGCTACGAGTTGGACAACCGCCCCGATTGGGTCGAAATCCCGCTCGGGGGATTGCGCGAACTGTTGTCGCTCGAAGCGAAGGATGCACCGAGTTGAAAACTCGGAACCTTTGTGTTTGCGACGGTGCGAAAGGAATGACAGCATGGACGGAACCGGTTGATTTAGTCGAAGATTTGCGGGTGTATCGGCTACCGAAGCTCGGTTGCGCGGAGATTCATGCGATGTTGAATTTGGTTGGTACAGGCTTGAAACAGACCCAGTATTATCGGGAATTTTCTGAAGGCCACGGGGAAGAAAGCACATCGTTGATATTGCGGCAACCACGGCGACGTTTCGACGCGGTGGTTGCCGTTCGGGCGACGCACATTCAGCGGTTGTCGCTGACGGAGGCGTTGCTGGATTTCCAGACACCGGCCGATTAGCGGCTTGGCTGGCAGAACAAGAAAACGGCGATTTCTGAACGCTTGACGGCATCCTGCCAAATCGATTCTGTTGGACAATTTTATCTTATCGATCAATCTTGATGGACTGGACGCCTTATCTGGAATCAATCCGCTGCGATAGCCGCTACGCCCTCTCGCGGGAGTGTTTCGCGCCGCTGGATGTTCTGGACCATCGGCCGGAAACGCGACCGGGAACACCGTTCCTGCTGGATTTGCGGGTGCGGACGGTGCCGGAAGCCACGCCGGAGGGGAAGGAGCGGCCGGAGCAAAAGGTCGAGCGCTGGGACGTGCTGGAGGGGTTGCGCCGCCATGCTGCCGAGCATGTGTTGCTGGTCGGGCGACCCGGTTCCGGCAAGAGCACGGCCTTGCAACGGCTGCTGCTGGAAGAAGCCGAGCGGGCGCTGAGTGATGCCGACGCCCGCATCCCCGTGCTGCTGGAACTGCGTCATTACCAGGAATCTATCCTGGATTCGCTCAGGCAGGTGTTGGGGGAACACGGGTCGTTTTTGTGGACGCGCAACGCTTGCCGGAATGGCTGCGGCAAGGCCGCTTGCTGTTGCTGGTGGATGGCATCAACGAGTTACCGTCCGATGTCGCGCGCCGGGGGTTGGCGGCGTTCCGTCGGGAGTATCGCGACCACGACGCCGATGATTTTCGCCACCCGCGAGTTGGCGGTCGGCGGCGACTTGGAGATTGGCAAGCGGTTGGAGATGGAGCCGCTGACCGAGCCGCAGATGCAGCGGTTCGTCCGGGCTTATCTGGACACAGACGGCGACAAGTTGCTGCGGCAACTGCAAGGCCGATTGCGGGAATTGGCCAAAGTGCCGCTGCTGCTGTGGATGCTGTGTTCGCTGTTTCGGGAAACGCAGGAGCGTCTGCCCGAAAATCTAGGGTTGGCGTTGCGCCAGTTCACCGCGCTGTATGATCACCAGATCAAGGGCGATGCGCCGGTCTCGGACGAATCGCGGCGCTGGTGGCCTCGGTTGTTGCAACGGCTGGCGTTCAAAATGCTGCAAGGACCGGAACCTACCGAACTTCATGTCGCTATCGCCCGTTCGCAGGCGGAGGACTGGCTGACCGACTATCTGCGGGAAGAGCAATGCGACCAGCCTCGAAGTCGGGCGATGGCATGGTTGAACGATCTGGTGAACCATCACTTGCTCCAGCGCAGCGCCGAGGACCGCATCGAATTCCGCCACCAGTTCATCCAGGAATATTACGCGGCTGAGTATCTGTTGCGCTGTCTGCCGAAGCTGGACGATGTGACCCTACAACGGAGTTATCTCAACTATTTGAAATGGACCGAGCCGTTTATTCTGCTGTTGGGGCTAGCTGGAAGATCGCAAGCAAGCCTTACGAATCGTCAAGCTGGCGGAAGCGGTTGATTGGCCGTTGGCGGCGCGGTTGGCGGGGGCGGTGCATCCTGATTGGCAAGCGGAAGCTATTGACTTTATTGCAACGACGCCACAGATACTTGAATGGCATCAGATATATCTGTATGGGCAAACACGTTCCATTCATGCCGTTCCCGCGCTGAAAAAAGTACTGCACCATGAAGATGCGACGTTACGCCGAGCCGCTGCCGAGGCTCTGGGAAGGATTAGCTGTGAGGTTGCTGTTAGCGCTCTGTCTGACGCTCTGCGAGATGAAGATTCTGGGGTGCGTCGGATCATCGTCGAAGCACTGAGGATGATTGGCGGGAACGTTGCTGTGAGTACCCTAGTTGCTGCCCTGAATCATGAAGATACCGGCCTCCATTGGTGCGCTGCCGACGCATTAGAAGAGATTGGGGGCGAAACCGCCGCCAGCGCTCTACACGACTTTTTATGTCATAACCCTGGGATGCGTGTAAACGTTCCCTCATTGCCTCTAAAGTTGTCTTTTGGTGATCTGCAAGCCACTGAAAGCTTCATGGAGTATCGAGCTGCTGCCGAAGCGCAGGGAAAGATTGGCGATGCGGCAGTCTTCAGTGCACTGCAAGCCACCTTGCACGACGACAATATTTTTTAGGCGCTGGATCGCTATCGGAGAGCTGGGAAAGACTGGCGATGCTCAACTTCTTTCTGAACTCACCAGCGACTTCAGGCAAGGCGTTCAAATTGAAAAAGCAGTCTATTCTGTCATCGCGGCTCTACAACAACGCTTCAAAATCTATCGAGCCGGATACCTTCTGGTCCCAGGAGCACTGAAATACAACCCCCATCAGCGGAGAAAATCATGCGCACACTTCGCGTCGTCCTCGGCCTCCCCAGCGATGTTCAACCTGAGCGGGATATCCTGCCCAGCGTGATCGAAGAACGTGAATAGAGATCTGGGTGCGGTGCTTCAATGTGGATCTCAAGCTCTACCGCTGGGAAACAGACGCCTATCCGGGCTTCCACCCGGAAGGCCCACAAGGCTTGATTGACGGCATTCATGCGAATTGACGACTGCGCATCTTCTCATCGGTATCTGTTTGGCAAGCGGTTCGGCACGCCCACCCACGATGCCAATCTCTGAGATACGGAGCACGAATTTCGTACTGCTTACAACGCCTGGCAAGACAGCAAGGAACAGCCACGCCGTACCCGCTATCATGGTACTATTTCAAGAACGCGCCCTATTCGCCGTCCTCGCCAGAAAACTCAGACCAGTGGCGCAAAGTTGTTGGAATTCGCAAAAAGCATTTCCCAAGCAAGGTTTATGGTGGCCTTTCAAAACTGACAAACAAGTTCAAGGAACTGGTCCGCCAACACCTTTCCGGCTGGCTACGGGACAACCTCAAGAAGTGATCCACCCGGAGCAACCCCCGTGCCGCTGACTGCCCGCCAACGCGCCCAACTGTTCTCGCAACTGGCGACGATGGAACACGCCGGCATTGCTGCCGGCGCAAGCGTTTTCCATGATCGGGCGCGATTTGCCGGCCGACGTGCGGCAAGCCTTGGCGCAGACCGCCGCAGGCTCTCGCGAAAGGCGC
The DNA here is from genome assembly GCA_037045685.1 of Candidatus Competibacter sp. Classification (GTDB taxonomy): domain Bacteria; phylum Pseudomonadota; class Gammaproteobacteria; order Competibacterales; family Competibacteraceae; genus Competibacter_A. Next base: position 138,483 of record JBAOII010000020.1, read on the forward strand.
GGATTTGGCGAAAGCGGGGCAGAGCGGCGGCGCGCTGCTGCCGTGGGAAGCGCGGTTGGTGCGCGCGGCGGCGAAGGGCGGGCGGCTGGAATCTTTGTATAAACGCCTGAGCGAACACTACGCCAGCCGCGCCCAGTTGTTCGGCCGGTTGAAATCGCGGCTGGTGTTTCCGTTTCTGATCCTGACGCTGGCGCACGTTCGTCGCGCCGTTTCCGGCGCTGTTCCAGGGCGCCATCGGGCTGGGCGGCTACCTGTTGCGGGCCATGGGACCGCCGCTGGTGCTGTACGGCGGTCTGCGCTTGCTGGCGTTCGCCTACCGCCAGCAGCTCGCCCGCGAAACCGGCGCGACATGGGCCAAGCTGCTGTTGGCGATACCGGTGCTCGGCGGCTTGCTGGCCCGGCAGCAGCGACGGGATGGGGTATTCGGCCTGCTATTGTTGCTGGAATCCGGCGTGCCGATTCTGGAAGCCCTGCCCTTGGCCGGAAAGAGCGTCGCCGATCCGCTGTTGCGCGCCCGGTTCGCCGGCGCGGCGGCGGCCTTGGCCGAAGGTCGGTCGGGAGTCGCCGAAACCCTGAACCGTTACGGCGTGGTGGACGATCCCGACACGACGGCGCTGTTCGCCAGCGGGGAGATGGCGGGCCGGCTGGACGAGGTCATCCGCCATCAAATCCGCCGGTGGGACGCGCAACTGGAACTGCAATGGGACGCGCTAGCCGAGTGGCTGCCTCGGCTGTTTTACGTGGCGGTCGCGATCTTCATGGCCTGGGGAATCGTGGGCGGCTACCGGGGTATGATCGTTCCGGATTGATGGCTTTATTGGGGAGAAAACCATGCCGACCTTCCACGACTTGCGCATCCGCCGCCGCGAACTGCTGAACGAATTGGACCAGATGGCGGAAACGGTCGCCGAGTTGACCGCGCTGCTGGACGGCAGCGCCGAACCGATGCCGGAAGCGTTCATCGAGCACCAAGAACACCGCGCTTGGCTGCAACGCCAACAGGCCGGCGCTCTGGTGATCTTGCACGAAACGGAGCGGGCGCTGCTGGAGTTCGGCGCCGACGATTGGGACGAGATTTAAGTCAGGCCAATCCCAGCAATCGTTCCTCTTCCCGCGTTTCCTGCTCCCGCTGCTGCAAGGCCCACATCTGGGCATACAGCCCGTCTTGTTGCAATAGCTCGCGGTGCGTGCCCTGTTCCCGCACCCGGCCATGATCGAGCACCAGAATCTGGTCGGCATCGACGATGGTGGACAGCCGGTGGGCGATGACCAGCGTCGTGTGCTCGGCGGCCACGGCGCGCAACGCCTGCAATATCGCCTGCTCGGATTTGCTGTCCAGCGCCGAGGTCGCTTCATCGAAGATCAGGATGCGCGGCCGTTTGAGGATGGCGCGGGCGATGGCGACCCGCTGCTTCTCGCCGCCGGACAATTTCAGGCCGCGCTCGCCGACCAGCGTTTCGTAACCCGCCGGCAGCGCGGCGATGAAGTCGTGCAGTTGCGCCATTCGGGCGGCGGCGGCGATGTCCTCGCGGCTGGCTTCGGGCCGGGCATAGGCCAGGTTGTAATACAGCGTGTCGTTGAACAGCACGGTATCCTGCGGGACGATGCCGATGGCGGCGCGCAGGCTGTGTTGGGTCGCGGCGCGGATGTCCTGCCCGTCGATCAACACCCGACCGCCGGTCACGTCGTAAAACCGAAACAGCAGCCGCGCCAACGTCGATTTGCCGGCGCCGCTGGCGCCGACCACCGCCAGCTTGCGACCGGGCGGCACGGTGAAGCAGACATCGAACAGAATTTGCCGGTCGGGCTGGTAGCCGAAATTCACCCCCTCGAAGCGCAGCTCGCCCCGCGTCGCGACCAGTTCGACCGCGCCGGCGGCGTCGCGAATTTCCGGCGTCCGCTCGAATAACCGCACCAGATCGTCCATGTCGGCCAGCGCGTACTTGATCTGCCGGTAGACGATGCCGAGAAAATTGAGCGGGATGAACAGTTGCAGCAGCAGGGCGTTGACCAGCACCAGATCGCCCAGCGTCATCTGACCGGCGGCGACTTGGCCGGCGGCGACGAACATGATCAGCGTGGCGCCGGCGGCGATGATCGCGCCCTGCCCGAAGTTCAGCGCCGACATCGAGGTCTGGCTGAGCACCGCGCTGTTCTCCCAGTCGGCCAGGGTCGCGTCGCAGCGCCGCAACTCCCAAGCCTCGTTGCCGAAGTATTTGACCGTCTCGTAGTTGATCAGGCTGTCGATGGCCTCGTTGCCGGCCTGCGATTCCAGCCGGTTCATCCGGTGGCGATGCTCCATCCGCCAGTTGGTGATCGCCAGGGTGAAGGCGACGTAAGCGGCGACGCTGCCGAAGATGATGAGCGTGAACACGGTCGGATAGCGGCCCAGCAGCAGCGCCGCCGCCAGCAGAAATTCCACCACCACCGGCAGGATGCTGAACGCCAGATAGTTCAGCAGGGTGCTCAGGCTGCGCGCGCCGCGCTCCAGATCGCGGCTGATGGCGCCGGTCTTGCGCTCCAGATGAAAGCGCAGCGACAACTCGTGGAGATGGGCCAGCGTGCGAACTGTCAAGCGGCGCATGGCGCGGTAGCGGACCCGGGCGAACAGGACATCGCGCAACTCGTTGCATAAAGCGCTGCCGAGTTTCAGGGCGCCGTAGGCTAGCAGCAGGGAAACGGGCAACACGATCACGGCCTGCTGCTGGGGGTCCAGGCTGTCCACGATCCGCTTGAGCGTCAGCGGCACGCCGATATTGGCGACCTTGGCCAAGATCAGGCAGCCGAGGGCGAGCGCCACCCGGCCGCGATACTCCCAGAGATACGGCAGCAGGGCGCGAATGTTCGCCCAGTCGCGCCGCTGCTGGTTGGGGGATTCGGTGGGGCGGAGATCGGGACGCATGAGGGTTCGCCTGAAAAAAGAAGGGCCACCCCGAAGGATGGCCCCGACGGCGCGACGATGCCGGAAGATTAAGGGCTTACTTCGGCGCTTCGGCGGCAGCTTCCACCTTGATGCCGGTCTCGCCCAGCATGTACACCACGGCATCCTTGAGGTTGGCTTCGGTCAGCGAAGGATCGCCCCCTTTGGCGGGCATGGCGCGGATGCCGTTGACGGAGTGCGTCACCAGCGTATCCAGGCCTTGGGCAAAGCGAGGCTCCCACTGATCTTTGGCCCCGACCTTGGGCGCGCCCAGCGTGCCGACGGCATGGCAGGCCGCGCAGACCTTGTTGTAAACCTCCGCACCGGACAGTTTCACCGCGACGGCGGGCTTGGGCTGTTCGAAAGAAACCCGAGCGACCGGCTTGATGCGTTCGAGCACGGCGGCCTGCTTCCGCGAGTTATCGTCCGGGGCAACACCGCCGATGACGCCGAGGAGGGCGGCCACCATGAACAGCACGACCGCCAACAGCACCAATCCGGAGATCAGGGTAACGGTCGTGGTCATTACGGATTTATCGACTTGCTGGCTCACATTCTCACCTCATTGAACGCGGTTTCCACCTGCAAACTCCCCTGGGCGTCGCGGCGGCCGGTTCTACCGGATTGCGCTCTGGCCCGCCGAGCGTGGGCTGTCGCGGGAGCACCGTTGGTGGGCATTGGGGATCGGGCTTGTTATGTTGTGGCTTGGATACGGCTAAGCGCAATAATTATAACGGTATTCGGCTTGGCCTGAAACCCGATATCCCGGCGCGGGCGACCGGAGGGGCGCTCCTTGTCTCCGACGGGATTCCGTCACCTCCGCCATCGAACAGCGCCGTCGAACACTGGACGCGCGCCGATAATCCGGGTATCCTGATTGGCCTTTCCCCATGCGCCCGTAGCTCAGTTGGATAGAGCGTCGGCCTCCGGAGCCGAAGGTCGTGAGTTCAAGTCTCGCCGGGCGCGCCAATCCGTTCAAGCGGTTATGACAGACTCGCTCTGTTTCCCGATCCGCTTCCCGCATGACGGCCGAACCCTCACCCTTGCTCGCCCCCCCTTCCGCCGGGGTAAAGCGTCGCGCGGGGGTGGCCGGGAAAAGCCGCTGCCGGCCAGTGGCCGATTTCGCTCCCCTTCGTTGGCGGGGAACGAGCCGCCCAAACCGGACAACGGGAGAAAGCGCGCTGGCGGTTCCTTCGCGCCGAGGGATTCAAGGGATTCAATAGGCGTCGAGGAAGGCGTCTCCCAATGCGGCGTCCGAGATGCGGATGGGCGTGATGGGAAACAGCAGGAGATCTTCCGCCCGGCGCCCGTTGGTGGGCGACCAGTGCACGCGCTGCGGCAAGTCGGACGCCAGCAGGTCGTGGCGGGCTTCGTGCACCAGCCAAGCGTTGTATCCACCCGGCCCGGCGCACTTCTTATCGTGAAGGTGCTCCACCAGCCACAGATACAGGACGTGCTTCAAGTCCTGCCCTTGGCGGCCCACCACCTCGACAGCCCACAACTCCTTCCCCAGACAGGCTTCCACTCGCGTGGCCCCGTCGGTCCGATAAGAGCAAATCGCGGCCTGGATCGCGCCGTAGGCGATATTGGCAAAGGTGCCGCAAGACTCGGAGATGGCGGGATAGCGATGGTCACCCGCTATTTCCGCGTTCAAGTCCACCATCATCTGATGGTCGTCCGGGGTGAACTCAAGCAGTTTTTGTCGCGAAATATACCGCAAGCACAAATCGTTATCGGCCGGCGGCTCGTGGATGGCGTCGTCCGCGTCGTCTCGCGGGCGGGCGAGAATGGGGCCGCGCCAATAGACTTGAAAGCTTTTCCAGACATCGGCAGCTATCGCTTTACCCGATTCCAGGGGCAAATTTCGCACACACGCCAGCAACTCCTGTCTCGTATTCATGATCTTTACCTCCATCCGAGGGGTTTCCCTGAAGGCTAAAAAGCCGCCATTAAATCAATACAAATTTAATGCCATTTAATTATGCAATTGATTGTATGGATGAAAAAAACGGAAAATCGGCTTGGTTCGCTATACGCTATTTTTATAGGGTCATTTTGGCCTGTCGGTGGCTCGGCCGATTCCCAAAGACGGCGGTCGTTGCCAAACCTCGGCCGGCCGATTTTGTCTCCGAGGCGGTCGAGCGGTCGAATGAAAAAACCCCCTCTTCCAAAGGAAGAGGGGGTTCGGCGCGAGAGTTGCGACTTATTGCAACTTGATACAGTCGGCGTTGCGCCGATGGGCTATCAGTTCGCGGCCGGCTGCTCGGGGTTGGCGCGACGCCGGTCTTGCTCGGCCATGAACTGGTCGAACTCCGCGCGGTCCCGCGCCCGGCGGAGCCGGTCGAGGAATTCTACGAACTCCCGCTGATCTTCTTCGAGCCGGCGCAGCGTCGCGTCGCGGTACTCGTCGAAAGCCGTGTTGCCGCTCGAGGCCGAGCGCCGCCGACCGCAGCACCCGTGGCCTTTGTTCTGCATAAAGGCCCAGAAAACGTGACGTTGCGAGTGGTCGGGATCATCGGATTGCCAGCATCTCATTTTTCCGCTCCAGAACAGATAAGCCAGAATGGCGAGGCCGAGCGGCCACCAAAGCATGAAGCCGAGAACGATCAAGCCGATTCCGGCCGCTTTGTCGAAGGAATGGGGTTTCGCCGCGAGAATCATGTGCCCTCCATCTTAATGTTAATAACATTAACAATCCTACGCGCGCCCAAACGCTCCGTCAAGAGGGAAGACGAATCAAGAGGCGGGCGGGATGGGCTCGCCGCCGCCGAGACCCAAACCGCGCAGATAGAGCAGGATGCCGGCTTCGAGCAAATCTTCCGGCATCATGGGCGACAGGTGCCGCGATCCGGCGCAGGGGTTCAGAAACAGCGATGCGATCCCGTGGCATAGCGACCAGATGTGCAGGGCCACCATCCGGGGCGGGGGTCGCTGGCTTTTGGGCCGGTTGGCGCAGAGGGTTTCGGCCGCGAGCTTGAGCAGGTCGAACACCCCCTCGCCGGCGCGATCGAGGTCCGGGCTGTCCTCGGGAGACGGTCCGGCGTCAAACATCGCCGAATAGTAGGCGGGCTGTTGCCGGGCAAACGCCAGATAAGCCCGCCCGCAGTTGACCAGGGCGCGGAGCGGTTCCGGCCGACCGTCGTCCCAGGCCTGGATCAACTCGGCTTCAAACTGGCGGAAGCCGCGCCGGGCCACTTCGGCGAGCAGGGCGCTGCGGTCGCGGAAGTGCCGGTAGGGCGCGGCGGTGCTGACTTCGACCAGCCGGGCGACTTCGGCGAAGGTGAATCCCGCCGGGCCGCGCTCGGCGATCAAATCGAGCGCGGCTTCGACCAGCGCCTCGCGCAAATTGCCGTGGTGGTAGCGGTCGCGCCCGGTTCCTTGGCCGTGTTTGCACCAGATCATAGGCAGCTTGATGATGGATGGTTAGACTTTCATCAAGTTAACACAAAAACCGTTCGAGCCGAGCGTGGCGCGGCGGCCGATCAAGAGTGATTTCCAACCCCTTCCAGGAGGCGCCCCATTGGCCCGCATCGCGGTGATCGGTTCGGTGGCGCGCGACGAGGTGATTCGGCTGACCGAACCGCTCCGGGCCGGCGCGCACCTGAACGGCGTCGCGGCGGAGGCGCGAATGGGCGGCGGGGGCGCCAACACGGCGGTCGCCTTGGCCGCCGCCGGCCACGAGGTGAGCTTGCTGGCCGCCGTCGGCCAGGATGCGGTTGGCGATGTCCTGCTGGCCGAACTGGCCGCTGCCGGGGTGGATACCGCAGCGATCTCGCGCCTGGATCGCCCGACCACGCGCTCCCTGCTACTGATCGATCCGACTGGCGAGCGGACGGTCGTGAACGTCGCCCGCTGCGAGGATGCCGCCCCGCCGGAGCGATTGTTGGATTTGCCCGCCGATGCGGTCTACGTGCGCAGCCGCCGCCGCGATCTGGGGCCGTTGCTGGCGGCGAAGGCGGCCGACGCGCTGATCGTCGCCCACCTGCCGCCGGTCGAACCGGGCGCGCGGCCGGCGCACGTTCTGGTCGCGTCGAGTTCCGATCTGGATGCGGGCGCGATCCAGACTCCCCAGGCTTTGGGGCAATCGGTCAGCGGCGGGCTGGCGCGCTGGACGGTCATCACCGCCGGGGCGGCCGGCGCTCGCGCCTATTCGGCGGGGGAGATGCTGGAAGCGCCCGCTCAACGTGTCGAGCCAGTCGATACCACCGGCGCGGGCGATGCCTTCGCGGCCGGCTTGATTCACGCTTTGGTTCGAGGGCCAGCCGATGGCCGACGCGCTCGCCGTCGCGGTACGCTTTGGCACCGAGGCCACCTTGTGGCCGACGTCCGGCTTGCCGGCGCCGGCCGTACATCGTTTGCTGAAGGAGATTTGATATGAAAACCCATCGTCTCGGTCATCGAGGCCCCGCCGTTTCCGCTATCGGCCTGGGCTGCATGGGCATGAGCGATTTCTACAGCGGTCGCGACGACGCGGAATCCGTCGCCACGATTCAGCGTGCGCTGGAACTGGGCGTCACCCTGCTCGACACCGCCGACATGTACGGCCCGCACACCAACGAGGAACTGATCGGCCGGGCCATTCGGGGGCAGCGCGAGCGGGCGTTCCTGGCGACCAAGTTCGGCATCGTGCGCGACCCCGACGATCCGGCGCGGCGCGGTCTGAACGGCCGCCCGGAGTACGTCCGCGCCGCTTGCGAGGGCAGCCTGCGGCGGCTGGGCGTGGAAACCATCGATCTGTACTACCAGCACCGGGTCGATCCGGCCACGCCGATCGAGGAGACCGTCGGCGCGATGGCCGAGTTGGTGCGGGCGGGCAAGGTGCGTTATCTCGGGCTGTCGGAAGTCTCGGCGGCGACGCTCGAACGGGCTTGCGCGGTGCATCCGATCACCGCCGTGCAATCCGAATATTCGCTGTGGACCCGCGACCCGGAAAGCGAGGTGCTGGCCGCCTGTCGCCGGCTGGGGGTGGGTTTCGTCGCCTACAGTCCGCTGGGGCGCGGCTTTTTGACCGGCGCCATCCAGCGGCCGGAGGATTTCGCCGAGGACGACTATCGCCGGACCAGCCCCCGGTTTCAGGGCGAGAACTTTGCCCGAAATTTAGCCTTGGTCGATCAAGTGCGGATGCTGGCCCAGCGCAAAGGCTGCCGAGCCTCGCAACTCGCCCTGGCCTGGGTGCTGGCGCAAGGCGAGGATGTCGTCCCGATTCCCGGCACCAAGCGGCGACGCTATCTGGAACAGAACGCGGCGGCGGTCGAGGTGGCGCTGACGGCGGCGGAATTGGCCGAGATCGACGCCGCTTTCCCGCCGGATGCGGCCGCCGGCCTGCGCTATCCCGAGGAAATGATGCGGCTGGTGAATCGGTAAAATCCAATTTCGTCGTAATTGGGTTTTCAATCCGCGCCCGCCAATTACGGCGGGCGAATCTCGCCACATTACGGCATCGCGTATGCTGCTGGCCGTAAGTGTTTCAATCCGCGCCCGCCAATTACGGCGGGCGAATCCGCTGATCGGTGCGGATGCGCATCGTCTCCGCCAGTACTGGTTTCAATCCGCGCCCGCCAATTACGGCGGGCGAATCGGGTGATCGAGGTGTGCGATGCGCACCAGCTTGCGAATGTTTCAATCCGCGCCCGCCAATTACGGCGGGCGAATCATAAGCGGACTGCTCAACAGCCACCCCGCATGAGGTTTCAATCCGCGCCCGCCAATTACGGCGGGCGAATCGCAGCCGCGTCAACGGCAGTCGCGACATCGCGGCCAGGTTTCAATCCGCGCCCGCCAATTACGGCGGGCGAATCACCGGACGAATCGGCGTTCGACCTGTGGCGGTTTCAATCCGCGCCCGCCAATTACGGCGGGCGAATCCTTGGAGGATCTGGAGCGGTGGACGGGTACGAGGTTTCAATCCGCGCCCGCCAATTACGGCGGGCGAATCGCCGCGCCGGCCGATGACGCCGGAAGCGCCTGGAAATGTTTCAATCCGCGCCCGCCAATTACGGCGGGCGAATCGACGATAATCATGGGGGGCATTCGCCCATTATCAGAGTTTCAATCCGCGCCCGCCAATTACGGCGGGCGAATCAGCGCACGTCGACCAGCGACCAGCCAGGCCTAGCGTTGTTTCAATCCGCGCCCGCCAATTACGGCGGGCGAATCACTTGTAGATCGTCTGCAACCGGTCGCGGCAGCGGTGTTTCAATCCGCGCCCGCCAATTACGGCGGGCGAATCGCCGGTGCAGCCGATGGTCAGCCGTCGGCGCCAGCACCGGTTTCAATCCGCGCCCGCCAATTACGGCGGGCGAATCACCAGTCGATCATGCCGACTCCCGACCATGATTCGGTTTCAATCCGCGCCCGCCAATTACGGCGGGCGAATCACCGGTCGGTGCAGTCGCTTGCAGCGCAATCGTTGGTTTCAATCCGCGCCCGCCAATTACGGCGGGCGAATCCTGCTAGATCGGCGCAGGCTGCTTGTCATCGACTCGCAGTTTCAATCCGCGCCCGCCAATTACGGCGGGCGAATCCTGCTGTCCGCGGCTGCAATCGTCATTCGACTTCATGTTTCAATCCGCGCCCGCCAATTACGGCGGGCGAATCGCACCGATGTGGCACGGGTCAACGACTCCGGCTGACGGTTTCAATCCGCGCCCGCCAATTACGGCGGGCGAATCCCGTGCGCGCATCGCCGGCATTGCGTCGAGACGTACGGTTTCAATCCGCGCCCGCCAATTGCGGCGGGCGAATCCGATGGCGGCCTGCGCGACGGCTCGATGTGACAAGCGTTTCAATCCGCGCCCGCCAATTGCGGCGGGCCGTGCGGCAATCGGTGGGCATCGAGCGGTTTCAATCCGCGCCCGCCAATTACGGCGGGCGAATCCCCGCTATAAAGTCTTGCTTCTGGACCGGAGAATTTCAATCCGCGCCCGCCAATTACGGCGGGCGAATCTGTGGCCGGCCAAATCGCGCAAAGGGGGTAACGAAACGCGACACCCCTATGGTTTCAATCCGCGCCCGCCAATTACGGCGGGCGAATCCAGATACCAGATTCCACCATCTCGGGTGAGTCGCTTGTTTTAATCCGCGCGCCCGCCAATTACGGCGGGCGAATCGATGATGCCCGCGACGGCGATACCTTCCGCGAGCGTTTCAATCCTGCGCCGCTAATTACGGCGGGCGAATCAAATCGACGCGGTTTAGAGCGTCGTCCAGATTGTCCCGTGGACTTAACCACAACGGCGCGATAGAGCGGAGTTTCAATCCGCGCCCGCCAATTACGGCGGGCGAATCGCGATTTCCGCGAATACCGGAGTCGCGACACGAACCCGTTTCAATCCGCGCCCGCCAATTACGGCGGGCGAATCAGGATGGCCTGTGGGATGCCGCCGCCGAGCACCTGTTTCAATCCGCGCCCGCCAATTACGGCGGGCGAATCTTTCTCGGCCTGCACAAGCGCCGCCCGTCGGAGTGGTTTCAATCCGCGCCCGCCAATTACGGCGGGCGAATCCAACCTGCTCGCCATCCCGGATCGCGTGGCAGCCGTTTCAATCCGCGCCCGCCAATTACGGCGGGCGAATCGCTTGACCGCCTGGTATACCTGGCGCAACTACGAAGTTTCAATCCGCGCCCGCCAATTACGGCGGGCGAATCGCGCATTCCCCGGCTGGTGCGCCGACGGGGCTTGTTTCAATCCGCGCCCGCCAATTACGGCGGGCGAATCCAGCCGACGCGCTGCGTGGACACTACGATGTTGTCGTTTCAATCCGCGCCCGCCAATTACGGCGGGCGAATCGAGCCGCTCGTGCTGCTCGACGCAACTGTCAACAGTTTCAATCCGCGCCCGCCAATTACGGCGGGCGAATCACCGCGATGCTGGCCGAATGGCATTTCACGCGCCGCCCGCGTCAACGCAATCCCGCATCGCGGCCTGTTTCAATCCGCGCCCGCCAATTACGGCGGGCGAATCCGGGGCGTGCCGGACGACTCACCATGATGTCGCCGTTTCAATCCGCGCCCGCCAATTACGGTGGGCGAATCACCAGCGTTTCCCCTTCCAGATGGAGATAGGCGCCTTGGGTCATCACGTAAAGCGTATTCAAGAGATGGCGCATGGTTCGTCGTCCTCGTCATCCGAGTCGTAGAGTGTTTTCCGCAGAGTTCGCAGACGCGCGGCGCCCGCGATCAGCGCCGGTTGGCAGAGATCGAACAGCGAACATTCCTTGCAGCGCCCATCCGCCACGGGTGGCGGCAAGTGTCCGCTGGCCAGCATCGCCCGAATCTTCGGCACCATTTCCTCGACCGCGCTGCGCAGCGCGGCCGTGATCGCCACTTCCCGCCGTCGCCGGGAACTGTGGTGAAAAACCGCGCCGCGCGGCACGGGTCGACCGAGCATCTCCTCCAGGCACATCGCCTGAGCCGCCACTTGCAAGTCGTCGTGTTGCCGGGCGCGACGCGGGCCGTGCTTATACTCCACGGGAAAAGGCGTGCCGTCGGGCAGAAATTCCACCACATCCGCCCGGCCCACCAAGCCCAACCGCCGCGAGTACAGCGGCAAGGCGCGCTCGACGCGCACCTCGCCCTCGGCCCGGCTTTCCGGCGTGTCCACCTGCTCGTGCACCGCCTGTCCGCGCAAGGTGTACACGTTCTCGTCCCATGCTTGCTCGGCGTGGATCAGCGCGCACTGACGCGGGCAATAGCTGTAGTGCTGGAGCGCCGAGATCGCTATCGCGTCGTCGGATTCCTCGTCCGGCGGGGGCATGGCGGCTTACTCCACCCATCGCAACAGATTTACACCCTCCGGCAAGCCATCGGTATCCACCTTCACCGCGTAATCCTCGAATCCGCGCGGAGTGCCGGCGGGATCGCGCAAATTGACCGCAATTCGCTCGAACAGGCGGTGCGCGGGCGCGTTGCCCAACGCGGTGGCGTGCTCGAACACGTACAAACCGCGCGTCGTCATCTGCCCGCGTGCGGCGGAATGATCGTGCTCGAACATGCTGCCCAAGGCTTCCCACAACAGCGCCAAGTCTCCATCCGAGAATCCGGTCTGCGCCGCCAGATGCGCCGAGATAAAGCCGTGCGCCCGATACAGGCCATAGGGCACGGTGAATTTGCGGCCCATCGTGCGGTTGTCGCCTTGCTGGGCTTCGGCTTCTTTCTCGGTGGCGACCGCCATGCGGGTGATGGAATGTTCCGCCGGGGTAATCGGGTCCATGCTGCGGGCGAAGGTCATTTGCACCGGACCGCGCACTTGGCCGCAATTGATGCCGGTGGACATCACGGCTCCGAAGGTACGCACGTCGTAGAAATTGCCGCACATCCACGCCCGCGCTTTTTCCACCTCGTCGCCACTGCCCTTGCGTTTGCCGCTTTCGCCGGATAGCGCAAATCCCAAGGCGGTATAAGCGCGTTCGTGTTGCCGGTTCAATACCGCTTTTTCCTTGACGTAAATCTCGAACGGCGGTTGCTCGCCCTGTTTGAGTCCCACGTAATTACGCACCTTGCGCTTCAGGCAAACATCGGTGACCAGCCCATGGCCGGTTTGCGGGTCCATGCGCGGCATGTTGCCGGCGTCCGGGTCACCGTTGGGGTTGCCGTCGATCACGTCGAACAGCAACACGAAGTCGTAACGGTTCTTGATCGAGTCAGTCATGGTCGGGCGCTCCCTGATCAGCAGATTGATTATCCGAAGATTTCCGAGTGAAAAAATCTTGTCGTTGATGGTAGTAACCGATGGCGAACCGCCCCTGATCGTCCAGGTTCAGATGCGCCGGAAATTGGGTGACCGCTTCCAGAATCTGACCGATCAAGCTTTCCAGCCAGATCACCTGTCCGGTCGCCAGTTTGTTCACATGGTGATTTTTCAGCTTCAGCAGATACGGGAAAGCGGTAACCGGCGTGGCCGAGGCGGCGCCGTAAAACCGGTCGCGGATGGTGGCGTTCAGTATTCCGGGGCTACCGGCCGATGTTTCCTGGGCGCGTTCCAGCACGGAGAACAGTCGGCCCAAGCGATAGCCGATATTGGGGTTTTGTAGATCGAGCGACACGTCAACCTCCTGTTTGGCGGGATGATTAAATCGAGCATTGCGAACCAGCACGGCCTTGATCAAAGCCGCACGGACATAATTAACCGCTCCCTGTTCAGCACGGATGCGTTGCAAGGCGGCAACCAGCAGCGTTTGGGGGTAGGGCGTTCCGGCGAGAATTGCGCGCAGCACTTCACCGGCTAGTGGCGGCGGGATGTTCTTGCTTTCGCCTTGAGCAGCGGTGGCTTATCAGCAAGCGCCAGAGCGGCAAATATTCCAAGTCGCGGGGTGACCGGACGATGGCGAGATCATCAAAATGCTGGCGAATGTTCGCCGCCAGTTCGCGTACCGTACTCACATTCCACAACCGCACAGCCAGACGGGCATTGTTCGGCGCGAGGCCCAGCACGAAAAAGCGGGTTTCGTCTTCGTCCAGCGGGCGCACACCCGTTTCGGGCGCTTTGTACAGCGCTTTTACCGCTTCTACCCCGCGCGCCGGATCGTCGGGATCGGGTTGTAACCAAGCGGCGAACAGTTCCTCGGCGGGATCGGGCTTTTCGGCCCAGAACACGAAGGTATCTTCGCCGACCGGCAATTTCTGGCGGGAATCGGCGCGCAGCAGATAATTGAGCGCGGTGGTGTAAGCGAACGCCGCGTATTCGCCGACGGGGGCGTTTTGGCCCTGTTCCTTGCCGTAAGAGCAGGCAGCGGCGAAATTGAAGGAAAAGAGATTCGCCCCACTGCTTTGCGCGCCGCGCACGCCCTTGATCGCCGGATGCAAACGGGCGATGGCGTCCAGATCGCCGCTGACCAGACAGCGGTTGCGAGCGGTTGTTGGTATCTCGTTCAGTCGCCACGACCGCTTGCCGTACCGCTTCCCGCTGACAAATCAGTTCCAAGTCACCATCCAGGCGGAAACTGAGCGACTCGGTGGTTTTGTTCAATTCCGGCCAGAGCGGATGGGCAAACGCCGACGCTGAAGTCGCCCTGATCCAGAAACGCCAGCGCGGCCCGTACTCCCTCGTCGGTAACAGGTGCTGGAAAAGCATCGTGGATGCGCTGAATGAACGCGCGGTGCGCTTCGCGAGTGCGTTCCCGCTCCTTTTCCAGCTTGGCGGCGTCCAATTTCGCGGCGCGCGTCTCACTCACCACGCCCAGCACGTAGCCCAAACCGTCCCATAACAGGTTGGCTGCTACCCCAGAAGTGCGTTTGACCCCCTGCGGCACGACGAACAACCGTCCCTTGTCGCGTTTGTTGTCGCCGGCGCGGGTGTCTTCGATGTCCACGAAGCGCCCATCCCGATCCAGCACGATGATGAAAGGGATCGCCTTGCGCTCGAAGCCCGGCGGCGGCAGTTCCTCCTCTTGCCGACGGTAATAATCACAGAGGGCTTGCAAGATCATCGCACGATCTCCTCGCTGTTCCAGGCCGGAACCCGGACCGTGCCGTTATCGAGTTGGGCGCGGAAAAAACACGGTGTCGGCTCGGAACCACGATATTCCAAGTCGTACAGCATCCAGCCCAGATCGCGGCTGTCAGCGATTGGCTCCGGCCACGGTCCGGCAGGGTCCACCCAGGCGAACGCCGCCGAAAATTCCCGGCAACCCAGAGTAGGGCTGGTTGAAGCACTGGCCCTTCTCGGCGCGGCGGCGGAACATGGCCGCGTACTTGGCGAGCTGTGTCGTCGGGACCGGCCTGTTCGGTCAACTCGAACCGGGCGTGAATCAGATAATCCACCTCCCGCAACAGCAGCGCGGCGCGCTGTTGCCGGTCTTCGTCGGCGTATAGCCCCAACGCACCCTTGCCCCGATTCATGGCGGTTTTCACGTTGTCCGTGGAAATCACGCCGGCGACCTCGTTGCGGCGCACCGAGGCCCAGCGAATCGGCTCTAACACATCAATCCGGGGCACCCGCCAGACGATTTGGGGCTTGAGCACGTCGATCCGGGTTCACCCGCCAAACGATTTGCGGTTTCCACAAAATCGCCTCCAGCACGCCACGGGCGGCGGAGGGCGTCATCACGTCGTAGGAAACCCGCTCGACCTTCATCTCCGGGCGGGTGAAGCAGGCGTAATCGCCCCATACCCGCAGGCACACCGCGTTGTCCAGCGTCATGGCAGCCTCCTGTTCATGCAATCAAATCATCCGGGCGCGTAGTTGACCGTCTGTTCCACCCGCAAACCGATGTCCGGATCGTAAAGCGGCGCGACCTGAACATACACACCAGACCGCCGCTCCTCGATGGCTCCTTCCGCCAGCAAGCGTTGGTGAATCCGGCGCGGGATATTCACCACGTAGCGTTGAAATTGGCGCAACGTCTTCCGGTCCAGCGTCGTTGCCGGGCCGCGCCAATCGCGCCAGCAGGTGTTCACTGTCGCCATAGCGCACGATCACCGGTGCTTGGGTTTCCGAAATCAACTGAAACCGCTCGGCGGCGGTACGGAAACCGAATTCCAGTCGCTGGTTGTTTTTCAACAGCGTGGTGATGCCCTGACGGTCGAGCCCTTCCGCGCCCTTGCGCCAGTACAGACTTTGGAAGTATTCGGCAAACAGTTCGGGCGCGAGCGGATCGGGCGGGCGGCGCAGCAACAGTTGCCGGCCCGCATCGCGGGCTTGGCGCAAATGGCCCTTGGGCGGCTCGGTGGGCGGCGCGAACACCACGACCCGTCCCAAATTGAACAAGCGCCCTTCACGATTGCAACGTCCCGGCCGCCTGCGCGATGGAATCCAGCCCCGCCAGCGCCCGGTACACGACCGGGAAATCCAAATCCACGCCGGCTTCGACCAGTTGCGTGCTGACCACTCGGAATCGGTTCGCCAGCGTTCAGTCGTCGCTTGATCGCCGCGATCACCTCGGCGCGGTGCTGGCCGCACATCAGGCCGGACAGATGCACCGTCCCCGCCGGCAACAAACCGTGCAAAATTCGCGCATCGTCGCGCCGGTCCACGATGCACAGCGCGCGGGGATGGGTTTCCAATTCGGCGGCGACCGCTTCCCAGGAAGTCGGTGCGTGCAAATCCTCGGGCAGCGCCACCTCCACGCGGCGCAATTGCTTGTGCAGTTCCCGTACCGCCGTCGCGTCGCCCACGATCTCGCGCACCTCGTCCAGCCCGTCGAAAGCAAAATCGAAGCTGCGCCGAGACGCCAGCGCCGGCTGAGTCGCGGTACAGAGCACGAAGCTGACGCCGTAATGGCGGCTCAATTCCCGAATCGCGCCCAGGATCGGGGTCAAAAAATCGGGCGGCAACAATTGCGCCTCGTCCAGAATCACCACGCTGTCGAGAGTGTTGTGCAGCTTGCGGGTCCGACTGGGGCGGGCGGCGAACAGGGACTCGAAGAATTGAACGTTGGTGGTCACGACCAGCGACGCCTCCCAGTTCTCGCAGGCCAATCGACTACGCGGCGTTTCCCGGTCCGAGTCGAGATTGCTGTGATGTTCGAGCACCGCGTCCTCGCCGAATACATCGCGAAACACGTCCGCCGTTTGCTCGATGATGCTGGTGTAGGGGATGACGTAGAAAATGCGGCGCTTGCCGTGATGCCGCGCGTGGCGCAGGGCGAACGCCAGCGAGGCCAGCGTCTTGCCGCCGCCGGTGGGCACGGTGAGCGAGAACAGCCCCGGCGCTTGCTCCGCCGCGCCCCGGCAGCGATCCAGCACCACCGCCCGCATCCGGTTGACCGGCGTTTCCGTGCGTTTTTGCCGCTCAGCGCCGCCATGTACGCATCGAAACATGGCTCCAGTTCCATCAGCGAAGGATACCGGCCGCGTAGCACGGTCTTATCCGGGGTCATAAACTGTTCGGTGTCGAGAAAATCGGCGTCCACCAAGACAGGAAAACAACAGCCGAATCCAAAGCGCATAATCGCGCTGACCGGGATTGGAAGTCGGCAACGGCGCGTCGAGAATGTCGGCGGGTGGGGATTGCGCCAGCGCCTCGGCCAGCAAATCGGGTTGTTGCAGCCGATTAGCGAGACTGGATGCCGGCGCTTCGGCGCTTTGCCAGTCCGGTAGGCCCGCGTGATGCCCGGTGATCAAATAGGCGAGAATACGGCCCAGGCCCTTCATGCGCGCCGATGGCGTGCAGTGCGCCCGCCGTGGAATGATCGACCCGGCCCGGCGTGGTTTCGATGTGCGCGTCGTAGCCGGAGGCGCCACGGATGTAGCGCTGGAATGCAGGACGGTATTTGCCGAGATCGTGCCACAGGCCAGCCAGTTTGGCCCAGTCGCCCGCATCGAACGCGGCGGCGAAATCTTCGGCAAGCGCCGCGACGCCGCGCAAATGGTCATCGAGAAGATGCGGCAACCATTGACCATTGGTATCTTGTCTGACATGGGCCAGAAAAATAGAAGATTTGTCTGACACAAATGAACTCCTGTTCGTATTATCGTTTCTTTAGAGAGAATAGTGCATCGCAAGAATATTTAAGCGGACTTCGGACCGAAATTTTTCCGAAAAAATTGGCAGCGTGTTCTACACTGAATACACGCTTGATCGAGCATTATGGGAGAAGAAAGATGGCTTCGCGTCCATATTGGGATGAAAATGAAATGACCAACCGAAACGAATCCCCGGACATACTGGCGCTGGGTGATTCCTGGTTTTGGTATCCCTTCAATAATCTGCTTAACCCTATTTTCAATATTTGGAACGGCAATCGTGTCGTTTACGCTATCGGTGATAATGGCGCTGAACTGCGGGATTATCTGACCAAGAAACGGTACCGCGATAATTTCCTGGCGAGCTTGGAAACCTATAGCAGAAAGACCAAATTGGTGTTATTGAGCGGGGGAGGCAACGATATCGCCGGTGCTGATTTCAAACAGCTTCTCAAACAACGGTGCGCCAATGAGCAATCGGCCGCTGCTTGCTTTGTTCCAGGTCAGCCAGATGACATCTTGAACGATTTTGAAGTGCGCTATCGTGAGCTTGTTGATGCGGTGCTCGATAAGATAAACAACGCTGTCATTGCGATTCACAATTACGATTATGCATTCGCAAGCGGCAGGAAATTTTTTGGTTTTGGAAACTGGCTCAAAAAGCCAATGGATGATTGCGCGGTTCCAGAAAAATATCGAGTTGAGATTATCCAAATGCTAATTGATGACTTGGGAGCCCGATTGGCTCGAATCGAGCAACACGATCCCGATCATGTCGTGTTTATTAAAACGGCGGGGACACTTAAAGATGAAAACGAGTGGGCAAACGAGTTGCATCCGACAAGAGTCGGTTTTGAACGGCTCGGCGGCTGCTTCAAACAAAGGCTTACACCGATCATGAAAAAAAGATTCAGGTGGTAACAAATTCCATGGCCAACCCTCTCCATTTGCTCGTCATCGACCTCGAAACCCGTCCCGACGCGGCGATTCTGCCGGCGGACCGCGACCCGGAGGCGTTTCCCAAGCCGATCCAGCACGAGATCATCACGCTCGGTTTTCTGTTGGCGCGCATCGAACGCGACGGCCAAGGCGAGCGTTACGCGGTGCGCAAACTGGGTTCGGCCAGCATCGCCGACCGCAGCGAGCGGGAGATTCTGACGGGATTCTGGCATCTGGTGGATCGGAACAAACCCCGCGTGGTGACCTGGAACGGGCGCGGTTTCGATGTCGCCGTGCTCAAGCAGCGCTCCCTGATCCACGGTCTCGTCGCCCACGACTGGCATCGCACCGATCCGCGCTTCGGCTACGACTACCGCTTCGAGACCAACTGGCATTGCGATTTGATGGACGCGCTCTGCGACTTTGGCGCCTCGCCCCGGCTGGGGCTGGACGAGGCGGCCCAGGCGTTGGGCCTGCCGGGGAAATGGAACGGCCACGGGGAGAACGTCGCGGACTTGGCCGCAGCGGGCGATTACGCCGCCATCAACCGGTACTGTGAGGGCGATGTGCTGAACACCTACGTCCTGTATCTGCGCTGGGCGCGGTTCAGCACCCGCGTCAGCGCGCGGGGCCACAACGCCAGCGTGCAAAACCTGCTGGATTATCTCGAAGCGGGCCGGGAACGAAATCCGCATTGGGCCGAGTTCGCCGGACTCTGGCAGGCCAGCGCGCGGCCGTGCCCGCTGTTCGTCGATGAGCCGCTCGGCGAACCGGGGCCGCAACCGCCGGAATCGCACCTGAGAAGCGAGGATGTGCTGCGGTAACAGCATCGCTTGCTCGCGGAGAAGCCCACAACGCAACCGTCCCATCGAATGCTTCTTCCGCAAGCGCAAACAGTTCCGCACCATCGCCGGTTTGGGGCCGAGGAGAAAACGGGTTGATCGTCGAAGTGTCCAACGCTCCCCGCCAGAACACAACGACATCGGATCGCCTTCTGCTGATGCCGCTGCCGAACGGGTCGTCCCCTTGCGTGATCCTCTCGGAAATGTCGGGAAAAATGACCACGAAACCGTCTGCTTCCGCCGGTTTCAAGTGAACGGGCAGCTCCCACACGGGGTTCGAGCTCGCTACTTGTCCCGGCATTCCCCCACCGACCCCGGCGGGCAGCGCTTGCGATCCACCCAGATCGTGCTGTCCAGCTTGGCGCCGGTGAAGCGGGCGCCGTCGATCCGGGCGTCGGCCAGGGTCGCTTCGGCCAGATCGGCGCCGGCGAAATCGACCGCCAGCAGACTCGCGCCGTCCAGCTTCGCGCCCCGGAGCTTGGCGCCGCTCAGCACCGCGTTTTCCAGCATCGCCCGGCTCAATACCGCGCCGTTCAGATCGGCGTTCGGCAGCTTGGCATCGGTCAAAGTCGCCTGCGCCAGATTGGCCTTGCCCAGCTTCGCCCCGCTCAGGTTCGCTCCGGAAAGGTCGGCCTGATACAGCCGCGCCCCGCTCAGGTCGGCATCGCTCAAATTCGCCTGAATCAACACCGCCCGATCCAGTCGGGCACCCGCCATGCTGGCATCGACAAACACCGTCCGTTCCAGCTTGGCCGAAACCAGCCGCGCGCCGATCAAGGTCGCGCTGGCGAAATCCGCGCCGGTCAAGGTCGCATCGCCCAGATCCGCGCCGTCGAGCCGGGCGCCCGTCAGCTTGGCATCGGTCAAATTGATCTGGGTCAGCACCGCCTCGCGCAAGTCAGCCCCCTGTAAATCGGCGCCCCGCTTGTCGCAGCGCAGCCAGTTGACCCGCCGCGCGGGCGGGTCTTCGCAAGCGCCCCAACCGACGGCGGGCCAGTGCAGCAGCGCCAACAGACATAATGCTCCCCTCGCTCTCTGGGAGAGGGGTCGTGGGTGAGGGCGATCACTCGTCCGCACGGCCCTCACCCCAACCCTCTCCCGGCGGGAGAGGATGCACCGGAAGCGAACACCAGATCCACCACCTGCCGGAACCGCTCCACGAAATGCAGGGTCACGCCTTCCTTGATGTGCTCCGGCAATTCCTCGGCGTCGCCGCGACAGCCTTCCGGCAGGATGATTTCGTGAATGCCCACCCGGCGGGCGGCGATCACCTTTTCGCGAATCCCACCCACCGGCAGCACCAACCCGGTCAGCGTCAACTCGCCGGTCATGGCCAGCAATCGACCCGGCTGCTGGCCGCGCGCCAGAGACAGCAAAGCGGTGGCCATGGTGATGCCGGCGCTGGGACCGTCCTTGGGCGTGGCGCCTTCCGGGACATGCAGATGCACGAACGCCTCGTCGAAGAACTTGGGATCGGCCTGGTATTCCTCCAGATGGGCGCTGATGTAGCTGTAGGCGATGTTGGCCGATTCCTGCATCACCTCGCCCAGCCGCCCGGTCAGCTTGAAGCCGCGGTTCTTGGTGTGAACGCGGGTGGCTTCGACGTTGAGCGTAGCCCCACCCATGCGCGGTCCAGGCCAGCCCGGTGACCACGCCGATGCCGGCCATCGGCGTTTCCGGCTTGAACGGCGGCTTGCCCAGATAGTGATCCAGTCGCGGCGCTTCCACCGTGATCGGTCCCTCGCGACCCTCCACGATTTCGACGGCGGTTTTGCGCACGATCCGCCCGAGCTGCTTTTCCAGGTTGCGCACGCCGGCCTCGCGGGCGTAACCCTCGATGATCTGGCGCAATACTTCCTCGCCGAGCTGGATGCGGTCCCGCTCCAATCCGCTGCGTTCCAGCAGCTTCGGCCACAGATGGTTGCGGGCGATTTCCAGCTTCTCGGCGGTGATGTAGCCGGACAGCCGGATGGTCTCCATGCGGTCGAGCAACGGCGCCGGAATGGTGTCGAGCTGGTTGGCGGTGCAGATGAACAGCACCTTGGACAGATCGAAGCGCACGTCGAGATAGTGATCCAGAAATTCGGTGTTCTGCTCGGGATCGAGCACCTCCAGCAGCGCCGAGGCCGGGTCGCCCCGGAACGAGGCGCCGATCTTGTCGATCTCGTCCAGCATGATCACCGGATTCGCGGTCTTGGCCTCGCGCAAGGCCTGGATGAACTTGCCCGGCAGCGCGCCGATGTAGGTGCGGCGATGGCCCTTGATTTCGGCCTCGTCGCGCATCCCGCCCAAGCTCAGCCGGTAGAACTTGCGATCCAGCGCGGCGGCCACCGAACGGCCGATCGAGGTCTTGCCGACGCCGGGCGGACCGACCAGCAGGATGATCGAGCCGCCGACTTGGCCTTTCAGCGCCCCGACCGCCAGAAACTCGATGATGCGATCCTTGACGTCCTCCAGCCCGTCATGGTCGCGGTCGAGAATTTCGCGGGCGTGCTTGAGGTCGAGGTGATCGGTGGAGTAAACGCCCCACGGCAGCTCGGTCATCGCGTCCAGATAGTTGCGGGTGACGGCGTACTCCGGCGAACCGACCTCCAGAATCGCCAGCTTGTCCAATTCCTCCTCGATCCGTTTCAGCGCCGCCTCGGGAACTTTCCGAGTCGTCAACCGCTCGCGGAAGCGATCCACGTCGGCGGTGCGGTCGTCCTTGGCGATGCCGAGTTCCTGCTGGATGGCCTTGAGCTGTTCGCGCAAGAAGAATTTGCGCTGGTGCTCGCTCATCTTCTCCTCGACCTGCTTGCGGATGTGGGTCTGGAGCTTGGCGACTTCCAGCTCCTTCTTGATCAGCACGATGACCTTTTTCATCCGCTCCAGAATCGGCGCGGTGGCGAGGATTTCCTGCAATTCGTCCTTGCTGGCCGTGGTCAGGCTGGCGGCGAAATCGGCCAGCGGCGAAGGGTCGTTGGTGTTGAAGCGGTTGAGGAAAAACTTCAATTCCTCGGAATACAGGGGATTGAGCGGAATCAGTTCCTTCAGGGTGTTGATGACCGCCAGCGAGTAGGCCCGCAGCTCGTCGGCGTCGGCCCCGTCTTCCTCGCTCATATATTCGACTTGGACGTGATAGGGCGGCGTGCTGGACAACCAGTTTTGGACGCGGAATCGCTTCAAGCCTTGGGCGATGAATTGCAGGCGGCCTTCGTTGCGGGCCAACTGATGCATCCGGGCGGCGGTGCCGACCTCGTGAAAATCGGCGGGACCGGCCTTTTCCGCGCTGTCGGGCTTGACCAGCACCAAGCCGATGATGCGCTGCTCGCGGCTGGCGGCGGCCTCGATGGTGGGCAACCACGGCTCTTCGTTGAGCAGCAGCGGCAGCGCCTGGGCCGGGAAAAACGGCCGTTCGGACAGGGGTAGCAGGTACAGGGTGCCGGGCAGGATATCGGCGGCGGCGACGATGTTGTTGCTGGCGGATGCTTCGCCCGCGTCGTCCTCGGACACGACTTCCGCTTCGAGGGCTTCGACTTCGTGGTCGGTCATGATCTTTCTCGCGGCTAAGGGAAACTTGAACCCTAAATGCGGGCGAGGCAAGGGATTATCAAGGCCGGGCGCATCGACCGGGCCGGGCGGTGATGCGGCTGGCGGCGTTCCCGCCTTATACCCCGCCCTTGCGCAGCACGATCCGCCGGAACCAGCCGCCGGCCAGCGCCGGTCGGTCGGACACCACTTCCAGTCCCAGCACTTGCGCCAGCACCTGCTCGAACACCATGTCGGTGCGGGTGGCCAGCAGCCCCAGCAGCGGGCTGACCAAGCGCCGCAGCGGCGCGGCTTGGCCGGGCCGCAGAAACTTGTCGAGGACGAGAATCCGTCCGCCGCCTCGCAGCACCCGCACCGCTTCCGCCAATACCCGCTCGGGATGGGGCGTCACCGCCAAAATCAAGTGGAGCACCACGGCGTCGAATTGCGCGTCGCCATACGGCAGGCGGCGGGCGTCACCGACATCGAGCCGGATCTCCAGTTTCGCGGCGGCGGCCTTGCGCCGGGCGCGCGCCAGCATCGCGGGAGTCAAGTCGAGGCCGGTGTAGCGCGGACCGCGCGGCAGCAGCGGCAGATCCAGGCCGCTGCCGACCCCGACCAGCAGCACGTCGGCGGGGGACTCTTCGTGGAGCGCGGCCAAGCTGCATCGCCGCATGGCGTTGGTGAACGGCGCCACCAGCGCATCGTAAACCGGCGCGAACAGAGTGTAGCTATAGCGCAGCGTCAAGGTATCCGCCTTGAAAAAGCTTCCCTCTCTCTCTGGGAGAGAGGTTGGGGGTGAGGGTATCCTTTCATCGCTCAATGCAGGGTGCGGGGAATGGACAGCACGAACGCCGGGATATCCGCGTCGAAGGTCACGCCGTCGTCGGCCAGCATCTGATAGCTGCCCTTCATGCTGCCGACCGAGGTTTCCAGGATCGCGCCGCTGGTGTATTGGAAACCCTCGCCCGGACGCAGATAGGGTTGCTCGCCGACCACGCCCTCGCCGCGCACTTCCTCGATCTTGCCGTTGGAGTCGGTGATGATCCAGTGCCGGGTGAGCAGTTTGGCGGGGACGCCGCCCTGATTCTGGATCACCACGGTATACGCGAAGACGTAGCGGTCGTGGCCCGGATCGGATTGCTCTTCCAGATAGAACGCCTGCGCGGCGACCTTGATGTTGTAGTCGGTCTTTTTCTTCCCCATGGACGGTCGGTTCCAGGTGGTTGCGGTGGGTTCGGGCGGCCAGGGCGCGGGGCGAGACAGCGCGCCCCGCCGGCAAGCTTTCGCGGGAAAGCGATTGATTGTAGCAATTATCGGCGGCGATTCGGCCGCTATCGACACCGCCTCCGCCCCCCAGCCGCCGGGGAAGAGATCGAGCGCGCCGGGTCCCAAACCCCTTCGGACGCGTCAGAACGCGAGGCGGTCGCGTCCTCCCTGCTTGGCGCGATACAGGGCGCCGTCCGCCTGCTGGAGCCAGATCGACGACTCGCCCTGGGGACTGAACTCGGAAATGCCGATGGAAACCGTGATGCGGACCTCCCGGCCTTCATGGACGACCCGCAACCCGCGCACCGCTTGCAGCAATCTTTCCGCCAGCATCGTGGCGACTTCGACGGTCGTTTCCTGGGCGATGATCACGAACTCTTCGCCGCCGTAGCGCGCCACGAAGTCGCTGCGGCGCGGAAAGGTTTGCGCGCAGCAATCGGCGAACTTCCGCAGCACCAGATCGCCGACCAGATGCCCGAAGTTGTCGTTGATTTGCTTGAAGTGATCGAGATCCGCCATCAGCAGGCAGGCCGGTTGACCGGACAGCTTGTTGAACTCGGAGATGCGCAGCAGTTGCTGATCGAAGGCTTTGCGGTTGTACAGCCGGGTCAACGAGTCCAGTTCCAACTCCCGCCGCGCCGCGCTCAATTCCTCGCGCATGGATTTTATTTTGTCGGCCAGTTGCTCCAGCACGCTGCGATGGGTGCGCTGCCGCTCCTCGGTGATGTGCCCGATGGTGCCGATGACCTGCATGGCCTCGCGCTTGACGGTGTCCAGGGAAGCGTTGCTTTCGACCACGTATCGGAGGCGGTTCAGTTGCTCGCCGATATCCGTTTGATCTTCCTGGCCTTCGGCGATGACCTTGCCCAGCGTGTCGATGAAATCGCCGAGCACATTGCGAATTTCCTTGAAATTGGTGGTGACGTAGGCTTTTTCCCGCTGCCGCAACTGGGTGACGAAATCGCGCAAACCTTGCCAGTTACGCTCGCTCACTGCGCCGGCCGCAGCGGCGCCGGGTCCGGCGCCGGGACAGGGGGCGGCGATCAGGACGTGCCGCGCCCATTGCTGGCACATTTCGTTGATGGTCTGGGCGCTATATTGATCGAGATCGAACGCGAATTTGCCCAAAATGCGGAGTAGGTCGGCCGTGGCATCCAGCCCGGGATCGTCGCTGGTCGAGGGAACGAACACCGCCTCTCGGGCTTCGTCGGGCTGCTTTTTTCCGCCTTTTTTACCCCAAAACATGGATACACCCCACGTTGAGAACATGCCAAAGCTGGCGCGAACGCCTAAAATTCTGTTGCCATCGAGGCCGCCAATGGCCCTTGGAGCCACGCACCACCCCGGCCTTTTGGCAAGCGGTCCTACCCAATATTATCGGCGCATCGAGTTGCGCGAAGAAGTACGGGATAACCTTATACCTTGTTTCGCGTTTCATCCATGCATCGTTTGCCGACCCAGATAGCGAGGTGCTGAATGGCCGAGGAACCGTGCGTTCGACGCCTGTCCGGTGGCGATATCGACGCTTTTCTGCCCGAACTGGCGCGGCTGCGCATCCGGGTGTTCCGAGAATATCCCTATCTCTACGAAGGCAGCGCTGCTTATGAGGAAAAATACCTCAAGACCTACGCGAACGTTCCCGAAAGCGTCATGGTACTGGTCTGGGACGGCGGCCGGGTGGTCGGGGCGTCCAGCGGTTTGCCCCTGGAGGTGGAAACGCCCGAGACCATCGCGCCCTTTATAACCCGAGGCTACGATCCGAAACGGATTTTTTACTATGGCGAGTCGGTGCTGTTGCCCGAATACCGGGGCCGAGGATTGGGCAAGCGATTTTTCGAGGAGCGGGAAGCGCACGCCCGTGGCTTGGCCCGCTTCGACATCGCCTGCTTCTGCGCCGTCGAACGGCCCGCCGACCATCCGCGCCGGCCGGCGGATTACCTGCCGCTCGATGCGTTCTGGAACCGGCGCGGCTTCGTCGAGCACCCCGAACTGCGCGCTTTCTTCTCGTGGCGTGAACTGGACGAAGCGAGGGAATCGCCGAAGCCGATGGTGTTCTGGCTGAAACGGTTGGCTTGAAGCGGCGGGGGCGGTGCGGAAACCGCCCCCCCGCTCGCTCGCTATGCCGCCGCCACCGACGGCAACCCGGCCAAGGCCATCGCCAGTTCGGCTTCGTCGTAGTTCTGATCGGTCAGCTTGCCGGCGAAATAATCCATGTACGCCTGCATGTCGAAGTGGCCGTGGCCGCAGAGATTGAACAGGATCGCCCGGCTGACGCCTTCTTCCTTGCAGCGCAACGCCTCGTCGATCGCGCCGCGCACCGCGTGGTTGGCTTCCGGCGCCGGCAGGATGCCCTCGACGCGGGCGAACAGCACGCCGGCTTCGAAGCAACTGAGCTGGTGATAGGCGCGGGCTTCGATCAGGCCCAGTTGCTTGACGTGGCTGACCAGCGGCGCCATGCCGTGATAGCGCAGGCCGCCGGCGTGGAAGCCGGGCGGGGTGAAGGTGGAACCCAGGGTGTGCATCTTGGTCAGCGGAGTCAAATGCGCGGTGTCGCCGAAATCGTAGGCGTATTGGCCGCGGGTCAGGCTGGGGCAGGCGGCCGGCTCGACGGCGACGATGCGGACGCTTTTCCCGCCGCGCAGTTGGGCGCCCAAAAACGGGAAGGCGATGCCGGCGAAATTGGAGCCGCCGCCGGTGCAGCCGACCACCACGTCGGGATAGTCGTCGGCCATCTCCAACTGGGTCATCGCCTCCAGCCCGACCACGGTCTGGTGCAGCAGGACGTGATTCAGCACCGAACCCAGGGCGTACTTGGTGTCGTCGCGCTGGGCGGCGATTTCGACCGCCTCGGAGATGGCGATGCCGAGGCTGCCGGGATGATCCGGCCGCTTGGCGAGGATCGCCCGGCCGGCGGCGGTGCGCTCCGAGGGCGAGGGCGTGCAGGTCGCGCCCCAGGTTTCCATCAGCGCCCGGCGGTAGGGCTTCTGCTGGTAGGACACCCGCACCATGAACACTTCCACCTCGATGTCGAACAGCGCGCCCGCGAACGCCAGCGAGGAGCCCCACTGGCCGGCGCCGGTTTCGGTGGCGATGCGCTTGACCCCGGCTTCCTTGTTGTAGAACGCCTGAGGAACGGCGGTGTTGGGCTTGTGGCTGCCGGCCGGGCTGACGCCTTCGTACTTGTAGTAAATCCGCGCCGGGGTGCCCAGCGCTTTTTCCAGCCGGCGGGCGCGATACAGCGGGCTGGGCCGCCATTGCCGGTAAATGTCCCGGACGGGTTCCGGAATCTCGATCTCCCGCTCGGTGGAGACTTCCTGCATGATCAGCGCCAGCGGAAACAGCGGCGCCAGATCGTCGGGACCGATCGGTTGCAGGGTGCCGGGATGCAGCACGGGCGGTGGCGGCGCGGGCAGATCGGCGATGAGGTTGTACCAGGATTTGGGCATCCGGCTCTCGTCGAGCGGGTATTTGACGGATTCGGTCATGATGGTTTTTATCCGAAAGCAAAAACCCGCCGGTGGGCGCGGCGGGCCGGGTTGGTGAGGCTCGGTGATCGTGCGCTGCGCTGATTTTAGCCGAGATTGACCCCGTAATCGCGAGCGACCGCCGCCAGTCCACCGGCGTAGCCCTGACCGATGGCTTTGAACTTCCACTCGTCGTTGTGGCGGTACAGCTCGCCGAAGATCATCGCGGTTTCGGTCGAAGCGTCCTCGGACAGATCGTAGCGGGCGATTTCCTGCTCGCCCTCGGCGTTGAGCGCGCGAATGTAGGCGTTGCCGACTTGGCCGAAGTTCTGTTTGCGCGCCTCGGCGTCGTGGATGGTGACCACGAACGACACTTTGGCGGCGCTGGCGTCCATCGAGTCCAGGCCGATCTCGATCACCTCGTCGTCGCCCGCGCCTTCGCCGGTGCGGTTGTCGCCCAGGTGCGTGACCGCGCCCGACGGGTCCTTGGCGTTGTTGTAAAACACGAAGTGCTGGTCGCTCAGCACCTTGCCGCCGGCGTCCAGCACGAAAGCGGAGGCGTCCAAGTCGAACGCGCTGCCGTCGGTCTTGCGCAGATCCCAGCCCAAGCCGAAGCGGACCCGCTTCATGCCGGGCGCCTGCTTGCTCAGCGAGACGTTTCCACCTTTTTGCAGAGAGATAGCCATCGTTGAATTCCTGTGGTTGAAAGGATCGATCGGTTGCGGCCGGGCATCCAGACGCTCAGATGTTGATGCCGTACTGACGGCACATCGCCGCCAGCCCGCCGGCATAGCCTTGACCGACAGCGCCGAACTTCCACTCGCCGCCGTGGCGATACAGCTCGCCGAAGATCATCGCGGTTTCGGTCGAGGCGTCCTCGGCGAGATCGTAACGGGCGATCTCGACGTTGGTTTCGGCGTTGACCAAGCGGATGAAAGCGTTTTGCACTTGGCCGAAATTCTGCTTGCGCGCATCGGCTTCGTGGATGGTGACGGTGAAGGTGATTTTCTGGACGTCAGCCGGCACGCGGGTCAGATCCACCATGACGGCCTCGTCGTCGCCCTCGCCGGCGCCGGTGCGGTTGTCGCCGGTGTGCTGCACCGAGCCGCAGGCGGATTTCAACTGATTGTAGAAAATGAAATCAGCCTCCGAACGGACCTTGCCGTCGGCGCCGAGCAGGAACGCCGAAGCGTCCAGATCGAAATCGGCGCCGTCGGTGGCGCGGGCGTCCCAGCCCAGCCCGATCAGGGTTTTTTTGAGATCCGGCGCTTCCTTGCCCAGAGACAGCTTGCCGCCTTTGTTGAGAGAAATAGCCATGAGTTTGTCCTCCCTAAGTAACGGATTGCGGATAAGGGATTGCAAAAAAGGTTATGGGACCGGACGGACCGCTGGCCAAGGTCCATCCGGCGTTACCGCTAAAGGGGATCAGGGCTCCTCCCGGCGAGACTCGACTTTCTCCGGTTGTAACCCGCTGTCCTCGCCGGCCTCTTCTTTTTCGGGGAACAGCAGCGAGGCGATCACGCCCACCGCGAGAGTCCCGAGAATGATCATCAGGCTGAGATTGGCCGAAATCTCCCAACCCGGCCAGTGGAAAATGTGGTTGGACGCTTGCAGCGCCAGCTTGAAGGCGATGAAGAACAGCAAGGCCGCCACCGCCTTGTCCAGATGGACCAGATATTTTTGCGCCGCCGCCAGCACGAAGTACAGCGAGCGCAGGCCGAGGATGGCGAAGATCACCGCCGAGTAGACCAGCAGCGGTTCGCGGGTCACCGCGATCACCGCCGGCACCGAGTCGAAGGCGAAAATGATGTCGGACACCTCGATGCACACCAGGCAGAGCAGCATCGGCGTGGCGTACACCGTCGCCTCCCGGGCCACCGAAACGCTGGAATCCTGCTCGACCACCGTCTTGACGTGGCCGTGGCTGACCACGAAATGATGGCCGTGCAGGCGCGGGAAGATCGGCACCAGCTTTTGGGTCAGCCGCACCGACCAGTGATCGGAGTAATCCTCGATCTCGTCGTCCCCGCCGACGCCGGCCAGCATCTTCCAGCCGGTCCAGGCCACGATGGCGGCGAACACGAACTCGATCCAGGTGCTGATCCCGAACAGACCCGTGCCGAAGGCGATGAACAGCATGCGGAACACCACCGCGCCCAGGATGCCGAAATACAGAATCCGGTGCTGCAACGCGCCTTTGATGCCGAAGGAGGCGAAGATGGCGACGAAGACCATCAGATTGTCCACCGACAGCGATTTTTCCAGGATATAGCCGGCCAGGAACAGATCGGCGAACTCGGCGCTGTGGTGAACCTTCAGATAGAAATAAAACCCCATGGCCAGAAAGATCCAGAACAGGGACCAAGCCACGGCATTGGGGATGCTGATATCTTCGCTGTCCCTGTGCAAGCGGAGGTCCAGCCACACCGAGAAGGCGACCACCGCCACGAAAATGGCAATGGTTTCCAGCGGAAAACCGAGATGCTGTTCCATGGTGCGGCGCGCGCTCAGGCCAGATCGAAGTCTTTGGGATTCAGGCCGAGTTCGGCGCAAATCTTGCGCACCACCCCCTTCTCGTTATCGTCGAAGTTGCCGTCGGCGGCGCCGATGGCGCAGCAGACCCGCACCATCAGCCGCGCCTCGGCATCCTTGCCCTTGAGCTTGGCGACCACCTGCAAGGCGCTGGCTTGGCCGATCTGGTGATCGAACTCGAACTGTTTCGAGTACTTGTCGAAGATACCGATGACCTCCTCGACGCTGAACACCGACAGCACGTCGGAGTTGCGCAGGAAGCCCATCATCTTCTGCTTCTCCTCGGGCCGGACCACGCCGTCGGCGTGAGCCACCAAGGCGCAACCGGCCACCACCGCTTCCAGAAAGCTCTTGTTCTTGAACTTGGTGACTTCGGTTTTCAGGCTGGCGGTGACTTCGCTGTAACGCTGCTTCAACCATTCGAGAGCCATGAGGTCTGTTTCTCCGGTTAATCGAAAAAGAAATGGAATCAATCCTTGGAGCCCGCCACCCAGCGCAGGCCGAAACCGTAAGCCTGATCCATGTAGCGGTGATCCTGGAAATATTCGACCAGTTTTGTGACCTTGAAGTTACCGCCCTGGTTCTCCAGCATCGCCAGGGCGCACATGCGCTGGTCGTTGCGGTGGCTGTCGATCCGGATTTCCAGCGTCGGCTGGCCGGGCGCCTGAAGGGTGACCACCGCGTCGGTTTCCGCCCAGTTGGGCGCACCCTCGTAAATCATCGCGAACAGCACCACCCGATCCAGCTCGTTCCAGTGCTGGCCGTTGATGTGCAAGAACTCCCCCTGGGCGCTGGCGCCGCTGCGGTCGTCGCCCATGAGCTGGATGTAGGGCGGCTGGTGCA
Organism: Candidatus Competibacter sp.; assembly: GCA_037045685.1. Lineage (GTDB taxonomy): Bacteria > Pseudomonadota > Gammaproteobacteria > Competibacterales > Competibacteraceae > Competibacter_A. Next base: position 169,202 of record JBAOII010000020.1, read on the forward strand.
GGCTGCCGAAGGTGTCGCCCAACGCCTGCACCGCGCCGCCCCGGCCATCCTTCAGTTTGAACAGGCAGCCCAAGTCCAGGTCGACCTTGCGGCCGCCGGTCAACCGGCCGAAAAAGCCCTTGCCGCTGCCGCCACCCTGATTCCAGTTGAGATTGACCACGATCTCGCCGAAGCCCTGGGCCTTTTTCTCCAGCGAAATGCTGGGATTGCGCTTGTCCAGAGTGATTTTTTCCAGGCGGATGGGCTTGGCGGCGGGCGACGGTGCGGGTGCGGGTGCGGGTGCGGGTGCGGAAATTGGAGCGGCCGGCCGAGGTGGCGGAGCTGCGGCGGCGGGCGGGGCGGCTTCGGTCGCATCTGGATCGTCGCCCACGTCCACGCCGTACTGCCGGGCCAGCGGCCCCAGACCGCCGACGAAGCCTTGGCCGACCGCGCGGAACTTCCATTCACCGTTGCGCAGGTAAAATTCGCCGACGATGAGCGCGGTCTCCGGCATCATTTTGGTCGCCAGCGGAAACGTCGCCAAGGATGCCTTGCTTTGCGCGTCGCGGACTTCCGCCCGCACTTGACTCAATTGGCCGAACGATTGGCCGCGCCGCTGGCCTTGGTCGATGGTCAGCGCGACGACGATCCGCTCGATGGCCGAAGGTAGTTGAGCGAAGGCGACGGTGAAGGCGCGGCCGTCGCCGGCGCGCTGGATGCCGCCGCCGGGCAGCGCGGGCTGATTGTAGAACACGAAATCTTCGTCGCCGCGCACCTTGCCTTGGCCGCTCAGCGCGAAGGCGCTGGAGTCGAGCGTCAGCGGCGTGCTCGCCGGTTCCCAGCCGAGCGTGATCTCGACGGCGGCCGGCGCCGGACTCAGTTTGGTGATGGAAAAATTCTGGCCGGGTTGCAGATCCATGGTGGCATTCCCCGTGGGGCTACAGATAGGGACGGAGCGCCGGCAGCAGGTCGTGGAAGGTGCGGCCGCTGGCGTGCTCGCCGATGGCTTGCAGCTTCCACTCGCCGCCGTGACGATACAGCTTGGTCATGATCAAGCCGGTGTAATCGCCGCCCTCCAGCGACAGATCGAAGCGGGCGATCTCGCCGCCGTTGGCGCCGTCCACGATCCGGCAGAACGCGCTGGGAATGCCGGCGAAACCCTCGCCGCTGAAGCTGTTGACGGTGAAAATCAGCACCTGCGCCGCGCCGGGCACCCGGTTCAGATCGATGGTGATCCGCTCGTTCTCGGAACCGGCCTCGCCGCCGCCGGCGCGATCATCGCCGCTGTGCCGGACCGAGCCGCAACGACTTTCCAGTTGTCGAAACCATACGGTATCCACTAGATTGCCGCTGGCGTCGAACATCAAACAGGAGGCGTCCAGATCCACGGCTTCCTGGCGGGTGCCGGCGCCGAAGCCCAGAAAACCTCGGGTCTGGACCTGCTTCATGCCCCAGCCCAGCCCCATGACGACCTGGTTCAGGCCGCGCCCGGCCTCTTTCTCCAGGCTGATGCGCTGTCCTTTTTGCAAACTGATGGCCATTCGGATGCCCTCGTTGGATTTGCTGGATTTTGATCAAATTCGGGTAATGATGACACACCCTCTGGAACGAAGTGTAGATGGGGGCGGTCGCGATCCGACGGTCGGCGGCGAATTCCGAGCGCCGGTGGCCGAACTGGGGCCGGTTGCGGTAACGTTCGCTGATGTTGGGATGGTTTTCGGAGTCTTAGCGGCTCCGACATTTTCGATGTGGAGGTAGTCATGCGCAAGATTGCGTTGTTGTCGCTCGTGCTGGCCGCCGTGGCCCAAGCCGCGCCGGCGCCCGACGCCAGCCTCAAAAAGTGGCAGGACGAGAAGGGCGTCTGGCACTACGGCGACACCCGGCCGATATCGCCCGATGCCGTCACCAACAGCGCCGCCGAGGCGTACCGGCGCGGCGATTTCGGCGCGGCGTTCGAGGAATACATGACTTGGGCCAAACAGGGCGATCCCAGGGCGCAGACCATGGTCGGCCTGATGTATCTGCGCGGCGAAGGCGTGGCGCAGAGTTCGGGCAACGCCATCGAATGGCTGCGGCGCGCGGCGATGCAAGGCAATCCCAATGCCCAGTTTCATCTGGCGATGCTCTACGCCGAGAATCCCGGCGCCGCCACCAACGAACGGGAGCCGTTGCTGTGGTTGCGCAAGGCGGCGGAACGCGGCAATGCCGAAGCGCAGCTCGTGCTCGCCAACAAGTGTGCCAGCGGCCAAGGCGTGACGCGGGATGACCGGGAGGCCATGGCCTGGTATCAGCGGGCGGCCGAGCAGGGGAACGCCAACGCCCGGTTCGAGCTGGGGAATTTTTACGCCAGCGGCCGGGCGGTATCGCGCAACGACAAGGAAGCGGTGCGCTGGTATCAAAAAGCCGCCGAGCAGGGCCATCCCGGCGCTCAATATACGCTAGGCGCTATGTACGCTGCCGGTCGCGGGGTGACGGCCAGCGACAAGGAAGCGGTGCAATGGTATCGCAAGGCCGCCGAGCACAATCACGCCGAGGCGCAGTACAACCTCGCGGTGCGTTATTTGAGTGGCAGGGGAACTCTCCCCAGCGCCGAAGAAGCCTTCGCCTGGTTCGGCAAGGCGGCCGAACAGGGTTTGGGGTTGGCCCAATTGCATCTGGGGCGGCTGTACGCGGAGGGGAAGGGCACCACCCGCAACGACGCCGAGGCGGTGAAGTGGTACCGGCGGGCCGCCGACCAGAATCTGCCGCTGGCGCAATATTACTTGGGGCGCATGTACGCCGATGGGCGTGGCGTGGCGCGCGACGAGCGGGAATCCCTGCAATGGTACCGCCGGGCCGCCGACCAGAATCTGCCGCTGGCGCAACTGGAGCTGGCCAACGGCTATCTGAGCGGCCGGGGGGTCGAGCGGGATGAAACCCGAGGCATCCAGCTGTTGGGGCAAGCGGCGGCGGGGGGCAGCCCGGAAGCCCAGTTGCGGCTGGCGGAACGCCACTTCGCCGGGCGTGGAGTTCCGCGCGATACTCGGGTCGGCATGGACTGGTTGGGCAAAGCCGCCGAACAGGGCTACACCGAAGCGCAGTATCTGCTGGCATCCCTTTATGCCGAAGGCGAGATCGCGGAACGCGACGACGGCCGGGCCGCGCAGTGGTTTCGCAAAGCCGCCGAGCAGGGCCACGTCGCCAGCCAGATTCGCTTGGCGGGCATGTACGCGGTCGGTTCCGGCGTCTCTCAAGACGACCGGCAGGCGCTGCAATGGTTTCGCGAAGCCGCGAAGCAGGGCGATCCCGAGGCGGAATTCAACATCGGCGTGCTGCATGCCACCGGCCGGGGGGCGCCGCGCGACGACGCCCAGGCGGCGGCGTGGTATCGCAAGGCGGCGGAACGAGGTTTCGCCATCGCCCAGTTGAATCTGGGAATGCTTTACGCCGAAGGCCGCGGCGGGCTGCCGCGCGACGACGCGCAGGCGGCGGCGTGGTATCGGAAGGCGGCCGGACAAAATCTGCCGCTGGCGCAACTGATGCTGGGCTTGGCGCACGCCACCGGCCGGGGCGCGGCCCGGGATGACCGGCAGGCGGTCGGCTGGTTCGAGCAAGCCGCCAGCAACGGGCTGCCGCTCGCCCAATACGCGCTGGGAATGCTCTACAGCAATGGCAAAGGCATCGAGCGAGATTGGATCAAGGCGCATTTATGGCTGAATCTGGCGGCCTCCGGCGGCTATGTCGGGGCGGCGCAGCCGCTGGATTTCGCCGCCAGCCAACTCAACGAGAAGGATTTGGCTCGCGCCCGGGAGATGGCGCGCGAATGGCGGACGGTCAATGCCACGGATATCAAACCCAACTGAGCGAACGAGACGGGCATGAGCGAGATCGACCGCCAACTGCTGGCGGAGCGGGTTCGAACGGCCTGCGTGCACGCGGCCCTGACCGCTTACGAAGACGCCGGATTGAGCGGTCTGTGCGCCGAGGGTCGCTGGGAGTACACCATCGGCGTGCTCAGGCAACTGGACTTGGAGCCGCTGTTGAACTCGGTGTCACCGGATTTCTCCGGCCCCGAGCGCGACCCGATGGAATCCGGCTGACGGCGGCGCCACCGTCGGGCGAACGAACTCGCTTCCGTCGCCGAACCGGAACAGCTTCAATGGCTTTTGCGATTGGGGTCCAGCAGATGTTGCCCGAGATTCCGCACGAAATCCTCGAATCGCGCCGATTCGGCGTGGAGGCGTTCGTTCATCTGGCACAGGGCGTTGGCCAGGCGGTAGGTGCGGGACAGGAGCTGTTCCAGATCGTCGGTTTGCCAAAGTTTGTCCGGATTCACTTCCGGAGCGCCGTCGTTCAGCACCACCGCACACCATTCGGGAATGCGGTACATCAGCACCGATTCCCGGTCGTTGGCCAAGCAGAGCGTAACCCCGACATCGTACTTGCGCAGCACCGCCACGACTTCTTCGAGGCAGCGCTGCATTTCCTCGCTGGGCCGTTCGTTGGCTTGCGGTAACTCGCCCTCGTAAAAGACCTCCTGTTCTTCGTCTACCCCACTCATCTCGATTCACCTCCCATCGTCTGGGTCGGATTTGGGTTCAAACGAAAACCCCCGCGCGGGCATATCGGTAGGGCGGGGGTCGGGCGTGTTCGGGAGGATGTCCCAACGGAGGATCACGAGTCGGCTATGGTCATCTGGGGATGGCGGTTCCCGAGCAAACGGCGAATACGGAAGGCGATCACATTTGTTGTTGGAATATTACGCCAATCATCGGCTATCCGCCAGTTGCGATTGGCTTTCCGGCAACCGCCCGAGGAACCTGGACGCAAAAGGGGCGTCCACGCGGGACGCCCCTTTCGAGCCGAACAGACGCAAAGCGTCGATTTACCCGCGCGTCCTCCTCCGGGCAGTTTGGTCGATGGTCCGCCATCCTGCCAGCAACAGCAGAGCCAGCAAAGCCAGCATGGCCACTTCGGACAGGGTCGGAATATCGGTCGGCGGGGGCGGCGGGGGCGGCGCTTGTGGCTGTAACCCGAAGTTGGAGACATTCGTGACCGCTTCGCCTGGATCCAGGGTAATCGTATAGGACTCGTCCGTGCTCGGCGTGTAGCCGGGCGGCGGCGTGAAGGTCACGACGTAGGTGCCCGGCTTCAACCCGGTGAAGCGGTAGTTGCCGTTCGCGTCCGTGGTGGTGGTCGCCACCACATTCCCTTCCTCGTCGGTGAGAGTAACCATCACGCCTGCGATGCCGGACTCGCCTTCATCGCGCTCGCCATCGCCGTCGAGATCGCTCCAGATCGAACTACTGATGCTGGCGGTGGACGCGGGGGACAGCCGATAGCCGAAGTCCATGTCGGTTCTGGCTTGGCCGCCGGTCAGGGTGGCAACCGCCACGCTCGGCGTCGCAACTCCGTCCAAATCGCCCGTCGGAGTGACGTTCGCCGGCAGCGTGGTCGCATCCACCACCACCCGGTAGGTACCGGGCGTCAGGCCGGTGAAGGTGTAGTTGCCGCCGGCGTCGGTGGTCTGGCTCGGCTCACCGGCATCCAGCACCCCGTTGCCGTTGGTGTCCAGGAACACCCGCACGCCCGCGATACCCGGCTCGCCCGCGTCTTGCACGCCGTCGCCATCGGTATCCGACCAGATCCGGTCGCCGAGGCTGGCGGTGGAGCCGATAAACCCGAAGTCGTAGGAGGCGATGTCGGGCTCCTGGCTGGGATCGGCCAGCAACGCGGTATTGGTCAGACCCCGCACCGGCAACGCCGTCACGCCCGCGTGATTGTCCGAATCGTTGCGATCCGGGGTCGCACCGCCGCCGACATTGATGGGCGAACGAGCAAAACCGGTCGGGGTGGTGGCCGCCGAGATCGTGAAAGTCGGTCCCGATGACCCGCCGGCGCTCGGATAGTCCTCATCCAGCAACAGGTTGCCGAAGCTGTAGAACCCGTTGGCGTCGGTCAAGGTCACCAGAGTCGTGGTCGCGCCGCCCGGATAGGCGATGGTCAAGGTGACCGGCACGCCGGCTGATGCCGGATTCGCCGGCATCCTGAATCCCGTTGCCGTTGGTGTCGTTCCAAACCCGGTTGCCCACCGCCGCGCCGTCCACAAAATAACCGAAATCGGCTAGCAGGTAGTCGGGCGCACCCGGCGTCAGCCTGACCGGATGCGGACCGGCTTGGCTGTTGTCGTCGGTGGCGCCGTCGCTGGCGTTGGGACCGATGCTATGCGCGTAGCCGTCGAGCACGCCATTCCTGTCGCTCACCTGGACCACGTAGTTCACGTTGTTGGCCGGCAAGCCGGCAAACAGGTATTGACCGTTGGCGTCGGTGGTCGTCGTGCCGATTCTGGGTTCGCCCGGATCGATCCGACCGTTGCCGTTGGCGTCGAGATAGAGATCGACGGTGACGCCGGCAATACCGGGCTCGTCGTCGCTGGTCCCGGCAGCGCCGTCGGGGCCGTTGGGCGCGTACACGCCATCGGCGTTCCGATCCAACCAGATTTGGTTGCCGATGGAACCGGGGGTCTGCCCTTGCGGCAACCGATAACCGAAGTCCTGGTTGAGGTTGATCGGGCTGGCCGGTGTCAGCGTCACCACCGACTCGTTGGGGACTCCCCCATCGGGATCGACGGTGTTGGTCACGCCCGGCGGCAGCGTGGCGGTGTCCACCCGCACGGTGTAGGCGCCGTTGGGGTTGAGGCCGCCGAAGCTGTAATGGCCGTTGCGGTCGGTGACCGCAGTCGCCAGCAGATTGGTGCCGGTGGCGTCGTAGAGCCGGACGGTGACGCCGCCGATGCCCTCGCCGGGACCGGGTTGGCCGTTGCCGTCACCGTCCAGGAAAATGGTGTCGCCGATCAGGCCAAGACCTGGCTGCTGGCCGCGAGCGGTGTAGCCGAAATCCTGATCGAGATTCTGGACGGGAGCGGGGTTGGCGCTGGCGTTGTCGAGATTGACCGCGCCGCGACCATCTAAAACGCGATCCGGGTCGCCGCTTTGAGCGAGCCCGCCGAGCGCGTTGTTCGTGTCGGTCACCCGGACGATGTAGTTCCCGTCGGGCACGCCCGCGAACAGGTAGTTGCCGTTACCGTCGGTGGTGGTCGTGGCGATGGCGGGCTCGCCGGCATCCAACTGACCGTTGCCGTTGCTGTCCCGGTAGAGCGCGACGGTGACGCCGGGAATGCCGGGCTCGCCCGCATCTTGCGCGCCGTCGGCATCGGCATCGAACCAGACCGTGTCGCCCACGCTGTTGTTTTGCGCGGCGGGCGGCTGATAGCCAAAATCGGCGTTGAGGAACACGTCGCCCGGTCCCAGCACCACCGGCGCGGTGGTGCGGTTGTCGTTGGCCCCGGTGGCGCCGAAATGATCGGGATCGCCGGTTTGGGTGTAGCCCGCCAGCGGCCCGGTGCTGGCATCGACGACCACCACATAGGCTCCAGGCGGCAGATTGGTAAAGATGTAGTTGCCGCTGGCGTCCGTGGTCGTGCTGCCCGCCGGGGTATCGTAAACACCATTGCCGTCGGGGTCGCCAAACAGATTGACCGTCACGCCGGCCACGCCGGGTTCGCCGGGGTCTTGCCGGCCGTCACCGTCGGCGTCGATCCACACCCGGTCGCCGAGCGCGGCGTTGCCGGTGTTGCCGTTGACGCTGGTTTCGGGATTGTAGTTGTAGCCGAAATCGGCGGTCAGGTTGGTCTCGCCCGATCCCAAGGTGATGGCATAGGGCTGGGTTTGATTGCCGAAGTCGGCCCCCGCGCCCACCGGATTGGCGGTGGTCTGGGTCAGACCCGCGGGCAGCGTGCCCGCGCTGACCTGCACCTGATAAGTGCCTGCGGGTAAGCCGGCGAACAGGTAGCCGCCGTTGGCGTCGGTGGTCGTGGTGCGATTGACGGGGCCAGTCAAGGTCACCGTGACGTTCGCGATGCCGCGCTCGCCGGGGTCTTGCCGGCCGTCGCTGTTCTCGTCCAGCCAGACGTAATTGCCGATGGCGCCCAATGAATTGACCGCGCTACCGGTATTCAACCGATTATCCTCCACCTCTCCATCGGGAGCCGAGCCGTCGGGGGGCAACACGCCTTGGCCGCTGATGCGGAAGCGCGCATAGGGGCTGGTAACGGCATTCTGGGGCACCACCGGGAAGGTGATATTGGCGCTACCATTGCCCGGACTTAACACGGCCGTGGCCCGTTCGGATGCGGCGCCGAACGCGCCGTCGCCGTCGTAATCGATCCAGCCGGTGATGGTGACGTTACCCTGGGTGGGGTTGCTGTAACTCACCGGAATGCTCGGCGCCTGTCCGGCGGATCAAGCTGATCTGGCTCGGGGTTGATCGCCGTCTTCGTCGCCGCCATCCCCCGTGGCCGTCACGTTGGGTTGGCCATCGGGTTCGGCATCGACCGTCGCGCCCAGCAGCGGATTGTTGTTTGGCGCGATCACATGCCTGGGTCCATTGGTGCCAGAGGAGCGTGCCGTAGACGTCTGGCGCATCGCCAAAATCCATGGCGCCGGCTCGGATCAAGTAGTCTTCGACCTCGCCGTCGGGAGCAGGCCCATCGGGACCGAGACCAGCCGTCGTGCTGAGCCGGAAGCGCGCGCCCAGCCGCTGGCTGTTATCCGGCGTGGCGGGCACGCTAAAAACGAGGCTCTGGGTGGTGGTGCCGCTGTTCCCGGGAACCGCGACGCGGACGGTTTCGCCTGCCTCGAACGCGCCATTGCCGTTGAAGTCGATGAAACCGACCAGTTCGGCGGGATTGCCGGTGGTGTTGGCGACCGTCACGCTAACGGTCGCTGGCTGCCCCGGCACGAATGCCGGGAAAGTCGCCCCCGTCCTCGTCGTCGATTCCGCCGTCATCGTCGCCGGTAGCCGTGGCATCGGGTTGGCCAGCGAGTTCCGAATCTTCGGCAGCGCCGATGCGCAGACCGCCGATCACGACATGACTGGGACCGGTCGTGCCGGTAGCGTCGGTGTTGTAACTCGGCGAGTCGGGCGAACCCGCCGCGCCGCTGTCATCCGGTAGATCGCCGAAATCGGACTTGAAGAAGCCAAAATCGACGGAGTAATTGGACATGCCGTCGGGATAGGCGTCGTTATCGTCATCGGTGAGGTCGTTCGACCGCAACTGCTCGTTGGTCGGCTCGGGCGAACCCGGTCCCAGTGTGACGGCATTCGAGGCAATCCCCTGAGCGAGCACGAGTACGCCGTTATCGTTATTATCGCCATCGCTGTTGGGATTGCTCTCCTGGCCGTTGGTGGAGGAGAAAAAGCCATCTAGCGGCGGCTTGACCGGGGGGAATCACAACGTAATAATTACCGGCCGGCAGCGTATCGAAGAGATATTTTCCGCTCGCGTCGGTGGCGGTCGTGCCGACTTGCACGTCGCCCGCGCTCGGTCCGGGAGTCCCGTCGGTATCTGTCCACAACTGGACTTGCACGCCCGGAATACCCGGCTCGCCTATCTGCGCGACACCATCGTTATTGTCGTCCCGCCAAACCAGGTTACCGATACGATAACGTTCGGGCAAAATGATACCGACCTTGCGCGGCTCGGCGGTCGGCAGCAACACGCCGCCGCCGGCTTCGGACACGCGGTGCGCGAAGGAATTCCAAGCCGGGTTGAAAATGGCCGGATCGGTGGGGATCGATGGCGGGGCGCCGGCGGCGGGAGATTGCATCGGCACCAGGACGGTCATGACTTGGCCGGGCAACCAGTTGCTCGCGCCAGCGAACGCCCGAATGCGGAAATGGCGCACCGTGCCGGGATCTGCCGGCACGACGGTCGTCCACGACGCATTATCGCAACCCGGTTGCCAATGCTCCGGCGGCGAAACCTGATTGTCGTTGGAAACCTCCGGTCGGCAGGCATTCGCCGCAACGGAATATTCGATCACCGGATTTGCGCCGGTCAGCGACGACTCAACGGTGATTGGTCCCGCCAGGAAGGGTCGCCAGCGCGTATCGCGCGGCGTTGCCGATAGCGGCTCGCCGCTGCCCGTATCGCCGACGAGGGGCAGCACGTCATACAGGACGTACTGCCTGATATCGACGTTGCCAAGGTTGGTGAGGCGCAGCCGATAAGTGAACGCGGAGCCATGACCGGTCCTGGCCACGCAAGGAAACCGAGTATAGCCGTCGCTGGAACCGCCGTAGGTAGCGCCGTAATCGGGGCAACTGGCGTTCGGAATCGCTGGCAGGGTAGTGGGGTCATCGACATTGCCCAGCGCGTTATCGCCCTTGATCCACTTTTCACCACCGAGCACTGCGGCGGTGAGCACGACATAATTCTGATACCCGACACACGCGGTTTCGGCGGTATCGCTGTCGCCATCGAGGTCATCGGTATCGCTGGCCTGCAAACTACAGGTTTTGCGGGGACCGTTATCGAATACGGCGACTTGGTTGTTGTAAACGTTCGCGGCGGTCGCTGGCTTGACCCGTACCCGGATCGTCATTTGCGGCATCGGGTCGTTGGAGGGATCGAAGCTCGCGGCATTGGCCACACCGGGGGCGCCAGTCCGCGTCAACGATCCGGCGGGCGCTGGATTGGACCAAGTGAAACGTACCAGCGTGCTACCGGAGCTAAAGTTAGGGATCAGCTCGATGTTGGGTTCCGGTTTCCCCGGTGGCCCCGTGTAGTCTTCCCACCCCACGAATTCCAGATTGTCGGGCAACAGGTCGGCCACCGTCGGATTGATGATGTCTCCCGTGGTATCGCCGCTGATATGGGAAAACGACAGGAGAAAGCGAGCTTCATCGCCGGGTCTCAAATCGGTTCCATCAAGCGCGGTTTTCATGGCCCTGATCGCGGGCGTGGGGGCTTCAATATTGGGGGTATAGCACCCGGGTCCCGCCGATCCCCCCGCGAAGCTCGCGCTCACGCAATTGGTGGGATTGGCCCCGACAGTGGCTCCGGCTGGAACCGTCTGGGTGATCAGAGGGGAGCTGGTGAACCTAAAACCGCGCGGGATCTCGTTCGCTGGTTGCACCGGGCTCGTATTGCGAAACACCCAGCGGATATGCGTGATATTGGCGGGGAAGTCGCCCGACGCGCTCCAGGTGGTATTCGCGTTCCCCTCCAATCCCGTGCCATTAGGGAAAGATGTCCACGGTCCTCCGGCGCCAGCAGCCGAATACTGGACATCGGCCACCACGTTATAGTCCAGCGTTTCGCCGCTCGGCCATTCCCCACTGCTGACCTGGGCGACAGCAAAAGTCGGTGAGCCTGGCAGTTCATCGACCACGACGAAATCCTGCAAAGGCACGTTGGAGTTATTGTTGTTCACTTCCAGCCACCACGACAACGTCGCCGGCGGGGTCACATCGGGCGACCACTTGGATACGTTGGCGCCTGGTGTCGGGGCGCCAATCTGATCGTTCAGCGTTACCGGGGCGAGAGGAACGGGGCTGGCGCCTTCCGGGGTGACGCTGGCGGCGACGGTGTTGGGCACGGGATCGCCGACGCTGTAGCTCGGCCCGTACTGCACCAAGAATTCGCGGCTGATACATTGCTCCGAATTCGCGTCTTGACCCGCGTAAAGAGTTCCCAGATCGACCGCGCCGAGATTCCAGTTAACTTGGGTCGAGGTGCTTGCCGCCGCATCGGGCGTCCCTCCGCCGGTCGCGAGAACAAACAGGGTGGCGTTTAGACCTCCCGGATCGGGATTGAGATAGGTGTCGGTTAAAGTCGCCGCCGTGAGATCCACATTTCCGATGGCGGTCAGCGAGCACAGTTGTACGCGGTAGCGCACCTGCGAGCCTGCTGCGATCTCAAGCGGAGGCGAGGGATCGAGGCGTTGCTTGCGAGCCACGTAATTCTGCGCGCCGGGCAAGATTATGATCGGGTCGGCGCTGGAAACGATGGTGCCGGGGGAGGAAGGCGCGGGGTCGGTGATAACGCTGGCCGAGGTATTGGCGATACCGTTAGCGGCCGACTGCCCGGGCCGCACCCGCGTGTTGATGGTGATATTGAAGGTATCACCGCCGTCAAACGGATCGCGCGAGAACGCGAGCGAGGCGGGTGGGCTGGCGACAGGACCGACGCTGGGACAGTTAGTGGTAAACCCGGGCGGCACGTTACAGGAAATGACTTCCAGTTCGGGAGGGATCGCATCGGTGATGGTCAACTGCCCGCAACCGCCCGTCAGGCTGTTGCACGACATGCTCAGCCGATAAATGACGGTTTCCCCCGGCTGCACGCTGGGGTTGGCATTATCCAAAACCTTGACGAAGGAATGAGTGCCCTCCGCAAATGCAAAACTGGGCGATAACAGCAATCCGAACAATAAAAAAAATGGTAAAAACAGTGATTCAAGCTGAAGTGGCGCAAAAAAAAACGAGCGGTTGGCACTGTTTCGCATGAGCTATCGGAGTCCTCTATATTGTCAGTATTATTGGCAGTTGCGACCACGAGTGACAGAAACCACAAGCAACTCTTCAGGATTCTCGGTATTCGGCTGATTTTAGCAAACAAATATTGCTTTTCGGCAATCATTAATCTTTTTCGGAAAATTGCAAAACTCAACAACCACCGGCTGAAAGCCGGTGGGTTGAAGTAACGGACTGAAAGTCCATGTGCGCGTCGCCTCAACGACGCGCCTACGGTTCAACCCGAAAGTCACGCGCTGGATCCGGCTCAAAGTGATGATCCAAGTACTCCTTAATCATGTCTTCCGTCATATCCCCGACCGTCACGCAAAAATAGCCCCGCGCCCAAAAATGCCGTCCCCAGTAACGCTTCTTCAATTCCGGAAATTCCTCAAACAACTTGCTCGATGATCGCCCCTTGATATGGCGCATCATGTCACTGACCGAGAGCTCCGGCGGTGCCGAAACCAGAATATGCACATGATCTTTGCTCACCACCCCTTTGATAATCCGAATCTCAAAGGCTTCACAGGTCTGCCGAACAAGCTCTCGAACCCGCTGACCTACATCCCCGACCAATGCTTTGTAACGATACTTAGTCACCCACACAAGATGATATTCAATCTTGTAAACCGTATGGCTCCCATATCGATAGTCCATCTCGCCCCTCGTGGCTTGTCGCTAACGTGTCCAGCAACTCTACCAGTAAGGGCTGGAGATGAAATCTACCCGCCTAAAGGCGGGGGTTTTAACCTTACATATTGAAATAAATTACATACAAAATAATACCTTATATCGTTTCAGAACCATATTGCCACGCCACTTGGTCTCCAGTCGCATATCCTGAAGCTCGGCTAATGCGAGTGCGGTATGGTAATATCGCTCCACATCGTTGCGCTCTTCTCTTGCCCAAGCGGTAACCGACATAGCCGGATGCATGGAACCGCCAACGTCCAATGCGCCGTAATCGGCGTCCATTACCGGCAATCCCATCGCCACCCGCGCCCGGCTCAAGGCTAGATCGCCCAACAATAATGCGGGCTCGAAACGGTCGGTTTGCAAAGGATACCGGGATAGTGCAGCATCAATTTCCTCCCGGCGGCCGGCCAGCGCCAACGCCCGCAGCGCTTCGTTCTGCGCGCCGAAATCGCGGCTTTCACCGTCAGCACTTCCAACCAACAAAGACAGAGCCATCTCGACCGGCACGGCTTCGGGAGTAGGGTCGGAGCAATCGGCGGCGCGGCGTGCGCGCCAACACAGCAAGCGCGCTCGTTGCGCCAGTTGCCGTTCCAAGGGTTGGGTCAGATGGAGTTCGGTCAGCCGCTCGCTCAGGCGCTCCAGTTCCGCCAGATCGTGGCGACGGAACGCGACGCGGCACAACGCCCAGAGATGGGTGGCGGCGGTCAGGCGGGGATGCTCGTCGCGCCAGCCGGCCCAAGCGCGGGTATGCCAATCCCAAGCGTTGGCGAAATCGCCCCGGCGGTAGGCCAGATCGCCTTCCAGAAAATCCAGCGGCGCATGCCAAGGCCGCTGGATATCCGCCAGAAAACGCCGTCCCTGCTCCAGCAGCGCGCGGCAAAAGGCAGCGGTTTTACGCTCCAGGCTGATGTGGATGATGGCGATCAGGGCGGCGAACACATCGGCCGGATCGGCGGTCGGGGCGCGCTCGTTGGCGGCTTGCAACAGCGCCGCCAAGGCCAGATCGTCATCGCCGGCCTGCCGCAGACTGTAGCCCTCCCACAGCAAGGCCCTTGTCCGCTCCCCGACCCATCCCAGCGCTCCCGCCAGTTCGACCGCTTGGCGTTCCAGCCGGGCGGCTTGCGCGAAATCGCTGACGGCGCGGGCCTGCCGGGCTCGGGCGCGCAGCCGGTCGAGCCCGGGCCGATCGAGCGCCATGTCGCCGATGCCGAACGCGGCCGGCCCGATGAGACTCAGTGCAACAGCGAGAACATCCGCCGCCGATAGGTGGTCACCAGCGGATCTTCGTTGCCCAGCATCTCGAAGATCGCGATCAAGCCCTTGCGGCCGGCGCCGTCCTCGAACTGGGGATTGCGGCGCAGAATGTCCATGAACTGCTCCAGCGCCGCTTCGGGGTTCCCGGCCAAGACATGGCGGGCCGCCAGTTGTCGGCGCGCGGCGCAGTCGTCCGGCTTGGCGGCCACCTGGGCCGTCAACGTGGCGAGATCCGGCGCGCCCTGGGCCAGATCGGCGAATTGCAGGCGTGCCAGCAAGCCGCTGGCCGGCTGCCGGCCGCGCTCCTCCGCCGGCAGGCTTTGCAACAGAGTCCGCGCTTCCTCGCCCCGATCCAGTTGCAGCAGCTTGTCCGCCAGCATGATTTTCAGTTGGACGCTGTCCGGCTCTTGCTTCAGCGCGTCCCGCAACAGCTCGATGGCCTGCTTCTGGCGACCGCGTTGCCAGAGCACTTCCACCTGTTCCCCGATCAGATCGCCCGACGCTTCCGGCGCGGCGCCAAACTGGTCGATGATCTGGCGATAGGCGGCTTCCGGCTGCAAGCCCACCAATTGCTCCACGATCTGCCCCTGCCAGACCACCATCACGGTCGGCAGGCTGCGAACCCGGAAATGCGCGGCCAACGCCTGCTCGGCGTCGGCGTTGATCTTGGCCAGGATGAAGCCGCCCCGGTACTCCTGAGCCAGCTTGGTCAGCAGGGGGGTGAGCGTCTGGCACGGCTGGCACCAGTCGGCCCAGAAATCCACCAGCACCGGCACGCGCTGGGAGCTTTCCACCACCTGGGCGAAATTGCGTTGGTTGACTTCGATAACGTAAGGCGATTCGCTCATCGTCGGATTTCCGCAAGGGCCGCGCCGGACGGCGGCAAGATTTGGAGATAGCGTGGAAGTGGGGGCGCGGGCCGGACTTTCAATGGGCAGGGCAGAGGACAGCAGCCGCGATCAGCGTTCGAGATACTGCAGTTTGCCGGGCTTGCCGTCCCAGTCCGCCGCGTCGGGGGGCGCGTCCTTCTTGGTGGTGATCACCGGCCATTGCTTGGCCAACTCGGTATTGAGCGCCAGGAAATGTTCCTGATCGGCCGGCAGGTCATCCTCGGAGAAGATGGCGTGAGCCGGACACTCGGGTTCGCACAGCGTGCAATCGATACACTCGTCGGGATCGATGACCAGGAAATTGGGCCCCTCGTGAAAGCAGTCCACCGGGCAGACTTCAACACAGTCGGTGTACTTGCACTTGATGCAGTTTTCGGTAACAACGAACGTCATGGGTAGTAGTCCCCTGAAAGGCCGGAAACACAGGGACGCTATCTTAACCGCGATTAACCGAGTTGGGCACTGGAAAATAGAGCGGCTCATCGCCCGAATTTCGGGCCGGCGCCCTCCGTTTCACCGGCCCGCAAACCGGCTATTTCGCATCGCTCTCTTTCCCGCCGCCCAGCAGCGCTTTCAGATTGGCGAACGGGTTGTGGGTCGCGATATCCGGCTTGCGGCCCGAACCCTCGGACCCGCCCCGCGCCATCAGGGCTTCCTCGTGGCGCTGGTGTTCGTTGTCGTGGCAATAGAGGCACAACAGCTCCCAATTGCTGCCGTCGGGCGGATTGTGGTCGTGATTGTGATCGCGGTGGTGGACCGTGAGTTCGTGCAGGTTCAGGCGGTTGAATTCGCGGGCGCAACGGCCGCAAATCCACGGATAGAGTTTCAGCGCCTGCTCGCGATAGTCGCGCTCGCGCTGCTCCCGGTTGCGCCGGGCGGCGGCGACGATTTGATCCAGGTTGCCGCCGTTGGCTGAAGGAGATTTGGCTTTCATGGATTCGGCTCCAGGTGGCGCGTGATGAACGTCCGCGGCGGGGAGGGTGTCTCGGCCGCCGGCTCGCACCCCAAATTCTAGCCGGCTTCCGAGCGGGTATGACGGGTATCAGGTGTCGGGGCGGGACTCGACGCGGCGCCGGCGGCGGCATCGACCCCGGCATCGCTCAAGGCCGCGAAGGCGGCCAGATCCAGCGTTTCGGCCCGGGCGCCGGGATCGACGCCCGCCGCTTCGATCTGGCCGGCGTCCAGCAGGTCGCGCAAGGCGTTGCGCAAGGTCTTGCGACGCTGGGCGAACGCCAGGCGGACCACCTCGGCAAACCGCCGCTCATCCCGTACCGAAACCGGCGATGTTTCCCGTGGAACCAAGCGCGCCACCGCCGATCGCACCTTGGGCGGAGGCCGGAACGCTTCCGGTTCGACCGCGAATAGCGATTCCACCCGACAGCGGTATTGCAGCATCACCGACAAGCGGCCATAGGCATCCTCTCCCGGACCGGCCGCCATCCGCTCCACCACCTCCAATTGCAGCATGAAATGCAGATCACGGAGATGTTCGGCCTGATCCAGCAGGTGGAACAGCAGGGGAGTGGAGATATTGTAGGGCAGGTTGCCGGTCAGCCGCAGCCGGGGGCCGTCGCCGCGCAGCGCGGCGAAATCGAACGCCAGCGCATCCGCGCAGTGAATCCGCAGCACGCCGGAGCCGGCGCAGCGCGCTCGCAGCGGCTCCAGCAGATCGCGGTCCAGTTCCACCGCGTCCAATTCGCCCGCCGCGTCCAGCAAGGGGCGGGTCAGCGCGCCCAGTCCGGGACCGATTTCCACCAGCCGGTCGCCGGGCAGCGGACGAATCGCCGCCACGATGCGCTCGACCACCCCGGAATCGCGCAGGAAGTGCTGGCCAAACCGTTTGCGCGGTCGGTGCGGCCGGGGGTCCGGGTTCACGCCGAACCCACCGGATCGGCGCTCATGGCGCCGTCTTCGCCGTCGCCTCCGCCGCCGGTACGGGCGCCGCCGGCTGGAGGCGCACTTCCACGAAAGCCTCGTTGCGCAACCGGCGCAACAACAGTTCCCATTCCTCGTCGGAGCGGCGGCGGAGCAGCGCCTCGCGGACGCGGGCGCGTTCCATCTGGGGCGAAGCCTGGCCTTGGCGGCGTTCGAGCACTTGGACGATGTGCCAGCCGAATTGGGTTTTGAACGGGGCGCTGATCTGGTTCGGTTGCAGCGACTTCATCTCCTGCTCGAACTGAGGGACCACCATCCCCGGCGCCACCCAACCCAAATCGCCCCCGCGCGCCCCGGATGCCTTATCGTCGGAATACTCCTGGGCCAGCGTCGCGAAATCCTCGCCGCCTCGCACCCGTTGACGCAGTTGTTCCAGCCGCTGGCGCGCCTCGTCGTCGGACAGCTGCGGGGTGGTTTTGAGCAGAATGTGCCGGGCGTGGGTCTCCGTCACCAACCCCTGCCTGTCGGTCGTCGGTGCCTGCCGCTGGGTGGGCGCAGCCGTTTTGCCGCCGCCCCTGACTTCCAGCAACTTGACGATGTGAAATCCGCTGGGACTGCGGATCGGGTCGCTGAACTGGCCGGGGCGCAGTTTCGGCACCACATCCGCGAACAGGGTCGGCAGTTGATCGGCGCCGCGCCAGCCGAGATCGCCGCCCTCCAAGGCTTGTTGGCCCGAGGAAGCGCTCGCCGCCAACTCTCGGAAATCGGCGCCCTTGCGCAACTGCGCCACCAAGCCTCCGGCCCTGCGCCGCGCTTCCTCGATCTGGCTCGACGACGGGCTTTCCGGCAGCGCGACCAGAATTTGGGCGATGTGATACTGGCGCGGGCCGCCGCCGCCGCTCTCGCCGCCCGAATCCGCCCCGCCGGAGCCAAAACCGCCCTCGGCGGCGGCCAGTTGAGCTTGCAGGCTTTCCACGTCCTGCTCGGCGACCTGGAGCTGGCTATCCACCAGCTTCTGCCGCAAGCGCACGCCCATGATTTCCCTGCGCACGTCGTCGCGGAATTTGGCGTAGCTGACCCCGTCCTTTTCGACGGTCTGGCGCATCTGGGTCAGGCTCATGTTGTTGCGCTGAGCCAGCGTTTCGATGGCGGCGTTCAGAGTGGCGTCATCGACGGCGATACCGGCGCGCTCGGCCGCGCGAACCTGCAACTGGACCAAAATCATCCGTTCCAGCACCTGATTTTCCAGCACCGGGCGCGGCGGAATCGGCACCTTCCGCTGCCGCATCTGGCGCTCGACGGCGACGATGCCTTCATCCAGTTCCCGGCGGGTGATCACGTCGTCGTTGACCACCGCGACGATGGCATCCAGCGCGTTGCCCGGACTCTCCGGGCCGGGACCGAACACCAGTTGCGCGTGACCGGGAGCGGGCGTGGCGGACGACAGCAGGCACAGCATCAAGGCGACGAGCGATTTGTTCATGCGTTTCATTGGCATCGGATGCGCTAGCTAATAACGGATGGGTTGGTAACCGAGGATCGATGTCCTGAGCTGGTTCTCCAGGCCGGTGCCCAACCGCGATAATCCCTTCAGTTCGAGCTCCATGTAAAAGGCGGTCTGCGAGTCGGATTCCGCGGGGCTGTTGCGATACTGACGAGCCACGGCTCGCACCGCCCAACAGCAGTCCTCGTACTCCAAACCCGCCAGAGTTTCCAGGTTGCGGCCGAGGTTCAAGGCCTGGTTCCAGCGGCCCATGACCCGCCACTGAGATGTCAGCGGCCACAGCAGCGACACGTCGGCCGACTGAATTTGATCGTCCAAGTCCAGGCCGACTCGGTCGCGATCCATGAGATAAGACACGTTGAGCAACTGGCGGGGGTTGGCGAAATAGCGCACGTCCAGCCCGGCCCGCACCAGATCGCTGTTGTCCGGGTCGAGCTGCACGCCGCCTTGCAGCGCCCAGCGGGCGGAAAGATTCAGTTGGCCTTGCGCGATCAAGCCGGAATTGGCCGAGGTATCCGGCGGCTCGGCCGGATCGAGATTGACCCGGCGGTCCTCGAAATACTGGATTTGACCGACGCTGGCGCGCAAGCGCTCACCGCCGGTGGTCCCGTCGATCACCCGCGTGGTCAGCGCGACGGTCAGTTGATTCGCGTCTCCCAGCCGGTCGGCGCCGGTAAAGCGGTTCTGGCGGAACAGCCAGTCGTAATCGCGATCCATCAGGCCGGTGTCGAAGACCGGGATATCGTTCTGGTCGCGATAGGGGACGTACAGATAGAGCAGTCGCGGTTCCAGGGTCTGCGTCCCGGCAGCGACGCCCAGCCAATCGGCCCGCAGGGCTTTTTCGAAGATCAGGCCACCGTCCAGATTGACGATGGGCGCGGATCGCGAAGGCGCATCTTCGGCGCCCGGCTCGGTGTTGTCGAGCTGGTAGCTGGTGTAGCGAAAACCCGCCTGGGGCTTCAGGTATCCCCACGGCCGTTCGATCGGCCAACCCAGCGTCGGCCACACATCCAGCCGGGTGCCGGTGACCGCGTCGCTCTGCTGGAAGTTGACCAGCTCGCCATACATCCGGTAACGCAAGCCGCCGGGACCGGACGGCCAATCGCCGTCGAACAGCAGTTGCGGCAGGCGCTGATAGGGCTTGCCGCCGAGGGCAAACAGGGAGGGATTGAGAATTTGATAGCCCTGGACTCGCGCCATCGCCTGCCACCAATCGCCGAAGTAGCGGGCGTCCAGGTGCCGTTCCAGGTAATTGGGGGTCAGAAACCTCAGGTTGTTGCTCAAATCCACCAGATACTCGTCATCGGAGACGTATTCGTAGCGCAGATCGGTGTAGGTGTTCGGCAACGGCGCGGCGCGGTGAGCCACGTTGTAAGAGCCGCGATCCCCGCCGAAACGGCGGTCGTCGGGAATGTATTCGAAGCCGATTTGGCCTTGCTGCGCGGGTCCGAGAAAGCGGTACTCCACCCCGAGAAGGGCGCCGCGCTCGCCCATCAAGCGCGGGGTGATAGTCATGTCCCGCTGGGGGGCGATATTCCAGTAATAGGGAACGGCGATGTCGAAGCCGGTAGAGCTGGAGTAGCCCTGGAGGGGGAACAAAAATCCCGACTGGCGCTCGTCGGTGATCGGAAACGACAGGTAAGGGAAATAAAACACCGGCGCCCCCCACAGCGCCAGCACGATGTCGCGGGCCGTGCCGCGCCCGGTCGCGCCGTCGAGCGTCATTTTGTGGGCGCGCAACTCCCAAATTTCCCGGCCGCGCGCACAGGTAGAGTAGGTGGCATCCTCCAAGCGACCGCGCTGATTGTTCCGGTCCAGCCGGATTTCCTCGGCGGAACCCTGGGCGTTGCGTTCCGGCAGGTAATAATCCACATCCTTGAACCAACCGGTTTGGGCGTTCAAATCCACCTCCGCCCGCTTGCCGCGCACGGATTGCCGCGAATCGCCATAGAGGAAGGGGCTGTCGACCCGCGCCACGTTGCCCGGCCGTTCCAGCGTGACGCGCTCGGCGCGCAACCGCTGACCGCCGCGCTCCAGACGGACATCGCCTTCCAGCAAAGACTGGGTCGG
Source organism: Candidatus Competibacter sp. (assembly GCA_037045685.1). Lineage (GTDB taxonomy): Bacteria > Pseudomonadota > Gammaproteobacteria > Competibacterales > Competibacteraceae > Competibacter_A. Next base: position 189,809 of record JBAOII010000020.1, read on the forward strand.
GGAAGATTCGACCCGGCCTGCCTCGGCCTGAATGGGCGACTCATCGGGCGGCGGCGCGCTCGGGTCGATGGGGACGATCTCCCCCGCCAGCTCGTCGGCCTCGCACTGGCTCCAGGCGTCGAAGGGCGGGGATGGTTGCCGCGCTTGAATACCGCTCGCGGGCAACAGCGCCAATGCCGCGCAAGTCGCTAACGTTCGGAAATGCGGTGTCACGGAACAGGGTTTTACGGGTTGCTGAAAGTGCCCTAACATCGCATAGATTGACTATTGCTGCAATGACACCGGGATGGAGCAACCTGCTGTGAACGATCGAGAGCTTCTCTTGCTGGAATGGCTGGATGGCGTGCTGCCGACCCCGCCGGCCCGCATCGCCCCCGCCTCCAGCGACGCCAGTTTTCGCCGCTATTTCCGGGTCTGGTACGACGGCCAAACCCGCATCGTGATGGACGCTCCGCCGGACAAGGAGGATTGCCGGCCCTTCGTCGCCATCGGCCAAGCCATGCGCGGCCTGGGCTTGAACGTGCCGGAGGTGCTGGCCGGGGATCTCGACCGGGGTTTACTGCTGTTGACCGATCTCGGCAACCGCCAATATCTGGCGGAACTCGGCGAGCGCAGCGCACCCCGCCTGTACGGCGACGCGCTCGACGCGCTGGCCCGGCTACAAGTCGGCGGCGATCCGGGCTCGCCGCTGCTCCCGCCCTACGATTCGGCGCTGCTGCATCGGGAGATGGAGCTGTTCCGCGAGTGGTTTCTGGGGCGCCAGCTCGGTTTCGCTCTCGGCGAGAACGAACACCGCGCGCTCGATCATGCCTTCGCCCTGCTGGCCGACAACGCCCTGGAACAACCGCGCGTCTGGGTTCATCGCGACTATCACTCCCGCAATCTGATGGTGACCGACCCGGGCAATCCCGGCGTGCTGGATTTTCAGGACGCGGTGGTGGGGGCGGTCACCTACGATCTCGTCTCCTTGCTGCGCGACTGTTATGTCGCTTGGCCGCGCGAGCGGGTGGAGTCCTGGGCGTTGGCGCACCGGGCGCGGCTGCGGGCGCTGGGCATGAGCGGCCTGGACGACGCCGCGCAGTTCCTGCGCTGGTTCGACCTGATGGGCGTGCAGCGCCATCTCAAGGCCATCGGCATTTTCGCCCGCTTGAACCTGCGCGACGGCAAACCGGGCTACCTGCGCGATATTCCCCGCACTCTGGGCTACGTGCTGGCGGTGGCGGAGCGCTACCCCGATCTCGCCGGCCTGCGCGATCTGCTGCTGGCGCGTCAGGCGGATCGCTGGGAACCGGCACCGTGAAGGCGATGATCCTCGCCGCCGGGCGCGGCGAGCGGATGCGCCCGCTCACCGACCACACCCCCAAACCCCTGCTACCCGTCGCCGGCCAGCCGCTGATCGTCCATCACCTGAAAGCGTTGCGGGCGGCGGGCATCGCCGATCTGGTGATCAACACCGGCCATCTGGGCGAACGATTGCCGGCGACTCTGGGCGATGGCCGCCAGTGGGGGGTTCGGATCGTCTATTCGCCGGAACCGCCGGACGCGCTGGAAACCGGCGGCGGCATTTTTCGGGCGTTGCCGCTGCTCGGCGCGGAACCGTTCCTGGTGGTCAACGGCGATGTCTGGACCGACTATCCCTTGAGCCAACTGCCCGCGACACCCCTCGGATTGGCCCATCTGGTGCTGGTGGACAATCCGCCGCACCACCCGCAAGGGGATTTTTCCCTCGAAGGCGATGACGGCAGGGTGGGAGAGGCCGGTGCGCGCCGGCTGACCTTTAGCGGTCTGAGCGTGTTGCGGCCGGAACTGTTCGCCGGTTGCGCGCCGGGACGGTTTCCCTTGGGGCCGCTCCTGCGGCGAGCGATGGCGGACGGAGCGGTGACGGGCGAACACTACCCCGGCGCTTGGCGGGACATCGGCACGCCGCAACGGCTGGCCGAATTGGATCGGGAGTTGCGGGCGGATCAGTGAGTCATTCCCGGTCGCCGGCTAGCGGGAACGGCAACCGACACCGGGGTGGCTGCGGAACCCCGCCGCACGGTGAGCGGTGGGATTGCCGTTTAAAGCCCGTGGCGAACATCCTGCCCCTCGACGATATAGATGACGTACTCGGCGAGATTTTGCGCCCGGTCGGCGACCCGTTGCAGGGCCTTCAGCGCCAGCGCCACGTCGATCACGCTCGCCAGCGCCAGCTCGCCATCCACCGGACAAGCCCCCAGCGAGCGCAGAATGTCCTGGAACAGGTCCTCGGCCTTGTCGGCGCGCACCAGAGTCCAGGCTTGGTTCACGTCCAGCCGCGCCAAGCTATCGAGCGCCCCTTGGACTCGCTGGCTGGCGATCGTGGCCAACCGATCCATCTCCAACGAAATTCCGTCGTGCGGCCGACCGCCCCGAGCGTGAATGGACAGCGTTTTTTGGGCGATGATCTTGGCCTCGTCGCCGATCCGCTCCAGGTCGTTGACCGCTTTGTTCAGCGCCATCACCAGCCGCAAATCGGTGCTCATCGGCTGCCTGCGGCTCAGCAGGCGCACGCAGCTCCGGTCGATCTCCGTATCCCGGCGATTGACCGCCTCATCGCCGACCACGACTTCCTGGGCCGCGACCGCGTCGCATTCGCGAAAAACCGCCACCGCGCGGCTGACCTGTCGCTCCACCGTTCGCCCCATGTCCAACACCAGTTCGACCAGTTGTTGGATTTCCGTGTCGAAACGCTTGACGGTGTGCTGCCGGTTGGAAAAGGCCATCGCGAATCGCTCCTCTTGTTATGGTCTATCCGTCGGACACCGTTGGCGCGACCGGAAAGCCGCTGATCCGGGCCACGGTGCTTTCGATCCAGTCTTCCACTTGCCGGTTCAGTTCCTGCGGCGAACGGCCAACGCTCTCGATCAACGGACCGAACACCACATGGACCGTTCCGGGGCGCTTGAGAAAACCGCCGCGCGGCCAAAACTCGCCGGCGTTCAGCGCCACCGGCAGAATCGGATGGCCGCTGTGCGCGGCCAGCACCGCGCCGCCCAGGCCATAACGCTTGCGAGCGCCGGGCGGGGTGCGGGTGCCCTCGGGAAAGATCAAGACCCACTGCCCCTGCCGCAAATGTTCCACGCCTTTCCGGATCACTTGCTTGACCGCCGAGGTACCGGCCCGACGGTTGATGGCGATCGGCCGCAACAGCGCCAGCGCCCAGCCGAACAGCGGCAGCCACAACAGTTCGCGCTTGATCACCCATGCGACCGGCGGCAGATATTGATGGAGAAACAGCGTCTCCCAGGTCGATTGATGCTTGGCCATCACGATCACCGGCCGGTCGGGAACATGCTCGACACCGCTCAGCCGATAGTCGATCCGGCAGGTGACGCGCAACCACCAGACGTTGAAACGGGTCCAGAGCTGGGAGATCCGATATCGCTGGACGAAGGGCAGAAAAAAGCCCACCACCACCAGGGGAGCACAGATGCCGATCGACGCGATCATGCCGAACGAAAACAGCAGGGAGCGCGGAACGCGAGCCAGCTTGGCGAGACAGCCGCAGGATTGAGCGGACAGGGGCGAATCGACGGGGACGGTCATTCGGCGCGGGCGATCAGGAAGTTGGCCACGGCGGCCAAGTCGTCGAACACCTGGACATTGGCGCAGCTTTCTCCCTCCCGCTCCAAGGTCCGGGCGCCTTTGCCGGTCCGCACCAGCAGCGGCCAAGCGTTGGCGGCGCGGGCCGCCCGGATATCGCGCACGCTGTCGCCGACCACCGGCACCCCCTGCAAACCGCACTTCAATCGCCGGCCAGCTTCAAACAGCATACCGGGGTTCGGCTTGCGATTCGGGTTGGCTTCGTCCACGTCCGGACAGAAAAACACCGCCTCGATCGATCCCCCGGCCTCCTGGACCATGCGGTGCATCTTCCGGTGGATCAGGTTGAGGGTTTCCAGATCGAACAAGCCTCGGCCCACGCCGGACTGGTTGGTGGCGACCACGACCCGATAGCCGGCATGATTGAGGCGAGTGATCGCTTCGAGGCTGCCGGGAACCGGCACCCATTCGTCCGGCGACTTGATGAAAGCGTCGGAATCGATGTTGATGACGCCATCGCGGTCCAGAATGATCAATTTCATTTCGCTAGTATCGCGCTCTATCGCCAATCGTCGGAATACGGGCCACGCTCCACGTGAAGCCGCAGCAGCGAAATGTTCCACGTGAAACCGCGCCGTCGGACACATCGTCGCTCGCGGCTCGCGAAATGGGGTTCCACGCGAAACCGGGCAGGGTGGCCCGGATCGACGCGATACCGTCGGCGTCCATGTTTCACGTGAAACACGCGGGCTGGGCTTCTTCAATCCTGCAAGCGCGAAAAATCCGCCACCCGCAAAAACAGGCTGCCGAGTTCGTTGAGAAGGGCGATGCGATTGTCGCGCAACGCGGGTTCCTCGGCCATGACCAGCACTCCATCGAAGAAAGCGTCCACCGGTTCGCGCAGGCCGGCCAGCCGGTTCAGGGCTTCGCCGTACAAACCGCTTTCCATCAGCGGCACGACCTCGGAAGACAGCTCCACCAACCGGCCGGCCAGCGCCTGCTCGGCGTCCTCGCTCAGCAGGTCGGGCCGAACCTGGAACGGCAGCACGGTTTCGACTTTTCTGAGAATATTGCGGATGCGCTTGTTGGCGGCGGCGAGACTGGCCGCTTCCGGCCGCGCCCGGAACGCATCGACGGCGCGCACGCGGCGGTCGAAATCCAGCGGCCGGGCCGGCCGGCACTCCAGCACCGCCTCGAAGGTATCGGCGCGCACACCCTGATCCAAATAATAGCCCCGCAAGCGCTCCAGCATGAACTCGAACACGGTATTGGTCGCCTGATCGGCGCGGACGGCCGGCTCGAAGCCGGCGGCGGCGCGTTCCAGCGCGGCCGGAAGATCCAGATCCAGCTCGCCCTCGATGAGGATGCGCAACACGCCCAGCGCGGCGCGGCGCAACGCGAAGGGATCCTTGGCGCCGGAGGGCGCTTGGCCGATGGCGAAAATGCCGACCAGGGTGTCCAGCCGGTCGGCCAACGCCACGGCGCGGCCGGTGGGAGCGGAGGGCAACCGGTCGCCGGCGAAGCGCGGCAAATAGTGTTCCTCCAACGCTTGGGCGACCTCGGGCACCTCCCGGTCGTGCGAAGCGTAATAGCGGCCCATGATCCCTTGCAGTTCGGGGAATTCCTGCACCATTTGGGTCAGCAGGTCGCACTTGGCCAAGCGTGCCGCCCGCTCCGCCCAATCGGGGTTGCCGCGACCGTGCCCGGCCACGAACCGCGCCAGCGCCGCCACCCGGTTGCTCTTGTCCGCCAAGGTGCCCAGCCGTTGCTGGAAGATCACATGCTTGAGGGCTTCCTGGCGATCCGCCAAGGGTTGCTTGCGATCCTGGTTCCAGAAGAACTCCGCGTCGCTGAAGCGGGGCCGGATCACCCGCTCGTTGCCGGCCCGAACCTGGGCGGGATCGCGGCTCTCCAGGTTGGCGATGGTGATGAAGTGCGGCAGCAATCGGCCGTGGGCGGCGTCCACCACCGGGAAATAGCGCTGGTTGTCCTGCATGGTGCTGATCAGCGCCTCGGCGGGCACGTCGAGAAAACGCCGCTCGAAGTTGCCGGCCAGCGCCACCGGCCACTCCACCAGCGCCGTCACCTCGTCGAGCAGGGCCGGCTTGATCACCGCGACGCCGTTCAGTTCGGCGGCCATGCGTTCGGCCTGGGTCCGGACCGAGTCGCGGCGCTCGCCGAAGTCGGCGACGACCTTGCCTTCGCCGGCGAGTTGGCGGGCATAATCGGCCGGCGAGTTCAGCCGGATGGGGGCGGGATGGTGGAAGCGATGGCCGCGTGTCTCCCGACCGGCTCGGACTCCCATGAGGGTGGCGGGAATCACCTCGTCGCCGAACAGCAAGACCACCCAATGCACCGGCCGCACGAACTCGTCGTCGCGGTCGCCCCAGCGCATCCGCTTGGGGATCGGCAACGCGGCCAGCGCGGCTTCGACGACGCCCGGAATCAGGTCGGCGGTGGCGGCGCCCGGCTCGACGCTGACGTGCACCAGCCAAGCGCCCTTGTCGGTTTCCTGGCGCTGCAATTCGGCGACGCCGACCCCGCAGGAGCGGGCGAAGCCTTCGGCGGCCGGGGTCGGCTGGCCGTCGGCACCGAAGGCGGCGCTCAAGGCCGGACCGCGCCGTTCCTGCCGGCGGTCGGGCTGCCGCGCCGGCAGATCCCCGATCAGCACCGCCAAGCGGCGCGGGGTCGCGAAGCGGCGAATTTCCCGAACGGACAGGCCCGCTTTTTCGAGGCCGTCGCAGACGCCTTTTTCGAAGGCCAGCGCCAGATCGAACAGCGCCTTGGGCGGCAGTTCCTCGGTGCCGATTTCGATCAGCAGATCGCGGTTGTCAGACATGAGCCGCCTCCTTGCCCCGGATGGCGGCTTGGCGTGCCCGCATCGGGAAACCGAGCGTGGCGCGGGCATCGTAATACGCCTGCGCCACCGCCCGCGCCAAGGTCCGAACCCGCAGGATGTAGCGCTGGCGCTCGGTGACGGAAATCGCCTTGCGGGCGTCCAGCAAATTGAAGGTGTGCGAAGCTTTCAAGGTCATCTCGTAAGCGGGCAAGGGCAGGCCGAGTTCGATCAGTCGCTTGCTCTCGGACTCGCAGGTATCGAACCAGACGAAGAGGGCGGTGGTGTCGGCCTGCTCGAAATTGTAGGTGGACATTTCCACCTCGTTCTGATGGAACACGTCGCCGTAGGTCACCCGGCCCAGCGGTCCGTCGGTCCAAAGCAAGTCGAACACGCTTGCCACGCCTTGCAGATACATGGCGATCCGTTCCAGACCGTAGGTGATTTCGCCGGTGACCGGCTTGCAGTCCAGCCCGCCGACCTGCTGGAAATAGGTGAATTGGGTGATTTCCATGCCGTTCAACCAGACTTCCCAGCCCAATCCCCAAGCCCCCAGCGTGGGCGATTCCCAGTTGTCCTCGACGAAGCGGATGTCGTGAACCAGCGGATCGAGGCCCAGTTCCTTCAGGGAGCCCAGATAAAGCTCCTGCAAATCCAGCGGCGAAGGCTTGATGACCACCTGATATTGATAGTAGTGCTGCAAGCGGTTGGGGTTCTCGCCGTAGCGGCCATCGGTCGGGCGGCGGGACGGCTGGACGTAGGCGGCGCTCCAGGGTTCCGGGCCGATGGCGCGCAAGAACGTGGCGGGGTGAAAAGTCCCCGCGCCCACTTCCATGTCGTAGGGTTGCAGCAACACGCAGCCCTGACGGGCCCAATAGTCTTGCAGGGCCAGAATCAGCCCCTGAAAGGTCGAAACATCGCGCACGGGCGCCTCCGAAATCCGAAGGGGACGGGCTTGCCGTCCCCGGAGTCTGTTCTTGAAACCAGTGAGTTTTCAAGTATAGCCCGGTAACCGGGCTGGATTCATCCTGCGCCGGCCCGCATTTCGCCTAAAATTCCAGACCGAAGGTTTCACGTGAAACATCGCGAAAAACCGAGCTCGCGACCAAGGTTTCACGTGGAACATCACGAAAAAATCATGTCGCCGTGCCAGACTATCGAGGGGCGCCAAGCCTCGCTCCCAGGTCGAGATCAGCCGCCGGGAATCCGGCAACCGGAGGAACGATCCGATGCGTTGTCCAGAGTGCAAGCATACCCAGAAGTACCGGGAAGGAACTCGATGCAAAAAGTGCGGCTATCAGTTCGTCTTTCGCAAAAGCGCGGACGGGATCACCGATTCCGCGCTCCGGCAGATGATCCAGCGGCTATCCGACAGCGGCCAGCAGGCGTTCACCGCCACGCAACTCGCGCTGGCAATCTGCCGGAGCTGGCGCCAGAAAAAGGGCGCATTCATAGGCTGTGGCGTGGTGGCTGTGGTTGTCGCGCTCCTGATCGGTTTTGGGCAACATGCCCTTCTCGGCGTTGCCGTGTTCCTGATCTTGTCCATCCCCATCATTGTCGGTTGGTGGGGGAGGGCGCGGCTCCCTTTCCACAAAGCGCGCAAGCTGGTCGATCGCTACCATCAAGCCCATCCGATCGCCGCGCTGGCCGACGGTCGGGCGTTCCGACAGCAAACCGCGCCGGCCGATCTTGAAGATCCACACTACGCGCCCGAGCGGATTCTGGTGGTGGAGCGCGACGATCTGGTGGACATGCTGATCCGCAACCGTTTTCACCTGAACCACAAAACCGCCGTGGTCAGCCGCTCGGGCTACCCGGAACGGGTGTTCGCCGCCTGTCGGGAATTTCTGCGCAATCATCCCGACACGCCGGTGCAAGTCCTGCACGACGCTTCTACGTCAGGATTCGGTTTGACCGCGCAACTGGCCGCCGATCCGAATTGGCAATTCGCCCGCCAACGCCTGACCGACTTGGGGATTTCCCGAGCGGCCCTCGACGGCGGCGCCTCGTTGCCCTGGTTGCCGCCGGACGCTTCCCGTCGCAACGGCGCGCTCAGCGCCGATCCGGCCAAAATGCTGCGCGCCGGTCGCCGGGTTCCCGTCGATTACATCGGGCCGAAGCCGCTGCTCAATCTGCTGGGGGCGGCGGTGGTCGGCGGCGCCTTGTTGCTGACGCCGGAGATGCTGAACGCGGTCGAAGCGGGCGTGGAAATCGACTATGGCTGACCGCGCGGGAATCGAGTAGTCCATGGCCTGCCTGTTCGGTTATTGCGGTCCGCCAGCGGATGGACTGCTGGCGCGGATGGCGGCGTTGCTGGCGCATCGTTGTCCCTCGGGCTGGGAGCGCGCCAGCGGCGCGACCGCGACCGGCGAAACCGTGGAAATCGGTCACGGGATGGCGACTTGGAACCGGGAATCGCAACTCGCCCGGCGCGGCCGCGACCTGCTCGGCTACGGCGGCGTCCTGTTTGACACGGCCGGACTGACCGGGCCAAACGATTTCGGGAGTGGCGTCGCCGGCCGGATGTTGGCGGGTCTGGGTCAGCCGACTGTCGAGCCTTCGCTCGAACGCCTGACCGGCGCGTTCGTGCTGGCCCTGAGCCGGGGCGACTCCGTTTATCTGGTGCGCGATCCCGCCGGCGTGAAAGTCCTGTACTGGACCGTGCATCGGGGCCGGCTGCTGTTCGCCAGCGAGATCAAGGCGCTGTTCGCCGATCCTGCCGTGCCGCGCCGGATGCGTGCCGGCGCGCTGCCGGAATATCTGACCTTCAGTTTCGTGCCCGGCGCCGGCACGATGTTCGAGGGCATCGAGGAATTGCAACCCGGTTCCATCCTGTGTTTTCGCCAAGGCCGGGCATCGGTGCGCCGGCATTTCCGGTTTGAGGAACTGGAATCGGAGCCTCCGCGCCCGCCCGAGGAATATCCCGCCCTGGTGCGCTCGGCCTTGGAATGCTCGGTGGCCGAATGCCTGGCGGTCAGCCCGAGAAAAGTCGGCCCGCCGTTTTCCTGTCGGGCGGCATCGATTCCAGCGCGGTGCTGGCCGTCGCCGCACGACAACGGCCGGAAGCGCGAATTCCGACCTTCTCGGTCCATTTCGGCGCGGAATACGCCCGGGAAAACGACTTCGTGCAACTGATGGTGGACCGCTATCGCACCGAGCATCGCTGGCTGGAAATCCGTCCCGCCGGCTTTCTCGAACACATGCGGGACATCATCTGGCGGCTGGACGACCCCATCGGCGATCCCGTGACCGTGCCCAACTACCTGCTGGCGCGAGCGGCGGCCCAGGTTTCCGCCGTGGTGCTGAACGGCGAGGGCGGCGATCCTTGCTTCGGCGGTCCCAAAAATCTGCCCATGCTGCTCGCCCGGCTGTACGGCCCTCTGCCGGGGGAGCCCGCCACCGGCTGGCTGGAGCGCAATTATCTGCGGGCCTTTCAGCGCTGCTATCAGGATCTCGGCGCCTTGCTGGACCCGGCGCTGTTGCGCGAAGCCGGTGGCGACGACGCCATGATCGGCCTGCTGGAGCCGTTTTTCCGGGCGGCGCAACCCCGCGATTTCGTCAACAAGCTGATGGCGATGAACATTCGCCTGAAAGGCGCCAACCTGATTCTGGTCAAGGTGGAAAAAATGACGGCGGCGAACGGCGTGCTGGCCTTGCCGCCGCTGTTTTCGCGGCGGATCATCGAAACCAGCATGATCTGTCCGTCGGGGACCAAGCTGGAAGGCGCGGTGGAAAAAAGCGTTCTCAAAAAGGCCGTGCGGGATGCGGTGCCCGACGCCATCATCGCCCGGCCCAAGTCGGGGATGATGGTGCCGGTGCGGTTCTGGTTTCAGGGCGACCTGCGCCGCTACGGGGAAAAAATGCTCGCCCGCCCGAATCTCCAGCGTTGCGGCTTTTTCGATCCCGATTACGTCAAGCGCCTGCTGAATTACGAGATGGAGGGGGTTCCCGGCCTGCGGCACGGCCTGAAGCTCTGGATGCTCATCACCTTCCTGCTCTGGCACGAGCAGATGGTCGAAGCGCCGTTGCCCGTCCAGCCAAACCCCCCACTCCCAACGGGCGAGAGGCGCTAAACGCCCTCGCTCCCGACCCCGCTCCCAACGGGCGAGGGCAACGGTGGCTAGCGCGGGGGAATCAGCGTGCGGTTGATCATGGGATGGTCGTCGTCGCGGGGGCCAAAATCGCTGTCGGGATGCCAGGCGATCACGTCGAGCGCTTCGTCGCGGGTAAAAAAGGAATGCAAGCAGCCGGCGGGAATGTGCCAGCCCATGCCGGGCCGCAACGGATAAGCGCCGTCAGGCGTGCGGCATTCGCCGGTTCCCCGCAGGATGACCCCGACCCGCACCGAGGGATGAGTGTGGGGCGTTTGATCGGTGTGGGGCGGAATGTGCAGGTGGTTCAAGCAGGGGTCGCCGAGCCGGGGAGGGCAGATCAGGAGCGTGTCGCTACACCCGTCGATGTAGCGCAGCCGGCCGGTCGTCTCCAAGGGTCCGCCGATCTGGCGCAGACCCCGATAGCCGGGCAAGGTGACCGCCAGACCGCCGCCCCCGCACACCTCTCCACCGTCCGGCAACGCGAAAAACATGCCCGCGCTCAAGTGAAAAGGGCCGGTTGCGGCGTCGCGCAATCGCGTTTGGCCGGTCGTGACCATGCCGTAAGCGGTCGCGCCGGGCGGCAGCGCCAAGGGTTCCTCCATCCAGCCCCAAACCCGGATACTCCCCGAGTCCAGCAGCACACCCGACCTGATCGCCAGCGGAGTAAACGCCATGCTGTTCTTGCCTCGATCTCGAATCGGAAAACGGAATTCCGGCCAGCGCGTCCGTCAATTCGCGCCGTCCGGCGCCAGATCGTCGCGGGCGAAGCGCACCAGCACGCCGATCCGTTTTTCGTCCAGCGACGCCAGCTCGATCAGGGTAATCGCTTCGCCCGGTTCCGACGAGTTCGCGTCCAGTTTGAGGCCGAGCCGGTTGATCCGCATCGTCAGGGGTTGAATGCGCAGATATTCCTCGGGCCGGCTCAACACCTGCCGCACCTGCTCCAGATAATCGTCCAGCGTGCCCAGTTGCTTGCGGGCGGCCACCAAATCCTGCTCGGTCTGGATCAGCCGCTGCTCCAGCGTCGCCAGCTTGCGCTCGTCGGCATCGGGGCTCGACAGCAGCGGCCGCAATCCCTGCCCATGTCCGCGCAGCGCGCGCAGTTGCACCTGCAATTGGCGCCGCTGTTCCTCCAGCCTGCCCCTTTCCTCGCGCAGCTCGTTGATCCGCTCCAGCGCCCGCGTCGCCAAAAACACCAGCGTTCGTTCCTGGAGTTCCTTGCGCAATCCCGCTTCGCTGGCGTTGGGGAAAAAAAGCTGATGGTCCGAGAAGCTGACCCGGATCTGGCGCACCTCGCGCACCAGCAGGTCGCCATCCAGCGCCGGCCCGAAGGTCTCGATCTCGCGCTTGACCATCAGCATCCAAGCGAAGCATTCGCGGTGAGCGCCATCCTCGAAAAAGGCCCGCACCCGCAGATTTTGGCCGAGCATGGCTTTCAGATCGTCCTTGGTCGCAAAAAAGGCGTTCACCCGAGGGTCGAGCGTCCAAGCTTGACCGCCGAGCGCGACCGCCGGCGGGATCAGCCGCAGCAGGCGGTCGCCATAAACCAGCGCGCCCTCCACGGGGTCCAGCAGTTTTTGCAAGTAATTGCCGACCAGCCGGATGCGCGGCTCGCTGGCATCCACCACCCGTTCGATATCGTCCCGCAGCACCGCCAACCGCTCCTGGTTGATCCGGTATTCCGCCAGATGGTGCTGGGCGAAGGAGGTGATACCGCCCAGAACGCCGGACAGGAAACCCTGGCCATCGGTCATCGTCGCGTCTCCCCAGCGGTAGCGTTGGACAGCCCGCCCACCAGCACCCGCGCCATCAGGAAAGCCGCGCCAGCCGTTGGTGCAGCGGGCTCGACCGGGGAAAATGGGCGCGCAGGAAATCCATTTGATCGGCCAGCACCCGTCTGCCCTGCAAGTACACGTACTCGGCGTGATTGGGCGTGAACGGAATCGCCAGCAGTTGCATCCCGGATTGCTCCGGCGTTTTGCCGCCCTTGCGGTGGTTGCAAGGCTTGCAGGCGGTGACCACGTTGTTCCAGTGGTCGATTCCCCCCTGGACGACGGGCCTGACATGGTCGCGGGACAGATCGCGCGCCGGAAACGTTTCGCCGCAATACAGACAGGTATTGCAGTCGCGCCGGAACAGCGAGGCGTTCGACAGCGGCGGCACGTAATCGTCGCGGGCGCGCAGCCTCGCGTAAGCGCCGCCCTGGGTGGCGATGATCGAATTCACGGTGACGACGCTCCGCAGACCGCTGCGGACGTTGATTCCGCCGCGCACCGTATACAAAACCATGCCGCAGGTGTAAGCCACCTGCTCCGCGTGATACAAGCGCACCGCTTGCTGGTAATCAACCCATTCCAGGGGCATCCCCGTAACATCCGTGTGCAGTATTTGCTGCTCCAATCCGTACATGTTTCACCTATGCTGGTTCCCTGTCTTTGTTGCGCATTTTCGCCCAAAACTGTTAATGCAAATTGACAATCAAAAAAACGCGACGACCGGCGAGCGATAAACCGCGCGGCATCCGAGCCATGCCACGGCTTATTTCACCCCCATCTTTCGGCGGCTTCAAGTCTAAGCTACTATTCTAACAGTATCGCGCGTTCCCCGCCGCCGGCGCGCGTGCCCAACAATAAACCCAGCGTCTTCAAGAGGCTTCACGCAAGCCTTTTTTCGTCCCTGTTTCCGGGCTAGGCGGGAGTCCGGCAAATAAAACCATCAGGAGGACACATCATGCCTGTTCGTATGGCCGTCCCGAAAGAACTCGTTTCGGGCGAATGCCGGGTCGCCCTAGACCCGACCATGGCCGAGCGTTTCACCAAGCTCGGCGTGGAGATTTTGCTGGAGAAAGGCGCCGGTCTCAGCGCCTTTTTCCCCGACGAGGCTTACGCCAAGAGCAGCCGGCTGGTGGACGACGCCAAAGCCCTGTACGCCGAAGCCGATGTGGTCTTCAAGGTGCAGGGACCGACCCTGGAGGAAGTGGAACTGCTCAGAGACGGTTCGACGTTGCTGGCCGTTTTGCAACCGCACCGCAATCCGGACGTGGTCAAGCGGTTGCGCGACAAGAACATCACCAGCTTCGCCATGGAACTGATCCCGCGCATCTCCCGCGCGCAGTCGATGGACGTGCTGTCCTCGCAGGCGGCGGTGGCCGGCTACTACGTGGCGTTGCGGGCGGCCATTCTGGCTAGCGGGTTCTTCCCGATGCTGACGACCGCCGCCGGCACCATCCGCCCCTCCAAGGTCGTGATCGTCGGCGCGGGCGTGGCCGGTTTGCAGGCCATCGCCACCGCCAAGCGGCTCGGCGCGATGGTGGAAGCCTACGACATTCGTCCCGCAGCCCGGCAGGAAATTGAATCCCTGGGCGCCAAGATGATCGACACCGGCGTGAACGCGGCCGCCGAGGGCGGCTACGCCCGCGAACTGACGGCGGAAGAACGGCAGAAACAAGCCGACGTGTTGGCCAAGCATGTCGCCGCCGCCAATGCGGTCATCACCACCGCGGCCATTCCGGGCCGGGCGGCGCCGAAGATCATCACCACCGCGATGGTCGAGGCGATGAAACGCGGCGCGGTCATCATCGACCTGGCGGCGGAATCGGGCGGCAACTGCGAATTGACTCGCCCCGGTGAGACCTACACGCACAACGGCGTGGTGATCGACGGCCCCATCAACATCCCCAGCAACTTCCCGGCGCCGGCCAGCGAGATGTACGCCAAAAATCTGTTCAATTTCCTGTCGCCCATGATCAAAGACGGCGCCCTCAATCTCGACTGGAACGACGAGGTGATCGCCAAGAGCGCCCTCACTCACGGCGGGAAAATCGTCCACGAACCCACCAGCAAGCTGGTGGGATAATCGGAGAAGTGTTATGGAAGTCATGAAGCAGGTTGTCGAATTCTTCTCCCCCATTTACATCCTGATGCTGGCCGGGATTCTCGGCTATGAAATCATCGGCAAGGTGCCGGTGATCCTGCACACTCCGCTGATGTCCGGCACCAACTTCGTCCACGGCATCGTGCTGGTGGGCGCGATGGTGGCGCTCGGTCAGGCCGTGACCCCGCTGGAACAGGCGATTGGCTTTCTCGGCGTCTTGCTGGGCGCCGGCAACGCGGTCGGCGGCTACTTCGTCACCGAGCGGATGCTCGAAATGTTCAAGAGCAGCAAGGGCCAGGAGAAGTGAGCCATGGGTTATCTGATTGAAACGGTCTATTTCCTGACGGCCGCGCTGTTCATCCTCGGCCTCAAGCGGATGTCGCACCCGACCACCGCCCGCAGCGGCATCATTTGGGCGGGCTATGGGATGGTGCTGGCCACGGTGGTCAGCTTCGTTCATCCGCAAATCACCGCGCACATCATTCCGACCAACTATGTGCTGATGGTGATCGCCATCGCCATTGGCGGCGCGATTGCCTGGTACGGGGCGAAGAAGGTGGCGATGACCGCCATGCCGCAGATGATCGCCATTTACAACGGCATGGGCGGCGGTGCGGCGGCGGCGATTGCCGCGGTGGAACTGTTGAAGGACCACGGCAGCCAGGCAGTAGCGCCGGCAACCTCGGTCCTGATCATGGCGGTCGCCGGGGCGCTGATCGGCGCGGTGTCGTTCTCCGGCTCGGTGGTGGCGTTCGGCAAGTTGCAGGAACTGAAATTTTTCAAGGATGACGCCAAGTTCCGCTTCCCCGGTCAGCAGAAGGTCAATCTGGCGATCTTCGCTGGCGCGGTATTGCTGGGTTTGGTCGTTGCCCTGAGCCATAGCACCAGCGGCGCGTTGATCACCGTCTTCTTCCTGCTGGCGTTGGCCTTCGGCGCGATGATGGCTCTCCCCATCGGCGGCGCGGATATGCCGGTGGTGATCTCTCTGTTCAACGCCTTCACCGGGCTGGCGGTGGCGCTGGAAGGCTTTGTGCTGGGCAACTCGGCGATGATCATCGCCGGCATTATCGTCGGCTCGTCGGGTACCTTGCTGACCCTGATGATGGCCAAGGCGATGAATCGCTCGGTGTCGAACGTGCTGTTCAGCAACTGGGCCGCGCTGGGCAGTGGCGAGGCGCAAGCCGTGACCGGCAGCCTCAAGCCGATGGAGCCGCCGGATGCGGCGATTCAGATGGCGTATGCGAGCAAGGTCATCATCGTGCCCGGTTACGGCATGGCGGTGGCCCAGGCGCAGCACAAGATTTGGGAAATGTGCAAGCTGCTCATCGAGCGGGATGTCGTGGTCAAGTTCGCCATTCACCCGGTCGCGGGGCGGATGCCCGGCCACATGAACGTGCTGCTGGCCGAAGCGGGCGTGCCTTACGATCTGATCTTCGACATGGACGAGATCAACGAAGAGTTCTCCACCGCTGATGTGGCGCTGGTGATCGGCGCCAACGACGTGGTGAATCCGGCGGCGCGCACCGACAAGGCCAGCCCGATCTACGGGATGCCGATCCTGAACGTGGATCACGCCAAGAACGTGCAGGTGATCAAGCGCGGCAAGGGCGTGGGCTTCGCCGGCATCGAAAACGCGCTGTTCTTCGCCGATAACACCCGGATGGTCTACGGCGACGCGCAGAAGGTTGCGGCGGGGATGATCCAGGGAATCAAGGATCTCGGCTAAAATCTCGTCGCGGTTCGCATCAAAATCGCAAGGCGGCCCTCGGGCCGCCTTGTTTTTTGGTTCGAAAAAACCCGGCCTCGCGGCCGGGTCCCGGTTTGACGGCGCTCAAGGCGCCGGCAGGTTGATGCGCACCGTATCGCGCAACACGCCATCCAGGCCGCCGAACACGGTCAACCGCTCGACCTTGTCGACCACCTTCTCCAGCGCCTCCAGTTCCTTGAGCCGCAGCAGCAGCGGGTTCTCTTCCATGAGCTTGGCCGTGTTGAGCAGCGAGCGGGTGGCGGCGGTTTCCTCGCGCCGGCGGATGACGTTGGCCTGCGCCACCTTCTCCGCCTGCACCACCTGGTTGAGAATGTCCTTCATCTCGCCGGGCAGGATCACGTCCTTCAAGCCGACCGTCTCCAGCTCCAGGCCGTGCGGGCGAATCTTCTCGACCGCGTAATCCCACACCGCCCGGTCCAGTTCGTCCTTGTCGCCGAGCAGCACGTCCAGGGTGCGGGTGCCGATGGTCTGGCGCAGACCGAACTGCAAGGTCCGGTACAGGTACTCGCCGCTGTTGCCCAGTTCGGCGCGGGCCTTCACCGGATCGGCGACCCGGTAGACCGCCGACAGGTTGACCCGCAGGCTGACCTTGTCCTTGGTCAGGATTTCCTGGCCGGAAACCTCCAGGGTTTGCAGGCGCAAATCCACCGACTCGACCTTCACCGCGCGGTTGAAGCGCCAGAAGGCGTGCAGGCCGGGCGGCAGGGTGCGCGCCAGTTCACCGTCCACCAGGAGCAGGCCGATGTGGTTATCTTCGACCTCGGCGACCTGGATAAAACCGGCCAGATTCTTGGCCAGGGCCGCCGACGGCCGCGCCAGCAGGGCGGCGTGCGCCCGCGACAGGGCGTAATCGGTGGCGATGTCGATCAGCTCGACGCGCACCTCCACCGGACCCCGCCAGTAAACCCGGCGCGTCGCGGGCGGCAACACGCCATCCAGCCGACCGTTCTTGTAGATCAGGCCAACCTGCCGGTCGCCGGTCTCGACCACCTGAAAATGGCGCTCGACCAGTGCCGAGTCCGTCTTCAACAGCACGTCCAGCCAGGGGTGATCGAACTCGGCCACGGTCAGATCGTAGCGCTGCACCTCGTGGCGGTTCAGCGGGTCGAGCCAGCGGTAAATGCCCGGTTCCAGAATGGCCGCCAACCGGCGGTCGTACAGATGCAGCCCACGCTCGTTCTGGGCGATCACGATTCGCTTGTAACCCAACATCTTGGTTCTCCTTGTGAAGTTGTTTGCAGTCTTCCTGTTCCGCCGCAATCCGGCGGGCGAGCGTGGCGTGTTGCTGTCGGCACCGTCTCCGGTCCGCCACCGCCGAGCGTCAGGATGTCATCGAGACTGGCTCCTGCCGGTTGGTTGATGAAAGGGGTTGAATAAGGGTGGGAGCGCACCCCACGCCCGCATGGCGGACGACGGGTCGATGCCGGGCCGATGATCGGCGGGCCTCGCGCGGTCGCCAACGTCCTTGCTGGCCGGCGCCGCGCTGGGCTGGCCGATCATCGCCTTGGCCCGATTCCCCGCCGCGCGAGACCGCGCGGACGCTGCGGGCTCGGCGGCCAGCCCGATGCCGAAGCACCGGGCAAGCTACCGCCCGCCGGGGTGGCTCCCGGGGGTACTGCATTAAAGAGCGGATTCGAACCGCAAGCCTGTTCAGGGCTTTATCCATGGTGGAAAAGGAGGGAGTTGAACCCTCGACCGTCTGATTCCTGAGTCAGATGCTCTACCGATTGAGCTACTTTCCTCGCTTCGAAGTCCCATCGTCCGCCCGACACACGCCGTGCGATGGTTAGCGTTAGCGCGCCGGACCGGCAATCCAGAACCGGAACCGCTGTGCGGCGACAGGCTTGCTTCGAACTTTGCCGGCGGGGATTTCAAAATCTTTCCGCCGGATGCCAGACAACAAAAAACCCCGGAAGGCTCACCGCCGACCGGGGTTTGGTATTCCCGCTCGGAAGGTCGCCTCGCGCGGACCTCCCGAGCCTGTATTCTCGTCAGGTCCGCATGCTGAATCCATCGTGGGCGCGCAAAGATGCGCTGTCGGCGCTGGTCGGCCGACGATGGATGAGAGGTTGAAGTTGCGCTGGGTTATGTTCATGGGGCGTGGATTTTAGAGGTGAAAAACAGAAAGTCAAGCCTGTTGGGAAAATTTTAACGAACCCAGTTGGGCGGGTTCGTTATGCTCTACCGGCCACACACACTATGCGTACTCGAATATGGGAGTCTCAATGACTCTGGCAGGATGGCTCTTTCCTTTAAGAAGGCTCTGAATGTGTTCGACCGTTTCCGGTGCAAAGAACTGCTCGCCTGTTTCCCGACATACTCGTGCGGGAACATGCTCGATGATGTAAAACTTGCCAGCGTACTGGATTGTATAAGTGACTGTAGTATCGATGATCGTCTCTTTCACGGTCGGTCTACCTTTTCTTTTCGCTTTCCCGCCTGATTCTGTTATCGGTCCATTCCTCTGGATCAGGCTCGTAGAGCGTAATGATTTTCACAAGTGGACGGCTCGGGTAGCTACAAGCAACGTGCAGCGGACGCCCTGCCGATGTAAAGCCGAGGAGGAGGCAACTGGGGCCATATTTATCTTCTGGGTAGTTCTCGATCACTTCCAATGGTCGGATGTAGTCCGCATCGGCGCAGTATCCAATTAGACGGGTTTCGCTTTGCTCTACCTGTCCTGCGTACTTCGCGCCAAGCAACCACGCGGATTGTAATCCGCCGCCCTGTTGCCTCGGGTGCGAAGCGTCCGCGACAACGACTCCGCCTCAGATGCGAGCGCAAGCGAGTTGGTTGCATGCGTTTGTTGGCGCTCGATTGATTCATGCCGCCTTGGATAGCGTTTGATTCACAATATGCCAAAATATTGACGTTTGCTCGTGCTTCTGTTCAAAAAAATCTTCGAAAAAACCAGCTTCGTTTAATGGGACAGGATAGGAATACTGCTCTCCATCTTCACCGAATTCCGTTACCCAATCCGAAGGGTACTGTGAATCCAGGATATCGAAAAGTTCGGGTGGATAGAGATAGGGTTTTCCAGCATCATTCAATATTCTGTAGTCATCAGCCTCTATCCCTATGACAAAATAGGGCTGATTTTCGGAAAGATCGGGGTAACGACTACTCTTTGATTTAAGTTTGACAATCATTTTTTACCGACCACTTTCAGCTTCGTTTCGAACCTGCCAATACCGTAATGCTCGTACCAATGGTATTCATATAGCGCTCATCCACTCTGGAACGCTGGACTGTTTTTCTTAACCCATTTCGATCTTTTTCCGCCATATTGATCGACCAGCCTTTGAATATCCCGGATACGTTCACCTTTCGCGATTACACGGGATTGAGCAACGAGTTCTTTCGTTATTTCGATTGCCCTGTTCTCATGATTGGTTTATGGGTTAACGCAAAGCTCAGTGGCGGCGGATAGCCGTCCGCTGAAGCGATTCGTTATGCGATTAAATCCTTCCCCTGAAGAAAGTCGAAGAACTTGTCAAGAATTGATGCACTGCGATCCATAAGCTGCTTTTCTTCAAATTCAGGATAGCGAATAAGATCAGCCATTTCAGCAATTCTACTGGCATCCTTATTTTTTCCACGACGCTGTTCACCGCTGTATATCTTTTTTTTGTCCCCGAAACGATAATCTGACGCTTTGATGTTAATGCTTGCCTCAAGAAGTATTTTATTGCCTAGTGAATCGAGATTGCTTTCTGATTTAAGCCCCTTTTCCATTTCTTGGCGTTTTTTCGGATAAATGTGTTCCAAGTGGTATATTTCTTTCAAGTCAAGAAGCTGTTGCTGTGGAAACGTAAAAGCATACCATGTAATCATTGAGCGAGTTATACTACGCTGATTTGTAAACACATAATTCTCAAAGAATGATCGTGCCTGGATTTTGTTGAATTTGTATTTTGAAAAAGTTACATCATTATTATTGACAATGTTAACCATCTCGTCATATACAGGCGTGCGCAATGCGTTTACACCTGGGTTTGTAATAGCATAAGCAAATATGAAAGCCGTTATTCTATCCAAGAACAAACTGAACTGTTCATCTTCTAAAATTCCGTCATCGTTCTTGTTATGCAAAAAATATACGGATGTAATGTGTTGCCACATGCCATTCGGCGCATAGTTCAAAACAAATAGCTTCTTAAGCGCACGATCTGAAAATCGCTTTGCATCCTGATCTGATACACTTTTCCAAAATAACGCCAGAGCTTTTAATTCAGTAATTGTATGCGATTGTTTTAGATACTCATATTTTTTTCTTTCATAGAACTTTCTAAGGGCTTCAGTAGTTGTACTTTTATTTCCTTCTTTGGCTCGCAAGAAATACATATAGCGAGTAAACAGTTCATCCATTGGGGTACCTGTAATCGGATTGAATATCGAACCTGTAATTTCTTCAAGTTCTTTCCAATCAACGATAAAGTCATCTTTTTTATTTAGGCCTGCATAGTATTTGTAAAATTGCGCTTTGAATATATCAGCGTCTGATAAAGGAAGGCCACGATCATTAAGTGTAGAAAAAATGCGAAGTGCCGTATCTTGAGATTCTGCCTCGATTGGCAGAAGAATGCAGTTGGCTAGTATCCGAGCAGGTAAGTACGGGAAAAAACTCGGAAAAGCTTGCAAAAAGTCATCAATTCTTTTCTGAATGAATTGATAATTAAGCACATATTGACTCTTGCTGCCTAGCTTAACTATTCCAGTGCGGAGTAGTTCAAGAAATTCTCCTTTGTCATTGTCTGTAGCTACTTCCGAATCGATCTTTAGTGTGTTTTTGT
Source organism: Candidatus Competibacter sp. (assembly GCA_037045685.1). Taxonomy (GTDB): domain Bacteria; phylum Pseudomonadota; class Gammaproteobacteria; order Competibacterales; family Competibacteraceae; genus Competibacter_A. The sequence continues at coordinate 210,737 of JBAOII010000020.1, forward strand.
CTGCCGTACCGAAGGTGTCCGTTTTCCAGATGCACTTTTCGATGAGGCCACGGGTAAGTATTGAGTTTTTATCCTGCATATTAGCAAACTTGTCATAGAAGGCGCGCAAGATAAGCATTAGTGTTGTAAGTCGTTACTGCCCATCAATGACTTCTGATTTTCCTTTTTCATTTTTGAAAGTGACAATTGACCCAAGAAAATACTCTTCATTTTCATCAAAGGCTTCGTAATTATTGTCCGGGAAGGAGAATTGAAAAATATCATCCCAAAGAGTTTGGCATTGTTCTTCACCCCAAGCATAGGGACGCTGATAGTCGGGTATGAGAAAATCTGCTTTTTTGTCCGAAAACAGGTCGAATATTGTTTTCTGATCCACATTGAGTTTTGACATCTTTTCCTCATATAGTTGAGCCGCATAACGTCTAAGGTGAGCCGCGAGCGCCCTCTGGGGCGTGAGTTGGCTCGACCGCATTGTTGGGCCGTTTTATGGCTAGCTCATCAGGCGACCACACATAAATGAGAGCGCGACGAGATCGATTTCTGCACACAACCATTTCTCGTCGTCGCGCGAGTAACTGATCAGCATAGGATCTGGCTCACGCGCCAGATCCCACTTAAGACGAGAACAGTGGATTATCTTGTTCGATACATCGCGGAACGTCAGCTCCTTCTCCGTTCCGTCTTTCATAATCAACTTGCCGCATGGAAGCCTAGTTTTGGTCGCGGCATGATACTCAGAAATCTTCTCTTCGTCGTCGACCATCCTCAGGAAAAGTGCGAGTTCCAGACATGCCTTCTCTGCTCGGGCGGCGGACAGCTCAAATAACGCTTTCTCCTGATATTTGTCGTACCCTTGAACTCTCCGCTCAAGCATTGAAGCGAGTGGTCGCTGTGAATACGCGAACGTCATGACGATAGACAGATTCTCATGTACGAGCCGTGTCAGTGGTAGGGAGAAATCGCTCATATTGTTGCCCAACAAGTGATTATACGGTTTCCGCCTATCTGCAAAAGTCTGTCGGGGCTCAGAACAAGCATCTGATTTTACTTATTATTAATAACTGCCTATCACACGCCCCACATCACATCAAACATCCAAATTCAGCACATCCAATGCGTTTTGCTCGATAAAATCCCGCCGAGGTTCGACCTGATCGCCCATCAGGGTGGTGAAAATCTCGTCGGCGGCGATGGCGTCCTCGATGCGGACTTGGAGCAGGCGGCGGGTCGCGGGATTCATGGTGGTCTCCCACAGTTGTTCCGGGTTCATCTCGCCCAAGCCCTTGTAGCGCTGGATGTGCTGGCCGCGCTTCGCTTCCTCCAGCAGCCAATCCATGACCTCGCGAAAACCCCGCACCGACCGAAGCCGCTCGCCGCGCCGCACTTCCGCGCCGCCGTCGAACAAATCCGCCAGCCGGGCGCTAAACCGGCTCAAGCTGGCATACTCGGTGGACCCGAAGAACTCGGCGCCGAGTCGAAAATTGCGTTCCAGACCGTGGGTGCGGCGAGTGATGGTCACGCCGTAACTCTCGCTTTCCGCTTGCGGCTCGACGGCAGCCCGGTAGATCGAGCGCCCGTCCACGCCGACATTCAGCCGCTCGACCAAGGTGTTGGCCCATTCGCCCAGCCCGGCGCCATCGCGCAACCGACCGCCATCCAGCGGCGGCATATGGATCAACTGTTCGAGCACCGCGCTGTCGTAGCGGCGGGACAAGCGCTGAATTACCGCCATCGCCGCCATGTGGCCGCGCGCCAACTCCTCCAGCGCCTTGCCGGTCAAGGGCGCGGCTTCGCCCTTGGGAGCCAGCGCCGCGCCGTCCAACGCGGCCTGCAACAGATTCTCGGACAGATCCGCATCGTCCTTGACGTATTGCTCCTGCTTGCCCTTCTTGACTTTGTACAGCGGCGGCTGGGCGATGTAGATGTGGCCCCGCTCGATCAACTCCGGCATCTGCCGGTAGAAAAACGTCAGCAACAGCGTGCGGATATGCGAGCCATCGACATCCGCGTCGGTCATGAGAATGACCCGAAAATAACGCAATTTGTCGGGATTGAATTCCTCCCGCCCGATGCCGCAGCCGAGGGCGGTAATGAGCGTGCCGACTTCCACCGAAGCCAACATCTTGTCGAAGCGGGCCTTCTCCACGTTCAGGATTTTGCCCTTCAGCGGCAAAATCGCCTGAAAGCGCCGGTCGCGGCCCTGCTTGGCGGAACCGCCGGCGGAATCGCCCTCCACCAGGAACAGTTCCGACAGCGCCGGGTCTTTCTCCTGGCAGTCGGCCAGCTTGCCGGGCAGGCCGGCGATGTCCAGCGCCCCCTTGCGGCGGGTCATCTCGCGGGCGCGGCGGGCGGCCTCGCGAGCGCGGGCGGCGTCGATGATCTTGCCGGTGATGGCCTTGGCCTCGCCCGGATTTTCCAGCAGGAACTCTTGCAGCTTCTCCGCCACCACCGACTCGACGGCGGGCTTGACCTCGGACGACACCAGCTTGTCCTTGGTCTGCGACGAGAATTTCGGATCGTGCAGCTTCACCGACAGCACGGCGGTCAGACCCTCTCGGGCATCGTCGCCGCTGGTCTCGACCTTGGCCTTCTTGAGAATCCCCTCCGCGTCCATGTACTGGTTCAGGGTGCGGGTCAGCGCGCCGCGCAGGCCGGCCAGATGGGCGCCGCCGTCGCGCTGCGGGATGTTGTTGGTGAAGCAGAACACGTTTTCCTGATAGGAATCGTTCCACTGCGCCGCCAGCTCGACCTGGATGTCGTCGCGGGTGGTGTTCAGGTAGAACACGTTGTCATGCAAAGGGGTCTTGTTGCGGTTCAGGTGCTCGACGAACGCCTTGATGCCGCCCTGATACTCGAAGCAGTCCTCCTTGTCGCTGCGCTCGTCGCGCAGGCGGATGCAGACGCCGGAGTTGAGAAACGACAGCTCGCGCAAGCGCTTGGCCAGCACGTCGTAATGGAAATCGATGTTGGTGAAAATGGTGGAACTGGGCTTGAAGCGGATTTCGGTGCCGGTTTCCTCGGCCTCGCCGATCACCCGCAGCGGCGCTTGCGGATCGCCGAGCCGGTAGTCTTGCTGGTGGAGCTTGCCGTCGCGGCGGATGGTCAGCCGCAGCGACTCGGACAGGGCGTTGACCACCGACACGCCGACCCCGTGCAGGCCGCCGGACACCTTGTAGGAACGGTCGTCGAACTTGCCGCCGGCGTGCAGCACGGTCATGATCACCTCGGCGGCGGACCGGCCCTTGGAATGCTCGTCGGTGGGAATGCCGCGCCCGTTGTCCGTCACCGTCACCGACTCGTCGGGGTGAACGGTCACGCTGATCTCGGTGCAGTAACCGGCCAGCGCCTCGTCGATCGAGTTGTCCACCACCTCGAACACCATGTGGTGCAGACCGGTGCCATCGTCGGTGTCGCCGATGTACATGCCCGGCCGCTTGCGGACCGCGTCCAGCCCTTCCAGGACCGTGATGCTCGACGAGGTGTAGGTCGAATCGTTCATAAAAAATTCACTTCCGAAATCCGCGAGGGGAGGCGGATTATACCAGTTCGCGCACCTCCCCGCTCGCGAGCCGGAAAGCCCGCGCGCCGGGCCAAGCGGCGCTATCCAGCAGCCCCGGCTCGATGGCGGTCACGAACAGCTGGCTGTCGAGCGCCGCCAGCGCCCGCATCACCCGCGCCCGGTTGCCGGCATCGAGTTCCGCCGGCAAATCGTCGATCAGCAGGATGCAGGCGTCGCCGGCATGGCGCCGATACAGCTCGGCCTGCGCCAGCACCAGGGCGATCACCAGCAGCTTTTGCTGGCCGCGCGACAGGCCCTCGGCCGGCAGCCGCCCGGCGACCCGGACACCGAAATCGGCCCGGTGCGGTCCCGACCGGGTATGGCCCTGCTGGCGGTCCTGATCGCGGCCGGCGCGCAGCCACGACGCGAAATCCCGTTCCGGCGGCTCCAGAGGCCAGCCACGGCGATAATCCACCCGGACCGCCACCTCCCCCAGGGTCGCCTCCGCCAGCGGCCCCAGAACGCCTCCTAGAGCCTCACAGAAGGATTGGCGCAACCGGTCGAGGGTCGCCGCCGCCGCCATCAGCTCGCCGTCCCAGGCATCGACCAGCCGGTCGGGGCCACGGGTGCGGAGGGCGGCGTTGCGGTGGCGCAGGGCCGCGCCGTAGCGCCGCCAAGCGTCGAGAAAGCCCGGCTCGGCGTGGAACAGCCCCCAGTCCATGAAGCGCCGCCGCAGTTGCGGCCCGTCTTCCAGCAGGCGGTGGCTGTCGGGATTGAGCAGCAGCACCGGCACCTGCCGGGCCAGCGCCGCCAGCGAGCGGGTCGGCGCCCCATCGACGCGGGCGGTCAGCTCGCGGGGGCCGCGCTCGATGCCGACCGGCACCCGCCGGCCGTCGCCGCCGACCATCCCCGCCACGACTCGAAAAACCGGCGCGTCGGCCTGAATCAAGTCGCGCGGCTGGCGGGTGCGGAAGGAGCGACCGCGCCCCAGAAAGTACAGCGCCTCCAGCAGGCTGGTCTTGCCGGAGGCGTTGGGACCGACCAGCAGGTTCAGGCCGGGCGCGCACGCCAGGCCGACCCGCCGCAGATTGCGAAACCCGACGATATCGAGCGTGGCAACCCGCATTCGACGACCGGCTCAGAGCCGCATCGGCATGATGACGTGCTTGCCGCCGCCGCCCTCGCTTTCCTCGATCAGGCAACTGCTGCCCGCGTCGGTGAAGGACAGCTTGGCGAGTTCGCCGCCCAGCGCGCCCAGCGCGTCGAGCAGGTAGGTGACGTTGAAGCCGATCTCCATCGGACCGCCGCTGTAGTTGATCTCGATCTCCTCCTCGGCCTCCTCCTGCTCGGAGTTCTGGGTCTGCGCCCGCAGGGTCCAGTCTTCCAGTTGCAGGCGAACCCCCTGAGTCTTGTCGTCGAGCACGATGCCGGCCCGCGCCAGGGCGTTGCGCAGCACCATCCGGTCGGCGATCACGATCCGGCCCGGGTCGCGCGGGACGACCCGCTGGTAATCGGGAAACTTGCCGTCGATCAGCTTGGAGGTGAAGCGGATGTCGCCCATCGTCAGCCGGATGTGGTTGGCGCCCAGCCCGAGCACGGCCTCGGCTTCGCTGTCGGCCAGCAAGCGCAACAGCTCCAGCACGCCCTTGCGCGGCACGATCACTTGGCGCGTTTCCGTCACTTCGACGCCGGTCCGCAATTCCTGGAACGCCAGCCGGTGACCGTCGGTGGCGACCACCCGCAACACGTCGGGTCCGACTTCCAGCATCAGGCCGTTCAGGTAATAGCGCACGTCCTGCTGGGCCATGGCGAAGTGGGTGCGCTCGATCAGATCGCGAAAGGTTCCCTGCGCCAGACGGATATCCCCGCTGAAAGGCAAATCCTCCAGGGTGGGGAAATCGGCGGCCGGCAGCGTGAGCAGGGTGAAGCGGCTGCGGCCGCAGCGAACCGTCGCCTTTTCGCCTTCGACGCTCAACGTCACCGCGCCGTCTTCCGGCAGGGCGCGCAGGATGTCGTGCAGCTTGCGGGCGGGAAGGGTGATCTCGCCGGGCACCTCCACCGGCAGTTCGACCCGAACCGACAGTTCCACTTCCAGGTCGGTGGCGGTCAGCGTCAGTTCCCGCTCGGTGGCGGTCAGCAGCACGTTGGTCAGAATCGGCAGCGTTTGCCGGCGTTCGACCGCACCGATGACGTGCTGGAGCGGTTTGAGCAAATGCTCGCGCTTGGCTTCCAGTTTCATGGGTTCTCCAGTGTGTTCGCAAGCCCGCGGTCTTGGGCCGGGGCGGTCAATTCCCGACTAAAGTCAGGGGTCAAATAAATTTATCGCTCGTTCGGGACTCGATTTTCGCATCCCTTCAATCAGTAAAGAACTGTTCTTATATATATAAAAGATTATTGTTATTGAGGAAGGCATTTTCTGTGGATAACTTTTTTTTATCTAATTTAATCATGATATTGGACGATTTTTTCCTGTGGATAAGTCTGTGGATAAAATGTGGATAAGTCGATTTTCCTGTGGATAACTTTTTTGGGGTCAAAAGTTATCCACAAAGTTATCCACAGATTTGGTCGAGTTATCCACAGAAATGGCCAAGTTATCCACAGAGTTATCCACAGGCCATTTTCTTCGTATTGTTTGGTTATGAAAAAATATTGGTTGATAACTCGATATTTTAAAATTTTATGTTTTTAAGTAATTAATTTTACTGTTTTTTTACAATAACATTTCCGTCATAAAAACGAAGATAAGACCGCCTACAGGTTATTCCACTTATCCACAGCACTTATCCACAGGCGATTTTGCTAGTTCGTCAGCGTTCCGAACAAATTGGTGTAGTCGTCGCGAATTTGGGGATCGCGGCGCTGGAGTTCTCGAATTTTCCGGCAGGCGTGCAGCACCGTGGTGTGATCGCGCCCGCCGAACGCTTCGCCGATGTCCGGCAGGCTGAGGGCGGTCAGTTCCTTGGTCAGCGCCATCGCCATTTGCCGGGGCCGCGACACGGTGCGCAGCCGGCTGTTGGACAGCAGGTCGCTGACGGGGATTTTGAAGTAGTCGGCCACGGTTTTCTGGATGTTCTCGATGGTGACCAGCTTGTCTTGCAGCGTCAGCAGGTCGCTCAGGGCTTCCTTGGCGAAGCCGAGGGTGATCGGTTTGCCGGTGAACTGGGCGTTGGCGTAGACCCGTCGCAGCGCGCCTTCCAGTTCGCGGACGTTGGAGCGGATGCGCTGGGCGATAAAGAAGGCGACCTCGTCGGGCAGGCCGAGCCGGGCCTGTTCGGCCTTGCTCTTGAGAATCGCGACTCGGGTTTCCAGTTCCGGCGGCTCGATGGCCACGGTCAACCCGGAGCCGAAGCGCGATTTGAGCCGATCTTCCAGTCCGGCGACTTCCTTGGGGTAGCGGTCGCAGGTCAGGATCACCTGCTGGCGGCCTTCGAGCAAGCTGTTGAAAGTGTAGAAAAATTCCTCTTGCGAGCGCTCCTTGCCCGCCAGAAATTGCACGTCGTCGATCAGCAGCGCGTCCAGCGACCGATAGCGGCGCTTGAATTCGTTCATGGCGTTGTGTTGCAGGGAGCGCACCATGTCGGCCACGAAATGCTCGCAATTCTGAAAAACGACCTGCGCGCCGGGGTCCCGTTCGCGCAGCATGTTGCCGACCGCGTGGATGAGATGGGTTTTGCCCAGGCCGGTGCCGCCGTAGATGAAGAGCGGATTGTAGGCCCGGCCCGGATTTTGGGTCACTTGCAGGCAGGCGGCGCGGGCGATCTGGTTAGAGTTGCCCTCGACGAAGGTGGCGAAGGTGAAATCCGGGTTGAGCGCTCCGCTCTTGAGCAGTTCCCCGCCGTTGAGGGTGGATTCGGGGAGCGGCGGTTCTGCCTCGGGTTCCTGCTGGGTCTCCGCCGATTCCTCCGGTTGGTCTTCCAAAGCCCCGCTGCCGATTTCGAGCAGCACCGGGGTCGGCTGGTCCGGGTGCAGGCGCTCCAGCACGGCCTGGATTTGCGCGAGATGATGCTTGTTGACCCAGTCGAGCACGAACCGGTTGGGGGCGAGCAGGCGCAGCTTGTCGCCGTCCCACCGGGCGTGCAGCGGCCGGATCCAGGTACTCAGTTGTTGTTCGGTCAGTTCGCCTTCCAGACATTCCAGACAGGCTTTCCACAACGCGTGGTCCACAAGCGACGCTCCTTGTAGTACCTTAGACGAGGCGAGTCAGTGTAGTGGCTTCCCGGCCGGTTATCCACAGGCTCGACGGTGCCCGGAACAGGTCGCGGCCCTTGACAAATTTGCCTCTCAATCAGTAATTTTGATATTTTATCCGAAAATCGCAAACCCGTTCCGTTCCGCACCGTTCAAGGAATCGCCATGAAGCGAACTTTCCAGCCCAGCATCATCCATCGCAAGCGCACCCACGGCTTTCGCGCCCGCATGGCCACCCGTGGTGGTCGCCGCGTTCTGAATGCGCGCCGCGCCAAGGGCCGCGCCCGTCTGTCGCCCTGAATGCCTTGGCCGGCGCCGCGCGCTTCCCGCGTCGCGCCCGGTTGACTGGCCGACACGCTTTCGCCGCCGTCTTCGCCCAGCCAGTCAAATCCAGCGATCGCTGCTTCACCGTGTTGACCCGACCCAACGATCTGGCTCGCCCCCGCTTGGGCTTGGCCATCTCCCGCAAGGTCGCCAAGTCCGCCGTGGCGCGCAACCGGATCAAGCGGATCGTGCGCGAAAGCTTCCGGCGCCACCAGCGGGAGCTCGGCGGTCTGGACTGCGTGGTGTTGGGCCGCGCCGGCTCGGCGGAATCGGACAACGCCGTCCTGTTCGCCGCGCTGGAACGGCATTGGCGGAAACTCGCCCGGCCATGCGCGCCGCCCTGATCGCGCTGATCCGCGTTTACCAGTTGTTTCTCAGCCCGCTGTTGGGCAACCATTGCCGTTTTTATCCGAGCTGCTCCCAATATGCCCGCGAGGCTCTGGAGCGTCACGGTGTCTTGCGCGGCGGCTGGTTGGCGATCCGGCGCCTGTCGCGCTGTCATCCCTGGCATCCGGGCGGCCTCGACCCCGTTCCCGAACCCTCCCCGAAGGACCGTTGATGGAAAACCAACGTCTGATTCTCTTCGCGGCCTTGATGTTCGTCCTGTTTCTGCTGTGGCAGAACTGGATGGAGTTCCAGGCCAAAAAGCATCCGCCACCCGTCCCGCCGGTGGCGACGGCGCCGGCGCATTCCGCCGGTCAAGCCGGCGTGCCGGCGCCGGCCCCCGGCCAAGATGTGCCGACCGCAGCGCCGGCCGTGGGCGCGGGTCCGCAGGCGATCGGCTCCGGCCAACGCATCCATGTCGCGACCGATCTGTTCGAGGCCGAGATCGATACCCTCGGCGGCGACCTGCGCCGGATGGGTCTGCGGACCTACCCCGAATCGATCCAGCAGCCCGATCATCCGTTCCAGTTGCTGAGGGACGACGGCGCGGAAATCTTCATCGCCCAGTCCGGGCTATTGGCGCCGAACAACGGCCCAGCCCCCAACCGCAACGCGCAATTTGGCGCCGAGCAAACCGACTATCGGCTCGCGGACGGTCAAGACGCGCTGGACGTGCGGCTGCACTGGTCGGACCCCTCCGGCCTCAAGGTGGTCAAAACGTACACTTTTCGGCGCGGCAGTTTTCTGGTGGAACTCAACCAGCGGGTGGAGAACGGCGGCGCGAGCGACTGGCAAGGCGCCCAATACCGCCAGTTTCAGCGCACGCCGCCGATCAAATCCAACAGCTATTTCGGCGGCGGCGTGGTGACCTACACCGGCGCGGTGATTTCCACGCCCGAGCAGCGCTACCAGAAGATTTCCTTCGATGAAATCGCCAAGAAAGAGTTGAGCCAGCCGGTCAAGGACGGCTGGGTCGCCATGATCCAGCATTACTTCCTGGGCGCTTGGTTGCCTGACGCCGGCGAGACCAACGACTTCTACACCTTGAAAGTGGCCGGCAGCAATCGCTACGTGCTGGGAATGCGCGGCGCGGTGCAGACCGTCCCGGCGGGCGCGACCGGCGATTTCCACACCCGGCTGTACGTGGGGCCGAAGCTGCCGAGCGTGCTGGAGGGCGTCGCCCCCAACCTGCATTTGACCGTGGATTACGGCGCGCTGACCATCATCGCCGAGCCGCTGTTTTGGCTGTTGAAGGCGATTCACGCCATCGTCGGCAACTGGGGCTGGGCGATCATTTTCCTCACCATCCTGATCAAGCTGGCGTTCTACAAGCTGTCGGAAACCAGCTACCGCTCGATGGCCAACATGCGCCGGATGGCGCCGGAACTGACCCGGCTCAAGGAGCTGTACGGCGACGACAAGCAGAAGATGAACCAGGAAATGATGGCCCTGTACAAAAGGGAGAAGGTCAATCCCCTGGGCGGCTGCTTGCCGATTCTGGTGCAGATTCCGGTGTTCATCGCCCTGTACTGGGTGCTGGTCGAAAGCGTGCAGTTGCGGCAGGCGCCGTTCATGCTGTGGATCAAGGACATGGCGATCCCGGACCCGTACTACGTGCTGCCGCTGGTCATGGGCGTGACGATGTTCGTCCAACAGAAACTCAGTCCGGCGCCGCCCGATCCGGTGCAGGCCAAGGTGATGATGGCGCTGCCGGTCGTGTTCACTTTCATGTTCCTGTGGTTCCCGGCCGGCCTGGTGCTGTACTGGGTGGTGAACAACATGCTGTCCATCACCCAGCAGTGGGTCATCACCAAGCGGGTGGAGTCGGGCGCGGACTCGGGCAAGGGCGACGCCGGCAAGGGCGGCGGCAAAATTGCCGGGCTGCTCGGCAAGCAGGTAGACAAGCTGGTCGATTTGGCCAAGCGATCGCTGGCCGGACCAACCAAGCCGGGCAAGCGCAGGAAGTAACCGGCAATCTCCGTTCCGGCAGGGATGCCGGAGTCCAGCCGACAGCGAAGGGTTGCCAGATTCCGCCCCTTATGATGGACACCATCGCGGCCGTCGCCACGCCGCCCGGCAAGGGCGGCATCGGCGTGATTCGGGCGTCAGGGCCGGCGGTTCCCGCCATCGCCGCGACCCTGTTCGGCGGGTTGCCCGCACCCCGCCAAGCGGTTTTGCGCCGCTTCCGCTCCGGCGATGGCGAGATCATCGACGAAGGCATCGCCCTCTATTTTCCCGCCCCCCATTCCTTCACCGGCGAGGACGTGCTGGAACTGCAAGGCCACGGCGGACCGGTGGTCATGGATTTGCTGCTGGCGCGGGTGCTGGAACTCGGCGCGCGGCCAGCCCGGCCCGGCGAATTTTCCGAACGCGCCTTTCTCAACGACAAACTCGATCTGGCCCAGGCCGAAGCGATTGCCGACCTGATCGCCAGCGACACCGCCGCCGCTGCCCGCGCCGCGTTGCGCTCGCTGCAAGGCGAGTTTTCCCGGCAGGTGAATGGCTTGGTCGAAGGCTTGATCGAGTTGCGGATGTACGTCGAGGCGGCCATCGACTTTCCCGAGGAAGAAATCGATTTTCTGGCCGACGGCGTCATCGCGGCTCGCTTGGGCGAATTGCGGGAGCGGTTGAGCGCCTTGCGGGTCGCCGCCGGTCAAGGGCGTTTGCTGCGCGACGGCATGACCGTGGTGATCGCCGGCCGGCCGAACGCCGGTAAATCCAGCCTGCTCAACCATCTGGCCGGGCGCGAGGCGGCCATCGTGACCGCGATTCCCGGCACCACCCGCGACGTGTTACGCGAGCATGTCAGCATCGACGGAATGCCCTTGCACGTCATCGACACCGCCGGCTTGCGCGACAGCGACGATCCGGTGGAGCGGGAGGGCATTCGCCGGGCGTGGGCCGAAATCGGCGCCGCCGACCGGATTTTGATGGTGGTGGACGATCGATTGGGCTTGACTGCCGAGGATGAGAGATTGCGGGAACGGTTGCCGGCGAACACGCCGGTGACGGTGCTTTGCAACAAGATCGATTTGAGCGGCCGGTCGCCATCGGTTCGGGATGGCGAGTGGGGGACCGAAATTCTGCTGTCGGCCAAGACCGAGGCGGGGTTGGATCTATTGCGCGAGCATCTCAAATCCTGCGTGGGTTATCGCGGCGGCAGGGAGGGGACGTTCATGGCCCGGCGCCGGCATCTGGAAGCGCTGGAGCGGGCCACGGCGGCGCTGGAACGGGCGGCAGAGCAATTGGCTGTTTACCGTGCGGGTGAACTCGTCGCCGAGGAATTGCGCGAGGCGCAGAACACGCTGGCGGAAATTACCGGCGAATTCACTTCGGAAGATTTGCTGTCGCGAATTTTTTCCAGTTTTTGCATCGGAAAATAGCGCGCTATCGCTTGAATCCGATCATTGCGGATGGACGCGCTTGCGATGCGCGACCGCGATTTCGCGGATTCGGCGCGTCTTTCATCGGTTGGCGAGTCCTGCCGCCACATCCCGGAACGAGGCCAGCGCCGCTTCCAGGTGGTCGATGATCTCCTGCGCCAGCACCTCCGGCGGCGGCAGGTCGTCCGAGATGGTCGAGGCTGTCATCCTTGAGCCAGAAAATGTCCAGGCTGGCCTTGTCGCGGGCGATCAGGTCCGGGTAGGGGAAGTGCCGGAACCGTTCGGTTTCCCGGCGTTCGTGCCGGTTTTCCGGGTGGTAGCAGGCGACGAAGTCGCGCAGGTCGTCGACCTTGAGCGGCTTGGTCTTGAGGGTGAAGTGCTGGTTGGTGCGCAGGTCGTAGATCCATACGCCTTGGGTCTTCACCCGGCCATCCTTCGGTTTGGCGTCGAAAAACAGCACGTTGGCTTTGACGCCTTGGGCGTAGAAAATCCCGGTCGGCAGGCGCAGCAGGGTGTGAACGTCGCAGGTTTCCAGCAGCTTGCGGCGAATTTTCTCGCCCGCGCCGCCTTCGAACAGCACGTTGTCGGGCAGCACCACGGCGGCTTTCCCGTGATCTTTGAGGATGGTGACGATGTGTTGCAGGAAGTTGAGCTGCTTGTTGGAGGTGGTTTCCCAGAAGTCTTGCCGCTCGTAGGTCAGCGCGTCCCGGTCTTCTTCGCCTTCCGCGTTGGTGATGGTCATGCTGCTCTTCTTGCCGAAGGGCGGATTGGCCAGCACGTAGTCGAAGCGGTGGCCGGGATCGGCGATCAGCGCATCGGCCCGCTCCACGGTGGGTTCTCCGTCCAGGTCGCCGATGTTGTGCAGGAAGAGATTCATCAGGCACAGCCGGCGTGCGCTGGGGACGATCTCGTTGCCGTGGAAGGTCTGGTAGCGGAGAAATTCCTTTTGCCGCCGGTCGAGGCTGGTTGCCGGGTCGAGTGAGCCACTGGTAGGCGCCAAGGAAAAAGCCGCCGGTGCCGCAAGCCGGGTCGGCGATGGTTTTCATGCGGTTCGGGCCGAACGCATTCCACCATCGCCTGAATCAGCGGCCGGGGCGTGAAGTATTGCCCGGCGCCGCTTTTGGTGTCTTCGGCGTTCTTTTGCAGCAGCCCTTCGTACAGATCGCCCTTGGTGTCGGCGTCCAGACTGATCCAGTTTTCGGCGTCGATCATCTGCACCAGGCGCGAGAGCTTGGCCGGGTCCTGAATCTTGTTCTGGGCCTTGAAGAAGATGGCGCCCAACATGCCGGTTTCCCGCCCCAGCCGGTTCAGGATCGTCAGGTACTGGAATTCGAGCGGCTGGCCGGTCTTGCTCTTGAGGCTGGACCAGTCGTAGCCCTTCGGGATATGGGTGTCGCGGTGGTAGGGTTCCTGGGCGTATTCGTGGGCGAGCTTGAGGAACAGCAGGTAGGTGAGCTGTTCCAGGTAGTCACCATAGCCGACCCCGTCATCGCGCAGGGTGTGGCAAAAGTTCCAGACTTTTTGGATGAGGGCGCTGCTGTTCATCGTGATCGTTCGATCCTCGTTTTCGCCCATGTCTTTGGGTGTGGCCGAGAAATCAATTGTCGCGACGGTGTCGCGACAATTCCGAGAAGGCTTCGGCAATCGGCGTTTCGATCCCGTTTCACTGGTGTTGGTCGTCGGTGCTATCTCTATCCTCGTCGGTGCTTAATGCGGAGATATGACGCAATTCCGCGACAAAGCGTTCGGCTTCGCCAACCGCCCATCGGGCGGTTTCGATATCGACTTGATCGCCGGTATAGTCCGCCACCAAGCGGATGTCGGCAACACGGTTCAGCGCTTTCCCGAATTCGACGGGTACCCGTCCGGTTTTGACCAAGTGCAAACTGAACGCGGTTATCAAACCGCCGTGGGTTTTGGCGAGTTCGGGCGCGGTTGGCGCATCCGTAGCCAGCAACGCCGAGCGCGCCGCATCGAACATGGCGTAATAGGCTCGGTTGCAGGCGCCGTCCACATCGCCACTGTCCAGTAGCAGCCGGGCGGAAGTCAAGGCGCGTACTGCCTTGCCCAGCAAGTCTGCCGCTTTCATAACGGGATGCCCTCGCGCCGGATGTTCTCGATCAAACGGGGATTGGAGAAGGTTTCCGGGTGCTCCCATTCTTCCTCCCATAGCGGCAAGGGCTGAATGTGCACGCCGGTTTCCAGCAGCACGTCGTAGGCGATATCCGCCAGTTCCAGCTTGGTGGCGAGAAACGGGCGGTGCGGTCCTTCCAGCAGCACCGCGATGTCGGCGTCGCTGTCGAGGCGAAAGCCGCCCCGCGCCCGACTGCCGAACAACACCGCCGCGCGCACGGCATAGTTCCGGGCCACGGATGCGAGGAACAAGCGGGCGGCGCGGGCCGTGTCCGCGTCCAACAAGTCCAGCCGGGAAATCTCGGACATCGTTCCCTTCCTCGTCATCGGCAGAGTATCAGTCCGATGGTGGGCGCGTCGCTGGGGTGGCGCAATTGAGCAACCAGCCGTTGCCCGATTGCGGCGTCCGATTCCGCTAGGGCGGAGTCCATTTGTGCAACCGGTGGTTGCCCAATTTCCGGCGTGGCGGCAAACAGGCTGGGATAGGCCCGGAAGAACTGCAACATCAGTTTGAGATTCCGCTCGGAAAAGCCTTTTACTTCCGGCAGTTCGTTGCCGAGGTCGCGGGCCAGCCGGGGAATCACCGCCGCGCCCCATCCTTCGCGCCGCCTGCCGCTCGTGCAGCAGTTGGCCGACCTGCCAATACAGCCGTATCAGTTCCCCGTTCACCGCCAGCACCGCCCGCATCTGCGCGGACTGGATACGGCGCTTGATCTCCGCCAGCAGGCTGGCGTAGCGGGTCAGTTCGTTCATGCCGCGTCGTCCTTGGCCTTGCGGCCACGCCGCTTGCCGCCCGACTCCCGCGCCGCCCGCTCGGCGCGGATGCGTTCCAGCAACACGCTGGCGGGTTCGTCGTTGGGGTCTTGCGGTACAAGTTGGCCGGAGAAGGCGGCTTTGAGGATGTTTTGGCGTTGGGCGGAGGATTGTCTTAACCCTAATTCAATTGCTTTGGACTGCTCAAAGGAGCTTCCTCTCTGTTCAAACAACAGTTTGGCAACTTCACTTTGTTCTTGGTTAGGTGGAAGTGGAATAGCCAAAGCATGCAAGCTTTGATCCGTTTACGTTTGCCTGCCCAACCTGTTGGGTAACGACGGATTTCACCCACAATCGCCCATAGATAGAATTGATGTAAGCAGAAGCGAATTCAGAAATAAAAGAAGGCGAGAACCGTACAGCAATAAGATATGAAGCATACGAACAAGGTGCAATCTGCGATCTATAAATGGCAGTTTTTCCAACTAACTCTGGACTATTTGTACGATTAAAAAGTAAGTCACCATCTTGTAGAATTAGGCTTGGAAATTCATTATGATCGGCAGGTAAAAATTTCAGATCTTGAATATCCAACTCGCCATCTTGAATGTTACCCATCCGAAGAACCGGGATACCGTCAATTTCGACACTGGTTTTAGCGGAAGAACCATATTTCATCTCGATTGGCGAGTTGGTCAATCGTCGCCCACACCCACCCCTCCGGCAATTCCGGCAAATCAGCGGTATTGGGCTTTACCGGCTCAGGATATTTGTCCTGCCAGTCTTTAGGCGGGGTTTTGCCTTGTTCCTTGAACTTGGCGAGCTGCTTTTCTTCCCAGCGGCGGCGGCGCTCGGCGAGGATGCGTTCCAGCAGTTGCGCGCCGGTTTCCAGCGGTTCCCCGCGCTTGGCGCGTTCGGCCCGCCATTCAGCGGTGAGCGCGCCTTCCACCGCTGCTTTAAGCAACGATTGGCGGTATTGCGTCAGCTTCTTTTGGGCGGCCTTGAGTTCGGCAACGCCAGCGTCGAGATCGGAGAGGAGTTCTTCGAGTTTTGCAACAATTCGGATTTGTTCCGCTGATGGTGGTAAATTCAGACGTAGCGCATTGAGCGTTTCAAGCCGAATACCGCTGACGGTTGTTCCTGAACCAAGATTCTGGATTGTCTTAGCGTTAGAAATAACCCAATAGAGCAAGAAGTCTGAATCAATACCTCGCTCAAAAATTAACGCTTTGAGGTCTTGGTTAATAGCACAGGCCACTGTTGGTTTGATAGCCTTTCCCAATGCAATTCGTGTAGCAACAATCAGCGTGTTGGGTAACACAACATTCGTTGCGCTATCTCGTACCGCGACTTCGGAAATATGCTCCTCAGCATCACTCGGACGCAAAGATTGCATATCTTTGACGGTGAACCACGGGATAGTGCCATTGAAATAGTCTGGCACTTTGCGCGAGGGAGTTCCGCCACCTACGATTGCAAGCAGAATATCGCCTAGCTGTGCCGCTGCCCAGCCTTCCGGCAATGGAGTGTCAGTCAAGTTGGCCAACTCCTCATTTATCAGCCACACTTGGCGGTTCTTGGTCATTCAGGCTAGAAAAATGATGCGAAGATAACAAAAGTTCTTTCATCTTGTTGTTTACAAAACATTTTTAGTTATGAGCATCGTTATTATCCGGGGCGTTGGATAATAACGAGGGTTCCTGATCTGTCTTTTCCATCACTCCATCAACCTCTGATTCATCATGTTCTTAATACTGTTCAATGAGTTGTCAAACAGCCCCTCTCCCCCGACCCCTCTCCCACGAGGGGAGAGGGGAGGTACGTCATCCTCCGACCTAGTGAATCCTTCCCCTTCAGTAAGAGAGAGGGGAGGCGTGTCGTCCTGCGGCTTTATAAGCCCCTCCCCCTTGATGGGGGAGGGGTTGGGGAGAGGGTGAGAAACGTCGTGTAAAATCTGCCATATTTTTTCCAAAACTGATTCCCGCATGCTGATCCAATCGTTATTCCAGACCCGTAGCACGCGAAAGCCTTCGGACTTTAACCACTCATCTCGGTGCGAGTCGTAAGCCTGGTTTTGTAGGTGCTGACTGCCATCGAGTTCGACGACCAAATGAGCATGAAAGCAGACAAAATCGACAATATAAGGCCCGATGGGCTGCTGGCGGCGAAATTTGAAGGCGCCAAAACGCTTGGCGCGGAGTTGTTGCCACAACTCGGCTTCAAACAGGGTTTGTTCGCGGCGCAAGGCTCTTGCCCGGCTAAGCAATGTTTCTTCCCTCCGCCTTCTTCCTTCCCTCTCCATCACGCCACCAACTCCTCATTCATCTCTCGCATCAGCCCGTCCAGTTCCCCGCCAAACAGCTTCCAAGCCTTCTGCAACCCGCCCCTGTCGGCAAACGGCGCGTAGTCGAAATCATCCCGGCCAATGGCGCAACTGGCGGCGATGTGATCCTTGATGAGCCGCAGCCATTCGGTCTGTTCCGGCGTGAAGGCGGTGGTGCGGCGGGCGTTGTGGCGGAAAATCCACTCCTGAAAGCGCAGGTTCACCTGATCCGCGAACGGCTTGAGTTCACCGTCCAGCCCGATGGCGAAGCGCACCAGCGCGATCAGGTCGGCAAGTTGGCGCTTGAGGTCCGCCCCCTTGACCTCGTTCCGCCGCACCCGCGCGTAGGCCGACCACAGGCGCTCGGTGGTCAGCATCAGCGGCGGGCGGGACAGCGCGTCGTGCAGTTCCTCGATCATGTCGAAGGTGAGTTGCCGGCGCTGGTAAGGCTGCTGATAGAAAAAACTGAGCGCCGCGATTTCGTCCTTGTGGGCGGCGATAAACTCGGCAAAGGTCTGAATGACTTTTTGGGCCTGCTCCTCGGCTTGCGCGGAGTAGCCCGCGAACGTGACCTGATCGAGATTGAGGTGATCGATGATCTGCTCTCGCTCGCGGCGGGCCGATTCGATGGCGTCGCGCAGTTCGGGAACGTCAAAAGGCGCGCAGGCGACGGCCACACGCTGGGCCTTGGCGGCGGCCAATTCCTCGTCCGCGAGCGTCTCTTCCGTGCGGGTGATGCCCCGATCCCTGGCGGTGGCCAGCGCGGTCTCGACGATTCGATCCGGGTCCAGCGCGGCGATCAACGTTTTGCCCAGCGCGTTCAACGGGATACCGCCGGACACTTTCTCGATGCGGGCCAATGCCTTGACGTCGAGTTGCTTCGCGAGCCGGATCAATCGGTTGGCGAGGCTCAACACCGTGTCGTCATCCCGGTGGCCGATCGCCACGCCTTGCAAGAGATCTTTCATCGCCAGATGGGGCTTGCGTTCCAGCGGGCGGCTGTCGGTCTTGAGCGACTGTTCCACGCCCACCGCGTCGATCAGCGCGAAGCGGGTCTTGGCGCTGTCGGCGCTGTTGGAAACGCGCCGCAAATCGTCAAACGACAGGCTGCGCACGCCGCGCCCCTTCATCTGCTCGTAGTAGTTCCGGCTGCGCACATCGCGCATGAACAGCAGCACTTCCAGCGGCTTCACATCGGTGCCGGTGGCGATCATGTCCACCGTGACGGCGATGCGCGGGTGGTAGTCGTTGCGGAAGCCGGCCAGGATGCTGTCCGGGTCTTCCTCGGCCTTGTAAGTGACCTTCTTGCAGAAGGCGTTGCCCTGCGCATAGACCTCGCGGACGATCTGGATGATGTCGTCGGCGTGGCTGTCGGTCTTGGCGAAGATGAGCGTCTTGGGGACTTCCCGGCGGTTGGGAAAAATCTCCCGTTCCACCGCGCGCTTCATCTCCTGAATCACCCGGCGAATCTGGCTGGGATTGACCACCGAGCGGTCCAGCTCCTGGCCGGTGTAAACCGCGTCTTCGTCGAGCTGGCTCCAGCGCCGCTTGCGGGTGAGGCGGTCGCGATGATCGACCCACGCCATGGCCTCGACTTCGCCGCCTTTCCGGGTGATTTCGGTCTCGATCACGTACACGTCGTAGCCGACGTTGACGCCATCGGCGACGGACTGCTCGTAGGAATACTCGGCGACGACGTTTTCGTTGAAGAAACCGAAGGTGCGCTTGTCCGGCGTGGCGGTGAGGCCGATCAGAAACGCATCGAAGTAGTCGAGCACCTGCTTCCACACGTTGTAGATGGAGCGATGGCACTCGTCGATGACGATGAAATCGAAGGTTTCGACCGGGATGGCCGGGTTGTAGGCGACGACCTTTTCCTGGCTGGAAATCTGCCGGACTTCGTTGAGCGAAATGTCCTCGGCCGCATCGTCGAGGGGTTCGCCGCTGAGAATCGAATACATCCGCTGGATGGTGGAGATGCACACCTGGGCGTGCGGATCGATGGCCGAACTCGCAAGCCGCTGGACGTTATAGAGTTCGGTGAAGGTGCGGCCGTCGTCCGGCGGCGCGTAGGCCATGAATTCCTGATGGGCCTGCTTGCCGAGATTGCGGGTGTCCACCAGAAACAGGACGCGCCGCGCGCCGCCGAACTTGAGCAGGCGATAAACCGCCGTGATCGCGGTGAAGGTCTTGCCCGCGCCGGTCGCCATTTGCACCAGCGCCCGAGGCTTGTTCAGCGCCAGCGAAGTTTCCAGCCCGCCGACCGCGTCGATCTGGCACTCGCGCAGATTGCGGCTGTCCAGGTCGGGCATCCGTTCGGCCAGCCGCCGCCGCAGCGAGGTCGGCTGCGCCAGCCAGCCGGCCAGCGTTTCGGGCCGGAAGAAGTGGAAGATTTCCCGCGAGCGCGGAGCCGGATCGCGGCCGTCGGTGAAGCGGATCACCTGTCCGGTGCTCTCGAACAGGAACGGCAAGGGCGCCGCCTCGACCCGCCACTTGAGCGCGCTGTTGGCGTAACGCTCGGTCTGGTCTTCGACAAAAGTCAGGATGGTGGAATCCGGCTTGGCCTCGATGACCCCGACCGGCTCCCGATGCACGAACAGCACGTAGTCGGCCGGCCCGGTATCGGTGGGATATTCCCGGACCGCCACGCCGACCGCCGCGCCGAGATTGATCCGCTTGAGGTCTTGAACCCGCCAGCCGGCGTCCGATAGCTTGGAGTCGATGCTCAGCCGGGCTTTCGCTTCTGGAGTCATGGGAGATCCACGATGACCGCTCTTCGTCTTCCTGACTCAAGTGTAACCGTTGCCCGACAAATAGTCTGCTTGTAGCCGGCCGCCCGGTGAAACGCGGTCAAGGCCGATCCGGCTCTCGATAAGGGAGCGAGGGATTTTGGCGCGGTCGGATACATTCGCAATGCGTTCCCGCATTGAATCGGCCGCCCGCGTTAAAATGAAGTATTCCCGCCGAGAAGCCGGTTGTCACGCAGGCGCGGGTGCAGTCCTGGCTGCGGCTCCACCAGGTGAAAAGCAGATAAAGGCTGACCGTCAGGAACGCGCAACCGAAAAACCAGCGAATCACCTTCCACTCGGATGCGGTCGTCGGGGTCGTCGGTCCCATCGCGTCCTACGCTGGCGAAGGCGGGTGATCGCCGGTGATGTGACGGGAGATGCCCGCACTCTGGAGAGGTCGCGCGGGCATGGCGATAAACAAAGCTGTTGGATTTAGCTCTTGCTTTCCTTCTTCGATTTCTTTTCGGCCTTTTTTTCCTTCAGGGTCTTGGCCGGTTTTTTCTTGGTTTCCTTCTTGATATCGGCGCCTTTGCTCATGATGATCGCTCCTCGCGTGGTGGGTTGAAGCTGGACTGCGTTCGAAGAAGATCGGGCGCGCGGTCGCCGGTCGGCTGGTGTGACCCGCGCCGGGGCCTTGGACGCTCATTTTACGGCTAGCGTCAGCTCCGCGATAGGGGGAGCAGTTCCGGCCGATATTCGAAGTGCAGGGTGTCGTAGCGATACCACTTGCCGCCCCAAATAAAGCCGTGCTTTTCAAAAATATCGACGATTTTCATCGGGATGCGATTCCGATAACCAGTCGTGGCGCCGCCCGGACCGGCCTTCCAAAGCCAGTAATCGCCGGTCGCGGCGTCGATGTCGATGGCGATGCCAAAGCTGTGCGGGCTGAGCCGTTTTTCCTCGGCGATCACGCGCCAGTTGAACGTGCCGGCGGGATGATCGACAAAGCGTTTCAGCTCGGCGGGCAATTGATCCAATTCGTCGGAAACCGCCTGCAAGCGTTCGTTGACCCGATTGACGGTCGTGATCCAAATGCGCTTTCCGCCCGACTTCGGCAACCAAACGACCGGCGCCAAGCGCGCCCGAACCGCTTCGGCGTTCGCGCCGTACATTTTCTTGAAAAAGGCTTCGTTGCGGATGCGGCCCGGCTCGAAGTTGAGCGGCGGGGGAGAGGGAGCGTTGGCGCCCGGCGGATAGCGCTGCTCCATTTGTTCCTCCAGGTCGGCGCCTTGCAGTTTTTGCTCGTGCGTTTTTTCTCCGCCACCGTCGTCGTAGGGCATTTTGGTCCCATCGCACCACACCACGCTGTTGGCCTCCGCTTTGCACAAATGCTCGGGATAGGCTCGCAGCAATCGGGTGATGCCATCGTTCGCGGATTCGGCCGCGCCAGTGACAAGCACTCCGATGAGCGCGATGGGGCGGCCCCATTCGGGGAAGCGCTTATTGGCCGATAACGTCCACATCGACATAATCGCCGCCTCTTCTCCGATAAATATTGACCCGAATCAACGGCTGACCGTTCACGATCATGCGGTAGGCGCTGGGCGTGGTGCGTCCCCGATCCAGGAATTCTTGCAGCAGCTCGCGGTTGTTGGCGCTTTGGAAAAAGCCGTCACTCTGATCCTCGGGATCGCGCACGCCGAATTTGTGATAGTTGGCCCGGTCTTGGCGAATGATCAGCGCCGGAGACGTGAGCCGTCCGCCGGAGGAACTGAAGTGATCCTCGGGACCCAGGCGGGCGACGTAGCTTTCGACCAAGCGGTCGGCCAACGCGGGCGAACTCGCCAGCAGCGATGCCAGGACCAAGCAGCATTTTTTCATGGGGCCATTCCTCGTTGTTGGTGGCCGCCGCGACAGAGCGTGCGTCGTGGCGGCGGCTTCGGTTCGATTCGGGTTCGAGCCTTGAGGCTATTTCGCGCGCACGATCACCGCCACGATGCTCTTGGTGGCGACGACGGCGTCAAAATATTCTTTGTTCGCCAATTCGCCGATCAGCACCAGTTGGCCGGCGACTTCCTTGACCGTGCCGGTGAGGTCTTCTCCGGCCACCAAGCGGAGGGTGACCTTCTTGCCTTTCTGGCCGATCAGAATTTTTTCGAGGGTATCGTCGCCGGTGATCGTCACCGGATCGGCCGAGACCGGCAGCGAGCAGCCGATCATTCCGGCCAGCAGCAGGGTCGACAGCGACTTTCGCATGGGCGCTCTCCGTTCGGGCAAACGCGGGTGGCGGGCGGGCGATGCTTCGCCCGGCGAGACACAAGTATAGCGTTCGTCGGTTGCGGCGGTGGGCGGCTCGACGGTGGGATGGTCCGCACGTTGGATTGCCGGCGATCCGGGGCGATTCGTTTGGCTGCCGTTCAGCCAAGCTCGGTTAACGTAAAGCATCCCCCGAGCCGGAGGCTTTATGAAAACCGCGTTGACCGCCGCCGCTGTCGCGACTCTCGCCCTCGCCCCCAACCTGGTGGCGCAAGCCGCTGGCGATCCTGACGAAGCCGAGTTCCGTCCCGAACTCTGGCAGCGCGAGCCGCGCCATCAATACGAAGATCGTTTGCGCGAGGCGCAGCATCGGCGCGCCAGCCAAACGCATCGGGAAACCCGCCACGAGCGAGAGCAGCGGTTGCGGCGGGCGGGCCGGAATCCGTCGCCGTAGCGAAAAACGCGGATTCCGATACGAGCGGTGCCACGGAGGGTGATACGGCCTGAAACGAAAAAGGGTTGCATCGCTGCAACCCTTTGTTTCGTTTGGCTCCCCGGCGCGGACTCGAACCACGGACCCAGTGATTAACAGTCACTTGCTCTACCGACTGAGCTACCGGGGAATGTAAGAGAGGGAATTCTATTTATCCCCGGATGCGCTGTCAATCTCGAATCAGCGCGCGACCACCCGGCCGATGCGCTCCAGCGCCTTGGTCAGATTCTCCATGCTGGTCGCGAAGGAAATCCGCCCGCAGCCCTCGGCCCCGAACGCCGAGCCGGGCACCAGCGCCACGCCGACTTCGTTCAGCAGCAGTTCCGCGAAGGCGATGTCGTTGGTCAAACCCAGCCGCTCGATCACTTTTTGGAAGCTGGGGAAGATGTAGAACGTCCCGTCCGCCGGCGCCACCTCGACGCCGTTCATCGCTTTCAGTGCGGCGTAAACGCGATCGTGCCGTTCCTTGAATGCCTCGGTCATCATCGCGATGCAGGACTGATCGCCGTTCAGCGCCGCTTCCGCCGCCACCTGCGAAATCGAAGTCGGGTTGGATGTGCTCTGCGACTGGATGTTGGTCATGGCGTTGATCAAATCCTTGGGACCGCCGCAATAGCCGATGCGCCAGCCGGTCATCGAATACGCCTTGGAGACGCCGTTCAAAACGATGGTGCGGTCGTAGAGATCCGGGCAGAGGTTGAGGATGTTGTGAAACTTTTCCCCGGTCCACTGGATGTGCTCGTACATGTCGTCGGTGGCGATGTAGACCTGCGGATGGCGGCGCAGCACCTCGCCCAGCGCGGCCAGCTCCGCCGCGCTGTAGGCGACGCCGGTCGGGTTGGAGGGGCTGTTGATGACCAGCAGCTTGGTGCGCGGGGTGATGGCCGCTTCCAGTTGCGCCGGGGTGATCTTGAAGTGCTGGCCGATGCCGGCCTCGACGATCACGGGCACGCCGTCGGCCAGCAGCACCATGTCGGGATACGACACCCAGTAGGGCGCCGGGATAATCACTTCGTCGCCGCTGTCCAGCAGCGCCTGGGCCATGTTGTAAAAGCTCTGCTTGCCGCCGACCGACACCAGAATCTGCTTCGGCTCGTAGCTCAGCCCGTTGTCGCGCTGGAATTTGGCGATGATCGCTTTTTTCAGGCCGGCCGTGCCGTCCACCGGGGTGTACTTGGTGAAGCCGGCCTGGATCGCCTTGATGGCCGCTTCCTTGATGAAATCGGGGGTGTCGAAATCCGGTTCGCCCGCGCCCAGGCCGATCACGTCCTTGCCAGCCGCCTTGAGTTCGTTGGCCTTGGCGGTCACCGCCAAGGTGGGAGAAGGTTTGATGCGCTGTACGCGCTCGGAAAGAGGGGTACTCACGGGGACTCCTGGATGCAGGCCGAAAAGTTGAACACCGGGATTGATCGGGCTGTCGGATAATACTGAAATTTCACGCGCCGACCAATCGCCCATGCAAACGAGCCAACCCTTTAAGCTTCGCGCCCGCTTCCAGCCCGCCGGCGATCAGCCGGACGCCATCCGCGCCCTGGCGGCCGGCCTGAAGAACGGTTTGGCGCATCAAACCCTGCTCGGCGTCACCGGCAGCGGCAAAACCTTCACCGTCGCCAACCTCATCGTCGCCGTGCAGCGTCCGGCGCTCGTGCTGGCGCCCAACAAGACCCTGGCGGCGCAACTGTATGGCGAGATGAAGGAGTTTTTCCCCGACAACGCGGTGGAATACTTCGTCTCCTATTACGATTATTACCAGCCGGAAGCCTACGTGCCGTCTTCCGACACTTATATCGAAAAGGACGCCTCGATCAACGAGCACATCGAGCAGATGCGGCTGTCGGCGACCAAGGCGATTCTGGAGCGGCCCGATACGATCATCGTCGCCACGGTGTCGGCGATTTACGGGCTGGGCGACCCGGAATCGTACATGAAGATGCTGCTGCATCTGGTGCGCGGCGAGAAGGTGGACCAGCGCGCCATCCTGCGCCGGCTGGCGGATTTGCAGTACACCCGCAACGATCTGGAACTGGCGCGCGGCACCTTCCGGGTGCGCGGCGAGGTGATCGACATCCATCCCGCCGAATCCGACGCGGAGGCCGTGCGGGTGGAGTTGTTCGACGACGAGATCGAATCGCTCAGCCTGTTCGATCCGCTGACCGGCAAGGTGTTGCGCAAGACGCCGCGCTATACCGTCTATCCCAAGACTCACTACGTCACCCCGCGCGAGCAGTTGCTGCAAGGCGGTGGATCAGGTCAAGGACGAGTTGCGCGAGCGGCTGGCCGAACTGCACGCCGCCAACAAGCTGCTGGAGGCGCAGCGGCTGGAGCAGCGCACCCGCTTCGATCATCGAAATGATGCTGGAATTGGGCTATTGCAGCGGTATCGAGAACTATTCCCGCCATTTGTCCGGCCGGGAGGCGGGCGAGCCGCCGCCGACCCTGTTCGACTATCTGCCGCCGGAGTCGCTGATTTTCATCGATGAAAGCCACGTCACCGTGCCGCAACTGGGCGCGATGTACAAGGGCGACCGCTCGCGCAAGGAAACGCTGGTCGAGTACGGTTTCCGGCTGCCGTCGGCGCTGGACAACCGGCCGTTGCGCTTCGACGAGTTCGAGCGGCTGAGCGGCCAGACCGTGTTCATTTCCGCCACGCCGGGGCCGTTCGAGCTGGACGCATTCCGGCGGCGCGGTGGTGGAGCAGGTGGTGCGGCCGACCGGGCTGGTGGACCCCGAGGTCGAGGTGCGGCCGGCGCTGCATCAGGTGGACGATCTGTTGGGCGAAATCCGGGAGCGGGCGAACCTCAAGGAACGGGTGCTGGTCACCACCCTGACCAAGCGCATGGCCGAGGATTTGACCGAGTATCTGGCCGAGAACGGGGTGCGGGTGCGCTATCTGCACGCGGACATCGAAACGGTGGAGCGGGTCGAGATCATCCGCGATCTGCGCCTCGGCCAGTTCGACGTGCTGGTGGGGATCAACCTGTTGCGGGAAGGGCTGGATTTGCCGGAAGTGTCGCTTGGTGGCGATTCTCGACGCCGACAAGGAAGGTTTTTTGCGTTCCGACCGCTCGCTGATCCAGACCGTCGGCCGCGCCGCCCGCAACCTGCGCGGCAAGGCGATTCTTGTACGCCGACCAGATCACCGGCTCGATGCGGCGGGCGCTGGACGAGACCGAGCGCCGCCGGACCAAGCAGCGGGCGCACAATCAGGCGCACGGCATCACCCCGCGCGGCATCGAGAAGGCGGTGGCCGATATCATGGAGGGCGCCTACGCTCATCCCGGTGCGCCGCTGCCAGCGACGGAATACGCCAAGGTCGCGGAGGAAACGGCGGCCTACGCCCGTGAAACGCCGGCGCTGCTGATGAAGAAGATCAAGCAACTGGAACAGGCCATGTACCGCCACGCCCGCGATCTGGAATTCGAGGAAGCAGCGAAATTGCGGGATGAAATTCAGCGGATTCGGCAGTTTGGGTTGGGATTGCCGGAGGTGAAGGCCGGTTAGAAGCTACAAAACGCCTTGCTGGGTTCACCCCCGTTCCCGCAACCAGCGTTGCATCAACGGCACTCGCAAGCGCCACTGACCACCCTCTTCCGCGACCAACAAGCGTCGGCGCAAAGCTTGATAAACCGCCTCGTCATCCGGCGGCGGTTGAATATCGCAGGTGCGGAAACCGCGCAAATACTCCCACTCGCCCGGCGCGGCGTCTTCAGGCTGCATCAGTTGCCGCAACACCGCGTCTCCCGCCACGATGGCTTTGGCGATGGCCTCGTCCAGCAGTACCCGATCCGCTCGGGCCTGCTCGCGGTCGTTCGTGAGATCGACGATAGTTTCGGCCAGCAGTTGCACCAGATGCGGCCAGCCGCCCGCTTCGGCGTGGATGCGTTCGATGCCGCCGTCGCCCCAGAAATCCGGGCTAAACCGGGGACGTTTCGAGTCGTTGTCCCGCCACAGGGACGAATAACGTAACGGTTCGGTCAACAGGCGACGGGTTTCGGCTTCGGTAAAGGGCGGCACTTCCAAAGTTCGGGCGCTCACCAGATAGGATGACCAGGGCGCGTGCGCCAATTCGGCGATAGCGTGGCTGCCGGCAAAAACCCAAGTCACCTGTCGGTGCGTTTGGATGGATTCGCGCACCGTGGCCAACAGGTCTTCGCCGAATACCCCTTCGCCCAACTTGCGATCCAGATTTTCGTATTCGTCGATGGCCAGCAGCAGACGGTGATCTTTTTCCGCCAAGTGCGCAGTTGCAGTCGGCAAGCCACTGAAAGAAATCCTTCAAGGTCGCCATCGCCGGTGCGGTCGCTTTATGCTCGGGCTGGATCGCCTCTGACGCCTGCCGCGTTATCGCATCCAGAAAGTCGGCCTGCGAAGTAAAAGCATCCGGATTCTGCATGGAAACGACGGCGACTTGGACCGAGGTCGGCAAAAAGCCTTCCAAGTTGCGCAGCAGCGTGGATTTGCCCATCCGCCGTCGACCGTACAGGATCAAGCCGGGACAGCCGGCGCTCAAGGTGAGTTGACGGTCCAAATCGCCGATCACATTTTCCCGTGGGATAAAGGCTTCCTGGTTCCGATCTCACCGGATCACCGGCTCGAAATATTTGTGGGGTTCGCTCCTTATTCATTACGACTTGAATATCGCGATGCTGGCGTTCGGCTATGACCAGCCAACGACCGGCCGCTTGGCGAAATTCGCTCGCCAGTGGTTCGGGAAAGCCGGCGACCTGGCTTTGGAAATTTTTGATCTTCTCAACCAGCAGCGCGGCGGTTGGCTCGCGCAGAAACGGGCGGTCCAGAGGTATCCAGGCGCATTTGCAACTGGACAGATGTCGCCGACCATCGCCCGCACTTTTGGCGTCTGCGCGAGAAAACCTTTATCGCCTCCGGGAAGTTGAGCAAGGTGAGCGTCCAGCCGGGACAGGTTCACATCTTGGGCCGAAGCGCGGGCGATCAATCTTGTCTTGGCGCGTAAGGCCGCCATGCGCTGGCTGGGATAATGATCGATGAGGCGCTCGATTTCGGTCCGCGCCGGCAGTCTGGATCGTGGTCGGCATACGCGACCAGCAGCCGATCCAAGCGGGGTAAGGGCAACGAACACAAATCATCCCATGCGACAGGGTGCCATGGATAACAGTTGACCGTTTGTACCTATAGACCAAATGAATAATAAATGAACCGGATAATAATAAATGCGCAATAGGGTAAATCCGACAGATATCCCTAAAATAATTCCGATTGCGATTCCGTAGGCTATTCCGACTGCGATTCCGTTAGCACTTCCGTAAGAGATTCCAGTCGAGATTCCAACAATAATACTTGGAAAAACCCCGAAAAAAACCCAATCACCTAGATCAGGTAATCGTCCTGTATCCAATTTTTTTGTAATCCCAAAATCGATTCCAAATGCAAGAAAACAACTCAACACACTGATAATGTTATATTCTAAATCCATCGATGATCCCAAATGTCAATTCCAATAATAATCGCAAATGGCTAATTCGCTGATAAGTCCAAAAAGAATTTATAACAGATTTTGTGTTGGTTAATTTATTAGCAATGATTCCAAAGACAACAAGAAGAACAAAAAAGATAACCCAAGTTGGAACCCAAAAATTAATGTTCGAGAGCAAATCTGGCTGACGATAATTATTAACGACACTTCCGAGATAAATTAAGCGGATAACTCTGCCAATGGTTTCATTTTTTCTTAGAGCAGACATGCTGTAAGTGAACCAAATATAAACCTCAATAATAATTGCAATTATTATTGCATCTAAGATGCCGCCAACAAGAAATTTAGCCTGTGCGAAAATAATTTCTGATAGTTTGGTCGGTATAGGTTCTTTTAGCTCCAACTCAAATGTACAAAACAAAATAAAACGGCCAATGATACTCAGAACCACAATATACGGGAAGTGCATGGAGGTATAAGCACGCTAACTGGCACGTAAAATCTCGAAGTCTTCGGCAAAGCTTCCAGCGCTTGTTCGAAGATGTTGAGGTCGTCGATACAAAATCCCCAGCCACCACAGCGCCGAACGATGATGCTCGCCCGCGCAGCCCGATTTGTTCCAACGGCAACGGAGTCATGGCCGCGCCCGCAGTTCGACCGTCTTGATGTCGATATCGGAAAGCGGGTGATCTCCTCGGCAACAGCGCAGCGAATGGCGTGCGCGACTGCACCAGCAGCGTCAATTTACGCCTGTCCATCATCAGAAAGCGCAAGGCGGCGAACAGATCGACAGAAAGCGCAAGGTGGCGAACAGATCGACATCGTAATAGCGGCGATGGGGCGCCAGATCGAAATGCGTCAAAGTAACCCGCGTGTTGGAACGAGACATCAGCAGAGCCTTAAAATCGGCTCAAATCTCGCGGTTTATCCGGCAATGACAATCCGCTCTCCCAAAGCTTTGGCGATGGTTGCCAGCAAACCCCGGCGGGAGGTGGTGTCGGGGTCTTCCAAGTCCACCCGCGCCAAACCCAGCGGATAATCGTTGACAAGATGCTCCAGCAAGGCCCGCCAATTCACCCCGTTATCCACCACCAGATTCACCGACTGATTCCGCTCCAAATACCGCGCCATTTCGTCCCGCGCCGCCAACCACACCGGGGCGGTCGTTCCCAACCCGGCCGCGCCGCACTGCTGGAGCATCAGGGTCCACGGATCGGATTGGCGGTCGTCGCATTGATCCGCGTAAAGCGGGTTCGGTCCGGTGATCGAAGCAGGTAACGTGCAAGCCTCGCGTAGCGCGGGAACGACGATGCCCGATGCGAAACCGGGGTCCAGCGCGATAGCCCGATCCATTTCGTGGCAACAGTACGGGCTGCTCAAATAGTCCGCCGACAACACCAGCAGATGTTTGTCGGCCTGATCCTGAAGGGCATCCATTTGCCCGACCAGCGCCTTGCCCAGCTCGAATCGCTCCCGGTCGATCAACACCTCCGCGCCGCCCGCTTTCAGGCAAGGCACCAGCCGCCCCCAAACCCAATCCCCCTGACGGTGGCAATAGCTGACAAAGGTTTTGGTCATTTTTGTTTCCTCTCCCTATAGACTACCGAGTATCAAAGATGAAGCGCGACTACATTTAAAAATAAAATTATCATTTCATTTATTCCACTATTTGG
>JBAOII010000021.1:0-6897 GCA_037045685.1 Candidatus Competibacter sp.
GCGCAATCCCCCGAGCGGGATTTCGACCCAATCGGGGCGGTTGTCCAACTCGTAGCGGAGTTCGTAGCACGCCTTCTCCAGCGTGAACAGCGCCAGCAACACCTTCATCTGATCGGGATCGGCGGGATAGCCTGGACTGTCGCCGACCGCCGCGACGTAGCCGTCCAGAAACGCGGCTCGGGCTTTGCTGCTCCCAATCGCTCAAGATACGGCCAAGAGCTCTGCCCGGTTGCAGGTGCCGTCGGCGGTGGCCTGGCGCAGGGCGGCATGAGCGGCGTAGTCGAACGAGCGCAGCATGCCGACCACGTCCCGCAACGGCGAATGCTTGGCGCGGCGTTCGGCCAGCGAGCGGGACGGCTCGCCCTCGAAGTCGATGATGATGACGTCGTCCTTGGCCACCAGCACTTGGCCGAGATGGTAATCCCCGTGATAGCGGGTCTTCATCGCTCGCGGGGTCAAGGCTTCGACTTGCTTGGCCCGCGCCGCCGCCGTGCCTCTGGAGTCCAGCACCTGCGCGGCCAGCGAGGCGTAACGGCCCGCGTGCGGCACGCCGATCCCGGCCGCCAGCACGTCCTCGGCCAGCGCCTGCGCCGATTCCGGCAGCCGATGCCGCGCCCGCTCCAGCCGCTCGAACGTCGCCTTCGCTTCCTCGCGGACCCGGTCCAGCCATTCGGCCGTATCGTTCGCCGTGATGGGTTCGGGATCGAAGGCCGGATCGCCGGTGGTTTGCGCCAGCGCCCGATGCAATTCGCCGGTGCGCCGGCCCAGGGTGGCGGCGAACAACAGATAGGAAGCGTGCGCGTTGTCGCCGGCCGCCCGCGTTGCGTCGCCCGGTTGCCGGCAATCGTCCAGGAAGCGCCTGAGGTAATCCTGGGTGTAGCTCCAGGCATCGCCCTGGTTGGCGACGAAGCCTTGCAGCAGCGCCAGCGCGATCACCTCGCCGGCTTCGTCCTCGTACTCCAGGCCACCGGCCAGCGGCGCCGCGTTGGCAAAACCGGCCTCGGTGAGAAACCGGCCCATCTCCAGCTCGGGGTTGATGCCCGGTCGCAGGCGCCGATAGCCTTTCAGCAGCATCCGGTCGCCGACGTTGAGGGTGGTGTTGCTGCTGTCCAGCGCCAAGCGCCGGATCGGCAGCGACTCCGGGTGGTCGCCGGCCAGATCGGCGAAGGCGCGGGTCGCGGTGAATCGCAGCCAGCCGCTCCCCAGCGGAATCCGGGCGTCGCGCCCGATCATCTTGACCAGGGCTTGGCCGAACTGCTCGTTGGCGAAGGCGTCGTACAGCAGGCCCATTTTGGCGCGAGCCCGAACCCGCGCCAGGGCGTGGGGCCGCAAGGGTCGCAGCTTGTCCTCGCCCTCGTCCTCCCAGGCCAGCGCCAGCGGCAACCCGTAGTCTTGCGGCTCGGGCCGGTCGACCAGCCAGACCCGGATCCGGGCCAGCACCCATTCGGTCTGCTCGACCCAGACATCGTACCGGTCGAACTCCACCCGCTCGATCCGGCCGCCCTTGCCGGCGAACCAGCGTTGGGTCGGCAGGAATTCCGGCAGCACATCGCGGATCAGCCGTTGGTGCAGGGCTTCGGCCAGCGCCCGCCGGCCCGGTTCGACCTGATCGGGAAAGAAGCTTTTCCAGCCCTGGAACAGCACCAGCACCCGCAACTCCAGGCCGGCCAGAGCGTCCTCGTGCCAAATCGGCGGCGCGATCCGGCTCAGCCGGAACCAGTAAAAGCCGTAGCGGGGCAGAGTGAGCAGGTAGGGGACTTCGCCGATGGGGGGAAACGCGGTCTGGCCGAGCATTTCCACCGGCACCAGCCCCTTGAACCGGCTCAGGTCGAGTTCCACCGGCTGGGCGGAGCGGGACAGGTTCGCCACGCACAGCACGATTTCATCTTCGAAAGTTCGGATGTAGGCCAGAATCTTGCGGTTGCCCGGCCTCACCATCGCCAGCCGGCCCCGCCCGAACGCCCGGTAGTTGCGGCGCACGGCGATCATCCGCTTCATCCAGTTCAACAGCGAGGCCGGCTCGCGCTGCTGCGCCTCGACGTTGACCGCCGGGTAGCCGTAGATCGGGTCCATGATCGGCGGCAGGTACAGGCGTTGGGGGTCGGCGCTGGAAAAGCCGGCGTTGCGGTCGGGGCTCCACTGCATCGGGGTGCGCACGCCGTTGCGGTCGCCCAGATAGATGTTGTCGCCCATGCCGATCTCGTCGCCGTAGTAGAGGATCGGGGTGCCGGGCATCGACAGCAGCAGGCTGTTCATCAGCTTGATCTTGCCGGGGTCGTTGTCCAGCAGCGGCGCCAGCCGGCGGCGGATGCCGACGTTGACCCGCATGCGCGGATCGGCGGCGTAGGTGCGGTACATGTAGTCCCGTTCCCGGTCGGTGACCATCTCCAGCGTCAGCTCGTCGTGGTTGCGCAGAAAAATCGCCCACTGGCAGTTGTCGGGAATATCGGGGGTCTGTTCCAGAATTTCGACGATGGGGTAGCGGTCTTCCTGGGCGATGGCCATGTACATGCGCGGCATCAGCGGGAAATGGTAGGCCATGTGGCATTCGTCGCCGTCACCGAAGTAGTCGCGCACGTCCTCCGGCCACTGGTTGGCCTCGGCCAGAAACATCCGGCCGTGGTAGCGGGCGTCCACCACCGCCCGCATCCGTTTGATCACCGCATGGGTTTCGGGCAGATTTTCGTTGTGGGTGCCCTCGCGCACGCACAGGTAGGGAATGGCGTCCAGCCGCAGCCCGTCCACGCCGAGATCCAGCCAGAACCGCATGATCTGGATCACCGATTTCACCACCGCCGGGTTGTCGTGGTTCAAATCCGGCTGGTGGGAAAAGAAACGGTGCCAGTAGTACTGTTGCGCCACCGGGTCCCAGGCCCAGTTGGAGGTTTCGGTGTCGGTGAAAATGACGCGGGTTTCCGGGAACTTCCGGTCGTCGTCGCTCCAGACATAGAAATTCCGTTCCGGCGAACCGGGCGGCGCGCGGCGCGCGGCCTGGAACCAGGGATGCTGGTCGGAGGTGTGGTTGATCACCAGCTCGGTGACGATCTTGAGACCCCTGAGGTGGGCTTCGCGGACGAAGGCCCGGAAGTCGGCCAGCGTGCCGTAATCGGGATGGACGTTCCGGTAATCGGAGATGTCGTAGCCGTCATCGCGCAGGGGTGACGGGTAGAACGGCATCAGCCACAGCGTGTCCACCCCCAGTTCCTGGAGATAGTCCAGTCGCCCGGTCAAGCCCCGGAAATCGCCGATGCCGTCCTGGCTGCTGTCCCCGAACGCCTTGACGTGCAGCTGGTAAATGATGGCGTCCCGGTACCAGAGGGAATCCTCCACGCCGATCCAGCCTTTCCGGTTAGAGTGGGCCATGCGTGCCTCCTCGGTGATTTGATCGCGGCGGAACCGCGATTTTCGAACGGTTTGACAGACGGGGACTCAGGCTTTGGCGTGGGCCGCCGTCGTCAAGGTATCGGCCAGCGCCGCCAGCAGCGCGGCCAGCGCGGCGGGATCGGGCAGGCGATAGGCCGCGACCGCCGGTGGTTCGGGGCCGATGCCGAGCGCGATGCCGCCCGATTCCGCCGCCAGCGCCAGCGCCGGGGCGTCGTTGGCGGAATCGCCGGCATACAGCACGGTCGGCGGTTCCGCGCCGCCGCGAGCGACGATGGCGCTCAGCGCCGTGCCCTTGTCCCGCTCGACGGCCGGCACGATTTCCAGCGCCAGCGGCCCGTCCAGAACGTGCAGGCTGGCGGCGTGCGGTTCCAGCAAATCCGCCATTTCGTTTAATAGCGCCGAGATTCGATCCGGCGCCAGTTGCCGGTAATGGACCGTAAAGCCGAACGGTTTTTGTTCCACCCAGGCGCCGGGGTAGGCCGGCAGCCGGCGTTCGGCGGCGGCGGTCAGCCGGTCGAGCAGCGGCCGGCTTCGCGAAACTTCGGCGGGGACAAAGCGTTTGCCGGCCAGTTCCAGCTCCAGCCCGGTCGAGCCGCCGTAGCTCAATCCCGCCAGACCGACCATGCCGATGAGGTCGTCCAGCCCTCGCCCGCTGACCACCCCGACATCGACCTGCGGGGTCGCGGCTAGCTCGGCCATCGTCTGGCGCAATGCCGGATCGAGATGCGCCAGGCGGGGATGCGCCACCAGCGGCGTCAGCGTGCCGTCGTAATCGAACACCAGCACCAATCGCCCGCCCCGCCGATGGGCGGCGGTGAGCCGCTCCAAAATCGTTGCGGCGACCGGCGCCATCAGGCGGCCTCCTGAGTGGGCGGTTGCGCGATAGGCACGGCGGTCAGTTCGGCCAAGAAATTGGCCGCCCAACGGTAGATATTATTTTCCTCGACTTGTCGTAGCATCCGCCCCATCCGCTCCTGGCGTTCCTCCGGCGCCATTTCCAGCGCCTGCCGGATGGCCTCGGCGAACTGCTCGGTGTCGTAGGGGTTGATGATCAGAGCATCCGCCAGTTCGCGAGCGGCGCCGGCGAATTCCGAGAGAATCAATACGCCCTCCGTGTCCGTCTTGGCCGCGACGAATTCCTTGGCGACCAAGTTCATGCCATCGTGCAGCGAGCTGACGATGCCGATCTCGGCCATGCGCATGAAGGCGTGTACCGTGGGGCCGTCGTGGTGGCCGACCAGAAAGCGGATCGGCTTCCAGCGCTCGGTTTGGAACCGCCAGTTGATCTCGTCGGCCAACGCTTCCAGCTCGTTGATGTAAGTGCGGTAGCGGGGAATGTGTGTCCGGCTGGGCGCACCCAATTGCACGAAGGTGAACTGCTCCCGGTATTGAGGGTAGCGCTCGAAAAATCGGTTCACGGCCCGGAACCGCTCCGCCAAGCCCTTGGTGTAGTCGATGCGGTCCACCCCGATCGCGATGCGCGCGTTCTCCAGATCGTAGCGCTCCCGGAGTTCGGCGATTTGCCGGAGCAGCGCGTCGCCGCTCAGGGCGCGGCGCTCGTCCCAGCTTTCGACGCTGATCGGGAACGGGCGCACTCGCGAGGCGTGGCCTTGCAGCTCCACCGCGAAATGGTCCCAGTCCAGCCGGGCCTCGATCATCCGGTCCACGGTGTCGAGAAAATTGTTGCAGTGCTGCTGGAGATGGAAGCCGATCAAGTCCGCGCCCAGTATCCCGCGCAGCAGATCGGGGCCCCAGGGGCAGATGCGAAAGGCTTCCGGGTTGGGCCAGGGGATGTGCCAGAAAATCCCGATCACCAGATCGGGGCGGGCCTCTTTCAGAAGGCGAGGCACCAGCGCCATCTGATAATCCTGCACCAGCACCACCGCCGGGCCGTCGCCGGCTTCATCCAGCGCCGCTTCGGCGAAGCGGCGGTTGGCGCGCACGTAGTGCTCCCAGTCGCTCGCCCGAAAGTTCGGTCGCTCGTGAGCCAGATGGCACAGCGGCCACAGGCCCTCGTTGGAAAAGCCGTAGTAGTAGCCTTGCTCCTCTTCACGGCTCAGCCACACGCGCCGCAAGGTGTAAGCGGGTTCGCCCGGCGGCACCGCCAGCCGGCTCTTGGCGTCCGCCATCTGCCGGTCGGCTTCGCCCGAACCGTGCGCGACCCAGACGCCGCCGCAGGCTTGCAGCACGGGGTCGAGCGCGGTGACCAGCCCGCCGGCGGGCACGATCAGGCGCGGCTTGCCGTCGCGCAGTTCGTGCATGTAGGGCTCGCGGTTGCTGACCACCAGCAGTTGACCGCCTCGCAGGCAGTCCACCACATGGGAGCGCAGCCGGTCGGGGGTCCAGGCGTTGGTGACGTGCATGACCGCGCGCGCTTGCGCCTGCTGGGCCAGGCGGGCGACGCGCAGCGAAGCGGCCAGCCGATCGCTTTCGTTGGCCAGCCGCTCGATGGGAAGCCGGGTCGGCGGTGCCTCGACGTTATCGCCGGTACGCACCTGCCGCATCCATTCCGCCAACCGATTGAGCGAGCGGTCATAGAAAATCCAAGCCCCCGCCATGACCAGCACCAGCAGCAGCAGGACGATCAAACCGAGCCAAAAACCCATTTGATACAGGCGACTGGTGGCGCGCTCGTCCAGTTGGAACAAATCGTGGACCACCACGAGAACGCCTTCTGGCTGGCCCTGGGGTGTTCGCATCAGCGAGGCGAGGATATGGATATGCGCGTTGGCTACACGCCGCGTATCGACGAGATCCTTCGAGCTTTCGAGAGCACGGGCGACAATTTTTTGCAGCGCATCGGTGAAGTCGCCGACGCCCTTGCCGGCAGCAATGAGGCGCCCGTCGGGTCGGTAGAGAGCCAAACCGGTCAATCGCCGGTAGCCTTCTAAGGCGGAGCCGAGGACCACCGCCGCCTCTTTGTCGGGCAACTGGAGCGCCGTGCGAACCGGGTACGCCATCTGATGGGCGATAACGTAGGCCCGCCGATCCATCTCTTCCAGGTCGTCTCGACGTTCTCGCTGCGATCTGGATCCAGGCCAGAAAGCCCACCAGAATTCCGCCCACTACCGCGATCAGCAGTCCCATCCACAGCGAGTGGGGCAGGCGAAACGATAAGTCTTGTCGGCATGATTTTGTCTCCTGCGCCGGGTGTTCCTGGCCGATGGGGCGGCATGCGCGATGCTGCAAATCACCACCTTTGCCCGGCGATGCGGCTTGGCTTGGCGACTTGATCGCGTCCGATCCGCGGTCGAATCTCGGCTTCCGGTGTTCCTGAAGCTACAGGTCTCGCCCCCTTAGATATCAGGATTCCGCAGATATCAGGATCCATCAGCGATTTCAATCGCGCCAGCTCGGCCAGCGCCTGTTCCGGCGCGAGATTGTCGAGTTCGAGTTTCGCCAAGGCCGCCACGACCGGATCCGACATCGCAGCGAACAGCGATAATTGATGGGTATTATCCGGTCTGAATGTCCCTTCTTTGCGCAACATCTGCCGTTCCAGCAGGCGCAGCC
>JBAOII010000022.1:0-120893 GCA_037045685.1 Candidatus Competibacter sp.
ACAACCGGCGGCAATGGACGCCGATCAAAGGGCTGGAAGGAATCGCCGAAGAGCTGACTCTGAGCATCGACCCCGTCACCGGCGAATACACCCGGCTGACCCGCTTCCTGCCCGGAGCCGATACAACGGCTTTCGGCGGGAAAACGCATCCCTATCCCGAAGAAGTGTTCATCGTCAGTGGTCGCCTTTTCGATCAGGCATTCGATCTTTGGCTGGAAACCGGCCACTACGCCAGCCGCCCTCCAGGCGAACTCCACGGCCCATTCAAAACAGATGTAGGATGCGTCGTGCTGGAAGTGTCGTTTCCCGACCGCGTCGCGACCGGCGACGCCGCATGACCCTTCAACAAAACATCGCCCTAAAGCTTTTACCACCGAACCGGGAGTGACCGAATGGCCGGAACCAGCCTGTTAGCGTTGATCGACGACATCGCCACCGTGCTCGACGACGTGGCCCTGATGACCAAGGTGGCGGCGAAAAAGACCGCCGGCGTCTTGGGCGACGATCTGGCGCTGAATGCCGAGCAGGTCTCCGGGGTGCGCGCGGAACGGGAATTGCCGGTGGTGTGGGCGGTCGCCAAAGGCTCGATGAAGAACAAGCTGATTCTGGTCCCGGCGGCGATCCTGATCACGGCGGTGGCGCCGTGGGCGATCACGCCGCTGCTGATGGTGGGCGGCGCGTATCTGTGCTTCGAGGGCTTCGAGAAACTGGCCCACAAGTTTTTGCACGGCCCGGCCGAGACCGAAGCCGAGCACGCCGAACAAATCCAGGCGCTCAGCGATCCCGCTGTGGATTTGGTGGCGCTGGAAAAGGAAAAAATCCGGGGCGCGATTCGCACCGATTTCATCCTGTCCGCCGAAATCGTCGTCATCG
Organism: Candidatus Competibacter sp.; assembly: GCA_037045685.1. Taxonomy (GTDB): domain Bacteria; phylum Pseudomonadota; class Gammaproteobacteria; order Competibacterales; family Competibacteraceae; genus Competibacter_A. The sequence goes on from JBAOII010000022.1 coordinate 874, forward strand.
CCTTGGGCACCGTGCAAAACGCGGCCTTCGCCACCCAAGTGGCCGTGATCGCGGGGATCGCCATCATCATGACGGTCGGGGTGTACGGCATCGTGGCCGGTATCGTCAAACTGGACGACGCCGGACTTTATCTCGTGAAGAGCAGCGAAAACACGGCTGGACCCAGTTTCAAGCGCGCCTTGGGCAAAGTGCTTTTGCAGGTTGCGCCGTATCTGATGAAAGCCCTTGCCGTCGTCGGCACGGCGGCGATGTTCCTAGTGGGCGGGGGAATTCTGGTCCATGGTTTGCCCTATTCGCACGAAGTGCTGCACCATGTCGAAGAAGCGATCCACGGCGTGCCCGGCATCGGCGGCGTGCTGGCGGCCATCGCGCCCACGCTATTGAACGTGCTGGCGGGGGTCGTCGCGGGCGGTCTGGTGCTGCTCGGCGTCAACCGGGCAACAGCCGTCTTTGGGAAACGCAAAAACTCCGGCCTGATTCAGCAGCAACCGCAAACCCTCACCGCCGAAATGCGAGCCGGCCTTATCCGAACAGGAACCGCGCATGAAAAAAACCGCTCTCGACCCCAACCGCAAGATAACCGTCCAAGTGTCCGAAAACGCCGAACTGGAATTGCGGTTAAAGCACATCATGGTGCCGCCCGGCAAAAAGATCACCATCCGAAAAGATTACGATCCCGCGTTTACCGCCGGATTCAAGAGCAAGAAAGAGGCCCAAAAGAAGCTGGATAAAAACATCGCGGAATTGGCCGAATACCAGGATATCCTTTACGCACAGGATACCTACGGGCTATTGATCATCTTTCAGGCGATGGACGCCGCCGGCAAGGATGGCACCATCAAGCACGTCATGTCCGGCGTCAATCCGCAGGGCTGCCAGGTATTCAGCTTCAAGGCGCCCTCCGCCGAAGAACTGGATCACGACTACCTGTGGCGATCCATGAAATGCGTGCCGGAGCGCGGCCGGATCGGCATTTTTAACCGCTCCTACTACGAAGAGGTCCTGGTGGTGCGGGTCCATCCTGAATTATTGGACCATCAGAAAATCCCGCAGCCGACCCGCGAAAACATCTGGAAGCGCCGCTACGAACAGATCAACGCTTTCGAGAAATACTTGTTCGAAAACGGCATCGTCGTGTTGAAGTTTTTTCTCAACGTCTCCAAGGAAGAGCAGAAACAGCGCTTCCTGGATCGGATCGACCAGCCGGAGAAAAACTGGAAATTCTCCACCGCCGACGTCAAGGAGCGGGGATTCTGGGACGATTACCAGAAAGCCTACGAAGATTGTCTAAACCGCACCAGCACCGAATGGGCGCCGTGGTTCGTCATTCCCGCCGACAACAAGTGGTTTACCCGCCTGTACGGTATCGGAGATCATCGTCCGCGCCCTGAAGCGGCTCAACCTGCGCTATCCCGAAGTCAGCGAGGAACGGCGCCAAGAGTTGCTGGAAATTCGCAAGCTGCTGGAAAACGAATCCTGAGCTGAAAAATACCCTCACCCCAACCCCTCTCCCACAGGGAGAGGGGAGTAAGCGGTCACTTTGAAATCGGCCGATTCACGATGGGCTTATTTCAGCCCCATGCAATTGGCGTAGTAGGTCACCGTCGCCGGCCAATCCGAGAAAATGCCCAAGATACCGACCTGGCGCGCGAGCACGTCCAGCGCCTTGTACATATCGCTGTCCTTTTTGATCGCCTTGCCTTGAGGATCAAACAGGTAGTACCAACCCGCTTTTGAAGCGCCCTGGCGCAGATCGGCGCGCTCGAAGGTCCAGGCGATGATGTCCAGGCCCGCCTTCTTGATGTCCGCCGCGTATTCCGAGGGAACCACTTCGTTGGCGCTGTTCACCGCCAGCAGCGCCCACATCGGCGGAGCGATGATCCGCACCCCTTGGCTCTTCAGCTTCTTCAGGTCGTCCGAGGACTGACGGGGAATCGGCGGATTCACGGTCGGGTCGATGCTGTCCAGATAAACCGCCTGCTTGCCGAAGCCGGGTTCGCGTTGAATCCAGTAGAGGATGTCGGCAACGTTGAACGACTGCGCCCAGACGTCCTTCGGATCGACGTCGGCGGCTTTCAGTTCGTCGATCATTTTCTGCGCGTATTGCGCTTGGCCGCCGAAGATCGCGTTGACCCGGTCCTGATGCTCCGCGCCCTTCAACTCGGGCGTGTGTTTGACGCCGAGTTCGCTGGTTGAGCCGCGATGCTTTCCTTGAGGGAGAGGACAGTTGGCGCGGCCGGTGTAAAGATCGGTGCGCCAGCTCGCCGTGCCGCCCAGATACCCTTCCGCCGTCGTCGGCGCTTGGGATTGCTCGCGTCCATTTTGCCCTTGAGCGTCTTGAATTCCGCGAGCGTCAAATCGCTGGTGCAGCATTTGGGCGCCGGATTCTGACCCGGTCCGGTCCACGGCACGGTGCATTTGCTGTTCAGATTGGTGGCGACGATATTGGTCGTGGTATGGAGATCGCACTCGCTGTGGCGGCAGACCAATTCGCCATCCTTGGTGAAGGTCACGTCGCATTCCACGATACCGGCACCCATGCGCGCTCCGGCCGCGATAAGCCACGTCCTGGGTATGTTCCGGGAACAGCAGCGCCCCGCCGCGACACGTAGTAGGTCACCGTCGCCGGCCAATCCGAGAAAATGCCCAAGATACCGACCTGGCGCGCGAGCACGTCCAGCGCCTTGTACATATCGCTGTCCTTTTTGATCGCCTTGCCTTGAGGATCAAACAGGTAGTACCAACCCGCTTTTGAAGCGCCCTGGCGCAGATCGGCGCGCTCGAAGGTCCAGGCGATGATGTCCAGCCCCGCCTTTTTGATGTCCACCGCGTATTCCGAGGGAACCACTTCGTTGGCGCTGTTCACCGCCAGCAGCGCCCACATCGGCGGGGCGATGATCCGCACCCCTTGGCTCTTCAGCTTCTTCAGGTCGTCCGAGGACTGACGGGGAATCGGCGGATTCAGGGTCGGGTCGATGCTGTCCAGATAAACCGCCTGCTTGCCGAAGCCGGGTTCGCGTTGAATCCAGTAGAGGACGTCGGCAACGTTGAACGACTGCGCCCACACGTCCTTCGGATCGACGCCGGCGGCTTTCAGTTCGTCGATCATTTTCTGCGCGTAATTGCGCCTGACCGCCAAAAATCGTCTTTGATTCGAGTCCTGACGCTCCGCGCCCTTTCAATTCGGGCGTGTGCTTGACGCCGAGTTCGCTGGTTGAGCGCGGATGCTTTCCTTGAGGGAGAGCACAGTTGGCGCGGCCGGTGTAAAGATCGGTACGCCAGCTCGCCGTGCCGCCCAGATACCCTTCCGCCGTCGTCGCGCCTTGGGATTGCTCGCGTCCATCTTGCCCTTGAGCGTCTTGATATTCCGCGAGCGTCAAATCGCTGGTGCAGCACTTGGGAGCCGGACTCTGGCCGGGTCCCGTCCACGGCACGGTGCATTTGCTGTTTAGCTTGGTGGCGACGATATTGGTCGTCGTGTGCAGATCGCATTCGCTGTGGCGGCAGACCAGTTCGCCATCCTTGGTGAAGGTCACGTCGCATTCCACGATACCGGCACCCATGCGTGCCCCGGCTTCGTAAGATTCCTGGGTGTGTTCCGGGAACTGCATCGCCGCGCCGCGATGGGCGATGGAAAAATCGCTGCGCTTGAATGGGCCGCTCGCGCAACTTAACAACCGATCCTTGAGCTGGCCCTCATCCATGCCCCGCACCAGATAAAACGGCCGAGGACCCAGTTGCACGCTGGAACTATTTTTTCGGCTATGCCTCTCGTAACCCTCCCGGTCATCATCGCAGCCATTGCCGTCATCGGCATTGGCCGCCACCGCAATCGCCGAGAACGCGGCGAACGCCAACGCCGCGCCGACACCACTCAACCTGACTCGCATATCGAACGTCCTCCCCGATCTTCGTTGGATTCAACGGGCATACTGCGCCCACCCGACAAGCGAACACTTATCGCACGCGCCACGCGTAGCCGGGATGACGGTTCGATTAATTTTTCATGATCGATCGATTTCTCGTGAAAGCGAGTCGGCCAGCGCGGCCAGATCGGCGTGGCCCCCGTGGGTCGGATGGCTGACTTCGTCCAGCACGCCCAGCAACTGGGTCACTTGCGCCGACGGCAGCCGGTGGCCGATGCCGCTGGCCCGCTGCTCGCCGGCGGTCGCGGTCATGATCTCGTAAACCCGCTCCACCAGCCGCCGAAACACCGGCGCGGTGCGGTCGCGGGGGTGCTTCGGGGCAATCGGCAATTCCGCCTTCACCCGCCCCGGATCGCTTGTCCAGGATCACTGCCCGATCATGTCGATCACCTTCAACGCCCGCTGGCGCCGGAGTCGTTTCCATCGCATATCTCGCGGTCACGACCCCGAAATTGAGCCACCGGAGAGCGAGCGAGCGCTATCGCGATCAGCTTGCCGAGCGCTTCTTGTCGGCGGACTTTCTGTTCTCGATATATTTCAAAACGACATAGGTCATCCAGCCGATCAGCAGCATCCCGGCCGAGAAGGCGCCATACGCGATGGGCCAGGGAATCCCTGCCGTCATCATCGAAAACTCGGACATGCCCCCGATACCGGCCAGGATGTTGAGCGGCATGAAAACCACGCCGAGAACGGTGAGCTGAGAAACGCGCCGGTTCTGGTTGACGTTGATGAAGCCGATCGTGGCGTCCATCAGAAAATTGATTTTCTCGAACAAAAAAGCGGTGTGGCTGTTGAGCGAGTCGATATCCCGCAATATCTGTCTGACCTTGTTTAGCTGCGCCGGCGCGAGAAAATCGCTGCGGCTCAAAAAAGACACGGCCCGCTGGGTATCCAGCATATTGCTGCGGATCAATCCGTTGCGGTCTTCTTCCGCCGTGATGTCCGCCAGCAGGCGCGAGGCGTCCGCATCGCTCACGCTCTCGCCCAACACGGCTTGCCCCACTCGCCGCAGCGAGGCGTAGCTGTCCTCCAGCGCATCGGCCGAATATTCCACGTCGGCATCGTAAAGATCGAGCAACAATTCCTTGCAGTCCGCGAAAGAGCCGGGGCGGTGGCGCGCCCGAAATCTTTGCAAGCGGAATACCGGCAACTCCTCGTCGCGGACGGTGAAAAGAATGCCCGAACGCAGGATAAACGCGACCGGCACGCTGCGCGATTCGACATCGCGACCCAACAGAAAATTGGAGTGCAGATGGATTTCGTCGTTTTCTTCCACGTAAAAACGGGCGCTGGCCTCCAAATCGGTCAGCTCGTTCGGATCGGGCAATTCCAGGCCGTAATAGCGGCCGATACCGCCGCGTTCGGATTTGGAAGCGCGCAGCAAATCGATCCAGATCGGCCGGATCGATTCCAGATCCTTGCGGCAGGTGATCTCCACGATGCGCACCCGGTCATCGCTCAACTCGTAGGCATTGATCTGTCCCTCTTTGACTTGCGGCTCCCGGAGCCCGACCAATTGCGCTCGCCGCGCATCGGAAATTTCCCACAGGATATCCTCTTCCCGCTCCGGATCGACCTGCGCCCAAAGCAGTCGGGCGTCCTCGATGGGAAGGGTCTCGATGGTTTTGCCGATCTCGGCGGCGGGCAGGCGCCCGAGAATGGCCTGCAACTCGGCCAAATGCTGCTTGTGCACGACTGTCTCGACGAGGTCGTGGCGCCGCATCGGCTGGTTGTGCAGCATGCTTTCCACGATTTTTTGCTTGTTCAACAACTCGATAACGGATTGCAGGGACATCGGAAACCCTGTGGTGTCGTTTGAAAGGCGAGGCGGAAAACCTCGTTGGAAGCGCCCCGATCCGTTCGGATCAGCCGGTCAGTCCTCATGCCCTGCCGGCTCGGTGTGGACCACGATCCGCCGGGCGTCGGGAATATGCTGGTACAGCCGGGACTCCAGGCGGTTGGCGGTGTCGTGCACCCGCACCAGCGAAGCGTCGTCCGGAAAGCGGCAATGAAACGCGACGTGCAGACCATCGTCCACCGCCCGGACGTGGATGTGGTGCAGGTCGATCACGTCCGAAAACCCCCGCGCCTCGCGCCGCAGCACGGCGGTGACTTCGGCCAGCCGCTCCGGCGGAAGTTCGCGCGCGTCTTCGATCAGGTCCGGCACCAGCGGGTCGATGTGGCTTTCCACCTCCACGTCCTCGCCCAGCTCGGCGCGCACCGTCGCCTCGATGGTCGAGGCGATATCGTGCGCCTCCTTGATGCTCAATCGGCCCTCCACTTCCAGATCGAAGCTGATGCAGGTCCGCCCCTCCAGGCGCTGGACCAGCACGCGATGCGCGGCGACCCGATGGGCGCCGGCGATCAGCCGGACCCGGTCGGCCACGGTTTCGTTGTCCAGCGCCAGGGGTTGAGATTGCACCAGGATGTCGGCGTCCGGCAGTTCGGCGCGAATCCGGTCCGTCACCTCATCGCAAATCGCCCGGACCCGCTGCAACGACAGGGTGCGCCCGACGCCGAGCAGCAGATCGATGAAAATGGTCTTTCCCGCCGGGCGCACCCGGATGCGATCCACTCGCGCCACCCCGGCAATCGGCGCGATCAGCGCCGTGACCCGTTCGGCCACGCCTTCCGGTGCGGTGTCGAGCAGGATATCGACGGTGCGCCGTCCCAGCGCGTAACCGGCATGGCAGACGATCAGCGCCACGCCCAGGGCGGCGATGGCATCGGCCTGGGGATAGCCGAAGGCGTTGAACGCCAAGCCGGCCAGCACCCCGGCGGAACTGTAGATGTCGGAACTGAAGTGCAGGGCGTCGGCCTCCAGCGCTTGCGACTGGGTCGCCTTGGCGACGCGCAGCAACGCGCGGGCGCGAAAGAAATCCACCGCGATCGAAATCAGCACCACCGCCAGGGCATACCAGGTGGTTTCCACCTTGGCATCCGAGGACAGGAGGCGATGGACGGCTTCCTTGACGATCCAGGCGCTGGTCAGGAACAGCAACCCCGTTTCGATCAAGGCCGAGATGCTCTCGATTTTGGCGTGGCCGTAGGGGTGGCGGGCATCCACCGGCTTATCGCTGACCCGCACCGCGAAATAGGTCAGGCCGGCGGCAGCGAAATCGAGCAGGGAGTGAGCCGCTTCCGACAGGATACCGATGCTGCCGGTCATCAACCCGACCACCAGCTTCATCAGGGTCAAGGCGGCGCTGGCGAAAACCGAACCGAGCGCGACCGAGGTCTTTTCCGAGTTGGCCGGATTCAACGGGACAAGCTCCAGCAATGTCTGCGTTTTTATTTCGGGATGGCATTATCGCCGCATCGATGTCGGCCGGCGCGAGCCGAAACCGCCATCATCCGCTCGGCCGGATCGAGCCGCTTTGACAACTTCCCAATGATCGGGGCCGCGCGACCTCCCGACACATCAAAAACGAAGGACGGCCATCGATGATCGAGCCGCCGAACTCAACCGTCCCGATTGATCCGGGCGATCAATTCCGCCAATACCGTTTCGGCTTTGTCGTTATCGATTTGACAGGTGCCGGCATTTTCGTGGCCGCCGCCGCCATATTCGAGCATCAACAGGCCGATATTGGTTTTCGAGTCGCGCTTGATGATCGACTTGCCCACGGCGAACACGGTGTTTTGCTGCCGCAAGCCCCACAGGACATGGATCGAAATGTTGGTTTCGGGGAACAGCGCATAAATCGTGAAGCGATTGGTGGCCCAGATGGTTTCCTCGCCGCGCAGATCGAGAACCACGAGGTTGCCGCGAACCGCGCTACAGCGCCGGATCTGTTCCTTGGCCTTGGGCGCCTGCTCGAAATAGATGTCCACCCGCTCCTTCACGTCGGGCAACCGGAGAATTTCGTCGATTCCGTGGTTGCGGCAATAGGCGATCAGATCCATCATGAGCTGGTAGTTGGAGACGCGGAAATCGTGGAATCGCCCCAGGCCGGTGCGGGCATCCATCAGAAACGACAGCAGTTCCCAGCCCTTCGGCTCCAGGATGTCCTCCCTGGAAAACCGCGCCGCGTCGGCCTTATCGACCGCCGCCATCATCGTATCGCTGATCGCGGGAAACCGCGCCTTGCCGCCGTAATAATCGAACACCACCCGCGCGGCCGATGGCGCGTCGGGATCGATGATGTGATTCTCGCGCTTTTCGTTGCGCAGGGTTTCGGAAAAGTGATGGTCGAAAGCCAAATGCGCGCCCGGCACATAGGGCAGGTTGGTGGTGATGTCGCGGTCGCTGATCTCGATCTTGCCATCCTGCATGTCCTTGGGATGGACGAACTTGATATCGTCGATCAGGTTCAGCTCGTTCAACAGAATCGCGCAGACCAAACCATCCATATCGCTGCGGGTGACGAGGCGAAACTTGTCGGTCATGCTTGCGGTCTCCGGGTTAACAGTTCATCGATTCGGCAATTCGGGCATTCTTGGCAGGGACGATCGAGGAGCGGCGGGGTCGCAACCGCCAGCCTCGCGGCATTCGTCCGGGCCGGAGCAACGGTCGCGCCGGCGGACTGTATCTCCAACGATTGATAGTCTACGGTAGGGCGTCGGAAAAATCGCCAACCCCCCATCCGCTACCATCCGCTACCATCGGCTACTATCGGCCACCATCGGCTACTATTGAGCGATGAGCGCGGCGCCGATCATCCGGGATTCCCCTCCCCCGCTGCCGCGACCGCGCTTACCCTTTTTCTTTCGCCTTCACCCACCATGCAACCACCCTTCTTTTTTGATAGCGGGTTCATTCTCACCTGGCTGCGGATGGCCTGGGGCTGGCTGCGCGGGACTTTCTTCGCTCCCGAGCACATCGTTTACACCGCCATGCAGATGCCGGCCCTGATCGGCACCGGTTTCACCGCCTGGTGGATTCACGATTTCGCGCGGCCGTGGCTGGCGCGACGCATCCGGGCCAGCGCCGCCAGCGATCACGGCCGTCATGCCCTGCTGACGCTGGCATCGCTGATCTTCCCCCTGCTCTGGCTGATCGGGCTGGCGATCGCCGGCTCGGTCGCGGCGCGTTTCGGTTGGCCCAACCACTGGGTTCGGATCGGCATTCACCTGCTGGGGGCCTGGATCGCGATCCGGCTGTTTTCGATATTGCTGCGCGAGCCGGTCTGGGCGCGGGCGGTGGTGATCGCCGTCTACAGCATCGCCGTGCTGGCGATTCTCGATCTGCTCGATCCCGCCCTGGCGTTCCTCGACCGGCTGGCGATCAATCTCGGGCAGATGCGGCTGTCGCTGCTGACCGTGCTGAAAAGCATGTTCTACTTCGGTGTCGCCCTGTGGGCGGCGGTGCTGGTCTCGCGGGTTCTGGAGCGGCGGCTGGAGCATCTGCCCAGCCTGACCCCATCGGTGCGGGTCCTGTTCGGCAAGCTGCTGACGGGCGGGTTGATCGCGCTGGCGGTGGTGGTGTCGCTGGCCAGCGCCGGGATCGACTTCACCGCGCTGGCGCTGTTCGGCGGCGCGCTGGGCGTCGGCCTCGGTTTCGGCCTGCAAAAGATCACCTCCAACCTGATCAGCGGCATCATGCTGCTGATGGACAAATCGATCAAACCCGGCGACGTGATCCAGATCGGCGAAACCTACGGCTGGGTGGCTTCGCTGGGCGCGCGCTACGTGTCGGTGGAAACCCGCGACGGCACCGAGTACCTGATCCCGAACGAGGAGATGATCACCCATCAGGTCATCAACTGGTCGCATCGCAACGACTTGGCCCGGCTCAAGGTGCAGGTGCGGATTTCCTACGACACCGACGTGCGCAAGGCGCTGGAGCTGATGGTGGAAGGGGCCCGCCGGCCGGCGCGGGTGCTGGCCGACCCGGCGCCGCGGGCGCTGCTGCTGGAGTTCGGCGAGAGTTTTCTGCTGCTGGAGCTGCGCTTCTGGATTCGCGACGTGTCCAACGGCATCCGCAACATCTCCAGCGACGTGCGGCTGGAGATCTGGGATTTGTTCCGCGAGCACGGCATCGCCCTGCCGATCCCGCAACAGGGCATCCACATCAACAGCTTGCCACCGGTCGTTTTGCGTCCGGCCGGCGATTCCCGGACCGCCGGGTGACGCCCGCGTGGCGGCTTGCCCCGGCTCTCTGTATGCTTAGCCGCGACCGGCCCTTTCGTCGAAGGGTCCGGCCCGTCGCATAACAACGATCATTGCCACCCTTTGAGGAGAAGCGCGATGCGAGAGATTTATCACGCCCTGGTGCTGAACATGCACCAGCCCCCTCGCAACCTGGAAAATCTGCTCGAAACCAACGAGTGGGAAGTCAAGGAAATCCTGTTCGCCTACGACCGGATGCCGCGCGCCCTGTGGGCCTATCAGGACATCGCCCGCGTCCATCTGTCGCTGTCCGGCACCCTGCTGGAAACGCTGTCCAACCCCGATTTTCAGAGCCGGGTCTACGGTGCCGTGGATTGCGGCAAGCTGCTGTGGCACCTGCAAAACCAGAACCTGTTCGAGATTCTCGGCACCGGCTATTACCACCCGGTGCTGGCCCTGATCCCGGAGGCGGACTGGGACGAGCACATCGCCCGCTGGCAGGCCATCGCCCGCCATCTGCTGTGGCGGCCCCAGTTCAACGGCTTCTGGCCGCCGGAGATGGGCTTCGACATGCGGATGATCCCGCACTTGAAAAAGGCGGGCTACCGCTACGTGATGGTCGATTGCGAGTACGTGGACCCGGTCGCTCCGATGAGCTGGCAGGAGCTGCGCTACCGGCCGCATATCGCCGAATACGGCGGCGAGCAGATCGTGATCGTGGTCCGCGACCGCGAGCTGTCCGACGCGCAACTGTCCGGGATGGACTACGGCTGGTTCTATCACGAGCTGCACGAGCGCACCAAGTGGTGCGACTTTCCGCCGCTGGTGGCCACCGCCACCGACGGCGACAACGGCGGCTGGTTCCGCAACGTCTCCGAGAAAGCCAATTTCTGGAACTATTTTTACCACGAGGCGATGGAGGAAATCCGGGCCGGCCATTCCACCTTGCGGCCGATCTTCATCAGCGAATACCTGGATCGCTTCGGCGCGCACGGCCAGGTCACCGTGCGGCGCGGCGCCTGGAACACCGACGCCCATCACGGCTGGGATTTCCACCAGTGGCAAGGCTCGTGGATCCAGCGCGACACCATGGTCCGCGTCCACGATATCAGCCGGGAATTCCACCGGGTGGCGGAAGCGGCGGCCCGCGCCGGCGACCCCAACCCGGAACTGGCGCGAGTGCTGAGCGAGGCGCACTGGCATCTGCTGCGCGCCGAAACCAGTTGCAACTTTTACTGGGGGGAAGCCTGGGTGCACAAATCCCACGCCGACCTGGACGATGTGGCCTGGCATCTGGGCGAAGCCAAGGCCATTCTCGGCGACCGGCTGTACGCCGTGCCGGAGCCGGCGGCCGAGGAAACGGCCGCGACCGCCGAGCCGGCGGCCGCGACCGCAACGCCGGACGCTCGGCCGGACACCGCGACCGCCGAAACCGCTTCCCCGGAACAATGACGGGAGATTCACCCCATGCCCCTGCTCGCTCTGAAAACCTCCGCGCGCCTGTCCAACCAGCAGCGCCACGACTTGCTCGCCCCGCTGTCGAAAATCGTCGCCGAATGCATCGGGAAGCCGGAACGCTACGTCATGATCCTGGTCGGCGAGGAGCCCATGATGATGGCCGGCGACGAGAGTCCCGCCGCTTACGCCGACATCCGCAGCATCGGCGGCCTGAACCGCGAGGTGAACCGCAAGCTGTCCGAGCGCGTTTGCGGCTTGCTCCAGGAACAGCTCGGTATCCCGCCCGACCGGGTTTATCTCGGCTTCACCGGCGTCAGCGCCGAAAACTGGGGCTGGAACGAAGGGACGTTCGGTTAAGTTCCACCGACCGGCACAGCGAGCAACTCGTCGATGGGACAACCACTTCGCAAATCTACCACACCTTTTACCTACGCCGATTACTGCGGCTGGCCCGGCGACGAGCGGTGGGAATTGATCGACGGTGAGGCTTACGCCATGGCCGCGCCCGGTCTGGCCCACCAAACGGTCGTCGGCGAACTGTTCCGGCAGATCGCCAACCACTTGGTCGGTAAACCGTGTCGCCCCTTCGTTGCGCCCTTCGATGTGCGCCTGCCGCGCGGCGACGAGGCCGACACCGAGGTGACGACGGTGGTGCAGCCTGACATTTCGGTGATTTGCGATCCGGCCAAGCTGGACGAGCGCGGCTGTCGCGGTACGCCGGACTGGATCATCGAAGTGCTATCGCCCAGCACCGCCGCCAAGGATCAGATTCAAAAGCTCGCGGCCTATGAGCGCGCCGGGGTGCGCGAAGTCTGGCTGGTGCATCCCACCGACCGTGTCGTCATCGTCTACACTTTGAACGCCGCCGGGGGTTACGGCAAACCCGCCATTCACGAAACTGCGGGAACCCTGGCGCCCGGCTTGTTTCCCGACTTGGCTATCGAATGGGATTTGGCGTTTCCCGTTGCGACTGTGGCCTGAAACCATTCTCTGCCTTTTCATCGACAAGGGTTCTTCATCACCACAAAATCCTTCATGAACCCCAAGCCGGTGACCCTGCGGCCCACCGACACGGTGGCGACCCCTCCGGCCCCCGATCGAGCGGTTCATCGCTCCAGGCACGCCGGTCCATCCCGCTGAACGCGACATCTATCACCGGCCGACGGAGCGAGGTTTTGATCGCCACGCCGGGCGCCGTAGCCGGGGTGAATGTGCCCGCGATGACGGCGGGGACGGCTTTCGCGAGCTTCACGTCAGCACCGCCGAGGGTCTCCGGTCCCGGTCGCGTTCCCGGTCGCGGCCCCATCGCGGGATCTCGCAAGCAAAACTGCCGCTCCATTCGGGTTTCTTTCGGTTCGTCCGCAACGCCCGCATTCGGGGCAAAGGCTTACTCACCCCCTCTTGGAACTGTCGGTGGCGTGACAGTCAACTGACCGGAATGCATGTTGGGCCAACCCCTTTTCCTTCGGCGCATCCCGCGCGGGCTCGACCTGATCAAAACCCAGCCTCTCGTTGCGCCGCATTTTGGCCGCCAACGGCTCGCCAGAAACAATCTCGTTGCAAGCCAATTGATTCTGGTTCAATCGCCGCTTATGATGCGTTGCATCATCGCCAGAGTTGACGATGGTCGCGACACCGGTCGAGATTCCAACAACAACAAACCGGGAGGACAGCACGATGTCCACGCATGAAGGCAAAAGCCGTCCGGCGGCGCTGATCGTCGGAGCGATCGGGGTCGTCTTCGGCGACATCGGCACCAGCCCCCTCTACGCGCTCAAGGAAACCTTCGCCGGCTCCCACCCCATGGCGGTGGAACAGGCCAGCATCCTCGGCGTGCTGTCGCTGATCTTCTGGACCATCATGGCGCTGGTCACCCTGAAATACGTTGCCATCATCATGCGCGCGGACAACCGGGGCGAAGGCGGCAGCTTGGCCCTGCTCGCCCGCGTGACGGAGTTGACCAAAAACTCGCGCGCCACTTGGTTCGTGACCATGCTCGGCATCTTCGCCGCCGCGCTGTTCTACGGCGACAGCATGATCACCCCGGCGATCTCGGTGCTCAGCGCGGTCGAAGGGCTGGATGTGGTCGCGCCGCAACTCAAAGAGTACGTGCTGCCGATCACCGCGCTCGTCTTGACCGGCCTGTTCTGGATTCAGAAGCACGGCACAGCCGCCATGGGCATGCTGTTCGGGCCGGTGATGTGTCTGTGGTTTGTCGTCCTGGCGATACTTGGAGTCATCAGCATCGCGCGGGCGCCGCAAGTGTTGTTGGCCCTGAACCCGTTATACGCAGCCGACTTTCTCGCCGGCAATCCGTGGCAAAGCTTTCTGGCGCTCGGCGCGATTTTTCTCTCCGTCACGGGAGGCGAGGCGCTTTACGCCGACATGGGGCATTTCGGTAAGTTCCCGATCCGCGTCGCCTGGTTCGCTTTCGTGCTACCGGCCTTGGTGCTGAACTATTACGGGCAGGGCGCGCTGCTGCTCACTGATCCGAGCACGATCCAGAGTCCGTTCTACCTGCTCGCACCGGGCTGGGCGCTGGTGCCCATGGTAGTGCTCGCCACCGCCGCGACGGTGATCGCCTCGCAAGCGGTGATCTCGGGGGCGTTCTCGGTGGCGCGACAAGCCGTCCAACTCGGCTACCTGCCGCGAATGCAGATCGTCCACACCTCGCACATGGAGGCCGGCCAAATCTACGTGCCATTCACCAACTGGACGCTCTATCTCGCGGTCATCGCGCTGGTGTTCGGCTTCCGGTCATCGACCAATCTGGCCGCAGCGTATGGAATCGCGGTGGCCGGCACGATGCTGATCAGCACGATCATGGTCTCTTTCGTCGTGCTGCTGTCTTGGCGCTGGAACCCCTGGTTCGCGCTGCCCTTGCTCGGAGCATTACTGATAATCGATACGGTTTTCTTCTCCGCCAACGCGCTCAAGATCGGTCAGGGTGGCTGGTTTGCCCTACTGATGGGCTTGGCGTCCTTCACCACGCTGACCACTTGGCGGCGCGGGCGGCGGCTCCTGTTCCAGGAGATGGGCAACCTGACCATGCCCCTCGATCAGTTCATCGGTTCGATCGAAAAAATGGCGCTCAAGCAAGTCAGCAGCACCGCCGTTTATCTCACCAGCCGGCCCGAGGGGGCGCCCTCGGCGCTGCTGCACAACATCAAGCATAACGAGGTGCTGCACGCCCGCAACGTGCTGGTCACCGTTCTCACCGCCGAAGTGCCCCACATCGCAGACCCGGAACGAATCGAGATTTTTGACCTCGGCCAGAGCTTTTACCGGGTATTCATCCGCTATGGCTTCATGGAACAGCCCGATATCCCCCAGGCCCTTGAGTTGTGCGGCGAAAAAGGCTTGGCATTCGATCTCAATAAAACCTCGTTCTTCCTCAGCCGGGAGGTGGTGGTGCCCAAGCTGGCGCCGCCGATGATGCTGTGGCGCGAACTCTTTTTCATCTGGATGCTGCGCAACGCGCAGAGCGCCACCGATTTCTTCCGCATTCCCACCAACCGCGTGGTCGAATTGGGTACGCTCGTCGAGATCTGAGATTCTGGTCCCGGCCTGGAGCGACCAGACATGTCCAAAAAGATCTCGCGTTCGACTTGGCGCCTGATGGCGCTGTTCGTCAGCATGCCGGCGGCCGTTTTGGTCTTCGGCCTCGTTTACATGGTCGGCGCCACCTACCTGGAAGGCAAGCCGACCGACTTTTGGTCGAGTCTGGAATGGGCCTCCGAGACCCTGACCACCACCGGCTACGGCGCCTACGCCCCCTGGCACCACCCGGTCATGATTCTGCTGGTCATCCTGACCCAGTTCGTCGGCATGTTTTTTCTGGTGCTGGTTTTCCCCATCTACGTGCTGCCGTACATCGAGGAACGGTTCGAGATGCGGCTGCCGCATGTCCTGCCGCCGATGGCGGGACGAGTGCTGTTCTACGGCTATGGCCCGGCAATCGACTCGCTGCTGGAGGAATTCCAGCAAGCCAGTTCGGCGTTCGTCATCTTCGAAGAGGACGCGACGCTGGCCCGCAACCTGCGCGATCGCGGCTACCAAGTGGTGTTCGGCAAGCTGGACGAAGATCCGAACGTGCTGGCCGGGATCGACCGAGCGCGGGCGGTGGTGACCAACGCCGACGACCACGCCAACGCGATCTGTATCCTGATCGCCCGCGAGCAGGGGTTCGAGGGACCGATTTACGCGCTGGCGAACGATCCTCTCTACCGGGCGCCCATGCTCCAGGTGGGCGCGTCCGCCGTCTACACCCCGACCCACGTCCTCGGCGCGGCGCTGGCGGCCCGGGCCAGCACCCGCATCAGTCCGCCCGCAGAGGGCCTGCATCTGCTCAGCGCGCAGGTCGGCTTGGCCGAATGCCGGGTCCGGCCGGACAGCCCGCTGGCCGGACAGCGGCTCGGCGATCTGCACCTGCGGGAACGCCACGGCGTGACCGTGATCGGCCAGTGGCGCGGGGGACAGTTCACCGTCTCCAAGGGACCGGACACGCGCATCGATCCGGGCGCGATTCTGGTCGTGGTCGGCGCCCACGCCAACCTGGCCCAGGTCGAACACTTGGCCGCGCCGATCCGCCGCAGCGGCCCCATCGTGGTGGCCGGTTACGGCACCGTCGGCGGCAAGGTGGTCGAGATGTTGCGCGACGCCCAAGAACTCACCGTCGTGATCGACCAGGAACTCGCGCCGGGCGTAGACATCGTCGGCAACGTGCTGGAACACGCCACGCTGGCCAAGGCCAACGTGCGGGCGGCGAGCGCGGTGGTGCTGGCGCTGAGCAACGACAGCGAAGGGGTGTTCGCCACGGCGGTGGTCCGCGATTACGCGCCGGAAGTCCCGCTCATCGTCCGGGTCAACCGGGCGCCGAACGTGGCGCGGCTGTACCAGTCGGGCGCCGATTTCGCCCTGTCGGTGGGTCAGGTGGCCGGGCAAATTCTCGCCTATCATCTGCTCGGCGACCGTGCGGTCGCGGTCGAGCAACGCCTCAAGTTCGTCCGGGTCACCGCCGGCGCCTTGGCGGGCGCGCATCCCTGGCGCGCTCAGGTGCGCGAGCGGACCGGCGCGGCGGTGATCGCGGTGGAGCGGGACCGGGAGGTGTTCGTCAAGTTCGACGACGCCTTCGAGATAAGCCCGGACGACACGTTGTTCGTTTGCGGAACGACCGGCGGCCTCGATCAATTCCTGCGCGAGTTCCAGGCGACTCCGGCAGCCGGTCCCGGCGTCTGATGGCGCTCGGTGCGGCTCGACCCGGTGATTTCCGGCTGGCGGCATGGCGGGTTGAAAGCGCGGCCATGACACGTATCGCCGTGGGCTCGACTCGTCGGGCGCGCTACAGGTAATAGAACAGCAGGCACGCGCCCAGCAGCAGCACGGCCCACAGCACCATGCTGCCACTGAGCCACGTCGCGGCCAGCACGCCAACAAGGCGACTTCGGAAGCACGATCACCGACAGGCAGCAAACACATTCATTCGCCGGCCTTGTCCGGTACATTTTTGGGCACGGATTTCCACGCTTGCAACCGTCCCCCGCCCGAGCAACCGGACTGATCTTGAGCGGCCGAATCCTCGCCCGCGAAAGCCGCCACGATTTCGTCCCGGCCATCGCCATCCAAATCGGCGAGTTCGACGTGATAGCCGCGACAATCCGTGCCGAGAGGGGCGATTTCGGGCGTCGCCTCGCGGTCGAACTGGCCGTCGCCCCGCCCCAGAAAAAGCCACGTTTCGCCCGCTGCGGTTAGCGCCACTAGATCCTTATGGCCGTCGCCGTCCAGGTTGCCGGCAGCCATCGCGAAAATGCCGCCGCGCGTTTCCACCGCTGCCACCGTGCGGCGCTCCCACCGGCCGTTATCGCGCGCCAGCAACACGTCGATCACCGCGCGCCATGCACTCCCATCAACCGTGTTATAGCTGACGGCCGCGTCGTCGCGCCCGTCGCCGTCGAAATCGGCCGCCGCCACACCGTTGACGTAGGATTGCGGCCGGATCATTTCGACGGCGGCGGTTCTCGCCTGACCCGGTGGGCCACCGTAATGCAGGATAAAGCGGTTGCCGAAAACCTGCGAGGCGGTGAGCAGATCGCTCGATCCGTCGCCATCGAAATCGCCGACCGCCAGGGCGTCGCCAAACGTGCGCGGTGTGTCGGCCGATTGGGTGAGCTTCCGCCAGCGATTCTCGCCCTGATTGAGGTAGATGGCCCAGCCATACGCCGCGCCGGCCGCGCCTGGCGGACCCTGCATCGGACGCGGGCCTTCGCCCAACGCCAGAATATCGGGCTTGCCGTCCCGGTCCCAATCCCGCGCCAGAATCGCTCGCGAAGTGAAACGGCGCTCCGCGTCGGGTTCCAGATCGGTCGGGGTGACAGCGAGATGAAACCGTCCTTGACCGTCGCCCAGCAATACGCTGATTCCTTTATGATGCGCCGCCAGCGCCAAATCCAGAGGGCCATCACCATTGAAATCGGCCACGGCCACCGCGCCGTAATCGTAGGTCGCGGCGGGAAAAGACGCTTCGCTCCACAAGCGCCAGTGTCCGGCGCCATCGCCGAGGAAAACGCGGGGGCCACCGGAACCCTTGCGCGGCGGGCCATGCACGATGTCGGGCTTGCCGTCGCCGTTCATGTCGGCCAGCGCGAACCGGTTGCGCCATTGGCCCTGGGTTGGCAGACCGTCATCGAAGGGCCGCAGTGCGAGCCGATCCACGCTACCCGTAGCCGTGGAGAAACCGGTTCGCGACGCGGCCGGGTCCGCCGCCGGCTTCGGTGGCGGATCGACCGGCAGATATTCCTTCACGTACAGGTATTCGGCGTCTTCCTTCGCCAGACGGTAATGATAGATCGGCAAGACCCGCACCCGATCCTCGCCCAGTTTGCGATAGCGGATGTCCTGCTTGCGCAACCGCTTGAGGGTGTAGCGGGAACCGTCGGGGTCGGTGAAAACCTCCGCGAGGTCGGCGGGAAGAGTCGAGGGAACGGGGGGCTGCGGCTGGCCGACCGCGACGATTCCCGCAGCCAGCCAACACAGACCCCCCAACAACGCCGCGCATCGCAAGCCCACGATCAAATCGCTTGCCGACGCCGACGCCATGCCATGCCCACCAGAACCGCGCCGAGCAGGGTCAAACCCCACGCCGAGACCGTGGGAATGGGAGCGGGCATCGTGAAGCGGGTCGGATCGGCGGTTCCGGCGATGCCGGGATCGTCGGTGACACCGCTGCTCTCGTTGCTGCCATCGCCGTCCGCGTCGAACGACAACGTGCCCTGGTTGCTGATTTGAGTGCCGGCCGGAACCTCGTTGATCCGCGCGGTGATCGTGATCGTCGCGCTGGCGTTGGCGGCGAGCGCGCCGTTCCAGGTCACCGTGTTGGTCGCCACGGTGGCGACGGCGGCGCCGCTGCTGGCCGTGGCGCTTTGCAAGGTCAGGCTCGCCGGCAACACGTCGGTGAACTCCGCCCCCGGATTGTCCTGCTGCGTGCCGGGACCGCCGTTGGTGATCGCGACCGTGTAAGTCACCGTGCCGCCGGGCTGGAACACCCCGGCCACGATCTTGGTGGCGCCAAAACCGGAACGGCTATCGAAAACGCCGAAAACCGTCGGGTCGGCGACCCCCGGCAAAGCGGGATCGTCGGTGACGCCTTGGGCCTCGTTGCTGCCGTTGCCGTCCGCGTCGAACGCCAGCGTGCCCTGGTTGCTGATTTGAGTGCCGGCCGGAACCTCGTTGACCCGCGCGGTGATCGTGATCGTCGCGCTGGCGTTGGCGGCGAGCGTCCCGTTCCAGGTCACCGTGTTGGTCGCCACGGTAGCGACGGCGGTGCCGCCGGTCGCGGTGGCGCTCACCAAGGTCAGATTTGCGGGCAACACGTCGGTGAACTCCGCCCCCGGATTGTCCTGCTGCGTGCCGGGACCGCCGTTGGTGATCGCGACCGTGTAAGTCACCGTGCCGCCGGGCTGGAACACCCCGGCCACGATCTTGGTGGCGCGCAGGCCGCCGGTCACTTGCTCGTTGTCGATGTTGACGACACCGACATTGATGGGGCTGCTGCCCAGGTAGACCGACGGCGGGTTGTAGAGATCTGCGGGGATGACCAAAGACCCGAACGCGGCGCCGATGGTGGCCGTACCCAGATTGACGGTGTACGGGATATTGCCATCGACCAAGTTATCGTCTCGGCCGGTGACGGTGACGGTCTGGGGTTGCGCCTGGTTGGCGGCGGTGAACACCAGCGAGGCGACACCGGCCACGCCTTCGGTGGCGTCGCTGCTGGCGACCGGCAGAGTCACCTGGAAATCCGGCGGACAACTCAATTCCACCTGGAACTGGGCGGTGCCGCCGAGTTCGGTGGTGACCAGACCGCTCGCCGGCGTGGCCGACACCAGCCCGCTGCCGCAACCGTCGCCGCAACACAGGCCCAGCCGCCAGTTGTTGAGGGCGCCGTATTCGCCGTTGGCGTTGTCGCGCACGGTGAGGGTCCAGGCGCCGTCGCCGCCGCTGCCGGCGTAGGGCGTTCCGAGGATGAAACTTTCGAACACATCGGCGGTGTCGATGCCGGGGCTGGCGGCGAGAAGGGGCGCGGTGGCGGCATTGTGGGTCAGATCGACGCTCAGGTCGCCGCGCGCACTGTGCTCGACACCGAGACTGACGCAAACCCGGCCGACCGTGGGACAAGCCCCGCTCGGCACCGTGATGGTCGAGGTCAGCACGCCCGGCGTTTGACCTGTCGCGTCCGGGATCGCGCCGGTGCAGTTGGTGCCGCCGTCCGTGACGCAGTTGAAGCCGACCTTCTGGGCCAGGGCGGGTTGCGCCAAGCCGAGGGGCAGCAGTAAGGCCAAGCCCGCAAGCGCGATCAAGCGCCGAAAAACGTCTGTGCTCATGCTGGTGACTCCCTGGCTCTACTGGACCGTGAATGTTGCGGGGGGGGTGGGAACGACGGTCTCGTTGGCTCCGTTCAGGTTGGTGTCGGCGGCGGCCTGGCCTTGGACGCGGATGAGCGTCCCCGGTGTGACGTTGTTATTAATCGTCGCGGTGATGGTGATCGTCGCGCTCTCGCCGACGGCCAGCGAACCGTCCCAATATCGCCCGCCGAAAAATGTGCTGACTGTGCCACGGTCGGCGCTGATGGTTTGGACGGTCAAACTGCTTGGGATAAAAACTAAAAATTCCGGGCTGCCGTTATCCGGCTGCGTCTGCGGTCCGTTGTTGGTGATCACGGCCGTGTACGTCACCGTGCCGCCCACGGTGAAATTCCCCGCCACCGTCAGAGTGGCGGCCAGTTGCACGAGTGGGGGAAAGCCCGGCACTCCGTCGAGGGTCGGATTGGGAGCGGCGCTGGCGGGCTGCGCGAACATGATCCCGTCGAGACCGACGGCGAAACGGCCCGCCGCGTTGTAGGTGGCCGACACGTAGGACTGTTTGATGGCGCCGGTTTCGCCGTTCAGGTTGAGAAACAGCCAGCCGAAGTCGAAGGGCAGAGGCAGTCGGGAGCCGCCGACAGCCACCTGCTGGGTCGCCAAGGGAAATACCAGTAACGAGGCGGTCGGTTCGACCGGGTTTTCCTGCTCGTCGAAGGCGACGATCTGCTGCTGATCGCCGGGCAGAAACGCCGGGCTGGCGCTGGCGCAGGACACCGGCGCGGGCACCGCGCGCGGCTCGCGCCAGACGCGCAGCCGGGTGCCGTCGGAGAAAAGGCCGCCGGTGAGATAGCGGATCGCCCAGACGTTGCCCAAGGGTTCGCGCTGATCGGCGCCGCTGAGATTGTTGAAAGCCTGGTAAAAAGTCGGGTTGCCTGGCGCCAAGGCACCGGATTCGACGTGAACCAGGGCGTTTGCCATGCTGGAATTATCGGCCGCATCGACGGCGCTCCAGCTTCCCCACAGCGCGTTGGCGCTGCCCAGGATCGCGCTGTAGCCGGCATCGTTCGGCAACAGCGTGTCGTCGCATTGAGTGACCGCATCGATGGTCAGGTAGCCGCGCAACAAGCCGTCGCCTTGGTTGGAACCGCCGCACTGGCCGCCGAACAACGACGACGCTTGGCCCCGATGGGCGTCGCGCAGGCCGGCGATGTCGGCGGGCGCCAAGCGCAGGCCGGTATCCGCGCAGCCGCTGATGCCCGCGACGCCGAAGTTCGAGGGCGGCAAAACGCCGTCGAACAGCATCCGCAGATCGAGGGTCTCATAGTCGAAACCGGTCAGGTTGACGTGGAACGACAGGGTCGGGATGCCGTAATCGGTCCACAGCGTTACCCGCGCCAGCACCGGGCTGGCGGTGGCGTTGCCGACGGCGACCACGCTGTTGAGATTGGGGGTTCCCGCCGGCGCGGGAAAGTTCGGAATCGCGCCGATCTCGAAATACGGCAACAGCAAGGTCGAAGCCGGGCGGATGTCGGCGGTGTTGAGCGTCGCCTGGGCGGCGAGGCTCGCCAAGCCCAACAACGCGGCGATACAACGATAAATCGGTGTCATGTCGTTGCCTCCGGTCACGGCCGTTCTGCGGCCAGCGGCTGCGAACTCGGGATTAAACCGCGCGCGCTGTCCAACTGGATGGCGGTGTGGCCGCCGCTGAAGCGCCCCTGAGAGCTCTGGAGCACGGTCACATGGGATTGAGACCGGCCGCCGAACAGTCCACCGCCGACGGCGGTGTTGAGGTCGAGCTGGAGCCAGCCGGCGCGGGGCGCGACCGGGAGGGCGGGACCGCCGACCCGGACCCGTTGCGTGGCGTAGGGGAACGGCGGGTTGGCCGGGTTGATGGAGGTGGCGTTGCCCTCGCCGTCGCGGGCGACGATCTGGGTCTGCCCCAGCGGGAACGGTGCCGGCAAGCTGCCGCAGGCGAACCCCGTCAGCGGACCCGGCACGGTGGGATCGCGCCAGACCAGCAGGTCGGTGGTGGTGGCGCTGCCGCCGCCCTGCCGATACGGCGCGATCCAGCGGGTGGCGAGCGGCTCGCGGTTGTCGCTGGCGGCGCCGTTGACCAGGCGCCCGTAGAAGGTGTAGCCGCTGTTTAAGTTAAATGATGCCTCGATGTGGACCAGCGTATCGCCCTGGGCGAAGTTCTGGCTCGGATCGACCAGGAAGAAATCGCCCGAGTGGAGATTGCGACCGCCGGCGACACCTTGATTGGTAGGGAAATAGCCGGGGATGCTGGGAAAGATCGAAAACGATGTGCACTGGGTGACATCGTCGATGGTGATGTAGCCGCGAGCGATGTTGTCGCCGTGATTGACACTGCCGCACTGGTCGCCGAGCAGGCTGGACGCCTGGCCGGTGTGGGCGTTGCGCAGCGCGGCGATCTCCTGGGCCGTCAATGCCGGGTTGGGATACGGCATCTTCGATCGGTTGAAGATGTCATCGGGAGGAAGCTGACCATCTTTGCTACAACTGGCGAAGTTGATGTCCTGCGAAATCGGCCCTCGCGGGGAAATCGTGTCCGTCGGATCTTGTCCGGCCGAGGCGGTGCTCGGCAACACGCCGTTGAAGATATCGCGCACGTTGATGGTCTGCACGTCGAAGCCGGTCAGATAGACATCGAAGGCGAAGGTCGGGACGCCGAGATCGGTCCACAGCGTCACATGGACCAGGGCCGCGCTCGCGAAATTCGGGAACTGATCTTCGACGCTCCTACCGCGTCCCGTATTGTTGATGGCGAACAGGGTGGTGATGCCGTTCGGGTTGCCGAGGTCCACCTCGAAATAGGGCAACAGCAAGGTGGCGGCGGGCGTGTTGTCGATGGTGCCCAGCATCGCCCGCACCCCGGCAACGGGCGCAAGCAAGCCGAATAACAAGAGACCGATCACATACTTTCGCATGGCGCAATTGTCCCGACAGATTCGTTTGCAGAAATCGAAAAAACGCTCGCGAGCGTTCCGCATAACGGGTTTACAAGTTTCGATGTGACCCACCGAGCGCGGCGGCCAGATCAAAAGGCGGATTCCCGCCCGAAGCGAGCGAAGACCCAATCAAGTGTAGACACGCTTATATGCAGGTAGGGTATTTTCGGATTTGCGACACGGTTTCAGGACGCGGCTTACCGTAAGTTTCCGATTACAGAAACGCGCCCTTTACTCCAAAAGACAAGATTTCGCCGGATACCGGTATCGGCGCTCGTCGCGATCTCGCGCTACAGGTAATAGAACAGCAGGCACGCGCCCAGCAGCAGCACGGCCCACAGCACCATGCTGCCGGTGGGCCATGTCGCGGCCAGCAGCCCGTGCGGGCCGTGGTGGCGGGACAAGACCGCGATCAGCGCTTCCACGCGCCGCGCCGCGCCGGCGTTGAACGCTTCCCAAGCTCGCAGCGCCAGCGCCCAGACGCGCGCCGAAGCGGCGGGCAGCAGCCGGCGATAGAACCAGTCGAAATCCAGGTTCACCGAGCGCAGTTCCGGCGGATAGATGCCGGTGCGCACCAGCACCGCAAACGCCAGCGCCGACCAAGCCAGCAATTGCAGTTGGGCGATGACGTGGGTGGCGGTGTACGGATCGAAAGACGACCGGGTACGGCAGACAGCGGCGTAAAGCGCCTGGGGAAACACGCCGATCCCGACGCACAGCGCCGCCGCCATCCCCATGGCGATCAGCATGTTGCGCGGCGCTTCCTCGCAGCGGATACCGCAGTCGCGGCCGAAGAAGGCCAAATGGGGAACTTTGGCGCCGGCCGGGTAAAATTCGGCGGCGGCGGCGAACAGCAACGCCAAAAAAACGATCCAGCGCCCGTCGCGAGCCGTCGCTTC
Organism: Candidatus Competibacter sp.; assembly: GCA_037045685.1. Taxonomy (GTDB): domain Bacteria; phylum Pseudomonadota; class Gammaproteobacteria; order Competibacterales; family Competibacteraceae; genus Competibacter_A. The sequence continues at coordinate 25,038 of JBAOII010000022.1, forward strand.
GAGGATCAGCGACTTGGTGACGAAGGCGCCAAACAGCGGAAACGCCAACAGCGACGCCGTTCCGATCACGCAGAACCCCGCCGTCAGCGGCATGGATTTGTACAGTCCGCCCAGCTCCGAACCGTTGACCGTGCCGGCGCGCAGCAGCACCGCGCCCATGCTCATGAACAGCAGCCCCTTGAACAGAATGTCGGCGCAGGCGTGCGCCACCACCCCGTCGAGCGCCAGCGGCGTACCGATGCCGATGCCGACCACCATGAAACCGAGCTGCGCGTTCATGCTGTAGGCCAGCACCCGCCGCAAGTCGCTTTCGATCGCCGCGAAGAAAATCGGGAACACCGCCATGACCGCACCGATGGCGATCAGCATCTCGGTGCCGGCGAAACCTCGGACCAGGGCGTAAATCGCCATTTTGGTGGTGAAGGCGGACAACACCACGGCGCCGGTCGCGGTGGCTTCCGGGTAGGCGTCCTGCAACCAGTTGTGCAACAGCGGAAACGCGGCCTTGACGCCGAACGCGACCAACATCAGGGTCGCGCCGGGGCTGTCCGGCCCCAGATGATCGAACGCGGTCGAGCCGGTGGCCCGGATGTGAACGATAACGCCGGCCAGCAGCAGCACGCCGGAGCCGACCTGAATGACCAGATAGCGCAGGCCGGCCCGATACGCCCGCTCGGTGCGCCGCGCCCAGATCAGAAACACCGAGGACACGGCCGCCAGCTCCCAGCAGACGAACAGCGTCACCAGATCGCCCGCCAGCACCGCGCCCAGCGCCGCGCCCGGATACAGCGACCCCGCCACCTGCTGCACCGGATCGCGCAGGTTCCAGGCGTAAATCACCGCCAGCAGCGCGGCGACATGGAAAATGAGGGCGAAGGCGAAGCTCAGCCCGTCGAGCCGCAGCGTCGTCAGGGTCAGGCTGAACAGATCGATCTGGGCATACTGGCCGAACGGCAAGCCCAGCAGTTGGACCAAGCCCAGCACCGGCAGCGCCAGCAGGAACCCGTTACGGGCGCGTCCCTGCGGAATCAGCAACGCCAGCAGCGAACCGCCAACCAGAATCAGCGCCGGGTTGAGGCCGTCAATCACCGTAATAATCCTCGTCTCGCTTCACCCATTTGCGCATCTGCTTGGCCAGCAGCACCAGCGCGACACAGCAGATAAAACCGTACCAAGCGAAAAAGCCGAACCAGTTCTCGAAGGCGAAATTGACGTGCTTGTGGTAGAAGAAATCGGCCAGGAACAATCCCGCGCAGATCAGCGCCAGCCCGTAAAAAATCTTGTCCGCGTTGCGCCGGCCATCGAGCCAACGCTTCCGCTCGGGACGGTCGGCGGAAGGGGTCGGATCGGCCATCGACGGTTCCTCAGCGGGTGGCGATGGGCGCCAGCAGCGCGTATAAGCCATCGGCCAAAAAGAACAGCAGCACGCAGCCCAGGGCGGTCAGGCACAGGGGCACGACGCAGGCCAGCGGCGCTTCGCGGATGCCGGTCGAGGCGTCGCCGGCAGGATGGCCATCCGTCGGCCCCGGCACGAAAAACCCCCGCGCCGCCACCGGCAGCAGGTAGGCCACGTTCAGCAGCGAGCTGACCAGCAACACCCCCATCATGGCCCACTGCCCCGCATCCGCCGTGCCCGCCAACAGATACCACTTGCTCCAGGAACCGCCCAGCGGCGGCAGGCCGACGATGCTGAGCGCGCCGATCAGGAACGCGCCGAAGGTGAACGGCATCGCCCGGCCCAGCCCGTCCAGTTGGCTGATTTCGGTCTTGTGGGTCGCGGTGTAAATCGCGCCGGCGCAGAAGAACAGGGTGATCTTGCCCATCGCGTGCATCACGATCTGCATCGAGCCGCCGATCACGCCCATCGAGGTGGCCAGCGCCGCGCCCAGCACCACGTAACCCAACTGGCTGACCGTGGAATAGGCCAGCCGGGCCTTGAGGTTGTCCTGGGTCAGCGCCACGAAGGAGGCGAGCAACACGGTCAGCGCCGCCACCCACAGCAGCCATTGCGCGGAACCCGTGGCGCTCAAAAAGTCGATGCCGAACACGTAGACCACCACCTTCATCACCGCGAACACGCCGGCCTTGACCACCGCCACGGCATGCAGCAGCGCGCTGACCGGGGTCGGGGCCACCATCGCCGCCGGCAGCCAGCGGTGGAACGGCATCAGCGCGGCCTTGCCGATGCCGAACATGTACAGCGCCAGCAATACGGCCACGGCCGGGCCTTCCACCTTGCCGGCCAAAATGCCGCCCGGCTCGAAATCCAAAGTCCCGGCGACCCGCCCGGTCCAGACGATGGCCGGCAGCAGCAAACCCATCGACGTGCCCAGCAAGATGCCGAGATACAGCCGTCCCGCCCGCATCGCCTCCGGCGTGCCCTTGTGGGTGACCAGCGGATAGGTCGAGAGGGTCAGGGCTTCGTAAAAGACGAACAGAGTCAACAGATTGCCGGCGAAAGCGACGCCGATGGTGCTGGCGATGGCGACGGCGAAGCAGATGTAGAACCGGGTCTGGTGCTGTTCCCGGTTGCCGCGCATGTAGCCGATGGAATAGAGCGAGTTCAGCGGCCACAGCAGCGCCGCGACGCAAGCGAAGGTCATGCCCAGCGGTTCCACGCTCAACCGCAGCGGCAATCCGGGCGCGAACTGGAACAAGTCCACGGTGGGCCGCGCGCCGGCCAGCACCGCCGGCAGCAGGGACAGCACGACGCCCAGCAGCAGCAGCGAGGCCAGCAGGGTCGCGCCCTCGCGCCAGTCGGGACGGCCGTCGTTGGCGGCGACGAGCAACGCGCCCAGCAGCGGGACGAGCAGCGCCAGCGGCAGGGCGGCTTCGGAACTCACGGCGCCACCCCCAGCAGCATCTCCGCCGCCCGCCGGGCCACTCCCGCGTTCAGCGAGGTGTCCAGCCCGAAATAGAGGTTGGCCAGGGCCAGCGTCCAGGTGGGAACCAGCAAGGCCAGCGGCGCCTCGCCCGCCGCCTCTCCTTCCGGCGCCGGCTCGAAGTAGGCCACTTCCACCACACGCCAGATGTAAATCACCGCCAGCAGCGAGCTGATCAGCACCAGCACCGCCACCGGCCACCAGCCTTTTTCCAGCGCACCCACGACCAGATACCACTTGCTGACGAACCCGGCCGTCAGCGGCACGCCGATCAGGCTCAAACCGCCGATCACGAACGCGCCCATGGTCCAGGGCATGGTCCGGCCCACTCCGGCCATGCGCTCCAGCTTGGCGGCGCCGACCCGGAACGACACGCAACCCAGGGCCATGAACAGCGCGCCTTTCATCAGCGCGTGGTTGAACAGATGGCTGATGCCGGCGGTCAGGCCGGTCACCGACACCAGGCTGATGCCCAGGATCATGTAACCGACTTGGGCGACGCTGGAATAGGCCAGCATCCGCTTGACGTCGGCCTGGAAAATCGCCGCCACGGACGCGCTGAAGATCCCCGCCAGGGCCAGCGGCAGCAAGACGATGTCCAGCCGCATGGTCCCAAACGAAAACGGGGCGCCGAAAACGGTGAAGAAAAACCGCAACAGCACGTAGACCGCCACCTTGGTGGCGGTGGCCGCCAGAAAGGCCGTCACCGCGGAAGGGGCGTAGGCGTAGGCGTTGGGCAGCCACAGATGGAGGGGAAACAGCGCCAGCTTGAGGCTGACGCCGATGGCCAGAAAGGCGAAGGCGGCATGGACGGTGCGGGTGTGGGCCACCGCCGGGATGCGCGCGGCCAGATCGCCCATGTTGAGGGTGCCGGTCATCGCGTACAGCAGGCCGATCCCGATCAAAATGAAGGTGGCGCCGATGGTGCCCATGATCAGGTACTGATAGGCGGCGGTCAGCGCGCGGCGGTCGCGGCCGATGCCGATCAGCACATAGCTCGACAGCGAGGAGATTTCCAGGAACACGAACAGGTTGAAGGCGTCGCCGGTGATCGCGATCCCCAGCAGGCCGGTCAGGCACAGCAGGTACGCCGCGTAAAACCAGGGCTGCTTGCTTGCGGGCAGACGGACGCGATGCTCGACGATCACCCGCCCGAAGCCGGCGACGACGGTCCCGACCGCCGCCACGATCAAGAGCACGAAGGCGTTGAGCGCGTCCACCCGGTATTCGATGCCCCAGGGCGCGGGCCAGCCGCCCATGGCGTAGGAAATCGGGCCGTGCGCCAGCACCTGATCCAGCAACAGGGCGGCGATGAGAAACGCCAGCCCGCTCGCCGCCACGGTCGCCAGCCAGACCGCGCGGCCGGCCGGCAACAGCGCGCACAGCGGCGCGGCGATCAGGGGAACGACGACCTGCAACGCGGGCAGATGGGCGATCACGGGGCGTCTTCCGCGTCCCGCGCGTGGATTTCGTCTTCCTCGATGGTCCCGTAGGCTTCGTGGATGCGCACCACCAGGGCCAAGCCGAGCGCGGTGGTGGCGATGCCGACGACGATGGCGGTCAAGATCAGCACATGCGGCAGGGGGTTGCTGTACACCGCCGCCGGGTCGGCTACGAAAATGGGCGCGGTGCCGCCGACGATCTTGCCCACGCTGATGTAGAGAATGAACACCGAGGTCTGAAAGATGCTCAGGCCCACCAGTTTCTTGATCAGGTTGCCGCTCGCGATGACCACGTAGAAACCGCACATCATCAGGATCACGAAAATCCAGTAGTTGTACAGGCCCAGGATTGGCACTAGCGCCCCCTGCCGGCGAAGGCGAGGAAAATGGCGACCATGACCGCCGCCACGGTGATGCCGACCCCCAGTTCCACCAGCAAAATCCCGAGGTGTTGGCCGTGAACCGGATCGCGGGCATCCAGGACATTGAAGTCCAGAAAGTTGCCGCCCAGCAACAGCCCGGCCACGCCGACGCCGGCGTAGAGCAGCACGCCGAACGAGATGCCGAGCCGCAACAGCCACGGCGGCAACAGCCGGCGGGCGTCGTCCACGCCGTAAACCAGCGCGTGCAGGATGAACCCCGCGCCGAAAATGACGCCGGCCTGAAAACCGCCGCCCGGCCCGTAATCGCCGTGAAACTGCACGTACAGCGCGAAGAGCAGGATCGGCGGCAGCAGCGCCTTGGTCGCCAGGCGCGGAATCGGATAGCGCTTCACGGCGGATCGTCCCGGTCGGAACGCCGGCGCCGCGCGCCGCCGATCAGCACCAGCACGCCGATGGCGGCGGTGAAGACCACGGTCGTTTCGCCGAGCGTGTCGTAGCTCCGGTAGCTGGCCAGCACCGCCGTCACGATGTTGGGAACGCCGATTTCTTTCGGCGAGTCCTCGATGTAGCGTCGCGCCACATGATGGTGGACGGGGTTCGCCGGGTCGCCGTAGCGGGGAATGTCCCAGGTGCCGTAGACCAGCGCCAAGCCGGTGATGGTCACCGCCAGCAAGGGCAGCAGCGGCTTGTGGGCGGGAGCCTTTTCGCGGCTCGTGGTCAGCGCCAAAGTCCCCAGCATGAACACGGTGGCGACTCCCGCCCCCACCGCCGCTTCGGTGAACGCCACGTCCACCGCGTCCAGCACCACGAACAGGCTGGCCGACACCAGGCTGTAAACGCCGAACAGCATCACCACCGCGAACAGGTCGCGCAGGCGGATCACGGCGACGGCGACGATCACCAGCAGGCCGAGCAGGACGATACCTACGAGGATTTCGATGGCGGCTTCTCCCGGCCCAGAAGCGGGCGCGGATTCTCCGGGTCGGACAGCGCCGCCCGAGCTAGGGCATGGGTGGCGACGACGCCGGTGAACCAGAGGAACAGCAGAATCAGCAACAGCTTGGCGCCGGTCAGGGTCCAGCCGGCCCGCAGCATCAAACCGGCCAGGATCAGGGCCGGGCCGAGGGTATCGACGACCCCGGCCGCGTGCGTGCGGGCGTAGAAATCCGGCAGGCGCAACAGGCCGATGGCGCCGACCAGCGCGAACAGAACCCCGCCCGCCAACATCAGCCCCGCCAGCACATCGATCAGCCCGCCCATCACCCGTCGGCTCTCGATTCATCGACAACGTCGCGCGGCCAGCCCATGTCGCCGTAGCGGACGAACTTGAGCACCGCGATGGTGCTGATGAAATTGATCAGGGCGTAGACCAGGGCGATGTCGAGAAAATCGGGACGGCCGGACATGAATCCCAGCACGGCGATGATCAGCACGGTCAAGGTGCCGAACACGTTGACCGCCAGGATGCGGTCGTAGACGGTGGGGCCGAGCAAAGCTCGCGCCAGCGCCAGCCCCATGCAGACCAGAACGCCGAGCGCCGTGGCGGCGAACATCACGGGCCTCCTTCCAGGCGGGTGACGCGCCGATCCATGTCGCCTTCCAGCAGGGAATCGGCCGCCTCGCGCGTCAGGGCGTGGACTTCGAGCGTATCGCCGCTCAGAGCGGTGGTCACCGTGCCCGGTGTCAGGGTGATGGAATTGGCGTAAACGAACCGGCCGAGATCGCCGCGCTGGGTCGGCTTCAGGGTGATCAGGGCGGGGCTGATGGGCAGCTCGGGATCGACGATGCGCTTGGCGACATCGAGGTTGGCGAGCACGACCTGCCACAGCAACCAGGGCCAGTAGCCGAGCGCGTGAACGTTGAGCCGCAGGCGCGGCGACCGTTCCTCCGGGGCGATCACCTCGACCCGCCAAGCGACGAGCACGGCCAGCGCGCAGGACAGGACGCCGAAGCTCAGCAGCAGGGGAACGTCAAAATAGCCGGACAGCAGCAACCACAGAACAAAGCAGAACATCCATAATCCCAACGCGCGGAGCAAGCGGCCTCCCTCTTTCGGTGTTCCCGGTTATCGCGGACGGTCAGGACGAATATAGCGCGCTCGACAAGGGATGCAAACAACCGACCGGCGCCCCGGCCGGAAACCGAGATCCGCAATCGACGGAGCAGCCAACGGCCGCCGCCGCAGTCGGCCGACCGGCCCGAAACAACCGTGGCTTTCCTGCCGGCCGACGGCGCTTGGTCGCTGCCCGGCGTCACCCCCCGGCGGTCAATTCAGATCGGGGTCCCGGTAGTAGCGGGCGCCCCAGTCGGATTGGGTCGATACGCCTTTTTCGTTCAACTGGTAGACGGTGATGCCGGGGTCGCTGGAGACATCGGCCGGCGAGCCCGCCGCAGCGAACTGGCTCAGTTGCTGCGGGTCGCGAAACACCATGATCTGCCAGTACGGCTTCACGGTGCCGCCCGATCCGATATCGGTTCGGGCCAACTGCATGTAAGTCGCCCGACCGCTTCGCTCCAGGACGACGCCGCGTCCGTGCTTTTCGGCCAGGACGGCATTGAGGCCATTGACTTCGAACACCCCGTAGCCGGCGGCCTGTTCGATCTCGGTTCGCGTCGAGGGTTTCAGCTTGTAGAGCTGGTTCAGGGTCCGGTTGCGAACCTTGAGAATGGCCTGTCGCTGTTCCTGCTTGGCTTTCTCGCTCAACACCCCGGAGGATTGGGGCGAGGCCGGCTTGGGCTTGGGCGGCGGGTTGGCGCAACCCGCCGCCATTGCCGCGACCACCAGAACGACCGCGACCAGCGCGCGCCGGATTGCGGGACGATGAGAGAATCGCATGATCGAGTTCTTGGATGTTCGGATGAGAAACGACGCTCGCCCTAAAACAGCTCGATATCGCCGAATTGCCCCTCGGGCCTGACCAGCCGACCGTCGCCGATCAGGGTTTCATAGCAGCAAGTCTGGTTGCGTCCGTGCTCCTTGGCATAATACAGCGCCTTGTCGGCTCGGGTGATCACCACCGACGGCATTTCCGAATCGAGAATCTGGGTAAAGCCGACGCTGGCGGTCACTTGACCGACCTGGGGGAAGTGATAGCGCTCCATGTTCTGGCGAAACCGTTCCAGCATCATTTGAGTGTCCTCGACCGTCGGCGTTTTGAGCACGGCCACGAATTCTTCGCCGCCGTAGCGGAACAGCAGATCGGCCCGCCGAAACGAGCGCCGCATGATGGTGGCCATCAGGATCAGCACTTCGTCGCCGTACAAATGGCCGTAGGTGTCGTTGATGCGCTTGAAAAAATCGATGTCCAGCAGCGCCAGCCAATGGTGGCAACCGCCATCGGTCTGGCGCCGTTCCGCGAGCCCGCGCTCCGCTCTGTTGAGGCTGGCGCGTCGGCTGGCCTGCAAAATGCCCATCAGCTTGTCGTCGAACGCCTTGCGGTTGAGCAAGCCGGTCAGCTTGTCGCGCTCGTTGTCCTCGATCAGCTTCAGGTAGTTCCAGTAGATTTGCACGAACCCTTCGATCAGCCGGCGGTCGTCGCGCAGATCGCGGGCCGCCACCAGACGCAGAAACCCGATCAGCTTTTCCTGGCGCGGCACGGGAAAGGTGTAGCGGCTGCCCTGGGGGACGGACTCGATCACCACCTCGCGCCCGTGGGAGCAGGCGAGCAGGCCGGTATCGAGGCCGATGGGAAGAGCCGCCTCGGGGTCGTCGATTTCGCCGTCCGCGATCCAGCACCCTTTGCGATCGATCCGGACCAGCAGGCTGGCCTGGTCGCCTTCAAAGCGGTACAGCGCGATTTCATCGACCGCGAGCAAATCGAACATGGTCTGCGTCAGGCAGATCTCCAGCGACAGCCGATTGCGCTTCTCGGTCAGGCGCGTGATCGATTCTAGCAGTTTGTCGTGATCGAGTTCGTTCATCAAAATGCAACCGGATGGCCGATGGCGCAAAAACCACTTCCTCGGTTCAGTCGTCGTCCGCCGATTGCAGGTAAACCGTCACATCGTACTGATCGCGCGGATACAAAGTGCGCGCTTTTCGGTAAGCGTCGTCTTCGTCGCCGGCCGCCACCGTATCCTCGACGGTCGAGCCGCCCGCCAGCGGCGTGGCGTAAACCAGATAAAGGGTCGGGCGACGCGGGGTCGGTTGTGGTTTGTCCATGGTTATACCTCCGGTTGGGTCGGCGTCCGTCCCTGAACCGGGACAAGCTGCGATGCTATAGTATGCGCCGCCAAGCTGCCATACCCAACCCGGTCGATCCCGGTCACGCCGATAGCGCCTCGGCCTCACGGAGGGTCCACGCGAAACGGTCTCCCATCGCGACGGGGGGAGCGGTTGCCGCGCGCTCGCCGCTCTATGCGCCGCCGCGCCGGCGAGGCCGCCGATGACAATCCGGAATACCGGGTGTCCGCCGCGCTCGGCGAGGCGTCCCCCTGGAACGGGGGCGACAAGCGATGGACGCGGATGGCGGGCGCCCGAAAACCCCGGTATTGACTGCTTGAAGTGGACGCAGGCCACGGCATCGCGCCTACGCACCTGGAACCGATGAAGAACCCGAAACACCGCGAAGCGGCCCGGAATTGGCGCTGCGACTATTTTCGGTTCTTGAGATCCGGACCAGTTCGGCCGCCGCTGCCGTCGCGTCGCACCGGACGGGGCGGCCGATTTTTGGCTTCGTCGCTGAAGCGAAAGCGGCCGGCCAACACGCAGCCTTTCATGCCCGGATCGCAGGGCCGGCCGGCGACGTGCTGGCAAGTTCCGTCGAGCTCGTGCGGACAGCCCCAGCCGCTCATCAAATCTTCCTCGCGCTCTCGATTAAAACCCGAAAAAACGACCGTCACCGGCTCGCGCGAACCATTCGCCGGCCGGTGACGGAGATAAAGTGGGATTTGAAAGTGATCGCCATCGAACCGATCGGTCGCTCGTCGGCGATCAAATCAAATTCTATCGATCAAGCTATTGCCGCCGGTAATAGTCTTCCTGGTTGGGCATGCCCGGAATGGAGATCTGGCCTGGCTGCCCTTTGTTCGGTTTGCCCGACTGATCCGGGCGGTCCGGGCGGTCCGGGCGGTCCGGGCGGTCCGGGCGGTCCGGGCGGTCCGGGCGGTCCGGGCGCTGGTTGCCGTCATTGTTGGACGAGCGCCGCTGCACGCGCTGCGCCGCCTGATCGCCATAGCGCTGGCGAGTCATCTCGACATTCGGGCCGGACTTGTCGCGACAGACTTGTTTCTCGTCATCGCACTTCTGCGCCAACGCCAGCGGCGCTTGGCCGACCAGCACCAACGCGCCCAGCGCCATCATCGTTTTCGTCAGTTTCACCGGTAACCTCCTGGCCCTTGGAGCCTCTTTGTCTGAATGGATCGGCATAACGCCGGCCAGCCGTAGCGCGGCCAGCCTGGCGGCCATGTTGTGAAACAGCTTATTAACGTTAGCTGAATATCGCTCGAAGGGGAATCGCGAACAGTTCGCGACCCGCCCAGATCGCGGTTTTCGCCCGGTGGCGGTCGCTCCGCCGAGGCCGCCCGCTCGATCCCGCCGTCCGCGCGAACTTTCGCGCCGAACGCCGATGCGGTCCACCGGAAATCTCTTAACCGGGCCGAGGACTGCTATATTATCCCCCGACCATCCGGCCCGCCCACCCGATACCGATGACAAGGCCCAAACCACACTTCCTCGACACCCCGACGCGGGTCCGCGCCGACGACGGCGATGCGAGTTCGAGCGCGACCCCGCCCGAGCGCTCTGGCGCACCCGTCGCGCACGAAAATGTTGGCTGTCCATGACCATCAGAAACCTGGATTATCTCTTTAAACCCGACGCCATCGCGCTGATCGGCGATGGCGGCGACAGCGAAGTGATCATCGCTCGCAACCTGATGAAAAGCGGTTTCAAGGGACCGATCATGCCGGTCGATCCCAAGCGCTGGGCGCTGGAAGGCGCCCTCGCCTACCGCGATATCGCCAGCCTGCCGGTCGCTCCGGCCCTGGCGATCATCACCCGACCGCTGCCCCAGGTGCCGGCGCTGATCGAACAGTTGGGCGAGCGCGGGGCGCGCGCCGCCGTGCTGATCGCCGAAAGGCGGGAAATACCGCAGGGCGAGCGCGAAGCGCTGTTTCAAGCGGTGCTGGACGCCGCCAAACCCTACCTGCTGCGGGTGTTGGGACCCGGTTCCCAAGGCTTTAGCGTACCCCTCGCCAACCTCAACGTCAGCCTCACCCGCCAGCCGCTCCTGCCGGGTCAAATCGCTTTTATCACCGAATCCGGCACCATCGGCCAAACCGCCCTCGACATCGGCAATCACTACAATTTCGGCTTCAGCCACCTGATCCATCTCGGCGACAGCCTGGACATCGACCTGGCCGACGTGCTCGATTATTTGGCCGGGGACTACCGGGTCCGGGCGATCCTGCTGTACCTGGAACACATCGGCGACGCCCGCAAGTTCATGTCGGCGGCGCGGCGCGCGGCGCGCATGAAACCCGTCATCGTGCTGAAGCCGCGCCGGTTCCCGGCCGAACCGGACGACGCGGTGTACGCCGCCGCCTTCCGCCGCGCCGGTCTGCTGCGCGTGGACGACAGCGACGAACTGATCCAAATGGTCGAGGTGCTGAAAGCCGCCAAGCTGGTGCACAACGACCGCTTGGCCATTCTCGGCAACAGCTCCAGCATGAGCCTGCTGGCGACCGACATCCTCTACGACTTCGGCGGCCGGCTGGCGCAGGTTTCCGAAGCCACCCAGCAGGGACTGGAAGCGCTGACCGAACCGAGCGCCCTCCCCAATCCGCTGGATCTCGGCGATCAGGCCACCGGCAAGGCTTACGGCCAGGCGCTGGATCTGCTGCTGGCCGATCCCGGCGTGGACGGCGTGCTGGTCATCAAAACGCCCAGCGCCCTCGGCGAGACGGCGGCGGTGGCCGACGCCCTGCTCCAGCGCCTCGCCGACAGCCACCGCTGCATCATCGCCAGCTTTCCGGGTCCCGAAACCGGCGCGGAAGCGCGGCGGCGGCTCGGGCGGCAGATTCCGACCTACGAAACCGCCAGCGACGCGGTGCAAGCCTTCATGCGGATCGTGCAGTACAAGCGCAACCAGGCGCTGCTGATGGAAACGCCGCCCTCCCTGCCGGAGGAATTCACGCCCGACAGCGTCGCGGCGCGGGCGGTGATCGCCAAGGCGCTGGCCGGCGGCCGCGCCATTCTCAACGAATACGAGGCCGCGCAACTGCTGGCGGCCTACGGCATCCCGGTCGCGGAAACCCTGACGGCGCGCTCTCCCAACGAAGCCGCCGACGTGGCCGAGCGCCTGAATCAGCCCGTCGCCTTGAAGATCATCTCCCCCGATGTCGCCAACAAGTCGCAAATCGGCGGAGTGGCTCGCTTCCTCAACACCCCCGAGTCGGTGCGGCAGGCGGCGACCGCGATGCTGACGCGGTTGCGCAGCGTGGCGCCGGCGGCGCGCTTCGACGGTTTCGTGCTGCAGCCGATGGTGCCGCGCGATGGCGCCTACGAACTGACTTTAGGCGTTCGCCCCGGCGGCGGTTTCGGGCCGGTGATCTACTTCGGGCAAGGCGGCACGGAAGCCGAAATCATCAACGATTTCTCCTACGGCCTGCCGCCGATCAACATGCATCTGGCCCGCGAGATCATGGCGCAAACCCGCATCTATCAGCGGCTGCGCTACAGCCTGCTGCGCCGCGCCAACCTCAACGCGCTGGCGCTGGCGCTGGTCAAGATCTCGCAAATGATCGTCGATCTGGACGAGCTGACCGAATTGCACATCAATCCCTTGTGGGTCAACGCCCAAGGCGTGGTGGCGCTGGACGCCCGCGTGCAACTGACGCCGGTCAGGGGCATCCCGACCGAGCGGCTGGCGATCCGCCCGTACCCCAAGGGACTGGAGGAAACCATCACCCTGTCCAACGGTTGGGAACTGCGGCTGCGTCCGGTATTGCCGGAAGACGAGCCCGCCCTTCACGCGCTGGTGTCGCGGGCCTCGCCCGAGGACTTGCGGCGGCGGTTTTTTCAGCCGATCCGCGAACTCTCGCACGAGATGGCCGCCGGCCTGACCCAGATCGATTACAACCGGGAAATGGCGCTGGTGGCGGTCGGCCCCGGCCTGCCCGGCAAGGCCGAAATTTTCGGCATCGCCAGCCTGAGCGCCGATCCGAACAACGAGCGGGCGGAGTACTCCATCCTGGTGGACCGCGCCCTCATCGGCATGGGCCTCGGCAACCTGCTGATGCGCCGCATCATCAGCTACGGCCGGGCGTGCGGCATCGGCGAAATCTACGGCGAAGTGCTCAAGGAAAACAAACCGATGCTGCAACTCAATCAGGCGCTGGGTTTCGCCATCCACTCCGATCCCGACGATCCCGGTTTGAAGCACGTCACTCTCAAACTCCATCATATCGGCTCCTCCGCCGGGTAAATTCAGGACAATCCACATGAGCGAAAAACGTCTCCTGGTCATCGACGACGAACCGGAAATCGGGGAATTCGTGCGCAAGGTGGCCACCGGCCTGGGCTACGAGGTGCGGGTGACCACCGACGGCCACGCCTTCCAGAGCGCCTACCACGAACTGCGTCCCGACCACCATCGTGATGGACATGGTGATGCCCGAGATGGACGGCAACGAGCTGGTGCTGTGGCTGATGGAACAGCACTACGACGCCAACCTGATCATCATCACCGGCTACAATCCCGACTACGCCAAGGACGCTCGTCTGCTGGCCGAATTCAAGGGCTTGCGCTCGGTGATCACCCTGATCAAGCCCATCCGGCTGGACAAGCTGCGCGAAGTGTTGAGCGGCGGCTGAGCGGTCTTTGAGCGCGATCCCGCCACCGATGACCGCCGTCTCGGCGCGATTCCGGCGGGTGCCTCGTTCGACGCCCCGACGCCACGCGCTCACGGCTTTCTCCCAAAGGAACCAGCCCGATGACACCCGCCCGATGCCTCCTGACCTTGATCTTCGTCGTGGCGGTGACGGCGTGCCGCGCCGCCGATCCGGCCAACTCGGGAGAAGAACACGCTTTTCGCGTGGTGACGATGACCCGAGGGCTGGAGCATCCGTGGGGGCTGGCGTTCCTGCCCGACGGTCGCCGGCTGGTGACCGAACGGCCCGGCCGGCTGCGCCTGGTCGCCGCCGACGGCACGCTAGATCCGCAGCCGGTGACCGGTCTCCCGACCATCGCCATTCACGGGCAGGGTGGCCTGCTGGACGTGGCCTTGCATCCCGGATTCGCCGAGAACGGCCTGATCTACCTGTCCTACGCGGCGCGCGGCGAAGGTGGTGTCGGCACCGAAGTGGCGCGCGGCCGGTTGGTCGATCATCGGCTGGAAAACGTCGAGGTGCTGTTCCGCCAACAACCCAAATCCAGCGGAGGGCGACATTTCGGATCGCGGCTGGTGTTCGACCGGCAGGGCTACCTTTACATCACGCTGGGCGACCGGGGCGAGCAGGAACGGGCGCAGAAAATGGACGATCTGGCCGGAAAAATCGTGCGGTTGCACGACGATGGCCGGATACCGGCGGATAATCCGTTCGCCGACCGGCCCGGCGCCCGGCCGGAGATTTACTCGCTCGGCAACCGCAACGTCCAGGGCGCGGCCTTGCATCCCCTCACCGGCGAACTCTGGGCGCAGGAACACGGCCCCCAGGGCGGCGACGAGGTGAACGTGATCCGCGCCGGACGCAACTACGGCTGGCCGGTCATCACCTACGGCGTCGAGTACGTGGTCGGCACCAAGATCGGCGAGGGCACCCACAAACCGGGCATGGAGCAGCCGCTGCACGTCTGGGCGCCCTCGATCGCGCCCTCGGGCATGGCCTTCTACCAGGGCGACCGTTTTCCCCGCTGGCGCGGCGACCTGTTCGTCGGCGCGCTCAAGGATCAAATGCTGGTGCGGCTACGTTTCGACGGCGAAAAACGGGTGAAAGAAGAGCGTCTGCTCAAAGGCGTGCTGGGCCGCATCCGCGACGTGCGCGCCGGACCCGACGGCTATCTCTACTTGCTCACCGATTCGCCCGATGGCGTCATCGCCCGCCTGGAGCCCACCGACGCCCGACCCAACACCAAGAATTGATCGCGAAAGTCCCCTCTCTTCTTGGTAGATGCCGAGGGTCAGGTTCGGTTTTTAGCGCGCTCGTCGAGAGTGATTTTCAGGCGTGCGCCATCGCCGCCGCCCGCTCGGCGTCCCGGTCGTGCGCGTGATCCTTGGCGATCAACATGTAGAGCGCCGGCACGAAGATCAACGTGAACAAGGTGCCGACCGCCATGCCGCCGACCAGCACCAGGCCGATGGAATTCCGGGCGGCAGCGCCGGCGCCGGTCACCAGCGTCAACGGCAAGTGGCCGGCGATGGTGGCGGCCGTGGTCATCAAAATCGGCCGCAGCCGGATCAGCGCCGCTTCGCGCACCGCCTCCAGCTTGGCAACGCCGCCGAACTGGAGTTTGTTGGCGAACTCCACGATCAGAATGCCGTTCTTGGCGATCAGGCCCATCAGCGTGACCAGACCGACCTTGGAGTAGATATTCAGCGTCGTGGTCCAGGCTTCGGTCAGCGGGAACGGAATCTGCGGGTTCGGCATTTTCAGGAAGGTGAACAGCAGCGCGCCGAACATCGCCAGCGGCACCGAACCGAGCAGGATGACGAAGGGATCGCGGAAGCTGTTGAACTGCGCCGCCAGCACCAGAAAGATCATGATGACGGCAAACCCCATGGTCGCGAAGAACCGGCTGCCGCCCTCCAAACGCAGTTGGCGCGACTCGCCGGTGTAGTCGATCGTGTAGCCCAGCGGCATCAGCTTGGCGGCTTCGTCCTCCAAAAACCGCAAGGCTTGATCGAGCGGCTGGATGGCCACCCCGCTGATCTTGACCGCGTTGAGCTGCTGGAAGCGGTTGAGCGAGCGCGGCTCGGTGCTGTTGCGCAGGGAGGCGACGGTGCTCAGCGGCATCAGTTGCCCGTTCGGCCCGGTGACGTAAATGTTTTCCAGTTGATCGGGATTGAGGCGGCCCACCCGCTCCACCTGCGGAATCACCTTGTAGCTGCGGCCGGCGATGTTGAAGCGGTTGACGAAGTTGCCGCCCACGGCGGCGGTCAGGTCGGCGCCGACCTGCTGGAGATTGAGGCCGAGCGCGGCCACCTTGTCGCGGTCGATGGCGATTTCGGTCTGCGGCTGGTCGATCTTCACGTCGATGATCGGCGGGAACGCGAACATCCCGCTCTGCATCGCCTTGGTTTGAACCTGCTGGGCGATGCCCAGAATTTCCTGGGTGTCGGCGGTCGAGGCGATGATGAACTCGACCGGAAACTGGCCGCCGCCGGGCAAGGCGGGCGGCGTGACCGGGAACATTTGAATGCCCGGAATGGCTTGCAGCTTCTGCTGGATCTCGGGCAGGATTTGAAAAACGGTGCGCTCGCGCTCGGCCCAGGGCTTGACCACCATGCCGCCGAATCCCGAGGTCGGAAAGGTGATCTGGAAAGTGAACTGGGTTTCCGGCACGCTCTGGAACACCGCGTTGGCGGCGGCGGCGAAGGTGCTGGTCTGATCGAGCGTGGCGTTGGCCGAAGCGTCGACGATGCCGAAGATCACGCCCTGATCCTCGCTCGGCGCCAGTTCCTCCGCCGAAAACATCCACATCGGCACCACCAGCACCGACAGCGCGCCCCACATCAGGTAGACCGCCGGGCGGGCGCTCAGGGCGCTGTCGAGCACCCGGCCATAAAATTGCTTGACGCGCTCGAAAACGGCGTTGATATGCGTCGGCAACCAGTGTCGCTCATCCTCGGCGGTCAGCAGCTTGGAAGTCATCATCGGCGACAGGGTCAACGCCACCACGCCGGAAATGGTCACCGCGCCGGCCAGGGTGAAGGCGAATTCGCGGAACAGCGAGCCGGTCAGCCCGCCTTGCAGGCCGATGGGGGTGTAGACGGCGATCAGGGTGACGGTCATGGCGATGATCGGGCCAATCAGTTCGCGGGCGCCGAGAATCGCCGCGTCGAACGGACTCCGTCCCTCCCGCAAATGGCGTTCCACGTTCTCGACCACCACGATGGCATCGTCCACCACCAGGCCGACCGACAACACGATGGCCAGCAAGGTGAGCAGGTTGATGGTGAAGCCGAACACCTGCATCAGGAAGATCCCCCCGATCAGCGAGATCGGGATGGCGATCACCGGCACCAGCACGGAGCGCAGCGAGCCGAGGAACAAGAAGATGATGACCACCACGATGAGCAATGTCTCGCCCAAGGTGGTCACGACTTCGTGGATAGCGTTGTTGATGTAGTCGGTGGCGTCGTAGGCGACCCGGGCCTGCAAACCGGTCGGCAATTCCTTCTGGACCAGCGCCATTTCGGCGCGGATGCGCTTGATCACGTCGATGGCGTTGGCGTTGGGCAACGGAAAGATGCCCATGAACACGGCGGTCTGCCCCGAATAGCGCACTTCTGCGTCGTAATCCTCGGCGCCGAGCGCCACGTCCGCGACATCGGCCAATCGCACCAGCGTGCCGCCCTGCTGGCGGATCACCAGGTTTTTGAATTCCTCGACCGAGCGCAGATCGGTGTTGGCCGTGAGGTTGACCTGAATCAGCGAACCCCGGGTGCGGCCGATGGCGGCGAGATAGTTGTTGGCGGCCAATGCCTGCCGGATCTGCACCGGGCTGATGTTGAGCGCGGCCAGCTTGTCCGGTTTCAGCCAGACGCGCATGGCGAAGGTGCGGGCACCCAAAATTTCGGCGCGCTGCACGCCCTCCACGGCCGAGAGTCGCGGTTGCACCACCCGCACCAGATAGTCGGTGATTTCGTTCTGCTGGAGGATGTCCGAGGAAAAACTCAAATAGGCCGACGCGAACTCGCTGTCGGCGGACTCGATGTTGAGCACCGGCACTTCGGCTTCCGGCGGCAAATCGCCGCGCACCTGATCGACCTTGGAGCCGATTTCGGCCAGCGCCTTGGTCGCGTCGTAGTTCAGCTTGAGGCGGGCGCGGATGGTGGAAAGACCCTTGGGCGCTTTGCGACTCCAGGTAATCGATGCCGTCCGCCGCCGCGATGGCGCGCTCCAGCGGGCGTGGTGATGAAACCGCGCACCAGGGCGGCGCTGGCGCCGACATAGACGGTGGTGACCGTGACGCTGGCGTTGTCGCTGCGCGGATATTGCCGGACGTTGAGGGTGAAAATGGCCTGGATGCCGGCGATGATGATGACCAGGTTGACGACAATCGCCAGCACGGGCCGGCTGATGAACAGGTCGGTGAAAGACTTCATCGCGCCGGCCTACGAGTTGGCGGGCTTGGGCGCGAGTTGGAAATTGGGCGCCAGCTTGTTGTCGACCACCACGCTCATGCCGTTGCGGAGCTTGAACACGCCGGTGGTGACGATGGTTTGGTCAACGTCCAGCCCCGACACGACCACCACGAAATCGCCGCGCGTCTTGCCGAGCCGCACGAATTTCTGGTTCAACACCTTGCCGACCGCGCCGGTCTTCTCGTCCTTCTTGTCCTCGACCACGAACACCGAATCGCCGTAAGGCGCGTACAGCACCGCCGTGGCGGGAATCATCAGCACCCGCTCCGTCTCGGGCAGGTCGGCGGCGACGTTGACGTACATGCCGGGCCGCAGCTTGCCGGCGGGATTGGCCAGCGTGGCTTGCAGGCGGACGTTGCGGGTCACCGCGTCCACTTCCGAATTGATGGCGGTCAGCTTGCCCGTGAAGCTTTGCCCCGGAAACGCATCGGTGGTGACGCGCACGGTCATGCCCACGCCGAGTTGGGAAAGATTCTGCTGCGGCAGCGCGAAATCCACGTACACCGGATCGAGCGACTGGAGGGTGACGATGGCCGCGCCGTTGTCGAGAAACTGGCCGAGGTTGACCTGGCGGATGCCGGCCCTGCCGGCGAAGGGCGCGCGGATGGTCTTTTTGGCGATCACCGCGCGGATGTTGTCGATCTGGGCGTTGGCTTGTTTGGCCTGGGCTTCAGCGCTGTCCAGATCGGCCTGCGACATCATGCTTTTGCCGCGCAGATCGCGGGCGCGCTCCAGATTGAGGCGAGCCAAGTCGGCGCTGGCCAAGGCCGAGCGGAGCTGGGCTTGCTCGACCGACGAGTCGAGTTCCACCAGCAACTCCCCCGCCCGCACGGTCGCCCCGGACTCGAACGCGATGTTCTTGACCGTCGCCCGCCATCTCGGCGCTCAGCATCACCCCCTGGACGGCGGCCACGGAGCCGACGGCGGTCAAGGTGGGTTGCCAGGTATCCGGTTTCACCTCGGCGGTGGTGACGGTCTCCGGCGGCGGCGCGAAATTGGCGCCTTGCGCGAACATGGTCTTAAACTGCAGGCCCTTGATGCCGGCGAGCGCTCCCACCAAGACCACCACGAGGATGAGAGTGAGGACGATCTTCTTGGTCATAGGCTTTCCTCGTGGGTATGGCCGTGGCTCTCTCCGAAGAGACTTCGGAAACCCCGAAAAAGTCCCGATCCCGGCGTAACGGGAGCAGGCTCAATCGGTTCGGACCCGGACGGGCGATAGCCGGGTTTGAATTGCGAATCATGTTGATGGATACTACATACATTCATGCATG
The DNA here is from genome assembly GCA_037045685.1 of Candidatus Competibacter sp. GTDB lineage: Bacteria > Pseudomonadota > Gammaproteobacteria > Competibacterales > Competibacteraceae > Competibacter_A. The sequence goes on from JBAOII010000022.1 coordinate 44,327, forward strand.
TATGTAAATGGCCTCGGCATCGCCGGGAGGTTGTCCGATGGTGAGGAAGACGAAGGAAGAAGCCCAGGAAACCCGTCATCGCATCCTGGATGCCGCCGAGCAGGTTTTTCAGCGCCAAGGGGTTTCCCGCACATCCCTGGCCGACATCGCGGACGAAGCCGGCGTGACGCGCGGCGCCATTTACTGGCATTTCAAGAACAAGGCCGACCTCTACGACGCCATGATCAAGCGGGTTCTCGACCCGGAGGAGGCTCGTTGCAGCGTCGGCATGATGACCGATAGCGATCCGCTCGGGTTCATCCGCAATTTGGCGGTGGATTTTTTGCGGCGAATAACGCTCGACCCGCACTATCAGCGGGTATTCGAAATCGCTTGGCACAAGTGCGAATACGTGGACGAAATGGCCGTCATCCGCGACAGCCACATGGAATGCGGTCGCCGCTTCATCGCGCTGCTGGAAGACGCGATGCGCCGCGCTCAGGCGATGGGCCAGTTGCCGGCCAGCGCGTGTCCGAGGCAAGCGGCGGTGGGGCTGATCGCGTTGCTCGACGGCCTTGTCGTGAACTGGACCCTCGAACCCGCCCTGTTTCCGCTGGCCGAGTACGCGCCCGGCGTGGTGGCTACCTATCTGGCGGGATTGCACGCTTCAGGCGGCCATTGACACGAAGCCGATGGCCGAAACCGGCGGCGCGTCCGCGCCGAAACCTTCGCGAATATAGTCGGCGAGGCACTCCGCCACCGCCGAAACCGAACCGCCCCGGTGCAGGGTGATGCTGGCGGGCGGCAGCGGCGGAAAACCCTCGTCGATACCGAGCGGCCGCACGCCGGCCGGCAGCACGCTGCGGCACAGCACGGTCACTGCCAGTCCCGCCGTGACCGCAGCCAGAATTCCGGCAATGCTGGCGCTGGTGTAAGCGATCCGATACGGCCGACCCGCGCCGCTCAGCCCGGCCAGCGCCCAGTCGCGAAACGGGCAGCCGCACTGAAACAGCGCCAGCGGCAGCGGCTCGCACTCGTGGGCCAGATGGCGTTCGGCGGTGGCCCACACGGTCGGCTCGCGGCGCACCACTTCGCCGGTTTCGGCGCCCGGCGCGCAGGTGACCAGCGCCAGATCGAGCCGCTCCTCCGCCAGCATCCGCCGCAAAGTCACGCTGGGCTCGCAATTCACTTCCACCTGCACCCGCGGAAAGGCCCGCGCGAAACGCACCAGGATTTCGGGCAGGAAGCGCCCGACATAATCGTCCGGCGTGCCGATCCGCACCAGCCCGGACAAATCGGGGCGGGTCAAAGCGGCGACGGCCTCGTCGTGCAGTTTCAGCAAGCGGCGCGCGTAACCGAGCAGGGCTTCACCGTCGGGCGAGAGTTGCACGCCGCGACCGTCGCGCTGGAACAGCGGCCGATCCAGCGTCTCCTCCAGTCGCCGCACCTGCATGGAAACGGCCGATTGCGTGCGATGCACCTGCCTGGCGGCTTGGGTGAAACCACCGGCATCGACGATGGCGACGAAGGTGCGCAGTAGATCCGGATCGAGTTGGGCGGACATGGCGAGGCTCCCGATTCATCAATAATATGAATCTATCATATCAAACTTATTCGTTTGATGAATCGATTTTTCCTCAGCATACTGTCTTTAGGTCAAAATCAGCGAGGAAAAAGTCATGTTTCGCGATGCTACCTTATGCTTGGAAATCCCCTCCGAAAGCCCGCCCGGTGTTCGGGCTCGCCTCCGCGCCGCGCTGGCCCGTCTGCGCGAGTGGTATGAGGTTTATCGACAGCGCCGCGCCCTGTTGGGTCTCGACGATGCGATGCTAAAGGACATCGGCACCAGTCGCGCCGATGCGCTCCGAGAAGGCAACAAACCGTTTTGGCAGCCGTGACGAACGCGATGCGACCGGCCACTCCTCGGTGGCCGAAATCGCGCGGCGGAGATCAGAATGTCGCGTTGGCGGACGTTCCAGATGGCTCGCCCCGAGAACCGAGCCATTCGACAAACTCCTCGGCCGGCACCGGCCGACCGAAATAATATCCTTGGGCTAGATCGCAGCCTTGCTCCAGCAGGATGCACCGCTGTTCTTCCGTTTCCACTCCTTCCGCCACCACCTTCAGCCCCAAACTGTGGCCGAGGTTGACGATGGTGGCGGCGAGGATGCGGTCGTCGGGGTCGGTGACCAGATCGCGCACGAAGCTCTGGTCGATTTTCAGCGCGGTGATCGGCAGGCGCTTGAGATAGCTGAGACTCGAATAACCGGTTCCGAAATCGTCGATGGCCAAACCCACGCCCAACCGGCGAAGCGCCCACAGGGTATCCGTGGTTTGCGCGCCGGCTTCCAGCAGGCTGGATTCGGTCAGTTCCAGTTCCAAGAGTTGCGGCGCGAGTCCGTGGGTCGCCAGCAGATTTTCGACGCGCCCGATGAAACCGGGTTCGCGGAAGTGGCGCGCTGCCAGGTTGACCGCGACGCTCAGCGGTGGCAGCCCGGATTCACGCCAAACCGCGAGTTGATGACAAACCTCTTCCAGCACCCAATCGCCGATGGCGACGATCAGGTCGCTGGTTTCGGCCACCGGGATAAAACGTCCCGGTGGAATCAGGCCGCGGTCGGGATGCCGCCAGCGCACCAGCGCTTCGGCGCCGACCGGCGCATCGTCGATCAGGCGCAGCTTGGGTTGAAAATAGGCGCACAGTTGACCCAACTCGATGGCTTTGCGCAGCTCCGATTCCAATACCAGCCGCTCGAAAGTAGCGCTGTTCATCTCGCGGGCGTAGAACGCCCGGGTATTGCGGCCGTCTTGCTTGGCCCGATACAGGGCGGCGTCGGCGTTCTTGAGCAAGTCGCCGAAGGTCGAGCCGTCGTGGGGGTAGAGAGCGATGCCGATGGAAACGGTCGCTCGCAGGCCATGACCGGCCACGAAGAACGGCTGGCGGAATGCGGCCAGCAGCTTGTCCGCCACTCGCAGCGCCCCCGCCTGATCGGTGTCCGGCAACAGCAGCACGAATTCGTCACCCCCCAGCCGGCAGACCGTGTCCGCCTCCCGGATGAGGCCGTTGAGCCGCGCCGCCACTTGCACCAGCAGAGCGTCGCCCTCGGCGTGGCCGAGCGAGTCGTTGACTTCCTTGAACCGATCCAGATCGAGAAACAGCATCGCCAATTCCGCGCTCCGGCGCGCCGCCAGCGCCAGCGCCATTTCCGTCCGCTGGGCCAGCAGCGCCCGGTTCGGCAGATCGGTCAGGGCGTCGTAGTAGGCCAGACGCTCGATGCGCTGTTCGGCTTCCTTCTGCTGGGTGATATCGGTGGCGATACCCACGTAGTACGCGAGCCGGCCCACCGCGTCCCGCACCTGGCTGATGGTGGCCAGCACCAGATAAAGCCCGCCGTCCTTGCGTCGGTTCCAGAACTCGCCCTGCCAAGCGCCTTCGCTCGCGACGATCCGCCACACAGCGGCGTAATAGGCCGCGGACTGGCGTCCGGACTGGAGCAAGCGCGGATTTTGGCCCAGCACTTCGGCTTCCGCATACCCGCTCAACTCGCAAAACGCCGGGTTGACGGCAACAATATTACCGTCCACACCGGTCACGATGATCGATTCCCGCGCCGCTTCAAACACCGCCGCCGCCAATCGCTGGCGCTCCTCCGCTCGCCGCCGGTCCGTAATGTCGCGAAATTCCGTCACCCGAACGAGCCGACCCTGATAAGGGATATTTTTTCCGCGAATCTCCAGGGGATAGACGGCGCCATCCTCGCGTAGCCCATCGACCTCGTAGGTTTTGGCGTACCCGCTCACGATGTGCTCCATCACCAGTTCCCGCCACTCGGGCGCGATCAGCAGCAAGCCGTTCATGCCGACGAGATCGGCTATCGAGAATCCGGTCATGTCGGCCAATCCCTGGTTGCACTCCAAAATGATGCCGTGATCGTGAATGCTGATACCGCCAAACGAAGCCTCGTGCAGGGCGCGGAAGCGTTCCTCGCTGTCCCGCAACGCCTCCTCCGCCCGCTTGCGCTTGGTAATATCGCGCAGGGTGGCATACAAAATCGGTTGTCCGTGCCACGGGATGGGCGTCAACTGCACCTCCACCCAGAAATCCGATCCATCGAGACGGCGATGATTCCACTCGAACTGCCCACCGCCTTCCCGATAAGCCGTCGCCATCATCTCCTCCGCTTTTTCGGCGGACAGCCGCCCGTCCGGTTGTCGCTCCGGCGATAGATCGGCCGGATGGCGCCGCACGACTTGCTCCCGCGTCGTGGCGCCCAACATCGCAAGGACGGTTTCGTTGCAATCGACGAATCGCCCGCCATCGATCAGCAGAGCGCCGTCGCCCGCCTTTTCGAAAATCAGGCGAAACAGCAATTCGCGCTCCCGCAGTTCGAGGGTTCGGGCTTCCACCAGCGCCTCCGCCCGCCGGCGCTGGGATACGGTGGCGAACAGATAAAGCGCCACCAGGAAGGTGACCAACACGCCGGTCGGGGGAACCCACCGATAGGCGCTGTCGATATTGTCCGCGATAAAAGCCGCGGTCGGCTGAACCTCCACCCGCCAGATCCGGTCGCCCATAGGAAAATCCAGGCGATATCGCAACGGCGTATCCGCGGCCGCTCGGCCGGCCTCGGCCGGCGGCCGCCAGGTATAAAGCGGCTGCCGTTCCACTGGCGCGGAAAGGTCGATCAAGCGCAACACCAACCCTTGGGGTTTGGTATCGGCCAGAGCGTTTTCGACGACGTCGCCGATGCGGATCACCCCCAGAACGAAACCCTGCAACCGCTTTCGACGTTCGTCCACCGCGAGCGGATCTTCCCCGCCCTGATAGACCGGAGCGAACGCCAGCACCGCGTATCGTCCGGTGGTTTCCTGCACCGGAATGTAGCGCTCGGTGAGGGTCAGCCGGCCGGTCTCCCAAGCTTGCAGGAGCGCCACTCCCCGCGCCGGATGAACCGAGTCGGGACTGTAACCCAGGGCCGCTTCGTTGCCGGCGTATGGTTCCAGGTAATAGACCGGAAAATACACCTCGCGGTCACCGGCGGGTACGAGCCGCCCTTCCGAGTCCCGCTCGGTGAACTGGAACCCGGCAAGGCCGTCCTCGCGGGCGGCGGCCTCGAATTCCGCGCGTTGCTCCCGCGCCACTCGGGGAATCCATTCCAGCGCCTGGAAGTTGCGATACTCCAGGATCGGCGCGACGAATCGATGGAATTCCCGCCGGCTGACCAACTCGGAGCCGACGTAAAACCGTCGCACGGCGTCGAGATCCCGCAAGCTCCCTTTAAGCTTTTCAATGATAATTCCGGCTCGTTCGGCGGCGACGATCTGGAAGCGGCGCTCCAACGCATCACGGCTTCTCTGACGAAATTCCACGAATACGCCGGCGGTCAGCGTCAACCCGATCAACGCGGTCAGGGTAGCGATTCCCCAAGCCGCCGCCGCGATGGCCATTTTTGCCTCGCGGCGGGTACGGTTGACGAAATACGCCCCGCCGAGCAGTAGCGCCAAGGCCGCCAACCCGAGCGCGCTCATCAAGGCGCGGCCGGTATTCCGCGCCGTGGTGGAAATATCCTGCCGGATCGGCGTGCGGATCAGCGCGGCCGGTCTTGCCTCGATATCCGGCAGCATCTCGTACACGGACAAAGCCCCGTCCGGTCCCGGACGCAACTGCGGTTCGCCGGGCCGAAGAGTCGCCAGATAGTCGCGTTCATCCGGCGACAGGCGCGGGTCCAGATCCGGGAACAACTCGAATGCCACCTTGGTCTGTTCGGCCAAACCTTGCAGCAACGGCGCGTCCAGAAACCGACCGAACACCAGCACGCCGTGCGCCGGCCCGGTAGCTTGAGTCGTCAAAATCGGGCTGGCGACCAACAGCAGCAACCCGCGTTCGGTGCGCAGCACACCATCGATGGCTTGCCCCTGTTCCAACGCCGGTTGGAGCAGGGACCATACAGCGGGTATTTCGCCCGAGAATCCCCGCAGGGTCACGGCCCCGCCCAACTCGGAATCGTAGCCCCCGCCATACAAAACCCGACCGTTCCGATCAAAGATATAGCAAAGGTTTAAGCGCGAGTTTTTTTCCAACGAGCGCCAATCGCCCAGATTGGATGAAACGAACGCGGGATCGGGGTCGATGGCGAAAGCGTAGGCATCGTCCCATTCGGCCCAGTCTCCCAGTTCGTTCCTCAATTGCCGCAATTCGCCCCTGATCGCCGCGCTGGCGCGGGCGCTGTCCTCGGTCGCCTGCGCGTGCTCCAATCGCTGGAAGGCGGGATAGACGATCCAGCGATCCAGCGCCTGAATCGCCAGCAATACCGCCAGGAATGCACCCGTGACGGATAGAATCGCTTTTATCCCGATTTTCATGGTGATCATCGCCGTGTCGCTACGGGTGTCTCCTAAAATCCCGGATTCTTCCAGTTTTCCCGATGAACTTTAAGTCTAGCGTTTACAATACGACACGTTCGGTTGGGTGACGATGGGCGCGGCGACACCAAATTCCAAATAATAGGCCAGCAACGCCAGCAACCCGACGCCCGACGCCCACCCGCCCAGTTGCCAGACCCAGATCGAAGGTACGCCCAATCGCCAGGTCAGCGGATCGTCGGGATCGCCGAACAGGCTGTTACCGAGCACGGCGCCCGGTCCGGCGGCGAACCATAACCACAGCAGCAGCAAGATCGCGATGAGCGGAATCCAACGGCGCTTGCGCGGCGGTAACGCCGTTTGCTCCACCAGCCAGCGATGGGATTCCGCCTTGCGCTCGTCCTCGTCGCGGGCGAACGCCGACAGCGCAATCGCCACCGCGAAATTCGCCAGCAAACCCCAGGCGGCGGCGTGAACGGTCAGCGGCCAGCGGCCCCAGACATCGATGCCGAACCCGCGCAACGCCGCAGTTTCGGTCAGCGTCACCACCGCCAATCCCACCAGCAGACCGACGGTCACCCCCCGCCGGGTCAGGAACGGCCAGTAGCACGCTCCCACCAGCGCCGGCAGCATTTGCAAACCGTAGGACACCGCCAAACCGCCCAGCAGCACCAGCGCCTCGCCGGAAGCGCTGGCCACCAGCAACGCCAGCATCACCACTCCCACCACGCCCATGCGGCCGACGAACTTCAAGGTATGGTCGTCGGCGTGCGGCAACAGAAAGCGCTGGAACAGATCGTGGGTGATCAGGCCGCCGGCGGTCGCCATGTAGCAGGAAGCGGTGGATTCCATCGCCGCCAGCGCCGCCAGTGCCAGCAGCCCCACCAGCCACGGCGCGGCGCCGCCGAGCAGATTGATGAGTTGCGGCACCAGCAGATCGGAACCACCCGGTAACTTCAGCAAATCGCGGTGCCTCAGGCCATCGGCCAGCACCGGGTTGACCAGATCGGGATGCGCGGCCAGAAAGGCCCGGTCGGCGCCGAGAAAGTGACCGCCGATTCCCTGGATGGCGGTGAACACCACCAGGATCAGTCCCATGGCGAACGCCGAAGCCCAAACTTGCTGAGCGGCGAACGCCGGCCGACGACTGGCGAAGGCCAGCATCGAAAAAGCCGGCGAAACCTGAATTCCCATCAGCGCGATCAGATAGGTCAGGATCATCGCCCCGGTCCACGGTCCCCCGACCGCTCGCGAACCGTCGCTCACCCACTGAATCGCTCCGGGAACGGCCAGATAGTGGCTGTAACCGTCCGGGGTCCGCACCGGGTCGTCCCGCGCCAGGACGATCACCCCGGCGATCAGCCGATCCCAACCGCCGATATAATGCAGCGTCAACAAGCCGATGACGACGATGCCGGCGGCCAGCAACAGGAGTTGCAGCGCATCCACCCAGGCCACGGCACGCAATCCGCCCGAGGCCACATAGCTGACCACCACGCTGGCCAACACCCACATCCCGAACTGCACCCCCAGCAACCCGTCGGTGAGCACGTTGAACAAAAAGCCGGCCGCGCGCAGTTGCACGCCGATGTAGGGCACCGAGAACAGTAACGCCACCCCGACCACCAGCACCCGCAGCAAATCTGAACGAAAATACCAGGCCAGCATCGCGGCGGGGGTGACAAAGCCGTGGCGACGACCTAGCAGCCATTGCCGTTTGAGAAACAGAATGCCGGTCAGCGGGATGGTCAGCGCGTAGAACGAGGCGTAGGCATATTGCCAGCCGTCGGTGTAGGTCAGGCCGGGATGGCCGATGAAAGTCCAGCCGGAAAAGCAGGTAGCGGTCGCCGCCAAGGTAAACAAGGCCGGCGACAACTGGCCGCCGGCGAGGAAATACTCGCTCGCCGTGCGCGCTCGTCGGGCGCCGACGATGCCCCAGACGATGCAGTAGGTCCAATACAGGATCATGCAGCCGAAGATCCAGGCGATCTTCGGGGTGACGCCAGCGGTTTCGGTCATCGACACTCGTCCTCACCGAAGCGGAATACCATTCCCATAGCACTTGCTATGGCCTTCATCCTGGCGGGTCAAATCTCGCCACCGCAAAGAACGTTCATTCAGGTCAAAAATACGCCCGCAAACCAATCTCGAATTCGTGGGTTCCTTCAAGATAGCGCCAATCCATCCCGAGCGACAAATCCTGGCCCAGCGCTAGATTCTGCCGCAACATCACCCGCAGCGCCGTACCGGTTTCGCCCAATCGGTAGTCCGACCAGGTCGCGCCGGCCAACACTTTCCAGCCGGCCACCGGTTGCAGCAATGCTCCGGCTGACAACCCCAATCCGGCGCGATACCCGCCGACGAATTGATCCCCGTAATCGAACTCCAGTCCCGGTAGCGCGAACCAGACCATCCGCCAAGGCCAGCGGGTTTCCGCCGCCACACCCAGTCCGCCGCCGAGATTGAACGCGGCGCAATCGCGGCAATCCGGCCGGGGATACGGTTCCCGGCCGGCGTGGATTCGCCAAGCCGGGCGCGGCGTCAGCGCGTTGGCCGGCGACAGCGAAGTGATATCGAGCAGCGTGAGCCGGTCGAGCGCCAGCCGGCCACCGTCTTCGTAGCGGCGAACCGCGATGCCCAACAACTCGATCTGGGCGTCGGGCGTATAGCCGGCGTCGGGTTCCAGCAGGTCGTGATAGCTGGCCCGCGCGCTCAATCCCACGAATCCCGCTCCGCCCCGCCGTCCGATCCCGATCCCGAACCGCCGCGAGGCGTGACCGGTTTCCGGGCGGGTGGCATAAGGCTCGACCGCGACCGGGGCGGCGGCGACCCGGAGGCCGTTGCGGGCGATCAACAGCCGGTGCGCGGCTTCGTCCGACGGCAACTCGGCATTTTCCCCGGCCGTGCCGGCTCGGCGATATTGGCGCTCGTCCAGCGCGAGCTCCAGCAACAGCGCCCGCCGCGCCGGCCCGAGCCGGGCGAACTCGGGCGCGGCGGCGATGGCCGGGTCATGGCGCAAGCCTCGCGCCAGCCGGCGTTCCTCGGCCGTCAACGCCTCATAGCGGCGGTGGATGGCGGTGCCGCGCGCCGGGCGGGCGGTCGCTTCCTCGACCAAACCCGTTCGCCGAACCAGCAGGCGGATCGTGTCGGCTGGCAAGGTCCAAAGCGCGAACTCGTCGCTCAGCCGCAAATTCGGGTCGGCGACTTCCAGCAGCGTCAGCAATTGCCAGGCGCAGTTCTCCCGGAAAAAGTAATAATCGAACGCGATGCCGCGCAATTCCCAGACGTGTTCCAGCAGTCGCCGCAGTTGCGGCTCGCTCAACTTCAGCCGGTATTCCCAGATGTCGCGGCTTTCCAGATCGCTGTAGGTGCGGACCAGCTTGTAGTAGGGCTGGATGTCGAATTTGCCCTTGAACCCGCCGGTGATCCCGTCCACCGCGTACATCAGGACGTCGCTGTCGGAATCGTCGGCGGCGTAATTGATGGCGTAGGCCAGCAATCGGGTCTGTTCGGTCTGGCCGCGTCGATCCAACCGCAGCAGGGTATGGCCGAACAGCGAGGCGGGGTTGCTGAGATAGGCGGAGGCGAACACCAGGGTCGCGGCTTCCGCGTTCAACTGGCCGAACCAGCGCCGGAAACGGGCGCAGTCTTGCGGCGGCAGGCGGCGGTCGTCGAAATCCAGTTCCGCTCGCAGCCAGCGGTAGCGGGCGACGAAAGCGCATTGGGCCGGTTGCGGGTCGCCGCCGACGGGATCGGCGTCGAAAAACGCGCGCAGAGTGGCGGCCAGTTCCGCGCTCGGGTCGGTTTTGCCGGCCGGAGCCAGAAAGAAACGCGGATCGTCGGCATCGCTGACCACTCCCTCGTCACCGGCAACGGAACGGTAGTGCAGCAGCGTCCGCCATTCCCGCCGGTCGGCAAGACCGGCCGAAGCGGCGCGCTCCAGCAGCTCGGCGAGATAGGGGGTATCGGCGCGAACGCCCGCCGCCCAGAACCACGAACCGAGCAGCAGCAGAGCGCCCGTCAGACCCGAGAGCGAAACGATGGGCGGATCAGCGCGAAGTCAGCCGCCGGCCGAAGCGCGGATCGGCCCGCAGTTCCCGATCCAGCGCGGCCAGCATCTCGGCGGCGGCGGTGCGCTCGTCGGGGAACAGCACGGTAAATTTGTCCCGGGTCAAGGCGAAAAATGCCGGCTGGCGGCTCGGCTCGACATCGAGCAGCGCGGCCAACGAGCCGAGATACTCGCCCCGACCGGCCGCCATGTCGTTTCTCAGCCGTTCCAGATTGGCGTTGGCGAACTCGGCGATCTGCTGCTGGCGGTCCAGAAGCCCCGATGTCTCCGAACCCCCGCTCGATGCGCTGGAACCGGAACTGGGATCGGTAACGACGGTGCAGGCGCCCGCGCAAAAGCCCAGCGCGGCGATTAAGGCGGCATTAAGCAAGCGTTTCATACTTTTTCCTCCTGGCGTTGTCGGATAATCTCGCGAGGTCGTGATCCTTGGATGGCCGAGTCGTATCCGCCACTCCAGATTCGAACCGAAAACCGGCGGCGGCTTCGCGTAAGTCTAGTGGGAATCTCCGCTCCCGGCACCTTGCCATCCTTGCTTCGAGGGCCCTTCCGCATGAAAAGCCATATCTCGCTGATCCTGCTATCTACCTTGCAGTGCAATGCGGATTGCGAATACTGCTTCGAAAACAAGACCACCGACCGGCTGACGCTCGACCGGTTGGGGGAGATGATCCGCAAGGTGCTGGACTACATGGTGGAAAAATCGCTGACCGGGCTGAACATCTACTGGCAGGGCGGCGAGGCGATGCTGCTGCCGCCGAGCTGGTACGAGCAGGCCAACGACCTGATCCGGCGCGAGGCCGAGGCGCGCGGCAAGCGGGTCAGCCACAGTCTGCAAAGCAACATGCTGGCCTACAGCTCCCGCTGGAACAAGGTCATCGCCGAGATGTTCGGCAACAGCGTCGGCACTTCGCTGGACTATCCCAACCTGCATCGCAAGTTGCTGGGACAAGGGCCGGAAAGCTACAACGAGATCTGGGGGCGGCGGGTGCGGGAAGCGCGGGCGGCCGGCATCGAGGTGCAAGTCATCGCCGTCCCCAACCAAGCGACCCTGGACATCGGCGCCGAGCGCTTTTACACCCATTTCGTGGACGAGCTGGGCATCACCGAGTTTCAGGTCAACACCCCGTTTCCGGGCGGCGACGCCACGTCCGCCAAAAAGGAGCTACCGGTGGCGGAAGTGGATAAGCTCAGTCGCTTCTACACCGAACTGGCCGATGTCTGGCTGGAGCGCGGCTATCGCCGAGGGGTGCGGGTCGGCCCGCTCGACGCCCTGCTCCAGCACTTCAGCCACGAACCGACCACGCTGCCCTGCATCTGGGGCGACAATTGCGCCAACACCCTGGTCTCGATCGACGCTCGCGGTTACGTGGCGCAATGCGACTGCTGGGTCACCAGCTACCCCGATTATCACTACGGCAACATTTTCGAATGCGACAGCTTCGGGGACTTGCTGAAAAACAGCAAGGCGCGCCAGCAATTCAACGAGCGACCCATTCAGCTTATCCAGCGCGACTGTTTGAGCTGCGATTATCTGTCGCTCTGCCACGGTGGCTGTCCGGTGCGAACCTACACCGTCCACGGCACCCTGTTCGAGAAAGACCCTTACTGCGGCCTGTACAAGGCCATGTTCGGGCGCATGGCCCGTGCGGCGCGCGAACTGGCGCTGGAAGCGGTAACCGCGCGCGGCGTGGCCGCCTGATCGCTCGGGCCGAACCGCTCGGGAAATGATGCCGCGCAAATTAATCGTATCGGACCGTTTCGCCGCGACGGCCACCGCCAAACTCCTCGGACCCTGATAATATTCCACGTGGAATATCGCACCGAAACCGAAAATGATCGCCGCACCCACCACCGAGGAGAGCAATGTGTCCCTGATCATCACCGAAACTCAGGACGCGATCGGCACGATCGTGATGAACCATGCAGCAAAGCGCAACGCTCTCAGCGAGGCGCTGATCGACGAGATCACGGTCGCGCTGGAAGCTTTCAAGGAACAGGGCATCCGGGCTATCGTGCTCCGTGCGCCCGCCGGCGCCAAGGTCTGGTCCGCCGGCCACGATATCAGCGAACTGCCGCAGCGGGGCCGCGATCCGCTCGGCTGGAGCGACTCCCTGCGGGTGCTGATCCGCGCCATCCAGGAATACCCCGCTCCCGTGCTCGCCCTGATCCAGGGCGGCGTCTGGGGCGGCGGCTGCGAAGTCGCCATGGCCTGCGACATCCTGGTCGCCACGCCCGAGGCGACTTTCGCCATCACCCCGGCCAAGCTCGGCGTCCCTTACAATCTGGGCGGCGTCCTCACCCTGATGAACATGATCCCGCTGCCGGTGGCCAAGGAGATGCTGTTCACGGCGCAACCGATCCCGACGGCGCAGGCGCTGAATCTGGGCGTCATCAACTACATCAAGCCGGCCGACGAAATCGAGAGCTTCGTGTACGGGCTCGCCACCCAGATCGTCGCCAACGCACCGCTGAGCATTTCGGTGATGAAGGAGGAACTGCGGCTGTTGTCCAGCGCCCGCTCGATCACTCCCGAACTGTTCGAGCGCATCCAGGGACTGCGCCGTATCGTGTACGACAGCCACGACTATCAAGAAGGCTTGAATGCGTTCCAAGAGAAGCGCAAACCGAAATTCAAAGGGGAATAGCGTTCGCCGCCGAACCAGAACCGAACAACAGAAGCTTGCGAGAACGAGCCACCATGCCGATATCGTCGCGCCAAATAGCGGACAGAACTCACCTCATCACGCTGAGCGGGCTATTGACCTGGAAAGAGTTCCAGGCGTTTCTGGGCCAGGTCGAAACCCGCGATGTCTTCGCGGCCGGCCAGGTGCGGATTTTGATTCAACTGGAGGGTTTCACCGGCTGGGAAGCTGGCGAGCAATGGGGTGATGTCAGCTTTTTCTTCAAGCACGACAAGGATATCGAAAAGATCGCGGTCGCGAGCGAACCGGTCTGGCGAGACAAAATGCTGCTTTTTCTGTTCGCCGACTACCGGCAAGCCGAAGTGCGATTTTTTGCCGAAACCGACCTGGAGCCAGCACGGGTCTGGCTGGAAGGCTAACCCCGGCCCCGCGTCGAATATTCCACGTGGAATATCAATTCCGGCGCGGAGATCCTGGGCGTCCGCCCGCAACCGGCCCCGATACTGCGGCGCGGGCGGTCTTCACCGATGAAAACTCAGCGATCAGGTACACCTTAATGCTCGAACGATTCAAGGTTTTTTGGCGATATACCCCTTGGCTGGCCATCCTGCTTCTCGGCTTGGCCGGAACCGCTCCGGCGGCCGAAACCGCGCTGGATCGCTATGTGGCCAAGCCAGACCCGAACTACGCCTACGACAATTACCTCACCAAACGCGAGGCCGGCTACACCGCCTATTTTCTCGAAATGACCTCGCAGCAATGGCGTTCCGCCACCGAAGTGGATCGGCCGCTGTGGAAGCACGACGTGGTGATCGTCATCCCGCAATTCAGTATCGATAGCAGCGACACGGCGATCCTGCTGATCACCGGCGGCGACAATCTGGGCTCCCCCCCTGACACGGTCGACCCCGTGGTCGGCGCGGCGGCGGTCGCGACCGGCGCGATACTGGTGGCGGTGCGCCAAATACCGAACCAGCCGCTTTTTTTCGCCGACGATCCGAATCGCGGGCGGAAAGAAGACGCCATTCTCGGCTACAGCCTCGGCAAGGCGCTGGACACCGGCGATCCGGAATGGGCGGTACACTTGGCGATGACCAAGGCGGCGGTCCGCACCATGGACACCGCTCAAGCTTTCGCGGCGAGCAAGGGCAAAACCATCAAGGACTTCCTGGTGCTCGGCGGCTCCAAGCGAGGCTGGACGACATGGCTGACCGCCGCCGTGGACAAGCGGGTCAAGGCCATTGTGCCGATCTCGATCGACATGCTGAATCTGGGTCAGCAGTTTATCCATCACTGGGAAGCTTACGGCTTTTTCGCCCCGGCCCTGAAAGACTATGTGGAATTCGACCTGCCCTGCCGGATGCAGACGCCGCAGGGTCAGGAGCTGTTGCGGGTCGTGGACCCCTACGCCTACCGCGACCGCTACACGATGCCCAAGCTGGTTATCAGCTCCACCGGCGACCAGTTCTTCGTCACCGACTCCTCGCGGTTTTACTACGGCGACCTGCTCGGCCCCAAGTGGCTGCGCTACACGCCGAATACCGACCACAAGCAGGACGACAACACCGGCATCGAAGCTTTGTCATGGATAGACGACATCTTGGACAACAAAACCAGCCCCCGGATCACCTGGACGCTGGAAGGCGATGACACGATCCGGGTATCGCCCACTAGCCAGCCCAAGGAAGTCCGTTTATGGCAGGCCACCAACCCCAACGCCCGCGACTTTCGGCTGGAAACCCTCGGCCCGGTCTGGACCAGCCAAGCGTTGACGCCGGCCGCCGACGGCACTTATACCGGCAAGGTGCAAGAGCCGGCTACCGGATGGAAAGCCTTTTTCGTCGAAGCGACGTTCCCGACCGCTGGCGTCATCGAGCCGGATCAAGTTTATTCGACAGAGGTGAAAATTATCCCGGATACGCTGCCCTATGCCGGCACGGCCTGCGGTGGCGACCAAAAAGCCAATCTGGAAAGCCCGCGACAAAGCTCCTTCGAGAGCGGGGTGGGGCTGATCCGGGGTTGGGTGTGCGACGCTAAAGCAGTAGAAATTCAGATCGACGGCGGCGCGCGGCAGCGGGTGGCCTACGGCACCACCCGCGAAGACACGGCGGCGACCTGCGGCGACACCGACAACGGCTTCGGCTACACCTTCAACTGGAATCGGCTCGGCACCGGCAATCACACGGTGCGCGCCTTCGCCGACGGCGCCGAGTTCGCGAGCGCAACTTTCACCACGACGAATCTGGGCGTGGAATACCTGCAAGGCGCCAGCGGCCAGTTCGTCTTGCCGAACTTTCCCCGAGCCGGCAACGATGTCACCGTGCGCTGGTCGGAACCCCACCAGAACTTCGTGATCGTAGGGGCCAGCCAAAACTCGGCCCGTGCCGAACCGACCGGAGCCGCGCCGCTGGCTTCGTCTCTCGCCAATCTGGAAAGCCCGCGACAAAGCTCCTTCGAGAGCGGGGTGGGGCTGATCCGGGGCTGGGTGTGCCAAGCGAACACGGTGGAGGTGCAGATCGACGGCGGCGCGCGGCAGCGGGTGGCCTACGGCACCACCCGCGAAGACACGGCGGCAACCTGCGGCGACACCGACAACGGCTTCGGTTACACCTTCAACTGGAACCGGCTCGGCACCGGCAACCACACCGTGCGCGCCTTTCGCGGATGGCGCCGAATTCGCCAACGTCACGTTCGCCGTGACCACCTTGGGCGTGGAGTATCTGCAAGGCGCCAGCGGGGAATATCCGCTGCCGAATTTCCCCCAACCGGGCAAAAACGTCACCGTGCGCTGGTCGGAGCCCCACCAGAACTTCGTGATCGTGGGCTACCAATAAACCTTCACCCCAACCCCTCTCCCGATAGGAGAGGGGGTTTCCTTATTGGCGTTTGCGCAATTCCCGCCGCAAGATCTTGCCCGCCGCCGAGATCGGCAGCGCCGCTACGAATTCGATATGGCGAGGAATCTTGTAGCGAGCCAAGCGTTCGCCGAGGTGCGCCAACAGCGCCTCGGCGGCGGTCGCTGTTTGATCCGGCTTGAGCACCACGAACACCTTGCCGACCTCGCCCCATTTAGGGTCCGGCACGCCGACCACCGCGCATTGGAACACAGCCGGATGCCGGTATAGCGCGGCCTCGATTTCCGCCGGATAGACGTTTTCTCCTCCGGAAATGAACATATCCTTGAGCCGATCGACGATGTAGAAATACCGGCCCTCGTCGTGACGGGCCAGATCCCCGGTGTGGAACCAACCCTCGGCATCGATCACCTCGGCCCAAGCGGCGGCGTTGTTGAAATAGCCGGAGGCGATGCTGGGGCCTTTCAGCACCAGTTCGCCGACTTCGTTCGGACCCAGCGGACAGTTGTCGCCGCCCACGATTCGGGCGTCGATGTAGAAGTTGGGCCGGCCGATGCTGCCGGCCTTGCAGATGGCGTCTTCCGGCGCCAGCGCGAACAGGCCCGGCCCAAATTCGGTCATGCCGAAACCCTGCTTGAAGCGGACCCCCTTTTCGCGAGTGTACTGCTCGATCAGCGGCACGGGAAGCGGGGCACCGCCGCTGATGCAGGATCGCAGGGAACTCAGATCCGCCTTCGCCCAGCCCGATGCTTGGGCCAACATCTGGTACATCGCCGGCACCGCCGCGAAAATCGTCGCCCGCTCCCGTTCGATCAGTTGCAGCACCTTCTCGGGGTCGAAGCGCTTGGTCAGCACCGTGGTTCCGCCCATGATGACCTGGGGCAGGGTGTACACGAACAGCCCGCCGACATGGAACATCGGGAACGCGTTGAGATAGATATCGCCATGCCCGACATCGTGAATGACCGTGTTGAGACAATTCCAGGCGATCTGGCGGTGGCTGATCTGGGCGCCTTTGGGCAGGCCGGTGGTGCCGCCGGTGAAGACGATGGCGGCGATGTCCTCTTCGGCCAGCGTTTCGCACGCGCAAGGCGCGGTCGGCGAACCGGCCAGCACGGCGTCGAACGCCAGACTGCCGGGGATGCCGTCACCGTCCAGGTGAATCCAGCGGCGAACCGCCGTTTCCTCTCGTGCCAACCGGGCGACGTTGTCCTTGAAGCCATCGTCGTACACCAGAACGCTCGGCGTGACATCGGCGAGAATCTGCTGGAGTTCGCGCCAGTGCAGCCGCCAGTTCAGCGCGGTATGGATGGCGCCCAGCTTGCCGCAGGCGAACAGCAAATCCAGATGCTCGACCCCGTCTAGCGCCAGCATCGCCACCCGGTCGCCCTTGCCGACGCCGGCCGCGCGCAGCCCGTTGGCCAGCCGGTTGGCCCGCTCGTTCATCTGGGCGTAGGTCAGCCGCAATTCCGGCGCCTTGCCGGTATCCACGATCGCCAGCGCTTCCGGGCTATAAATCGTCCGCCTGCCGAGATAGTCGCCGATGTACATCTTTGCTCCCCTGGGTGGATGGTCATTTGGGTGTCGGCCCGCTCTCCCTCATGCCGTATCCGCTCGGGAAGAAGGGGAGATGATGGCCGGATTGTGGTTGAAGTATAGGCCAAGCGGCGCTGCCCGCCGCCGCGCGCCGCCGCGCGCCGGGGCAGACTCACCGCCAACCGGGAATATCCGGCCAGCCTATCAATACTTCGATGTGGTCTTCCGGTGAAAATGGATCCAGAGCGGAGCAACGCTGTCAGCGGACAAGCTGGCTAGCGCGCTGTTGAATGAATACCTCAATCCGGCGACAAAACTCGGGATAGTCCTGGCAGTAACGCTGCCACCCGAGGCCATTCCGCGACAATCTGACCCGCCAGCGCCCTGACCACCTCGCCAAGTTCCGCTTTGGCGCCGAGCTTCTCATCGAGTCGCGAAAAGGTGGATATCCGCGCATCCTCGAAGCGTTTCGATTGCCCGAAACGCAGCGCCATCTCTTCGGGTCCCTCGATAGTCGGACGGTAAATGAAGGTTGCGACCAGATCATAAGCAGGAGCAAGCGTGGGTACGCGCGGATCGCGATAGATCAGAGACCAGTTTTTCAAGTGCGCGTCCCCGTTGCCAATCAGGATGTTGAATGTCAAACGCCGCACAAATTCGCGCAACGATTCAATGTCATGACCGCGATATACCAATGCACCGACCGTCTCAAAGCTACCGTTGTACTTTGCGTCTGGATAAAACCCGCGCACCTGAGTCATATCCTCGATGTGAATCAGTTCGCGCTCCGGCCCGCGGTCGAATCGCTTCACGGCAAACAGGCGGTCTTGGCCGGACCAAACGCTCTCGGGCAGAGGCTCCACTTCATCGCGATGCACTAGCCGGACTTCGGGCACATCGATACCGACAGCCTTGGCGAGCGTCATCATCGCCAGTTCGTTCTCCGGCACTCCGGGGTATGTCGGATGGGGCAATTTGACGATCCAATCACCTCGCTCCCCACGCGCGGGGATCGTCAGGCGATCACCTCGTGCGAGCATGGAAAACTTGAGCCCGACCCCCGCCAGAGAGAAGGACCAGAGCGAGTCCATGGCGCCACCTCGGTCAACATCCGAATCGCCGTGATCGGCCAGATCCACCGGCACCATTTCGTCTGCGGCGAGCACGCGCACGGCACCGGGAAGATCATGTCCAACTTGGGCCAGAAGCTCCATTTCCCGTTCGATCGAAGTTCGGCGCGCTTGGGCGATCCATTCCCGCAGGCGCCCTTCGGGCAACAAATTCGAGAACCAGGGCGGAAGCCGCATATTGCTTTGATGTCGCGCACGAGGATTTTCCTCAAAGCGAAGACCCAGCACGGCACGGTTCGGATCGTCCCAGTAGCCTTCCTCGAACACGAACCGCGTCAGGTCATGGCGCCGGTGCAGGCGTCCGACAAGCCGGTCGTGAAGGTAAACACAAAACTGTTCCTCAGATGAGCGCGTCATCGCGTTCCGCTTCCATATCGTCGAGGTTGAAGCTGTCCAGAGGAGGAGTGTCTTCGAGACGGGTTTCCGCCATCCGTTCGATGAAGTCCGCGACCACCTGTTTTATGCGTTGTTGTCGGCCATCGAGGAAAGCGGTCTTATCCTCTTCGGTAAGGGCTCTGACCAACTTTGCGTCGAGCGCATGGGAAGCAAACAGATCGTGCTCCGCCACATCTCTCCCCAAAGGTGGCGCGATGAGCAAATCGGCCACCGACTTGGGCAATTCGTCTTCTGCCTCCAGCACCAGAATACGGTTGGCCGCCCAAGCTCTCCGGTTTTCGGGCTCGCGACTCAAGATGCGTTTCGCCACGCCAGCGAGGGTGGCATCGGGTTGGATCGCTTCGATCAATTGCTGGCGATCATAGGGCTGTCCGGTCAGTAGCGACCGCGGTTTGAGCGCCCATAACGCCGAGAGAACGATCCGGCTGGCCGCCGAACTGGTTCGGAATCCAGTCAGGGTAGGCGGTAACAGACTCTGATCAAGCGGGTTGTTCAACAGCTGCTGGATCGATCCAATCTCATCGTTCGCTGTGATGCGGGTGGCCAGCGTCCGCATGGCATTTGTCCAACTAGAGGCGAACGGGCTTGGACCAATCAATGCCGCGCGCCAAAACCATCGGCGCAAAAGAACGCGGTTACGTGGGTTTGGTTCTGGAAAGTGGGCAAAGAACCGGGTCAATACCACAAGGAGGTAGCGGTAAGGGAGGAAAGCAAAATGAGGTACGCCAGCATCCTCCTGAAGAAACGCGACGGCTCGTGACAACGCAAGTTCTCCCTGGCGATACGCTTCTTCCGGGGCTTCGTTTTCAAAATCGCGAGGTTCCCGAGTCCGATGCGAGAATTCAACTCGTATATCACGAGTCACATCCGCGCCGCGCCGCGCCAGGACGGCTTCTAATATCGTATGGTCATCGAGGACACCAAAACCCTGGCCATCGTGAATCGACTCCGCGATCCTCTGGAAATGAGAAGACGGCTCCACGCTGCTGGCCCGACCAGGATGCAAAGCCGAGAACACCTCGGCCCGACTGAGCCGCTTGCCGTAGTTGTTGAGGCGGTCGAATATCTCGCGCAAGACCGCTTCGTCGTCTTGATCCACCAGATAGGCCGGAACTTGGTATTCGCGGATAGCCCGCGTGACTCGCGAGGCTTCGTCCAGCTCTTCGCTGGCTTCCGGGTGATCCTTGGTAAACCAGCGAACCAAGCGCTGGAGATCGAACAGGATCGGTAGAGGAATGATGTATCCGTCTTCTTCCCGACACGGACGCACGAATTCTTTTCGGCTCAAGTCGTAAGCGAGCGCGAACCGCTCGTCTCGCCCGCCCTCTTCGGAGAGCGCGCTAGCTAGGCTGGTCAGACGCTGCTGACCATCCACCACCCACCAACCTTCGTCGAACGGTTTAGCCCGGAAGCGCAACCCACCCAACTTGATATCCGCCTCTGGCGCCAGTCGTTTCCAAAACAGGAGATTGCCGATCGGATAGCCCTTGACGATACTGTCGAACAACCAGCACACATCTTTCCACTGCCAGCGCAGCGGCCTCTGAAACTCCGGGATGCGGATGCGCCCCTCAATCGCCGCAGCGACCAGATCGACCACGGAGTAGGTTCTTGCCGCCGGTTGCGACGAAATCGATTGGTTAATCATAGTCGTTGCTTCAATTGTCTGGATCGCGAGGCATCGGTCTAACGGGGATCATTCGATCAGCCTCGCGGAACGTATACTGTTGCATGTTGCGCCGCAACTCGCGATCCGCCAGCCCGAACCCCGCCGAGGAGATACGCTCATGTCCGCCGAACCGTTCCCCGATGATTCGCCGCTCGACCGGCCGGATGTACTCGCCTATCTGTTTTATCCGCGCTCCAGCTTCGCTCGCGATTCCCCGGACAACATCCGCGACCTGGCGATTCCCGTGGCCGAAGGCGTGGCGGTCGGAGCGCGCTGCCATCTGGCCGATGCCGAAGCCACCAACATCCTGTTCTTTCACGGCAACGGCGAAATCGCCGAGGACTACGACGACATCGGCGCCCTGTACGTGGAACGCGAAATCAACTTTATCGCGGTCGATTATCGGGGTTACGGTCGCTCCGCTGGCCGGCCGACCGCCTCGACCCTGCTTGCCGACAGCCATGCCGTCCTCGGCTTCGTCGCCGACTGGCTAAATCGACAGGGGTATACCGGGCCGCTGATCGTCATGGGTCGCTCGCTGGGCAGCGCCCCGGCATTGGAGTTGGCCTACCGCCATCCCGACCGGATCGCCGGGCTCATCCTCGAAAGCGCCTTCGCCCATACCGGGCCGCTGCTGCGCCGGATCGGGGTTCATCCCGCCGCTCTTGCCGGTTTCGAGGAAAGCCAAGGGTTCCGGCAACTGGAAAAGATTCGGGCATTTACGAAACCGACGCTGGTCATCCATGCCGAACACGACCACCTGATCCCCTTCGCCGACGGTCAAGCCCTGTACGATGCCTGCCCCGCCCCGGACAAGCATTTGCTGAAAATTCCCCGCGCCGATCACAACACCATTTTCGCCGTCGGCTTGCGGTCCTATCTGGATTCGGTCGAAAGTTTCGCCGACCCGCGCCGGTTTGGCTCGGCGGGTTGAAGCCCTGCACGAAAACTCCCCTTTCCCGGAGGAAGAGGGGAATCGGCGAGAAATGTCAATCGGCGACCGGCTTCACGCCGCCAGATTTTGCGCGGCGAAGTCCCAGTTGATCAGGTTGTCGAGCACGGCGGCCACGTAGTCGGCCCGCCGGTTCTGGTAATCCAGATAATAGGCGTGCTCCCAAACGTCGATGGTCAGCAGCGGCTTGAGGCCGTGGACGATGGGCGTGTCGGCGTTGCCGGTTTTGGTGACGGCCAATTTGTCGCCGTCCTTGACCAGCCACGCCCAACCGCTGCCGAATTGGCTGGTGGCCGCTTTGGCGAACTCGGTTTTGAACTGATCGAAGCCACCGAAGGATTTGCCGATCATGTCGGCCAGCGCGCCGGTGGGCTTGCCGCCGCCCTTGGGCTTCAGGCTGTTCCAGTAGAAGGTGTGGTTCCAGATTTGCGCGGCGTTGTTGAAAATCGCGGTTTTATCGACGGCGCCGACGGAAGCCTTGATCACCGCTTCCAGCGGTTGGTCGGCCAGCGGGGTGCCGGCAACCAGCGGGTTGAGATTGTTGACGTAGCCTTGATGGTGCTTGCCGTAGTGGAATCCGATGGTCTGCGCCGAAATGGTGGGGCTGAGCGCGTTGTCGGCGTAGGGTAGCGGCGGCAGGGTAAATGGGCCGGTACCGGCGGCGCGAGCGGGGCGGGGCAGAACGAGGTCGCCAAACGCCAGCGTGGCGGAACCGGCCAACACGGCAGTCAGAAACCGGCGGCGGTTCGGAGAGTATTCGGACAGGGTAGCGGACATCGGATTGCACTCCTCCAGTGAGGCGCACCGGACTTGAAAAGCGGCCGGCACGCCGTGTCGATCATCGGAAAGTGTAGTTCAAGCGCCGCAACGATGAACGGCGTCCATGCTTCGACCGCGACCGGGGTCTCGGTTCACCGCCCCCATCACCATGGCAGCCTATTGCATTGTTTCCATGTTTCAATAATAATTGAAACATGGAAACAAAATCTGCTGTAATGGCCCTGGCGGCGCTCGCGCAAAACACGCGCCTCGCCATCTTCCGAACCCTGGTGCAAGCCGGCCCGGCCGGTCTGCCCGCCGGACGAATCGGCGAGATCACCGGCGTCCAGCCATCCTCACTGTCCTTCCACCTGAAGGAGTTGGCGCACGCCGATCTGGTCGGTTCGCGCCAAGAAGGCCGCTTTATCATCTACACCGCCAACTTCTCGGCGATGAACGAACTGCTCGCTTTTCTCACCGAGAACTGTTGCGGCGGCAATCCCTGTACGCCGGTTTGCACCCCGGCCTGCTCCGTCATCGAGGAGGATTGATCATGAAACGCCTGCACGTCCATGTTTCCGTAAACAATCTGGCCGAGAGCATCCATTTCTACTCGACGCTGTTCGCCGCCGAGCCGACCGTCAACAAGCCCGACTACGCCAAGTGGATGCTGGACGATCCACGGGTGAATTTCGCCATCTCCCGGCGCGGCGCGGCCATCGGGCTGAACCACCTCGGGGTACAGGTCGAATCGGCGGAGGAACTGGCCGAGATGCGCGCTCGGCTGGCAGGGTTGCACGCCCAGACCACCCCGGAAATGGGCGCCGCCTGCTGCTACGCCAAGTCCGACAAATATTGGACCGACGATCCGCAGGGCATCGCCTGGGAAACCTTCCACACGCTGGACAGCATCCCGGTTTTTGGCGGGGATGAATCGAAGGAAACCGCCTGCTGCATCCCGCCGGCAAACCCGGTGCGGCAAGCTCAAGCCTCCTCATCCTGCTGCCCCGAACAGGCCGACGCCACTCCGTGCTGCTGAAGAGTTCGGCATGCACCGATTCCAACCGGCCCACGCATCCGATTTGCCGGCGATTCGGCGACTGCTACGGGATAACGGCTTGCCGTGCGACGATCTGGAGGCGGTCCATCTCGACCGCTTTCAGATGGCCACGGACCCGGCGGGCGGCTTGGTCGCGTGCGTCGGTCTGGAAATCCATGGCGATGCCGCCCTGCTGCGCTCGCTGGCGGTCGCGACCGCACACCGTCGGCATGGTCTGGGCAGCGCGACCGTGGTCGCGGCGGAACGCTTGGCGCGAAGCTTGGGCGTGCGGTGGCTCTACTTGCTGACCACGACCGCCGCGAGCTTCTTCGAGGCCCGAGGGTATCGGCGCCACGAGCGGGCCAGCGCGCCGCCGGCCCTGCAACGCACCACCGAATTTTCGACGCTTTGCCCGGCTTCCGCCGTGTGCATGACCAAAAACCTGACCCTACCCCGAGAGGTATTTCGTGAGCAACCCGACCTTTAACGTGCTGTTTCTCTGCACCGGCAATTCCGCGCGCAGCATCCTCGCGGAAGCGCTGATGAACCACTTGGGCAAAGGCCGCTTCCGCGCGTTCAGCGCCGGCAGCCACCCGACCGGCAAGGTCAATCCATTCGCCGTCAAGCTGTTGGAAAATCAAGGCTTGTCCGGTCGATGATCTGCGCAGCAAAAGCTGGGACGAGTTCGGCGCCCCGGATTCGCCGCCGCTGGATTTCGTGTTCACGGTCTGCGACAACGCCGCCGGCGAGGTTTGCCCGTTCTGGCCGGGCCAGCCGATGACCGCGCATTGGGGCGTGGCAGACCCGGCGGCGGTGGAGGGGGATGACGCCCTGAAAATGCTCGCTTTTCGCCAAGCGTTCCGCGAACTGGAAAACCGCATCAAGCTTTTCGCCAGCTTGCCTTTTCAGTCCTTGGACAAAATCAGGCTGAAAAACAAGCTGGACGAAATCGGCAAGACCCGGCTGTCCGATCAGCCATGAGCGCGCCGGGCGAGATCGCCGCCAACCGGGCCGCCGGCAATCCGATCAGGTTTTTTCGAGCGCTACCTGACGGTGTGGGTCGCGCTGTGCATCGTGGTCGGGAATCGCGTTGGGGCAATGGTTCCCCGGTCTGTTTCAGCGGATTGGCCGGCTGGAAGTCGCCCGGGTGAACATCCCGGTCGGGCTGCTGATCTGGGTGATGATCGTGCCGATGCTGGTCAAGATCGACTTCGGGGCGCTGCACCAGGTCAAAGCCCACTGGAAGGGAATCGGCGTCACGCTGTTCGTCAACTGGGCGGTCAAGCCGTTTTCGATGGCGTTGCTCGGCTGGCTGTTCGTGCGGCAGGTGTTCGCGCCGCTCCTGCCCGCCGCCCAACTGGACAGCTATCTGGCCGGCCTGATCCTGCTCGCCGCCGCACCGTGCACGGCGATGGTGTTCGTGTGGAGCAAGCTGTCCGACGGCGACCCCTATTTCACCCTGTCGCAAGTTGCCCTGAACGACACCATCATGATTTTCGCTTTCGCGCCCATCGTCGGGCTGCTGCTCGGCATTTCGTCGATCGCGGTGCCGTGGGACACGCTGTTGACCTCGGTGGTCCTCTACATCGTCATCCCGGTGATTCTGGCCCAGCTCTGGCGGCGGGCGCTGCTGGGGAAAGGTCAGGCGGTTTTCGAGGCCACGATGGCGAAAATCGGCCCGTGGTCGGTCGGCGCGCTGCTGCTGACGCTGGTGCTGCTGTTCGCGTTTCAGGGCGAAATCATCCTCCGGCAACCGCTGGTGATCGCCATGCTGGCCGTGCCAATCCTGATCCAGGTGTTTTTCAATTCGGCGCTGGCGTACTGGCTGAACCGCCAAGTCGGCGAAAAGCACAACATCGCCTGCCCGTCGGCGCTGATCGGGGCCAGCAACTTCTTCGAGCTGGCCGTGGCCGCCGCCATCAGCCTGTTCGGCTTCGATTCCGGCGCGGCGCTGGCCACGGTGGTCGGCGTGTTGATCGAGGTGCCGGCGATGCTGCTGGTGGTGCGGGTCGTCAACGCGACGAAAGGCTGGTACGAGGAAGGGCCGAGCCCATCGTCGCCGGCATCGCCATAGCACCCCCGCCGATCTGGCGGTCACTTGACCAGTCGCTATCGCACCGGCTCGATAGCGGTGACGATATAGCTGCCCTTGTCGCCGGGCGTCAGCGTGAATTTCACCTTGTCGCCCGCCTTGACCTTGCCCGCCAGCGCCTTGTCCGCCAACCGGAAATCCATCACCATCGCCGGCCACTTCAGCGCCGGGATCGGATCGTGGTCGATCACCAGCTTGCCCGCCGCCGCGTCCACGCTTTTGACGGTTCCGGTGGCGAAAATCGCTTTGTCGGCGGTCGTCGCGGGCGCGGCCTGCTGATCTTGACTGGCGGTAACGGCCAGCGCCGAGCCACCGCCCAACAGCGCGACCAGGCACGCGGGAATCAGCCATCGCTTTATCATCGGATATCTCCAGGGTTGTGTTGGAATAGAACATTCACGATTCGACCACGACCGGCGCACCGTTTCCTCGGTGCTCGCGGCGTATCACGATTTCCTGCCAGATGAGAAACACCGCCGGAATCACGATCAAGGTCAGCAAGGTCGCGCTGACCATGCCGCCGACCATCGGCGCGGCGATGCGCCGCATCACTTCTGACCCCGTGCCTGCGCCGTACATGATCGGCAGCAGGCCGACGATGATGGTGGCCACGGTCATCATTTTCGGCCGCACCCGCAGCAGCGCGCCTTCGATCACCGCTTCGCGCAACTCGGCCAGCGTCACGGCGCGGCCCTCGCCGACGGCGGCTTCTCGCCGCTTCGCCAGCGCGTGATCGAGATAGACCAGCATCACCACCCCGGTTTCTGCCGCGACGCCGGCCAAGGCGATGAAACCGACCCCGACCGCCACCGACAGATTGTAGTCCAACCCGTACAGCAGCCAGACCCCGCCGAGCAGGGCGAAGGGCAGGGTCGCCATGATCAGCACCGCCGGACCCAAGCGGCCAAAGCTCAAATACAGCAACAAAAAGATCACCGCAAGAGTCACCGGCGCGACCACTTGCAGCTTGGCCAAGGCACGGGTCATGTACTCGTACTGGCCAGACCAGCGCAGCGAGTAGCCGGCGGGCAGCGCGACTTGATCCGCCACCGCCCTCTGCGCTTCGGCGACGAAAGAGCCGATGTCGCGGCCCTGAATGTCCACGTAGGTGATGCCGGTCAGCCGGGCGTTCTCGCTCTGCAACATCGCCGGCCCGTCGGTGATTTTCACTTCGGCCACCTGAGAAAGCGGCACGGCGGCCCCGGTCGGCGTGACGATGGGCAAGGCCCGCAACCGCTCCAGCGAGTCGCGCACCGCCTGCGGGTAGCGCAGATTCACCGGATAGCGTTCCAGCCCTTCCACGGTTTCGGTGACGTTCATCCCGCCGACGGCGGTGTTGATGACCTCCTGCACGTCGCCGATGTTCAGTCCCAATCGGGCGGCGGCCAAGCGGTCGATGGCGATGTCCAGGTACCGGCCACCCGCCACCCGCTCCGAATAGACCGAGGTCGCGCCGGGAATGGCGCGGATGACCTGTTCCAGCCGCTCGCCGACCTGCTGGATCACCGCTGGATCGGTGCCGGCCACCTTGACGCCCAGCGGGGTTTTGATGCCGGTCGCCAGCATGTTGATCCGGTTCTTGATCGGCATCACCCAGGCGTTGCTCAGGCCGGGCAGCTTGACGGTGCGATCCAGCTCGGCGATCAGATCGGCGGTGGTCAAACCGGGTCGCCACTGTTCGCGCGGCTTCAACTGAATCGCCGTCTCGATCATGCTCAGCGGCGCCGGGTCGGTGGCGGTTTCCGCCCGCCCGACCTTGCCGAACACCCGCTGCACTTCCGGGACGGCCCGAATCAGCTTGTCGGTCTGCTGCAAGATTTCCGCCGCCTTGCCGATGGCGATGGCGGGAAAGGTGGTCGGCATGTACAGCAAATCGCCTTCGTCCAGATCGGGCATGAACTCGACGCCCAAGCGGTGCAGCGGCCACCACGCGGTCAGCGTCAACGATCCCGCCAGCAGCACCACCGGCCACGGGTGGCGCAGCACCAGCGCCACGAACGGCCGATACGCGGCGATCAGCACGCGGTTGAGGGGATTCTTCTGTTCGGGGAGGATGCGCCCGCGCACGAACCAGCCCATCAGCACCGGCACCAGGGTGATGGACAGGCCGGCCGCCGCCGCCATCGCGTAGGTCTTGGTGTAGGCCAGCGGCGCGAACAGGCGGCCTTCCTGCGCCTCCAGCGCGAACACCGGCAGAAAGCTGAAGGTGATGATCAGCAGCGAAAAGAACAGCGGCGGCCCGACCTCGGCCGACGCCTCTCGCACGATCCGCCAGCGGTCGGCGGCATCGCGCGGCCGAGCGTGTTCCAGATGCTTGTGCAGGTTCTCCACCATGACGATGGCGGCGTCCACCATCGCGCCGATGGCGATGGCGATGCCGCCCAGCGACAGGACATTGGCGTTGATCCCCTGCCAGCGCATGATGGCGAACGCGGCCAGAATGCCGATGGGCAAGCTGATCAGGATCACCAGCGAGGAGCGCAAGTGGAACAGGAACAGGGCGCAGACGATGACGACGACGACGAATTCCTCCACCAGCTTGTCGCGCAGATTGGCCACCGCCCGCAAAATCAGGCTGGAGCGGTCGTAGGTCGGCACGATTTCGACGCCTTCCGGCAAGCCGCGCCGCAACTGCTCCAGCTTGGCCTTGACCGCTTCGATGGTGGTGAGCGCATTTTCGCCGGAGCGCATGACGATGATGCCGCCGACCACCTCGCCTTCGCCGTCCAGTTCCGCCGCGCTCAGCCGCAATTGCGGGCCGATGCGCACCTCGGCCACGTCGCCCAGCAGAATGGGCGTGCCGGCGGGACTGACCCCGAGCGGAACCCCGCGCAAATCCTCGACGTTTTGCAAATAACCGCGCGAGCGCACCATGTATTCGGCTTCGGCCATTTCGATCACCGAACCGCCGACTTCCTGGTTGGCGTTCTGGATCGCCATGCGCACTTGCGCCAGCGGCAGGTTGTAGGCGCGCAGCCGGTTGGGATCGAGCACCACCTGATATTGCTTGACCATGCCGCCGACCGTCGCCACCTCGGCCACGCCGTCCACCGACTGCAACTCGAACTTGAGGAACCAGTCCTGCAAGGAGCGCAACTGGGCCAAATCGTGCTGGCCGCCGCGATCCACTAGCGCGTACTCGTAGATCCAGCCGACCCCGGTGGCGTCCGGCCCCAGCGCGGGCTGGGCTTGCGGCGGCAAGCGCGGCGCGATCTGGCTCAGGTACTCCAGCACCCGCGACCGCGCCCAGTACAGGTCGGTGCCGTCGGCGAAGATCACGTAGACGAACGAATCGCCGAAGCCGGAATAGCCGCGCACCGACACCGCGCCCGGCACCGCCAGAAACGCCGTCGCCAGCGGATACGTCACCTGGCTTTCCACCACCTGCGGCGCCTGGCCGGGATAGCTGGTCTTGACGATGACTTGCACGTCGGACAGGTCGGGCAGGGCGTCGAGCGGGATGTGGCGGGCGGAATACGCGCCCCAACCGGCCAGCAGCAAAGTCGCCAGCGTGACCAGCAAGCGGTTGTGAATCGACCAGCGGATGACGGCGGCGATCATGGCGCGGTACTCCCCTCGCCCTTTGGGAGAGGGGCCGGGGGTGAGGGATGTATGGCTTCGATCACATAGCGCCCGTCGCCGCCTTCATGGATGCGGAAGCGTATCTTCGCCTCCGGTTTGAGTTTCGCCAGATTGACTCCGGCGGCGACCGGAAAATCCATGGTCATCGCCGGCCAGTTCAGCGCGGCGATGGGTTCGTGAACGAGGTTGATGACGCGCGTATCGGTTTCGATTTTATTGATGACGCCCTCCGCCCAAATCTCGGGCGTCGGCGGTTTGGTCAGCCGTTGCAGGCTGGCGCGGACGCTGCTTTCCGAGTCGAGCAGGAATTGCGCGGACGTGACCACCCGCTCGCCTTCCTTCAGGCCGGAACGGATTTCCACCCGGTCGCCGGACTCCATACCGATTTCGACCGGCCGCGCCTCAAACCGCCCAGCGCCGAGATCGATGATCACCCGCTGTTCCGTGCCGGTGCGGATCAGCGCCTCGCGCGGAATGTGAAGTATCTTGGCGCGCGGTGTCGCGTGGATGACCACATCGGCGAACATGTTGAACTTGAGCCGTTCGCCGGGATTGGGAAAACGCAGCCGGGCACGGACGGCGCGGGTCTTGGCGTCCACGTCGGGGTAGATGTACTCCACCGCACCTTCCCACGCCTCGCCGGGCGCGTGCGGCAACCGCACCTCGGCCTTCTGACCCACCGCCAGCCAGCCGGCCTGCTGTTCGAACACCTCGACCTTGACCCAGATGGTGGACGGATCGGCCAGCGTCATTAGCTCCATCTCCGGGGTCACGTACATGCCCTCGCGGATGTTGAGCGCCGAAACGAGACCGTTCTGACGGGCGTATACCGAGGTCAACTGGCGAACGCGCTGCTCTTTTTCCAGTTGCTGGATCTGGCTTTCCGGGATGCCCAAGGCCATCAGCCGGTCGCGGCCCCAAGCCTTGAGATCGGCCCGGTCACCGCGCAGGGTTTGCAAATATTCTTTCTGGGCGTTGACCAGATCGGGGGAGTAGACCTCCAAAAGCAGATCGCCCTGCCGCACCCGCTCGCCCAAGGTTCTAACCTTCAGATTTTCGATCCAGCCGTTGGCGCGCAGATGGACATGGCTGAGCGACCGCTCGTCGTAATCGAGATAACCGACGGTTTCGATGCGCCGGCTGAGATCGCCGCGCTCGACCGGCGCGGCGCGCACGCCCAGATTGTTGACGATTTCCGGCGCGATGCGGATACCCGGACCGGAATCGGTCTTCTCCTCATCGGCGTAGACCGGGATGTACTCCATGCCCATGTCGTCCTTGGCCGGAGTATCCGAGAAGATGGCGGGATTCATCGGGTGGCGGTATTTGACCGGCTTGCGCTCGACCGGCGCGGCGGCGGTGGAATCAGCCCGCGCGGGCGTCTCGTGACCGAGATGGGCGAGAACAGCTTGCAAGCGGGGCGCCAGCAGGACGCCAGCCCCGAACAGCAGGATGGCGGCAATGACCGCCAGGATGATTTTCATCGAAAGGCTCCCTGAAAAAATCGCGTGAATGCGGCCCGAGGCCGCGCTTTCGGCAAGACGCGAACGAGGTGGGAGCGCTACAAACGCAGGACGCGGGAACGCTGCGCCGACGGTGGGCCGGTCGTTTTAGCGGCGAGGAACGGGGAGTGTTGACCGCTACCCGACCAATCCGGCGGCAACTGCCAAGCAATGACGAGCGGTTGCGACAGGTGATCCGAACCGCTAACTGTCGGTCCGTGAGGGCTGGCCCAGTCGTGCGAATCGATGGCTTGCGGGCAGGGGCTATCGTGGCAGGGCGACGGCGGGGGGTCGTCGGGCAGATCCGATATTGCCAATAGGTCGGGACAACAATCGTGGCTCGATGGCGGAGCGAGATCGGCTTGCCCCAACATCATGCAGGGGCGGCTACCGAATGCCAGCAACAGAACCAGGAACAGCGTCATCAAGACGCCGCCAGGTTGCCGGGTAAGCTTGCGCCGCACCATCGGACTCAAGATCGGCTCTCCCTCGAAGTGGATTTCCGATTGGATTTTAGTGGGTGACCGCAGTTCCGGCGGCGATATCGAGCATTCTCGGAAACAGCCTGTTTCGTTGCCGATAATTTGATTATAATCAAATGATAAAGAAGTTATTTTTTCGTTTAGGATTCCCCTGATGTCCAACGATCTTATCACTTTCAATTTTGTTGCCCAATCCGTCCGTGTCCTGATGATAGACGGTGAGCCGTGGTTCGTGGCGGCCGATGTGCTTGAAGTATTGACGCTGGACCGCAAGGCGCTCGAACGTTTGGATAGCGACGAGAAGGGTGTGAGTTCAATTCACACCCTTGGCGGGCCGCAAAAAATGACCGTCATCAACGAGTCCGGCCTTTACGCGCTGATCCTTACCAGCCGCAAACCGGAGGCCAAGAAATTCAAGAAGTGGGTCACGTCCGAAGTGCTGCCGGCGCTCCGCAAGCGGGGTCACTACGCGATGCTCGGCACCGACGAACCCGTTTTCAAGCTGACCCAGAAGGACCTGACCGACTTGATCGAGCGCTGCATCGAGCGGGGCGTGAACGCGGCGCTGCGGGCCAGAAAAGCGATCATCGAACCGGCAACGCCGCGCCCGGTCCGGGAAAACTTCAGCGAGTGGGAAAAAGCCGAGATACTGCGCTTGGACGAGCAGGGCGTGGGCGCGGCGGAAATCGCCGATCTGCTGTATCGCCCCGTCAGCTCGGTGAGAAGCTTTTTGTGGCGGACCCGACAGGCCAAGCGCGTGTACAACTGAACGGCCGCTCTCGCGCCGACTTCGCTCCCGAGAACGGCCGAGCAATCTACGAGCCGCCTTTCACCCGCCGGTGTGATTCATGTGGCGCAGAATCACCGGCTGCCCGCCAAGCTGAAAATCGTGGCCGCGCGGCTTGAGCGCCATCGCCGCGACGATGGCCCGCTTCAGCCGCTCGCGGTCACCGGGATAAGCCCGCAGAGTGTATTTCAAATCGGCCGAATGCTCCTGTCCCAGACAGAGCAGCAACCGGCCCTCCGCCGAGACTCGAACCCGATTACAGTCGTCACAAAAATTGTGGCTGTGGGGCGAGATGAAACCGATGCGGCTGTCGGTGCCGGAAATGCGGTAGTAGCGGGACGGTCCGCCGGTGCTCTCGGTGGTGGGGGTCAGCGCGAACGCCCGCGCCAGATCGGCGCGAATGGCGTCGCTGGAATAGTGAGCCTCGGCGCGGTCGTGATCGCCAATGACACCGAGCGGCATTTCCTCGATGAAACTGATGTCCAGCCCGCTATCGATCGCGAAACGCGCTAAATCCACCACTTCATCGTGATTGCGATTTTTCAGGATCACCGCGTTCAGCTTGATTCGCTCGAAACCGGCGGCTTGGGCCGCCCGGACGCCGCGCAGAACCGCGTCCAGTTCGCCGTTGCGGGTGATCCGGCGGAAACGCGCCGGGTCCAGGCTGTCCAGGCTGATGTTGAGACGCGCCACGCCGGCGGCCTTGAGATCGGCCGCCATGCGCTCCAGTTGCGAGCCGTTGGTGGTCAGCACCAGTTCTGCCAGACCATGCTCCCGCAACCGGCCCAATTCCCGGAGCAGCCAAACGATATTTTGCCGCACCAGCGGCTCGCCCCCGGTGATGCGGATTTTGCGTGTGCCCAGTTCCACGAACGCCCGGCCCAGCGCCGCCAATTCTTCCAAAGTCAAAACGCGAGCGCGCGGCAGAAAGGCCATGCGTTCGCTCATGCAGTAGACGCAACGGAAATCGCAGCGGTCGGTCACGGAAAACCGCGCGTAGTCGATCCGGCGGCCGAAACGGTCGGTCAGGGAAGCGGGCGGAAGGGTGGAATCACCGGTCAGGGCGGACACGCTGGACACCTCGGGGCTGATGGCGGAAGCCGGAGCGAATCGAACCATACTAGAATCGGATCGGAACGTAACGCGACTCGACGGAATACCTCCTCGGAGGTAAATCGCGATGAAGTCCGTACCGACCGCGCTCGACCCCTCATCCGGAAACCCCGCCAAACCGCGCCAGAAGGCCGTGGAGCCGTTTTAACGGCTTTCCCATATCCGGGGGGCGGGTCCAAGCAAAAATCGCTCAGAGCGCCTGCCAGCGCGTCTGATACAGGGGTTGGGACGGCGGTTGCGGCTTGGGAACCATCGGCTGCATGGTGACCCATAGCTCGCCCTGGCTCGGCCGGGTCACGCCGGCCGGCATCGGCAGGGTGCGAGTGCCGCCGTCGTCCGGCAACATGCCCAGCATGACGGGCGGATCGTCGCCGGTCTTCAGCCAAAGCATGCAGCGCTGATCGGGCGGCATCGCCATCGCCCGCAAGTTGTTGACGTGCAAGCGGCCATCGTCGGCCAGCGCCACCGTCCACAGCACCTCGCGCTGCTTGCCGCGGATCGCGGCGAAGGACATGTCCACCCCTTGCGGCGACTCCAATCGCGGCGCCAGCGCGATGACCGCCGCCAGCAGGCCAGCCACCGCCAATCCTCGCCAGAACGCCAGATTGTCCCACCACGATCGGCGCGGTTCGGCGGGAAACAGGCGCTGTCGGAGAGCGGTCCAGACCTCGGGCGGCGGCGGCGCGCTCGGACTGGCGACCACTAGCCGATCCAGGCGGCGCTCCCACTCGGCCACGGTCCGACGCAGGGCCGGGTGCGCCGGCAGCAGATGCTCGAACCGGCGCCGGGCGGCGCCGCGCAAAGTGCCCAGCACGTATTCGGCGGCCAACCGGTCGCGCAAGGGGGAACGCTGGTAGTTCATGGCTCCTCCCCCAAACAGGTTTTCAAACGTTGCAGGCTGCGCCGAACCCAGGCTTTGACCGTGCCCAAGGGACGATCCAGGTATCGGGCGATGGCGTCGTGGGTCAAGCCATCGAAATAAGCCAGCGACAGGGCGCGGCGCGGTTCCACGTCCAAGGTTTCCAGACAGCGGGCCAGAGCGACATCGCCCTGCTCGTCGCGCAGCCGTTCCTCGGGGCTCGGCCCGGCGTCGGCCACCAGCGCCCAATTCTCGTCGCCGAGTTCGACGCGACAGCGATTCTCGCCCCGCCGCAGCCGGTCGATGGACAGGTGGCGGACGATGCTGCCCATCCAGGTGATCGGCTGGCCGAGTTGCGGCCGGTAATCGCCGGCCCGCTGCCAGATCCGCACGAATCCTTCCTGGAGCAGATCGGCCGCCAGCTCGCGGTCGCGGGTCAATTTCAGCAGCAAGCCGTACAGGATCGGCGAGGTTTGCCGGTATAGAGCCTCAAAGGCGTGCCGGTCGTGCAAGGCGCAGCGTGCGAGCAAGTCGGCCAATGAATCGCGGGATGCCATGAAGGGCGCTCGGGGTGGTTGTCGGGCCGAACCCGTGGAGAGAGCGCCACCGAACGCGTTCGGCCATGCGCGAGCCGCGATCCCGATCATCGTCCGCCCTCGGACTTACGCGCCGGGCCGCCGGAAACGCCGTTCCAACCAAGCGTCCAGCGACCAAGCGCCGGGGCCGCGAACCACGAGCGCCAGCAACAGCACCATCCACAGGTAGTGTTCGAGCCGATTATAGGCAGGATCGGCGGCGCCCAGCACGAACTGGATCACCATCGCCATGGCCAGCAACGGCAACGCGGCCAACCGGGTCAACAGGCCGATCAACACCAGCGACGAAACGCCCAATTCGGCGCCGGTCGCCAAAACGGCCGCCACAGCGGGAGACAGCAGCGGAACTCGATATTCGTTCTCGAACAGCAGCAGGGTGCTGGACCAGTCGCCGAGCTTGGTGAGGCCGGACCAGAAAAACAACCGAAACACCGCCAAGCGCAGCAGCAGATCGGCCAGCGGCGCGAGCCGTTCCAGCAGATGGCTCAGCCCCAAATACCATCCCAGCGGCTCAAACCGGCCGGCGGTCGTGGAATCGGCACGCAACGTCATCGAAAAATCCTCAAGTTGGGTCGATCAGAACCCCGCCACTCAACAGCTTGGCGAGAGCGGTGGCGAAATCAAACGTCGAATCCCGCCGCCCCGCCGCATCGACCGCCTCGGCCAGCGGCTGTTGGGCCGCGAACGCGGCGAGCAAGGCCAATTCACCCCCGGTCAAAAGCCGTTGGCGCACCGCTCCGTGCTGTCGCCACACCAGCACGGTTTCGGCGCGTTCGAGATCGACCGCTTCCAGCGGCCCGCCGGCGGGTTGATGCGCGCCCCAGATGGCGTGAATCGGCCAGGGCGACTCCAGCCAGCGGGCCGACGGCTGCGGCGCCAGCCGCAGATGCGGCAACTCGGCGGGCGGCACGGCGGCGAGTCGGGCCGGCGTCAGCGGCTCCCGCTCGGCGGCGAACAGCGCCTCGTTGCGCGCCCACTCCAGCCGGGCCACATCCGCCAGCCACGGCAGTTCCGCCAGCGGCCGAAACCGGCCCAGAAACGCCGGAAAATCGCCCCCGTACTCGTACAGCGCCGGGCGGCGGGGCGGATGCTCGACGACGAACGCCAGCGCGGTGGCGGTGAAGCACTCGGCGCCGATCAGTTGCCGGACCACCGGAAACGCCGCCTCCAGCACGCTCGACAGGGCGTGGCGGACATTGTTGCGATACACCGCCAACCGCCGCTCGCGCTGTTCGGGTGGATCGGCCAGCAACGCCAGCAGTTCCGGGTCGGAGCGGCCCTCCAGCAGTGTCCGCCGCATCCGGCGCTGCCATTCAGCCAGCCGCACGGTTCGTCTCCCGCAGGCAGGCGTCCGCTCGTTCGGCTTCGCCCAGCAATACCGGCAGTGCCGGAATATTCGTGTCCCATTCCACCAGTACCGGCTTGGGACCGGTCCGCGCCAGCGTGGCCGCCAGCAACGCCCAGACCGGATCGGCGACCGCCGAACCGTGATCGTCGATCAACAATTCGCCGGTCGAGAACGCGACGCGCGCGTGGCCGGCGACATGGATTTCCTCCACCGCCGCCAGCGGCAAGCGATCCAGCGGCACCAGCGGGTCGGTGCCGTGATTCATGGCGCTGACGTACAGGTTGTTGACATCCAGCAGCAGGCCGCAACCGGTGCGCCCCACCAGCTCGGCCAAGAAGCTGGCCTCATCCCAATCCGCTTCGCGAAACCGCAGATAGGTGGATGGATTTTCGACCAGCAACCGCCGGCCCAGCGTTTCCTGGGCGAGATCGAGGTTCGCGCTCACTGCGGCGAACGCTTCCCGGGTGTAGGGCAACGGCAGCAAATCGGCCAGAAAGACCCCATCCGGGGCCTTGGACCAAGCTAGATGCTCGGAGACCAACTCCGGTTCCAGCCGATCGTACAACGCTCGCAACCGCGCCAGATGCGCCCGGTCCAACCCCCCCGCCGAACCTAGCGACAAACCGACCCCGTGACAGCTCAGCGGATAATCGCCGCGCAACCGCTCCAGGGTCGCGACGCGAGGACCGCCGGGAGCGAGGTAGTTTTCGCTGTGGACCTCCAACCACGCCGCCGGCTGGGGCGCGGCCAGAAAGTCCGGCAAGTGCGGATGACGCAGACCGATCCCCGCCCGGGCGGGGAGGGCGGCGCGGTTGCGAGCTTCGGTCACGACACTCAGCTCGATGCGGGCTTGCCTTGGCCCTTGAACGGCTTTAGTTGCCCGCCCATTTTTTCGCAGGTGCCTTTGGCGGCGTACTTCCAATCCTGGCCGTCCAAGCTGGTGGTCGCAGTGCCGGCGCAGGAGTGCGTGCCGGCGGCGCTGGCGCAATCGTTTTCGCCGGCCTTGGCAACTCCGTAACATTTCTCCTTGCCTTCCCCGCCAGCGAAGACGGGAGAAGCGGCCAAGCTCAGGGCTCCGGCGACAGCGGCGGCCAGCGCGAGCTGGTTGAAAGCGGTAGTTTTGATCATGGCGATAGTCCTCGTGTAGTTCAATTGGCGATATGGGTCTGAATCGAGATCGCTCGATCCGACATCCTCGTTTACGGGCGGGGTCGGTATTTGGATGCGACCGGTGCGAAAAATTAAGTTTGTCCGTTTCGTTTCCGCGTTAGCCGCGCGTTTTCATCCCTGTTTTTAGGGACGAATGGATGGCTTTGCGCCGTCGGTTTTCCGGATTTCTGGCGGTTTTGCCGGGTTTTTCGGGTTTTGAAAAAAAACGGCGACGACGCTCGTTTAAAGACGTTTAAGAATGTTTAAAAGACGTTTAAAGAATGTTTAGAGTGAAAATTTGCTTTTAAAATCAAGTATTTATAGTATGTTATGTCCCCGTTTATGGGATGAGATGTCCCCGTTTATGGGATGAGATGTCCCCGTTTATGGGATGAGATGTCCCCGTTTATGGGATGAGATGTCCCCGTTTATGGGACAAATTCCTTAATGTCCCCGTTTATGGGATTTTTTTCGGCCTTTCGGCGTGAATCCACGATAATGTATTTGTAATCAAATTGTTATTTTAGGGTAAACCAGACCGTCGCAAGGGGCGAACGACTGGATGTGGGCGGCCGTTATCGGCGCTTTACCGGGCTTGAACCGTTGGCGCGAGCGAGACGCCCGCATCGTAATGTCCCCGTTTATGGGATAAAAATGTCCCCATCGATTTTATATTGACAAGGGGACATATTTGCTAAACTAAACGGCATGGCACGCAGCAGGGAAAAACACCACGGCGTGGATGCGGCCCGGAGAATGGTCGTGACCGATTTGGCCGACCAGAATCTCAAAAAACACATCGCCGCCATCCACATCAACAACAGGCTGACGCTCACCCAGCGCAAAGCCTCGAACGTGCTTTTGTACAACGCTTACGAAAGTTTGCTGACCGCGCGGGTGCACCGCATCCGGGTCAAGGATCTCGCCGAGGCCATCGGGTTCAACACCCACAATCTGGACCCCCTCAAGGAAGCCCTGAAGACGCTCGCTCGGACGGTGCTGGAGTGGAACATCCTCGACGAAGACGGCCACCAGGAGGAATGGGGCGCCACCACCCTGCTGGCGCAGGCGGTCATCAAGGGCGGTTACTGCGTTTACGCCTACAGCCCGGAACTGTGCGAAAAGCTTTATCGGCCCGAGATTTACGCGCTGCTCAACCTCAGCATCCAGCGCAAGTTCAGCAGCAGTTACGCCTT
The DNA here is from genome assembly GCA_037045685.1 of Candidatus Competibacter sp. Taxonomy (GTDB): domain Bacteria; phylum Pseudomonadota; class Gammaproteobacteria; order Competibacterales; family Competibacteraceae; genus Competibacter_A. The sequence goes on from JBAOII010000022.1 coordinate 82,422, forward strand.
GGCCCTGTACGAGAACTGCCTGCGCTACCGGCGGATCGGCACCACCGGCTGGATCGGCTTGGACATCCTCAAGCGCCTGCTGGGCATCAGCGAGGCGGACGGCTACTATCAGGATTTTCGCAAGTTCAACGACAAGGTCATCAAGCCGGCGGTGCGCCAGGTGAACGACACCTCGGACCTGTTGCTGGAGATCGATTACCAGCGCGATCACCGCAAGGTCGCGGCGGTGCGGTTCCGGGTCAGCGACAACCCGCAAATGTTGCTGTTCGCCCAGCACCAGGCCGCGATCACCGCGCCCGAGGATGTGCCGCCCGTCGTCGATAAACCCGAGGATCGCCTGGAGCGCCAGGAGCATCTGCGCGACAAGTTGGCCGCTTGCGGTTTGAGCGCCCGCCAAGTCCGCATGGCGCTGGCCACCCACGAGCCGGATTATCTGGAAGGCAACATCGCCGTGGTCGAGCAGGACCTGATCGCGGGCAAGGTCCACAACCTGCCGGCCTATCTGCTGGCCGCCTTGCGCGAAGACTACCGCCCGAGGGCGGCGGCGCCGCGCCGGATGCCGTCGCCCGAGCCCGCTGCGGCGGATCGCGCCGAGGAAACGGAATCCCCGACGGTGCGCCAGGAACGCTCGCGCACCCAATTTTTGGCCGCGCGCTTGCAGGCGGCGCTGGATCGCTTGACCCCGCCCGAGCGAGAGGCGCTGGAAGCCGACTACGTGGCCCATCTGGAGCGAGGCGATGGCTTCGAGGCCCGGCTCCTGCTGGGGCTGTATCGCAAGAGCGGCCTGCACAGCAAAATCGTGGAAAGCCACTACCGGGCGTTCGCCCGCGAACGGCTGGTCGGGCCGTTGGACGAGGCCGAATTTGCCGCCTACGCTTCTCTGCGAGAAGGGGAAGATCGCCAACCCTTGAAGGAGGTTTCTTGAAGATTCGAGGCGGGATGCCAAGCCGATGAGCCAGCCGCTTGCGGGCGGATCGATTCGCCGTTCCACGGTGGGATCGGCCGTGCCCGCGCGCCGGAAACCCGGCCTCGGCGGACGTGCTCCGATATTGGCGATCCTGCTGGCATCGTTTTGCGGCGGCTCGCTGCCGCTGGTGGTGATGGCCGCCGAAACGCTCGGTTCGGCGGGCGGCGGATTCGATTATGACCGGCTGAGATTTTGGATCGGCGGCGGACTGTTGCTGCTGGGAGTGATCGGAGTTTCCCTGGTCCTGCTGCTCGGTCGGCAGCGCCGTCTCGTGACGCAACGGGACGAGTTCAAGGAACGCATCGACGCTGCGAGCGACCGCCAGCGGGAGCAGGAGGCCGAGATCGAGCGGCTGCGGCAGGGCGTCGCCCGCCAGCGGGAGCAGGAAGCCGAGATCGAGCGGCTGCGGCAGGGCGTCGCCCGCCAGCGGGAGCAGGAAGCCGAGATCGAGCGGCTGCGGCAGGGCGTCGCCCGCCAGCGGGAGCAGGAAGCCGAGATCGAGCGGCTGCGGCAGGGCGTCGCCCGCCAGCGGGAGCAGGAGGCCGAGATCGAGCGGCTGCGGCTGAATTCGGAAACCCTGCGCGATAGCGAGCAGCGCTTTCGGGCCTTGGCCCAGCAGCTTCCGGTCGGCGTTTTCATGGCCGATCTGGAGGGCGGGTGCCGCTATGTCAACGATCGCTGGTGCCAGATGACCGGCCTGACTGCCGAGCAGGCGCTCGGGTCGCCGTGGATGCAGGCCGTGCATCCCGACGAGCGCGATCAGGTGATGAAAGCGTGGCGGCAGGTGATCGAGGAGAGCGGCGAGCTGGTGGTGGACCATCGGTTTCGGAGCCCCTCGGGCCGGACCGCCTGGCTGAACACCCGCGCCGTGCCCTTGCGCGACCGGGCCGGCCGCACCGCCTACTATCTGGGCACCAACACCGATATCGCGGACCTGAAGCGGACCGAGGAAACCCTGCGCGCCAGCGAAGCCCGCTTTCGGAGCTATTTCGAGCTGCCGCTGGTCGGCATCGCCCTGACCGGCCCGGACAAGCGCTGGTGGGAAGTCAACGACCGCCTCTGCGAATTGCTGGGTTACCGGCGCTCGCAACTGCTGCGCCTGAGCTGGGCCGAATTGACCTACCCCGAGGATTTGGCCGCCGACCTGGCGCACTTCGAGCGGGTGATGAGCCGGCGGGTCGATGGCTATTCGCTGGAAAAACGCTTTTTGCGCCAGGACGGCAGCCTGCTTTACGCCAGCGTTTCCACCCGCTGCGTGCGCCGGGCGAACGGGGTGGTGGACTATTTCGTGACCGTGGTGCAGGACATCACCGAGCGCAAGCAGGCCGAGGAACACATCCAGCATCTCGCCCATTACGACGCGCTGACCGGCCTTCCCAACCGGGCGTTGCTGGGCGACCGCTTGCAGCAAGCGGTGTTGCGGGCCGGTCGCGACCACAGCCAGGTGGGCGTGTTGCTGGTCGATCTCGATCATTTCAAGCGGATCAACGACACGCTCGGCCACAGCGTCGGCGACCAGCTGTTGCGGGAAGCGGCGCGGCGGCTGCAAGAATCCATCCGGCAATGCGACACGATATCCCGGCAGGGCGGCGATGAGTTCGCCGTGGTGCTGCCCGATCTGGGCGATAGCGACGAGGCCGCCCGCATGGCGCAGCGGATTCTGGACCAGATGGCCGAGCCTTATCGTCTCGACGATCACGAGCTGCACATCGGTTGCAGCATCGGGATCAGCCTGTGTCCCCGCGACGGCCGCAGCGCCGAAAACCTGCTGAAAAACGCCGACAACGCCCTGTATCGGGCCAAGGACGCGGGGCGCAACAACTACCAGTACTATCAGTCCGGCGCCACCGTGGTGGCGCGCGAGCGGCTGAGCCTGGAAAACAGCCTGCGCCACGCCGTCGAGCGGCGGCAGCTGGAGCTGTATTACCAGCCCAAATGGGATTTTCGCGCCGCCGCCATCACCGGCGCCGAGGCGCTGATCCGCTGGAATCACCCCGAACTCGGGCTGTTGCCGCCGGCCCGCTTCATCCCGATCGCCGAGGACAGCGGCCTGGTGTTGTCGCTGGGCGAGTGGGTGTTGCGCACCGCCGTCAGCGAAATCGGCCAGCTGCATCAAAACGGCTGGTCCCGGTTGCGCGTGGCGGTCAATCTGTCGGCCCGCCAATTTCGCCAGTGCGACCTGACCGACCTGGTGCAGGGATTGCTCGCCGAAACCGGCTTCGAGCCCTCTTGCCTGGAACTGGAATTGACCGAAGGCATCCTGATGCACCATACCGACGACAATATCGCGGCCCTGAGAGCCTTCAAGAGCATGGGCGTGCGGATGGCGATCGACGATTTCGGCACCGGCTACTCCTCGCTGAGCTACTTGCAGCGTTTTCCGGTCGACCTTCTCAAGATCGACCGCTCCTTCGTCACCGATTTGCCGGCCAACACCAACAACGCCGCCATCGTGGACGCCATCGTGACGCTGGCGCACGGCTTGAGGCTGGAGGTGGTGGCGGAGGGCGTGGAAACCGTCGAGCAACTGGAGTTTCTGCGCGCGCATGGCTGCGACGAAGGCCAGGGTTACTACTTCGGCCGCCCCTTGCCGCTGATCGAATTTCAGACCCTTCTGGAGCAGGATCGGATTCGGCTGGCGGCGGCCACGGCGGCGGCGTGAGCGCGTGCCCCGTGACCTCCGAATCCGAACAAACCGTGTTTTTCGCCTCCGGCCCGCTGCGATTGGAAGGCCGATTGAGTTTGGCGCTCGGTTTGGACGCGGTGGTCGTCACCCACCCGCATCCGTTGTACGGCGGCGATCTGGACAATCCGGTGGTGGCGGTTCTGGCCGACGCCTACCGGCGGCGGGGCTACACCGCGTTGCGCTTCAATTTCCGGGGCGTCGGCGCCAGCGGCGGGCACTACGCCGACGGTCGGGGCGAGCGGGACGACGTGCGCGCGGCGGCCGAGTTTCTGGCCGGGCTGGGCAAGGCCGTGACCGATCTGGCCGGCTATTCCTTCGGCGCCTGGGTCAACCTGCACCTGAATCCACCGCTGGCCACGGTTCGCCGGCAACTGCTGGTGGCGCCGCCGGTGGGGTTTCTGGAGTTTGGCGCCGTGGTCGCGCCGGAGGATCTGATCGTCGTGGCCGGCGATCGCGACCCGTTCGCGCCGCTCGATTCCTTGCGGGAACTGTTGCCGCGCTGGCATCCGGCCGCCCGGCTCCATGTGCTGCCGGGGGCCGATCACTTTTGCTGGAACGCGCTGGATCGGCTGGCGGCGCTGGTCGATGCGGCGCTGGCCGAACCGCCGGGCTAAATCTTGATCGGAATCACGATCATCTGGATTTCCCGCAGATGCAGGCGGCGCTGCATGGCGATGGCGGTGTGGTTGTGCAGCCACGAGATCAGCCAGCTCTCGTTGTCGAAGATCAGCTTGCTGCTCAGGCAGACGGCGTTGGGATAGTCGTTCACGACATCGACCACCAGCTTTTCCAGCGTCGCCTCCACGTCGGTCCCGTAAGCGGCGCGGGACGTGGCCGCCATGCCCTGGCTGTGGCAGTAGTTGACGTAGTAGCGCAACGAATTCTCGATCTGGTATTGCAGCGAGCGCAGCGCGCCCTTGCCGCCGTAGCTTTCCGCGTCCACCTCGCCGACGCTCACGAAGACGAAGTTCTTGAAGTGGCCGGTGAACACCTCGTTGAGCCACTTGAGCGCGTACATGCCCAAGCCCCGGTTTTTGCCGATGAGGAAGATGGCGGTCGGCTGTTCCGGGTGCAGCGGCGGTTCCGGCAGATCCTCGTCCCAGTCCGGCCGGGGCGCGTACAGCGCGTCGATCTTGCGCAACTGCTGGCGGACGTGCTCGTAGTGGCGCTTGACCAGGGCGCAAATCGCGATGAGCAGGCCGGTGATCAGGATGGTCAACCAGCCGCCCTCGGTGAATTTCTCGACCACCGTCACGATCAGGATGCCGCCGGTGACCCCGAACCCGAGCAGCGACAACAGCAGCCGCGCTTTCCAGTTATCCACGTCGTAGCGGCTGGCCCACCAATGCCTGCACAAGCCGAGCAGCGACAGCGAAAAGGTGACGAACACGTTGATGCTGTACAGCACCACCAGCACCGACACGTCGCCGTTGGTCCACCCCAGGATGCCGAGCGCGCCCAGGCCCATCAGGACGACGCCGTTCTGGGTGACCAGCCGGCCGGACAGGTTGCGGAACTGGCGCGGCACCCAGGAATCGACCGCCATGTTCGCCAGCACCGTCGGGCCGCCGAGGAAGCCGGTGTTAGCGGCGACGAACAGGAGGCCCCCTTCCAGCAGCAGCACGACCGCCAGCAGGACGTGACCGAACACGGGGTTGAGTTGCCAGCTATCGATGATGGCGCCGAAAGTGACCGCGTTCAGGGTCTGATGTGGGACGTGCTGCACGTTCCAGAGCAGATACAGCAGGATGATGCCGCCGGCGGTGAAGCTGAGCGAACTGGCCATGTAGAACATGGTGTACCGTCCGGTTTTGACCCTTGGCTCGCTGAGCATATTGACGTTGTTGGAGACCGCTTCCAGGCCGGTGTAGGTGCCGCCGCCCAGCGAGTAGGCGCGCAGGAACAGCGCGGCGGCGAACACCCAGCCCATTTGCTCGGTGAGTTGCCGGGTTTCGGTGATGGTGTCCGGGATCAGGCGGGGCAGACCGTCGGAATGGGCGGCGATCCCGTAAAGAATCAGAAAGGTGTGGGTCAGGAAGAAGCCGGCGAAAATCGGCAGCAACACCTTGATGGACTCTTTCATGCCCCGCAGGTTGAGCACGATCAGGACGATGATCAGCGCCATCTCGGTCGTCAGCTTGTAGGGTTGAGCGCCGGGCGGCAGCAAGCTGAACACCGCGTCCACGCCGCTGGCGATAGAGATGGAGATGGTCAGCACGTAGTCCACCAGCAGCGCCGAGCCCGACACCAGGCCGGCGCGGGGTCCCAGCAACTGGGTGGCGACCTTGTAACCGCCGCCGCCGCTCGGAAACAGCTCGATGACCTGATTGTAGGCCAGGGCGATCACGAACACCGTCAGGAAGGTGGCGGCGGCCAGATAGAGGCCGAAATGGGTGTATTGGCCCAGCGCCAGAAACGCTTCCTCGGGGCCGTAGCAGGAGGAGGACAGCCCGTCGGCGCCCAGCCCGATCCAGGCCAGAAAAGCGACCAGGGCCAAGTTGTGTCGGGTGTCCGGATTGAGCGGGTCGTGCGGCTTGCCAATGACCGCTTCCCTGAGCTTATCGAAGAACGGCATGCGGGTTTCTCATCGTTTGTCGTAATCCCCGCCTAAATATACTCCACAATCCGCCGCCGGTGCGTCCGCGCAAACCGCTCGCCGAGGCGGGTCCGGGTGGAGTTCAAAGAACGGCCTTATCGCCGGAAGCCGTTTCTCACCGCCCAGACCGCCGCCTCGACCCGCGAGCCCAGATCGAGCTTGCGCAGCAGGTGTTTGACGTGCACTTTCACCGTGCCCTCGGTGATTTTCAGGCGGATGCCGCGTTTGGACGGGTGCCGGACAAGTTGAAGGAACACTACGGGATTGAGATGCCGGTGAGCACGATTCAACGGACCACCGAGCAGCACGCCCAGCGGATTTACGAACAAGAGGCGGCGCGGGAGATCCGGCCCGGGACGGCGGCGGGTGTCATTTTTGTCGGCGAGTTGGATGGTTCGATGGTGCCGGTGGTGGAGCCGTCGCCCGATGCCGAAGACCGGCGCCAGGGGAAGGTGTTGAGCTGGAAAGAAGTCCGTCTGAACCTCGTCCATCCGAAAGGCAGTGCCACCCCGATGTTCGGGGGGAATTTTGCCGGCGGGGTCGAGGAAAGCGGCCGGCAATGGGGGCGGTGTGCGGCGAAGGCCGGGTTCGGGCCGGGGAGTCATCTCCATGCGGTGGGCGATGGCGCGCCCTGGATTGCGAACCAAGTGGAGATGCAATTTGGCGAGCAGGGCCGTTACCTGGTGGATTTCTTCCATCTCTGCGAGTATCTCGGCTCGCGGGCGATCAGCTTGTTGCTGTGGCCGACGGCGATGCGGGCGAGAATTTCCCGCTCCCGCTCGGTCAGCTTGGCGCCGTCCGCCGGCTTGGGCCGGATCTCGTGGCGCAGGGCGTCGGCGAGAATCTCCGCGACCCGCTCGCCGAGCGCCATGCGGCCTTGCGCCGCCGCCCGCAGGCTGTTCAGCACGTCTTCCGGCTCCATGTCCTTGAGCAGATAGCCATCGGCCCCCGCGCGCAGCGCCGCCACCACGTCCTCCTCGCTGTCGGAGACGGTCAGGACGATCACCCGCGCGTCGTGGTCCTCGGCCTTGAGAATCCCGAGCAATTCCAGCCCGCTCATGCCGCGCATGTTCAGATCGAGCAGGATCAGGTCCGGCCGCAGTTGGCGAGCCAGCGCCAATCCTTGCCGGCCTTCGCCGGCCTCGCCGACCACCCGCAGCGAACCCTCCATGGCGATCAGTTGCAGGATGCCCTTGCGCATCAGCGGGTGATCGTCGATGACCAGGATGGTCTGGATGTCGTCAGGCATACAGCGTCTCCCGCCCGACTCCGGCCACGGCTTTTTGGCCGGCGGCGGGGACGAAGCGCAGCTCCACTCGCAAGCCGCCGGTGGCGGGCGATTGCAGGTTCAGGATGCCGCCCAGGCGGTGGGCCCGTTCGCGCATGATGCTGAGGCCGAAATGGTTTTCCCGTTCGGGGTCCGCCGACAGGCCGATGCCGTCGTCGCTGATGTCGATCGCGGCCTCACCGTCGCCCCGGCAGCGCAAGCAAACCGAAATGCGGCTGGCCCGAGCGTGGCGCACGGCGTTGTTCAAGGCTTCCCGGACGATCTGCATGACGTGGATCTGCTCGTTGGGGTCCAGCGCGCACTGCCAGTCGGCGCAGTCCAGATCGACCGGCAATTGGCCGCGTCGCCCGAATTCTCGCGCCATCTCGGCCAGGCTGTCTTCCAGCCGGAGATGGTCCATTTTCAGGCGGAAAGCGCCGATCAGTTCCCGCAACTGGCGGTAGGCGCCGTTCAATCCCTCGCGCAGGTCGGCGACGATGGTCCGCGCCTCCGGGACGGTGTTCGGCCCGCCCAGCAAAGGATGCAGGCGACCGACCTGAATCTTGAGGTAGGACAGCGCTTGGGCGAGCGAGTCGTGCAGCTCGCGAGCGATGGCGTTGCGCTCTTCCAGCAGCGCCAGCCGCCGCCGATGCTCGCTCTGCTCGGCGGCGCGCAGGGCGCCGGCGATGTGGCGGGCCACCGCTTCCAGGAGCGGCAGTTGCCAGGCGGCGACCGCTTCCGGGCCGGGATTGCGGACCACCAAAACGCCGAATCGCTGCTCCCGATCTTTGACCGGGACCGAGAAGACCTCGTTGCTGGCGTCCAGCGCATGGGTGGCGCCGTCGCCCAGGCAAGCGTCGCAATTGGGCCGGGTGCAGAACGGCGGAATGGGGGTCGGCTGCGGCCGGGCCGAAAAGACCTGGGTGGCTTGATGGGTGTCGCGCTGGATCAGGCACAGCGTGACCGAGCCCATGCCGGTCAGCTTTTCGATTTCCGCCATCAACGCCCGGTAGGTGGCCTCGACCGGGGCCGCCTCGCCGAGGGTTCGGGTGGTGTAGTAGAGCAATTCCAGCGAGCGGTTGCTGAGCCGCAGCGCCTGGGTTTGCCGCTCGACCCGCGCTTCCAGATCGGCGTACAGCGCCGACAGATCCGCCGCCATCCGGTTGAAGGCTTGCCCCAGCACCCCCAGCTCGTCGTTGCCGACATGGCTGACCCGCACCGACAGATCGCCGTGACCGGCTTTGCGCGCCAGTTCCACCAGATCGCGCAACGGCGCCACCACGGTGGCGTGCAACTGGTACATCGCGGCGAAAACCAGCACCAGCGTCATGAACAGGGCGATTCCTTGCGCCAGCCGCAGCAGCAGGATTTTCGCCTCGGTGTCCTGCTCCAGCAGCTTGACGAAGGCGTCCAGCTTGGCGACGAAGCCGTCCACTTGGCTCAGGTAGGCCGTGGACGAGGGGTCGCCCGCCGCCAAGGTCGCCAGAGTCGGTTTCATGGCGGCGTTCCAGGACGCCCCGATGGTTTTGAGCGTCTGGTTGCGAGGATCGCCCGCCGCCGACGAGATCGCGCCCGTCCGCCACAACTGGTTCAAGCGGCGCTCGAAATCGTCGATTTCCCGAGCCACGTCCGCATAGTGCTCGGCCGCGCGGTGGTCGGGTTGCTGGAGGCGGGTGGCGATGCGGTAGGACTGCATGCGCAGCGAACCGGCCAGGTTGATCGCGGTGGCGTCGCCTTTGGTGGATTCGGCGATGAACACGGAACTGGTCATGCTCAGCAGCGCCAGCAGCACGATGCCGCCCATGATCAGGCCGCTGCGAAAAATGATGGAGTCGTTGCTTTCCACGGGATGGCGCTCGCCACGGTCAAGGCTCAGGGAAAGAGAAAGTGTACCGTAATCCGCAATCCCGGACCGGCTTCGGGTTGGCTCAAGCGAATGTGCGCGCCGTGCCGGTCGGCGATGCGCTTGACGATGGCCAGCCCGAGCCCGCTGCCCGGCGTCGCGGCATGCGCGCCGCGATAGAAGCGGTCGAACACCCGCTCCCGCTCGGCCGGCGGAATGCCGGGGCCGGTGTCGCGAACCGCGAGCACCGCCTCCGCTTCCACCCGGTAAACCTCGACATCGACCCGGCCGCCGCCGGGGGTGTAGCGCAGGGCGTTGTCCACCAGATTGTCGAGCAGGGTGCGCAGTTCGGCGGGATCGCCGGAGACGGCGACGGACTCGCCCGGCAACAGGCCCAGATCGAGACCGCGAGCCTCGGCGATGGCGGCCTGTTCCGCGACCACGGTTTTGGCGAGCGCGAGCAAATCCACCGCTTCGCGCCGACCGGCGGCGGGATGGGCGTCCAGGCGGGCCATGGCCAGCAATTGCTCGACCAGGTGGGTGGCGCGCTCCAGTCCCGCGCCCAGATCGCGGAGGGTTTCGGCGCGAGCGTCGGCGTCGGTGGCCTGCCGCGCCAGTTCGGCTTGCAGGCGCACGGCGGTGAGCGGGGTGCGCAATTCGTGGGCGGCGTCGGCGATGAACTGGCGCTGGTGGTCGAGGGTTTGCGCCAGCCGCGCCAGCAGCTCGTTGAGCGCGCGGACCAGCGGCGTGATTTCGGCCGGCAGATTATCGGCCGGCACCGGTTCCAGCGCGCCGGGGCGGCGGCGGTGGATGTCGGCGGCGATCCGGTATAAAGGCCGCAGGCCCGCGCCCACGCCGAACCAGACCACCAGGCCCATGCCGGGCAGCAGCAGCAGGAACGGCGCGAGGTTGTGCAGGGCGATGTCGGCGCTCATCCGCAGGCGCACCCCCAGCGGCTGGGCGACTTGCACGATCCGCTCGCCGGCCTGGAGCGCGAACAGCCGCCAGGATTCGCCCCGCCAAGCCAGGTCGGCGAATCCGGCCTGGGTGGCGAAGGGCAATTCCCGCTGCCGTTGCGACACGTACAAGCAGACCTCGGCTCCGGTCCCAGATTTGCACCAGCAGATCGCCGCCGTCGTCGCTTTCGGCGCCCATCGCCAGCGTCAGCAGGTTTTGGTTGCGCAGCGCCAGCGCGGTTTGTTGCAGTTGGTAGTCGAACAGCGCGTTGGTTTCGGCGCGAGCTTGCCGGTAGGTCGCGTAACCGGACGCGGCCAGCACCAGCGACAACCCGGCCAGCAGCCATAGCAGCAGCCGCCGGCGGATGGAATTCATGCGGCGGTATTGCCGACGGTTATGGGCGCGGTGCTGGAGCGGGGCACGAGCCGCCCGCTCCCGTCGCGGTCTGGCGGCTTTATTGGGTGGTGGTCCGCAAGCGGCGGATGGCCGCCAGCCATTCGTGAGCCAGCCGTTGCCGTTCCTGACGGGGCCGCGCCTGGTCGGTCGCGATGAAATAAGCGCGCATGGCTTCGAGCGCGACTCGGGTTTGCTCCTGGGAGCCGGTGGCGGGAGGAGGGTGAATCATGGTTGCTCGCCTCGTTGCTGATCGTTAATGAATCGATGGGACGGTCCGCCGCAAACCGCGCTCGCCGTTTGCGAAACCTCAGGTTTCCTTGCCCGATTGCGCTAAAAAATCCCGGATGAACCGTCGCACTTCCCGCGAGGCCGTGGTGTCCATTGCTTGGCAGGTTTCGATGAACGCATCGCGCAAGTCCTCCTCGATCCTGACCACCAATTTCACACCCTCGCCCTTTTTGGGTTTTTGTTTTTTGCTTTTGCCCATCGGGTAGTCCGATTTTGTATATACGGAAACAATACATAGTATGTATTTTGTTTCTTGTCAACCCCAATCGATATCGGCTTCAACGAGATAACCGTGAAAATTGTACTCGCGCCCAACGCTTTTAAAGGTTGCCTGACCGCCACCCGAGCGGCGGAAGCGATGGCGCGCGGCGTGACGCGGGCCTGTCCGACGGCCGACATCGCTCGCGTGCCGGTGGCCGATGGCGGCGATGGATTGGCCGATGTGCTCGTCAATGCCTTGCGCGGCGAGGCGCGCGCCGCGACCGTCGCCGGGCCGCGCGGCGATCCGGTGGTTGCATCGTTCTGTCACGTTGCGTCGCGACGGTTGGCGGCCGTCGAAATGGCCGCCGCCAGCGGCTTGGCGTTGCTCCGCAAGGATCGCCGCAATCCCCTGCTGACCACCACCCGAGGCACCGGCGAGCTGATCGCGGCGGCGCTGGATCTCGGGATTTCTCATCTGATCGTCGGTATCGGCGGCAGCGCCACCAACGATGGCGGCATCGGCATGGCGACGGCGCTGGGCGCGCGCTTTTTGGATGCGGATGGCGTGCCGGTCGAACCGGTCGGCGGCGCGCTGGCGGCGATTCGCCGCATCGATCTGGGTGGCCTGGATGCCCGATTGGCCGGCGTTCGGGTTGAAGCCATCTGCGACGTGGACAATCCCTTGCTGGGCGAACGCGGCGCGGCGCGGGTTTACGGTCCGCAGAAGGGCGCCACTCCCGAGCAGGTACAGACGCTGGATGCCGGTTTGGCCAACCTGGCGGCGGTCATCGAACGCGATCTTGGCCTCGATGTGCGCGAGCTGCCGGGCGCCGGCGCGGCGGGCGGCTTGGGCGCGGGCTTAAAGGCGTTTCTCGGCGCCGAACTGCGGCGCGGAGTCGATCTGGTGCTGGATCTGGTGGGATTGGACGAGCATCTGCGCGGGGCGGATTTGGTGTTGACCGCCGAGGGGCGGATCGATTTTCAAACCGCGTTCGGCAAGGCGCCGGCCGGGGTGGGGAAACGCGCCCGCGCGCTCGGCGTGCCTTGCTTCGCCATCGCCGGTGGCCTCGGCGGTGATTTAGGGCCGTTACACGAGCTGGGTATCGACGCGGTTTTCAGTCTTTGTCCGGAGCCGGTGAGCCTCGAACGGGCGATGGCGGCGGGCGGCGATTTCCTCGCGGTCGCCACCGAGCAGATCGTGCGCGCTTTCGTGGCGGGCAGCCGCCCCAAGTGACGGCAAATCAAAGCCTGGAACAAGGGACGCGCCGTATGCGCCCGAGCGATGGATGACGCGAGCAGGAGCGAAAAAAAGCCGCGCACTATTCGGGCGCGGCAAAGTTGGGCCTACCACATCATGTCTTATCAAAGCGATTAATTGCATTATACATCACAATAAAATTAATTCAATAAAATACACGATACATATTAAAATTTTATTTATTTTTTATATTTATTATACATAAGTATTAAAAAAATATCATTTTTCCTGAGTCGGTAGGCCCAGCCGCTCCAAAATGCCATCGCATTCGTCCAGGCTGGCGAAGCCGATCTCGATGCGGCCATAGCCGCGAGCCGCGTCGTAGCGCAGCCGGACCGAAGCCGCCAGCCGCTCCCGCAAGCGCTCTTCCAGCCGAACCAGATCGGGATCGCGCGGCGCGGCAGGCCGAGGCGATGGGGCGGTCGCCAGCAGCGCCCGGCGTCGTTCCAGTTCGCGCACGCTCCAGCCGGCGCTGGCGGCCTGTTCCGCCAGCCGTATCTGCGCGGCGCGCGGCAGGCCGAGCAGCGTCTTGCCGTGACCGGCCTCCAGTCGCCCGTCCTCGATGAGGTTCTGCACCTCCGGGGCCAGGCTCAGCAACCGCAAGGTCTTGCTGATGGCTGGCTGCGACAGGCCGAGCAGTTCCGCCAACTGCTCCTGGGTCAGCTCGAACTCCTCGCGCAGCCGCCTCAGCGCGCGACCTTCCTCGATCGGGTTCAGCTCGCGCCGCAGCAGGTTTTCCACCAGCGCGATGGCGGCGGCGGTGCGGTCGTCCGCTTCGCGAATCACGACCGGCACGCGCTGCAAACCGGCCTGTTGCGCCGCCCGCCAGCGCATGTGCCCGGCCAGGATTTCGTGGCTGCCGTCGGCCAGCGGCCGGACCACGAGCGGCTCGATCACGCCGAACTGGCGGACGCTTTGCTCCAGCTCGGCCAAGTACTTGGCGTCGGTCCGTTGGCGCGGCTGATAGCGGCCGGCGACGAGCCGGTCGATGTCCAGTTGCTGGGCGCCGTCGTCGCCCGCGCTCCGCAGCAGGCTACCGTCGAAGCTGTGGCCGCCCGCGCCGATCCAGTCGCCAAGGCTTTTCAACGACTTGCGCCGGCTCATGACGGCGCTCCCGCCCGCCCGGCCTCGGCGGCTTCGATGCCGCTGAGGATTTCCTGCTGCCAGAGCTGGCGCACCGCCAGCAGGATTTCGCTGTTGACCCCGTCCAGCATCATGATGGCCCGGTTGTAGGTGTCGCGCGAGCCGCGCGGCTGGTCGATTTCGTAGATGCTGACCTGGTCGCTGGCGGATTTCTGCAATTCCTTGGTCAGGCCCATCCGGTTGCTCAGCAGCAGTTCGCCATAAGCGCCGTTGATGACGGCGATGTTGTTCAGGGTTTCGGTGCCGGCGTCCACTTTGGTCAGCAGGATGCTGAGCCGCTGCACGTTGATTTCCCGCTCGTACAAGGCGCAGACCTGCTCCAGGATGCGGAAGTACTGCACGCTGGAGGAAATGTCGTACATGTGCGGGACGATGGGCATCACGATCAGGCTGGCGGCGGCGATGGCGTTCAGCGACAGCATCCCCAGCGACGGCGGGGTGTCCACCACGATGATGTCGTAGCGGTCTTCGATCTCCTTCAGCGCCCGATGCAGCCGCACCGGCGGCGGTCCCAAGGTCGCGTGCTGGCGTTCCTCGGGTTGCGACAACCGCCAGTCGGCGTATTGCAGCGCCAGCCGGGCCGGAATCAGGTCCAGATTCTCCCAATGCGTCGCTTTGACGGCCTTGCCGATCAGCGACGACGCTTCGGTCAGGGCCGGGAACAGGTCGTCGCCGTCGCCGAGATCGAGATCGGGGATGAAGCCGAACGCGCCGGTGGCGGTGGCCTGCGGGTCGGCGTCCACCAGCAGGATCCGGTAGCCCTCGCGCGCCAGATATTGGGCGAAGTGCAGCGACATGGTGGTTTTCGCCACCCCGCCCTTGAGGTTGGAGAACACCACCCGCACGCACCGGGCGCCGCTCGGCCGGCCGGGCCGCTTGCCGATGGCGGCGCGGATGCGGTTGACCTCGTTGTAGTTGTACACCCGCCGCTGGATCGAACCGGCCTCCACCAGCCGCGGTTCCGGCAAATCGCCGCGCGTTTCCAGGTTGCGGATGTGGTTGGCGGTGCAGCCGGCCAGTTGCGCCGCCCGCTCGATGCCGAACTCCGGCAGCGTTTTGACGGTGTGCCGCGCCTCCAGCGCGTCGAGCAGGCGCCGCTGCATTTGGCCGCCGCGTTCCGCCGCGTTGCGGCACAGGGTCCGGAAATTGAATCGCATCGCTTGCATGGGACCGGCTCCAACGGAAAGTGAATCTGTTACTGATTTTATCGCATTCGAGCAGAATTTTTGCTTTCGATCATCGATTGCATCTGATTCGCCGCTCTCGGCCTTGGCGGATTTTCCAGCTTTCGCCGAGGCCGCCGGAGCCAGGAATCGCCCTTCCATCCCCGGCTGTCAATCCGTTGACGTATCGGCAACGCTGCCGCGCAATCCGGCAGAAGTCAAATTATTGGCGGCCCTTTTTTTAATAATTGATTGATTATTATATTATTTTATAATGGCATTTTAATTGCTAAGGCCAGGATGCCATCCTCGGCGAGCGAACCGGCGACCGTTGCGCTCGAACGGATTGCCGAGCGAACGAAGAGCGGTCCGGCTCGGCGTCGAGCCAGAAGCTGGACGCGAGCGCACACAGCGAACAACTGCAAGGGTAGTACGAAAATGGAAACCAAAATGATGCGTTTTCTTGAAATGTCCGTTCAGGCCTTCGCGCTGGTCGGCGTCTGGCGCGGCGCATCGGCGATGGTGGCCAACGGCGTGGCGACCGAGCAGTTGGGTTTGTTGCACACCATCGAACCGTTCACGATTCCGGCGACCCTGCTCGCCATCATCGGCTCGGCGGCCGCGACCCATATCGGTTTTCGCCGCTGGCGGAAATTGCAAAAAGTCGCTGGCGCGGATCGGGACCATCAGCCGCGACTGACCGAACCGTCGCTGGCGTCAGGCGGCCAGCCCGATCGGCTGATCGCCGATCTGCAAAACCGGGTGCTTGAATTGAGCAGGGAAAAAGAGCTGCTGGCCCGCCTGCTGAGGGAAAAAAGCGAATCGATGAGAATAGATCCGCTGACGGGCGTGTTTAACCGGCTGGCCTACGAGGAACATCTCCAGAGCGAATATCAGCGTTGGAAGCGTTTCGGCAATCCCTTGGCGTTTTTGATCTGGGACATCGATCGCTTCAAGGAAATCAATGATCGGTACGGCCACGCCGTCGGCGATGCGGTGTTGCGCGGGGTCGCGCGGCAATTGGCCGGCCGCATCCGGGCCACGGATTTCCTCGCTCGCTACGGCGGCGAGGAGTTCGCCATGCTGTTGCCGGGCGCCGATGCGAAGGCAGCGCTCAAGGTGGCCGACAAGCTGCGTCTCGGTATCGCCGAATTGGAGTTTGGCACCGATGAGGTGAAGGTGCCCGTCACGATTTCTTGCGGCCTGTCCTGTTTCGAGCCCGGCGATTTGCCGGAGAGCGTGTTCGGCCGCGCCGATCATGCCCTGTATCGGGCCAAGGACTCGGGTCGCAATTGTTGCTGGGTGTCTTGAAACCGTCGGGGAGGCGGTTGGCGCGATAAGCTGGCCGTCCGACAGGATGAGGGCGAAAATCGCGGCGGCGATGGCGCTGAGATGCGGGTGGCGGTAGCGTGAATCAGGCTCGGGCGATCGGCCGGTTGCCGCCGCCGAACACTTTGCGGGTGTCTTGATCGTAAAGGAAATCCAGCGAATCGCGCCCGCGCAGAATAGCCAGCGTCCGCTCGACGTGGTTACGGCTGGCGGCGATCACGGCGCCGTTGACTTCGTTTTGGGCGCGAGCCTGCTCGGCGGCCTGTTCCAGCGCCGCCCAAAGCTCGCCGGTTTCGCGCCGCTCCGGGGCCGGCAAAGCCTCCACATGCGCCGCCAATCCCGGTGCGTCGGCGCTGTTTCCCCGCTGTCGCAGATAATCCAGCCGGCCGGCGATCCGCTCGCGCAAGTGATCGGCGCACTGCTGTTTCTCGGCGACGGCCTGTTCCAGTCCGGCCAAGTCGCGGGATTTCAGCGCGTCGTACTCGCGCTGCAGCAACCGCCGCAACGCTTCGACGGCGGTCAATTCCTCGCGCAGGAGCGTCGCCAGCGTCATCGGGCGG
This sequence comes from Candidatus Competibacter sp., assembly GCA_037045685.1. Classification (GTDB taxonomy): domain Bacteria; phylum Pseudomonadota; class Gammaproteobacteria; order Competibacterales; family Competibacteraceae; genus Competibacter_A. Next base: position 99,076 of record JBAOII010000022.1, read on the forward strand.
CCTTACGAGAACAGGGCTTCTTCGAAGTCGGACATCTTGCGGGCGATCCGTCCCGCGTCCGGCCGATAGCTGCCGTTGGCGATGGCTTGGCGCAAGGTCGCGACTTTGGCTTCGTCGACCGGCGGTTCCTGTCGCTCCGTTTCCATCTGGCGCAGGCTCATCGAGCCCGGCGTCAACCGGACTTGATCGACCTCGCCGACCGGTTTGTCCGACGATGTCCCGGCGCTCGACGGGGCGGGGCGCTCGACGTAGCCGCCGCGAACGGGCGGGGAATAGATTCCGGTAATCGGGTTGAGGGCCATGGTGGTGCTCCATCCCATCGGTTCTAAGGTGGGTACGTCAAGGTTATCGGCCGAGTCTCGGCCAACTTTAATGGAATTTCCGCTACCTTCCAACTTCGACCCGGCGGCTGGCGGTCGCCGTGCCTTCGACCACGCGCTGGGAGGTTTCGTTGCGCACCCGCACCCGCTGGCCCCGCTCGGCGTCGTTCAGGGCGACGCCGCTGGAACTGACCTCCATCGCGCCCTGCCGGATCACCAGCGTGACCGTTTCTCCCTGTTTGATCAGCGGGAGCGTCTTGACGGCTTGGGGCGCGACGACCGCTCCCGCCGCCAGGGCGCGCCGCAACTGCTTGCCGAGCAGATGTCCGGGAACGGTTTCGTAGCCCTCCGGCAGGGCGGACAGTTCGCGGCGCTCGGTTATGAGATCGGGGGCGCTCAATATCGTTCCCTTGGCCAAAAAGCGGCTGGCGACCAATACCCGATCAAAAATTTTGACGTTGGCATTTTGATAGACGGTCCACGGCCGGGGGCTCGGGCAGCGCACGCCGACCGAGGTGTTGCCCACCGGTTTCGCGCCGCCGGGTAAAAAGGCTTCCAGCGCCGCCGCGCATTTCGGCAACCGCAAGCGCGGATCGAGATCGTTCAGCCGGATTTGCGGCGGCTCGGCCCGGCTCCGGTGTTGCGCCGACAGGAAGTCCTGGACCTGCCGCTGGATGGTGTCCAACGGCTGGATCGCTTCATCGGCCGCCCACGCCGGGATCGCCAACCCGCAACAGATCAACGGGATTGCTGAAAACCAGCGGCTTGCGCCCATCCGATCACCCCCATCTCCGAAAAAAGTCGAACGCCGCCCGATTGTGGTGGGTCGGATCGAACGCGGCCGGGTTCGACGGTTGGCCGACGGGCGATGCCGTGCCGTCACCCCTCCGGTCGGCGGCCCGAAAGCGATTGATCGGTGGATTACCTGCCACAACAGCTTGTTGATCTGGCGCGATGTGAGCCAATGATCGGATCATACGATGAAACGGCATCTTATTTGCTTCTTGGTCAAGTAGTATCGCCGACGCGCCGTTTTTCCGGCGGCGGGTCCGGTCACGACCCATCTTAGAGTTGGATGCTGCCACGGGAGTTACCAAGATGGCCATCGGTTTCGAGCAAGCCTTGCGCGTCCATGCCCAGGCGCTGACGGTGCGTTCCCAGCGCGCCGAAATTTTGGCGGCCAACCTGGCCAACGCGGACACCCCGAATTATCAGGCCCGCGATCTCGATTTCAAAGCGACGCTCGCCGGTTTGCAAGGCCATGGCGGCTCGTTGCGGGCGACGCACGCCACGCACATGCAAGCCCGAGGCGGCACGCCCGGCGAACTGCTCTATCGGACCCCGGCGCAAATGGCCATCGACGGCAACACGGTGGAAGAGGAGCAGGAAAAAGCCGCCTTTTCCGACAACGCCCTGCGCTATCAGGCCAGCTTGCAGTTGCTGGGCAATCGGGTTCAGGGTTTGCTGACCGCCATCCGCGGAGAATGACCATGTCGCTGTTCAAGGTTTTCGACATTTCGGGATCGGCGCTGCGGGCGCAGACCGTTCGTCTCAACACCACCGCCAGCAACATGGCCAACATCGACAGCATCAGCAGCAGCACGGCGACGACCTATCGGTCGCGCCAGCCGGTGTTCGCCGCGCAGCTCGACGCCGCCGAAGACGACGTGGCCGGCGTGGACGTGCTGGGCATCGTCGAAAGCCAAGCGCCGCTGCGGCGCGAATACCGGCCGGATCACCCGCTCGCCGACCAACAGGGCTACGTCAACCTGCCGAACGTCAACCCGGTCGAGGAAATGGCCAACATGATTTCCGCCTCGCGCTCTTATCAGACCAACGTGGAAGTCCTCAACACCTCCAAGCAGATGCTGATGCGCACGCTGAGCTTGGGCGACTGAACGGAAACAAGATCATGGCGACCACCTCCAGCACCGGCGTGACCGGACTCGACTCCAAACTGTTCGACAGCCTCAACGCTAGCACCAGCGCCAAAAAAACCGACAAAAAAGCCAACGACCAGCTCGATCAGGCCGATTTCCTGCAGCTGATGACCACGCAGCTCAAAAATCAAGACCCGACCAAGCCGCTCGACGGCCAGCAGTTCATGGCGCAACTGGCCCAGTTCAGCACCTTGAACGGCATCATCGAGATGAAGCAGTCGCTCGACACCCTGGCGCAGTCGCTCCAGTCCATGAACACCTTGCAGGCGTCCAACCTGGTCGGTCGTTCAGTGCTGATCGACGGCGATAAGGGATACCTCGACGCCGACGGGTCTCTGAGCGGACGCGCCACCGTCACCGAAACCGCCAACAACCTGACATTGATCGTGACCGAAGCCTCCGGGCGCGAGGTGCGCCGGATCAACCTGGGGGCAAAACCGGCGGGCACCGTCGATTTTCGGTGGGACGGCCTGGACGGCAACGGCGCTCGGGCCGCGCCGGGTTTGTACGCCATCCGCGTGGAAGGCGCGGTGGCCGACGGCAAGAGCGTCGGTTTCGACACCCAACTCTGGTCCAAGGTCGATAGCGTTTCGCTCGGCCAAACCGGCCAGGAAACCACCCTGAATCTCGCTGGCATCGGCAGTTACGGCCTCAGCCAGATCAAAGAAGTTCACTAGCTATCCGCAATATCCGACAGGAGACCGCTCGATGTCATTTCGAACCGCCCTCACCGGGCTGAACGCCGCCAACGCCGATCTCGGCGTGATCAGCAACAACATCGCCAACAACAACACCACGGGCTTCAAGCAATCCCGCGCGGAGTTCGGCGACATTTTCTCGCTCAGCGATCTGGGCACCTCCACCCGCCGCAGCATCGGCACCGGCGTCAAGCTCAACGCCGTCACCCAGCAGTTCAAGCAGGGCAACCTGGACACCACCGGCAACCCGCTGGATCTGGGCCTGGACGGCGAGGGTTTGTTCATGCTCCGGGACGGCGACGTGATGAAATACACCCGCGCCGGCGGTTTTGGCATCGATAAGGACGGCTACATCGTCAACAATACCGGTCAGCGGCTCCAGGGTTTCGCGTCGCTGGGGGACGCGGGTTTCGCCGCCCAGACCAGCGATATTTTTCTGGACACCAAGCAGAACGACGCCAAAGCGACGACCAAAACCCTGTTCGGCGTCAACCTGGACGCGGGCGACACGTCCCCCACGATCACGCCTTTCGATTACGCGAACCCCGAAAGCTACAACTACTCCACCTCCTCGACGTTTTACGACAGCCAGGGCACCTCACACACGCTGACGATTTACTTCGTCAAGGATTCCGGCACACCCAATAGCTGGACGGTCTATTACGGCGCCGACGGCAAGAATCCGTTGGGCGATCCGACCGCCACGCCGCCTGTCGCGCCGGCCGTGACCCCCACCAACAACACGATCACCTTCGACTCCAACGGCCAGATCGTCAAAACCCTGGATCACGACAGCGATCCCACCACCCCCAACGTCTTCGATCCCCTCGACATTTCGGTCAGTTTGACCGCCCTCGATCCCAATAACGGCGCCACCAATCCGCTGCTCATGAGCCTGGATTTCACCGGCTCCACCCAATTCGGCAGCCGGTCCAGCACCAATTCGGTCACCCAGGACGGTTTCGCCAGCGGCCGGCTGGTCGGGGTGGATGTCGGCGAGGACGGCACCATCTTCGGCCGTTACAGCAACGGCCAGTCCAAGGCGCAGGCCATGGTCGCCTTGGCCAACTTCCGCAACAAACAGGGCTTGAGTCCGGTCGGGGACGCGGCCTGGGTGCAAACCGCCGCCGCCGGCGAGGCGATCGTCGGCCAGCCCGGCACCTCCAGCCTGGGTCTGGTCCGTTCCGGCGCGCTGGAGCTGTCCAACGTCGAACTGACCGAGCAACTGGTGAAAATGATCAGCGCCCAGCGCAATTTCCAGGCGAACGCGCAGGTGATCAGCACCGCCGATCAGATGACGCAAACCCTGTTGCAGATCCGCTAGGCTGACGGGCCGCCGCCATGGACCGCATGCTGTACGTCGCGATGACCGGAGCCCAGCAAACCCTGCGGGGTCAGGCTTTGGTCAGCCACAACCTGGCCAACGCCAACACCGTGGGTTTCCGTCAGGATCTGGCCGATTTCCGCAGTATGCCGGTCTTCGGCGATCAGGGAATGCCGACCCGGGTGTACGCCATGGCCGAGCGGCCGGGCGCCGATTTGCGGCTCGGCCGCGTCATGACCACCGGCCGCGATCTCGATGTCGCCGTTCAGGGCGAGGGCTGGATCGCGGTGCAGGAGTCCGACGGCAGCGAAGCCTACACCCGCGCCGGCGATTTGCAGGTGGACGCCAACGGCCTGCTGACCACCGGCAACGGCCGCCCGGTGCTGGGCAACGGCGGTCCGATCTCCATCCCGCCGGCCGAGAAAATCGAGATCGGCGCCGATGGCACCATCTCCATCCGTCCGCTCGGCGAGACACCGGCGAACACGGTGGAGGTGGACCGCATCAAGCTGGTCAAGCCCGCCGCCGACGCCGTTTACAAGGATGCATCCGGCTTGATGCGAACGAACGACGGGCAAGCCGCCGCGGCCGATGCCTCGGTTCGCTTGCAGGGCGGCGCGCTGGAGAGCAGCAACGTCAATCCGGCCGAGGCGCTGGTCAGCATGATCGAGTCGGCCCGCCGCTTCGAGTTGCAGGTCAAGATGATGAAAGTGGCGGAGGACGACTCCAGCGCCACCAACCAACTGCTGCGTCTGGAATAGGAGCAATCTTTCATGACTTCCGCACTGTGGATCGCCAAGACCGGCCTGGACGCCCAACAGACGCGCATGTCGGTCATTTCCAACAACTTGGCCAACGTCAACACCACCGGCTTCAAGCGCGGTCGCGCCCAGTTCGAGGATCTGCTGTACCAGAACGTGCGCCAGACCGGCGCGCAGACCTCGCAGAACACCCAACTGCCTTCGGGGTTGATGCTGGGCACCGGGGTGCGCACGGTGTCCACCGCCAAAACTTTCACCCAAGGCAACTTGGTCCAGACCGGCAACGCGCTGGATCTCGCCATCAACGGCCAGGGATTTTTTCAGATCCAAATGCCGGACGGCACCGTCGCCTACACCCGCGACGGCTCGTTCCAGAAAAATTCCGAAGGCCAGATCGTGACCTCGAACGGCTATTTGCTCCAGCCGGAGATCACCCTGCCCGCCGACACCCAAAGCATCACGGTCGGCAGCGACGGGACGGTCAGCGCCCAGCTTCCCAACCAGGTCGAACCCAACCAGGTCGGCACCTTGCAGACCGTCAGTTTCGTCAATCCCGCCGGCTTGCAGCCGATCGGCGAAAACCTGTTCCTGGAGTCGGCGGCCAGCGGCGCCCCGCAAGCCGGCAATCCGGGCAGCAACGGCCTGGGGCCGATCATGCAGGGCTCGCTGGAGACTTCCAACGTCAACGTGGTGGAGGAGCTGGTGGACATGATCGAGACCCAGCGCGCCTACGAGATGAATTCCAAGGCCATCGCCACCACCGACCAGATGTTGCAATACGTCAACAACAATCTGTAGACCGCCGTCATGAAGAAACCCTCCGCTGCGCTCGCGCTCGCGCTCCTGCTGTCGGGATGCAGCGGTCTGGCGCCGCAATACGAGTTCAAGCCGGTCACTCCGAAAGTCATGCAACTGGCCGATCCCGTCGATCCCGCGTCCCGCCAGCCGGGCGCGATCTATCAGGCCGGCACCGACATGCGGCTGTTCGAGGACCGCACCGCGCGCCGGATCGGCGACGCCGTGGTCATCCGGCTGGTCGAGAAAACCGACGCCAGCAAATCGGCGACCACCAGCGCCACCAAGAAGAGCGAAATCGACATCCAGAATCCGACCCTGTTCGGCGTGCCGTTCTCCGCCGGCTCCCTCAACTTGGCGAACTCGGCCAACGGCGAGCGCAAGCTGGGCGGCGAGGGCTCCAGCGACCAGAGCAACAGCTTGACCGGCAACGTCTCCGCCGTGGTGGTCGGCGTTTATCCCAACGGCAATCTGGCCATTCGCGGCGAGAAGATGCTGACGCTCAACCAAGGCGAGGAAGTGGTGCAGGTTTCCGGGGTGATCCGGCCCGAGGATATCGCCGGAGACAATTCGATCCCGTCCAGCCGGGTCGCCGACGCCAAGATCACTTACGCCGGCAACGGCGCGCTGGCGGACGCCAACACCATCGGCTGGTTCGGCCGGTTTTTCCTGAGCCCGCTGTGGCCGTTCTGAGCGCCGCAATCGAGGTATCCGCCATGTTCCGCCGTTTTCCGTTGCTCCTGCTGCTCCTGCTGGCGGCGCCCGGCGCCTGGGCCGAGCGCATCAAGGATCTGGCGACCATCGCCGGGGTGCGCAACAATCAGTTGGTCGGCTACGGTCTGGTGGTCGGGCTGACCGGCACCGGCGATCAGACCACGCAAACGCCGTTCACCGTCAAGAGCCTGAAAAGCATGTTGTCCAATCTGGGCGTGACGGTGCCGCCGGAAGTCAACCTGCAATTGAAAAACGTCGCGGCCGTTTCGGTGCAAGCCGATCTGCCGCCGTTCGCCAAGCCGGGCCAGACCATCGACGTGACGGTCTCCTCGATCGGCAACGCCAAGAGCCTGCGCGGCGGCAGCCTGCTGATGGTGCCTTTGAAGGGCGCCGACGGCGCGGTCTATGCGATAGCGCAAGGCAACGTGGTGGTCGGCGGACTCGGGGCCGAGGCGGGTGGGTCGAAAATCATCGTCAACGTCCCCAGCGCCGGCCGGGTTCCCAACGGCGCCACCGTGGAGCGTCAGGTTTCCGACAGCTTCGGCAAGGAAGGCCCCATCGTGCTGAACTTGCGCCAAGCCGACTTCACCACCGCCGAGCGTATCGTCGAGGCGGTCAACAAGGCGTTTGGCGGCCAGGTCGCGCAGGCGGTGGACGCGACCTCCATCCAGGTGCGCGGCCCGGCCGACCGCAACCAGCGGGTCAGCCTGATCGCGGTGCTGGAAAATATCGAGGTGGTCCCGGCCCAGACGGCCGCCAAGGTGATCGTCAATTCCCGCACCGGCACGGTGGTGATCGGCCAGAACGTGAAAGTCGGTCCAGCCGCCGTGTCGCACGGTAATATGACCGTGACCATCACCTCGGATCCCATCGTCAGCCAGCCGGCGCCGATGTCCGGCGGGCAAACTGTGGTGGTTCCGAACTCGAATATTTCGGTCAATCAGGAAAAGAAGCCGATGTTTCTGTTCAATCCGGGGATAGCATTGGACGATATCGTCCGGGCGGTCAACCAGGTGGGCGCCTCGCCCAGCGATCTGGTCGCCATCCTGGAAGCGCTGAAAGCGGCTGGCGCTCTCAAAGCCGAACTCATCGTCATCTGAACATGGACAATGTCAACTGGAAAGTGCTGTCGCTGTTGACGGTCACCTTGCTGGTCGCGCTCGGCTTTGCAGGCGGGAGCCATCAAGATCATGATCAACTTGGCTCGCCAGTCCGACGCGCCGGCGGCGGTCGCGGCCAGCGCTGGAGCCGTTCCCGGCAAGCCGGCGGTCGCCGGCGCCCCGCCGCATCAGCCGGCCGTCGCCCGAGGGACGCACCGTCAGCGAACCGGCCCCGCCCGCGCGGGAACCGAAATCCGCCGCGCTGGTGGCCGATCCGCCGCATCTGGCCGGGTTGGCCCCGAAACCCGAGCCGTCGCGGGGCGAGCCCAGTCCCGAGGCCCATCAAGCGCCGCTCGCGGCGCCTGCGGCTTCGGCTCAGCCATCGGCCGAGGCCGCCCTGGCCGCGGCCGAAGCCAAACCGCAACCGGCCGTTGCCGATTCGCCCGCCCGCCCGCCGGCGCCATCCGCGCCATCCGCGCCATCCGCCGAGGTCGCTGCCGCGCCCACCGCGCCGTCAGCCGGGAGCGAGCTTCAGGAACCGGATTGGCTGAAAGCCCGCAATCCGAAGCATTACACCGTGCAGCTCTACAGCGGCAAGGATATCGACACCCTGAAAGAGATCGCGGCGGCAGCGGCCTCGACCGAGCCGCAAGCCTATTACTCGACCGGCAGCCGCTCCGGCCCCTGGTATTCGCTGGTGACGGGGGACTACCCGGATGCGGCCTCGGCGCAGGCCGCAGCGGCCAAATTGAGCGTCCGGTCGCCCGCGCTCAAGCCCTGGGTTCGTCGCTTCGACGAAATTCAGGCGAAGATACGCTAGGAAATCCCGCCATGGTCACTGCGGCAGACTCGGCGTTCGTCTACACGGACCCGCACGGATTGGCCGGCCTGCGCCGCGAGGCCCGGCAGAATTCGCCCGGCGCGATCCGGGAGGCCGCCAAGCAGTTCGAGGCGGTGTTCGTGCAGATGATGCTGAAAAGCATGCGCGCCGCCAGCCCGAGCGACGAGCGGCGGGATCATGGACAGCGACCAGAGCCGGCTTTATCGGGATATGTACGACCAGCAGATCGCCTTGAGCATGGCCCAGCAGGGCAAGCTGGGACTGGCCGACACCATCGCCCGGCAACTCGGCGGCGAGGGCGCTGGCACGCCGTCCCGTCCGGTATCGCCCGAAATGGTCGGCGATCCGCTCGCCACCCTGCGGCAGGTGCAAAGAATCCGGTCGAGCGTGGCGATGCCCGCCGACGACGGCGACCGTCAAGCCCGGCGCCATCCCCGAGAGCGCGCGCAATCCGTTATCCGGTCAGCGACGCGCCGTTCGAGCCGTCCTCGCCGGCGGCGTTCGTGCGGCGGATGTGGCCGCACGCCCAGGAGGCCGCCCGCCGGCTGGGCGTCGCGCCCGAGGTGCTGATCGGTCAGGCCGCCCACGAAACCGCTTGGGGCAAGTCGGTGCCGCGCTTCTCCGATGGCCGCAGCAGCCACAATCTGTTCGGCATCAAGGCCAGCCGGGGTTGGGAAGGCGAACGGGTCGTCAACTCCACTCTGGAGTTCGTGGACGGCGTGCCGGTCCGGCATCCGCGACGGTTTCCGGGCTTACCCTTCCTACGCCGACAGTTTCAACGATTACGTGCGGTTTTTACAGGTCAATCCGCGTTACTCGGAGGCGCTTGGGCCTGGTCAAGGACGGCCCCGCCTATCTGCGCGCCTTGCAGCGAGCCGGTTATGCCACCGATCCGAGCTACGCCAGAAAAATCCAGGGTTTGATCGATGGCCCGGCGTTTGATGAGCGCGCTGGGGACGCTAAAGTCGGCCCAATCCCAGCCGATATCCAATTTGAGGGGGTAGCCGTGCCACGCGCGGTCGCGCCCACGATACCAGCGGCCTTGGCGGCCGGAGGAACTGATCCATGGTAGACATTCTGCGCACGGGCCTGTCGGCGCTTGTCTCTTCCCAGCGTGCCTTGGCCACCACCAGCCACAACATCGCCAACGTCAACAAGCCCGGCTATTCCCGGCAGCGCGCCGAGCTGGGCAGCAATATCCCCTACTTCGCCGGCAGCGCGGGGCGGCCGATGTATATCGGTACCGGCGTTCACGTTCAATCCATCGCGCGGGTCTACGACGATTTCGCGACCCAGCAGGTGCGCGGCCACACCTCGAACGTCGGCCAGTCGGAAACCCTGGACGCCTGGATCAGCCAACTCGACGGCGTTCTCGGCGACGGCAAGACCGGCTTGGCGCCGGCGCTCGACCAGTTTTTCGCCGCCGCGCAGGATGTCGCCGACAGCCCGGCCTCGCTGCCGGCGCGGCAAGCCCTGCTCGGTCGGTCGGAAACGCTGACCGCCCGCTTTCAAGAGTTGGACAACCAGATCAACGCCTTGCGTGAAGGGGTCAATCAAACCCTCGGCAACGCCGTCGGTGCCATCAACACGCTCGCGGAAGGGATCGCCAAGATCAACGAATCCATCGTGTTGTCCCAGGGCGGCAACGGCGGGACTTCTCCCGATTTGCTGGACCAGCGGGACCAGATGGTCGCCGATCTGGCCCGAAAAGTGCCGGTGAGCACGCTGGAACAATCGGATGGCACTTTGACCGTGTTCGTCGGCAACGGCCAGACCCTGGTGCAGGGTTACAAGACCTACGCGCTGGAAACGACCCGCTCGGCGTCCGATTCGCGCAAGCTGGATATCCGGTTCGCCCAGAACGATTCCGTCGTCACCGACTATCTGAGCGGGGGCGAAGTGGGCGGCCTGATCGCCTTCCAGAACCAAGTGCTCGATCCGGCCCAGAACAAGCTAGGGCTGATGGCGGTCGGCCTGGCGAAGACTTTCAACGACCAGCATCGACTGGGCATGGATTTCGACGGCCAGTTGGGCGGCGATTTTTTCGAGATCGGCGCCCCGTTCCCCGGCAATCCGCCCCCGAGCGACGTGGCTCAAGCCGCGCCGAACACCAACAACAGCGGCAACGCGACCGTGACCTTCCAGATCGCCGATATCGGCGCTGTCCAGCCCAGCGATTACGAAGTGTTTCGCGGTAGCTCGGGTTACAGCGTGCGGCGACTGTCGGACGACAGCATTGTCTACAGCGGTGCGTCGATGCCCGGCACGCCGGTGGACGGGTTGACGATCGGCATCGGTAGCGGCGCGATGAGCGTGGGCGACCGCTTTCTGGTCCAGCCGACCCAGCAGATGGCGAGAACTTTTCAGCTCGCCATCCAAGATCCTCGGGATATCGCCGCCGCCGCGCCGATCAAGACCTTGGCCGGATCGAGCAATACCGGGACCGCCAAAATTTCGGCGGGCGAGGTGCCGAGCAATCAGAGTCCACCCCCCACGAATCCGCCCTTGCTCGATACGGTCAACATTCAATTTCCCAGCGCCAACCAATACACCATCAACGGTGGCGCACCCATCGCCTACACCAGCGGCGACAATATCGATTTCAACGGCTGGCGAGTCCAGATCACCGGCACGCCGGCGGCGGGCGACACCTTCCAGGTCGCTTCCAACGCGGGCGGCGTCGGCGACAACCGCAACGCGCTCAAACTGGTCGATTTGCAGAGCAAGCAAACCTTGGTGAACGGCGCCAGCAGCGTCCAGGAGATGCACGGCGAAATGGTCGCCGAGGTCGGCACGCGGGGCAGCAACGCCCGTGCTACCCTGCAAGCGCAAACGGCTTTGCTGGAGCACGCCACCCAGGCGCGCGATGGGGTGTCCGGGGTCAACCTGGATGAGGAAGCGGCCAATCTGATGAAGTATCAGCAATCTTACGAGGCCGCCGCGAAAGTGATCCAGATCGGCGATTCGATCATTCAAACCTTGCTGGACGCGATCAGGAGATAAACCATGCTGCGCATCGCCACTTCCCAGATTTACCAGCAAGGCGCCAAGGCCATCGGCGAGCGGCAGGTGGCGCTGGCCAAGGTGCAGCAGCAGATGGCGACCGGCCAGCGCCTGTTGGCCAACGCCGACGATCCGGTCGGCAGCGCGCGCCTGCTGAGCCTGAGCGAAGAACTCGGCCGGTACGACCAGTACCAGCGGAATATCGATCTGGCGAACGGCCGGCTGAATCTGGAGGACAGCACGCTGGGAGACGCCAGCGAATTGCTGCAACGGGCGCGGGAGCTGACCGTTCAAGCCAACAACGCGCCGCTGAACGGCAGCGACCGGCGCGATATCGCCAAGGAAATCCGTCAGATCCACGATCAGATGTTCAGCGTGGCCAACACCCGCGACGGCAACGGCGAATATCTGTTTTCCGGCTTCCAGAGCCGAACCCAGCCGTTCGTGCTGGACGCGAACAATCAGGCCGTTTACCAGGGCGACCAAGGCCAACGGCTGGTCAAAGCCGGCCCCGCCCTGGATATTCCGGTCGGCGATTCGGGCGACGAAGTGTTCCGGGGCGCGCTGAACGGCAACGGCAGTTTCCGGGTGGCGGCGGCTGCGGCCAATACCGGCAACGGGACCATCGCGGTCGGCAGCGTCACCGATCCGGCCGCGTTCCAGAACCATTCCTACACGATCGCTTTCACGTCGGCGACGACCTTCACCGTCAACGATGATACGGCGGGCGCGGCGGTGCCTCCGGCGACTTGGAACTACAGCGACGGAGGGATCATCCAGTTCGCCGGCTTGCAGACCGCCATCGACGGCAGCCCGGCCACCGGCGACACCTTCACGATTCAGCCCGCGACCCGGCAGGATTTGTTTGCGACGCTGGATGCGCTGGCGACCGCGCTGGAAACCGGCGGCGGCACGCCAGCGAAAGGGGCGCAACTCAATCAATCGCTCGCCAACGCCTTGGCCGATCTGGACCAGGGTCTCGATCATCTGACCGGGATGCGCGCCAAGCCCGGTTCGCGGCTGAACGCCCTGCAAGAGCAGGAGTACACCAACGGCGATTTCACGACGCACCTCCAGCAGACCATCAACGATGTGGGCGGCCTGGACTACGCCGAGGCGGCCACCCGGCTGAGCCAGGAAACCTTTGTCCTGCAAGTGGCCCAACAATCGTTTATCCGCATCCAGAGTCTTTCGCTGTTCAATTACATGGGATGAGCGCTTTTCGACGTTGCGCCCGAAGTCGCGCCCCGTTCGCGGTGGTGACGCAAGCGCCCCTGAAAGCGCAAGAGACCGCCGGCTCCGACCAGGCGCGGTATCCGGCCAAGCTGGCGCTGGCGCGGAGTTTGTCCCGGCGCGGCTACCACCGGTCGGACATCTTGGAACTCTTCCGCTTCATCGACTGGGTGCTGGCGTTGCCGGAGGAGTTGGAAACCCGGTTGTGGGCGGACGTTCAACGGTTTGAAGAGGAAGAGAGAATTCGCTACGTGAGCAGTTTCGAGCGGATCGCTGCCCGCAGAGGGATGGAGAAGGGGATTTTGCGGGGACAGGCGGCGCTGCTGGGGCGGCAACTGGCCCGCCGCCGGTTCGGGCCGTTGCCGGAGTGGGCGGAAGCACGTTTGAAGGAAGCGGAGCCGGCCCAGTTGGAAACTTGGGCGCTGCGGGTGTTCGACACGATCAGTTTGGAGAAGGTGTTCGCGGTGGGCGAGGGGCACTGAGGATGCTTTCCGGAGTGTCCGGGGGGGCGATGCACGGGGCTCACGCGACACAGCTTGACAGGCTCTCGTAGGAGATGCGGGGGCCGTCGTGCCGCCGTTTCGCCATGCGCAAGCTCAGGGGTCTTTTGCGGGTTCGTCGCCTCGGACGCCGGTAAAAGACGCGAGGCGACTATGGCGCGGGTTCGCCCGGTTCGAAGCGTTCGAGTTGCAGCCCATCGACCGCGCTGAAGTGCTTGGCGTTTGCTGCCAGCAGAGTCAGGGGGTGTTCCAGCGCTGTGGCGGCAATCAACGCATCGCCCAATTGCAGATTGTTGGATCTATGCGCGAAGCGGACAGCCGAGCGCTGTAGAAATTATCTTGCTCTGCCATAACCCCATTAGTCGCAAGCTGATAACCGACGTAAATTCGGCTGTCGCTTGGCAGCGCTACTTCGATTGAAGTGTCGAAATTCTGGCATTTTCCCTTGGAGCAAATGGGTCAATACGGTTAGTTGAATAAATATTAACTTATTTATTAATAGGATATATCGATTGGTCCATAAAATGCCTACCTCGCGCTGATTGCGAAACGAGCGCGAGCTCGATCCTGCCCATCGAGCCGGTGTCACGCCTTATGCGACTAGCGAAGTAAAACGTCCATGAAAGCCGTCATCCTGGCCGGCGGTCTCGGCACCCGCGTTAGCGGAGAAACCGTGTTGAAGCCGAAACTGATGGTGGAAATCAGCGGACGGTCGATACTGTGGCACATCATGAAGATTTATTCGGCTTATGGCATCAGCGACTTCATCGTCTGACTTGGATATAAAAAATTTCCTGGTTACGGGAACACATCACAAATCAATTTTAAAGTGATAAAAGGGCATTACATTTATGAAAAAAATTAACTCTCTTGTCGATTTAGCTATATACGGCGCACCACCTGCTTTTGTTGAACCTTTGCACGTTGGACGCCCGAACATAGGTAGCCGCGAAGTATTTTTGAAGTATGCGAATACCATTTTTGACCGATGTTGGTTAAGTAATAATGGACCGTTAGTCCAAGAGTTTGAGCGGAGAGTAGCAGATTTCCTGGGTGTAAAGCATTGCATAGCAATGTGCAATGGAACAATTGCCTTAGAGATTGCGATCCGAGCATTGGAATTAAAAGGCGAAGTGATCGTGCCGTCCTACACATTCATTGCGACTGCTCATGCATTGCAGTGGCAGGAGATTATTCCGGTATTTGCGGACATTGATCCACGCACTCATAACCTTGATCCTCAGGCGGTGCAGCGGATGATTACGCCGCGAACGACCGGTATTCTAGGGGTTCACTTGTGGGGGCGAGCATGTGCGGTGGCTGAGTTGCAGAAGGTGGCCGATTCATATGGGTTAAAGCTGATGTTCGACGCATCACATGCGTTTGGTTGTACTCATGATGGTATTCCGATCGGGTCCTTCGGCGAATGTGCCGTATTTAGCTTTCATGCAACCAAGTTCTTCAATACCTTCGAGGGTGGAGCAGTAATCACCGATAACGGTGACCTCGCGGCGAAGATACGGCTGATGAAAAACTTTGGATTCTCAGGCTACGATAATGTGATCTATCCTGGCACCAACGGAAAGATGACTGAGATAGCGGCAGCGATGGGTTTAGTAAATCTAGATGCAATTGATGAGTTTGTCGCGGCCAATCGCCGGAATCACATGTTATATTCGCGGCGACTGAATGCCGTTGAAGGATTATCGGTGTTGGCCTATGACGGCTGCGAACGGAATAATTATCAATATGTGGTGGTCGAGGTGGGGGAACAGTTTCCGGTGAGCCGAGATGAAGTTGTGCGGACGCTCCAAGCGGAGAATGTACTGGCCCGGCGCTATTTCTGGCCCGGTTGCCATAACATGCTGCCCTATCGGGCGTTTTATCCTCATGCTGGGTTGTTGCTGCCGAATACCATGAAGGTGGCGGAGCGGGTGATTGTGTTGCCGACGGGAGCAACAATTGGGGAAAGTCAAATTGAAACGATAGCGGATATTTTTGAGATACTTTCCTCTTCAGCAGGAACATTAGGACGGTCCTTAATATTGGAGGCATCTGAAAGAGTGAGTTCTTGTTATCAGGCCTTGTTATCTGTATGAAGCTGGCTATCATGCAACCATATTTTTTACCGTACCTTGGTTATTTCCAATTAATCATGGTAGTAGATATGTTTATTGTGTATGATAATATCAAATATACAAAGAAGGGTTGGATTAACCGCAATCGTATATTGCAGAATGGAAAAGACATGATGTTTTCTCTGCCGTTAAAAAATGGTTCGGATTATCTGGATGTATGTGAGCGAGAACTAGCTGTAGATTTTAATCGCGATAAGTTGCTGAATCAATTTAAGAGTGTGTATCGACATGCACCGTATTTCTCACAAACATTTCCGTTGATTAAACAGATTGTACTGTATGATGATGTGAACCTATTTCGATTTCTCCATCATTCTATCGTCAAAACCTGCGAGCATTTAGGGATCGCTACGGAAATCAGGGTTTCTTCAGATATTGTCATTAATCACAGCCTTAAAAAACAAGATAAAGTTATCGCCTTATGTAAAGCGGTAAATGCGAGTACCTATGTAAACGCCATTGGTGGCATGGAGCTATATTCTAAAGAGTCATTTCGAGAGAATGGTATTAATTTGCGGTTCATCAAATCTGAACTGTTTGAGTATACGCAATTCGGTGGCCCGTTTGTGCCTTGGCTTTCGATCATTGATGTGATGATGTTCAATTCTATCAGTACTATCCGAACACGCATCTTGACCCACTATGAGTTGATCTAAACTATGTTCAAGTGGCGTAAATTAGGCAAGGTATTCACGCCTCAAGAAGTGAAGGGGCGCAGTTGGTTGAAGGAATTCTCACAAGCCCCAGCAACGCTAGTGTTCGACGATTTTGTACGTGTGTATTTCTCCTGCCGTCCACATGCAGATGCGAAAGGTCAGTATGTGAGCTACTCCGCCTATGTCGATTTAGATCGCATTGATTTGTTCAAGCTGCGACATGTCAGCGAACAACCTATTCTGAATCTAGGTGAGCTAGGAGACTTTGATGAGTTTGGCATCTACCCTATTTCCGTCATTCGCAACGGTGACGAAATACGTGCCTATTATGCAGGCTGGACTCGATGCGAATCAGTGCCGTTTAACGTAGCCATTGGCATGGCGACCAGCTACGATGGTGGCAAGACCTTCGCTAAGCTTGGTAATGGCCCAGTGTTGTCGTATTCGCTAGACGAGCCTTTTGTGTTGAGCGGGCCTAAGATACGATGTTTCAACGATAGCTGGTATCTGTGGTATATAGCAGGTTGTAAGTGGAAGATGGTGGATGGCTGTCCAGAGCCAGTTTACAAGATTCGCATGGCTTTGTCTTCGGATGGCATTTGCTGGAACAAGGTCAACAAAGATATAGTCGAGAGCCGCATCGAAATAGATGAGGCGCAAGCTAGTCCGGATGTGTTTTATGCCAACGGCAAATATCATATGTTTTTCTGCTATCGCTATAGTAGTCATTATCGAGGCAAAGAACGGGGTTATCGCATTGGGTATGCTTCCAGCATTAATCTGATTGACTGGATGCGCGATGATAGGAAAGCGGGCATCGACGTATCGGAAGAAGGTTGGGATTCAGAGATGATCAGTTATCCGCATGTATTCGAACTAGATGGGAAGACTTATCTAGCCTATCTCGGCAATCAGGTTGGTCGGTACGGGTTCGGCCTAGCAGTGCTGGATGGAAAGTTGGAGTAATGGATGAATGTGATGAAGTGGAAAAAACTTGGCAGGATATTCGATCCGACGCAGCATAAGTTACCGAACGACTGCATGCAATTTGCCCAGTCGCCCCAGATCTTAATATTCGACGATTTCGTGCGTATCTACTTCTCTACCCGCTCGGTGGACAAGAGCAATGGTAAGTACCTCAGTCATATTGCTTTCGTTGATATGCAAAAGAACTTGCGCGATGTGATTCGCGTCTCAGACAAGACGGTCATCTCGCTTGGTCGACTCGGTTGTTTCGACGAGCATGGAATCTTCCCGATGAGCGTCGTGCGCTTAGGTGATGCAGTATATGGTTACATCTGCGGTTGGAATCGCAGAGCCTCTGTATCCGTGGATACGGCTATCGGTCTAGCTATCAGTCACGATGATGGCCTCACTTTTCAGCGTATCGGTGACGGACCAGTGCTAGCAGCCTCGCTGCATGAGCCCTATCTTGTCGGTGACGGTTTCGTGAAAGTCATCGGAGGCGTGTTCCATATGTGGTATATCTTCGGTACCAGCTGGAAGAAGTTCTCACCTGATGCGCTACCGGATCGCACCTATAAGATCGGCCATGCCGTTTCCGGCGATGGCATCAACTGGGTCAAGGAAGAAGGTCGGCAGATCGTTGCCGACCGCTTGGGTGCGGATGAAAGCCAAGCGCTGCCAACAGTGATCGAGATTGATAATTTATATCACATGTTTTTCTGCTATCGCCAGTCTTTTGATTTTAGGAAGAACAAGGATCGTAGCTATCGTATCGGTCATGCTTACTCGGACAATTTGGTGAATTGGATACGAGATGATGAGCGTCTTCTGCTTGATGTCACTCCAGGTGATTGGGATTCGGATATGTTGTGCTATCCGCATGGGTTTGAGTATAATAAAAAATTTTATTTGCTCTATAACGGCAACGAATTTGGACGCTATGGTTTTGGTTTGGCGGTATTGGAAAGATGAGCACAGCGATTAAATATCTGTGGAACAAGGCCTCTGAAGCGGAGATCGTCGGACATTTGTTGTGCTGCGATAGTAGTTTCGTGCCGTCCCTGAGCAGTCGGGTCGAGATAGACGACTATGCACAAAAAATTGTAAGTAAGGCGATGAGGTTCGAAGCATGGTCGGGGAGAATGTTGATCGGTTTAGTGGCGGCGTATTGCAACGATTATGAGAAATATGCTGCTTACATTACTAGCGTCAGCCTACTGAAGTCATGGACAGGTAGAGGCATTGCTGTGTGCTTGGTGCGGCAATGCATTGAATATGCGAAGGTGTTGGGTATGCGACAGATCAGTTTGAATGTTGCGAGCGACAATATGCCAGCCATAAAATTATATGGAAAGTGTGGTTTTATCGCTGGCAAGGCGAATAATTTATTCATTACTATGACTCAGCACTTGGAGTTCGGGTACTGCTATGAATAGCAAGCGCGATTACAATGTAGAAATAAAAAATACAAATGACCATAAATACGCCTATAACTTCGATTTTGATGTGATGCATCCCTATATGATTAAATCCTTCGAGCTTTTTTTTAACAATGGAAATTTGCTTGAACTAGGAAGCTTTAAAGGCGAATTTACCAGAAGATTGCTGCCATATTTCGATGATATAACTTGTGTCGAAGCCTCGGATGTTGCGATCAAGGAGGCTAAAAAGAAACTGGGCAAAAAAGTGAAATTTGTCAACTCGATCTTCGAGAAAGTATCTCTGCCTAAGCGCTATGACAATATCGTATTGACCCATGTGCTAGAACACTTGGACGATCCTGTATTGTTATTAAAACGCATCAATGAGGAGTGGTTAGAAGAGCACGGTCGGCTCTTCTTGGCGTGTCCCAATGCCAATGCGCCTTCCCGACAGATCGCCGTCAAGATGGGATTAATCTCTCATAATACGGCGGTAACCCCGGCAGAATCCGAGCATGGACACCGATGTACCTACACTTTGGATACCCTGGAACGAGATGTTGTTGCCGCAGGGCTGAAGGTGGCTCACCGGTCTGGGATATTTTTCAAGGCACTGGCAAACTTCCAGTGGGATAAATTATTGAACACAGATATTATAACAAAAGAGTATTTAGAAGGATGTTACAAGTTGGGTCAACAGTACCCAGACTTATGCTCTAGTATATTTTTGATGTGTCAAAAAGGTAATCAGTAACGCTACTTCCATTTTGAATTACCTGATTCGGTATTTGATAGTACATTATAGATGAAGGAAGAGTTGGATATGGGTACAAGCGAATTAGCAGCAGACGCATCTCTAATCAAGATAAATAACAAGAGTTTCTTTCAAACGACTAGATCACCGTATTATATTTATGGTTTTGATTATAGATACTCTTCGGCAGGGATTAGAATTTTACACTATTTATGCCACGCGCTTAACGAAATTGGTGAAGAAGCATATATATTTTGTAATATTGCTAATCCTTATTTGCGCACTCCGCTGCTTACTCAAGAAATTAAAGATATTCATATTAAAACTGGAAGAGTTCCTATAGCTATTTATCCAGAGGTAGTGTCTGGAAACCCATTTAAATCTCCTATTGTTGCACGTTATATTATGAATATACCAGGACATCTTGGCGGCGATGCTTGCTACGATAAAAAGGAGCTATTATTTTGTTATATGCCGTATTTTGTCCCAAAAGATATGGATGCTGAGTTATTATGTGTGCCGGCGACTGATATAAGTATATTTAATAACGAAAACAATACATATGATCATGTTCGTCAAGGTGTTTATTATTACGCACTTAAGTATTTATTGAATGGGGGAAAATTAACTAGCGAAGTTAAAGGAGCAGTTGACTTAGCGCAGTTGGCAAACAATAATTCCTTGACTCCACGCCAATTGGCTTTGATTCTTCGGCGGGCAGAGTTGCTTTATTGTTATGAGCCATCTGCGATTGTTGTAGAAGCAAATCTTTGTGGTTGCCCAGTCGCTTATATCCCAACTCATTATCTTAAAGGAAACCCTAATAAAGCAATATTTGGTGAAGATGGTGCTGCGTTTGGTACTACTCCAGAAGCTATTGCTATCGCCAAAGCCACTGTATCTCGTGTTAGAGATCGTTATCTTAAACTGATAGACGAGGCATGGTACCAGTTAAATCGTTTCGTCGAGATCACCCAAAATGCTGCTAACCGGTTACCGATTGCCGACATTGTTAATGTCGATAACGAAATTTCACTTTTAAACTCCAGTGGTATTATTGCTAATTTATCTTATGTCAATTGGCGCAACCGTCACCGTTGGCCTACATCAGCCGTAGCGCGACCAGTCGAACAAGTGGCGCTATTACTGGAATCTGGCGCGGGCGTCCATTTACTGATGATCGCTGCTGCTGACGATAACAACATTATCGTTGACACTATTGATACCTTGGACGCACAAGATTCGGCAGGTTGGCGCTTGACGGTGATTTCCCCTGACCCTTGTCCTAACTCGCTTTTTAAGACGGATCTCAGACTCGATTGGGTGCAAATAACCGCCGCTGAACAATTGCCATCCGCCTTGAATAAAGGCGTTGCGTTATCGCCGGTTGACTGGTTTATAGTTTGTTCTCCAGGCATTCAGTTGGAACCATCATTTGTATCGCTGGTATTGGCGGCTAGCACCCGACACCCAGATTGGCTCTGCATCTATTTTGATGAAGAACGCATCAATGGAGAGGGTCAAGTGACCGACCCCCGTTTGAAACCGGACGCCAATATAGAATTGCTACGCAGCTCGGCCTACGTTGGCCATGCCGTTCTGACGCATCGGACGCTATGGCCGGCACTCACTCTTTACCTCGCCGCTATACCACGCGCTTTTGCCTTCGATGCTGCATTACGGGCCATTGAGTCTGGCGGCGAAGCTACCCTTGGGCATATCGATGAACTGGCAGTCTCTCTACCCGAAACGGCGGATGATGCTTCGGAAGAATGGACGCGAATTGCTAGATCCTTATTAGAAGGGCATCTGCAACGCGAAGGGCTGGCGGCCAGCGTTGAAGATGGCTATTTACCCGCCACTTTTTTCTTGGATTATCTATTGACCGCTAATCCTCTGGTTTCGATCCTCGTACTTGCTAAGGATCATCTTGACTTATTACAGTTTTGCGTTGAAAGCCTTCTGGAAAAAACACGCTATTCTAACTACGAAGTATTCATCATAGATAACCTGAGTTCTGATCCAGAAACTTTGGAGTACATTGTACAACTAACAACTCGTGATCGGCGAATCAAAACGATACACTACCCTAGAAAATATAATTATCCAGCAATTAACAATTTTGTTGCTCAAAGAATAAAGGGTGATTTTCTCCTGCTTCTAAACAATGATATGATGATATTGCAAGAAAATTGGCTTGAGCGTCTGGTATCTATTGGATTGAGACAGGATGTTGGAGTCGTAGGGTGTCGCTTAGTCTACGCGGATCAGAAAATACAACACGCTGGTTTGATTTTAGGTCATGGTGGCACTGTCGATTACATTGGAAAAGATCTACCACTGGCTGGAGCCAGGTTATATGGGACGTGCACAACTGACGCAAAATTTCTCGGCGGTGAGCAGTGACTGTATGCTGGTTCGCAAGGAGTTATTCCTCGAAGTGGGTGGTTTCGATGAAAAAGACTTTCCTAACCTCTACCATGATGCCGATTTTTGCCTGAAAGTGGGCGAACGAGGTTATCAAATCGTCTGGACGCCTTTTGTGACCCTAGCTCAGCAGAATAACGGTGCCTTGGATGCAAAACAGGAAGCCCAAAATGGGCAACAGAATTCACAGTCGCGTAAAGCCTTCATCAAAAAATGGCGTTCCCGCC
>JBAOII010000023.1:0-605763 GCA_037045685.1 Candidatus Competibacter sp.
TAATCTGTCATCTTTAGCAGTATACGATTGATTATGATAACTTTTAATTGCCGCTTAGCATCGCAACCCCTGCAACCCTGGAAATCCTGACAGGTTTGCCATCCCTCCGGAGCTGACCCGTCGCTACGAGATGCGGCTGGCAGAGCAGAACCTCATACCTGGACAGCGTCCACACGATCTGGCTGCGTTATGACCTGGGCTTTCGTCACAAGTATAGCGGGGCGCCGATGGAACGGGAAAACCTGCCGGCTTCTCGGGAGACGCTTCGGGCCAGGCATCAGCCGGAACCCGTGAACCCACCCCGAACCCGCTCCCGGCGCGTCCGCCAAACAGTCCCGCAGTCGCAACACTGGACGGCCATTCATCAAACTGCAAGGTTGATCCGGCACATTATCCGATGCTGAAACACCACGCCTTGCCGCTCTCAACCCAATCGATCCTTGAGGACATCCCGCCGTCATGTACTTCCACTATCAGCGTTCCT
Organism: Candidatus Competibacter sp.; assembly: GCA_037045685.1. Taxonomy (GTDB): domain Bacteria; phylum Pseudomonadota; class Gammaproteobacteria; order Competibacterales; family Competibacteraceae; genus Competibacter_A. The sequence continues at coordinate 485 of JBAOII010000023.1, forward strand.
ATCGCGGCCCGGTGCAAGCGGTGATTCTGGATTGGGCCGGCACCACGGTCGATTTCGGCTCGCTGGCCCCGGTGGTCGCGTTCACGCGGCTGTTCGCCGCGCAAGGGATCGATCTCGGGCTGGACGAAGCGCGAGGTCCGATGGGGACCGAAAAGCGCGAGCATATCCGTCGTCTGTGCGCGCTGCCTCGCATCGCCGCCGCCTGGCGCGACCTTTACGGCGAATCCCCGGACGAGGCCACCATCGACCGGCTGTATCACGAGTTCGTGCCCCTGCAAGTGACCGCCATCCGCGACTACGCGCAACTGATTCCCGGTTGCCGGGAGACGCTGGTCACCTTGCGGGCGCGCGGCGTTCGCATCGGCGCCAACACCGGTTACGGCCAGGCGATGATGGAACCGCTGCTGCGAGCCGCCGCCGAGCAGGGCTACGTGCCGGACAGCTCGGTCTGCGCCACCGAAGTGCCGCGCGGCCGGCCGTATCCGTACATGAGTTTCAAGAACTTGATGGATCTGGAAATCGAAGCCGTGCAGTCCTGCGTCAAGGTGGACGATACGGTGCCCGGCATCGAGGAGGGATTGAACGCCGGCATGTGGACGGTGGGCGTCGCGATCAGCGGCAACGAAATCGGCCTGCCGCTGACGGACTGGGAAGCGTTGCCGGCCGCCGACCAGCGCCAGCGCCGCGAGCGCGCCCACCAGCGGCTTTTGACCGGCGGCGCCCATTATGTCATCGATTCCATCGCCGATTTGCCGCGCTGCCTGGACGCCATCGAAGCGCGGCTGGCGCGCGGCGAGCGGCCGTGAACCGGCGAGTTTCCCCGACCGCGCCGCCGCTCGGCGAAAGCGAAACCAACAACACCTCGCGGCGAGCGGCGTGGCAGGCGGAGCATCTGGACGACGAGGGCCGGCGCTTGCTGGCCGAGGACGCCGATTATTTTTTGCACCAGTCGGTTTCCACGCCCTGTCTGGCCGCCATCCGCCGCGCCGAAGGCTGCTGGATCGAGGACACCGCCGGCCGCCGCTATCTGGACTTCCACGGCAACAACGTCCACCACATCGGCTACGGCCATCCCCGCCTGCTGGCGGCGATCAAGGCGCAACTGGACGAGCTGCCGTTCGCGCCGCGCCGCTTCACCTGCGAGCCGGCGGTCGCCCTCGCCCGGCATTTGACCGAAATCGGTCCGCCGGGCTTGGATAAAGCGCTGTTCGCCACCGGCGGTTCCGATGCCATCGAAATCGCCCTGAAAATCGCCCGCGCCGCCACCGGCCGCTTCAAGACGCTGTCGTTCTGGGACGCCTTTCACGGCGCCGGTTTCGGTGCGGCCAGCGTCGGCGGCGAAGCGCTGTTCCGCTCCGGCCCCATCGGACCGCTGTTGGCCGGCGCCGAGCATCTGCCGCCGTTCGCCTGTTATCGCTGCCCTTACGGCTATCCCACCGACTCCGAAGGCCGGCCGCAACTGGATCTGTGCCGGCTGACCTGCGCCAATCTGGTGCGCTACGTGCTGGAGCGGGAAGGCGACGTGGCCGCCGTGATCGCCGAACCGGCCCGCGCCGTGCCCTACGTTCCGCCGCCCGGTTTCTGGCAAACCGTGCGCGAGGCGTGCGACGCGCACGGCGCGTTGCTGATTTTCGACGAAATCCCCACCGGTCTGGGCAAGACCGGCCGGCTGTTCGCCTGCGCCCACGACGGGGTGATTCCCGACATTCTGGTGCTGGGCAAGGCGCTGGGCGGCGGCGTGTTGCCCATCGCGGCGACGCTGTGCCGGTCCGAGCTGGACGTGGGGCAGGATTGGGCGTTCGGCCACTACACCCACGAGAAAAATCCGGTGCTGGCTCGCGCGGCTCTGACGACGCTCCAGATCATCGAAGACGAAGGTTTGGTGGAAAACGCCCGCCGCCAAGGCGAACGGGCGTTGGCGCGGTTGCGCGAGATGCGCGACCGCCATCCGCTGATCGGCGACGTGCGCGGGCGCGGGCTGCTGCTCGGCGTCGAGCTGGTGACGGATCGCACCGCGAAGACGCCCGCCAGCGACGCCGCCGAAGCGGTGTTGTACCGGGCGCTGGCGCGCGGCCTGAGCTTCAAAATCAGCCTGGGCAACGTGTTGACCCTGACTCCGCCGTTGATCGTGACCGAGCGGGAAATGGACGGGGCGCTGGATATTCTTGAGGATTGCATCGCCGAAACCGAACGGGAGCTGTCGCCGTCGTGAGCGCCCCCGCCATTTCGAAAGGCCACGCCGATTTGGTCGTCATCGGCGGCGGCATCTTCGGCTGTAGCATCGCTTGGCACTACGCGCGGCTCGGCGTGGGCCGGGTGACGCTGCTGGAGCGCGACACCCTGGCGTTCGCCGCGACCAGCCGCGCCGCCGCGCTGCTGACTCGGGCGCGCGCCAAACCCGCGCTGATGCCGCTGATCGCCCAGACTTACGACGATATCGCTCGACTGGAGTCGGAAATCGGCGAATCGCTGAACCTGCATCGGGTCGGCAGCTTGCATGTGGCGGCCAGCGCGGCGCGACAACAGGAATTGCGGGAGCTGGTCGCCGTCGCCGATGCGGCCGGTCTGCCGGTGGAGTGGCTGACGGCGGACGAGGCGGTGCGGCGGGCGCCGTGGCTGAACCCCGAGCCGATAGCCGCCGCCGCATTCATGCCGGAGGACGGCTTCGTCGATCCCTATCGGCTGGCGATGGCCTACGCCCGCGCCGCCAAATTCTGCGGCGCGGCGCTGCACCAAGGCGTCGCGGCGACCGGTTTTCGCCTTCGGGGCGACCAAATCACCGGGGTGACCACCGCGCAAGGCGTCGTCCACGCCGGTTGCGTGGTGGATGCCGCCGGGGCTTGGGCCAATCTGCTGGCGGCGCAATTGGGCTTTGGCCTGCCGATGGCGCCGGTGCGCAGCCAATACTGGATCACCGCGCCGGACCCGCTATTTCCTCCCGATCACCCCATCGTCGTCTTGCCGGACGCCCGCGCCTACAGCCGACCGGAATTGGGCGGGCTGCTGTTCGGCCTGCGGGAGAAGCAATCGGTCAGCTTCGATCCGCGCCGGTTGCCGGACGAGTCGAGCGGATTTGCTCTGGGCGACGAGGGCGGCTGGTCTGCGCTGGTCGAAGGCGCACCGGCCTTGCGGCGGTTTTTGCCGGCGCTGGACCGGCTGGGGATCGCCCACCATATCGCCGGCCTGTCCACCTATTCCCCGGATGGGTTGTTCGCGCTCGGGCCGGCGCCCGAGATGAGCGGCTTTCTCGCCGCGACCGGTTGCTCGGGCGCGGGCATCGCCGCCGCTGGCGGCGTGGGGGCGGGCATCGCCGCGCTCGCGACGGGACAAATTCCACCCTTCGACTTGGCGCCGTTCCGGCCCGACCGGTTCGGCAGCGTCGATCCGTTCGATCCGGCATTCCGCCAGCGTTGCGAGTGGGCGCGGTCGAACAAGGTTTCGGGCTGATCACAATTTCGTAACACGATCATCGGACAATCCTCGGTTGCCAACCGACGCGCCGGACCGCTCCGACCGTCGCCGTTCACCACTCCGCAACCTGCGAGGATTTTCGATGAAATTCGCCACCGTGTTCGGCGCGCTGATGCTGGCCGGCGTCGCCTTTACCGCTCAAGCCAAGACCGATCTGATCGTCTACACCGCCGTCGAGGCCGACGAACTGGCCAAGTTCAAACAGGCCATCGAAGCCGACTATCCCGATCTCGACATCAAGTGGGTCCGCGATTCCACCGGCATCATCACCGCCAAGCTGCTGGCCGAAAAAGCCAACCCGCAAGCCGACGTGGTGTGGGGCCTGGCGGCAACCAGCCTCAAGCTGCTGGCCGATCAGGGCTATTTCCAGCCCTACGCGCCCAAGGGCGTGGAAGCGTTGGATCAAAAGTACGTGGACAAGGCCAAGCCCCCGCAGTGGGTCGGCCAGCGCGCCTGGGTCGCCTCGCTCTGCTTCAACACCGTCGAAGCCGAAAAAAACAAGCTGCCTGCCCCGACATCCTGGCAAGACCTGACCAAGCCGGAATTCAAGGGCAAGGTGGTCATGCCCAATCCCAACTCCTCCGGGACCGGTTTCCTCGACGTGTCGGCCTGGATTCAGATGTGGGGCCAGGAGAAAGCCTGGAAATACATGGATGGTCTGCACGAGAACATCGCCCAATACACCCACTCCGGTTCCAAGCCCTGCAAGATGGCCGCCGCCGGCGAAGTGCCGGTCGGCATTTCCTTCGCCTATCGCGGCGCGCAGGAAAAGAGCAAGGGCGCTCCCGTCGCAGTGATCGCGCCGAAAGAGGGCGTGGGTTGGGATCTGGAATCTTTCGCCATCGTGAAAGGCACCAAGAAGCTCGAAGCCGCCAAACAGTTGGCTGACTGGTCGGTGACCCGCAAAGCCAACGAGATGTACAACGAAGGCTACGCGGTGGTCGCCATGCCCGGCGTCGCCAAGCCGGTGCCGAATTACCCGGAAGGCATCGCCGAGAAAATGATCAAGAACGATTTCGAGTGGGCGGCCAAGCACCGCGAGGCGATTCTGGCCGAATGGGCCAAGCGCTACGACGGCAAGTCGGAGCCGAAGAAGTAGCCGAACGCCCTCACCCCCGGCCCCTTTCCCGGAGGGCGAGGGGAGTGAACGCCCTCACCCCCGGCTCCTTTCCCGGAGGGCGAGGGGAGATCAATCAGCAGGTTGACCGCCCATGACCACGCCCTATCTGCGCATCCGCGATCTCAGCAAACGCTTCGGCGATTTCACCGCTCTCGATAACGTCAACATCGACATTTACAGAGGCGAATTCGTCTGCTTTCTCGGCCCGTCCGGCTGCGGCAAGACCACGCTGCTGCGGGCGATTTCCGGACTGGACATCCAGACACACGGCACGGTGGAACAGGACGGGCGCGACATTTCCGCGCTGCCGCCGGCGCAGCGCGATTTCGGCATCGTGTTCCAGTCCTACGCGCTGTTTCAAAATCTCACGGTCGCCCGCAACATCGCCTACGGTCTGGAGAACCGCAAGCAGCCCAGGGCGGCGATCCAGCAGCGGGTCACGGAGTTGCTGGAACTGATCGGCCTGCCCGACAGCGGCCACAAATATCCGGCGCAACTGTCCGGCGGCCAGCAGCAGCGGGTGGCGCTGGCGCGGGCGCTGGCCATTTCGCCGGGCCTGCTGCTGCTCGACGAGCCGCTGTCGGCGCTGGACGCCAAGGTGCGGACCCATCTGCGCGAGGAGATCAAGAGCCTGCAACGCCGGCTAGGGATCACCACCATCATGATCACCCACGATCAGGAGGAAGCGATCAGCATGGCCGACCGGATCGTGGTGATGCGGGACGGCCGCATCGAGCAGATCGGCACGCCGCTGGAAATCTACCATCAGCCCGCCAGCTTGTTCGTGGCGGAGTTCATCGGCGCGATGAACCTGTTGCCGGCGACGCGGATCGGCCACGGCGAAATTCAGCTCGGATCGGCGCGGCTGGCCTGCGCGGTCGAGGGGTACGAACCGGGTGCGGCGGTGCGGGCGGCGGTGCGGCCGGAAGACATCGTCTGCACCGGCAAGACCAACGGCCACGCCAACAGCCTCCAGGCCGAAGTCCACGACCTGGAGTTCATGGGACCCTTCTTCTGGCTGAGCCTGGGCGGCGGCGAATTGGGCGAACACCGGCTGCGGGCGCAACTGCCCAGCCAGCGGGCGCGGGAACTGGATCTGCGCCCGCGCGAGGCGATGCACCTGCATATTGCCGCCGAGCATATCCGCCTCTTCCCGAATAGCCATCCTCATGGCTGAGCTTGCGATGGTCGCGCCGCGCGTTCGTCCCCGCCTGGGCCGCGACGAATGGCTGATGGGCGGCGGTTTGCTGGTGCTGGCGCTGTATCTCGCCGTCACCCTGTTGCTGCCGCTGGCGCTCATGCTGGCGAAAAGCGTGCAGGATCGCGAGGGCGCTTTCGTCGGCCTGACCAATTTCGCCCAATACTTCACCAATCCGGCGCTGTCGGGCGCCGTGGGCAACAGCCTGGGGGTGTCGGCGCTGGCCACGGTGATCACCATCGGGCTGGCCTTCGGCTACGCCTACGCCCTGAATCGCAGTTGCATCCCTTTCAAGGGCTTCTTCCGGCTGGTGGCCATGTTGCCGCTGCTGGCGCCGTCGCTGCTGTCGGCCATCGCGCTGGTTTATTTGTTCGGCAACCAGGGCGCGCTGAAAGGCTGGCTGTTCGGCGAGAGCATTTACGGTCCCATCGGTATCGTGATCGGTTCGGTGTTCTGGACCTTTCCCCACGCCCTGATCATCATCGGCACCGCTCTGGCCACCGCCGATGCCCGGCTGTACGAAGCTTCGGAGTCGCTGGGCGCCAGCCGCTGGCGGACCTTTACCGTCGTTACCCTGTCCGGGGCGCGCTACGGCCTGATCAGCGCGGTGTTCGTGGTGTTCACCCTGGTCATCACCGATTTCGGCGTGCCCAAGGTGGTCGGCGGCCAGTTCAACATGCTGGCGACCGACATCTACAAGCAGGTGGTGGGGCAACAGAATTTCCAGATGGGCGCGGTGGTCTCGCTGCTCCTGCTCCTGCCGGCCATTCTCGCTTTCTTCGTCGAGCGGTGGGCGCAGCGGCGGCAGATATCCAGCCTGTCCAGCCGCGCCGTGCCCTACCGGCCCAAGCCCAGTCCGGCGCGCGATCTGGCGCTGCTCGGTTTTGTCGGTCTGGTGGCGCTGGTCATCCTGGGCATCCTGGGCATGGCCGCCTTCGCCTCGCTCGCCAAGCTGTGGCCCTACAACCTCAGCCTGACCCTGAGCCATTACGATTTCAGCAACGCCGACGGCGGGAGCTGGGCCTCCTACGGCAACTCGATCCGGCTGGGGCTGTACACCGCCGTGTTCGGCGGCCTGGTGGTCTTTGTCGGCGCCTATCTGGTCGAAAAGACCCGGGTGGCGAAACCGCTGCGGACGGCGACGCATCTGCTGGCGCTGATCCCGATGGCGGTGCCGGGCATGGTGCTGGGGCTGGCTTACATCTTTTTCTTCAACGCGCCCTGGCAACCCGTTGAATTTTCTGTACGGCACCATGGCGATTCTGGTGCTGGCCACCATCGCGCATTTCTACACCGTCAGCCACCTGACCGCGCTGACCGCGCTCAAACAGCTCGATCCGGAGTTCGAGTCGGTATCGGCCGCGCTCAAGACCCCGTTCTACCGCACCTTTTGGCGGGTGACGACGCCGATGTGCCTGCCGGCGATCCTGGACATCGCCATCTATTTCTTCATCAACGCCATGACCACCGTGTCGGCGGTGGTCTTCCTGTACGCGCCCCACACCACCCTGGCCTCGGTGGCGGTGCTGAACATGGACGACGCCGGCGACACCGCGCCTGCGGCGGCGATGGCGATGCTCATCGTCTACACCTCCGCCGGGGTGCGCCTGCTGCACGCTTGGCTGAGTCGCTGGCTGCTGCGCCGCACGCAAGCGTGGCGGCAGCAGGGCCGCTAGCCGCTCGCCGGCTTGCTCGGCTCCGGCTGGGTGCGCCGCCCTTGATCCGAAATCCTTTTTTCTGGCTGCTGCTGGCCGGCTTGCTCGCGGTGTTGCTCGGCTTGGATCCGGGCCGCTTCCTCAGCCTCGACTTTCTCAAATCCCAATACTGGGCGATTCTGGCCTACCGCCTCGAACATCCCCGCCTTTCGGCTTTGCTGTACTTCGGTTTGTACGCGACCGTCACCGGCTTATCCATACCGGGAGTGATCGTTTTGAGCGTGGCGGGCGGTGCGATGTTCGGGCTGTTCTGGGGCACCCTGCTGGCGTCGTTCGCTTCCACGCTCGGCGGAACGGTGGCGTTCTTGGCCGCCCGGCGCTTTCTGCGCGACGCGGTGCGGCGGCGCTGGGGCGGGCGGATCAAGGCGATCGAAGCGGGCATGGCGCGCGATGGGCCGTTTTACCTGTTCGGCCTGCGGCTGGTTCCGGTGATCCCGTATTTTCTGGTCAACCTGCTGATGGGTCTGACCCGAATTTCGACGCCGACGTATTGCTGGATAAGCCAGCTCGGCATGTTGCCGCTGTTGATCGTCTACGTGAATGCCGGCACTCAATTGGCCCGGTTGGATTCGTTGCGGGATGCACTATCGCCCCCTTTGCTGATTTCCTTGGCATCGCTTGCCGTTTTTCCGCTGCTGGCTCGCGGGCTCGTCGCGCTGATCTTCGGCCGACGCCGGTCGTCCGGGGCGGGCTTCGGCCGCTCGCGCATCGAAGAATGATGCCGGCCGTGGGAAAACCGATGGCACTCCGACATACAAGTTCATGAAAATATTGATGCTTTCGGATGTCTATTTCCCCCGCGTCAACGGCGTTTCCACGTCGATTCAGACCTTTCGGCACCAGTTGCAAGAGTTGGGGCACGAAGTCTGGCTGGTGGTGCCAGAGTATGGCGAGCCGAGGGCCGACGAGCGGGGCATCGAGCGGGTCGCTTCCCGTCGGGTTCTGTTCGATCCGGAAGATCGGATGATGCGTCCCCGGTCGCTGGCCCAACGGCTGGCGATGCTGCGGTCGCGGCAGTTCGATCTGGTTCATGTGCAGACACCGTTTGTCGCGCACTACGCCGGCTTGCGATGGGCGCGGCGACTGGGCGTGCCGTGCGCCGAAACGTATCACACCTTTTTCGAGGAATACCTGTTCCATTACCTGCCGATTCTGCCGAAAAACGCCTGGCGGGCGGTGGCTCGACAGATCTCCCGCCGGCAATGCAACCAGTTGGACGGACTGGTGGTGCCTTCGCGGGCGATGCACGAAATCTTGGTCCAATACGGGGTGCGGACGAAGATGCGGGTGATTCCGACCGGTATGCCGGTGGACGCCTTCCAGCAGGGGGACGGCGCCGCGTTTCGCGCCCGGCACGGTATCGGTCGCGACCGGCCGACGCTGGTGTTCGTCGGGCGGGTGGCCTTCGAGAAAAACATCGAGTTTCTGCTGCGCGTCACGCACGAGCTGAAGCGGACCACCCACCCCGATATCGCGCTGATCGTCGCCGGCGAGGGACCGGCGCGCAACCGGTTGCGGCGTCTGGGGACGACGCTGGGATTGGAGGCGAATGTGCGCTTCGTCGGGTACCTGGCGCGGGGGGCCGAGCTGAGCGGCTGCTATCGGGCGGGCGACGCCTTCGTTTTCGCCTCGCGGACCGAAACGCAAGGGCTGGTGCTGCTGGAAGCGATGAGCCTGGGCGTGCCCGTCGTCTCCACGGCCGTCATGGGCACCCGCGATATCCTGGCGGCAGAGCGGGGCGCGCTGGTCGCCGAGGAGGACGTGATGCATTTCGCCGCCCAGGTTCGCCGGCTGCTCGATGACGCCGAGTTGCGGCGGCGGCTGGGCGAAGAAGGTCGTGTTTACGCCGCACAGTGGACCGCGCGGGGTTTTGCCGAGGCGTTGCTGGCGTTTTATCGAGATGTTCAGGTCGGTAGGTCGGGATCCGTGTAAAGATATCCTGACTTAATTCGTTCTCCGCCTCGCCGCTGAACCGTTTCGAAACAGCGATTTCACGGGCCTGTCAGGAAAGCTGTATAGTCGTCTCTTCTTTGACAGCGAAGCGCCGAGCGCTTTCCCGGAAATCGAATTTGTACCAGATCACCGCTCATCATGAACTCCGCAGCGATTGTTCACATCAAGGCCGGCCCGCTGAATTTGCGGGCCGACACGGCCAGCGAGGAAGCCTTCATCGCGATCATCGGCGCCTGTTTGCGCCACGCCGACGCGAATTTGCCGGCGGTGCTGGACGGCCAGATCGAAGGCGTCCATCAGATGCGGGTGGCGTTCCGGCGGCTGCGTTCCGGTCTTAGGATTTTTCGGCCGCTGATTCCCCGCGAAGCCAGTGCCGAACTGGTCGAGGACATTCGCTGGCTGAACGGCTTTCTCGGGCCGGCCCGCGACTGGGACGTGTTCCTGCACGAAGGCATGGCCGCCATTTTCGACCATTTCCCGCGCAAGCGCGGTTTGATCCTGTTTCGGATCAAGGCCGAAACGCTCCGCCAAACCCACCATCGCACCTTGCGCGAGGCCTTGGCCGAACCCCGCTATCCGTCGCTGTTGCAGCGATTTGCCGATTGGCTGGGTCACCGCGCCTGGCGAGAGCGTTGCAGCGACGAACAGTGGCGGCGACTGGCGGAGCCGGCGCCGGTCTTCGCCACCCCCCTGCTCGAACGCGACCACCGGCGCGTGGTCAAACAGGGCGATTCGTTCGCGGCACTGCTCCCCGAAGAGCGGCACGCGCTGCGCATTCGCGTCAAGCAATTGCGCTACGCGCTGGATTTTTTCGCCGGCTTCTATCCGTCGGCCCCGGTCAAGCTGTATCTGGGCGCGTTGGCCAAATTGCAAGACGGCCTGGGCGTGATGAACGATATTTCGGTCACCCACCGCTTGCTGGAAGAGGCGGGCCTGAGGACGGTATCGGCCGCCCGGCAGGTGATCGAGGGCTGGTACGGTTGCCGGCTGGATGTCCACGAACGGCTGTTCGCCGAGGTCTGGCAGCGGTTTATCGAGTGCGAGCGTCCCTGGAAAGATTGAGCGACGCGCTCTCTGCGGCGACTACAATTAGTCGGGATAGTCCCAAAATCCCGTAAGCTTTATCCGGTTGCACCGCTGCCCAAGCGAGGAATGAAACGTGCCCGAACTCACCTTGACCCAACAATTGACCGAGCTGATCGCCGCCAAGCCGATCACGCCCACCGATCTGGAACATGCCGCGCTGATGACCCTGGACACCATGTCCAACGCGCTGGCGGGGCGCGCGACCGAGCCCGGCGCGATCCTGCTGCGCTGGGCCGGCGAAACCGTGGTGGACGACGCCGCGCGGCGGGCTTTTCTGTGGGGCGCCTTGACCCACATCTTGGAAACCGACGATCTGCACCGGGCCTCGGTGGTGCATCCCGGCTGCGTGGTGGTGCCGGCGGCCTGGGCGGTGGCGATGCGGCAAGGCATTCGCGGCCATGCCATGCTCAAGGCGGTGTTGTGGGGGTACGAGGCGGCGACGCGGGTGGGCATGGCGGTCGGCCCGTCCCACTACCGGATTTGGCACAATACCGCCACCTGCGGGCCGTATGGCTCGGCCATGGCGGCGGCGGCGCTGTTGCAGCTCGACGCCCCGGCGACGGTCCACGCCTTGGGCAACGCCGGCACCCAATCCTCCGGTCTCTGGCAGTTTCTGGAAGCGGGGACCATGACCAAGCACCTGCACGCCGGTCGGGCGGCGGAAGCGGGCGTGCTGGCGGCCGATCTGGCCCATTTTGGCTTTACCGGGCCGCCGGCGATTCTGGAAGGCTCCAAGGGGTGGTTCACCGCGACCTGTCCCGATGCCGATCCCGAGGCGGTGACGCGCGACCCGAACGGTCCCTGGCAACTGTTGCGGACCTCGATCAAACCCTGGCCTTCCTGCCGGCACACGCACCCGGCCATCGACGCGGCGCTCGAGCTGCGTCACCGCGTCGTGGCCGGCACCATCGAACAGATCGAGGTGGAGACCTATGCGGCGGCGATGGAGGTCTGCGACCGGCCCGCCCCGCAGAGCGACTACGAGGCCAAGTTTTCGTTGCAGCATTGCGTGGCCGCCGCCCTGGCGTTGGAAACTGTGGATTTCGCCGCTTTTGCCGAGCCGGCGCGGGCCGAGGTGGCCGATTTGCGGGAACGGGTGACGGTGCGGACGGCCGAACCTTACGCCTCGGCCTATCCGCTGGCCTGGGGCAGCGCGGTGACGGTGACGGTGCGCGGGGGCGAGCGGGTGACGGTGCGGCGCACCCACGCCAAGGGTGACCCCGAAGCGGCGGTGTCGCCGGTCGAGCTGATCGCCAAGGCGCGGATGCTGATGACCTACGGCGGGGTGCGCGAGCCGAACCGGCTGATCGATGCGATTTTAGCCCTGTCGGATGATTCGACATTGCCGGATTTGCCTTGCAAGCCGGACTGATTTATTGCGCGGCGCAACAATTTTTTGCTACTTAACTTATTGTTTGTGCAACTAATTGTTGTTTTTTGCCGAAAAACAACGCAAAGTAGTATGTTTACTCTAATTTTTTTGTTAACATATGCCTTGTGCGGCGGGCATTTTTCTTCTCCTCAGTCTGCCGTACATCCTCCTTTGGTGGTTTTTGGCCGGGCGCTCTTGTCCGGCCCTTTTTTATTCTAGGGTTCGAAACGGGCTGGAACGCCGGGCCGCATGACCGAATCCCCCCGCTATCGCGTTCCCCCGAAGCCGGAGCATTGCGAGTTGTGTGGCCGCGTCATGGCCGCGCTGACCCGGCACCATCTGATTCCCCGAACCCGCCACCGCAAGCCGCGCAACCGGCGTTTGTTCGAGCGCGAGGAGGTCCGCACCCGCATCCTGTGGATTTGTCGCCCCTGTCACGATCACATCCACAGCGTGCTGAGCGAGAAGGAGATGGAAGCGAGCTACCGCACGCGCGAGGCATTGCTGGCGCATCCGGCGATCCGCCGCTTCGTGGCCTGGATCGGCGGCAAACCGGCGGGCTTCAAGCCGTGAGCGGTTCGGCCACTTCGTGAAAAATGCGACCGAATTGGGAGCAGAAAAAACCCCGCTGCGGCGGGGTTTGAGTTTGAGCCGACAGGCTCGATTCGAGTCGATCAGTCGTCGCCGGACATCACGCCCAGGATTTGCAGCAGGTTGAGGAACAGGTTGAAGAGGGTGATGTACAGGCTGACGGTGGCCATGATGTAGTTGGTCTCGCCGCCGTGGATGATCTCGCTGGTCTGCCAGAGAATCATGCCGGACATGAGCAGGATGAACATGCCCGACACCGCCAGCGACAGGGTCGGTATGTTGAACAGCATCGCGCCTAGCCCACCCAGGAACGCGACCAGGATGCCCACCATCAGAAAGCCGCCCATGAAGCTGAAATCTTTGCGGCTGACCACGGCGTAGCCGGACAGCGCGAGGAAGATGGCGCCGGTGCCGCCCAGGGCGGTCATCACGACTTGCGAGCCGTTGGGCAGGCTGAGATACAGGTTCAGGATCGGCCCCAAGGTGTAGCCGAGGAAGCCGGTCAGGGCGAACACCGCCGCCAGACCCCAGACGCTGTTGCGCAGCCGGGTCACGACGAACAGCAAGCCGAAGTAACCGCCCAGCGTGATCAGCCAATGCAGCGGCGCGGCGTTCGTGGCCATGGCGACGCCTGCGGTCAGGCCGCTGAACAGCAGGGTCATCGACAGCAGCAGATAAGTGTTGCGTAACACCTTGTTGCCGACCACCGCCGACGATTGTTCCGCCGTCAGCGTGATCGGCGCTTTGGCCAGTAGGTCGTTTCTCTGCATCATCGTCGAAAGCTCTCCTCAGGGTTTGGAAACTGTTGATATTGACCGTGCGCTCGCGGTGGGGTTCACGGCGGAGCCCGGGTCGCGACGGGTGAAGCCGGTCATTTCAAGTCATGATATAAGGATTGAGGGCGTGTTTTCAAAGCCTTCCGCCGCGTTTGAGAGCGAAATACCGGTTTGCGGCATCTCCTGCCCCGAGCAGGGTTTCGGTCGCCGCCCTCTCGCTTTAAACTGGGTTCGAATATGTGCGCTGTGGCGCGTCGGTACTCACAAGGAAATTCTCCAATGGCATACCCGGCTGATACCGGCCTGTCCGAAGCCGATACCCGCGCCAAGCTGATCGATCCGGCCATCCACCAACGCGGCTGGACCGAGGACATGATCCGGCGCGAGGAGACGGCGGGCAGCATCGAGATCATCGGCGGCAAGGCGCGGCGTCGTTCGCGGGGACAGGTCGATTACACCCTGCGCCTCAAGGTCGCCGCAGACGCCCAGCCGGTCGCCATCGCCCTGATCGAAGCCAAGAAATCCAGCCTGCCGGCCGGCCATGGCCTCGATCAGGGCAAAGCCTACGCCCACAGCAAGCGGCTGAACGTGCCGTTCGTCTTTTCCTCCAACGGTCACCAGTTCGTCGAATACGACCGCTTTACCGGCCTGACCCGCGCGCCGCGACCGATGGCGGAGTTTCCGTCGCCGGACTCCTTGCGCCGGCGCTACGAGCAGAACATGGGTTTCACGCTGGGCGACGAAGCGGCCAAGCCCCTGCTAGCGCTTTACCACAACGGCGAAGGGGGGCGGCGCTACTACCAGGATGCGGCCATCCGCGCCGTCTTGGAGAAGATCGCCCGCAGCGCCCGCAGCGGGGAACCGCCCCGCGCCTTGCTCACTTTGGCGACCGGCGCGGGCAAGACCTACATCGCCGTGAACCTGCTCAAGCGCATCGCCGATGCCGGGCAACTCAAGCGCGCCCTGTTCGTCTGCGACCGGGACGAACTGCGCGCCCAAGCCTTGGGTGCCTTTCAGAACGTGTTCGGCTCCGATGCCGCCGAGGTCAAGCGCGACGGCGACGGCGGCAACCACGCCAGGAATGCCCAGGTCCACATCGCCACCTATCAGACCTTGGGGGTGGACAGCGCGGACGGCGACGCCAGCTTTCTCGCCGAACACTATCCCGAGGACCACTTCAGCCATGTGGTGATCGACGAGTGCCACCGCTCCGCTTGGGGCAAGTGGTCTCAGGTGCTCACCCGCAACCCGCACGCCGTTCAGGTCGGCCTGACCGCCACTCCGCGCACGCTGAAAACCGGCAAGCAGACCAAAGAGGCCGAACAAGACGCCAAGATCAGCGCCGACAACCGGAAATATTTTGGCGAGCCGGTTTACGAGTACGACATGGCCCAGGCTATGGAAGACGGCTATTTGGCCGTGTGCGAAATCCAGAAGGGGCGCGTGAACCTGGACAAAACCGGCCTGAGCTTGGACGACATCATGGCCCGCAATCCCAGAGACGCGATCACCGGCCTGCCCGTCACCCGCGAGGTCCTGAAGGCGCGTTACGAGAAGACCAGCTTTGAGGACCGCCTTTTGCTGCCCGACCGGGTGTTGAAGATGTGCGATGACCTGTTTCAGTATCTTTGCCAGACCGGCGGGCCGGAGCAAAAGACCATCGTGTTCTGCGCCCGCGACCGCCACGCCGACGATGTGGCCGTCACCCTGAACAACCTCTATTCCGATTGGTGCAAGAAAAACCACAAGGAACAGCTCGACTATTACGCTTTCAAGTGTACGGCGGCATCGAGCGGCAACGACCAGTTGCCCGATTTCCGCGCCGCCACCCGGCATCACTTCATCGCCACGACCGTGGACCTGCTCACCACCGGCGTGGATGTGCCCAGTGCGCGGAACATCGTGTTTTTCAAGTACGTGAAATCGCCGATCAGCTTCTATCAGATGATCGGGCGCGGCACCCGGCTCGACCCCGGCAGCGGCAAGCTGATGTTCCGCGTCTACGACTACACGGGCGCCACCGACCTTTTCGGCGAGGATTTCATCACCGAACCGCCAAAACCGCGCGGTGTGCAGGAAGACCCCCCGCCTTACGAACCGGAACCGACCATCATCGTCGATGGCTTCGAGGTGGTGGTGACCGACGCCGGGCGCTTTGTGGTGGTGCAGGAGAACGGCCAAGCCAAGCCCATACCGGTGGAGGAATACAAAAACCGCCTCGCCGCCGAACAGATCCGCGAGGCGCCGACGCTGGACGAGTTCCGCCAGCGCTGGACCCAGCCCGATGACCGGCGCGAGCTGATGAATCGCTTGGTCGGCGCGGGCTATCCGCCCAGCGTGTTGCAGGTATTGGAAGAGATGAACGATTACGACCTCTACGATGTGCTGGCCGATCTTGGTTTCGGTCTGTCGCCGCGCACCCGGACGGATCGCGTCCTGGCCTTCACCTACAAACACGAAGACTGGCTGAAGGGCTTGCCGGCGCAGACCGCCGCCGCCATCCGCGCCATCGTCGGCCAGTTCGAGAAAGGCGGCACCGACGGGTTGGAAAACCCGATGATCTTCAAGACGCCCGAAGTGATGGCGGCGGGCGGACTCAAGGCGCTGATGGCCGGGGGTAACAAGCCGGCGGAGTTGATGACCGAAACCAAGGTGAGGATGTTCTCGGCATGATGGAAATGGATAAGAAAGCGCTGCCGGAGGGGTGGCAAGTTGAAAATCTCGGTGATGTTTGCGAATTTCTGGACTCCAGAAGGGTTCCGCTCAATGAAACCGAAAGAAACAAACGGATCATAGGAAAACAGCAATCAGAGCTATATCCGTACTACGGTGCCAATGGGCAAGTTGGATGGATCGATGATTATCTGTTTGATGAGCCACTAATTTTGCTTGCTGAGGATGGTGGTTTCTTTGGCTCACATTCGAGATCGATTGCTTACGCTATCAATGGAAAGTCATGGGTCAATAACCATGCTCATGTTCTAAGACCAAAAAATAATGTCGATTTCAATTTTCTCGCCTATGCTCTTTCTATCCGTCCCGATGTGAGCAAATTAGTGACGGGCAATACAAGGCCAAAACTAAACCAGCAAATTGCGAGTGAAATTCCTGTTTATCTCCCATCACTCCCCGAACAAAAACGCATCGCCGCCATCCTCACTGAACGGTTGGCCGCCGTGGAGCGGGCGCGCAAGGCCAGCGAAGCCCGCCTTGAAGCCGCCCGCGCCCTGCCAGCGGCCTATTTGCGGGAGGTATTCGAGAGCGCGGCGGCGAGGGGGTGGTGCAAGATACGACTTGGTGAATTGGTCATATCGCCTTTGAGAACTGGCGTATCGAAGCCAGAAAAGCCCGATTCAGGAAAGAAATGTTTGACTCTGTCTGCGGTTAGAAATGGTTCGCTGTTGCTTGATAAAGTGAAATCTGTAGATGTGACCGATGCTGAAGCTAAGCGTAATGAAATTAGAGCAGGCGTTTTTTATGTCGTTCGTGGTAATGGCAACAGATCTCTTGTTGGCAGGGGTGGTATTGCTCCAAATCAGTGTAGTGGAGTGATATTTCCTGATCTACTATTTGAGGTAAACCCAAATCCCAACATATTATCGATAGACTTTTTACGTTGGGCTTGGGATAGCCAATCTGTGAGAAGCCAGATCGAAGAGAAGGCTAAGACCGCTGCCGGAATTTACAAGATCAATCAACAGAATTTGGCTTCTATTGAACTATCAATTCCGCCACTCTTTATTCAGAAGCACGTCGCAGAGATTCTGTCCAATAAGATATCGAAGATTACAGGTATTCAAGGAATGATTTTCGATGAGCTTGCCGCTATAGGTACCATGCCCGCTTCTTATTTATGCCAAGCCTTCTCGGGAGCACTCTGAATGCCGCCCGGCAATAAAAAGACCGCTACCAACGAAGAGCCTGAGCAACCAAAAATCGGTCAACGATGCCGTTAAATCCATCTGCGACATCATGCGCCGGGGCAACGTCACCAGCGCCGTGCAGTACGTCCCGGAGTTGACTTGGATACTGTTTCTGCGGGTGCTGGACGAGATCGAGCAGGAAGCGCAGGAAGAAGCCGAGGCGCTGGGGCTGAGCTACGCCCCGCCGCTCGAAGCGCCTTACCGCTGGCGCGACTGGGCCGCGCCCGATAGCCCGAGGCGCAAGCAAATGGAGGAGACTGCTTCCGGCGCGATCCTCAATTTCGTCAATTTTCGGCTGATCCCCTACCTCAAAGGGCTGGAAAAGCGCACCGATGCCACCGTGCGCCAGAAGGTCATCAGCGAGATCATGAGCGGCGTCGAGCGGGCGCGGGTGGACACCGAGCGCAATTTTCGCGACATCCTCGACCGGGTACACCAGATCAGCCATCACACCATCGACAAAACCCACGTCTTCAGCCTGTCCCAAGTCTACGAGGGCCTGTTGCTGAAGATGGGCGAAAAGAACAACGACGGTGGCCAATTCTTCACCCCGCGTCAGGTGATCCGCGCCATGGTGCGAGCCATCGACCCCAAGATCGGCGAGACGGTCTACGATCCCGGCAGCGGCACCGGCGGCTTTCTCGCCCAGAGCTACGAGCACGTCAAGGCCGCCATCGACCGGCAAGGGGCCACCGGCGATCAATACACCACCCTGAAAGAGCGCACCTTCTACGGCCGCGAAAAGGAAAACCTGATCTACCCCATCGCGCTCGCCAATCTGGTGCTGCACGGCATCGACCATCCCCACATCTGGCATGGCAACACCCTGACCGGCAAGGAAAGCTATGGCGGACTGTTCGCGGGCGCCCCCGACCAGTTCGACGTGGTGCTGACCAACCCTCACTTCGGCGGCAAGGAGGGCAAGGACGCCCAGACCCAATTCGACTACAAGACCAGTTCCACCCAGGTGCTCTATCTGCAACACGTCATCCGCAGCCTGAAACCCGACGGGCGCTGCGGCATGGTGGTGGATGAAGGGCTGCTGTTCCGCGCCAACGAAGACGCTTTCGTGAAAACCAAGCGCAAGCTGCTGGAGGATTGCAATCTGTGGTGCGTGGTCAGCCTGCCGGGCGGCGTGTTCACCCAGGCCGGCGCGGGGGTGAAAACCAACCTGCTGTTTTTCACCAAGGGCGAACCGACGAAAGCGATCTGGTATTACGACCTGTCCGATCTCAAGATCGCCAAGAAAAAACCGCTGACGCTGGAACACTTCGCCGACTTCTTCGAGCGCCTGCCGGACCGTTCGGCCAGCGACGCGAGTTGGACCGTGGACATGGTGGCGCGCAAGGCGAAAGCCGTCGCCGAAGCCAAGCCTTTACATGACCAATCGCGGGAGAAAAGGCAGGAGGCCGCCCGCTGGAAAGATCGGCTCGACGCGCTGCGAAAGCCCAAGCCCGCCGAGCGCGATGAGGCCGCCATCGGAGAGGCCGACAACAAGATCAGGGAATTGACCAAGGAGGCCAGCGCCCTCACCGCCAAGGCCGCCGACATCGAAAACGCCGTCTACGACCTGAAGGCGGTCAATCCCAACAAGACTTCCGACACGGACACGCGCACCCCGGAGGAACTGCTGGCCATCATCGAAGCGAAAGGCAAGGAGATCGAAGCCGCGCTGGCGTTGTTGCGGGGTCCACTTTTTAGGCATCCCTGAAACCAGCAGCGGGCATAAAAAAGCGGCGCGTTTGACGCGCCGCTTTGGTATTGGTGGAGGCGGGGGGACAGTAACTCCATCATTTTCATGATGGACTGGACTATTCCTTCATCTGGGCTCAGCTAATAGTCTAGCATCAACCAGAGGATGGCGTTTATGGAAGAAGATATTTACGCCGCCGGTTTGTTTGACGGCGAAGGTACCGTAACTCTTTCAACCGCTAACGGTAAATTTCGTTATCCCGTTGTATCGGTTTCAAGCACCACTTTTTGTTTACTTGAATTTCTCCAAATTCACTATGGCGGCCATATCAGTAAGCACAAAGCTTACAAGAAGAACCACGCAGCTTCATGGAGCTGGAAAGCGCGTTACGATGAGGCGTTGGCTTTTCTTGAAAAGGTATTACCCTATCTCAAGGAGCCTGAAAAGCGCCGTCGTGCGTTGCTTCTCATTCAAGATTACAAAAAAGTGACTCGTCGAAACGGCCGATACTCTCTAGAACAACTGGAAGAGAAACTCACCTTGGAACAACGATTCTTCCATCCTAGTGATTCATAGATACCTTTCAAGCATCCTTAGAATCCTATAAGTCTCTAGCGGGCTTACTCGTTTCCGATTCACCCGACGGCGTTAGCGTATCCCAAATCATAGGGACTTAGCATTCACCGTTTGAGCCATCTTTTCCAACGGGCATCGCTGCCCGTGGCGACCATTTCCAATCGAACCCCCGTCCGCAAATCCTCCGCCCTTGGCCCTACATGCTTAGCCTGGTCTTTGCTTTAACCCTTCGCAACCCGACCGGCAGGGCAACGAACGGCGGTTCCGGTGGGTTTTAGCGCCTCACCCCCGGACGGGATCGGTCGCGAGCTTGTGTTGGGTCGACCCCTGAACGCCCCGAAGGGCTCCGGACCTCACAAGCAAGTTCCGGTCAGAGGCTAGCGGGCTTTAGGCCGCCAGAGCGTAGCTGTCGTCGTTGGCAACTATGATTTGCAGCCTGATTAACGAGATGAGCTGCATTCTCGGCATGCGCCTCGGGTTTTGCAATCCACGTCGAAACCGGATCGCCCCCTCAACACGATTATGATAGCGCGGTGGCGGGAAAGTTCCCAGCCGGCTAGCGTTCCCGCATCAACCGCTGCTTGTCGCGCTCCCAGTCGCGATCTTTTTCGGTCGCCCGCTTGTCGTGTTCCTTCTTGCCGCGCGCCAGACCGATGTCCAGCTTGGCGCGGTTGTGCTTCCAGTACATCGCCAGCGGAATCAGGGTGTAGCCCTTGCGCTCGACCGAGCCGATCAGCCGGCCGATTTCTTCCTTGTGCAGCAGCAGCTTGCGGGTGCGGGTCGGGTCGGCTTGGACATGGGTGGAGGCCGAGGTCAGCGGCGAGATGTGGCAGCCGAACAGAAACGCCTCGCCGCCGCGCAGCAGCACGTAGCTCTCCTTGAGGTGGGCGCGGCTGGCCCGCAGGCTTTTGACCTCCCAACCTTGGAGAGCCAAGCCCGCTTCGTAGTGCTCTTCGATGAAGTATTCGTGATACGCCTTCTTGTTGCCGGCGATCTGCTGGTTCGGGGTCGGTTTCTTGCTCATGGCGGAATCTGTTGAGGGCCAGCGTCGGCGGCCCGGTACGCGATGCTTGAGGATGCCAGCGGATTCAACCAAACTTGCCCCCTCGGAGTCCAATAACAAATCGATAACGCGGCAACGGAGAACCAGTCGTGGCGACCGTCAAAAAAAGCGCCCTGGTCCTGTACTCGGCGGCCGAAATGTACGCGCTGGTCGAAGACATCGAAGCCTATCCGCGCTTTTTGCCCTGGTGCCGGTCCACGCAGGTCCTGAGCCGCAACGAGGATGAGGTGCGGGCGACCATCGAAATGGTCAAGGGCGGGGTGCACAAATCCTTCACCACCTGCAACCGCATGCAAAACCACAAAATGATCGACATCCGCTTGCTGGAAGGCCCCTTCAAGCGCCTGGAGGGCTATTGGCGCTTCGAGCCGCTGCGGGCCGATGCCTCCAAGGTGTCGCTCGACATGGAGTTCGAGTTCGCCAGCCCGCTGCTGCGGGTGGCGGTCGAGCCGGTCTTCAAGCAAATCGCCAACTCCTTGGTGGACGCGTTCTGCAAGCGCGCGGTGGAACTGTATGGCAAGCGATAACCCCAAACCGGCGACGATCCGGGTCGAAATCGCCTACGCGCGTCCCGACGAGCAAGCGATCGTTCCGATCGAGGTGCCGGAAGGGACGACGCTGGAGCAGGCCATCCTCCGGTCGCGCATCCAAGAACGCTTTCCGGAAGTTCAACTCCAGACCGCCAAGGTCGGCGTGTTCGGCAAGCTGAGCAAGCTGTCGGCGGCCGTGCGCGCCGGCGACCGGGTGGAAATCTACCGGCCCCTGCTGGCCGACCCCAAGGAAGTGCGCAAGAAGCGCGCCGCCGAGGGGAAACGGATGCGCAAGGGCGGCGGCGAGCTGGAGTCGGACCCGGCCTAGTTTTTCGTCGGGGCGTCGATGCGGTCGAGCGTGTCGCCGCTGAAGAACAGGGCGACGTGACGCTGTTCGGCGATGTTGCCGCCCTTGCCGTACTGGTAGTAATAATCCCAGCGGTTCTTGTGGAACGGGTCGGCGATCAACGGGGTGCCCAGGAGGCGTTGCACCTGCTGTTTGGTCATGCCGGGGCGCAACTGGCCGACGGTCGCCTGGTCGATATAGTTGCCCTGGCGGACCGGGACGGTGTAGAAGCTGGGGATGAACGATGCGCAGCCGGTGGCGGTCAGAACCAGCAGCAGGATGCCGGTGGCGCGTGGGAGCATGTGAGGCATGGAAGGCAAGGTCCGGGTTGCTGTGTTGACTTGATCACATCATAGCGTACAACGGCGACCCGTTGGTAAGGCCAATCCCCCGGAGAGTTCGTCGTGGGCTCCAAAGAACTCAAGCAAGCGGGCCTCAAGGTCACGCTGCCGCGCATGAAGATCCTGGACATGCTACAGCACCAGGACAGCCTGCACCTGACCGCCGAAGCGATCTATCGGGCGCTGGTCGATTCCGGCGAGGAAATCGGCCTGGCGACCGTGTACCGGGTGCTGACCCAGTTCGAAACGGCCGGTTTGGTCAAGCGCCATCATTTCGAGAGCGGCCATTCCGTGTTCGAGCTCGACCAGGGCGAGCACCACGACCATATCCTGTGCCTGGAGTGCGGGCGGATCGAGGAGTTCTGCGACGAGGAAATCGAGCGGCGCCAAAACATCATCGCCCAGCGGCTCGGCTTCGAGCTGGCGGAGCATTGCCTGATCCTGTACTGCCATTGCAGCCGTTCCGAGTGCCCCAACCGCTCGGAGGAGGGCGGGGACTACGACGCGCGGCTGGTGCGCGGGGAGAATTAGCCGGCGGCGGGCGACGCCGCCTTCTCCACCATTTCCCTGGCGTGCGCCAAAGTGTTCGCGGTCAATTCCAGCCCGCCCAGCATCCGGGCGATTTCCGCCACCCGCTCGTCCGCCTCCAGCGGCAAGACCTGGGTGTGCGTGGTTTCGCCGTCGGTCCGCTTTTCCACCTTGATCTGCTGGTGCGCTTGCGCCGCCACTTGCGGGAGATGAGTCACGCACAGCACTTGCCGGTTGTCGCCGAGCTTTCGCAGTTGCCGGCCGACCGCTTCCGCCACCCCCCCGCCGATGCCGCTGTCCACTTCGTCGAAAATCAGGGTCGGGATGCGGGCGGCGTGGGCGGTGATGACTTGAATCGCCAGACTGATGCGCGACAGTTCGCCGCCCGAAGCGACCTTGGCCAGCGCTCGCAAGGGCTGGCCGGGATTGGCGCTGACCTGAAATTCCACGTTTTCCGATCCGCCGGGCGCGGGTTTGTCCAGCCGCTCCAACACGATGGCGAAGCGTCCGCCCGGCATTCCCAGCCCGGCCAGAGCCATCGAGATCCGTTCGCTCAGCTCCCGCGCAGCCGCCGCCCGGCGTTCGCTCAGTTGCCCGGCCCGGTCGCGATAGCCGTCCAGCGCGTCATCGACCGCCTGCTGCAAGGTTTCCAGCCGGGTCTCGCTGTGTTCGAGCGCGTCCAGCTCCGCCTCGAACCGGGCGCGCAAGGCGGGCAATTCCTCGGCCGCTACCCGATGTTTGCGGGCCAGTTGATGGGCGGCGGTCAAGCGTTGTTCCACCCGGGCCAGATGTTCGGGGTCGAGATCGAGATCCCGGACGTAGCCGCGCAGCTCGCCGCTGGCTTCCTGGATTTGAATCAGTGCGGCGTTGAGCAGTTCGCCGACCGGACCGAGCCGAGCGTCCAGCCGGCTGAGGGCGTCCAAGTCGCGCAGGGTTTGGTTGAGCCGGTCGGCGATGGAGTCCTCGTCGCCTTCGGTCAGCCCGCCCAGCAAGCGCTGGCCGGTGTCCAGCAGCTCGCTGGCGTTGGCCAGCCGCCGCTGCTCGGATTCGAGTTCCGCGATCTCGCCCTCGACCGGATTGAGCGCGGCCAGTTCCCGCAGGTGATAGCGCACGATGTCGAGCCGGGCGTCGCGTTCGCTGCTGGCTTGGCGCAGGTCGCGCAGTTCCCGCCGCAACCGGTTCCAGTTTCGATAACAATCTTCCAGCTCGTTCGCGAGGGTTTGGTTGCCGGCGTAGTCATCCAGCAATTGACGTTGAGCCTCGCGGCGCAGCAGGGATTGATGCTCGTGCTGGCCGTGGATGTCCACCAGCAACTCGCCCAACTCGCGCAACGCCTGCGCCGGTTGGGGGACGCCGTTGATGTAGTTGCGGGAACGGCCGTTGCTGGCGACGACCCGCCGCAAATGACATTCCCGCTCGCTATCGAGATCGCGTTCGCTCAGCCAGGCGCGAGCGGCCGGGAGGTCGTCCAGGTCGAACGCCGCGCTGATGTCGGTCCGTTCCGCGCCAGACCGGATGGTGCCGCTGTCCGCCCGGTCGCCCAACAGCAGGCCGATGGCATCGACCAGGATGGATTTGCCGGCGCCGGTTTCGCCGGTGACGGCGGTCATGCCCACCGCCAGCTCCAGTTCCAGCTCTTCGACGATGGCGAAGTCGCGGATGCGCAGTTGGGTCAGCATGGCGGGCCGGCTCAGGTGAACGGCGAGGCTTCCGGGCTGAGGCCCCAGCGCAGCTTGGCGCGCAGCAGCTCGAAATAGTCGTGGCTGATCGGGTGGATCAGCCGGACCTTGCGGTCTTTCTTGCGGATCACGATCCGGTCGCCGGGCTCGATGGCCAAGCTGACCTGCCCGTCGCAGGTGATCTGGGTTTGGGTGGTGTTGGCGGCGTTCAGCACCACTTCGATGACGCTGTCGGCCTTGACCACGATCGGCCGGTGGGTGAGCGTGTGCGGGCAGATCGGCACCAGCACCACCGCCTCCAGCCCCGGATGGATGATCGGCCCGCCGCCGGCCAGCGCGTAAGCGGTGGATCCGGTCGGCGTGGAGATGATCAGGCCGTCGGCCCGGTAGGCGTTGAGGAAGCGGCCGTCGAGAAAAGCGTCCACCTCGATCATCCGGGCGACTTCGCGCTTGTGGATCACCACGTCGTTGAGCGCGTCGGTCTCGCTGGCGACGTGGCCGCCGTGGATGACCTGGGCGTGCAGCAAGGAGCGGCGGGCTTCGCGGAATTGGCCGGCCAGCACCTGATCCAGGCTGTGCGGGATTTCGGCGGGGGACACGTCGGCCAGAAAGCCCAGCCGGCCCAGGTTGACGCCCAGAATCGGCACCTCGTAGTTGACCAGCGAGCGCGCGGCGTTGAGCATCGTGCCGTCGCCGCCCATGATGATCGCCAGATCGCACTGCTCGCCGATGGCGGCCCGGCTGGCGACTTCCAGGCCGTTGTCGGGAATCAGCCGGGCCGAGCTTTCGTCGAGCAGCACCCGCAGTTGGCGCTGGCGCAGATAAGCCGCGATCTGATCGAGGGTTTCCGCGACGTTGGGATCGCCGAATTTGCCGATCAAGCCGATGGTGTGAAAAACCGGGGTGGGCATCGTTTCGCACTGAGTGGTTCAGAGCGGCAACTTATCATTTAAGGGAAACCGCGCCAAGCGCTGGGCGATATCGGGTAGTCGCGTCTTTCGGAGGGTCTTGAAGGTGCGATTGCCTTATAATGGTCCTTCGCCGGTCGCGGTGTTCGCTAGCGCGACGGCGGTTGCCTGCCGGGCGCGAGCGGTGGCGCCGGATTGGAGCGAGGCAACCCACCAGTGTAGTGGCACCACCCGTTAGACGAGAAAGCCATGTCCGCCTTTACCGCACAACATTACCGCCAAACCGTCCTTGTCGTCGACGACACGCCAGAGAATTTGATCGTGCTGGGAGAGCTGCTTCAGCCCTATTATCGGGTGCGGGTGGCGAATTCCGGCTCGCGCGCTTTGCGGATCGCCGCTTCGGACCCCAAACCCGATCTCGTCTTGCTCGACGTGATGATGCCGGAGATGGATGGTTGCGCCGTGCTCGGCCGCTTGCGGGACGATCCCGCGACGCGGGATATCCCGGTGATTTTCGTGACCGCGATGGATACCGTCGAGGACGAGCAGCGCGGTTTCGATCTCGGCGCGGTGGACTACATCACCAAGCCGTTGCGGCCCGCCATCGTGCTGGCCCGCGTGCGCGCCCATCTCGAACTCAAGC
Source organism: Candidatus Competibacter sp. (assembly GCA_037045685.1). Lineage (GTDB taxonomy): Bacteria > Pseudomonadota > Gammaproteobacteria > Competibacterales > Competibacteraceae > Competibacter_A. The sequence goes on from JBAOII010000023.1 coordinate 25,997, forward strand.
AGGCGCGCGACTGGCTCAGGGACCAGAACGCTTTCCTGGAAGCCGAAGTGGCACGCCGCCTGGGCGAAAACCTGCTGATTCAGGAAGTCAGCATTCACTCCTTGGCGCGACTCGCCGAAACCCGCGATCCCGAAACCGGCAACCATCTGCGCCGCACCCAGGAATACGTGCGGACCCTGGCCAGGCAACTGCAACCGCATCCCCGCTTTGCCGCGTTCCTGAGCGACCGGAACATCGATCTGGTGGCCCGGTCGGCGCCGCTCCACGACATCGGCAAGGTGGGTATTCCCGATCACATTCTGCTCAAGCCGGGCAAGCTGACTCCGGAAGAGTGGGAGATCATGAAAACCCACGCGCAACTGGGCAGCGAGGCCATCGAACAAGCGGAACGCGACGCCGAGAGGCCGGTGGAATTTTTGGCGTTGGCCAAGGAAATTACCCGCTGGCACCACGAAAAGTGGGACGGCAGCGGCTATCCCGACGGGCTCGCCGGCGACGCGATCCCCGTGTCGGCGCGGCTGATGGCGCTGGCGGACGTGTTCGACGCCCTGATCTGCCGGCGCGTGTACAAACCGTCCATGCCGTTCGCGCAGGCGCGCGACATCATCGTGGCCGAGCGCGGTCGCCACTTCGATCCGGATATGGTGGATGCCTTTCTGGCCGTTTTCGACGAGTTCGAAACGATTGCGGAGCGTTACGGCGACAGCGACGAATCCCTGATCGCCAAGCTCGCCAAAATTCAGTAATTCCCCGTTACCTGATTCCGAATACCGCACCAAATCTTTCGCCATAATCCGGCATATGTTTTAAAATTATTGCATGATGTGGCGTCGTTCAGCGTTTGGTTGGCGTTGGCGCAGCCGGTTTGTTCGTTTTGGTTGGGAGCAGCGTTTGCATGAAACCCGAGCGCCGCCCGGAGCGGGTCGAATCTGTTGGAGCAACTTACGCCATCGCGAAAGTCGTTTTGCTTTACGCGGTCTTCGCCGCCCTGTGGATTCTTCTCTCCGACAAGCTAGTCGGCCTGATTTTCGGCGATTCGGCGAGCGTCGCCGTCGCGGGTACCTTGAAAGGCTGGGCGTTCGTCGCGGTCACCTCGCTGCTGTTGTGGATTCTGATGCGGCGATGGGTGAGCCGAGAGTCCGTCCTTGAAGCGGAACCGGATACCGATTTGCCCGGTTCACCGCCGGTCGAGACGCAGGCGACGGCCAACTCCGACCTTCGGCCGCTACCGGCTTGGCCGCTCTTCTTGTTTGCCTTCTTCGTCGTTGTGGTATTGCTGTGCGGTATCGGTTACACCGTTCACCACCAAAAGGAAAAAGAGATTGGCCGGCTCCAAGCCATCACCAACCTCAAGACTAGCCAGGTTGCCGCTTGGCTCGATGAGCGCGAGGCGGATGCGAAATTTGTCTACAGCAGTCGCGTTTTCCCCGACTTGTATCGGCGCTGGCGCGACAGGGGCGATATTTCGAGCCGCGACCTGTTGCAGGGGCGTTTGCAGCAGTACCGAGAAATCCATCGTTACCACGATATTCTGGTGTTCGACGAGCGGGACGAGGTGGTACAAGCCATGAGCGGCTCGCCACCTGCCACCGCCCTCCCGTTGCGCGCCGCCGTCCGGCAAGCTTTGGCCGAGTATCGCGTGTTGAACACCAGCCTGTATCGCGGTGATGAAGAGTCGTCGGCATCGTATTTGGATTTCGTCGCGCCGCTGCTCCCGGTGGGGGATCGGCCCGGCCCGGCCATCGTCCTCCGCATCGATCCGGCGGTCAGCCTGTATCCGATGCTTCGATCCTGGCCATTTCCCAGCGCCAGCGGCGAAACGCTTCTCTTCCGCCGCGACGGCGACCAGGTGCTTTATTTGAGCGAACTGCGACACCGGCCAAACGCGGCGGTTCGATTGCGCATTCCCGCGACGGAACCGCAGTTGCTGGCCGCGCAAGTGCTGCGGGGCGACGCGAAGCTGGGCGAAATCATCGAGGGAGTCGATTACCGGCAGGAGCCGGTCTTGGGGGTGGCGAGCGCGATCCCCGGCACGGACTGGTTCTTGCTCGCCAAGCTGGATCGAGCCGAGTTGTACGCCCCGGTTTGGAGGGATGCCATCTGGATCGGCCTGGTGGGAGCGTTGACGCTGTTCGCCGCCGCTGCCGTCACCTTCGTTCTCCAGAAGGATCGGGAGTTGCGGCGGTCGCTGTTCCAGCGCCAGCAACAGGTGGATCGATTGGAAACCCTGCAACAGCTCGCCGACGAACGCCACCGGTTGCGCACATTTTTCGAGCAGTCGCGTGACGGCATCGTCGTGCTCGACGATGCGGGCAAGGCCGTCGAAGCCAACCGCCGCTACGCCGAAATGCTCGGCTACTCGATGTCGGAAGTTCTGGAACTCTCGGTATGGGATTGGGATGTTCGGTGGACTCGCGACGAATTGTCGGACCAAGTCGCGCGGGCCGATGCTGCCGGGGATCATTTCGAGACCCGCCACCGTCGGAAAGATGGTACGGAGTACGATGCCGAGATCGTCAGCAGCGCGGTGGAATGGGTCGGCCAGAAACTGATCTATTGCTTGTGTCGAGACATCACCGACCGCAAGCGGATGGAAGAAGCGCTGCGCGCCAGCGAAGTGCGCTTCCGCAGCCTGTTCGAAAATTCCCCCGTGGCCTACCAGTCTCTCGACATTGCAGGGCGGTTCATCGATGTCAATCAAAGACTTTGTGATCTGTTGGGCTATCGGGCCGACGAATTGCTGGGCCGGGATTTCGGCGAACTCTGGTCGGACGGAACCCGAAGTTGCTTCCCGGACACGTTCGACCGGTTCAAGCGCAACGATCAAGTCAGCGGCGAACTGCATCTGATCCGGAAGGACGGACGAGAAATCAGCGTCATCCTCGAAGGCCGCATCCAACGCGACGAGAAGGGCGATTTCGTCAGAACTCACTGCATCCTGACCGACATCACCGAACGCCGGCGAATCGAAGAGGAACTGCGCTTCCAGGCGATAGTGTTGAACCAGATCGGCGATAACGTCACCGTCACCGACCCCGAAGGAATCGTGACCTACGTGAACGATGCCGTGTGCCGAAGCCTGAAGCGCTCGCGCGAAGAGGTGCTCGGGCGATCCGTGGAATTGTACGGCGAGGACCCGGCCCGAAGCGCCACGCAACGGCAAATCGTCGAGACGACCTTGGCCGACGGCGAGTGGCGGGGGGAAGTGGCCAACTACGCCTCGGACGGAACCGAGATGATCCTGGATTGCCGCACCCGGCTGGTCCGAAACGGGGAAGGGTTGCCGGTGGCGCTGTGTGGCATTTCGACCGACATCACCGACCGCAAGCGGATGGAAGAAGCGCTGCGAGCCAGCGAAGCCCGCTATCGCACCCTCTTCGATAGCATGACCGAAGGTTTCGCCATTCACGAGATCGTCCTCGACGAAAGCGGCAAACCCTGCGATTACCGGTTCCTCGACGTCAATCCCGCCTTCGAGCGGCTGACCGGCCTGAAGCGCGGCGACGTTCTCGGCAAGCGGGTGCTCGAACTGATGCCGGACACCGAACCGCACTGGATCGAGCGTTACGGAGACGTGGTGCTGACCGGCGAACCCGCGCACTTCGAAAACTGTTTGATGGCCCTGAGCCGGTGGTACGAGGTGTACGCCTATCGCTCCGCGCCGCAGCAATTCGCGGTGATCTTCATGGACGTGACGGAGCATCGCGTGGCCGAAGAACAGTTGCGCAAGCTGTCGCTGGCGGTCGAGCAGAGCCCCGAGAGCATCGTCATCACCGATCTCGACGGCCGGATCGAGTACGTCAACGCCGCTTTCGTCGCGGTGTCCGGGTATCGGCCCGAAGAAGCGATCGGCCAGAATCCGCGCCTCCTCGCCACCGGAAAAACGCCCGCCGCGACCTACGCCGAACTCTGGGGCCGGCTCGCGCAAGGCGAATCCTGGCAGGGCGAATTCGTCAACCGCCGCAAGAACGGCGAGGAATACGTCGAGTTCGCCCGCATCGCTCCCATCCGCCAGCCGGATGGTCGAATCACCCACTATCTGGCGATCAAGGCGGACATCACCGACAAGAAACGTCTGGAACTCGAACTGGACCGCCACCGCCATCACCTGGAAGAGCTGGTCGCCGAGCGCACCGCGCAGCTCGCCGAAGCGCGGGAACGGGCCGAAGCCGCCAACCGGGCCAAGAGCGCGTTTCTGGTCAACATGAGCCACGAAATTCGCACGCCGATGAACGCCATCATCGGCTTTACCCACTCGTTGCAACGAGATATCCGCAACCCCGTCCATCGCGATAGGCTGGGCAAAATGATGGCTGCCGCCCACTATCTGCTGGCGCTGCTCAACGACGTGCTCGATCTGTCCAAGATCGAGGCCGGCAAGCTGGAGCTGGAGCAGACCGATTTCGATCTGGCGGCCACGATTGGCCGAGTCCGCGTGTTGGTGGCCGATAAAGCGCGCGCCAAGGGTCTGGATTTGCGGATCGAACTCGATCCGACTTTGGATGGCTGTCGCAAGTTGCGCGGCGATCCGACCCGGCTGACCCAACTGCTGCTGAACTACCTCGGCAACGCGATCAAATTTACCGAACAGGGCTCGGTCGTCCTGCGCGGGCGGCTTCTGGTGGAGGGTGCCGACGAGCTGTTACTGCGCTTCGAGGTGCGCGACACCGGCCCCGGTATCGTCCCCGAGGCGCTATCTCGGCTGTTCGCCGCCTTCGAGCAAGCCGACGATTCCATCACTCGCCGCTTCGGCGGCACCGGTCTGGGGTTGGCCATCACCCGCCGACTGGCGGAACTGATGGGCGGGGAAGCCGGAGTCGAAAGCGCCTTGGGCCAAGGGAGCACCTTCTGGTTTACCGCTCGGATGAAGCGCGGCGATGGCGTTTCGGCCACCGTACCGACGGGCGGCGGGGGTGGCGCCGAAGTCGCGTTGCGCCGCCGGTCCGCCGGCGTCCGGCTGCTGCTGGCCGAAGACAACCCGATCAACCAGGAAGTGGCTCTCGAATTGCTCCGCGAGGTCGGCTTTGCGGTCGATCTCGCCGAAGACGGCCAACGTGCCATAGATCGGGCTCGAATCACCCGCTACGACCTGATTTTGATGGACGTGCAAATGCCGGTGCTGGATGGGCTCGAAGCCACCCGAGCCATTCGCCGGTTGCCCGGTTACGACCATGTTCCGATTTTGGCCATGACTGCGAGCGCTTTTGGCGAAGACCGGCGGGCTTGCTTGGCCGCCGGCATGACCGACCACGTCGGCAAGCCGGTCGATCCCGATGTCCTGTTCGCCGCTCTGCTCAGGTGGTTGCCGGAACGGCCCGGGCAGGTCGCGCCCGAAACCGGAACGCAACCCTCGGCCCGAACGGTGATCGCAACGGTTATGGATCGGGAACAAGAGCGCGTCGTGCTGGCCGAGCTGGACGCTCTGTTGGCCGAGGACGATATCCGGGTCAACGCGGCGTTCCGAGAATCCGCGCCGCTGCTGCGAGCCGTCTTGGGCGATGCGGCCAGCGAATTCGAGCGGCAGCTCGACGCTTTCGAATACGAAGAGGCCCTCCACGCGCTGCGGACGGCCGTGGCCGAGCGATGGGAGAAAAGCGACGCTTGAAGGCGGAATAAACCGTCGATGCGCGCATGTGGCGATCCCATCCGAATTTGGGAACCGAACTGGTAGATCTGGTAGGTCGGATTGGCGTAGCGTAACCCGACGTTTGCGAGCGTTGCCGAACCTATGCCGTGATCCGCAAAGCATCTGAGAAAGCTATAACATCAACTTATATAAGGTCTTGTGCCCGTTTACACCCCCTGCCCCAGCCTTCCCCCACAAGGGGGATGGAGCTTTTCGGAACAACGGGTTACCGGCTCCTCCCACCCTCGTGGGAGGGGGTTGGAGGAGGGAGAGCGAACGGTTACATCGAGTTGGTTCGCTTGGGTCCAATTCGCGCGTTATTTGGAAGTAATTTTATTCAATTTCAGTGAGGTGCGTCATGAGTTCATCGGCCGAAAACGGAATGCCGCCATCGGTGCAGCGCGCCCCGGAAGAACAAACCCCGGCGGTTGGCGCCGACAATCCGAACGCTTCGGTCGAAGCGCCGGCCTCTACCGTGCCCGACGCCGACGCCGTTCATCCTTCTCGTCCGGCAACCGCCGGGAAGGTGGAAGAAAGAAGGGAAGAGACCGAACGGTTGTTCCAGGAATTGCTCCAGCGCGTGCTGGAAGCAACTCGGATGGACGCGACCCACTACAAGGAAGGCACGCTTCGACGCCAGATCGAGCGACGGATCGACGCGCTACGCCTGTCGTCTCTGGAGGACTACCTGAGCTTCGTGCGGGCCAACCCGGACGAGATCAAGCTGCTCCAGCGAAGTTTCATGATTTCGGTGACCGAGTTTTTCCGGGACGCCTCCGTCTTCGCGGTCCTGCGGCGAGCCATCGCCGGCCTGGTTGCCACCAAACAGCCCGGCGACGCGATCCGGGTGTGGGTGCCGGGCAGCGCCACCGGCGAGGAAGCGTATTCCATCGCCATCGTCTTGGCCGACGTGCTGGGGGAACGCCTCGCGCGGTTCGACGTGCGGGTGTTCGCCACCGACCTCGATCCGAGCGCCATCCAGACGGCGCGGGCTGGCGCTTATCCCAAATCCGCGCTGGAAAGCGTGGATGCCGCCTTGCGCGAACGCTACTTCGTGCCGCAGGGCCGAATGCTGCGAGTCGGTCGAGCGATCCGGGAGCGGTGCGTGTTCGCCAGCCACGATCTGGTGCACCAGCCGCCCTTCCTGGGCATGGATCTCATCAGTTGCCGCAACGTGTTGATCTATTTCCGGCCCGGTTTGCAGGACGAGGTGCTCGCCAAATTTCATTATGCCTTGAACCCGGACGGTTATCTGCTGCTGGGTCAGTCCGAAACCGCCGGCACCGCCAGCAAGCTGTTCGAGCCGGCGGACGGCCAATACCGGCTTTATCGTCGGCGCAACGTACCCACTCCGCGCTCCTTTCTCTCCGGGCAAAATGCGCCGCCCAGCCGATCTCAGCAGCCGTTGCCGCTGCCGGGTTCCGCCGGACGCGCGTCGTCCGCCGAGTCGGCCGTGCAGGAACGCCTGCTGCGGGAGTATGCCCCCGCTAGCGTGCTGGTGAACCGCGATGGCCTGCCGCTGCATTTCTTCGGAAAGGTGGAGCGCTATCTGAACATTCCCAAGGGCGCGACGAATTTTTCCCTGCTCGCTTTGTGCCGGCCGGAGCTGCACGGCGAAATCAGAACCTTGCTGCATCTCGTCGGCCGAGAAGAAAAGATATCGGCGACAGGGCGATCCCAGCCGCTCGCGCTGGAGGACGGCACGGCGCTGGTGCGGATGGTGGCGCGGCGCGTCGATTTGGATCTGACGGGAAACGACGGCGCCATCCTGATCAGCTTCGAGGAACAGCCCGCTCCACCGGAAACGGGGGTGGCCGACCAAGGGCAGCCGCCCCCGAAGACCGCTCCCGACGAAACCGACGAACTGCGCTTGGAACTGGCGGCGACCCGCGAGCATCTCCGGGCGGTGATCGAGGAGATGGAGACCTCCAGCGAGGAGCTGCAAGCCCTCAACGAGGAGCTGCAAGCGTCTTCCGAAGAGCTGCAATCGTCCAACGAGGAGCTCCAGTCCACCAACGAAGAGCTGATTACCCTCAACGATGAATTGGGCGCCAAATCGGCGGAGCTGGCCGACACCAACGGCGCCTTGACCAACATCCTGGACTCGATCCAGGTCGGGCTGGTGATGGTGGACGGGCAGGGTAAGGTGCGCCGTTTCAATCCGCTCGCGGTGCGGGTGTTCAGCCTGATGCCTGAAGACGTGGGCCAGCGTTTGTGCGGCGTGCCATGCACGCTCGATTTGCCCGACCTGCACGGCCAAATCGCGGAGGTGATTCGTTCCGGCGTGCCGGTGATCCGGCGCGCCGGCCAGGAGAACCGGCATTACCTGATGCAGATTTCCCCTTACGTCGATCGGTCCGGCCAGCGCACGGGCGCGGTGCTGACCTTCACCGACGTTTCCGAGCTGCGCCGCGCCGAAATCGAGCGGGAGCAGGCCGAAGAGCGCTTCCGTCTGTTCATGGACAACAGTCCCGCCATCGCCTGGATCAAGGACGCCGAAGGTCGGCATCTGTACCTCAGCCAAACCTACGAGCGGCGCTTCGGCGTGAGTCAGGCGGACTGGCTGGGCAAAACCGATTTTGAGATCTGGCCCGCCGAAATCGCCGAAGCGCTCCGCAAGCACGATTTGGTGGCGCTGGCGACGGGTAGACCGATCGAGGTGTTGGAGGAGAAGCCGAATGCGGATGGCGAGCGCAGCTATTGGCACAACTTCAAAATCCCGTTCCAGGATGCCACCGGACGTTGGTACGTCGGCGGCAGCGGCGTGGACATCACCGAGCGCAAGCGAGCCGAGGAGGCGTTGCTCGAGAGCGAGCGCCGCTACCGCGAGCTGGTGGAGAACGCCAACAGCGCCATCATCCGTTGGTCGCGCGACGGCACGCTCACGTTCTTCAACGAATACGCCCAGAAGTTCTTCGGCTGGCGTGCCGACGAGGCGATCAGCCGAGACGTTGACGTCCTGGTGCCCGAACGGGAGTTCGCCGGCACCGACCTCCCGGCGCTCTTCCAGGACATCGTGGACCACCCGGATCGCTATGCGAACAACATCAACGAAAACGTCTGCCGCGATGGCCGCCACGTCTGGATGACCTGGACCAATCGCGCGATCCTCGACGAGCGCGGCCAAGTGAGCGAGATTCTGGCCATCGGCAACGACATCACCGACCGCGTGCGGGCCGAGGAGACGCTCCGGCACCAGGCAATACTGTTGCGGGAAGCCGGCGAACTGGCCCACATCGGCGGCTGGGAGTTCGACCCGGTCACGCTCCAGGGCAGTTGGACCGAGGAAACCGCCCGCATCCACGAACTGGACTCGACCGCCCCGACCGACGCCGCCCAGGGCTTGAGCTTCTATCCCGGCGAATCCCGCACCCGCATCGAAGCAGCGGTCGAGGCCGCCATCGAACGCGGTACGCCTTACGACCTCGAACTGGAGTTCATTTCGGCCAAAGGCACGCCCAAATGGGTCCGCACCATCTGCCACCCCGTCGTGGAGAACGGCAAAGTCATGCGCGTGCGCGGCTCTTTCCAGGACATCACCGAGCAGAAGCGGATGGAGCAGAACCTTCGCGCCGGCGAGGAAAAATTGCGGCTGTTCATCGAACACGCCCCGGCGGCCATCGCCATGCTGGATCGCGACATGCGCTATCTCTTCGCCAGTCGCCGCTGGATCACCGATTATCGGCTCGGGGACCGGGAGATCATCGGCCGCAGCCATTACGAGATTTTTCCCGAGATTCCCGAACGCTGGAAGGAAATCCATCGCCGTTGTTTGGCGGGCGCGACCGAGCGCTGCGAGGAAGACCCGTTCCCGCACCTCGACGGCGCCACCGACTGGGTGCGCTGGGAAATTCGGCCTTGGCGCGAAAGCGGCGGGACCGTCGGCGGCATCGTGATCATGTCGGAAGACATCACCGAACGAAAGCGAGCGCAGGACGCGCTGCGGGAGAGCGAACAGAGCTATCGCACCTTGGCCGACTCCGGACAAGCCCTGATCTGGAGGGCGGGAACCGACAAGCTCTGCAACTACTTCAACCGGGTTTGGCTGGAGTTCACCGGGCGCAGCCCGGAGCAGGAATGGGGCAACGGCTGGGCCGAGGGGGTTCATCCAGACGATCTGGAGCGTTGCTTGGCGATTTATGTCGATGCGTTCGATCGCCGCGAACCGTTCAGCATGGATTATCGGCTGCGCCGGCACGACGGCGAATACCGCTGGATTCAAGACGACGGACGCCCCCGTTACGACAGCACCGGGCAATTCACCGGCTATATCGGTTACTGCCTGGACATCACCGACCACAGGCGGGCGGAGGAAGAAATCCGTCACCTCAACGCCGATCTGGAGCGCCGGGTGGCCGAACGCACCGCCCAGTTGCAGGACGCCAACCGCGCCTTGGCGGAGCGGGCCGCCGAGATCGCCGACCTCTACAACAACGCGCCTTGCGGCTATCACTCGCTCGATCCCACCGGTACTTTCATCGCCATCAACGATACCGAACTCGCGATGCTCGGTTACACCCGCGAGGAGGTGGTTGGGCGATTGCGCGCCGACCAGGTGATGGCCCCTGCAAGTCGGTTAGTGTTCGAGGAAAATTTCCCTCGATTCAAGCAGGTCGGTCGCGTCCACGACCTGGAATTCGAGATGGTGCGCAAGGACGGTTCCCTGCTGCCGGTGGTGGTGAGCGCCACGGCGGTGCGCGATAGCGAAGGTCGCTTTTTGTTCAGCCGCTCGACGGTGTTCGACAACCGCGAGCGCAAGGAACGTGATCGGCAGATGGCCGAAATGCAGATGGAACTCGCTCGCCGCGCCGACGCCGCCGAAGCCGCCAACCGGGCCAAGAGCAACTTCTTGTCCAACATGAGCCACGAGATCCGCACCCCGATGAACGCCATCGTCGGGCTGACCCACCTGCTGCACCGAACCGTCCGCGACCCGGAACAACAGGATCGGCTGGGAAAGATTTCGGCCGCCGCCCACCACCTGCTGTCGATCCTCAACGATATCCTCGATCTGTCCAAGATCGAGGCCGGCAAGCTGATGCTGGAGCAGACCGAATTCGACCTGGACGGCGTGCTGGGCCACGTCTGCACCCTGGTGGCCGACAAGGCGCAAGCCAAAAACATCGAGCTGGTGATGGAGATCGCCCCCGCGCTCGCCAACGCTCGCATGCTGCGCGGCGACCCGACCCGGTTGACCCAACTGCTGCTCAACTACCTCGGCAACGCCGTCAAGTTTACCGAGCGCGGCTCGATCACCTTGCGCGGGCGGGCGCTGGAAGAGGACGCCGACGAGTTGCTGCTGCGCTTCGAGGTGCAGGACACCGGCCCCGGCATCGCGCCGAGCGCCCTTTTCCGGCTGTTCGACGCCTTCGAGCAGGCCGACGGCTCGACCTCGCGCCGGCACGGCGGCACCGGCCTGGGGCTCGCCATCAACCGGCGCCTGGCCGGTCTGATGGGCGGCGAGGTCGGCGTCCAAAGCACCCCCGGCGCCGGCAGCACCTTCTGGTGCACCGTCCGGCTGGGCAAGGTCGCCAGAGCGTCGGCGCGACGCCCGGACGGCGCGCTGCGCGGCAAGCGAGCCCTGCTGGCCGACGATCTGCCCGAAGCCCGGTTGGCGTTGGGCGAGATGCTGCGCACGCTGGGTTTGCGGGTGGACGCGGTAGACTCGGGCACGGTGGCCTTGATCGCGGTCGCCGCCGCCGACGCCCGGGGCGAGCCCTTCGATTTGATCCTGCTGGACTGGCGCATGCCGGAAGTGGACGGCCTGGAAACCGCCCGGCGCCTGCGGGCGCTGTCGCTCGACCGGCCGCCGGTCGCGCTGCTGGTCACCGCCCACGACGAGCCGGATCTGCAGGATGCCGCCCGCCGAGCCGGCTTGCGCGCCATTCTGGTCAAACCTATGACCCCCTCGGCCCTGCACGACGCCCTGCTGGATGCCTTGAACGCGCCGGTCGAGCCGAACGAGCCGCCTGCCGACGCCTCGACCACCACCGCCCTGGAGAGCACCCTGGTCCAGCGCCACCGGGGCGCCCGGCTGCTGCTGGCCGAAGACAACCCGATCAACCAGGAAGTGGCACTCGATTTGCTGCGGGGCTCGGGCTTGGCGGTCGACGTGGCGAACGACGGCCGGGAAGCGGTCGCGTTGGCCGGCCGAACCGCCTACGACCTGATCCTGATGGACGTGCAGATGCCGGTGCTGGACGGGTTGGACGCCACCCGCGCCATCCGCCGACTGGCCGGCCGCGAACGGACGCCGATCATCGCTATGACCGCCAACGCCTTCGACGAAGACCGGCGAGCGTGCCTGGCGGCGGGCATGGATGATCACGTCGGCAAGCCGGTCGATCCCGAAATGCTGTTCGCTACCCTGTTGAAGTGGCTGCCCGAGCGGACGGGCCAAACTTCTGCACCACCCGATGACGCACCGCCGCCTTCGTCCGACTCGACGTCGACCGACGGGCGCTTGGCTTGGCTGGCCGACGTGCCCGGCCTCGACCCTCGCCTGGGACTCAGGCTGGTGAATAGCCGGCCCGATTCCTACATCCGGTTGTTGTGGCAGTTTGTCGCCGGCCACGACGGCGATCTGACAAACCTGCGTCGCGGTTTGGCCGCCGCCGATCAAAGCGAGGTCCAGCGGTTGGCCCATTCGCTGCGGGGCGTTGCCGGCATCCTGGGCGCGACCCGGCTCCAGGCCCTCGCCACCGAATTGGAAACCGCTATCAGGGTCGGCCAGCCGGCGGCCGGGATCGAGCGCCTTGGCGCGGCGCTCGAAGCCGAGTACGCCGCTTTGGTTGCCGCGCTCCAGCGCGCGCTGCCGCCGGCCGAGACCGAGATCGCGGCGACCGCGGATCGGGAGCGGGTGGACGTCGTGCTGGCCGAACTGGAGGGCTTGCTGGCCGTGGACGACATCCGGGCCAACACGGTGTTCCGGGAGGCCGCGCCGCTGCTGCGGGCCGTCCTGGGCGACGCGGTGGGCGCGCTGGAACGGCAGATCGGCGGCTTCGCTAACGACGAGGCCCTGCGCTCGCTGCGGGAGATCATGGCGAAACGGTCGGAATTGCGCGACGATTGATGCCGGAACGGCCGCTTGGTCTCTCCCGGCACCGTCGCGACGCAACCATCCCCCACAACTTGACACCCCCGAGGGGAATTGTTAGGTTTGTTTGGCACTCTAAAGCCGAGAGTGCTAAACGTGGAGAATCCATCGGCATGTACAGCAGGGAATCCACTTCGGGGGGAAGCCATCCCGCTCTCAACGAGCGTACCCAGCACCTGTTGAAATCGCTGGTGGAACGCTACATTCGCGACGGCCAGCCGGTCGGATCGCGAACGCTGGCGCGCGACGCCGGTCTGGATCTGAGTCCGGCCACGGTCCGCAACGTGATGGCGGATCTGGAGGAGCTGGGCTATCTGCACTCGCCCCACACCTCGGCCGGCCGGGTGCCGACCGCTCGCGGCTACCGGCTGTTCATCGATGCGCTGCTGAATCTCCGGCCGCTCGACGACCGGGAAGTCGAAATTCTGCGTCGCCGGATCGATCAGCCGGCGCAAAACAGCTCCGATCTGGCGCGAACGGTATCGGACCTGTTGTCCGGCATCACCCGGTTGGCGGGCGTCGTCATGTTGCCGCGCCGCAACGCGGTGACCTTGCGCCATGTGGAGTTTCTCGCCTTGTCCGAGAACCGGGTGCTGGTCATCCTGGTGCTGAACACGCAGGAGGTGCAAAACCGCATCATCCAGACCCGTCGGGCTTACAGCGCCATGGAGCTGCAACAGGCCGCCCATTACTTGAACGAGCAATTTGCCGGCAAGGATATTCACCAGGTGCGGGAAGCGTTGCTGCGGGAGTTGCGCGAGACGCGCGACAGCTTGGACCGGCTGATGCAGACCGTGGTGGAGATGGCCGAACAGACCTTCGAGGTCGAGCCGGTGGGCGAGGATTACGTGGTCGCCGGCCAGACCCATCTGATGCAATGCGCCGATCTGTCCGATCTCGACAAGCTGCGCCAACTGTTCGAAGCCTTCAACCACAAGCGGGATTTGCTGCATCTGTTCGACCAATGCCTGCACGCCGAGGGCGTGCAGATTTTCATCGGCGAGGAATCCGGCTTCGGCGCGTTGGGAGGTTGCAGCGTGGTGACCGCGCCTTATACAGTGGAAGGGCAGGTGCTCGGCGTGCTGGGCGTCATCGGCCCGACCCGGATGGCCTACGACCGGGTGATTCCGGTGGTGGACGTGACCGCCCGACTGCTGGCGGCGGCGTTGAACGAACACAAAGACTGATCGTCCAGCAATCCTGTTGGCGGTCCACCGCAGCCGCCCTTGAATTTCCGGCATCCGACCCCAGTTCTTCGGCAGCGGGGGCGGCAGAGGCCGCCCCGACCGATTTGACCTGTGACGGAGAACGAACGATGCCCCCGACCGAACCCACCCTGGAATCCGGCGCTCGCCCGGAGGTTTCCGGGGCGAGCCATCCTGCCGCCGAACCCGCGTCCGCGCCTCTGACCCCCGCCGACGACGCGGAAGCCGAAATTTTGGTCGACCGCGAGGAATTCGAGTCGTTGCAGCGGGATTTGGACCAAGCCTTGGCCAAGGCCGACGAGCACTGGAAACTGTATCTGGGCGCTCACGCGGAGATGGAAAACCTGCGAAAGCGCACCGAGCGCGACGTGCAGAACGCGCACAAATTCGCGCTGGAACGGTTCTTCGGCGAACTGCTGCCGGTGCGCGACAGCCTGGAAATGGGGCTGGCGGCGGCCGGAGACGCCGTGGATATCGCCAAGCTGCGGGAAGGGGTCGAGCTGACCCTCAAGCAACTGGCGACGGCGATGGAGAAATTCGGGGTCCGCGAGCTGAATCCGATCGGCGCCAAATTCGATCCGGCCGAACACGAGGCGATGGCGATGGTGCCGACCGATCAGGCGGAGCCGAACGGCGTGGTGCAGGTGGTCCAGAAAGGCTACGTGCTGAACGAGCGGCTGATCCGTCCCGCCAAAGTGCTCGTCGCCCAAGCCGCGCCCAAACCGGCCGGTTGAATTCGACGCCAGCCATCTCCTTGCTCCCTTCTTCTTCGGGAGAGGGTCAAGATGAGGGGGGCCAGATTCTCGTATATTGGCCCTCACCCCCGACCCCTCTCCCCGTGGGAGAGGGGGGTGTTCGTGCGGGCTGAAACGATTGCGCTCTCCGTCGAGCGACACCATTGAAAATCCGCCCGACCGTCCCCACATTCAGCGACAGGCAAAGATTAAAAACCGAATTCCTGAATATAGAGAGTGTGGCAATGAGCAAAATTATCGGCATCGACCTGGGCACCACCAACTCCTGCGTGGCGATCATGGAGGGCGGCAAGCCCCGGGTAATCGAAAACAGCGAAGGCGACCGGACCACGCCCTCCATCGTCGCCTTCATGGAGGACGGTGAAATCACCGTCGGCCAGCCGGCCAAGCGCCAGGCGGTCACCAACCCGCAGAACACCCTGTTCGCGGTCAAGCGCCTGATCGGCCGCCGTTTCGGCGAACCGGAAGTGCAAAAAGACATCGACCTCGTGCCCTACAAGATCGTCAAGAACGACAACGGCGACGCCTGGGTCGAGGCGCGCGGCAAGAAAATGGCGCCGCCGGAAATCTCGGCGCGGGTGCTGATGAAGATGAAGAAGACCGCCGAGGACTATCTCGGCCACCCGGTCACCGAGGCGGTGATCACGGTGCCGGCCTACTTCAACGACAGCCAGCGTCAGGCGACCAAGGACGCCGGCCGCATCGCCGGCCTGGAAGTCAAGCGCATCATCAACGAGCCGACGGCGGCGGCGCTGGCCTTCGGCATGGACAAATCCAGCACCAAGGATCGCAAGATCGCGGTTTACGATCTGGGCGGCGGCACCTTCGACATCTCGATCATCGAGATCGCCGAGGTGGACGGCGAGAAGCAGTTCGAGGTGCTCTCGACCAACGGCGACACCTTCCTGGGCGGCGAGGACTTCGACAAGCGGGTCATCGACCACCTGATCGAGCAGTTCCAGCGCGAGTCCGGCATCAATCTGGCCAACGATCCGCTGGCGCTGCAACGGCTGAAGGAAGCCGCCGAGAAGGCCAAGATCGAGCTGTCCTCCAGCCAGCAGAGCGAGATCAACCTGCCGTACATGACCGCCGACGCCAGCGGGCCGAAGCATCTGAACCTCAAACTGACCCGCGCCAAGCTAGAGTCGCTGGTGGAGGATCTGATCGACAAGACCATCGGCCCGTGCCGCACCGCGCTGAAAGACGCCGGGCTGGGCGTCGGCCAGATCGACGACGTGCTGTTGGTCGGCGGCCAGACCCGGATGCCCAAGGTGCAGGACAAGGTGCGCGAGTTCTTCGGCAAGGAGCCGCGCAAGGACGTGAATCCCGACGAGGCGGTGGCCGTGGGCGCGGCGATTCAGGGCGGCGTGCTGGGCGGGCAGGTCAAGGACGTGCTGCTGCTCGACGTGACGCCGCTGTCGCTCGGCATCGAGACCCTGGGCGGGGTGATGACCAAGCTGATCGAAAAGAACACCACCATCCCGACCAAGGCGACGCAGGTGTTCTCGACCGCCGACGACAACCAGACGGCGGTGACGGTCCACGTCTTGCAGGGCGAGCGCGAGATGGCCCAGGCCAACAAGTCGCTGGGCAAGTTCGATCTGACCGACATTCCGACGGCCCCGCGCGGCGTGCCGCAGATCGAGGTCACCTTCGACATCGACGCCAACGGCATCCTGCACGTCTCCGCCAAGGACAAGGCCACCGGCAAGGAGAACCGGATCGTGATCAAGGCGTCCTCCGGTCTGTCCGAAGCCGAGATCAAGCGGATGATCGGCGATGCCGAGGCGCACGCCGAGGAGGACAAGAAGTTCCACGAGCTGGTGAACGCCCGCAACCAGGCCGAGAACCTGATCCACGCCAGCGAGAAGACCTTGCGGGATCTGGGCGACAAGGTGGAAGGCGGCGAGCGGTCGGCCATCGAGGCGGCGATCAGCGATCTGCGCACCACCGCCAAGACCGACAACAAGAGCGCCATCGAGGCCAAGACCCGGACGCTGGCGGAACTGTCCGGCAAGCTGGCCGAGCGGCTTTACGCCCAGACCGGCGGCGGACCGGAGGGCGGCTCCGGCGGCCCCGGCGGCCCCGGCGGCACTGGAGGGGGTGGCCACAAGCCGGCCGACGACGGCGTGGTGGACGCCGAATTCGAGGAAGTCAAGAAGTAAGCGCTTCGGTTGCGCTAAACTGTGAATCCGGGAAGGCTTCTGCCTTCCCGGATTTTTGGTTTTGGATCAGCACAACCCGACGGGCGCCCGCAACGTAAGACCATGTCCAAACGCGATTATTACGAAATCCTCAACGTGGCCCGCAACGCCAGCGAGGCCGAAATCAAACAGGCCTACCGGCGGCTGGCGATGAAACATCACCCGGATCGCAACCCCGGCGATCAGGTGGCCGAGGAGAAATTCAAGGAGGCCAAGGAGGCTTACGAGGTGTTGACCGATTCGCGCAAGCGGGCCGCTTACGATCAGTTCGGCCACGCCGGCGTGGACAGTTCGGTGGGTGGCGGCGGGGGCGGTTACGGCGGCGCGGCCGATCTGGGCGACATTTTCGGCGGCGTGTTCCGCGATATCTTCGGCGGAATGCGCGGCGGTGGTGGCGGCCAATACCGGGGCGCCGATCTGCGCTATACCCTGGATCTGACCTTGGAGGAAGCGGTGTTCGGCACCACCGCCAAAATTCGGGTGCCCACCCTGGTCAGTTGCGCTTCTTGCGCCGGCAGCGGCGCCAAGCCGGGCACCAAGCCGACCACCTGCCCCACCTGTCGCGGCGTCGGCCAAGTGCGGATGCAGCAGGGCTTTTTCTCGATCCAGCAAACCTGCCCGCGCTGCCAGGGCCGAGGCACCATCATTCCCGAGCCCTGCGAGACCTGCCGGGGCAGCGGCCGGGTCGAGGAGCAGAAGACGCTGTCGGTCAAGGTGCCGGCGGGGGTGGACAACGGCGACCGCATCCGCCTGGCCGGCGAGGGCGAGCACGGCGAGCAAAGCGGGCCGCCGGGCGATCTGTACGTGCAGATTCGGGTCAAGCCCCATCCGATCTTCACCCGCGAGGACAACGATCTGTATTGCGAGGTGCCGATCGGTTTCACCACCGCAGCGCTGGGCGGCGATCTGGAAGTGCCGACCCTGGACGGCCGGGTGAGCCTGAAGATTCCGGCCGAAACCCAGACCGGCAAGGTGTTCCGGGTGCGCGGCAAGGGGGTCAAGCCGGTGCGCGGCGGTCCGACCGGCGATCTGCTGTGCCGGATCAACATCGAAACCCCGGTCAACTTGACCAAGGAGCAGAAGGAATTGTTGCAGCAGTTCGCCGATTCCATGGAGGCCGGCGGCAAACGCCATACCCCGCAAGAGGGCAGTTGGCTGGATGGAGTCAAGAAGTTTTTCGAAGAGATGAAGTTCTGAGGCCGGGTTTTCGCCACCAGCCCCGCTTCATCGCGCCAACCTCGGCGCTTATCCCTGATGTTTTTGGCGAATGAGCCGGCCCTCGCTCATCGAAGGCGCGACGAAAACCCCGGATCTCGAACGCCTTAAATCGCGTAATTGGGCGGTGCGCCGGGTATCTCGATGCTCAGCAGCGTCGAGCCGTCGCACTGGACGGCAACCGCCTTGCCCACCCAATCGTCGCCGAAGAGCGCGGCCAAGCCATCGGCGAGCAGGCGCGAATCCGCTTGCAGATGGTGCTGGCGGTGGGCGGAATCCAGGATCAAGGTCGCGGTGGCGCCGTTGTCGATCACCTCGGCTATCGTTCCAGCGATGTACATCATGGCGTGTTCTCTTCTGGGTTGGTCGGGAATCTCGCTCACCTCATTGATGGCGGTTGAAGTTTAAGCGGTTCCGCCCGCCGCCGCCCGTTTTCCCGCGCCGGGACGATGGGGCTGCCTCGGCGGGCGGTGCGAGGAGTCCCGACAACGGCGGGCGTGGCGCGAACCGCCTCCGATAGGGGCTGACGAATACCGGCGCATGGCGCTACGATGCCATTCCCCTCCGGCGCCCGAGACTGGCGCCGATCCTCCAGCGTGATCGAGAACCACCGAGCGAAGAGTTTCCGCATGTCGAACAAGACGCCCAAGACGACCTATCTCAAGGACTACACCCCGCCCGCCTACCGCATTCCGGCGCTCGATCTGCGCTTCGAGCTGGACGAGGACTTTACCCTGGTCCATGCCCGGCTGCGGGTGATCCGCGCCGAGGCCGCGCCGGGCGGCACGCCGTTGGTGCTGGACGGCCGGCAACTGGAACTGTTGTCGCTGGCCTTGGATGGGATGCCGCTGTTGGCGGGCGACTATCGGGTGGAGGAGGACCGGCTGACGCTGTTCGATCCGCCCGAATCCTTCGAACTGGCGGCGGTGACCCGAATTCGGCCCCAGGACAACGCATCGCTGGAAGGGCTGTACCGGTCGAGCGGCAACTTCTGCACGCAATGCGAGGCGGAAGGCTTTCGCAAGATCACCTATTTTCTCGACCGGCCCGACGTCATGGCGGTGTTCACCACCACCTTGGTCGCCGACCGAGGCCCGCTATCCCGTGCTGCTGTCCAACGGCAATCGCGTCGCCGGCGGCGAGCTGGACGGCGGCCGTCACTGGGCCACCTGGCACGATCCGTTTCCCAAGCCCTGCTACCTGTTCGCGCTGGTGGCGGGCCATCTCAGCGCGATCGAGGACACCTTTGTCACCCGTTCCGGGCGCGAGGTCGATCTGCGGATTTACGTCGAGCCGCAAAATATCGACCAATGCGGTCACGCCATGGATTCGCTGAAGCGGGCCATGGCGTGGGACGAGCAACGTTTCGGCCTGGAATACGATCTCGACCTGTACCAGATCGTGGCGGTCGGCGATTTCAACATGGGGGCGATGGAGAACAAGGGCCTCAACATCTTCAACACCAAGTACGTGCTCGCCAAGCCGGAAACCGCCACCGACGCCGACTATCAGGGCATTCTCGGCGTGATCGGCCACGAGTATTTCCACAACTGGACCGGCAACCGGGTGACCTGCCGCGACTGGTTCCAGCTCAGCCTCAAGGAAGGGCTGACCGTGTTTCGCGACCAGGAGTTTTCCTCGGACCTGGGTTCGCGCGGCGTGAAGCGCATCGAAGACGTGCGGGTCTTGCGCGCCAGCCAGTTTCCCCAGGACGCCGGGCCGATGGCGCATCCGGTGCGGCCCGATTCCTACATCGAGATCGGCAATTTTTACACCGTCACCGTGTACAACAAGGGCGCCGAGGTGGTGCGGATGATCCAGACGCTGCTCGGGCGCGAGGGGTTTCGGCGCGGCATGGATCTGTATTTTCGGCGCCACGACGGCCAAGCGGTGACCTGCGACGATTTCGTGGCGGCGATGGCCGACGCCAACGGGGTCGATCTCACCCAATTCAAGCGCTGGTATCACCAGGCGGGCACACCGGAGCTGACCGTCGGCGACGCCTACGATCCGGTTTCGCGGCGCTACACCCTGACGGTGCGCCAATCCTGCCCGCCGACGCCGGGACAGCCGCACAAGGAGCCTTTCCACATCCCGCTGGCGCTCGGCCTGCTGGACGCCGAAGGGCACGATCTGCCGCTGCGCTTGGCGGGGGAAGACGCGCCATCGGGCACGACTCGCGTGCTGGAACTGCGCGAGCCGGAGCACGTCTTCCAGTTCGTGGACGTGCCGGCGCGGCCGGTGCCGTCGCTGCTGCGCGGATTCTCCGCCCCCGCCAAGCTGAACAGCGCCGAGAGCGACAGCGATTTGCGCTTTCGGCTGGCCCACGACAGCGACGATTTCAACCGCTGGGATGCCGGCCAGACCTTGGCGATACGGACGATATTGGCCCTGATCGAGGATCGCCGCCAAGGTCGAGGTTGGACGCTCCCGGAATCCTTCAGCGCCGCTTTCGAGCGGGCGTTGACCTCGGACGCCGACCCCGCCTTGCGGGCCCAGGTTTTGACCCTGCCCGGCCAGACGTATCTGGCCGAACAGATGGCGGTGGTGGACGTGGACGGCATCCACGCCGCCCACACCTTCGTGCGGCGGACGCTGGCGGAACGGCTGCGCGAGCGGTTGCTGACGGTCTACGAGACTTTGCGCGACCGGGACCGAGACGGCTATCGGGTCGATTCCGCCGCCATGGCGCGGCGGGCGCTCAAGAACGTGTGCCTCGATTACCTGATGCAGATCGACGACGAGGCCGCGCGATCCTTGGGTCTCGATCAGTTCCGTTCCGCCGGCAACATGACCGATCAGCTCGGCGCCCTGGCGCCGCTGGTCAATTCCGCCGGCCCGGAACGGGGCGAGGCTTTGGCGGCTTTTTACGACCGCTGGCGGGGGGAAGCGCTGGTGGTGGACAAATGGCTGGCTTTGCAAGCGACTTCCACCCTGCCCGGAACGCTGGCGGTGGTGGAGGCGCTCATGGACCACGAAGCGTTCAATCTCCGGAACCCCAACAAGGTCCGGGCCTTGATCGGCGCGTTTTCCCAGGCCAACCCCTTGCATTTTCACGCCGCCGACGGCAGCGGCTATACTTTCCTCGCCGATCGGGTCTTGGCGCTGAACGCGTTCAACCCCCAGATCGCGGCGCGACTGATGGCGGCTTTTACCCGCTGGCGCAAATACGACCCGGCCCGCCAGCACGGGATGCGCGGACAACTGGAACGAATCCTGGCTGTTCCCGAGCTATCGCCGGACGTCTACGAGATCGCCGTCAAAAGCTTGGAGAAGGTGGCGTGATGCGGACCGGCGAAATTGCTGCGCTGCAAAAATAGTTGTTGACTCCCGGAGCGGAGGTATGCAAAATACGCCCATCATGTTGCGATGCACAATGAAACTGTCAACCTAAGTCAGCTATTTGGAGATGAGTGATGTCGACCCCCAATCCTTTCAACCCCTTCGCCAACGTCGATTTCAGCAAGTTCGATTTCGGCAAGTTCGATGTGACCAAGATGCTCGGCGACGTTAAAATCCCCGGTTTCGACCTGCAGGCCGTGATGGACGCCCAGCGCAAGAACATCGAGGCGCTGAACGCCGCCAATCAGGCTGCGGTGCAGGGCATGCAGGCGGTGGCGCAGCGGCAGGCCGAGATCCTCAGCCAGTCGATGAGCGAGGTGTCCTCCATCGCCCAGCAACTGGCCAGCAGCGCCAGCAACCCGCAGGAAATGACCACCAAGCAGGCCGATCTGGCCCGCAAGGCGTTCGAGCAGGCGCTGGCGAACATGCGCGAGCTGGCCGAAATGGTCAGCAAGTCCAACACCGAGGCGTTCGCCATCATCAACAAGCGCGTCACCGAGAGCCTGCAAGAGCTGAAATCCTTGGTCGCTCCCAAGTAAGCGAGCCGCTTCCGCGCTACGATTTCCCGGACGGGCCATACGGTATATCCGTTATGGCCCGTCCGTTTCATATTTTCAAAGTCCCGCCGCTGTCCTTGGGGATGCAATATCGTTAAAATGAAAAACGATTGAGCAAACCACCATAATGATGCGAGGAATTTTACATGGCCGAACAAAAAAGCCCCGAACTCAAGCTCCCCGAATTGAAGGCACCCGATCCGGCGGAAATGGCGAAGCTGTTTTCCCACATCGCCGAAAAAAGCCAAGTCATCGTCAAGGAATTTTTGAATCGCCAGAAAAACGATGGCGCGTTCGACTTGCAAGACCAGTTGAGCGTGGGCAAGTCCTTTCTGGAGCTGACCCAAAAGATGCTGGCCGATCCGGCCAAGCTGGCCCAGGCCCAAGCCAATCTCTGGCAGAACTATCTGGAGTTGTGGCAGAAGGCTCTGCCCGCGATGTTCGGCGGCCAACCGCTCGAAACGGTGGTGCGTGAGCCCAAGGGCGACAAGCGGTTCAAGCACGACGACTGGAACGACAACGTCCTGTTTTCCTACATCAAGCAGTCGTATTTGATGGCGGCCAACTGGATTCAGGATCTCGTCGGCAGCGCGGAAGGGCTGGACGAGAAGACGATGAAGAAAGTCCAGTTTTACACCCGCCAGTTCATCGATGCGATGTCGCCGAGCAACTTCGCGCTGACCAACCCCGAAGTGCTGCGCGCCACCATCGAATCCGGCGGCCAGAACCTGATCAACGGCCTGAAGAACATGCTCGACGACCTGGAGCGCGGCAAGGGCAAGCTGAACATCAAGATGACCGACCTCAACGCCTTCGAGCTGGGCAAGAACGTCGCCGTCACGCCGGGCAAGGTCGTTTTCCAGAACGAGATGATCCAGTTGCTCCAGTACGACCCCAGCACCCCGGAGGTCTACAAGAAGCCGTTCCTGATTTTCCCGCCCTGGATCAACAAGTATTACATCATGGATCTGCGGCCCAAGAACTCGCTGGTCAAATGGCTGGTGGACCAGGGCTTTACTGTCTTTTTGATGTCTTGGATCAACCCCGACGAGCGGATGGCCGAGTGGGAGTTCGAAAACTATCTGCGGGACGGGCCGCTGGCGGCGCTGAACGCCATCGAGCAGGCCACCGGCGAGCCGGAGGTCAACGCGCTGGGCTATTGCCTGGGCGGCACGCTGCTCAGCATCACCAACGCCTATCTGGCGGCCAAGGGCACCCCGCGCATCAGCTCGGGCACCTATCTGACCACCATGATCGATTTCTCCCAGCCGGGCGAGCTGGGCGTGTTCGTCGATGAGGAGCAGATCGCTTCGCTGGAGAAGCGGATGGCGGCCAAGGGCTACATGGAAGGTTCCGAGATGGCGACCACCTTCAGCATGTTGCGCGCCAACGATCTGATGTGGTCGTTCTTCATCAACAACTACCTGCTCGGCAAGGACCCGTTCCCCTTCGATCTGCTGTACTGGAACTCGGATTCCACCCGGATGCCGGTGCGGATGCACAGCTTCTATCTGCGCAGCTTCTACCAGAAGAACCTGCTCAAGGATGCGGGCGGCATCTCGCTGCTGGGCACGCCGATCGACATGAGGCAGGTCAAGGTGCCGGCTTATTTCCTGTCGGGCATCGAGGACCACATCTCGCCGTGGACCTCGAACTACATGGGTAGCCTGCTGTTCAGCGGGCCGGTCAAGTTCGTGCTGGCCGGTTCCGGCCACATCGCCGGCCCGATGAATCCGCCGTCGGCGAACAAGTATTTCTACTGGACCAATCCCAAGCACCCGACCGACCCGGACGAGTGGTTGAAAGAGGCCAAGCAGACCGATGGGTCGTGGTGGCCGGATTGGGGCAAGTGGCTGGCCAAGAATTCGGGCGAGAAGGTGCCGGCCCGCGTGCCGGGCACCGGCAAGCTGCCGGTGATCGAGGATGCGCCGGGCTCTTATGTCAAGATGCGGCTAATCAAGTAACGCCGTCGAGCGTCAGCTCGGCTTTCCGACTGGAAACGGCCACCGTACCAATGACGGTGGCCGTTTTTTACGTTTTGGGTGCGTCATGAGCAAATTTGTCGAGTGGTCCAACGAACTGAGCGTGGGTATCGAGGAAATCGATTCCCAGCACAAGGTGCTCGTGGATTTATTGAACGAAGTGCACGAGGCCATTCAGCGAGGGCGCACCCTGGAAGCGACCCGGGACATCATCGCCCGATTGGACGAGTATGCCCGCGTCCATTTTGCCGTCGAGGAAAGCCTGATGCGCATCCTGCATTATCCGGACTACGAGCGGCACAAGGAAGAGCACGACCAGCTTGTCGCGCGGTTGGCGGGGCTGCACGCGAAACTGGATGAAGGGAAGGGCGCGCTCGGCTTCGAGCTGGCGCAACTTCTCAAACATTGGTTGACCAAGCACATCATGGAAGTGGACCAGCGCTATGTCTCGCATTTCCTGGCGCGGGGCATCAGTCCGGAATTGTCGAAAAGCGCCTCTTGGACCCAGCGGTTCTGGCGCTCGCTGGGCAAACCGGCCTGACCGACCGGCCGCCGTCGCCAGACCGTTCATCGTCGGTCCAGCCCGGCCAAACAGAAACCGGCCGGGACGTTTTTCCCGACCGGTTCGTCGAAGGTGAGGGGCGGTCGAGCCGCCCTCGTTTTTTTATTGTTTGGCGCGCAGGCCGATCACTCGAACTCGATGATGGCCTGATCCACGGCCAAACTGTCCCCCGGCGCCGCCATGACCTTGGCGACCTTGGAGTCGTGATCGGCGCGCAGCACGTTCTCCATCTTCATGGCCTCGATCACGGCCAGCTCCTCGCCGGCCTTGACCTCTTGGCCGACCTGCACCGCGACCTTGGTCAACAGGCCCGGCATCGGCGACAGCAGATACTTCGAGAGATCTGGCGGCGCCTTGACCGGCATCAGCGCCTGCAAGTCGGCCACCTTCGGCGACAGCACCATCATGTCCGCCTGCGAACCCCAGTGGAACAGCCGATAGATCATGTCGCGCCGTTCCACCTGGATGCAGATGTCGGTGCCGTTCAGGGTGCCCTTGAACAGCGGATAGCCGAACTGCCATTCGCTGCGGACCTGGTAGGTTTCGCCCATGTACACCACGTCGTAACCGCCCTCGGCGGGATCGACGTGCACCGGGTGTTGCTGGCCGCCCATGAACACCACCCAGTCGTTGCCGACCTTGCGCTCGTGGCCCAGCAACTGGCCGCTGGTCTGGGCGGCCCGGTCCATGTACCGGCGGTGGATGAAGGCGGCCACCGAGATCAGCAGCGCCGGGTCGTCGTGCGGCACGTCGGAGGCGTGGAAACCGTGCGGGTACTCCTCGGCGATCATGTTGGTGCTGATCCGCCCGGTCATGAACCGGGTGTGCACCATCAGCGCCGCCAGGAAGCTGATGTTGTGCTGGACGCCGCGAATGAAGAACTCGTTGAGGGCGTCGCGCATGTGGGCGATGGCGCGGTCGCGGGTGGAGCCGTAGGTGATGAGCTTGGCGATCATCGGGTCGTAGTACATCGACACCTCGCCGCCCTCGTAGATGCCGGTATCGACCCGCACCACCTCGTTTTCCTGGGGCGGCATGTACTTGACCAGCCGGCCGATGGACGGCAGGAAGTTGCGGAACGGGTCTTCGGCGTAGACGCGCGCCTCGATGGCCCAACCCTTCAGCTTGACCTCCTCTTGGGTGAAGCTCAGCTTCTCGCCGGCGGCGACCCGGATCATCTGCTCCACCAGATCCAGCCCGGTGATGTATTCGGTGACCGGATGCTCCACCTGGAGGCGGGTGTTCATCTCCAGGAAGTAGAAGTTGCGCTTGGCGTCGACGATGAACTCGACCGTGCCGGCCGACTGGTATTCCACCGCCCGAGACAAGGCGACCGCTTGTTCGCCCATCGCTTTCCGGGTCTTCTCGTCCAGGAAGGGGGAGGGCGCTTCCTCGATCACCTTCTGGTGGCGGCGTTGCAGCGAGCATTCGCGCTCGCCCAGGTAGACGATGTTGCCGTGGCTGTCGCCCAGCACCTGGATTTCGATGTGGCGCGGCTCCTCGATGTACTTCTCGATGAACACGCGGTCATCGCCGAAGGACGAGCGGGCTTCGTTGGTGGCCCGTTCCAGGCCGTCCACGCATTCGGCGTCGTTCCAGGCGATGCGCATACCCTTGCCGCCGCCGCCGGCGCTGGCCTTGAGCATGACCGGATAGCCGATGGCGCGGGCGATCTCCAGGGCGTGCTCGGAATCCTTGATGATGTCGGTGTAGCCCGGCACGGTGCTGACCCCGGCCTCCTTGGCCAGAATCTTGGAGGTGATCTTGTCGCCCATGGCTTCGATGGCGCGAACCTTCGGGCCGATGAACGCGATCCCTTCCTTGTCCAGCGCTTCGCAGAAGGCCGCTCGCTCGGACAGGAAGCCGTAGCCGGGATGCACCGCTTCGGCGCCGGTGTCCTTGCAGGCCTGGATGATGCGCTCCATCACCAGGTAGCTTTGCGCGGTGGGGGGCGGGCCGATGAAGACGGCCTCGTCGGCCATCTCGACATGCAGCGCGTCCCGGTCGGCCTCGGAATAGACGGCGACGGTCTTGATGCCCATCTTGCGGGCGGTCTTGATCACGCGGCAGGCGATTTCGCCGCGATTCGCGATGAGAATCTTTTTGAACATGCGTCCCACCCCTTACAGCGGAATGTTGCCGTGCTTGCGCCACGGATTTTCGAGATCCTTGTCCCGCAGCATCGCCAGGGAGCGGCAGATGCGCTTGCGGGTGCCGTGGGGCATGATCACGTCGTCGATGAACCCGCGATGGCCGGCGATGAACGGGTTGGCGAATTTCTTGCGGTATTCCTCGGTGCGCTCGGCGATCTTGGCGGCGTCGCCGATGTCTTGGCGGAAAATGATTTCCACCGCGCCTTTGGGGCCCATCACCGCGATTTCGGCCGTCGGCCAAGCGAAGTTGACGTCGCCGCGCAGGTGCTTGGAACTCATCACGTCGTAGGCGCCGCCGTAGGCTTTGCGGGTGATGACGGTGACCTTGGGCACGGTGCATTCGGCGTAGGCGTAGAGCAGCTTGGCGCCGTGCTTGATGATGCCGCCGTATTCCTGGGCGGTGCCGGGCATGAAGCCGGGCACATCGACGAAGGTGACGACCGGGATGTTGAAAGCGTCGCAGAAGCGCACGAAGCGGGCGGCCTTGATCGAGGACTTGATGTCCAAGCACCCGGCCAGCACCATCGGCTGATTGGCGACGATCCCGACCGGCCATCCATCCATGCGGGCGAAGCCGGTGATGATGTTCTTGGCGTTCTCGGGCTGCACCTCGAAGAAATCCACGTCGTCCACGACCTTCAGGATCAGTTCCTTCATGTCGTAGGGCTTGTTGGGGTTATCGGGAATCAAGGTGTCCAGCGAGTAATCCTGCCGGTCGGCGGGATCGGGCGTGGGCCGGAACGGCGGTTTTTCCCTGTTGTTGGGGGGCAGGAAGTTGATGAAGCGCCGCAGCATCAACAGGGCTTCGATGTCGTTCTCGAAGGCGCGGTCGCACACGCCCGACTTGGTGGAGTGGGTGATGGCGCCGCCCAGTTCCTCGGCGGTGACTTCCTCGTGCGTGACGGTCTTGACCACGTCGGGGCCGGTCACGAACATGTAGGAGGTGTCCTTGACCATGAAGATGAAGTCGGTCATCGCCGGCGAGTACACCGCGCCGCCGGCGCACGGCCCCATGATCACGGAAATCTGCGGAATCACGCCGGAGGCCATCACGTTGCGCTGGAACACGTTGGCGTAGCCGGCCAGCGAGGCGACGCCTTCCTGGATGCGGGCGCCCCCGGAGTCGTTGAGGCCGATCACCGGCGCGCCGACCTTGATGGCGTGATCCATGATCTTGCACATCTTCTCGGCGTGGGCTTCGGACAGCGAGCCGCCGAACACGGTGAAGTCCTGGCTGAACACGAACACCAGCCGGCCGTTCACCGTGCCGTAGCCGGTGACCACGCCGTCGCCCGGCGTGCTGGTTTCGGCCATGCCGAAGTCGGTGCAGCGGTGCTCGACGAACATGTCCCATTCCTCGAAGCTACCCGGATCGAGCAGAACCTCGATGCGTTCGCGCGCGCTGAGCTTGCCCCGCTTGTGCTGGGCGTCGATGCGGCGCTGCCCTCCGCCGAGGCGGGCGGCAGCACGTTTTTGTTCTAATTGATTGATGATGTCGTGCATAAACGCTCTCTCCTTACTGATGCGGACGCCGCCGGCGAGCCAACGGCATCGAAAGCTTGAGGGATAAATCCTTCGGAGCCCGGTAAACCGGATCGGGGTGCGCGGGCACGCGCCGGTGGCGGTATGCCGACACGCACGGTTCGAAGGCCGGGACCCGAATGATGCGGAGCGCCGACATTGCGGCCAGTGATTCGGGGATGCGGTTCCAATTCCTTGATTATTTTCAATTTATTGGACTTGGGGTCGGATTGTGGTAAAATTGAACCGCCAATGCAAGGTCCGCCAATTATAATAGGGTTTTTGGTGGCGGCGAACCGATATTTTCGCGATTTCTCCACCGTGCGCGGATCGTCAGTTCCGGTCCGGTGCCTTTCCTCCAACGGCCCCGGTCGTTCCGCCCTGCCGGCAATCGAGATGAGCGTACCGCACAACAGTCTGGTGCTTTACAAAGGCGGTCCAGCCCGCGTCGTCGCCATCGGCGACAAGCTGGAAATCGAGCTGGAAGACGGTCGCTCGTTGCGGGTTCGCCCCAAGGATGTGGTGGTGCTGCACCCCGGACCGCTGGCGGGGCTGCGCGAGTTGCCCTCGCCGGCGGGCGAGGTGGAAGCGGCTTGCGAGCTGTTGGAGGGCGGGCGGACCACCTTGCCCGAACTCGCCGAACTGGTGTATGGCAGCTACAGCCCGGCGACCGCGTGGGCCGCTTGGCGGTTGGTGGACGAAGGTCTGCATTTTCGGGGCACCCCGGAAGCGATCGATGTCCGGCCGCTGGCCGAGGTGGCGCGAGAGCGCGCCGCGAGGGAAGCGAAGGACGCCGAACGGCAATCGTGGACGGGCTTTCTCGGTCGGGCGCGGGCGGGCCGGTGCGCCCCGGAGGATGCGGCCTATCTGCGGGAGATCGAGGAAGTGGCCTGGGGCCAGCGCGAGCAGAGCCGGGTGTTGCAGGCGCTCGATTGCGACCAGAATCCCCAAAGCGCCCACGCCCTGCTGCTGCGGCTGAAGCATTGGGACGGGACGGCGAACCCTTATCCGCTCCGGGTCGGGGCCACGCTGGCGGCGCCGGCCGTGGCGTTGCCCGAGTTGCCGGACGAGGAGCGGCTCGATCTGACCGGCCTGCCGGCGTTCGCCATCGACGATGAAGGCAATCTCGATCCCGACGATGCGCTGAGCTTGGACGGGGACCGGCTGTGGGTGCATGTCGCCGATGTCGCCGCGCTGGTCCGGCCCGGCAGCCCCGCCGATCTGGAGGCGCGAGCGCGGGGGGCGACGCTGTATCTGCCGGAAACCACCGTGCCGATGCTGCCCGATGCGGCGGTCGATCGGATGGGGTTGGGCTTGGCGGACGTTTCGCCGGCGCTGTCCTTCGGTTTGAAGCTGGATGCGAGCGGGGTGGCGAGCGAAGTCGAAGTCGCGCCCAGTTGGGTGCGGGTTCGGCGGCTGAGCTATGAGGAGGTGGAAGCGCGGCTGGACGAGGCGCCGTTTCGCGGTCTGCACGAACTCGCGCAGCGCCACCGAGCCCGTCGGCGAGCGATGGGAGCCATCTTCATCGATCTGCCGGAAGTCAAAATGCAAGTGACGGCCGGCCGAGTCGAGATCAAGCCGCTGGCCCGGCTGCGCAGCCGGATGCTGGTGACCGAGGCGATGGTGATGGCCGGCGAGGCGGCGGCCCGGTTCGCCCTGGAAAAAGGGCTTCCGTTCCCGTTCACGACCCAAGATCCCTCGGATGCCGCCGACCGGGAGCCGGCCGGATTGGCGGCGATGCACGCCTTGCGGCGCACGCTCAGACCGCGCCAGTACAGCAGCCAACCGGGTCCGCACGGCGGGTTGGGCCTGGACGTTTACGCCCAAGTGACCAGTCCGCTGCGGCGATATCTGGACTTGGTCGCTCACCAGCAATTGCGCGCTTTTTTGCGCGGCGACGATCCGCTGGACGCCCAGGCGATCATCGAGCGGGTCGGCGCGGCGGAAGCGGCGGCGCAGGGAATCCGGCGGGCCGAACGACTGTCGCGCGAGCACTGGACGCTGGTCTATCTCCAGCAACATCCCGGCTGGCGGGGTGAAGGCGTCCTGGTCGAAAAACGGCTGCCGCGCGGGGTGGTGCTGATTCCTGCCCTGGCGCTGGAAACGCGGCTGAAGGTGGCCGACGATGTGGCGCTGGACAGCCGGATGCCGCTGCGGCTGACCGGGATCGACTTGCCGGAGCGCGCGGTGTTCTTTCGGGTCGGCTAGACAGGCTACAAACCGACGATCAACGCTGTCGCAGGGCGCTCGCCTGTCGGGCCAACGCCGTGATCGCGCCCCAATCGCCCGCCGTCAGCGCGGCCTTGGGCGTGAGCCAGGAACCGCCGACGCAGGCGACGTTGGGCAGCGCCAGAAACTCCGGCGCGGTCTCCGCCGCGATGCCGCCGGTCGGGCAGAACGTCGCGTCCGGGAACGGCCCGGCCAGGGCCTGCAACATCCCGACGCCGCCCGCCTGCCGGGCCGGAAACAATTTCAGTTCACGAAAGCCGGCGAGCCGGGCGGCGATCACGTCGGAGGGCGTCATCACTCCCGGCAACAGCGGCAGGCCGCTTTCCCGAGCGGCTTCGACCAGCGCCGGAATCAGGCCGGGGCTGACGCCGAAGCGGGCGCCGGCATCCCGCGCTTCGGTGAAGTCTTCGGGTCGGGTGAGGGTGCCGGCCCCGACGATGGCCTCCGGCACCTCGCGGGCGATGGCCCGGATCGCCGCCAGCGCCACCGGGGTGCGCAAGGTCACCTCCAGCACCCGCACCCCACCGGCAACCAGGGCCTTGGCCAAGGGCACCGCCTGCGCCAACTCATCGATGACGATGACCGGGACCACCGGCCCGGCGCGCAGGACCTCCAGCACGTTCAATGCGTTCATGGCGCATCTCCTTTGGCGAAGACGAAGTGATTGTGGACCGGCGCGGCGTGAGGCGCCGGAGTGGCTTCCGCCGTTTCCGGAGTCGCGAAAGTGAGCGCGCCCTGCTCCGCTCCGGTGGCGTTGGCCCGGAACACGCCGAACAACTCGCGCCCCAAACCGTGCTGGCACTCGCTCAAGTCCACCGATTCCGGCTCGCGTTCGGCCCACTCTTGGGCGGAGACCCGCGCTTCGAGGATGCCGCGCTCGCCGTCGAGCAGGATGACATCGCCGCTGCGCACACTTGGCCGAGCGGCCCGCCGGCCAGAGCATTCCGGCGTGACGTGAATCGCCGCCGGCACCTTGCCGGACGCGCCCGACATGCGGCCGTCGGTGACCAGCGCCACCTTGAAGCCTTCGTCCTGCAACATCGCCCAGCGGCGGCGTCAGCTTGTGCAATTCCGGCATCCCGTTGGCGCGCGGCCCCTGGTAGCGCACCACGGCGACGAAATCGCGCCGCAGTTCGCCCCGCTCGAACGCGGCCATCAATTCCTCCTGATCGTTGAAAACGAGGGCGGGCGCTTCCACCGTCCGGTGTTCGGGCTTGGACCGCCGACGTTTTGATCACCGCCCGGCCGAGATTGCCGCTCAGCAACTTCAATCCGCCGTCGGGAGCGAACGGCCGCGCGGCCGGGACGCAACACGCTGTCGTCGCCGCTCTGCTCGGGCGCGGCACGCCAGACCAGCGCGCCGTTGTCCAGATACCGGCTCTTCGCGGTAACTCGCCAAACCCTCGCCCATGACAGTCAACGCATCGCCGTGCAGCAGCCCTGCATCGAGCAACTCGCCGATGAGAAAACCCATGCCGCCGGCGGCGTGGAAAGTGGTTCACGTCGGCCTTGCCGTTGGGATAGATCCGGGCGAGCAGCGGCACCACGGCGGACAAGTCGCTGAAGTCATCCCAGTTGATCGAAATCCCGGCGGCATGAGCGATGGCGACCAAGTGCAAGGTGTGGTTGGTCGAGCCGCCGGTCGCCAGCAGGCCGACGATCCCGTTGACGATCGCCCGCTCGTCCACGATCCGCCCGAGCGGAAGGTACTCCTCGCCGAGCGCGGTGATCCGGGCCGCGCGCTGCGCCGCCGCCTCGGGTCAGCGCGTCGCGCAACGGCGTGTTGGGATTGACGAAGGCCGCGCCGGGCAGATGCAAGCCCATCACTTCCATCAACATCTGATTGGAGTTGGCGGTGCCGTAAAAGGTGCAAGTCCCCGGCCCGTGGTAAGCCTTCGATTCCGCTTCCAGCAGCGCGTCGCGCCCGACTTGGCCCTGGGCGTAAAGCTGGCGAATTTTCGCCTTCTCGGCGTTGGGCAGGCCCGAGGTCATCGGCCCGCCGGGGACGAAAATCGCCGGCAGGTGGCCGAAATGCAGGGCGCCGATCAGCAGCCCCGGCACGATCTTGTCGCAAACGCCGAGGCACAGCACCGCGTCGAACACGTTGTGCGAGAGGGAAACCGCTGTCGCCATGGCGATCACGTCGCGCGAGAACAGCGACAGCTCCATGCCCGGCTGGCCTTGGGTCACACCGTCGCACATGGCCGGCACCCCGCCGGCGAACTGCGCCACCGCGCCGACTTCGCGCGCCGCCCGCTTGATCAGGGCGGGAAAGCGCTCCAGCGGCTGATGGGCGGAGAGCATGTCGTTGTACGAGGAGACGA
This sequence comes from Candidatus Competibacter sp., assembly GCA_037045685.1. Taxonomy (GTDB): domain Bacteria; phylum Pseudomonadota; class Gammaproteobacteria; order Competibacterales; family Competibacteraceae; genus Competibacter_A. The sequence goes on from JBAOII010000023.1 coordinate 58,768, forward strand.
TGGCGAGATTCGGCCAGCGCGCCTCGCGCAAGACGGACTTTGTCGTTCGGCTCGAAGGCGGCGAAGGCGTGGGCGAGATTGGTGCAGGACAGGCTTTTGCGGACGGGGCCGTTGGCGCGGGCTCGCTCGATTCGGGCCAGATAGGCGGCGCGGGTGAGGGCGCTGCGCCGGCGAACGCGGTCGGTGACCGCCGCCACGGTAGGATGAAGGGTCATGATTATACTTCCTCGGTCATGGGTGACGCCGCCGCGCCCCCGGTCGGTCCAGTCATGGACATTTCTCGCTGGAAAGCGGCGATGGCGCGGTATTCCGGCTCCAGCTTGGCCGGGATGCCGAGATAAATGGGCAGCAACCGCTGGTAAACCGCCACGTTTCCGGCGATGGGCGCATGGCGGTGAGTCGCGCCCACCATGCCGGCGATAACGTCCAGGGAATCGACGCGGCCCAGCGCGTAGAGTCCCAGCACCGCCGCGCCCAAGCAGGAACTCTCGAAGCTCTCCGGCACCACCACCTCGCGGTCGAACACATCGGCCATCATCTGCCGCCACAGGCCGGAGCGGGCGAAGCCGCCGGTGGCCTTGATCGTCTTCGTGGGACCGATCAGGGCCTCCACGGCGGGCAAGATGCTGTACAGATTGAAAATCACCCCTTCGAGCACGGCGCGAATCAGGTGCTCCTTGCGGTGGTGCATGGCCAGCCCGAAGAAGGAACCGCGCAGGTTGGCGTTCCACAGCGGCGCGCGCTCGCCGGCCAGATACGGATGGAACAACAACCCCTCGGCGCCGGGCGCGACCCGTTCGGCGATCCGGGTCAGCACTTCGTAGGGATCGATGGCCAACCGCTTGGCCGTCTCGCACTCGGCGGCGGCAAGTTCGTCGCGCACCCAGCGAAACACGATCCCGCCGTTGTTCACCGGCCCGCCGATCACCCAATGCCGGTCGGTGAGGGCGTAGCAAAAGGTGCGCCCCGAAGGGTCGGTCACGGGCCGGTCCACCACCGTGCGCATCGCGCCGCTGGTGCCGATCGTGACCGCGACCTCGCCCGGCCCGATGGCGTTGACCCCCAGATTGGAGAGCACGCCGTCGTTGGCGCCGACCACGAACGGCGTGTCCGGCAGCAGGCCGAGTTCCCGCGCCATGCCCGCTTCCAGCCCGGCCAGATGGAAGGTGGTCGGCACGGGTTCGGCCAGTCGGGCCGGAGCGATCCCGGCGACCGCCAGCGCCTCGGCGTCCCAGTCCAGTTGAACGAGGTTGAACAGGCCGGTGGCCGAGGCGATGGAGTAATCCACCACATAGCGTTTGAACAGCCGGAACAACACGTATTCCTTGATGCCGATGAAACGCGCGGCGCGAGCGAACACCTCCGGCTGCTCGTGTCGCAGCCAAACCAGCTTGGCCAAGGGCGACATGGGGTGAATGGGCGTGCCGGTGCGCTGGTAAATCGCCAAGCCGCCCGGATCGCGCTTGATGCGCTCGGCCCAGTCCACCGCCCGGTTGTCCGCCCAAGTGATGCTGCGGGTGAGCGGCGCACCGTCCTGATCCACCGCGATCACGCTGTGCATGGCGGCGCTGAAGGCCACGCACACCACGTCGGCCGGCGCGGCGCGGGCCTTGCGCACCGCCTCCCGGATGGCGGCCAGCACCGCGCGGTAAATTTGCTCCGGGTCCTGTTCGGCCGTCGCCGGCGTGGGCGTGAGCAGGGGATATTCCACCGCGTGGTGGGCGACGACCCGCCCGTCGGTGTCGAACACGACAGCCTTGGTGCTGGTGGTGCCGATATCGACACCGACGACCTGGTTAGACATGGCTCGATCCTCCCGTTTGCGCGTCAGACAAAGGCCGCCAGGATCATGATGAAGATGATGCCGACGACCGAGATGAGGGTCTCCATCACCGTCCAGGTCTTGAAGGTCTCCACCACGGTCATGTTGAAGTACTGCTTCACCAGCCAGAACCCGGCATCGTTGACGTGGGACAGGATCAGCGAACCGGCGCCGGTCGCCAGCACCAGCAGTTCCTTGTTGACGCCGGGCACCATGTTGACCAGCGGCGCCACGATGCCCGCGCCAGTGATGGTAGCGACGGTGGCGGAGCCGGTGGCGACGCGGATCAGACCCGCCACCACCCACGCCAGCAGGATGGGCGAAAACTGCACCTGCACCGCGAGTTGGCCGATGGCGTTGCCCACGCCGCTGGCCACCAGCATCTGCTTGAAACCGCCGCCGGCACCGATGATCAGGATGATGGCCGCCGTGGGCGCCAGGCTCGCGTCGAGGAATTTGAGCACCTGCTTGCCGTTGAACCCCCGGGCGTAGCCGAAGGTGTAGATCGCCAGCAGCAGCGCCGCGAGCAGCGCGGTGATGGGATGGCCGATGAAGTCCATCCACTGGCGGAACAAGTTCTTGTCGTCGAACGCGACATCGGCGAAGGTCTTGAGCAGCATCAGAAACACCGGCAGCAACACGGTCACCAGCGTGACGCCAAAGCCGGGCAGGTCACGCCCTTCCGGCTCGTGGGCCAACTGCGCCATCAGCTCCTCGGACGGCGTGCCGGGCACGTACTTGGAAATCAGGTTGCCGAAAATCGGGCCGGCGATCATGGCGGTGGGCAGGCCGACCAGCAGGCCGTAGAAAATCGTCTTGCCGATGTCGGCGCCGAAGATGCCGATGGCCAGCAGCGGGCCGGGATGCGGCGGCACCAGCCCGTGCACTACCGATAGACCGGCCAGCAACGGGATGCCGATTTTGACGATCGAGATGCCGGTACGCTTGGCGACGATGAACACCAGCGGGATCAGCAGCACGAAGCCGATTTCGAAGAACAGCGGGATGCCGACCAGAAAGGCGGCGAACATCATCGCCCAATGCACGCGCTTCTCGCCCAGAGCACCGATCAGGGTGCGCGAGATTTGGTCCGCGCCGCCCGATTCCGCCATCAGTTTGCCGAGCATGGTGCCCAGGCCGAGCACGATGCCGACGAATCCCAGCACGCCGCCGAAGCCTTCTTGGAAGGATTTCATCACCTTGTCCACCGGCATCCCGGAAGTCAGGCCGAGAAAGCCGGCGGCGAGGGTGAGGGCGATGAAGGGGTGAACCCGGAATTTGGTGATCAGCAGGATCAGCCCGATGATGGCGATCAGGGCGTCCCACAATAAAAATGTTTCGTGACTGAGACCGAACATGAAGCGTTCCTCCGCTGCCTGGTTGGGTAGAGAATCGAGAAACCGGACTGTGGCCACGGAAGGAATGTAGTAAAAAAACTACTTAAAAGCAAGTAGTTTTTTATCTCGTCGATAAAGTTTGTTCGGCCACTATTAATATTGCTTAAATTCAAACATATATAAAAATTGTAGTAAAATTCCTATAAATTTTCTCGGCAATATAGTATAAATACCACTAACGGGAGCCGTTCGCTCCATCAGGAGATCATCGTGGCGCCTGCCAACACCCCTGAAACCACCCCGCCAACCGCCGCTGCCGGCCTGCGGGAACCGGCTCGCAACGAATCGGCGCCGATTCCTTTATTGGCCCAGATCGAAGCCGGGCGGGAACGGCTCAGCAAGGCCGAACAGCAAGTCGCGGACTACGTGCTCGACCATCCCGATGACATCATGCACCAGTCCATCGCGGCGCTGGCCGGGAACGTCGGCGTGAGCCAGCCGACCGTGGCCCGGTTCTGTCTGGCTCTGGGCTTCACCGGCTTCAAGGAATTCAAGCTGCGCCTGGTGCAAAGTCTGGCCGGAGGGGTGCCGTTCGTGCATCGCGATGTCGGCGTCGGCGATCCGGCGTCCGCACTGGTGGCCAAGGTGCTGGATCGGACCATCGCGGCCTTGATGCGGGTCCGCAACGAGCTGGACGCGGCAGCGCTGGACCAAGCCATCGCCTTGTTGGCGAACGCGCGGAAAATCGAGTTTTATGGAGCCGGCAATTCCGGCATCACCGCCGCCGACGCCCAACACAAGTTTTTCCGTCTGGGCGTGCCGACGGTGGCTTACTCGGACCCCCACATTCACGGTATGGCCGCCACGCTGCTTCAGTCGGGCGATGTGGTGGTGGCGATTTCCGGCACCGGGCGCACCCGCGACCTGCTGCGCAGCGTCGAGTACGCCCGCCAAGCGGGGGCGGACGTGGTGGGCATCACCGCCAGCGGTTCGCCGCTCGCCAAACTCAGCACGGTGGCGCTGTGCGCCGACGTCGAGGAAGACCCGGACATCTATTCGCCGATGACCTCCCGAATCGCCCATCTGGCGATCATCGACGTGCTGGCGGTGGGGGTGGCGCTCAGCCGGGGACCGGGACTGCTGGCCCGGTTGGAAAAAGCCAAGCAGAGCTTGCGGGAGCGGCGCGTGCCCCGCCATAAAGCGGGTGCGCCGAGGACTGGCGGAGCACCGGGCGCGGAGGTCGGGACGAACCGGGATTTGAGCCCGTGAGCCGATTGGCTACACCAAGCCGGTCGCCGCGAAATCGGGCCGTTCCCGAGGGCTGCGCGGGTGCATACCGATAAAAATAGCTCGGGTAAAAATAGCTCCGGCTTGTAGCTGGCTTCCCAACCGGGCAACCATATGCCTTCTGACGGATCGGTTTATTGTTTGGAGGACACTCCGATGCGCGAACTGAAAGTCGGCTTGATCGGGTACGGGATGGCCGGGCGGGTTTTTCATGCGCCGGTGATCGCCGCGATTCCCGGCTTGCGGCTGTGCAAGGTGGTGGAGCGGCGCGGCCAGACCGCCCGCGAGCGGTATCCGGCGGTCGAGGTGGTGGGCGAGGCCGCCGCGCTGTTCGAGGATAAAGAGATCGAACTGGTGGTGGTCGCCACGCCCAGCGATTCCCACTTCGAGCTGGCCCGCGAGGCGCTGTCGGCCGACAAGCACGTGGTGGTGGACAAGCCGTTCACCCTCGCGGCGGCGCAGGCCCAGGAACTCATCGAGCTGGCGCGACGGCGGGGCAAGATCGTCAGCGCCTTCCACAACCGGCGCTGGGACGGCGATTTCCAGACGGTCCGCCAGATCGTGGCGCAGGGCTGTCTCGGGCGCTTGGTCGAGTGCGAATCGCGGTTCGACCGCTTTCGCAACCGCTTCAGCTCCGAGCGCGCGTGGCGGGAAACCGCCGGGCCGGGGAGCGGCGTCCTGTTCGATCTCGGACCCCACCTGATCGATCAGGCGCTGGTGCTGTTCGGCCTGCCCCAAAAGGTCACGGCGGATATCCGCAGGCAACGGGACCCGGCAAAAGCCGACGATCAGTTCGAGCTGATCCTCCATTACGACGGACTGAAGGTGACCCTGAAGGCGGGTTTGCTGGTGCGTCAACCGGGTCCCCGGTTCGCCTTGCACGGCACGGAAGGGTCCTTCGTGAAATACGGGGTGGACCCGCAGGAAGAGGCGCTGAAGGGCGGGCGGTCGCCGCGCGAGCCGGACTGGGGCGCGGAACCGGCGGAGCGGTGGGGAGCCCTCGACACCCAGCTCGGCGCGCTGCACTTCCAGGGCAAAATCGAAACCGTCCGGGGCTGTTATCCGGCCTACTACGAGAACGTGTATCGGGCGATCCGGGGAGAAGCGGAGCTGATCGTCAAGCCGGAGGAGGCGCGCGACGCGATCCGCATCATCGAGCTGGCCGTGCAGAGCGACGCAGAAAAGCGCACCGTCCCGTTCGCCTAGAAGCGGGATCGGAGCCCCCCGCCCGTCGCGGGCGAGGCTGAGCCGGCGGCGGGAGGCCCCGCTGACTGGCGGGTTTCCTCACCACTGGATCAGCCGCTGGATTTCCTTGGCGCTCCAGCGCAGGGTGCGGCTTTGCAGCCGGCCGAGCGCCAGCAACAGGGCGATGGCGGCATCGGGATGGGTGATCCGCAGCTGGTTGAAGTCGGCTCGGTTCAGAACCAGCAACTCGGTCGGACGGACCGCCACCGCCTCGGCGGCGCGCGGACCGGGATCGAGGAAGGCGATTTCGCCGAACACGGTGCCCGATCCGTAAATCGCGAGCCGCTTGAAGCGGTCGCTGGCGGCGGGCAGCCGGATATCCACCCGACCCCGCAACACCAGATACAGTTCGGCGCCGCTATCGCCGGCCGAAAACAGCCGCTCGCCCCCGGCCAGTTCGCGCGGCCTGAGCGCGGCGGCGAGCGCGTCGGTTTCCGCTGGCTTCATGTCCCGGCACAAATCCAGCTCGACCAGTTGGAGGCGGCGCTCCAGAACCGTGGCGGTGACTCCCAGGGCGTTCAACAGCGCGTTTTCGGCGTATTCCAGCGCCTGATCGGCGGCGGCGAAGGTCTTCACGTTCAGCCGGCCGGGGTGCAGGCTGAGCTTGCGCAACGTCCGCTCGACATCCCGGCCCAGCCCGAGATCCTCGTGCACCTCGCAAAACAGCAACTCCCCGCCGTGGGCCGCGAGCCGGGCCGCGATCTGTTGCAGCAGGCGGACGCTGGACAGATCGATCTGGATCACCCGGCGCAGATGCAGGATCACCCAAGCCGGCCGGTCCAGATCGGGCAACATCTCCTCGAACAGTTGATCGGTCTTGGCGAAAAACAGGGTGCCGCGCAACTGGTACATCACGATCCGGTCGCCGTGCCGGGCCAGCAGTTCGGTTTGCTCCACCGGCCGTTGCCGCACCGAGGGGCGCTCGATGGCGGTCTGGCGGCGATGGATGATCGGCACTCGGCTCTGGGCGCGGATGAACAGCAGGATAGCGATAACCAGCCCGACCAAGACCGCGATCATCAGGTCGTAACCGAGCGTGACGCCGGTCACCAGCAGGGCGACCGCCGCGTCCAGCCGAGTCCGGCGGCGGCGAGCCCAAGCCACGATGTCGGTCTCCACCAGATTGAGCGCCGAGGCGATGATGATGCCGGCCAGCGCGCTGGCCGGCAGCCATTGACCCACCGGGCCGGAGAACAGGAGCAGCAACAGCAGAACGCCGCCGGCGGTCGGGGCGGCCCAACGCCGGGCGCCGGCCTGCACCGAGGCGACCGTGCCGCCCACGGAGGCCGAACCCGCCATGCCGCCGGCCAAGCCGACGGCGATTTGGCCGACGCTCTGGGCCAGCAGCGCGCGACGGGCGTCGTGGCGCAGGCCGGTGGTGGTGTCGGCCAGCACCGAGGTCAACAGCGTGTTCAAGGAAGACAGCACCGCCAAGGCGAAAGCGGCTTGCAGGAGCAGCGGCCACGGCAGAGCGAGCCACGAACCGAGGGCGCCGACGGCAGGCCGGAACTCGGACAAGGCGGGCAGCGCGCCGATGACCCAGTGCTGCGGCACGACGGTGGGACCATTGGCGTGGACGATGATCTGAAACAGCGCCGTGCCGCCGATCAGACCGGCGATGGAGCCGGGAATGCGGGGTAGCAGGCGCGGGATAAAACGGGCGACGCAAAACGTGCAGGCGGCGACGGCGACCGGCACCCAGTGCCAATCGGCCAGCGATCCGTGGTGGCCGATGCCCAGCAAAGGGTTGTACTGGGATTTGACCAGCAGCAGGCCGGTGCCGGTGGTCAGGCCGGCGATGACGGGGTAGGGGACGAATTTCATCAGCCGGCCACCGCCGGCCAGCGCGATCAGCGATTGCAGCAGTCCCGCGAGCGCGGTGACGGTGAAGAGGGCCGGCGCGATGGCGGCGGGGGCGACGCCGGCGGCGGCGAGCACGACGCCGGTGCCGGCGAGCAGGGCCATGCTGGGGCCGGTAGGCGCGCTGATCAAGCCGACCGTGCCGCCGATGGCGCCGGTGATCAGCAGCAGGAGGATAGCGCCGATCAGGCCGGTCAACGCGCCGGACGCGGCTCCCAGCCAGGGGGCGAAAACGGTCACGCCGAAGGCGGTGGCCTGGGGCAGCACCACGGCGGCGGCGACCAGCCCGCCCCGCAAGTCGGAAAGAAGGCCAGGGCGCCGGGGGGTCAAGGTCGGTTGGCCCGTTGCCGCGCCAGCCAGCGATCCAGGCCGTTCGCGAACGCTTGCTTGTCGCGGTCGTGGTAAGGCGCCGGGCCGCCGGATACGCTTCCGGTCGCCCGCAATTCCTCTTTCAGATTGCGCAAGGCCAGCCGCTCCTGGATGTTGTCGGCCGTATACAGCTCGCCGCGCGGGTTCAGCGCGGGCACGCCCTGCGCCACCAGGCGCGCCGCCAACGGAATATCGGCGGTGACGACCAGATCGCTGGCGCTCGAATGCTGCACGATGTGATCGTCGGCCGCGTCGAAACCCTGGCTGACCTGTACCGCCGTGATCAGCGGCGAGGGCGGCGTCCGCGCTTGATGGTTGGCCACCAGGATGACGGGCACGCCGACCCGTTGGGAGGCGCGGAACACGATGGTTTTCACTTGGGCCGGACAGGCGTCCGCGTCGATCCAGATTTTCAAGGCAAGCCTCCGCCGGGGAATCGCGAATGCTCGGGCGGGATGCAGGATGAACGCAACCTTATCGCTCTCCGTTCGCATCGTCTCCGACCAAAATCCGATGGGCGGCGTAGGCCGATAGCCCGCAACCGGCGATGACGCCCGCCATCGGCAGCGCCGAGCCCGCGCCGAGCAACCCGACCAGTGTACTCGAAACGGTCGCCACCCCGAATTGCAGCGCGCCGATCAGGGCCGATGCGCTGCCCGCTCGCGCGCCCTGCCGCGCCAGCGCGTTGGCCATCGCGTTCGGCGCGGTGAAACCGAGGCTGGCGAGATAGCCGAACAGGGGAACCAGCAGCGCCGGCAAGCCACCCCAACCGCCGGCGGCGATCCCGAGCAAGAGCAGCCCCAATACCACGGTCGTGCGATTGGCGCGGCGCAGGATCGAATCGGCGCTGTGGCGCAGCAACAGCCGGCGATTGATCTGCGAGCTGGCGATCAGCCCCAGCGCGTTGAGCCCGAACAGCCAGCCGTAGGCTTGCGCCGGCACGCCGTAAAGCTCGATGAACACATGCGGCGAGCCGGTGATGTAGGCGAACATCCCGGCTTGCGCGAAGCCGCCGCTCAAGGCGTAGCCGAGAAAGCCGCGATCCTGGAGCAAATCGGCGTAAATCCGCAGCGTCGCGCCGATTCCGCCGCCGGTGATCGTGTTCGCGGGACGGGTTTCCGGCAAAAAGCGCCAGACGGCGAACAGACAGGCCAGCCCGAATAGCGCCAGCACGGCGAAAATCGCCCGCCAGCCGGCAAAGACGAGAATCCAGCCACCCGCGAACGGGGCGAGGATCGGCGCCAGCCCCATCACCAGCATCAACAGCGAATACACTCTTGCCGACGTTCGCGCGTCGAAGCGGTCGCGCACCACGGCCCGCGCGATCACGATTCCAGCGCAGCCACCCACCGCCTGCACGAAGCGCAGCGCCGTCAACGTGGCCATATCGGGCGCCAGCGCGCAGCCGACCGAGGCCGCCACGTAGAGCGCCAATCCGGTATACAGCGGCGGTTTGCGTCCGTAACGGTCGGCGAGCGGCCCGTGAAGCGCTTGGCCGAGCGCCAGCCCGACGAAGAAACCGGCCAGCGTGAATTGCGCGGCGGCGGGTTCGGCGCCGAACTCGGCGGCGATGGCCGGCAGGCTGGGCAGGTACATGTCGATGGACATCGGCGCGAAAGCGATCAAAGCGCCGAGGATGAGCAACCAGGATAGCGGCGGGTTGGTCAGGGAGGATGCTCCGGTTGGTGGGCGTTGACTTTAATCCAATAGAATCAGATTGGAACGCGCCATCAACCACGTCGCCAGCCCGTAGAACAGGCCGAAGCCTCCCAATGCCAACCACGTCAATCGCCGGGCTTCGCCGGGAACGACCGCTTGCAGACTGACAACGTGGCGGAATGGGGCGATGATTCCGGCGCCCAATCCGGCGGCGGTGGCGGCAAACAGCGGTATATAGAGCGCGTAACCGACGTGGCTATAGCCGGCTTTCAGCAGGCAGAACGGGCAGTGATGGTTGGGGTTCTCGTACACGTATGGCGAAAGGGCGGCGATGATCGCGGCGATGGCGACGCCGAAGCCCAGCAGGCTTACCCCGGCGAACAGCGTCCCGGCTATCTCCCCTCGCCCTCCGGGAGAGGGGGCGGAAGCGAGGGCGCGCAACAGCCGCTCGCCGCTCGCCAGAATCAGCCCGGCCATCCCGCAAAACAGCGCCAGCGTCGGCCGCGGCGGCAAGCTCGGCCAACTCGGACGCGACGCCCCGACCGTCGGCGCCGAACAGCGAGCCGCAGCAGGAGGTGATCACCTCCGGTTCCAGGCCGAGGAAATAGCCGGTCTGCGTCGCCAGTTCCACCACGGTCAACGGCGCGATAGCCAGCAGCAAGCCGTATTTCACCCGCACCAGCGGATAGTCGTAACCCCGGTTATCGACCCGGTTCAGCAGCAGCCATAGCGCCGCCAGGAAGAACACCGCGATTTTCAGCAGCAGGGCGGGGAAGCCGAAGGCGTTGACGTTCAAGACGCCGGTGGCGCACATCGCGCCGACGAACTGGCCGGACAGGCTTTCGGCCGTGTGGACGAACAGCAGCAGCGACAGCAGTTCCGCGCCCAGCGCGAAGCCGAGCAGGGTGGAGATGAGATAGGTCTGGCGCTCCAGCCGCAATTGCAGTTCGCTGCCGCTGCCGATGTCCCAGCGGCGCAGAATCCGCCAGGCGAAACCGCTGGCCAGCAGCACCGTGCCGGCCACGCCGAGAGCGATGAGCTGCAGGGCGACGATGGGGGGCGCGATCAGCATCGCCGGTCGCCGACGATGCGGCCGTCGTGCATCTCGATGATTCGATTGACGGCCATCGCCTCGAACACCAGCGGATCGTGACTGCTGATCAGCACCGTCCGACCTTGCGCGGCCAGCTCGCCGAGCAGGGCCAGCACTTCCCGCGATAAGGCGCTGTCGAGATTGGCGGTCGGCTCGTCGGCGACCAGCACCGCCGGATCGTTGATCAGGGCGCGGGCGAGAGCGGTGCGCTGCGCCTCGCCGCCGGACAGCCACTCCACTTTGCTGGCGGTTTTCGCGCCGAGCCCGAAACGGTCGAGCCATGCGTGCGCGGCGTCCGACAGCTCGCGATAGGGCCGACCCAGCGGATAGGCCGGCAGCATCACGTTGTCCAGGACCGTCAATCCGCGGATCAGATTGAATTGCTGGAACACGAAGCCGAAGGTGTGCCGCCGCACCTCGGTCAAAAACCGTTCCGGCAGATTCGACAGCAAGCGGCCATCCAGCGTGAGCCGTCCTACGGTCGGTCGCGCCAGACAGCCGACCAGGGTCAGCAGCGTGGTCTTGCCGGAGCCGCTGGGACCTTTGAACGCGGTGACGCCGCCGCGCTCCAGCGTCAGGCTGACCTCCCGCAAGGCCCGGCATTCGTTGGGCCGGCCCTGGTTGAACACTTTGCTGACCTCGGCGAACTCGATCATCCGCGCATCGCCGCATCGGGGTCGACAATCGCCGCCCGCCAGCCCGGGATCAGGGTGGCGACGATGTAGGGCAGCACCGTCACCGCCAGCAGCACCAGGATTTGCTGCCCGTCCACCGCCGGCGTCAGCCGAAAATCGGGATACAGCACCGCCCAGCCCTTCAACGCCGGCGCGAACAGCTTGGCGCCGCCGTGGAACACCTGCCACCAGGCCAGCGCGTAACCGGCGAGGAAAGCGGTCAGCGACAGCAATATCCCTTCCCACAGCTTCATGCGCAAAATGTCGCCGGTTTCCCAGCCGATGGCCTTGAGGATGCCAATTTCGCGCTTTTCCTCGGCGCTGAGGCCGGCGGCCTTGTCCCAGGCCAGAATCGCGAATGCCAGCAACAGCGCGCCCAGGCAGACGAACGTCATGCCTTCGCGCCAGTCGAACACCGCATCGTAGGTTCGGAGCATCTCCGAGCGCAAGATCGGCCGGCTGTCGGGGAACGCCTGCACGATTTTCTCCGCCACGGTTCGCGCTTCCCGCGGGTTGCGCACGGTCAGCGCGGCGTCGGTGTACAGATCGGGCGGGAAGTCGAACAGCGCGCGGAACCCGGCTTCGGACAGCAGCATCAGGTCGGCGCTCAGCAGTTCCGAGGCGGCGTCGAGAATTCCGGTCACCTTGAACGACAGCGGCCGACCGTCGGCGGCGCGCAGGCCGAGATAGTCGCCGACACCGATTTGGCGGACGCGGGCCAGCGCCGCGCCGACCGCGATCTCGTCCTTGGCGAGCGGGCGTTCGGGCGCGGCCATCAGCGTGTAGTTGGCCTTGACCGCCGGATCGTAGCGATAGCCCCACAGCCGGCCCCGCACCGCGCCGACCCCGCGAATCTGGCGCAAGGGGTCGAGCCAAGCCGCCGGCAGCAGGTCGTGCCGGCCGGCGACCAGCCGTTGCACGATCACTTCCGGGGCGTCTTGCAGCGATAGCGCCGCTTCCCGCCGCAAGCCTTGGCCGAGCAGCAGCACCGAGGCGAACAGGAATACCAGCAGGGTGTAAACCAGCAGCAATCCGAGATTGCGGGTCTTGCGTCGCAGCAGGGCGGCGAGGGTGTAGTCGATCAGGTATTTCTGCCGTTCGAGGAAGGTGGGCATGGCGTGGCCAGGGAGGGGAATCGGATCGTTCGGCCTGAAAAAATCCTTGGCTGGTTTGGAGAAATGGGCCGTTGGCTCGATAATAATCCATCGAGTCGCGCGCAGTCATCGAAATTCCGCGCTTGCGGGCGAGTGGAGTGATATCCCCGTGCTTCGGGGTCGCCATTGATAACCCTCGATCGTAACCGCTAGGAGACTCTGGATAGCAAGCAATGGCGAGATTAGCCTTGAACGCCAAAATCCGCGCCATCCTGTTTGGCGAGCGATGTTTCGGGTCGGCAAGAACCGCGATATCCGATACTCCCCCGAACGGGCCTGCCGCGCTGTTGAGCGCTTGGTTTTGGAAGCTCGCGGCTCTGTGGACCCTCCTCCTGCTGGCGTTGGGGGCTTGGCGCTCCCACAGCGATTGGAGCGCCTTGAAGTCGGCGGCGCGGAACTTGGCCGAGGAAAGCTATCGCAAGGACATTCTCTATCGCCGCTGGGCCACCTTGCATGGCGGCGTCTATGCGCCGGCGACCGAGCAGACGCCGCCCAATCCCTATCTCGCCGTGCCCGAACGGGATATCGTCACGCCATCGGGCAAGGCGCTGACCCTGATCAATCCCGCCTACATGACCCGGCAAGTGCACGAACTGGTGGCCGAGGCTTTCGGCGTGCGCGCGCACCTGACCAGCCTGAACCCGATCCGGCCCGGTAACGCGCCCGATGAGTGGGAGCGTCAGGCGCTGCTGGCTTTCGGGCGGGGCGAAAAAGAAAGCGTCTCCTTCGAGGCGCTCGACGGGGAATCTTACCTGCGCTTCATGCGCCCGATGATCGCGGAGAAGGGATGCCTGAAGTGCCACGCCGCGCAGGGCTACCGCGAGGGCGATATCCGGGGCGGCATCAGCGTTTCGATCCCCTGGCGGCCCTATCGCCGGGCGCTTTCGGGTCAGATCGCCGCGACCGTGACCGGTTATGGCGCGGTCTGGGGACTGGGGCTGCTGGGTTTGACGTGGTTGCGCAGACAGCTGACGGAGTACTTGGCCGACCGCCAGCGCGTGGAAACGGCGCTGCGGCAATCGGAGGAAAAATTCGCCAAGATTTTTCAGTCCACTCCGGATGTGGTGGTGATCTCGCGCGTATCGGACGGTTTTCTGCTGGAGGTCAACCCCGGCTTCGAAGCCATCACCGGCCACACGCGGGCGGAAGCCATCGGCCGGTCCACGCTGGATCTGGACCTGTGGTCCGATCCCGCCGAGCGGGAGCGGTTGGTAACCGATCTGCGGTCGTGCGGTCAAGTCCTGCATCGGTTCATTGCGTTCCGGCGCAAGGACGGCATATCGCGCATCGGGCAGTTTTCCGCGCGCCCGATCACCATCGACGGAGAGCCCTGTCTCCTGTTCGTCATGCAGGATGTCACCGAGCGCTGGCGCGTGGAAGAGGAGCTGCGGGTCAGCGAAGAGCGCTATCGCTTGCTGTTCGAGCGGTCCAACGACGCGATCTTCATCGTGGAAAAAAGCACCGGGCGCTATCTGGACGCCAATCGCGCCGCCGAAACGTTGACCGGCAGGGCTTTAGCCGAAATCACCGAACTTCGCACCACCGACCTGACGCCGGTCGGCGCGCCGGCGCGCTTGCGCCAAGCGGCGGAAATGACCGATGCCATCGACTTCGGCGAAGTCGTTTATCTCCGGCCCGATGGCGCCATTCGCACGGCATTGTTGAGCGTGATTCCGATCACCGAGGAAATCATGTTCGGCATCGCCCGCGACATCACCGAGATCAAGGTCGCCGAGCAGCGCGTCGAGCATTTGGCTTATTACGACGGGCTGACCGACTTGCCCAACCGGACGCTGCTGGCGCAGCGGGCGAAACTGGCCCTGGCTCTGGCCGCGCGCTACCAGAGGGAGTTGACGGTGCTGTTTCTCGACCTGGATCGGTTCAAGGAAGTCAACGACTCGCTCGGCCACGCGGAAGGCGATACCCTGCTGGTGGAGGTGGCGGCGCGAATCCAGGGACTCGTCCGGTCAGGAGACACCGTGTGCCGCTTGGGCGGGGACGAGTTCGTGCTGTTGCTGCCGGATACCGGAAAGGAAGGCGCGCTGCGAGTGGCCGACAAACTGTTGGCCGCTTTCCGTCAGCCGTTCGAGATGGCGGGCCACAGCCTCGGCGTGACCGTTTCCATCGGCATCGCGCTTTACCCGCACGACGGCGCCGATTTTAGCGAGCTGCTCAAAAACGCCGATACCGCGCTGTACCGGGCCAAGCAGGAAGGTCGCAACACCCGGCTGTTTTACGACCGGAAGATGAACGCCGCCACCTTCGAGCGGCTGGTGCTGGAAGGGGAGCTGCGCCAAGCCCTCGCGACCGGCCAATTGCGGGCCTATTACCAGCCCAAGGTGCGGCTGCCCGATGGCGCGCTGGTCGGCGCCGAGGCGCTGATTCGCTGGCGGCATCCCGAGCGGGGTCTGATACCGCCGGGGCAATTCATTCCGGTGGCGGAAGCCAGCGATCTGATCGTCGCGGTGGGGGACTGGATGCTGGTGGAGGTCTGTCGGCAGCTGGCCGCTTGGCGCAAGGCGGAGTTCCCTCCCTTGACCGTGGCCATCAACTTGGCCGCCCGTCATTTCCGGTTGCCGAACCTCGCCGACCGGGTGTGCGGTTTGCTCGAAGCTTACGGTTTGCCGCCCCAGGCGCTGGAACTGGAAATCACTGAATCGACGCTGTTGGAGATCGGGGCCGAGACGGGAGAGGCGCTGCTCGCGCTGGAACGGCTCGGGATCGGTCTCGCCCTCGACGACTTCGGCACCGGGTATTCGAGTCTGAGCTATCTCAAGCGCCTGCCGCTGACCGCGCTCAAGATCGATCAAAGCTTCGTGCGTGACCTGGAGACCGACCCCGATGATCGCACCTTGGCCGCGACCATCGTCGCCCTCGGCCACCAAATGGGCTTCATGGTCGTGGCGGAGGGCGTGGAAACCGAGGAGCAGCGGCAGATTTTATTGGAGCAGGGCTGCGATCTGGCTCAGGGCTATTTGTTCGGGCGCCCCCTGCCCGCCGAGGAATTCGAGGGTTGGCTGAAAGGGGCGAACGCGCCTCGGACCTGACCGAACCGCGCCCGAGAGGGGTTTTAGCGCGAGGAAGCGTAGATGAAGAAGCTATTGCTTTGCGTGATCTTTTTGTTCGGCGGTTGCGCGGTGGCCCCGCCGTCCGGCGTGACGCCGATCACCGGTTTCGAGCTGGACCGCTATCTGGGCAAGTGGTACGAGATCGCCCGCTTGGATCATTCCTTCGAGCGCGGCCTGAGCGATGTCAGCGCGACTTACAGCCCGCGCGACGATGGCGGCATCCGGGTGTTGAACCGGGGTTACGACGAGCGCGCCGGGATCTGGAAAGACGCCGAAGGTCGGGCTTATTTCATCGGCGAGCCGACGGTCGGTTCTTTGAAAGTTTCCTTCTTCGGCCCGTTCTACGGCGGCTATCACATCATCGCTCTGGATAAGGAAAACTATTCGTGGGCCATGATCGGCGGTCCCAGCCGGGACTATCTGTGGATTTTGGCCCGAACCCGTCAATTGCCGCCCGCCGTGCTGGAGAAATTGCTCCGGCAGGCGAAGGCGCTGGGCTTTGCCACGGACCAGATCATCCTGGTCCGGCAGGATCGGGACGGTCCATGAAAGGGTCGCCGCTCACTGGAAACACCCACCGAGACAGGGAGGCAGCGGCAGCAGCGAACCGGTCGGGAAGTGTTCCAGCGCTGCCGGGTGGTTTTGAAAGGGGGCGTGCCGGTCGGCCTGGCTGGGATGGCGGGTGTAGCGCGCCTCGGTGAACAAGCTCAAGTCGCTCAGGCCCAACTCCCGAACCAGCGCCCGGCTGGCGGCATGATCGGCCGAACCGGAACGCCATGCGGCGTCGGCGAGCGTCAGCCCGAACAGCAGCCACAGGATCGCTAGCACGGCCAGGGCGATGTCCGCCTTGCGGGGTTTGGAGCATGATCGAAAGGGCACGCACGATCCAATCGGTTGTTTGCCGAACTCCAGAATACCCCGACCGCGATTGGCATGGATAGTGCTCGATTCCCGGCTTTGTGTATCGAGCGAACCAAGGCCGTCGATGAAGAAAATCGAAGTCATGCTGATCGACGCCCATTCGGGGCGGTCGGCGATTCTGGAGCAGGCGCTAAGCGACGCCGGCTACCGGATCACCGTCCGGACCGCCGGCACAGACAGGTTGTTGCAGCAGGTGCGGGAAACCAGGCCGGACGTGATTCTGATCGATATCGACCTGCCCGACCGCGATACCCTGGAGCAGTTGCGCGAGATCGGACAAGACCAGCCCCGACCCATCGTGATGTTCGCCGAGCGCAGCGACCCGGAGACTACCGCTGCCGCCTTGCGCGCCGGAGTCAGCGCCTATGTGGTGGACGATCTCAATCCGCGCCGCCTCCAGCCGATCATGGATGTCGCCATCGCCCGATTCCGCGAGTACCAAGCCCTGCGCCGCGAGCTGGCGGAAACCCGCAGCCGCTTGGCTGAACGCAAGGTGGTCGAAAAAGCCAAGGGTTTGCTGATGGCGCAACGGAACCTGAACGAGGAGGACGCTTATCAGACTTTGCGCAAGCTGGCGATGGATCGCAATCAACGAATCGGAGAGGTGGCGCGCACCGTGGTTTCGTTGCTGGAGCTCTTGAGTTGAATGGACGGCCGCCGCTCAACGTGGTGCAAGACGATGCCGCCGTGCGCCACGATAGCGCAAATCGGGCGGACACAACCCACGCAAAGCGCTTCGTCCCACAAGCCAACTCGGCTCATATCAATGGCTAAATGATTTTGGCACGCCTCGTGCTAAACCCGAGCTAACAACCTTTCCCATTGGCGGGACGGGTCACGCGGCCAACGGCGGTCGCGCATCGGACAAAGGCGTCCAGTTTTCGTGTTTCATGCGAGAACTGGACGCCTTTTTTATTGGCTTCTGGCAGGGGCACGACATGAGCGAAACGAACGCGATGAACGAACGGACCCAAGCGCCCGGCTTATCCCGGCGCAAATTTTTGAAGACTGGCGGGCTGGCGTTGAGCGCCACCACCTTGCTCGGCGGAACGCCGCCTTGGCTGCGAACCGGCGCTTGGGCGGGTGAAGGCGGCGGTTTGGAGAAAAGCAAATTGAGCCTGGGCTTCATTCCGCTCACCGACTGCGCGCCGCTGGTCGTGGCTTTCGAAAAGGGCTATTTCAAGAAATACGGCCTGGAGGTGGCGCTTTCCAAAGAGGCGTCTTGGGCCAATATCCGCGACAAGGTGTCCATCGGTGAACTGGATGGCGCGCACATGCTGGCCGGGATGCCTATCGCCGCCAGTCTCGGCGTCGGCGCCTTGCCCAAGGCCACCATCACCGCCTTCTCGCTGGATCTCAACGGCAACGCCGTCACCGTTTCCAACGAGCTTTACGAGCGGATGGCGAAAGCGGACCCCGAGGCGATGAAGGAACGGCCGCTCACCGCCCGCGCCCTGAAAAAAGTCATCGACGCCGACAAGGCCGCCGGCAAGGAGCCGATGACCTTCGCGGTGGTGTTCCCCGTCTCCACCCACAACTACCAATTGCGCTATTGGCTGGGGGCGGCGGGCATCAACCCGGATCAGGACTTGCGGTTGATCGTGATTCCGCCGCCGCAGATGGTCGCCAACCTCAAGGCGGGCAACATCGCCGGCTATTGCGTCGGCGAACCGTGGAATGAGCGGGCGGTGGAAACCGGCATCGGCCGGGTGCTGGTCACCAGTTACGAGTTGTGGAACAACAACCCGGAAAAGGTGTTCGGCGTCAATCTGGAATGGCACGAGAAAAATCCGCGCACCCATCAGGCGTTGCTGATGGCGCTGCTGGAAGCGACGCAATGGATGGATCAGCCGGATAACCGCATGGAAGTGGTCAAGCTGATCGCGCAAAAGTCCTACGTCAACGCGCCCGAGGATACGGTGAAGATGTCGATGACCGGCACCTTCAAATACGCGCAAAACGAGGAGCCGCGTCCCTTGCCGGATTTCAACGTGTTTTACCGCTACGCCGCCAATTTTCCCTGGCGGTCGCACGCCGCTTGGTTCATCACCCAGATGTACCGCTGGGGGCAGTTGGAACAGCCAGCGAACATTCTCCAGACCGCCGCTTCGATTTATCGCCCCGATCTGTATCGACAAGCCGCCAAGGCGCTGGGCGTGCCGTATCCCACCATCGAGGTGAAGCCGGAAGGGGTCAACGCCGGACCCTGGACGCTGGCCGAAGCCACCAGCCCGATCGCGATGGGGCCGGATTTGTTCTTCGACGGCGGCCGGTTTGATCCCAAGAAGTCGGGCGAGTACGTCACCGGCTTTGCAGTGAAAAACCTGAAAGTCGCGCCGGATGCGCTGTTGAAGGCCAACGCCTGAATGGGAGAGGAAACCGAGATGAGCAGCAACGTCATTGCCCTGTCCATCACGCCGCCGGTCGTTGCCGAAACTGCGCCGGTCGCTGAAGTTCGCCAGCCGGTTCGGGAAGCGGCCAACGTCGAGCGGCAACCGCCCGCATCCCCAGCCTACAGTTTTCCGCCGGTGTCGAAAGCGAGGCTTCGCGCCGTCGCTATCGCCCGCGCCGTCATCCTGCCGGGGGCGGTTTTCCTGCTGGTACTGGCGATCTGGACCTTCGTTAACGCCAAAATCACCAGCGACATTCCCACCCCCGCTGCGACATGGGCGCGGGCGGTGGAGATTTTCAGCAGCCCGTTCTACATCGCTGGCCCCAACGACATGGGCATCGGCTGGCAGGTGTTGTACTCGCTGGGACGGGTGATGGCGGGCTTCGCTCTGGCGGTCATTGTGGGAATTCCGGTCGGGTTTTTGATGGGCGCCAGTCGCGCCTTTTATCAAGCCTGCTATCCGCTGGTGCAAATCCTCCGTCCGGTCAGTCCTTTGGCCTGGCTGCCGATCGGTTTGCTGGTGTTTCAGGCGAAAGACCCGTCGGCGATTTTCGTGATCTTCATCACCAGCATTTGGCCAGTGATCGTCAACACCGCCGCCGGGGTACAGGCGATTCCGCAGGATTATCTCAATGTGGCGCGGGTGCTGCGCCTCGGCAAGCTGGAAATCACCCGCCGCATCCTGTTGCCTGCAACCCTGCCCCACATTCTGACCGGGATGCGCTTGTCGCTGAGCGTGGCCTGGATGGTGATCGTGGCGGCGGAGATGCTCACCGGCGGCGTCGGCATCGGCTTCTACGTCTGGGACGAATGGAACAACCTCAACGTCGCCTCGATCATCGTCGCTATTGGCCTGATCGGGTTGGTCGGCATCGTGCTGGAAAGCCTGATGAATCTGGCGCAACGCCACTTTGACTACAACCGCCGCTGAGGAGAAATCGCCATGAGTTATCTGAACATTTCCAATGTGGACGTGGTGTTTCCCATCCCCAACGGCGCTTACATCGCCCTGCGCGAGGTGCATCTCGAAATCGAACAGGGCGAATTCATCGCCATCATCGGCCATTCCGGCTGCGGAAAATCCACGGTGCTGAACGTGGTCGCCGGTCTGTTGCAGGCCACCCGGGGCGGGGTGCTGCTGGAGAATCGGGAGGTGAACAGCCCCGGCCCGGATCGTGCCGTGGTGTTCCAGAATCATTCGTTGCTGCCGTGGCTGACGGTGTACGAGAACGTGCGGATCGCGGTGGACAAGGTATTCGGCAAGAGCAAGAGCAAAGCCGAGCGGCACGACTGGACTTTGCACAATCTCCACCTGGTGCATATGGAACACGCTGCCGACAAACTGCCCGGCGCGATTTCCGGCGGGATGAAGCAGCGAGTGGGTATCGCCCGCGCCTTGGCGATGCAGCCGAAAGTGTTGTTGATGGACGAGCCGTTTGGCGCGCTCGACGCGCTGACTCGCGCTCATTTGCAGGAGTCGGTGATGGAGATTCAAACCGCGCTGAATAACACCGTGCTGATGATCACCCACGATGTGGACGAGGCGGTGTTGCTGTCCGACCGCATCGTGATGATGACCAACGGGCCTGCGGCGACGGTGGGCGAGATTCTCAAGGTAGACCTGCCGCGCCCGCGTAACCGGCTCGAACTGGCGGACGACCCGACCTACAACCACTACCGCGCCGAAGTGCTGCGCTTTCTTTATGAACGGCAGCGGCGGCCAGAAGCGGCGTGACAGCTTCCCTCACCCCCGGCCCCTCTCCCAGAGGGCGAGGGGAGCGCGAGCCTCAAACAGCAAGGTTTTGAAGATGAATGCGAAAGAACGTCTGGTTCTGGTCGGTAACGGCATGGCCGGGATGCGCACTCTGGAGGAGTTGCTGGCCATCGCTCCGGAAAAATACGATATCACCGTGTTCGGCGCGGAGCCGCACGGCAATTACAACCGGATCATGCTGTCCCCAGTGCTCGCCGGCGAGAAGACGGTTGACCAGATCATGATCAATGATCTGAATTGGTACGTTGAGCGGGGCATCACGCTACATGTCGGCCAGGAAGTGACGCAAATAAACCGGGCGCGGCGGCAAGTCCACACCGCTGACGGCGCGATTGCACCCTACGACCGGCTCTTGTTGGCGACGGGTTCCAACCCGTTCATCCTGCCGATTCCAGGCAACGACCTGCCGGGCGTCATCGGCTTCCGCGACATCAAGGATGTGGAAACCATGCTGGCGGCGGCGCAAACCGGCAAGCACGCGGTGGTCATCGGCGGCGGCCTGCTCGGGTTGGAAGCGGCCAACGGTTTGATGAAGCAGGGAATGCAGGTGACCGTGGTGCATGTGCTCGACACCCTGATGGAGCGCCAGCTCGACCCGGTCGCGGCGGACATGCTGCGCGCGAGTCTGGAAGAGCGTGGCCTGCGTTTTCTGATGGGCGCCAACACCGCCGCCGTGCTCGGCGAAGAGCGGGTACGTGCCGTGCGTTTCAAGGATGGCCTGGAAATTCCGGCCGATTTGGTGGTGATGGCAGTCGGTATCCGGCCGAACATCGAACTGGCGAAGCAAGCGGGCATTTATTGCGAGCGCGGTATTGTCGTCAACGACACGATGCAGAGCTACGACCCGCGCGTGTACGCGGTCGGCGAGTGCGTGCAGCATCGCGGCCAGTGTTACGGCCTGGTCGCGCCGCTGTGGGAGCAGGCCAAGGTTTGCGCCAACCATCTGGCTCGCTACGGCATCGGTCGCTATCAAGGTTCGGTGACCAGCACCAAACTCAAGGTCACCGGTATCGACCTGTTCTCCGCCGGTGACTTCAACGGCGGGCCGGGTTGCGAGGAAATCGTGCTGCGCGATCCGGCGCGCGGCGTTTACAAGAAGCTGGTGGTCAAGGAAAACCGGGTGCAGGGCGCGGTGCTGTACGGCGACACCGTGGATGGCACCTGGTATTTCCAGTTGTTGCGCGAAGGCACCGATATCGGCGCGTTTCGCGAAACCGTGCTATTCGGTCACGCCCACATGGCCGACTCGGGCCGCGACGGTTTCAGCGTGATGACGATGGCCGACGACGCCGAAATCTGCGGCTGCAATGGCGTGTGCAAGGGCGCCATCGTCAAGGCGATTGCCGAAAAGAAGCTGTTTACCGTGGACGAGGTGCGCGCCCACACCAAGGCGTCGGCGTCCTGTGGTTCCTGCACCGGCTTGGTCGAGCAAATTCTCGCCGCCACCGTCGGCACCTTCGACAAGACGCCGAAGGAAAAGGCCCTGTGCAAATGTACCGAGCACAGCCACGATCAGGTGCGCAAGGTGATCCGCGAGCAGCACTTGACCCGTTTGCGGGCGGTGTTCGATTTCATGGAGTGGAAAACGCCGGACGGTTGCCATTCCTGCCGCCCCGCCATCAATTACTATCTGATTTCGACTTGGCCGGACGAAGCGCAAGACGATCAGCAGTCGCGCTTCATCAACGAGCGTGTCCATGCCAACATCCAGAAGGACGGCACCTATTCGGTAGTCCCGCGCATGTGGGGCGGCCTGACCAATCCTAAAGAATTGCGCGCCATCGCCGATGTCGCCGACAAGTTCAAGATTCCCACGGTGAAAGTGACCGGCGGCCAGCGCATCGACCTGCTTGGCGTCAAGAAGGAAGATTTGCCGAAAGTCTGGGCCGATCTCAACGCTGCGGGCATGGTGTCCGGCCACGCTTACGGCAAGAGCCTGCGCACCGTGAAAACCTGCGTCGGCTCCGACTGGTGCCGCTTCGGCACGCAGGACTCCACCGGCCTCGGCGTCAAGCTGGAAAAGATGACGTGGGGATCGTGGACGCCGCACAAGTTCAAGATGGCCGTCTCCGGCTGTCCGCGCAATTGCGCCGAAGCCACCATCAAGGACTTCGGCGTGGTCTGTGTGGATTCCGGCTACGAAATTCACGTCGGCGGCAACGGCGGTATCAAGATTCGCGGCACCGATCTGCTGTGCAAGTGCGCGACGGAAGAGGACGTGAAGGAATACTGCTGCGCATTTATGCAGCTTTACCGCGAAGAAGGCCGCTATCTGGAACGCACCGCGCCATGGATCGAGCGGGTCGGTCTCAGCTATGTGAAATCGCGTATCGTCGAGGACGAAGAGAATCGCAAGGCGCTCTGCGCCCGTTTTCTCGCATCGCAACAGTATGCCCAGATCGATCCATGGGCGGAACGCGCCAGCGGTCGGGTGGACGCGCATGAGTTCCAGCCTTTACAGCGCGTGGGTTGAGGAGCGGAGACCATCATCATGTACGACTGGCACGAAATCGGCGCGCTCGACGATATTCCCCGCCTGGGTTCGCGGGTGGTGCAAACGCCGCACGGCGATGTGGCAATCTTTCGCACCGCCGACGATCAGGCATTCGCTCTGCGCGACCGCTGTCCGCACAAAGGCGGGCCGTTGTCGCAAGGCATCGTTCACGGTCATCGGATCACCTGTCCGCTGCACAACTGGGTTCTGGAGCTGGAAAGCGGTCAGGCGGTCGCGCCGGACGTAGGTTGCGCCACGCATTATCCGGTGCGGCTGGAAAACGGTCGGCTTTGGCTGGGCTTGAACAACGTGGTCAGCTTGCCGACTGCAACCCCTGCAACCGCTTGAAGGGGAGGGTGAAGCGATGAGCGGCGCTAGCGAAATGGCGCGCACCACCTGCCCCTATTGCGGAGTCGGTTGCGGCGTAAAGGTCACGATCGACGCCGACGGTGGCACGCGGGTAGAGGGCGACGAGCAACATCCCGCCAATTACGGACGACTGTGCTCGAAAGGCGCGGCGCTGGGCGAAACTCTGAGTCTCGATGACCGTCTGCTGTATCCCGAAATCGGGGGGCGGCGAGTTTCGTGGGACGAGGCGCTGGATGCGGTGGCCGAGGGATTTCGCCGCGTGCTGGCGGAGCACGGTCCCGATGCCGTCGCCTTTTACGTCTCCGGGCAATTGCTGACCGAGGATTACTACGTCGCCAACAAACTGATGAAGGGCTGCTTTGGCGGCGCCAACATCGACACCAATTCGCGGTTGTGCATGGCGTCCTCGGTGGCCGGCCACAAGCGGGCGTTCGGTTCGGACACCGTGCCCGGCTGCTATGAGGACTTGGAGGAGGCCGATCTGGTGGTGCTGGTCGGCTCCAATCTGGCCTGGTGTCATCCGGTGCTGTATCAGCGCATCCTTGCCGCGCGGGAACGGCGCGCGGGCCAGCCGAAACTGGTGGTGATCGACCCGCGCCGCACCGCCACTTGCGATGCCGCCGAAACGCATTTGCCGCTCAAGCCCGGTTCCGACACGGCGCTGTTCAACGGCCTGCTGGTGCATCTCTATCAGCAGGATCGCTTGGACCCGGAGTTTATGGAGCGGCATGTCGCGGGTTTCTGGCCGGCTTATCGGGCGTCGAAGGAGGTCGCGCCCAGCGTTCCCGCCGTCGCGGCCCGGACCGGCTTGCCGGCAAGCGATGTGGCCGAGTTTTACGGCTTGTGGGGCCGCACCCGCAAAGTGGTGACGGTCTACTCGCAGGGCGTGAATCAATCCGCCCACGGTAGCGACAAGGTGAACGCCATCATCAATTGCCATCTGGCCACCGGACGCATCGGCCAGCCGGGCATGGGACCGTTCTCCGTGACCGGCCAGCCGAATGCGATGGGAGGGCGCGAGGTTGGCGGCTTGGCGAACCAACTGGCGGCACACCTGGATTTCGCGCCGGAGGATGTCGAGCGGGTGCGGCGGTTTTGGCACGAGCCTATACCCCTCGCTCTCCGGGAGAGGGGTTGGGGTGAGGGGATAGCGCCGGCTATCGCTACCAGCCCCGGCTTGAAAGCGGTCGATCTGTTTCAGGCGGTCGCCGATGGTCGGATCAAGGCGATTTGGATCATGGGCACCAATCCGGTGGTCAGCCTGCCCGACGCCGACGCCGCGCGAGCCGCCTTGCAACGCTGCCCGCTGGTGGTGGTCTCCGACGCCGTGGCCGATACCGACACCGTGCGACTGGCGCACGTCAAGTTGCCGGCGCTGACTTGGGGCGAGAAAGAGGGCACGGTCACCAATTCCGAGCGGCGGATTTCTCGCCAGCGGACCTTTTTGCCGTTGCCGGGCGAAGCGAAGCCCGACTGGTGGGCGATGACCCAAGTCGCCCGTCGGCTGGGGTTCGGCGCGCTGTTCCCTTTTGAGTCACCGGCGGCCGTTTTCCGCGAACACGCGGCTTTGTCGGGATTCGAGAACGGGGAGGGCAGCCGCCGCGACTTCGACATCTCCGCGCTCGCCGATCTCGCCGACACCGACTACGACGCCCTTCAGCCGGTGCAATGGCCGTTACCACGCGGCGCGACGGCGGGCGCGGCACGTCTGTTCGGCGCGGGCGGTTTTTTCACCGCCGACGGCAAAGCCCGTTGCGTCGCGGTCGGCGAACGCGCGCCGGTTCATGCGGTGGACGACAATTTTCCGCTGATTCTCAACAGCGGCCGGATTCGCGATCAGTGGCATACCATGACCCGCACCGGTAAAACGGCGCGACTGACCGGCCATATCCCCGAGCCTTACGTCGAGATTCATCCGGTGGATGCGCTGGCCTGCGGCGTCAGCGAAACCATGCTGGCGCGCGTGCACAGCCGTTGGGGCGAGGTCATCGTCCGGGCGCGCACCAGCGCGGAACAGCAACCGGGCAGCGTGTTCGTGCCGATGCACTGGGGTTCGCCGCTGGCGCCGCGCGGGCGGGTCAACGCGGCGGTCAATCCGGTAGTCGATCCGCTGTCCGGTCAACCGGAATTGAAACATACGCCGGTGCGGGTGCAGGCGTACCGTCCCCGCTGGCACGGTTTTTTGCTATCTCGCGCGGCCATCGATCCGCCGGCGGTCGAGTATCGGGTCAGCGTGCGCGACCGGGAATGTTGGCGCTACGAGCTGGCGGGGGAAACGGCGGCTGAGGACTGGCCGGCGATGGCGCGCGATCTGTTGGGCGATCAGCCGGGCTGGGAATGGCTGGAATTCGCCGATGTCGGCACAGGTCGCTACCGGGGCGCGGTGCTGGTGGGGGGACGTTTGGAAGCTTGTCTGTTCGTCGCGCCCACTCACGAACTACCGCCGCGCGGTTGGCTGGCTGGACTGTTTGCCGTCCAGGAACTCGGTCCCGCCGAGCGCGCCAGTCTGCTCGCAGGGCGTCCGGGAGGGGGACAGCGCGACAGCGGACGGATCGTCTGCGCCTGCTTCGGGGTGGGGCTCAACACCTTGACTGCCGCCATTCGCGAACAGGGATTGGCGACGCCGGAAGCCATCGGCGCGACGCTGAAAGCCGGAACCAATTGCGGTTCCTGTGTGCCGGAGCTACGACAACTGATCGCGCAGGGCTAGAATCATCGCTCCCGAAACCCTCATCAAGGAGCGAGAGTCGCGATGTCCCGCGTTCAGACTGGTTTGGAAACGCTTCTCAAGGAATTTCCCGAAAAAATCCGTAACGCCCGGATCGGGGTGGTGTGCCATCCCGCCAGCGTCGATGCCGAACTGCGTCACGCGCTCGATCTGCTGCGAGCGGCCGGCGCCCGGATCGCCGCCATTTTCGGTCCCGAAGCACGGCGCACGCGGCGAAGCGCAGGACATGGAGGATGTCGGTGACTTGCCGCTCGATCCCCGGCTCGGGGTGCCGGTCCACAGCCTGTACGGCGCGACGTTCGAGAGCTTGACCCCGCGCCGGGAACAGCTTCAGGACCTCGATGCGCTGGTGATCGACCTGCAAGACGTGGGCGCGCGCTATTACACCTTCGTCTGGACCATGGCGCTGTGCATGGAAGCGGCCGGCAAGGTCGG
Organism: Candidatus Competibacter sp.; assembly: GCA_037045685.1. Taxonomy (GTDB): domain Bacteria; phylum Pseudomonadota; class Gammaproteobacteria; order Competibacterales; family Competibacteraceae; genus Competibacter_A. The sequence continues at coordinate 85,449 of JBAOII010000023.1, forward strand.
GGTGCGGGTGTTAGTTTGCGACCGTCCCAATCCCATCGACGGCCTGACCACCGAAGGCAATTTGATCAAACCGGGCTTCGAATCCTTCGTCGGTTTGCATCCTTTACCCAACCGGCACGGCCTGACGCCCGGCGAAATCGCCCGTTATGTCCAACAGCGCCGGGGCGTCCAGTGCGAGCTGGAGGTGGTGCCGATGCGCGGCTGGCGGCGCGAGATGCACTTCGAGGACACCGGATTGCCCTGGGTCTATCCGTCACCCAACATGCCGACCGTCGATACCGCGCTGGTTTATCCCGGCATGTGTTTGGTGGAGGCGACCGAGTTATCGGAAGGGCGCGGCACCTGTCGGCCGTTCGAGGTCGCCGGGGCGCCCGGCATCGACCCCGAAGCGCTCGCCGCCGACCTCTCGCGGCAAAAGCTCGCCGGCTGCCGGTTTCGTCCGCTCTATTTCCGGCCCAAGTTTCAAAAGCACGCCGGCGGCACTTGCGGGGGCGTGCAAATCCACGTCACCGACCGCCACCGCTTCGATTCGTATGCGGTGGGGGTCGCCTTCCTGCAAGGCGTCAAGCGCGTCGCCCCGGATGCGTTCGCTTGGCGCGCGAAGCCCTACGAGTTCGTGGCCGACATCCCCGCCATCGACCTGCTGGCGGGGGATGAGAAGCTGCGTCTGGCGCTGGAATCCGGCGCCGATCCAGCGGAACTCGCCGCCGGGTGGGCGCAAGAGCGGGCGGCGTTCGAGGAAATGCGCCGGGAGGCGCTGCTCTACTGATCGGTATCAGCCAATTCCGGCTTGGTGTGATAGCCGCGCGGGGTGTAGACCCATTGGCCCGCCCGCCGGGTTTCGCTGTTGCCGACCATGACCAGCGACAGCATGTTCAGCGGTTCCGGGTCCAGTTCGCCCAGGGTGGTGACGGTCAGTTGCTCGCCCTTGCGGGTGACGTTGAAAGCGACCACGACCGGCGTTTCCGGCTGACGGTAGCGCAGCAGGATTTGCCGGGCTTCCAGCAGTTGCCAAGAGCGTTTGTTGGACACCGCGTTGTAAAAAGCGATGGCGAAATCGCCCTGCCCGGCCAGATCGATGCGCTTGGCGATCAGCTCCCACGGCGTCAGCAGGTCGGAGAGAGAAATCACGCAAAAGTCGTGCGCCAGCGGTGCGCCGACCCGCGCCGCCGTGGCCTGCATCGCCGAGATGCCGGGAATGACCTCGATATCGACCGCCGCCCATTCCGGTTTCGGCTTGCGCGCCAGCAGCTCGAACACCACTGTCGCCATGCCGTAGATGCCGGCGTCGCCGCTGGAAACCAATGCCGTGGTCCGGCCGCTGGCGGCGAGGTCCAGCGCCAGCGCGGCACGAGCCAACTCCTCGCCCATCGGCGTTTTATGGCGGGTTTTGCCCTCGGTCAGCGGGCCGAGCAGGTTGAGATACAAGCCGTGCCCGGCCAGATCGGTGCAGGATTCCAGCGCCGCGCGGGCGGCAGGACTGAGATGCTCCAACCCGCCGGGGCCGGCGCCGATGATGTAGAGACGGTTCATGATTTCTCGGGTGCGATGGTTTGCGGTTTGTCGCGATGACGGAAAGCGAAGGTTAACCGAATCGCGCTCGAACTGGAAAAATAGTTGTTGTCACAAAATCAGCATAGTTGATGCGAATGGTTTCGAGCCTCAGACTGTGCGACAGGCCGCCGAAAAGCCCGATTTGCTATACTTTATCGCGCGTTCCGAACCCGTTTTCACAACCGAAGGGATAAAGCATGTCGAAAAAAACTCTCTTGGCCATCCTGACCGCTCTCGTTGTGACCGCGCCCGCGTTTGCCGAGGAACACGCGCACGGCGATGTCGCCGTGGCGCGAGCCATCTTGAAGGAGATCTTGGCGGACGACAGCGCCTACGTCGCGGCACACAATGCCGCGTTCTTTCAGGAGCTTGCCAAAGGCCAGCACCCGAGGGCGACGGTCGTGACCTGCTCCGATTCCCGGGTTCAAACCAATACTTTGGATAAAACACCCGAGAGTGATCTCTTTGTGGTGCGCAATATCGGTAACCAACTGGCGACCGCCAAGGGTTCGGTGCAATACGGCGTGAACCACTTGGCTTCCTCTTTGCTGATTTTTGTCGGCCATTCGTCTTGCGGCGCGATCAAGGCCGCCAGCGGCGACTATTCCGGCTTGGAACCCGACATCAAAAAAGAGTTGGACACCATCAGCATTCCCAAGGGCATCTCCAATATCGATGGCGTGAAAGCCAATGTCAACAACCAGGTGGCGGCGGCGGTCAAGGAATGGAACGGGAAAATCGAGGAAGGCCACCTGATGGTAGTCGGCGCGGTCTATGACTTCGCCGATGACATGAAGGAAGGGTCCGGCAAGCTCAACATCATCAACGTCAACGGCGAAACCGATCCGGCCAAAATCAAGGCGTCGCTGGACAAATAATCACTTGCCCTCTCGCCGGCTCTCGCCTCTCCGATGCGTGGCCCGGTCACCCTTCTCGATGCTCGGATAGCCGCATGTCCGATCGAATCCAGCTCTCGGACGGGACCGGCCACATAAATCGGCACGCCGATTTTGCCTCGCGCTACGTTGCTCCCCGTCATGTAGATGTCTGGTGTCCGTACGGTGTTGCCGCGCCGTCGGCGACTCGCTACCCGGTCATCTACATGCACGACGGGCAAAATCTGTTCGATCCCGCCCTGTCCTTCATCGGAGTCGATTGGGGCATGGACGAGGCCATGACCCGCCTGATTCGCGATACCGGCCACCCGGGCGCCATCGTCGTCGGGATATGGAACAGCCCGCTGCGCTGGCGGGAATACATGCCTCACAAACCTCTGGCCACGCCTTCGGGGCGGCGACTGTTACCGCGATTCATCGAGCAGGCGGGCGGAGAACCCCTGTCGTCGGAGTATCTCCGATTTATCGTCGAGGAACTCAAGCCCTTCATCGACCAAAACTATCCGACCCTGCCCGAACCGGGGCATGCTCTGGTGATGGGTTCCAGCATGGGGGGGTTGATCTCGCTTTACGCGCTGATCGAGTACCCCGATGTTTTCGGTGGAGCGGGGTGCTTATCGACGCATTGGCCCATCGGCGATGAATTCATGGTAACATTTCTTGGCAAATCATTACCGATGGCGGGTCAGCATAGGCTTTATTTTGATCATGGTACCGAGACGCTGGACCATGATTATGAACCTTATCAGCGACTGATGGATAATTTTGTGCGGACCTCAGGCTATGAGGCCGGCCGGGATTGGCTAACCCGCAAGTTCGGTGGGGCGGAGCATTCCGAGCGGGCTTGGCGAGATCGAATATCTATTCCCTTAGCGTTTCTTTTGAATATCGGGAGTTTTTATTAGATTTAGGTTCGTTTGGGAACGATTAAATTGATTAAGGATGCGATTAATGTTTAAAAATGGCACCCATCCAGACTTATCGAAGTCATTGGAAACAATTGGCGCAAGCTTTGCAATTTTTGAGTTGCAATCTGGAATGACCAATTTCAAGTTGGTCAGCGCCAATGCTCTCTATGAAGACATTACCGAAAAACCCATCATCGATTGTATCGGGAAAACCATTATTGAAATTCTGCCTCGCTATGTGGAAAAGCAACTGCGAGGTTGCCTTCAGCATTGCTTGAGCGAACAAACTTCCCAAGAGATCGAAATGGTGATCGAGAGAGGTGGCGAGACTCGATGGTGGCGAGTGGTCACCTCGCCGGTCTTGCCGATGACTCAAGGCTATGCTCGTGTAATCAACACTTGTATCGAAATCACCGATAAAAAAATATTGGAACAACAGCTTAATATTTCGAGGCAGCGGTTTCAGGCGGTCATTGAGAATGCCTATGACGGTATCATCACCATCGATGAAAAACAGACGATCAAGCTGATGAATGAAGCCGCGCGAGATATATTTGGCATCAGCGAAAGCGAAGTTTGCGGTGCCAGCCTTACCCGCTTTATTCCATTACGCTACAGGGCCAAGCATTCGGAGTATGTGTCCTCTTTTCGAAATTCCGTGGTGGATTCCCGGCCAATGCATACCAGGGCGTCGGTTACGGGGCTGCGCGCCGACGGCACCGAGGTTCCGCTGGAAGTCACGATCGCCAAGATCAGGGTTGGGCCAGAAATAGAAATGACGGCGGTGGTTCGCGATATTTCGGAACGGTCCAGATTGATTGACGAGTTATCCAGAGCGGCGACCCAGGACTCCTTGACCGGGCTGTTTAACCGACGATTTACCGCTGGAATCCTGAACAAAGAACTGGAGCGATGCAGAAGATTCAAGCGGGTTTTGGGAATCGCGATGATCGATTTGGATAACTTCAAAAATATTAATGACACTTACGGGCATTCGTGTGGTGATAACGTACTCAAGGTGGTTGCGGAAACCTTATCAAAAAATGTTCGTGAAATCGATACCTTTTGTCGTTGGGGTGGAGAAGAGTTCGTGGTGTTATTGCCCGAAACGAATCTTGAAACCGCGATGATCTGGGCGGAGCGAGCCCGCGAGTTACTCGCTTCTAAGTTAATTGAATCGCACAATGAGCGGTCGCTCAATGTCACCGCCAGCTTTGGAGTGATGGCGACCTGTGGGGAAAACGAAACTGTCGAGACACTGATGGAAAAAGTCGATAAGGCTCTGTATCGCGCCAAGGAAAGCGGCAAGGATTGTGTCCGTGGAATCGAATGACGAATACCGCAACGCGGGTTTTTCAGGTGTCGGGATTGCCGTAGATTCGCGCGACGGCCAGCGTGGCGTCGGCGTTTTTCTGTTTTGGGATGAGCAGTTCCGCCGGAAAAGGATGATCGATCAGCCGTTCGGCGTGAGCCAGCGCGGCGGCTTCCGCCACCCCGTGGCAACCGGTTTCCCTAAATACGATCTCGGATTTTCGGCTGAGCCGGTCGCCGTATTCGCGTAACACGCCCGCCGGATAAAAATGGATCGGAAGCTCCAACATCTCGGCCAATCGGTGCAAGCCTGGCTCGTCTTTTTTGAGTTCGATGCTGGCCAAGGCGCTGAGATCGTCGCGCCGCAAGCCGTGGCCGATCAAGGTTTGATCGAGCAGGGCCAGCAACGACTCGACCGGGCAACCGCGATTGCAGCCGAGGCCGGCTACCAGCAGGGGTTGCGTGTAGCGTTGGGCGCCGGTGATGATGGCTTGAGCTCCCAGGAATTGGGCCACTTGCCGCGCCCATTCGTTGGCGCCGCCCTCGTGGCCGGACAAGATCGGCACCACGAACCGGCCGTGTTCGTCCAGCACCAGCACCGCCGGATCCCGGTATTTATCCCGCAATGCCGGTCCCAAGGTGCGCACCGCGATACCGACCGCGCACAGCAGAACCAGCCGATTGCCGTTTTGAAAACGCTCGCGGACCACCTCTTGAAACGGTTGCGGTCGATACAAGTGTTCGGCGTTTGGCGAGAAACCCAGCAAGCGCTCGGCCAGCGCCCGGCCGGGATCGGTCAGGCTGACGATGGTGATAGGGAAAGAGGATCGATTGGGGGCGGCGCTCATTGGCGGGGGCGGGAGTGTTCGAACATCGAGCGAAGCTCAGATAAACGGACCAACTCTGGACCGCAGCTTTGCTCAAGTTGGACGCACCCCAAAATAGGCCCGAATTTTTGGAGCGCGCCCGCAAATGCCGGATGCGTTGGGATCGGCTATCAAGGCCCGGAGAGCTGGGTGATGGCAAATCCTTGAGCGGCGGTACTCCAATCCAGAAGGACGGTATAAGCTTTGCCATCGACCAGCATGTTTTTGATGGAGATCGATCGACCGTTCGGTCCAACCCCGAGGGTCGCCCCGTTCAGGCTGACTTTGGTCGGATCGTCGAGGAAATTTCCGGGAACATCAAAACGAACGGTGAAAAAGGTAATGGTTTGCGCCTTGGCGTTACCGCGTGTGTCAACGGCTCGAATAGTAAATGCGTGCTGGCCGGGGGATAAATTCGAGTAGTTGAAAGCCATGGAAAAACCCGAATTGGCCGAATTGGGGTAAGTGGGAAAAGAGTTGCCTACATCCGGCCTAAATGCTCCAGATGGAATGTTAGTGACAAAGGTACCGTCCACTAATAGCTCGACTTTATCGATGCCGTTGATTGAAACGGCCCAACCCCGCAAATTGGTAACACCGGAATAAGTGCTGTTAACTTGAGGTTCTTCCACCAACAAAATGGTGTCATCCGCTGCGATGGCGGTTTGAGGGATTGCGGTAAGGGCAATAAGCGTCATACAGACCGCGAAAAACAGACCGAGAATTTTAACCTTCATGCCAAGCTCCACCAATGGTTGTGTTTAATCGATAAGCCGTCAAAGCGGAATGAATTATATGTTTTTATGGCAACAGGTAAAAGACTCTTTATCAATCGGCCGGCATCGCAGGATATGGCGAGAATTAACCTCATGATTTCCTTGGCCTCCAGATGCGCTCCTCCAGCGTCCACCGCGATGCGCGGCCGTCGCGCCCGCAGGCGGGAAATCCGATCAGGCCAGCGGGGAGGCGATACGTCTCAGCTTTTAAACATCCTGGGCAAGAGCTTCGCGAAGCGCAGCAGGCCCTGCCAACGCTCGCCGAACCCATGTCCATGCAATAGCTGGAGCGCGCCTTTCAGGCCATCGTAGAGCGTGGCGTCGTAAGGATGCCAAAACAGGTTGCGCTTGGCGAAGTGCAGCAATTCGGTGGTGACCACCTGCGGCTGGGTCATCTCGTCGAAGCCGAGTTCGCCGTGGCTGCGGCCGATGCCGGATTCCTTGACGCCGCCCCATGGGGTTTCGGCCATGCCGTGGGTGAGCAGATGGTCGTTGATGGTGATCACTCCGGCGTGAATGCGCCGGCCCAGGGCCACCGCGCGGCGCGTGTTGCCGGACCACACCGAGCCGGTCAGGCCGAGACTGGAGTCGTTGGCGAGTTCGATGGCCCGCTCCATATCGTCCACTTTCATGACGCCCAGCACCGGTCCGAAGGTTTCCTCGCGCATCAATTCCATCGAGTGGTCCACGTCGGTCAACACCGTGACCGGATAGAAATTGGCTCGGGCGTGCGCGGGATCGATCTTGACCTGAGCGAGAAGGGTCGCGCCCTTCGTCAAGGCGTCTTCCACTTGCCGCTGGATGGTCTTGATCTGGCGCTCGGTGCACATGGCGCCGATATCGACGTTATGGTCCGTGTTCGGTCCCTGGCGCAGCGTCTCCACCCGCTGCTTGAGCAGCCGAACGAAGGGTTCGTAGACATCCCGGTGAACGTAGATGCGCTCGACCCCACCGCAAGACTGGCCGCTGTTTTGCAGTCCGGCCCACATCGCGCCGTTGACCGCCCGTTCCAGATTGGCGTCCGGGCAGACCAGCATCGGATCGTTGCCGCCCAGCTCCAGCGAGACCGGCGTCAGCGTTTCGGCGGCCTTGGCCATCAGGGTCTTGCCGACCGGCACCGAGCCGGTAAAAAACAGCTTGTCCACATGCAGGTCCGGTTCCAGCAGGATTTGGCCGATGATGGCGCCCGGAATATTGAGATGGATGAAAATGTCGGCCGGCAGGCTGGCGGCACGGATCATCTCCTCGATTTTGCGCCCGACCATCTGGGTTTCCGGCGCGGTCTTGAAGATCACCGCGTTGCCGGCCAGCAAGGCGGGCACGATCTCGTGCATCGGAATGCCGAGCGGATAGTTCCAGGGGGCGATGATCCCGATCACGCCGAAGGGCGTCCGAAAAATCCGGCTGCGCTTGTTCAAGAACAGCAGGGAGCCGCCCCGCACCTTGCGGGGCCGGAGAAAGCGGCGGGCGTTCTTGAGGTAGTAATCGGTGGCCAGCGCGCTGGTCAGCACCTCGGTGGCCAGCGCCTCGACCCGGGTTTTGCCGACATCTTTGGCGATGGTCTCGCTGACGGCGTCGGCGTTATCGACCAAATAGTCGCGAATGCGCGCCAGATAGCGCTCGCGCTCGGCGAGCGGCAGCGCCGCCCAGGCCGGTTGCGCGGCGCGGGCGCGGCGAATGGCCTCTCGGGCTTCCTCGGGCGCGTTCATCCGCGAATAGCCGACGATTTCGCCGGTGGCGGGATTGACGCAGACGGTCTGGCTGAGATCGAACATCTGGGGCGTGCTCATGGGCGGGTTCTCGGCGGGCGAACGGGGCGGACGGAGGCGGGCCGGACGCTTTCGATCCCGATCCCGCCACGACGACGGTCGAGAGCGGGGTCGATCTTGGAGCGGCGGCGCGATCACGACCACCGATAGTGCCGGCTCGGGGCGACGTTGGCTTGTAAGAGCTGGCTTTGTTGACCCGAACGCCGGGCTTTGAGCGATTTTGGCGGTTTGGGTTTGCCCGATGCGACAAACGGGGTTAGATTGCCGTATCTCCGACGGGAACCGGACGGGCGATGTCCAAAATCACCAAGAGCATTTACCGCGTTCTATTCATCAATCAGGGCAAGTTGTACGAGTTGTACGCGCGCAGCATCTATCAGGGCGAACTCTACGGTTTCATCGAGGTCGAGGAACTGCTGTTCGGCGAGCGCTCCAGCGTGTTGGTCAATCCGGCGGAGGAGCGGTTGCAAACCGAGTTCGCCGGGGTGCAGCGGACTTTCATCCCGCTGCACTACATCCTGCGGATCGATGAGGTGGAGCGGGAAGGGGTCAGCAAAATCCGTCCGGTGGAAGGCGGCGACAACGTGACGCCGTTCCCCCAGCCGGTGCTGCCGCCCGGCGGCGGTCGCGGCAAGGATTGAGCGGCGGCGCGGGCGAGCGATCATCAGCGATCGGAGGTCACGATGGAATCGGCGGCGTGGTGGGAAATCTTGCTGGGTGGAGCGGTGGCGGTGGCGCTGATCCTGTGGTTCCGGCCCGGCATCAAAGCGGCCATCGAGCGCGGCCGCAACGCCGAGAAGGATTGGCCGGCGGTGCTGGTTCCGCTGGCCTTGGTGGTGCTGTTCGTGTTTTTTCTCGTCCAATGGGTTCGCAATTAACCGAGAGGCGCGAAAGCATCGTTTTCCCCCGCCTCGCACCGCGCGGCTCGTCGCTCAGTAAAGGACCTGCGCCTCGGTGATTTCGCTGGCGCGCAGGGACAAGGTGGCGCTGCCGCCGGGTTTGCGGATGGTGATCTGCACGACGCCTTCGGCGACGGAATCAACTTTCCCCCTGTATTGCGAGTTGTTCGCGGTTTTGAGTTTGGCGATTTTGCCGACATGGCGGCCCAATTCGCCCGCCGAGATCGGGTGAAAGGCTTTTTGAATCACGACGGTCTGCGGCACGGTCGAGGCCGTGGCATCGGTCTTGTCGGATTCCGGCGCGGCTTCGGGCTCCGCGCCCAGCGCCCGCGCGACTTTGGCGCTATCCCACGTCAGCGAGAGATCGCTCACCGCCTTATCGTTCACCTTGACGGCGAGGCCGGCGAGCTTGATGGCGTCCTCCGGCTTGTAGAACCGTAGTTCGGCGGGATCGATGGGGGTGGGCGGCGAGGCCGCGATCGTGATCTGGCCCCCCTCGGTCAGGTAACGGCGATAGGCTTCCACCAATCCCGGCCCCGGATAAACGCCGTTGGCGTTGAGACGTTCGACCACCAGTCGCACGTGATCGGCGATGTAGGCTTCGACCGGCTTGCCCGCCTTGGCGGCGCAATAGGTGTTGCGGCGCTGATTGAAGCCGTCGTCGCGGAGCGCCACATCGAGTTTGGCCAGTTTCGGCGTGAGCGAGGTGGCCAGCTCAAACACCGACGAGACCGGTGCCGACGTGGCGAATCCGATGTCCACATTGATGGTCGCCCAGTCACGGCTATTGCTATCGATTTGAAATTCCAACAAATTACGGGCGGAACTTAACCGATAGCCCACGCTCATGTTGCCGATGAAGTTGTTGTAACCCATTTCCAGCCACTCGGTGCCGCCGAAGGAGAGCACCGGCCCGCAGCCCAGCGCCTCCAGATCGTCGAACGGCGAGCGGTGGGCCGCCGTTCGCGATCCGGCACCGAGAATGCCGCCGTCGAGCGGGATTTCGAATTGCTGGACCGATAGCGACAAGGCTTCGGGAAGCTGGCCTTTGCCGAGTTGCCGGCGGGCGTTGAGCAGGGCCAGCATGTTCGGGGCGTTGAGCCGGACGGAACCGATGGTGATGGAGTCGTTGATGGCGTTGAGGAGAATTTGCAGCCGGTTCACCCCCACCGACCCGGCAGGCGAAACGTCGATGCCGCCGTAGCTGATGTCGGCGAAAGGCTTCGCCATCAGCGCGATTTGATCGACCTGTTGCTTGGTGTTGTACCATAAATACCCCCATGCCCCGCCGGCGATCAGGACCAGGGCGACGAGAACGATAATCCCGACGGTCTTCAGTTTTTGCATGGACGGTTCCTTGCGGGTTGCGGGGCGATGACCGGGCCATCGTTTGTTCCCCTGAAAATTCTAACCATAATACTCGGCCGTTGGGAGCGTTGCTGGAGAGCGTGCGGCCCATTTGTTAAGCTTGCGTCGCTTCCCGAGGTTGCCGCCGAATCCGGCGACCGGCGCCGCCACCCACCGGAGAATGACCGTCCATGAATTTCGCCCAGATCGGCCTGCAGGTCCCGACCCTCTTGTTGCCCCGAGCCGGCTTGGACCTGACCCGGTGGGCGGTGGTCGCCTGCGACCAGTACACGTCCCAGCCGGGCTACTGGGCGGAGGTGGAAAATTTGGTGGGAGAGGCGCCGTCCACGCTGCGCCTGATGCTGCCGGAAATTTATCTGGGCGCGGCGGACGAGGCGCTGCGGATCGCGGCCATTCAGGACACCATGCGCCGCTATCTGGCCGAAAGGATTCTGGCGGCGCAGCCCCCCGGTTTCCTCCTGGTCGAGCGAGAGACCGGGCGGGGCCGAACCCGCAAGGGCCTGATCGCGGCCCTCGATCTCGAACACTACGATTTCAACCCTGGCGCCAAGACTCTGATCCGGCCCACCGAAGGCACGATTCTGGAGCGGCTGCCGCCCCGGATTCGGGTGCGGGAAAACGCGCCGCTGGAACTTCCCCACGTCATGGTGCTGATCGATGATCGGGAGCATTCGGTCATCGATCCGCTGTTCGCCGAACCCCAGGAGTGCGTGTACGACGTTCCGCTGATGCTGAACGGCGGTCGCGTTCGCGGCTGGCGAGCGCAGCATCCGCTGCTGATCCAGTGGGTGGTAGAGCAGTTGGCGCGGCTGGCGGACCCGGTGTTGTTCGCCCATCGCTACGGCGTCGCGGGAGAGCCGGTGTTGCTGTACGCCATGGGCGACGGCAACCATTCTTTCGCCACCGCCAAGATCATCTGGGAGAACCTCAAGCGCGCGGCGCCCGATCCCGTCGCCATCATGCAGCATCCGGCCCGACACGCCCTGGTGGAACTGGTGAATCTCCACGATCCGGGCTTGGAGTTCGAGGCGATTCATCGGGTGGCGTTCGGGGTGAACGCCGCCGATCTGCTGGCGGCGCTGGGCGATTTTCTCGCCGCGCAGGGCTCGGCCCTGACCGTGTTCGATTCCCCTTCGTGGGAAGCGGCCCGGCGGTCGTGGCTGGAGACCCGGCAGCCCGACCGTCAGGCGGTGGCTTTCCTGGCCGAGGATCGTTGCGGGGTGCTGGTCGTCGAACGGCCGCGCCTGACCTTGCCGGTGGCGACGCTGCAAGCGTTTCTGGACCGGTATCTCCAGGACCGACCCGGCGCGCGGCTCGACTACATCCACGGCGACGCCGCGCTCGAACAGCTCGGCCGTCAGCCGGGCAATGTCGGCTTTTATCTGCCGGCCCTGGCCAAGGACGATTTCTTTCGGACCATCATTCGGGATGGGGCCTTGCCGCGCAAGACCTTCTCCATGGGCGAAGCCGACGAGAAGCGGTTTTATCTGGAATGCCGGCAGATCGTGCCCTGAAACCCGTGCGATTTTTTCTCGGCACCGACTCGCGGATTGAGAGGCGCTTCGCATGACCAAAGCTCCAGACCTCGTTCGGGTGCGCAACATCGGCATTGCCGCGCACGTAGACGCCGGCAAAACCACCCTGACCGAGCGGATGCTGTACTACGCCGGCGCTTCGCACAAAATCGGCGAGGTCCACGAAGGCGCCGCGCACATGGATTACATGGTCGAGGAGCAGGAGCACGGCATCACCATCACCGCCGCCGTCACCAAACTGCCCTGGCGCGACCATCTGATCCAGCTGATCGACACGCCCGGCCACGTCGATTTCACCGTCGAGGTCGAGCGGTCGATGCGGGTGCTGGACGGCTGCGTGATCGTGCTGGACGGCGTGCGCGGCGTGGAGCCGCAGACCGAGACCGTCTGGCGCCAGCGCACCCGGTTCCGGTTGCCGGCCCTGTTTTTCGTCAACAAGCTGGACCGGCCCGGCGCCGATTTCGAGCGCGCGTTGACGACGGTGCGCGAGCGCCTGCACGCCGAGCCGGTGGCGGTGACGGTGCCGCTGGCCGATTACGATGGCTCCGTTGTCCATCTGATCGACAAAACCCGGTTGCGTTTCGGCGGTGAGCGGGGCGAGCAGGTCCAAATCGCGCCTTGCGACGAAGCGACCTGGGAGCGGGTGCGGCCCTTGCGGGAAAGCTTGCTGCTGGCGGCGGCGGAGATGGACGATGCCTTGGCCGAACAGGTGTTGGCCGAGGAGGAGCCCGAGCCGGCAGCGGTGTGGTCGGCTTTGCGCCGGGCGACCCAAGCGGGTCGGGCTTGCCCCTGTTTCGCCGGTAGCGCCCTGCGCAACCAGGGGGTGCAACCGCTCTTGGACGGCGTGACCCGGTTGCTGCCGTCCCCGACCGAACGGCCGCCCAGTCTGGCGCATCGGCCCGACGGCGGCGAGGAATGGGTGGCGATGCAGGCCGATGGACCGCTGGCGGCTCTGGCGTTCAAGGTGCAGATGTGGGAGGGTCGCCGCCACGTTTTCGCCCGGCTGTACCGGGGCACGCTGAAACCCGGCGACGAGGTGGCGATTCCCGGCCCCAACGGAACCGTGCGGCAGGAGCGGGCGGCGCGCTTGTTCGAGGTGGACGCCAACCACAAGGCCCGACTCGAACAAGCCACCGCCGGCCAGATCGTGTTGTTGGCCGGGCTGCGTTGGGCGACCACCGGCGACACGCTGTGCGCGCCGGCCCATCCGCTGTGGCTGGAGCGAATCGAAACCCGCGAGCCGGTCTTGGGGCTGGCCATCGAACCGCTGTCCGGCGCCGAGGAGGATAAGCTGCTGGATGCGCTGGACAAGTTGCAGCAGGAAGACCCGACGCTGCGGGTCGAGGAGGATCGGGAAACCGGCCAGCGGGTGCTGCGGGGGATGGGCGAACTGCACTTGCAAATCGCGGGCGAGCGGTTGCGGCGGGAGTTCAACGTCAACATCCGGGTCGGCAATCCCGATGTGGTGGTGCGGGAAACCATCGCCCAAGCCGCCGAAGCCGAGAGCCTGTTCCACCGGCAGATCGAGCAGCCGGACGGCAAGAGACTGGAGATGAAAGCCTGGGCGCGGGTGGCGGTGGAACCGCTGTCGCGAGGGGCCGGCACGACCGCGAGCGCCGAGCCGCGAGTCAGGCCCGATGGCGTGGAACTGAGTCCGGCGCAACGGGACGCGGCGTCCGGCGGCGCGGGAGACGTGCTGGAAAGCGGCCCCGCGACCGGTGCGCCCTTGCAGGATTTGGCGGTGCGGGTGCGGGAAGTGGAATTGTTCGGCCCCCTGTCCAGCCCGCAGGCGCTCCGGGTGGCGGTGGCGGAAGCGGCGCGCAAGGCGATCGCGCAGGCCGGAAGCTTGGTCATGCGGCCGATCATGACGACCGAAGTGGTGGTGCCGGAAGGCGATGTCGGCGCCGTCATGGGCGATTTGCAGGCGCGGCGGGCCGTGATCCGGGACACCACGACCTTGGGCGAAATGACCATCATTCACTGTGATTGCGCCTTGGATCGGCTGCTGGGGTATATCACCGACCTGCGGGGCATGACGCGCGGCCGCGGCCAGTTCACCATGACCTTCGACCGATTTGATGTGGTTTGATCGGGATAGAAACCGCCCGCGAGAAACGCCCATCCGTCGCCCCATTTTATCAACCCCTTGGAGGAACCCTCGTGGCGAATGACAGCCATTTTTCCGCTAACCCGCCAACCGGCGGGCGCGTTGTTGCGAGCGCGCTCGCTTGGGTCGGGTCGGTTTCGATACGGCCAATTCCCGATGGTGGTAGCGCAAGGGTCCGTCGCCGGACCCGGCGGGAGTCCGTGTGAAGCGCCGGCTCATCCTGTGCGGTCTGGGGGCGTTCGTCGCCGGCATCGCCCCCGCCCAGGCCGAGCGCGGCTACGCGACGGATACCTGCACCGTTCCGGTCCAAAGCGGCGCCGCTCCCCAGTACAAAATCTTGCGGATGGTGGGCAGCGGCACACCGCTGGAGGTTCTGGAACCGAATACCCAAGGCTATACCAAGGTCAGGACGCCGGAAGGGACGGTCGGTTGGATCATGACCCAATACCTGATGGATCAACCCAGCGCTCGAAGCCGAGTGGGGCAACTGGAGGCGCGCATCGCCGCCCTGGAGAACGAAAACCGCACCCTGCGAGGTGAAAACGAAACGCTGGACGCCGCTCGCGCCGCCGCGGCCCGTTGCGGCGAGGAATTGGCCGCCATCCGCCGCACCGCCTCGCAAGCCTTGGCGCTCGACGAGGACAATCGGCGGCTGCAACAGGAGATCGCGGCGTCGCGCGAACGGCAGGGACAACTGGAACAGGAGAACGCGACCCTGCGCGACCAATCGCATCGCAACTGGTTCGTCGCCGGCGCTGGGGCCACCTTGGGGGGGCTGTTGTGCGGCCTGATCATCCCGAGCGTCGCGGCACGCCGGCGCAAACGGCGCTGGGATCAGTTTTAGAGCCTATGCGAATATTACTGTAACGCGATGTGCGACTTTACCGGTTAAGCGGCCAGCAAGCCGTCAAGGTCGAGAGGCTCGCGATCCTGGCGGAGGTTGAGGCAAACGCCGACGGTATGGGCCAAGAGCTTGCGCGTGACTTGATGGGTCAAATGCCAGGCGTCGCGCGCCCGGGTTTTCGCCGGGCCGAAGCGTTGACGAGTGGGAGCCGTTCATGAACCATCGCATCCAAAGCGAAACCGCGCGCCTCTATGCGAACATCCCGAGCCAACCTCCATCCACCCGGCTTCGCCTCGTCGTCTGAACCAAGGGCGCGCCCGACTGGTTACGCCCGTTTCAATACAGAAATAACTTGCGCCAATCTGTTTCATTCTGAAACGGCAAACGCATAAGAAACTGTATTTCAGAGCAATTTACTTTATTTTTTCATTGCATTGCCGGGCTAAGCGCTCTGGAAGGTTTGTTGCCGCAAGACACGAACCGCGATGGACGTATTCGCCGGATAACTCGCGCTGTTTCACGGGAAAACGAAGGCGGGCACGATCCGTGCTAAGACTGGATGCGAGATGGGGGATTTTCGCATCACCAACGGCCTGAGGCCGTTATCCGGGGCACGAAGAATGCGCGAGCGCCGTGGAAAGATGACGGTTTCATCGAGGAGAGATGAAATAATTTGTTGGTCGTCAAGCCTGACGGGGGTGGGGCGGCTGATTGTTGCGATCGTGCTCCTGGTCGCGGTCTTGCCCGCTGACGCGCAGATGGCCGGGGAAATGGTGAGCGTGCTCGGAAAAGCCGAGGTGCTGCGTGAAGGGCGCTGGCAAGCGTTGAACACGGGTGGAGCGCTCAAGGCCGGCGAGGTGGTGCAAACCGGCGAGGGCAGCCGGATCGCGATTCAGTTCGCCAATGGCCCGCAGCTCAAGCTGAATGCCAACAGCCGGCTGGAGCTCAAAGAAATCGAGGGCTTGGCCCCGGCTTCAACCTCGGCAGCACAGATCATCCTCCGCTTGATCACCGGCGAAATGCGGGTCAAGGGCAATGGCAATCCCCTGGAAGTTCAAACCCTGCCGGCCACCGCGATCATTCGCGGCACGGAATACAATCTCGCGGTCGTTCCGCCCGATTCCGCTCGACTCGCCGTTCTCGCCGGACTGGTGGAGTTCGCCAACCCGCAAGGCAGCGTGCTGGTGGCGGCCAACGAACAGGCGACCGTCAAGCTGGGCGAAGCCCCGCGCAAGACCGTGCTGCTGAATCCGCTCGATGCCGTGCAGTGGTCGCTCTACTACCCCGATCTCGACGCCGGCCGGGCGGAGCGGGAGCGGGCCGCCCGCGCCGACCCGCGCTCTCCCCGCCACTGGACCGAGGCCGCGCGAGACCATCTGCTGCGCGGGCAAGTGCCGGACGCCCACCGGGCGCTCGACCGGGCGTTGATGCTGGACCCGAACGACGCCCGCGCCTACAGCCTGCGCGCCGTCATCGAACTGGTGCAAAACCGCAAGGCGGACGCGCGGGCTGACGCCGAGCGGGCGGTGGCCGCCGACCCCGCCGCGCCCGAGGCGCATCTCGCCCTGAGCTGGGTCCAGCAGGCCGAGTTCGATCTGGACGGCGCCCTGACCAGCGCCCGTCGGGCGGTGGAACTGGCGCCCGACGACCCGCACGCCCTGATCCAGGAAAGCCGTCTCCTGTTCGGTCTCGGGCGAGTCAAGGAAGCCTTCAAGGTCGCGGAAAAGGCCCGGCAACGGGCGCCACAAGACGCGGTCGTCAATGCCACTTGGGGCTTTCTGCAACTGGCCCGCAATCGGAACAGCGAAGCGATAGCGGCGTTCGAGTATGCCATCGCCCAGGACTCGACCCGTGGAGAGCCGCATCTTGGCCTGGGGATCGCTCTCTTTCAGCGGAACCGGACCGATGCCGCCGTCGAGGAGATGCGCAAAGCGACCTTGCTGGAGCCGTCCGTCTCGCTTTACAACAGCTATCTGGGCAAGGCTTATTACGAAGTCAAGCAGGATCGTCAGGCGGAAAAATATCTGGCTCTAGCCAAGCAACTCGATCCTCTCGATCCCACGCCGCATTTCTACGACGCGATTCGCCGGCAAAGCGTGAATCGACCGGTCGAAGCGGTGCGGGATTTGCAAAAATCCATCGAGTTGAACGACAACCGGGCGGTTTATCGGTCGCGCTTGTTGCTGGATGAGGACTTGGCTGCCAGGGACGCGACCTTGGGACGGATTTACAATGAGGTTGGCTTTGAGCAATTGGGTTTGAGGGAAGGCTGGAAATCGTTGGCCAGCGATCCCGCCAATTACTCGGCTCATCGCTTGCTGGCCGATTCATACTTGGCCTTACCCCGCCACGAAATTGCACGGGTCAGCGAATTGTTGCAATCGCAATTGTTGCAACCGATTAGTATCACACCGGTTCAGCCACGACTGGCTGAGAGTCTATTGCCTGTTTTGGCCGGTGCTGGATCCGCAACACCATCCCTGAATGAGTTTAATTCCCTGTTCACGCGCGACCGTCTGAATCTTTTAAGCTCGGGGATTGTGGGAAGCAACAACACCTTTGGAGATGAAGTGGTTCTATCAGGGATCAAGGATAGCTTTTCTTATAGTGTCGGCCAGTTCCACTACCAATCGGATGGTTTTCGAGAAAACAATGACCTGAGGCAGGATGTTTATAATTTTTTTGTTCAGAGCAGTATATCTCCGATGCTAAATCTACAAGCCGAGATACGTCGCCGGGAAGTCGAACACGGCGATCTGAAATTCAAATTTGATTTGAATAAATCATTTGATTCTGATTATCGGAGAAATTTAATAACAGATACTATTCGTTTGGGTGCTCATTATATCATCGATCCACACTCGGACGCGATCATTTCTATAATTCGTCAGAATGAGGTAGAGGATCAAGTGTTATTCTCTGATGCTAACAGCAAAGCTGATAGTAAAGCTAAAACCCAAGGTTATCTTATTGAAGGGCAGCTTTTGTTTCATAGGCCATTCTTAAACGCTGTAACGGGTGGAAGCTATTACAATGCTGATAATAATGTAAAGTTATCATTATTGGAATTTGGAGAATCAATATCAGAGTCAGAATCGGGAGAAACATCACAGAGCAATGGTTACTTATATCTATACCTTCGTTATCCGACTGGGCTCTTATGGACTTTTGGTATCAGTGTAGACGCGTTGGATGATGAACCTTTAGGCAGGTTCAATCAGGTAAATCCAAAATTTGGTTTGATTTGGAACTTGACGCCAGATACAATGCTAAGATTCGCTTCATTCAGAACATTCAAGCGCCCACTTCTGACTGATCAAACGATTGAACCTACTCAGGTGGCAGGCTTTAATCAGTTTTTTGATGATAGTGCCGCCGCCGACTCTTGGCGATACGGCATCGCCTTAGATCATCGGTTTTCTTCCAATCTTTACGCTGGTGGAGAGATTTCAAAGAGAGAGATCGACGTGCCTGTAGAAGGCGCGGCGCCTGAAGATTGGAAAGAGCAAATTTTTTTAACATATGTCAACTGGAAGCCTGATCCAGAGCTGGTTGCCAGCGTGGGGTATGAGTTAGAATACTTTGAAAATAGCGATAATTATGATCCTCCTGACACGACAACCCATCTCGCGACTCTAGCGCTACGCTATTTTAACCCATCAGGTTTTTTTAGCTATTTTGGGGCGACATATATAGATCAATCCGTAACACTTGATGATAATAAGTTAACTGAAAATAAGCGCCATGACTGTTTTTTTCTGTTCGATGTTTCGGGTGGCTATCGTCTGCCAAAGCGCTATGGTGTCGTGCAAATTGGAGTTAAGAACATATTTGATGAGAACTTTCAATACCAAGGCCTTGGGATTCGGACAGGTCAGCAGGAACTTCAGCAGCCGCCATTTTTTCCAGAGCGGACAGTTTATGCTCAACTTAACTTAAATTTTGATTGAAATGATAACGCTACTGGCTTATTTCAGAATAAATTTATCAGTTGAGCTAGAAAATGCCAAGACAGCTTGCAAAGAAAATTTACTTGTTTTGCGTACTTTGCACCATTCATGTGATCAGTGCTTCATGCAATTAAAGGAGGGGATCGGTATGGTATCAAAAAACATCATTCGGATCGCTTTAGTATCAGTATTAGCCGTCACCATATTGGTTGTTGGTTATTTTCTGTATAACAGCCAGCAACAGCAATCAGATATTGGGGCTGCCTATGGAAATGTGCAGAGGGCGTTAGCACAAGAAGAGAGTTGCTCTTGTGAAAAAATCCTAATTTTTGGTAAGCTGAGGTGCCCTTTTTGGTGTAGATAAATGCCCCATCTTCATGGCTGGCAATTTCGCCAGCCATGGTTTTTTCTTGAGCCGCCAATCGCTAGATGCTTTTTTTGATACAGTGATTTCGGCTTTCACAATAATCTCCAAGAACTAGCTCCATATTTTTTATGGACTGTTCCTTCTATGAAATTCACCTATCTTATCGGATCTCTAATTATATGATAAACTAGTAATTTTTTACTCGATATTTTTAGATTACAAGAGAAAGGTAATTATCTTTAAAAAGGGCAATGCTGAATTGAAAGCATGGTGGAGTTCCAACGTCTGGCATTTTTTGCAAGCAGTCCTGATCGCGATAATCACCTTAGGGTTTGTGCTCGTTCTCAACAACCTGTCATTTTTCGCACTGCTGGAACTTAAGGGACTCGATTTCTTATTTACCCTGCGCGGAACCGTATCGCCGACCGACAAGATCGTCATCGTCGCCATCGACGAGCCTTCCATGGCCGAAATCCAGCGACAATGGCCGTGGCCGCGCGGCACCCACGGCCGTTTGATCCGACAACTCAACAAGGCTGGAGCCAAAGTGATCGGGTTCGATGTGCTGTTTGCCGAACCCTCGGAAAAAGCCGAGGACGCCGCTTTTGAGCGCGCCCTGCAAGATGCCGGCAACGTGGTGTTGGTCAGCGCGCTGTCCGTTGTCAACGATCCCCTGTTTCGGCTCACGACGCGGGTCGATCCATTGCCGGCTTTCGCCAAAGCCGCTGCGGGGGTGGGCAGTCCGATCATCACCATCGACCCCGATGGCATCGTGCGACGAACCCGGTTGCTTTTTCCCGGCATGTCTTCCTTCACCCTGGAAATCGCCGCGAGGGACTTGTCGGCGACGGAGCAGAAAGAATTGAGCAAACAGGATCTTGGCAGGGAAGTCTTGATCAACTATCCGGGACCGCCGCGAACCGTGAAAACGGTGTCGTATTATCAGGCCCTCGACTTCGAGCACCTGCTGCCGCCGGGGTTTTTTGCCGGCAAAATCGTTTTGGTGGGCCGTTCGCTGGAAACCATTCCAGAGCCGCAAAATCTGTCTGGAGACACTTTTCTCTCCCCGTTCTCTTGGGTCGGCGGCGGTGCCACCGCAGGGGTTGAAATTCAGGCAATCATCATCGACAATCTTCTAAGAAGATGTTTTGTAACTGAATTAGATAAATCGACCCAGGTTATCCTATCGCTGGTGCTGGTCGTGTCCGCAAGTTTCCTCGTCGCCAAGCTCAAGCCGATCAGCGGCTTGCTCGCGCTGGGGATAGTCGCCGGCATATGGTTTTTGGTCGCTTACGCGGTTTTTGCCAACGCGCACCTATGGCTCCCCGTTATTTCGGGTATCATGGGGTTGGGGCTGGTTTATGGCGGCCATCTGCTGACCAGAGCCCTGTTGGCCGAGCGCGAGCGCCGGCAATTCCTGGAAGAAGCCAACCGCAACCTGGAAGCCGGAATCGTCGAGCGCACGCGGGAGCTTTCCGTGGCCAACCAGGAGCTGGCTGAACGTCATCGGCAGCTTGAGGCAACTTTCCGCGAATTGGCGCTCACCCAGCAGCAATTGATCCACTCGGAAAAAATGGCTTCCCTGGGCATGCTGGTCGCCGGGATTGCCCACGAACTGAATAATCCCATCAGCTTTGTCCATAACAATTTGGATTTCATCCAAGATTATACGGATAAACTGACCCGAATCATTAAGGCTTATTCCGATACGGAAGACCAAGATAGCGATAAACGTCGGCGTGGCGACCAGCAGAAGCAAGCGACTAAGTTCGACACGACCGTAGATACCTTGCAAGAGCTGATCGCGAGTTGCAAGGCGGGCACGGAAAGAGTAAAACAAATTGTGTTGGATTTGCGGACCTTTTCGCGTACCGACGATATCGGCTTGGTCATGGCGGATTTGCATGGTGGTATCGAATCGACGCTCAGTTTGTTGGTAAGGGAATACAAGGATCGGATCACCGTTCATCGGGATTATGGCGATTTGCCCAAGATTGAGTGCTATCCCGGTCAGCTCAATCAAGTTTTTATGAATTTGTTGCAAAACGCTGCACAGGCGATCCAAGAAAAAGGTCAAGTGTGGATCAAGACCCAATCTCGTGGCGACTGGATAAAGATTACCATCAGGGATACCGGAGTCGGTATTTCGGAAGAAAATCTGAAAAAGATTTACGATCCTTTTTTTACCACAAAACCGATAGGTCAGGGAACCGGCTTGGGGTTGAGTATCAGTTATGGCATTATCGAAAGACATGGCGGGGCCATTAGCGTTACCAGCAAATTAAACGTCGGAACGGAATTCATCGTCGATCTACCTGTCCGCATCAATCGGAAGGATTTATGAATCGCCATAACCTGCTTATCGTGGATGACGAGAAAGATATTTTGCGAACCCTCACCTTGACTTTTGAAGAGGACTACGAGGTGTTCACCGCTCGGAGCGGGATCGAGGCGCTTGGTGTTCTGGAAAGGCAGGATATCGCACTCATCATCGCCGATCAGCGAATGCCGGAAATGACCGGGGTCGAGCTGCTGCAAAAAGCGATCACCATTAAACCGCAGGCGATCCGAATTATTTTGACGGGCTACACCGATACCGAGGCGCTGATCCAGGCGATCAATAAAGGCCACATCTATCAGTACATCACCAAGCCTTGGGACCGACAGGAACTCAAAATCCTCATCAGGCGGGCATTGGATAGCTACGATCTCTGCATCGAAAATCAACGGCTGCTCAAAGAGCTTCAGGCCGCGAACGACAGGCTCCGCGACGAAAATGTTTATATAAGAAAAGAGCTTCGCCGCGATTTGAAATTTAATGATATCGTCGGCGAAAGCCACGCCATGCGCCGAGTGTTCGATCTCGTCGGCAAAGTGATCAATACCCCGGTAACCGTTTTGCTGACCGGCGAAACCGGCACTGGAAAAACGCTGTTGGCCCGGTATATCCATTACAACGGACCGCGCAAGGACAAACTGTTCGTGGAGCAGAATTGCGGGGCTTTGCCGGAGCCGCTTTTGGAAAGCGAGCTTTTCGGGCACAAGAGAGGCGCGTTTACCGGCGCCGTCCAAGACCAGAAAGGATTGTTTGAAGCCGCTGATGGAGGAACGGTTTTTCTGGATGAAATCAGCGAAATGAGCCCTTTGCTTCAAGTCAAGCTCCTCCAGATTCTCCAGGATGGAAAATTCCGGCGGGTCGGCGATAGCACGTACCGGCAAGTCGATGTGCGAATTATCGTGGCTACCAATAAAGACCTCGATACCGAAATACGAAACAATCGGTTTCGATCCGACCTGTTTTATCGCATTAACGTGTTTCCGATTCATATTCCACCCTTGCGGGAGCGCTTGGACGATATCCCCTTGTTGGCCGAATTCTGCCTCAGGAAACACGGCAAGCGGATCTCCAGTCAGGTGACGGGATTTAGCGAGGAGGTGATCGGCGAGTTGCGTCGCTATAATTTCCCTGGCAACGTCCGAGAGTTGGAGAACCTGATCGAGCGGGCGGTGCTGTTGAGTTCAACTTCGCTGATCGAGGCCGGGGAATGGCTCCCCCAGCCCTGCTACAATCCGGGGGTGGGATCGAGAATGGAGCAGATCGAACGCTCGGAAATTATCCGGCTTCTGGAGCTGCATAGCGGCAAGCATCATCTGGTTGCCAGGGATTTGGGGATGAGCCGTACCACCTTGTGGCGACGCATCAAGTATTACGGCATCCAAGTCAGCGAAGATGCCGTCATATCGGAAAAAACCCCGTCTTGATCGAGCGCGGGCTTTTCTCGGATCGCGGCTCATAAATGCGGCTATCCGCTTCCATATCTCCGCCCCGCTTCGATTGCTGTATCGCCTTCATATCGCTTTCATGATCTTGCGATGATTGCGCTACCCTGAGTCAACCGCCGCTCTTTTTTGCCCGAGGATGTTCCATGACCTTTTCCATCGTCGCTTTCGATCCGGCCAACGGCGATTTGGGCGTGGCCGTGCAATCGAAGTTTCCCAATGTCGGCGTCTCCATCCCGTTCGCCAAGGCCGGGGTCGGGGCGGTGGCGACGCAATCGTATTGCAACACCAGCTACGGCCCGCGCGGTTTGGCCTTGCTGGAAAACGGCGCGTCGCCCCGCCAAGCGGTGGACATTTTGATCGGCGACGACGAGCAGCGCGATTACCGGCAGGTGGGGATCATCGATGCCCGAGGCCGCGCCGCCAGTTTTACCGGCGCGCAGTGCTTCGACTGGGCGGGCGACGGGCAAGGCGCTTGCTGTTCCGCCCAAGGCAATACCCTGGCCGGTCCGCAGGTGGTCGAGGGCATGGTGCGGGGGTTCGAGGGCGCCGAGGGATCGCTGGCCGAGCGCTTGCTGGCGGCCCTGCAGGCCGGGCAGGCCGGCGGCGGCGACCGGCGCGGCCAGCAATCGGCAGCATTGTTGGTGGTGCGGGCCGGCGGCGGGTACGGCGGGTTCGACGACCGCTACGTCGATATCTCGGTCTACGACCATCCGACCCCCATCGCCGAGCTGGAGCGCCTGTACGCCATCCACCGGCTGACGTATTTCCGCAGCGATCCCGACCGGCTCGCCCGCATCGACGCCGCCATCGCCGACGAACTCCAGCAGATGATGCGCGCCCGCGGCTTTTATAAGGGAGCCGCGACCGGGCTTATGCGACGCCGCCACCCTCAAGGCGCTGCGCGATTTCATGGGCTGGGAGAATTACGACGAGCGCATCCGCAGCGACGATCTGATCGATCTGGAGGTGCTGGCGGATATGCGCCGCAAGCACGCGCTTTGGCTGCAAGCGCAAAGTCGCGGCGATTGAAGCTCCCTCCCGCCGCGTGCGGGCGAGGGGAGAAAACGGTCGAACTATTCCACCGGCCCGTCTTGCGCGAGTTCGGTGATCGTGTTCGCGTCGAGGTTGCGGCGCTTTTGGATGTTCTTGCCCTCGACCAGATAAACGATGTGCTCGGCGATGTTCTTGCAGTGATCGCCGATCCGCTCCAGCGCCTTGATGATGAAGAGCACGTTGATGGCGTGGCCGATGGTGCGCGAATCTTCCATCATGTAGGTGATCAGCCGCCGCAGCGCGGCTTGGAATTCGTGGTCCAGCTCGTCGTCGTCATGGATGATGGTCAGCGCCTTTTCCACGTCCAGCCGGGCGAGCGCGTCCAGGCAAGCGTGCAGCATGTCGCCGGCCAGTTCCGCCATCGGCCGCACGTCGCGCAGCAGCTTGGCGCTGGGCGGGCTGCTGGCCTCGTCGTAGATCTGGAGCGTCATCCGGGCGATTTTTTTGGCGCCGTCGCCGATTCGCTCCAGGTCGGTCACGGTGTTGGCCATCGACATGATCATCCGCAAGTCGCTGCCGAGCGGCTGGCGCAGGGCGATCAGGCTCACGCAATCCTCGTCGGCCTTGACTTGCAGGCCGTTGATCAGCCGGTCGCGGGCGATCACCTCGCGCGAGGCCGCGATGTCTTCCTCGTCCAGCGCCGCGATGGCGCGCTTGATCTGGTCCTCGACCAGCCCGCCCATTTCCAGCACCATGTTGCGGAGATTGGCGAGTTGCACGTCGAACTGCTTGACGGTATGGGCATCTTGACTGATGGGCATCGTCGGGTACTCCGGTCTTGGCGCGAGGGAAACGTCGGGATCAGCCAAAGCGACCCGTGATGTAATCCTCGGTCAGCTTGTGGCGGGGATTGGTGAACACCTGATCGGTATCGCCGACTTCGATCAGATCGCCCAAATGGAAATAAGCGGTGCGCTGGGAGACCCGGGCCGCCTGCTGCATGGAGTGGGTGACGATCACGATGGTGTAGTTCTCCCGCAGCTCGTCGATCAATTCCTCGATCTTGGCGGTGGCGATGGGGTCCAGCGCCGAGCAGGGCTCGTCCATCAGGATCACTTCGGGGTTGACGGCGATGGCGCGGGCGATGCACAGCCGTTGCTGTTGGCCGCCGGACAGGCTGGTGCCCGGTTCGTGCATCCGCTTCTCGACTTCCTTGATCAGGCCGGCTCGCTCCAGGCTGTCGTGGACCAGCTCGTCGAGTTCCGCCTTGCTGTTGGTCATGCCGTGAATGCGCGGCCCGTAGGCGATGTTCTCGTAGATGGATTTGGGAAAGGGGTTGGGCTTCTGGAACACCATGCCGACCCGCGCCCGCAGTTGCACCACGTCGATGCTCTTGTCGTAAACGTCGTCGTGGTCGAGCTTGATCTGCCCGGTGACGCGACAGATGGGGATGGTGTCGTTCATCCGGTTCAGGCAGCGCAGGAAGGTGGATTTGCCGCAGCCGGACGGGCCGATGAAGGCGATCACTTCGTTGGCGCCGATGTCGAGGCCGACGTTCTTGATGGCCTGTTTCTCGCCGTAGTAGACGTTGACGTCCCGGCAGACCATTTTGGGGTTGTCCACCGTGATCTTGCCGACGGTTTGCCGGTTGTTGTAGTCGGTGACTTCGACGCTGGATTGCTTGCGGGTCTCGGCGTCGGGGGTCGGCGCGGAGCCCAGGTCGGTTTTGATTTCGATGGCGGTCGTGCTCATGGCGGTGTGAATCCCCGGTTTGATTTGGCGTGAGTCGGTCGGTCGGTCACCAGCGCCGCTCGAACCGCTTGCGCAGGACGATGGCCAAGCCGTTCATCAGAATCATGAACGCCAGCAGCACCATGATCGCGGCCGAGGTCCGCTCCACGAACGCCCGCTCCGGCAGATCGGACCACAGATAGATCTGCACCGGCAGTACCGTGGAGGGGTCCATGAAACTCTTGGGCACGTCCACGATGAAGGCGACCATGCCGATCATCAGCAGCGGGGCCGATTCGCCCAGCGCGCGGGCCATGCCGATGATCGAGCCGGTCAGCATGCCGGGCATGGCCAGCGGCAGGACGTGATGCCCCACCATTTGCAGCTTGGACGCGCCCATGCCGAGCGCCGCTTCGCGGATGGAGGGCGGCACCGAACCCAGCGCGGCGCGGCCGGCGATGATGATGACCGGCAGCGTCATCAGGCTCAGCACCAGCCCGCCGACCAGCGGCGCGGAGCGGGGCAGGCCGAAAAAGTTGATGAACACCGCCAAGCCCAGCAGGCCGAACACGATGGACGGCACCGCCGCCAAATTGTTGATGTTGACCTCGATCAGATCGGTCCAGCGGTTTTTGGGGGCGAACTCTTCCAGATAGACCGCCGTGGCGACGCCGATCGGGAACGACAGCAGGAAGGTGACCAGCAGGGTGTAAAACGACCCCATCAGCGCGCCGCGAATGCCGGCCTGCTCCGGTTCGCGGGAATCGCCGCTGCCGAACAGGACGGTGTTGAATCGCTTTTCGATCTTGCCGGCGGCTTGCAGCTTGTCGACCCATTCGATCTGGTTGTCCTTGACCGGCCGTTCCGACTCGTCGAGCGCGCGGTCGATATTGCCTTTGACCAGCGTATCCACCGCCGGCGCTGGCCAGCAGCCAGATCTCCTGTTCCGTCCCGATCAGCTCGGGGTTCTGCTGTACCCGCCTTTGCAGCTCATAGGCCGCGTCGGAGCTGGTCAGGCCGGATAAAGCCCGCAACTCCAGCCGGCCTTGCACGGCGGGGAACAGTTGGCGCATCCCGGCGCGAACCAATGCGGCGTAATCGGCGTTCTCGATAGCTTTCGGGTCGCGCTTGCCGTCCGGGTCGAGCACGGCGGGGTCGAACTTGATCGGCACCTGGACGTAAGTCTGCCAGAAGGCCGGGTAGCCCTTGCCGATGATGTTGGCGAACATCAGCACCACGAAGGCCAGCCCCAGGCTGATGGCGATCAGGCCGTACCAGCGGAAGCGGCGCTCGGCGGCGTGCCGTCGCCCGAGACCGGCGTTGACGATGGTCTTGATGTCGCGGTTGAGCGGCGCCGGGGCGGCGGCGTCGGGTGTCGGCTTATTCATATTGCTCCCGATACTTGCGCACCACATGCAGGGCGATGATGTTGAGGATCAGCGTGACGGCGAACAGCATCAGGCCGAGAGCGAAGGCCGCCAGGGTCTTGGGGCTGTCGAATTCCTGGTCGCCGGTCAGCAGGGTGACGATCTGCACGGTGACCGTGGTGACCGCCTCCAGGGGATTGGCGGTCAGGTTAGCCGACAGGCCGGCGGCCATCACCACGATCATGGTTTCGCCGATGGCGCGGGAGACGGCCAGCAGGATGCTGCCGACGATACCGGGCAGGGCGGCGGGCAGCAAGACCCGCGTGATGGTTTCCGACTTGGTGGCGCCCAGCGCGTAGGAGCCGTCGCGCATCGACTGCGGCACGGCGTTGATCACGTCGTCGGACAGCGAGGAGACGAAGGGGATGATCATGATGCCCATCACCAGGCCGGCGGCCAAGGCGCTTTCCGAGGCGACATGCAGGCCCATGGCCGAGCCGATTTCGCGGATCAGCGGGGCCACGGTCAGCGCCGCGAAGAAACCGTAGACCACGGTCGGGATGCCGGCCAGAATCTCCAGCGCAGGCTTGGCGAGCGCGCGGAATTTGGGGGTCGCGTACTCGGACAGAAACAGCGCGGCCATCAGCCCGATGGGCACGGCGACCAGCATGGCGATGCCGGTGATCAGCAGGGTGCCGGCGAACAGCGGCACCGAGCCGAAGGCGCCGGACGAGCCGGTCTGATCGGCGCGCAAGGCGGTTTGCGGGCTCCACTGCAAGCCGAACAGGAATTCGCCGATCGGGACATGGCGGAAAAACAGGATGGATTCGAACACCACCGACAGCACGATGCCGACAGTGGTGAAGATCGCGACGGTCGAGCTGGCGATCAGGAAAAAGTTGACGACCCGCTCGACCCGGTTGCGGGCGCGCAACGTCGGGGAGATCGCCCGCCAAGCGTAAAGGATGCCGGCGATGGCGAGGGTCAGCACCACGACCCCGAGCGAGGCGTTGCCGACGATCTGAAGATTTCGATAGCGGTTGGCGGCTTCCAGCATGGCCGGGTCGGGCGCGCTGGACACGATGTTGCCGCCCACCAGGTTCTTGAGGTCGTTGACCAGGAGGTTCAGCCGATCCGGCGGCAGGTCGCGCAGTTCCGGCGGCAGCCCGGCCACCACCAGATCGATGATGACGCTCGGTTGCAGGACCGCCCAGACCGCGAGCACGATCAGCGCCGGCAGGCCGCACCACAGCGCCGCGTAGGACCCGTAGAAGCTGGGCAGGGAGTGCAGGTTGCGGATGTGGCCGCCGGAGACGGCGAGCGCGCGTCGGCGACCCAGATAGTAACCGCCGACGCTCAACAGAATGAGCGCGAACAGGAGAAAAGACTGCATGTTATCTCCGCCAAAACACGAAAACGCCACCCTCGACCGAGAAGCTGCAAAAAACGCCCCTCTCCCGGCGGGAGAGGGGTTGGGGGCGAGGGTTTACGGGGCCAGGGTCTTGAGGCTGTTGGCGTCCGCCGCGACCTGCTTGCGCTTGGCGGTCGGCAGGGGAATCAGTCCCTTCTTGCCGAGATAGCCTTCATCGCCCACCGCCTTCTCGCTGGTGAACTCGGCGACGAATTCCTTGATGCCGGGGATCACGCCGACATGGGCCTTCTTGACGTAGATGAACAGGGGGCGCGAGACGGGGTATTTGCCGTCGGCGATGCTCTCGAAGGTCGGCGCGACGCCGTTGATGGTTTCGCCCTGGATCTTTGTCGAGGTTCTCTTCCATGAAGCTGTAGCCGAAGATGCCCAGCGCGTTGGGGTTGGCGACCAGCTTGCTGCACGATCAGGTTGTCGTTCTCGCCGGCTTCGATGAAGGCGCCATCCTCGCGGATGGTCTGGCAGACCTTCTTGGCTTGCTTTTCGTCGCTCTTTTCCAGTTCCTTGATCGCGTCGAATTCCTTGCAGCCGTGATCCATGACCAGTTCGACGAAGGCGTCGCGGGTGCCGGAGGTCGGCGGCGGACCCAGCACCTCGATCTTGGTGGCGGGCAGCGCGGCGTTGATGTCCTTCCAGGTTTTGAAGTTGTTGGCGACCAGTTTGCCGGTGGCGGGGTCTGGAACTCTCCTTGGCCAGGGCCAGCCAGATGTCCTTGATGGTCGAGCGGCATCGGCTTGTTCTTTTTGGAGGAAGCGACCACGATGCCGTCGAAACCGATGTTGATCTCGACGATATCGGTGACGCCGTTTTTGGCGCAGGTTTCGACTTCGGATGATTTGATCTTGCGGGAAGCGTTGCTGACGTCCGGGATGCTGGACGCCGACGCCGCCGCAGAACAGCTTGAAGCCGCCGCCGGTGCCGGTGGATTCGACTTTCGGCGTCTTGAAGTTGCCCTTGCCGAACTGCTCGGCCACGGCCGTCGCGAAGGGATAAACCGTGGACGAACCGACGATGCTGATATAGTCGCGAGCGGACTGGGCGTAGGCGGAGCCGGTCAGAACGATAGCCGCCACGGCGAGCGCGAGTTTGTGTTTGATCACGAAAAACCTCCGAAAAAGTTTGTTGCCAGTGGGCAATGCGTTGGTATCCGCCTCATTTCGAGGATCGGCCGGAAACCATAAGCTGACATTACTACGGCATAACGGCCTTTATATTTCATCTATATGTCAATTTTATTGCAGCGCGGGATCGGTGGGTCGAAAATGATTTCATCTATATGAGATTGGTGACATTTTATTAATTTGATCGCACAAATTGAAGTTGCGGAGCGGCGATGAGCGATAAAGCTGTCCTGATCACGGGCTGTTCCTCGGGCATCGGTCGGTGCGTCGCCCACGGCCTGAAGGCGCGCGGCTGGCGGGTGTTCGCCACTGCCCGCCAGCCAGCGGACGTGGATCGGCTGCGAGCCGAGGGGCTGGAAAGCGTGGCCTTGGATTTGCGCGATTCGGCTTCCATCCGGGCGGCGGTGGCGGCGGTTCTGGATCGGACCGGAGGCCGGCTGGAGGCGCTGTTCAACAACGGCGCCTATGGAATGCCCGGCGCGGTGGAGGATTTGAGTCGCGAGGCGCTGCGGGAACAGTTCGAGACCAACGTGTTCGGCACGCAGGAGTTGACCAATCGGGTGATCCCGGTCATGCGTCGGCAGGGTGGAGGGCGGATTCTGTACACCAGCTCGGTGTTGGGGCTGGTGGCGTTTCCCTATCGCGGGGCTTATGTCGCCAGCAAGTTCGCGCTGGAAGGGCTGGCCGATACGTTACGGCTGGAACTGGTCGAGACGGGCATCCGCGTCTGTTTGATCGAGCCGGGGCCGATTTCGAGCAAATTCCGCGATAACGCCCACGCGGCCTATCGGCACTATATCCGCGCCGAAGCCAGCCCGCACCGGGAGCGGTACGCGGCGCTGGAAGCCCGATTGATCAAGGAGGGGCCGGCGGCGCCGTTCACCCTGCCGCCGGAAGCGGTGTTGAAGCGGGTGGTTCACGCCCTGGAAAGCCCCCGGCCGCAAGCCCGCTATTACGTCACCGTGCCGACCTATCTGTTCGGGGCGCTGCGCCGGTTGCTGCCGACCCGCGCGCTGGATGCGATTCTGCGGCGGGCGGGCGGCGAGGGGCGGCGGTAAAAGTGCCGATCAGGCTGTCATTCCGAAAGAATCGGTCGCTTGCCGGTGATCGGATTGTTTGGTGGCGATGCGTGATGCTGGTATCGGCAAGGTGTGCAATTGGCCCGGCAATTCGGCGTGGGTGAAAAAAGGTGCGTCGCCTGCTCGATCTTCCTTATGGATCGAAGCTGCCGCGCATCGCCGAGCGGTCAGTTTGCTGGCACAACGCTTGGTAATTGGACTTGAGCCCGTTTAGTATCCGTACAATTGAACTTGTATTTCTGGGACTGGGAAAGGTCGGGCGCGGTTCGCCTTGTCCGACAGTTTTGCGGGTCGATTCCCGAGGCTTGAGGGGCGCTCTCGCCGCTCGTTAGGAGGAATGTTTTTATAACAATTTGATATTTAATTATTGGTTTATGTTATTGATTGCATTCACTTAGGCGTAAATTAATACACCTTTTAGAGTGTCTGTTTAAAATTAGACTACACTAGTTTAGTCATTACCCCATCACCCGCTTCCAGGAACTTTCTCTATGCAAACAGTAACCTTAAACAGCGGTACCGCGATGCCAATCGCAGGATACGGCGTCTTTCAAATTGCGGGCGCACAGGAATGCAGCCGTTGTGTGATCGATGCAATTCAGGCTGGTTATCGCTTAATCGATACCGCTGCTTCTTATATGAATGAGGCCGCTGTGGGGCAAGGCATCAAGGATAGTGGGCTCGTGCGTGAGCAACTGTTTGTCACTTCAAAATTGTGGGTACAAGACACCGGCTATGAGCGTACACAAAAAGCTATCGACGACTCCCTTCGTCGCCTGCAACTAGACTACCTCGATCTATACCTGATTCATCAGCCATACGGTGACGTGCATGGCTCCTGGCGTGCGATGCAGGATGCCTACCGTAGTGGAAAGTTGCGCGCTATCGGAGTCAGTAACTTTCAGCCGGACAGGCTCATGGATATTGCCGCGTTCAACGAGGTCAAGCCTGCCGTTAACCAAATTGAAGTAAATCCATTCCAACAACAAGCTGAAAGCCTTGCATTTATGCGTGAGCTCGGCGTGCAAGCAGAGGCTTGGGCGCCATTTGCAGAAGGTCGAAATAATTTGTTTCAGAATCCGTTGCTGCAAGCCATCGCCAACAAACACGAAAAAACCATTGGCCAAGTCGTCCTGCGCTGGGTTGTGCAGCTCGGCGTTGTGGCGCTTGCCAAGTCCGTGCGTAAGGAGCGCATGGTTGAGAACTTGGCCATCTTCGATTTCGAGCTCGATATAGATGACATCGCAAAAATCACCACTCTGGATACCGGTACCAGCAGCTTCTTTTCCCACCGTGATCCCTCAATCGTCAAATGGATGAGCGAGCGCAAGCTGGACATTTAGAGGTGCTGCCTAATTATTCGCTCAAGCGGACGGCGGCTGCCGGTCGGTTGCGCTAGACTGAAGTTCAGCGCGTAGTAACGCCGATTCCGGCAGGTCTCCCCAAAGGCGGATTACGGGCTGCCGCCCTAGTCCGCCCCACAATAATTTGCCGAGCCAAAGAAAACAGGTAGAGCGAAGCCAAAACCGCTTAACTGGCTGCTGTACCAGAGACCGCGCCATTGCCAGCTTTAGCAAGCGTGGCTTTGGTAAAACGAAATCATGAGTATGATGAATTAAGGAGAAATTATGCAACTTTCTGCCGTATTGCTTCCTGCTGTTGAAGGTGGGTACGTTGCTTTAAATCCTGAAACTGGCACCACCACTCAAGGCGAAAGCATTGAAGATGCTCTCGCAAATTTGCGGGAAGCGACTGAACTTTATCTAGAAGAGTTTCCGCTAACTGTTAGCGGTTGCGCATTACTCACGACATTCCAAGTTACTGAACATGCCTAGTTTACCCTTTGTCTCTGGTTCCGAGGCCGTTCGTGCCTTGCAACGTCTAGGCTTTGTTGTTGTGCGCCAACGGGGTAGTCATATTGTTCTCCGCAAAGGCTCTCAAGGTTGCGTTGTGCCCGATCATCATCAAATCAAAATGGGTACTCTCGCCGGTCTGCTCAAACAAGGTGGTGTTTCCGTTGACGAGTTTATCAATGCACTCAATTCGTAAGCGCATGGACTGCTATTTTTTTTAGAAAGTCAATCTTCGACCAGCCGAACTGGGCGTTGCACCTGACCGTGCTATGCACGGCAGGTGAACGAGTTCGTCAGATGTCCTTGCTCTCCATAACGGCCGGCTCGGCCAACGCCTGAACCACCGGCCGCAGTTCCAGCCACCATTGCTCCTTGGGCCGCCGATAGGTCCAATCCACCATGTCCGCCATCCGCTTGAGCGGAAAGACGGTCACCTTGCCCTCGGACAAGCCGATAAATGCGCCTTCCGTCGATTTCTTCTCCAGCTCTTGGGTCAGAAAATCGATGCAGTGCGCGGCCAAGCGGGTCGCCAGAATCCGGTCGAACGGCGAAGGATTGCCGCCCTGCTGAACGTGGCCGAGCACGGCTTGGCGCACGTCGAACCGCTCGTGGCCTTCTTCCTCGAACAGCCGGCACAGGAAATCGGTGGTGTAGCGGGGGTTGGCGCGCTCGCTGCGGATGGTCAGATAAAGCCGCCGACCGCCGCGAAAGCTCTCCACCATCCGCTCCACATCGGCTTGCAACTCCTTGAGGGTGATGCCTTCCTCGTGCAGGTAGACCCGCTCGGCGCCCCCGGCCAGACCGCTCATCAGCGCCAGATAGCCGCAGTAGCGGCCCATGGTTTCGACCACGAAGCAGCGCCGCGCCGCCATGGCCGACTGCTTGATCCGGTCCAGCGCGGCGACGATGGAGTTGAGCGCGGTGTCGGCGCCGATGCTCAACTCCGAACCGGGCACGTTGTTGTCGATGGTCGCCGGCAGGCAGATCATGGGGATCTTGAACGCGGGATAGCGGTCGCGTTCGCTGAACAGATAATGGGCCGCTCGATAAGCCATCCAACCGCCGACGATCAACAGGCCGTCGATGCGGTGATTTTCCAGGGCGCGGCCGACGGCATACAGTTGTTCGGCGGTGGGTATCTGCCGGCTGGTGCCCAACTCGGCACCGCCCAGCCCGGTCCAGCCCTCGACATCGCCCCACGTCAATTCGACGATCTGGCCCGACAGCAGCCCCTCGAAGCTGCCGCGGATCCCCAGCATGGTGTGGCCGCGATCCAGGCCCAGGCGCACGGCGGCGCGGGCGGCGGTGTTCATTCCCGGCGCCAGGCCGCCGATGTTGAGAACCGCCAGGCGATGGGGGCGGGCGGGTGGGGTCACGCTGGGCAACGCCTCGGCCATCGCCTTGAAAATGTTGAACATCTCGGTAAAACTGCCGCCGCGCAGCGCCATCGCGCCGGCATAGTCCTTCACCGCGATCATCTTGGCGACCGCTCGGGTTTGCTGGACGCAGGTCATCAGCGGCGCGCGGCGGATGCGGTTGTAGCGGATGCCGATCAGTTGCGGTTCGGTGTCCGGCGTGGCCGAGAGCGCTTCCTCGACGGCGGCGTAGCCGAGCAGCGTGCTCATCCAGCGGTCGAAGGCGCTGGGCGTGCCGCCGCGCTGGACGTGGCCGAGAATCGTCACGCGGGTGTCCTCGCCGAGCCGTTCCTCCAGCACTTGGCGGACGTAATCGGCGCTGATCGGCTTGCCCTCGCGGTCGGACGCGCCCTCGGCGACCACCACGATGCTGTCGCGCCGCCCGGCCGCCCGGCCGTTGCGCAGCAGTTCGCACATGCGCTCTTCCCAGCCCTCGGGCGGGGGATTCTCGGGAATGAGGACGTAGTCGGTGCCGCCGGCGATGGCGCTCATCAAGGCCAGATAGCCGCAGTGCCGGCCCATGACCTCCACGACGAAGCTGCGCTGGTGGCTGGCGGCGGTGCTGGTGATGGCGTCGATGGCTTCGACGATGCGATGCAGGGCGGAATCGGCGCCGATGGTCATGTCGGTTCCGACCATGTCGTTGTCGATCGAGCCGACCAGACCGGCGATCATCAGCGCCGGATGGCGTTGGGCGGCCGGCTCGTCGATCTCGCCTTGGGCCACCAGTTCCGCCACCAGTTCCGGCCATTCCCGGCGGAAGGTGTCGGCGCCGGTGAGGCTGCCGTCGCCGCCGATCACCACCAGCCGGTCGATGCCGTGCTGGATCAGGTTGCGGGCGGCGCGCAGGCGGCCTTCCCGCTCGCGAAACGCCGGACAGCGCGCGGTGCCGATGACGGTGCCGCCGCGATGCAGGATGCTGCCGACATCGTCCCACCCCACCGGCCGGATGCGGTCGCCGCCGTCCACCATCCCTTGATAGCCCTCGTAGATGGCGTACACGCCGGCTCCAAAGTGCAGGGCGGCGCGAATCACCGCCCGCACCGCCGCGTTCATGCCTTGGGCGTCGCCGCCGCTGGTCAGGACGCCGATGCGTTTTTGAGCGAAGCTGTCCACGGTCCGATGTTCCCCCTGCAGTAAGAGATGAGGAAAAGCTTAATTCATGTTGGCGACAAATCAGTGTCCGCCCGCGCGGTTTGTTCGAGTTCGGGTTCCGATGTGCGCGATTATAAATATTGAGCATAAATTTATGGTTAAAAAATACTTTATTCGCATATAGAGGCAATGATAATGTCGCTGACTCAACCGTGATCGCGCCCGATTTGGCCGAAGCGGAACAACCGGACTTCCAGGCGGGGGCCAGCCACGATGTATCAGTACGACCAATACGATCAAACCCTGGTGGACGAGCGGGTCGCCCAGTTCCGGGGTCAGGTGCGGCGCTATCTGGCCGGCGAGCTGAGCGACGACGAGTTTCGGCCGCTGCGGCTGATGAACGGTCTGTACCTCCAGCGCCACGCGCCGATGCTGCGGGTCGCCATTCCCTACGGCCTGCTGTCGTCGCGACAACTGCGCGCGCTGGCCCGCATCGCCCGCCGCTACGACCGGGGTTTCGGCCATTTCACCACCCGCCAGAACATCCAGTACAACTGGCCGAAGCTGGAGGAGACGCCGGACATCCTCGCCGAGCTGGCCCAGGTGGAGATGCACGCCATCCAGACCAGCGGCAACTGCATCCGCAACGTCACCGCCGACCATCTGGCCGGCGTCGCCAAAGATGAGATCGAGGACCCGCGCATCTACTGCGAGATCATCCGCCAGTGGTCCACCTTCCACCCGGAGTTTTCCTATCTGCCCCGCAAGTTCAAGATCGCCGTGACCGGCGCCGCGCACGACCGCGCGGCGGCCCAGGTCCACGACATCGGCCTGAACCTGCTGCGGGACGCGCGGGGTGAAATCGGTTTCCGGGTGCTGGTCGGCGGCGGGCTGGGCCGCACCCCGCTCATCGGCCAAGTCATTCGCGAGTTTCTGCCCCGGCGCGATCTGCTGTCGTATCTGGAAGCCATTTTGCGGGTCTACAACCAGCACGGGCGGCGCGACAACATCTACAAGGCCCGGATCAAGATCTTGGTCAAGGCGCTCGGGGCGGCGGCGTTCCGCGAGCAGGTCGAGGCGGAATGGGCGCGGATCAAGGATTCCGGTCTGGTGCTGGACCCGGCCGAAGTCGAGCGGGTTCGCCGCTTTTTCGCGCCGCCGCCCTACGAGGCGGATGCCGCCGCCGATCTGAGCTTCGAGCAGTGGCGCAAAAGCGACAAGGCGTTCGCGACTTGGGTGCGCCACAACGTCGCCGAGCACAAGGTGGCGGGTTACCGCAACGTGTTCGTGGCGCTGAAGGAACCGGGCACGCCGCCGGGCGATATCACCGCCGACCAGATGGACGCGGTGGCCGACCTCGCCGACCGCTACAGCTTCGGTCAGATCAGGTCCACCCATCACCAGAACCTGTTGCTGGCCGATGTGCGCCAAGCCGACCTCTATCCGCTGTGGCGCTCGCTCGGGGCGCGGAAGCTGGCCGCGCCGGTCATCGGCACGCTGGCGGACATGATCTGCTGCCCCGGCCTGGATTTTTGCAGCTTGGCCAACGCCAGCTCGATATCCATCGCCGCGCAAATCAACGAGAAATTCGACCGGCTCGACTACCTCTACGACCTGGGCGAGCTGCGGCTGAACATGTCCGGTTGCATGAACGCCTGCGGCCACCATCACGTCGGCCACATCGGCATTCTCGGCGTGGACAAGAAGGGCGAGGAGTGGTACCAGATTTCGCTGGGCGGTTGTTCCGAGAACGATGTCGCGCTGGGCGACATTCTGGGTCCATCGGTGCCCAAGACCGAAGTCGCCAACACCCTGGAGCGCATTCTGAACGTGTACGTGGAGCGGCGCGAGGACGGCGAGCGCTTCCTCGACACCTTCCGGCGCATCGGCCTCGAACCGTTCCGGTTACGAGCTTACGCGCCGGGCAGCAACGAAGCCAAGCAGGAGGAGAAACGCTATGCGGTCGGTTATTGAGCGGCGCCAGATCGTCGAGGACCGCTGGCAGCACCTCGCCGACGACGCCGAGCTGGCGGCCGGACCGGTCATCGTCTCGCTGGCCCGCTGGCGGCGCGAGCGGCAGGCGCTGCTGGAGCGGGGCGATCCGGTCGGCGTCCGCGTGCCGAACACCGCCGACGTGGCCGATCTCGCGGAAGATTTGCCGCTGCTGGCGCTCGTGGCCCTGGAGTTTCCCAAGTTCGCCGACGGCCGCGCCTATTCGCAGGCCCGGCTGCTGCGGGAGCGCCACGGCTATCGCGGCGAAATCCGGGCGGTGGGGGACGTGCTGCGCGACCAGCTGCTGTTCATGGCGCGCTGCGGCTTCGACGCCTTCGAGCTGCGGGCGGATCGCGACTTGGCGGACGCGCTGGCCGCGTTCGACGAGTTCACCGAAAGCTATCAGCCGGCCGCCGACCAGACGCAGCCGCTGTACCGGCGGGCGCGCGGCTGAGGGTTCCCGCGCGCTGCGGCCGGCCGGCGCCGGTCACTGCAAGTACCAGTCCGGCGGAATCGGGTTGTCCAGCGTTTCGGCGCCCGGCTCGGCGCCGAAATTCCCTCCCGCTTCCCCGACGTGCACCACCACGGTGGTGACGTTGTCGCTGGCGTCGCGCATCAGGGCCAGATGGATGAAAGCCTTGACCGCTTCTTGGCAGTTCTGGTTGCTGTGGGCCAGCAGGCGGGCGATTTCCTCGTCGCTCACGGTCTTGTTGAGACCGTCGCTGCACAGCAGAAACATGTCGCCCGCTTGCAGCGGATACACCGCCTCGTCGATCGGCAGATCTTCCGCCGAGCCGACGGCGCGGGTGATCACGTTGGCCAAGGGATGGCGATGGGCGTCCTCCGACGAGATCAGGCCCTGATCGACCAGCTCCTGGACGTGGCTGTGGTCGCGGGTCAACTGCTGGAGTTGGCCGTCGCGCATCCGGTAGATGCGGCTGTCTCCCACCCACAGGCAGGCGCATCGGGTGCCGTGAATCAGCAGCACCGCCACCGTGCTGCCGATGGTGCGGTGCTGGTAACGCTGGGCCGACTCCTCGCGCAAGCGCCGGTTCACCTCGCGCAACCCGTCCCGCACCGAACCCAGAAAACCGTCCCAGTCGTTTGGCGGCACGATCCGCTGCAAGGTCTCGACGATCATTTGGCTGGCGATGTCGCCGGCCTCGTGCCCGCCCATGCCGTCGGCGACCGTCCACAGGCCCACCTCGGGCAAGACCAGGCAGGCATCCTCGTTGATGGCCCGGACCATGCCGACATGGCTGCGGCCGGCGGACGACCACTGGAAAGCTTGTTTCTCGCTCATATCGAACTCTCCTCGGCGGCGGGCGGCATCCCCGGAGGGGGAGCGATACCGGCGAATCGTTTTTCTGTCCAGCCCCATTGTCGCCAATCCCCGGCCAGCAGCGCGGCGAAGCCGGACACCGGCGGCAAGCCGTCGCAGATCAGCAGGCAGCGAGCGATCCGCTCCGATCCCTCGGTCCACCATAGGCTAAATCGGGTAAACGCGCGCCGCAACAAATCGTCGGCCAGCGTCGGCGCCATCGAGGCGATTTCCGTCGCTTCCGGTACCGGGCAATACCAGGCCGCATCGCCGGTCGCGGCGCTGTCCGCCGCCGCACGCTCCGGGGCCGGAGGCTCGCCGAGGGCCGCCACTTGCCGGCTGAAGTCGTCCAGGTCCAAGCGGTCCAGATCGAGTCCCGCCAACGCCAATTGCTCGGCTTGGCGGAACCAGGCGTCGGCGGTCGCCGGCAGCACCAGCAAGGGCCAAGCCGGTTGCAGGGGCAAGGCGATCACCAGGGGGTAATAGCGGCCCACCCGATCCACGCTGGGCATCAGGATGCCCGCGTAGGGCGGCGGCCCGCACAGCCCCGCGCCGAGCGCGAACCGCCAGATCGGGCTGGTGCAATAGCGCTCGCGCCAGATCCCCCCAACTGGACGCGGCTCTCGGCGATGGCGTTTTGCAGCCAGGTATCCCAAGGCTCGATGAACGACTTCGGCAAATGGCGGCCGATGAAATCGCCCCGGCCGGGCAGTTTGCCGAAAAACCCGGCAACGGGTCGTGTCGAGGGTTCCGGCATCGCAGTATTTCCGGGCATCGCAGTCGCCTGTTTCCTACCAAATGGTGGGGGTGAGCATCCGAGGAACCGTATTATAGCTGCTCGGGACAGCGGAAATTTTCCAATTCCCGCAACCGAAACGGATTGCCGCCGCCGGGGGCGCGCAGCTCGTAGATGGCCTGCCGGCCGCTCACCTGAAACGTCACCCGGAACTGTCCGGTGCCGATGGGCTGCATCTGGGCCTGATCGAGCAGCTTGAACCAAGCCCAGGGGCCGGTTTCGCTGTACTGCGCCGGACTGCCGCCGCCCGGAGAAGACAGTTCGATCCGCGCTTGGCCGGATGTCCCCGTCCACTGCAAATCGGCCACCCGCGCGGCCTGACCGACGGTGTAGGCGAGCGTCTGGCCATCCAGGCCGATCACCAGTTGACCGACATCGCCGCTGGCTTCGACCGGGGTCAACTGAAAGCGCACCGCCGGCGTTTGGCTGTTGCCGCCGAACAGGGCGTCGCGCACGGCGGCGGCGCGCTGAAAAAGCTGCAAGGTTTCCGGAGGAAGGCTCTGCTCCGG
The DNA here is from genome assembly GCA_037045685.1 of Candidatus Competibacter sp. GTDB lineage: Bacteria > Pseudomonadota > Gammaproteobacteria > Competibacterales > Competibacteraceae > Competibacter_A. The sequence goes on from JBAOII010000023.1 coordinate 125,083, forward strand.
GCCGGCGGGTCCGCGCCAGCGCCAAGCGCCCTGCGAAGTGTCCACGTAAGGTCGCAGGTTCTGCTTGAAGAAGCTATCGATGAGGCCGTTCGGCCCGAAAAAGCGACCGAAGGCCGCCAGCGAGGCATCCGGTGGACCTTGCACGGTGCGGCTGGCGCCGGTAGCGGGGCCTTGACCCACCCACTGGATGGTGTTGGTCGGGACGGCCGGACCCGCCGCGCCGCCGCCCGGTCCGGCGCCGCTCCATTGAATCGAGCTGCGGACCAGAGGATAACGGCCGTTCAAGTTGTCCTGAAAAAAAGCGGCGATTTGGGCCGCTTTCCATTGTGCGTTCAGCCGGTCGCGCAGGCTGCGGACAATGTCGGTGCTGTCCAGCGCCAGCTTGGCGAGCAGGGTGTTGAACGGCGGCGGCTTGCGGGCCGCGTCCACCTGAAGCTGGTTGGCCACGGCGCCGAACTGGTCCTTGAGGTTTTGGGCGACGCTGCCCTCGGGGCTGGATTCCCGCGCCCGGGCGATGGCGTTCATGTGGCCGTAGAGGTCGTTCAGGGCGGACAGGGTTTTGTCGAGCGGGGGAATGGCGCCCTCGGGGCCGCCGATTTCGCGGCCGAACAGTCCGTTCAACCCCAGCAAGCGAGGATCGACGCCGCAGGTCAAGGGCTTGCTTTGATCGCCGGCGGTGGGGCCGCTGCCGAGAATGCCGGCGATTTTGTCGGTCAGCGACTTGTCGGCGGGCGCCTTGCCGGCGTCCGGTTGGGCGGGCGGCCGGTCGAGCCCGGTTTCGCGGGCGACGGTTTGGAACAGCGTCCGCAGGGGCGAGGCCGGGCCGGATAGCACCTGCAAGATTTCGAGCGCCGCGTCCGGACTGTCGAATTGCTTGATCTTGATATCGTTGAGCAAGTCTTGCCACAGCCGCAGGTAGTCGCTCTGATAGAGGCGGCAAAGGTTGTCGGCGATCAGTTGCCGGTCGGCCGGGGTGTTCGAAACCTGAGCCGACGCTCCCAGTATCCAGCTCTCGTCGGCCAGTTGACCGACCAGTTTCGGGCTCTCGGTCAAAAAAAACTGGTAGTAGCCGTTATAGGTGTACAGGCCGGCCACGCCGCTGTTGAGCGGCTGGCCGCTCTTGCGGTCGAAGACCCGGGGCGTGTCCGGCCCGGCGGCCAGCGTCAGGCCGATGTCCGGCGGCTGGCCGGCGGCGCGCTGGTTTTGCTTGATCCGCTCGTAGACCCGCTGGGCGAGGGGCACCTGGTTGAGCAGGGCGCGGGTGTTCTGGATCAAAGTGGCGTCCAGGGCGATGGGCGATTTCAGGGGAGCCTGCTCCAGCAGGGCGTCCAGGTGGGCGTTCAGATGGTCGCGCTGCTCCCGGTCGACGCTCCGGGGCAGGTTGGTCTGCCACTCCTGCTCCAGCCAAGCTTTGACGGTCTTGGCGTCGAAGTGGTCCGAGTCGTCCATCATCAGATAGACCTTGAGCGTGTCGTACAGGTAGCCGGGATTATTGGCGTTCTGGCGCAGGCGCTCTTCCATGCGCAGGATGATCCGGGGCAAAAACGCCTGGCCGAGCAAGCGCTGGTAAATCGCCAGCGCCTCGCCGCCGAGCTTGTCGCCCTGATAGAGACCGAAGCCCATCAGCCAGGGTTTGCCGGCGGCGCGGTCGCCGAAGCCGCCGGGGATGGCGCGGGCGGCGTCGAGCAGGGGCAGGGCGGCGACCGGATCGGTCTGGTCGGGGGACAGCGCCTGAATTTGCTTTTCGACTTCCACCCGCTGTTTTTCCACCGCCCGCACGTACAGCTCGTTGCGGGCGTAGCTGGTCAGCCACAGCGCGGCGGCGATCACCGTGACCAGCAGGGCGGCGGCGTAGGCCCCGCGCTGGATCCAGGCCCGCCAGCGTTCCACCCGCAGGTTGGCGCCGGCCAGTTCGGCCTCGGGAAAGATCACCTCGCGCAGCAGGCGGGTGATGAAGTAGCTGCGGCCCTTGCCCGAAAACGTGCTCAGCACCTGGCGGCGCAGGCCGAAGGTGTTGGCCAGCGAACTCATCAGCCGGTCGATCGGCGTGCCTTCCTGGGTGCCGCTGGAGAAGTAGACGCCCCGCAACAGGACGCGCTCTTCGAAGCGGCTGGGCTTGAACACTTCGGCGAGGAAGCGGTCGGCGACCGGTTTCAGCGAGCCGAACTGCTGGGGAAAGGTGTAAATCAGGTCGCGCCGCTGCGGGTCGCGCTCGTTCTGCAAGCGCTCCACCAGCCGGTCGTTCAGCCGCTGCTCCAGCGCTTCGAACTCGGCGGTGAAGTTCTGGATCACGCCTTCCGGGTTGGCGGGGTCGTCCATGGGGAAGGTGGCGCCCCAAACCTGATCCCGCTCTTCTTTGCCGAGGTCGTTGAAGAACTCGACGAAGCCGGCGATCAGGTCGGCCTTGGTGAACAGCACGTAGATCGGAAAGCGGATGCCGAAATGCTCGTGCAATTCCTGCACCCGCTGCTTGATCGCCAGCGCCTGCGCCTCGCGCTCCTCCTCGCGCTGCAGGATCAGGTCGGCCAGGCTGATGGCGATGAAGGCGCCGTTGATGGGGCGGCGCCGGCGGTGTTTCTTGAGCAGGTCCAGAAAACCGCGCCAAGCGGCCCGGTCCACCTCCTCGTGGCTGTCCTGGGTGGTGTAGCGGCCGGCGGTGTCGAGCAGGACGGCTTCGTCGGTGAACCACCAGTCGCAGTTGCGGGTGCCGCCCACGCCGCGCACCTTGCCGGCGCCCAGCGGAAACCGCAGGCCGGAATTGATCAGGGCGGTGGTCTTGCCGGAACCGGGGGGGCCGATGATGATGTACCAGGGCAACTGGTAAAGGTATTGGCCGCGCCCCCTCTTGGCGCCCAGCCGGGTCTTCTTGAGCACCGACAGCGCTTCGTCGAGCCCTTGCTTCAGCGTCGAAATCTCCTCGGCCGAGGCGGCTTCTTGCTCCTTTTTCTTCTTTTGCTGCTCGCGGGCTTCCTGGTCGGCGCCCCCGCCCGCTTCTTGGCCCGCCCCGCCCGCCTGCCCGGCCCGCCCGCCGATCTGGCCGGCCAAATCCGCCAGCATGTCGCGGTTGCTGCGCAGGGTTTGGATGTAGTAGAGCAGCCTGTAGATCCCTATGGATCCGCCAAAAATCACGATGGTCGCGATGCGGCCGAAATCGGAGGCCAGCGGCGAGGAGCCGGCCACGGCGATCAGCGGCCCCAGATACCAGATCAGGGCGACGACGGCCAGGAAGCCGGTGATGCCGATCAGCCAGGGATTCTTGAAAAAATTCAGGATCTTCTTCATGGGGCCGACCTAATTGACGCGGGCCAGCAGAATGATGTCCACGCGCCGGTTGAGCGCCCGATTCTGCGGCGAGTCGTTGGGGGCGACCGGCTGGGTGTCGGCGCGGCCCTCGCTGATGAAACGGCCCGGCGCGTTGCTGGCGGACGCCAGGATTTGCACCACGCTGTCGGCGCGGGCCTTGGACAGGTGCCAGTTCGAGGGGAATTGCAGGGTCCGAATCGGGACGTTGTCGCTGTGGCCGGTGACCACCACCCGCCCTTGCACCTTGTTGATTTCTGACCCGATTTGCTGGAGCAGGTTTTGAAAGGCCGGCTTGACCTCGGCCTTGCCGGAATCGAACAAGCCGTCGCCCCGGATGCGGACCGTGGTTTGATCGGCTTCCTCGACCACCGCTACCAAGCCCTGGCGGATCTGCGGGTCCAGGAACGTGCGAAAATTTTGGGTGACCTGGGCCAGGCTGGCATTGGGCTTGCCGGGGGCCGGGGCGGCGGTGATCCCCCCGCGTCGCACCATCGCCACGGTTTGGCCGCGGACGTCGGCCAGCGCGGCGAGCACCGGATCGGAGGTGCTGTTGAGCAGCCAACTGAAGATGGCGTAGGCGAGCAGCAGCAGGGCCGCCGCGACGCCCGCCACCACCCAGAGCGGAACGTAGCGGATCAGCGGATTGCTTTGCTCGACCATGCCGCGCCAGCGCGGGGACAGCTCGCGCTCGAATTCCCCCCGGGCGCTGCGGATGGCGTTGTAGGCGCGTTCCCGCTGCTCTTCCAGGCGGCCGCGACCGTTTTCCAGCAGCTTGTAGCGGCCCTGAATCCCGAAGGCCAGGCACAGATACATCAGCTCCAGCAGATGCAGGTTTTTGCGCGGGTCGAGAATGATCGAGTCCAGCAGCTCGAAAAATTTCTCGCCGCCCCAGGCTTCGTTGTGAAAGGTGATCAGCAGGCTGCTTTCGCTCCACTCGCTGGCCCGGCCCCAAGGCGTGTTCAGGATCACTTCGTCCAGGGTGGTGCACAGCACGTAGCGGGCGCGAAACACGGTTTTCTCGTCGATGCCGGCCTCGCGAGCGTTGGCGGTGAAGGCTTTCATCTCCTCGATCATCCGCTGGCGCAAGCGCTCGGGATCGGGGTGCGAGGGAGTGTTCTTCAAGCGCATGACCAGGCTCAGCAGCGGCGCGGCGGCGGCTTCCAGCGGATTGAGGCCGACGCCGCTCGGCACGACCGTTTCCTCGGGCGGGGCGGGGGCCGGGCGGGGCGGCGACGGCTCGCCCTGACCGGGGCGCCGGCCGCCGGGCACCGGCCGGATGATGGTGCGCTCGCCGGAGTCGCCGTCGGAAGTGTCAAACGGATCGTCGATGGTCACGGTCGGTCACTCTTTGATGGCCCAGAAGACCATTTCCAGTCCGGGGAATTCGCCGCCGACGAAGAACGCGAAGCCGCCCGAGTTGAGCAGTTGCTTCCAGAACTCGCTGCTGCGATCGAGCCGGAAATAGATGAAATCGGACCGGTAGGGGATTTCCCGCGGCGCCACCGGCAGGGCGCTGACGCCGATGCCGGGCAGGTGGTGGTTGATCAGCTTGGCGATGAGTTCGACCGGGCCGATCTTGAGCTGGGGCGGGAAGCGCGAGCGCAGCAGATCGGCGGCCATGTCGGCGCGGATCGCCAGAATGAAATTGGCCTTGCTGAGCAGCGGTTTTTCCCGGTCGGTGATGATCCCGACCCGGATGCCGTACTGCCGCTCCTCCAGCGGAATCTGGATCGCGGCGTCCACTTCCTCCAGGCTGAGCGAGCGCCGCAGCTCCCGCATCAGAGGGGCGAAGGTGCTCTGGAGATCGTCGTGATCGTAGGCCGGGAACGCGGGCGGACGACGTTTGACCTTGTCGGTGAAAGTGGCCATTTCGCCGGCCATCTGCAAGGCGATCTGGTAGAGCGTTTCCGGGTGCAGGCACTGCATGACGGCCAGATGGGCGAACAGCGGCTCGAAGCGGTTGACCGCTTGCAGGCGCATGAACTGGGCCAGATCCAGCGCGGCGGCGCGGGCCGTGCCGCCGCCGACCACCCGGTCGGCCAGCGCGTCGCCGCGCTGGTGCAACAGGCCGAGCAGCTCGGCCACGAACCCGCTCAGCGCCGGCACGCCCCGGCAGTCCAGGCAGGGCGGCAGATACTGTTCGTCCAGCACCACTTTCTGGTCCGGGCGCTTTTCCGTCACCCGGGCGATGCCGATGCAGGTGTGCTCGCTGAAATCCTTGGTGTCGAGCAGCAGGCGCAACCGGGGTTCGCCGATCTCGACGAAGGCGCTGTTGTTGGCGGTATCGACATTGTTGTCGCGCACCTCGCGGGCCACCGCGCGGTAGCGGGCGGCCGTGTCGGTCTGCTCGCCGCGCTCCACGTCGGCCATGCCGGTCCGCCGCAGGGGCAGGGCCAGCATCACCCGGGTGTCGCGCACGCCGGCGTCGATGTCGAGCGGGGCGGGTGGCGGGTCGTGGTCGGGGATGCTGAACGGCGTGCCGTCCGGCAGCAGGCCCTTGGCGGCGGTGATGGCGACCTTGCCCAAGGCCAGCCCTTCCCGGTCCAGGGCCAGCTCCGCGACGCCCCAGTCGTAGGGGCGCAGATGGCCGCAGGATTGCCGGACGAAAGCTTCCAGGTAGCGATCCTGTTGCTGGAAGTGCTGGGGACGCAGGAACATCCCTTCGGACCACACGATCTTGCTGTACCAGCTCATTGGGGGTGTCGCTCGTTTCGGCGCTGCGTTGAAAGAGGAGTTGCCGTCCCTCACATCCTAGCATCCAAACGGCGGGACGGCAGCGGGGCCGGGTCGCCACATCTCATTGGCCGCGCAGCCGGTGCTCGTAGGCGCGGGCGAACTCGTCGCCGAACAGCCGGTTGAAATCATCCTCGGCTTCCCGGGCGATGGTCTGGTACTCGGCGGTGAACAGATCCCAGTATTTTGCCTTGCGGTTGGCGGGCCAGAGGTTGTCGAGCACGCTCTGTTCGAGGCGGTCCGCCAGGTTGCCGGGGTCGAAGCGCTCCAGCAGCCGGTTGAGCGCCGCCTGGATGCCGGCCATGACCGCCAGCTGGTGGGCCTTGATATCGTTGAAACCCTCGCGGACCGCCTGCACCGGCGACATGTAGGCGTCCTTTTGCTTGACCAGCAGCAGGGCCATGACCTCCTCCGGGCTCAGCGGCGGCCGGCCGGGCGGAGTTTTGAGCGGGTTGTTCTCGACCGGACCCATGGTGGTGCGGTCCAGCCGGAACTCGCCCTTGACGTCGCCGCGAGCGATCAGGACTTCCATCAGGCCCTGCACCGTTTCGCGCAGGATGGCGCCCAGATTGGCCATGATCTCGGGAAGCTGGCCCTCGGCCAGCTTCGATGGCGGCAAGCCGGCCCCTTCAAAAAAAGCCCGCAGCAGAACCTCGGCGCCGACCTCCGCCGGCCCGGAGGGCGTGACGGGTCGGGGAGCGGGGCTCGGCGTCTGGGGGCGTTGCTCCGGGGGCATCGGCGGCGGTGCGACCGGAGGTGTCGGCGCCTTCGCGGGCGTCTGGAGCACCGGCGGGGCGGCGGGTGCGGCGGGCGGGGCGGCGGGCCGCAGCCACCAGTCGTCGGGAATGATCGGATCGGAAGCCGACTGTTCGGCGCCGGCCGGTACCGGTTCCGGCGGCGGCGACGGTGGAGATGCCGGCGCCGGAGATTCGATGTCGGACGGCGGGGGCGGGGCGGACAGTCCCGGTTTGGGCCGGGCGGGGACGACGGAGATCGGGCTTCTGGCCGGCGGTTCCGCTCCCGGCCCGGATGGTGGCGGCGGGCTGGGCTTGGGGGGCGCGGCGCCGGGAATCAGCGACGGCAGCTCGAAGCTGATCCGTTCCGGCGCAGACAAATCCGGGGACGGGGCGGTGGCCATGCCCGCGGACCTCGTTCCCGGTTTCGGGCCCGAGTCGCTGCGGCCGGCCGAGAGGATGTCGTCGAAGAGCGGTTTGGCGATATCCAGGGAGAGGTCCGGGCCGGGGCTCTTCCGCGAGCCGTCGCGGGGGGATTCGGCGCCGAACAAATCGCCGCCGGACATCGGTACGATGTCGGTCATCGGCCCTTCCAGCCCGTCTTCCAGCAAATCGGCGGCCTCGGTCTGAACGGTGACCGCGATTTCGTATTCGCCCAGCACGAAATGGTCGCCGTCCTTGAGTTGGACCGTTTGATCCCGGGGGATGCGCTGCTCGGAATCGTTGAGGAACGTACCGTTCACGCTGAGGTCGGTCAGAAAATAGCCGCCATCCCGGTAAAGCACGGTGCAATGCTGTTTCGACAGGATGCGCTCCGGGTCTTGCAAGACCCAGTCGTTTTGCGCGGCGCGACCGATACCGATCGTCCCGCGGTCGAGGGTTTTGCTGGTTTCCTGGCCGGGAGAGAGCCGCTGATAGCTGGTGATGGTCAATTTCAGGGGCATGAGGCGCGTTCCGTTGGCAGGGGGGTTGGGGGAAACCGCCCGGGCGGAATTCATCGGAGTCGATGATGATCGATCATGATGATTCAGTCTATACCGACCGGGTAATCGCGCCAAGCAGGGCTATACTTGAAGCCTTACGAGCGGACGAGGCGCAACACCGATGAGCGTGATCGATATCGAGGCACTGTTGGGAGAGATCGCGGCCGACGCGCCGTGCGGCGAGGATCTCGAATACGACCCCGAATTCGCCGAACTGGAAACCCTGTCCCAGGGAGCGCCGGAACGCCAGTACGGCGACACCATCATTTCGGCCGAACCACCCGACTGGCGCGGTGTCAAGAAAATTGCGCTGGCGCTGTGCCAGCGCACCCGGGATTTGCGGGTCGCGATCACCCTGACCCGCTCCTTGTTGCACACCGACGGGCTCCCCGGTTTCGTCGATGGCCTGAGCGTGGTGCAGGGTTTGCTGGAGCGCTACTGGGACGGCGTCTACCCGTTGCTCGATCCCGACGACGACAACGATCCCACCCTGCGGGTCAACACCATCGTGGCCCTGTGCGACCAGGAAGCCACCCTGCGCGGATTGCGGGAAACCCCGCTGGTCAGCTCGCGCGCTCTGGGGCGATTCAGCTTGCGCGATGTCCAGATCGCCAGCGGAGCCCTGACGCCGGTCGCCACCGCCGACGAAGCGGAATTGCCGACCCAGGCCAAGATCGACGGCGCGTTCCAGGACGCCGATCTGGAAGAGCTGCAAGCCAGCGCCGGGGCGGTGTCCGCGGCCATCGAACTGGCCGCGCGGATCGAAGCCGCGCTGACCGATCGGGTCGGCGTCACCCAAGCCCCCGATATGAGCGCTTTGAGCGGGGTGCTGAAAGAGATTCGCCAGGTATTGGCCGAACAATTGCATAAGCGTGGAGTTGGCCTTGCCGACGAGGGAGGAGGGGATGCGACCGGGGAAGAGGGAGCTTCGACCGGCGCCGCCACCGCCGGCCAGCGGTTGGTGGTGGGCGAAATCGGTAGTCGCGAAGACGCGATTCGTATGCTAGATAAGATAGGTGAGTACTTTGAACGCTACGAGCCTTCCAGTCCGGTCCCCTTTTTGCTGAAACGTACCAAAAAATTGGTGACCAAGGACTTCATGGCGATCCTGAACGATCTCGCGCCTGGCGGGGCCGAGCAGGCGAGCCTGATTTTCGGCTTGCAGAACGAGGAAACCGGCGATTGAAACCCGATCGGACCGGTTTCTGGAACGATGTCTGGTGAATTGAATTTTGAGAGGTGACCTTCCGATGGCGATGAGCAGTCAGAAATTTATCGCTCGCAACCGAGCGCCGCGCGTCCAGATCGAGTACGACGTCGAGGTGTACGGCTCGCAGAAAAAGGTGCAGATTCCGTTCGTGATGGGCGTGATGGCCGATCTGTCGGGCAAGCCGGCCGATCCGCTGGCGCCGGTGGCGGAACGCAAGTTTCTGGAAATCGACGTGGATAACTTCGACAACCGCATGAAGGCGATGAAGCCGCGCGTGGCGTTCCGGGTGCCCAACACCCTGACCGGCGAGGGCGAGCTGAGCCTGGATATCACGTTCGAGAGCATGGACGATTTTTCCCCGGCGGCGGTGGCACGCAAGGTGGACGCCCTGAACAAGCTGCTGCAAGCGCGCCAGCAGCTCACCAATCTGATGACCTACATGGACGGCAAGACCGGCGCCGAGGACTTGATCGCCAAGGTGCTGAACGACCCGACCCTGCTGCAATCCCTGGCGGCCGCCCCCAAGCCCCAGGACAGCGCCGCGCCCACCGCCGAGGAGTGATGAGCCATGGCCGAAACCGATCCGAGCGCCCAAGCCCAGCCTGGCGCCCAAGCCGAAGCTTTGGAAGTCAGCGATTTTTCCTCGCTGCTGCAACGCGAGTTCAAACCCAAATCCGATCAGGCCAAGGAGGCGGTCGAGCACGCCGTCCGCACCCTGGCCGAACAAGCCCTGCAACACACCACCCTGATTTCGGCGGACGTGCTCAAGTCGATCGAGTCGATGATCGCCGAAATCGACCGGAAGCTGAGCGAGCAGGTCAATCTGATCCTGCATCACCCCGATTTCCAGCAGCTCGAAGGCGCTTGGCGCGGCCTGCACTATCTGATCTTCAACACCGAAACCGACGAGATGCTGAAGATCCGGGTGATGAACATCTCCAAGGGAGAGCTGGGAAAAACCTTGAAGAAATTCAAGGGAGTGGTCTGGGATCAGAGCCCGCTGTTCAAGAAGATCTACGAGGAGGAATACGGCCAGTTCGGCGGCGAACCCTTCGGCTGCCTGGTCGGCGACTACCATTTCGACCACAGCCCGCCCGACGTGGAGCTGTTGCGGAGCATGTCGCAAATCTCCGCCGCCGCCCACACCCCGTTCATCGCCGGCGCGTCCCCCACCGTGATGCAGATGGAATCTTGGCAGGAGCTGAGCAACCCGCGCGATCTCACCAAGATTTTCCAGACCCCGGAGTACGGCGGCTGGCGCGGGTTGCGCGAATCCGAGGACTCGCGCTACATCGGCTTGGCCATGCCGCGCTTTCTGGCGCGGACGCCCTACGGCGCGAAAACCGATCCGGTCGAGGAGTTCGATTTCGAGGAGGACGTGGAAGGCGGCGACCACAGCCGCTACTGTTGGGCCAATTCGGCTTACGCGATGGCGACCAACATCACCCGGGCTTACAAGATGTACGGCTGGTGCACCAAGATCCGGGGCATCGAGTCCGGCGGCGCGGTGGAAGGCTTGCCGACCCACGTCTTCCCGACCGACGACGGCGGGGTGGACGCCAAGTGCCCGACCGAGATCGCGATCGCCGACCGGCGCGAGGCGGAGTTGGCCAAGAACGGCTTCATGCCGCTGATCCACAAGAAGAACACCGATTTCGCCGCCTTCATCGGCGCGCAGTCCTTGCAGAAGCCGGCCGAATACGACGACCCGGACGCGACCGCCAACGCTAACCTGTCGGCCCGGTTGCCCTATCTGTTCGCGGTCTGCCGGTTCGCCCACTACCTGAAGTGCATGGTGCGGGACAAGATCGGCTCGTTCAAGGAACGGGACACTTTGGAGCGCTGGCTGCAAGAGTGGATTTACAATTACGTGGACGGCAACCCGGCCATTTCCAGCGACGAAACCAAGGCGAAGAAGCCCTTGGCCGCCGCCGAGGTGGTGGTGGAGGAAGTGGAGGGCAATCCGGGTTACTACACCTCCAAGTTCTATTTGCGGCCGCATTACCAGTTGGAGGGGCTCACGGTATCGCTGCGGCTGGTGTCCAAGCTGCCTTCGGTCAAGGGCTGACCGGCCGGCGGGGAGAGCGGATCCGAACGGGCCAGAATGGACTGGCAAAACTGGCCCGTTCAAATTGCTGATCGAACCAATTTTAAATAATGAAAATTAATAAAAACAGCAACATAAACTTTGGCACGGGAAGTGCAAACCTTAACATCGACGACGGACTTCTGAGTCTTTCGCGCCAGGCGGCGTCGAAGGCACCGTTGATCGGAACGATGGGCGTGGCCCATCAATAGCGAGCGAACCCAATTGTTGCGAGGATACGACCATGGCTGATGCTTTTTTGCAGATCGGTAAGAAAGGCGAAGTGAACGGCGAGTGCAAGGACAAGGAATACCCGAACTGGATCGAGGTGCTGAGCTGGTCCTGGGGCGCCCACCAGCTGGGCACCGCCGGCCACGGCACCGGCCTGGGCGCCAGCAAGGTGAGCCTGAACGACTTCAGCTTCACCATGCACTTCTGCGCCGCGTCGCCCCAGCTGCTGCTGTCCTGCGCCTCGGGCCACCACTACGCCGGAGGCCATCCTGGTGATGCGCAAGCCCACCGGCAAGGACGGCGGGCAGAAGAAGTTCCTGGAGTTCACCTTCAAGGACGTGCTGGTCAGCAGCTACCAGACCGGCGGCGCCGGCGAGGACCTGCCGGTCGAGAGCCTGTCGCTCAACTTCACCTCCGTCCAGCAGGAATACTTCACCCAGGACGAGAAGGGCGTGCTGAAGTCCGCCGGCAAGGCCGGCTGGGACGTCAAGACCAACACGAAGCTGTAATTCCAGAGCGGGATTGTTCCGGGGTTTCAGTGCGGGGTCCGCGCATTCGGCTGACCGATTCGGTCCGGATGCGCGGCGTTTTCTTTGTTCCCAACCAGCGGATGACGCAGCCCATGCAAGCCGAGGAGAGTCTACGCGAGGGGCGGTTGCAGGACGCCTTGGCCGAGTTGCAGGCCCAGGTGCGCAAGGAGCCCGCCAACGCCAAATACCGCATTTTCCTGTTTCAGTTGCTGGCGGTGCTGGGCCAGTGGGAACGGGCGTTGAACCAGTTGAACGTGCTGGGCGAGATGGATGCCTCGTCGTTGCCCATGGTGCAGACTTACCGCGAAGCCATTCGCTGCGAGCTGCTGCGGGCCGAGGTCTTCGCCGGGCATCGCTCCCCCTTGCTGTTCGGCGACCCGGAACCGTGGATGGCTCTGTTGCTGGAAGCCGCGCGCTTGACCGCCGTCGGCCAGCACGCCCAAGCCCGGTCGGCGCGCGACCAAGCGTTCGAGTCCGCCGCCGCCGTGTCGGGAACGCTGGACGCTCAACCGTTCGAGTGGCTCGCCGATGCCGACCCCCGGTTGGGGCCGATGCTCGAAGCCGTGGTCAACGGCCGCTACTACTGGATTCCGTTGCAGCGGGTCCGGTCCATCGAGTTCGAGGAGCCCGCCGATCTGCGGGATTACGTGTGGGTGCCGGGACGCTTTACCTGGGCCAACGGCGGGGAAACCGTCGGCCTGATTCCCGCGCGCTATCCCGGATCGCAGGCCGCCGCCGACCCCCTGGTGCAACTCGGACGCAAGACCGAATGGCGCGATTGCGGCGAGGAAACTTGGCTGGGTTTGGGACAGCGGATGCTGGCGACCGAGCGGGGCGAATTTTCGTTGCTGGACGTGCGGCGGATCGAGCTGAACGCCGACGAGGACCCGACCGAGGAAATCGCCCCGGAGCCCGGCGACGGCGATGGCTGAACTGACGCCCAAGGAGCGGCTGCAACCCTCGCTGCTGGACCGGTTGACCGACGAGGAGCCGGACCGCAGACAGGAATCGCGGGACAAGCGGGTGCTGTCGATGAGCCGCCTGCGCGAGTGCGTGCTGCGCGATTTGGCTTGGCTGCTCAACGCCACCCGGATGACCGACGAGGAAACCGACGCGCGCTATCCGTTCGCGGCCCGCTCGGTGATCAATTACGGCTTGCCGGCGCTGGCGGGATCGACGGCGCGCAGCCTGGAAATCGGCGACCTGGAGCGAAACCTGCGCCAGGCCATCATCGATTACGAGCCGCGCATCCTGCGCAATTCGCTGCGGGTGCGCGCGGAATTGACCGAGGAGCGGATGAGCCACAACGCCCTGACTTTCGAGGTCGAAGGCGATTTGTGGGCGCAGCCGCTGCCGCTGCAAATGTATTTGAGGACCGAGATCGACCTGGAAAGCGGCCAAGTCAGGATCGAGGAATCCAACCGGGCCAAGGAGCGCTGATGGACCCCCGCCTGCTGGAATACTACAACCGGGAACTGCAACACCTGCGCGAGATGGGCGGCGAGTTCGCTCGGGAATTCCCGAAAATCGCCGGCCGGCTGGGGTTGGAGGGCTTCGAGTGCGCCGACCCCTACGTCGAGCGCTTGCTGGAAGGGTTCGGGTTCCTGGCGGCGCGGGTCCAGCTCAAGATGGACGCGGAATTCCCGCGCTTTACCCAGCACCTGCTGGAAATCATCTATCCGCACTATCTGGCGCCCACCCCGTCGATGCTGGTCGCCCGGTTCCAGCCGGACCCCGCCGAGGGGGCGCTCGAACGGGGTTTCGTCGTTCCCCGGGGCAGCGAGTTGCGCAGCTTGCTGGGCAAGGGGGACCAGACCCCTTGCGAGTACCGGACCGCGCACGATGTGACCCTGTGGCCGATCGAACTGACCGAAGTCCAATATTTCGCCGGCAAGGAGCCGGTGGCGTTGCTCGATCTGCCGGATTTGCCCAAGGTCCGGGCCGGCATCCGGCTGCGGCTGCGCACCACTCTGCCGGGTTTGACCTTCGACAAATTGTCGCTGGACCGGCTGACGCTGTATCTGCACGGCGGCGACGAGCTGCCCATGCGCGTGTACGAGCAGCTGTTGGCCAACGCGGTGATGATGGTGGTCCGGCCCGGCCAGCGGCCGGCGCCCTGGCACGAGGTGGTGGCCGCCGGCCAGATCCGGCGCCAGGGGTTCGCCGACGAACAGGCCCTGTTGCCGCAAACGCCGCCATCCTTTCAAGGTTACCGGCTGCTGCACGAGTATTTCGCTTTTCCCCAGCGCTACCTGTTCGTGGAGCTGGGGGGATTGGGGCCGGCGGCGCGGCGCTGCGCGGAATCGGAACTGGAAATTCTCATCCTGCTCAACCGCGCCAACCCGATCCTCGAAAATACCCTGGAAACCGAGCATTTCGCCCTGTTTTGCGCGCCGGCGATCAATCTGTTTCCCAAGCGCGCCGACCGCGTTCATCTCAGCGAGCAGGTCGCCGAGCATCATGTGGTGCCTGATCGGACCCGGCCGATGGATTTTGAGGTGTATCAGGTCGGCGGCGTGACCGGTTTCGGCGCGGAAGGCGAAGAACAGGAATTCCTGCCGTTTTATGCCTCCCACGATCGCTTGCGCCAGCACGACCGGCGCGCGTTCTACACGGTGCGCCGGCTGCCGCGCCTGTTGTCCGGCCAGCAACGGCGGACGGGGCCGCGTTCCAGCTATGTCGGCAGCGAGGTTTTTCTGGCGCTGGTGGACGCCGACGAGGCGCCTTATCGCTCCGGTCTGCGACAACTGGCGGTCGCCGCGCTGTGCACCAATCGCGATCTGCCGCTGCACATGCCGATCGGCCTGGGCGAAACCGATTTCACCATGACCTCGGGAGCGCCGGTCGGCGCGGTGCGCTGCCTGGCCGGGCCCACCAAGCCGCGCCCTTCCCACGCTCATGGCGACACGGCGTGGCGGCTGATCAGCCATCTGGCGTTGAATTACCTGTCGCTCGCCGACAGCTCCGACCGGCAGGGCGCCGTGGCGTTGCGGGAACTGCTGGCCTTGTACGGCGATAGGGGCGAGGCCGCCACCGGCAAGCAAATCGAGGGCGTCCGCTCGGTGCGGGCGGTGCCCGTGACCCGGCGCGCGCCGATTCCGGGACCGATCGCCTTCGCGCGGGGCCTGGAGGTGAACGTCACCTTGGACGAGGGATCGTTCGAGGGGTCGGGCATTTTTCTGCTGGGCGCGGTCCTGGAGCAATTCTTCGCCAAATACGCATCCATCAATTCGTTTACCGAAACGGTGGTGCATTCCTCCGAACGCGGCGAGATCATCCGATGGCCGGCGAGAATCGGGAAGCGACACACGCTCTAGAATGGTTGGAGGCGCTGCGGCGGACGCCGTATGCCTTCCATTTTTTTCAGGCGCTCAGGCGGCTGGAGTGCCTGCATCGGGACAAACCCCGGATGGGGAAATCGACGCGACTGGCCGACGATCCGATCCGGCTGGCCCAGGAGCCCTCCCTGGCTTTTGCCCCGGCCACGCTGGCGGCGTTCGATCCGGGAAACGGAGAGCGGCCGCCCAAGCTGTACGAATATTTTCTCGGGCTGTTCGGCCCGCACGGTCCCTTGCCGACCCATCTGACCGAGTATGCGCGCGGCCGGCTGCGCAACGAGGGCGATCGGACCTTCGCCTGGTTCGCCGACATCTTTCATCACCGGATGCTGTGCCTGTTCTACCGGGCTTGGGCGGACACCCAGCCGACGGTCAGCTACGATCGGCCGGAAACCGACCGCTTCAACGTCTATGTCGGCGCCCCGTTCGGCATGGGCATGCCGTCGCTGTGGAACCGGGACGCGATTCCCGATCTGGCCAAATTCCATTATGCCGGCCGCTTGGTCGGCCAGACCCGCAATCCCGAGGGTTTGCAGGCCATTCTGGGCGATTTTTTCAAGCTGCCGGCGACCGTCGAAACCTTCGTCGGGCACTGGCTGCCGCTGTCCGAAACCAGCCGTTGCCGGCTGGGGGAAACGCCCGCCACCGGCCTGCTCGGGCTGACGGCGGTGATCGGCGAGCGAGTGTGGGACTGCCAGCACCGGTTCCGCATCGTCATGGGGCCGATGAAGCTGGAAGAGTTCCAGCGGTTTCTGCCCGGCACCGACAGCTTGCGGCGGCTGGTCGCCTGGGTCCGCAACTACGTCGGCGACGAGCTGCTGTGGGATGTCAATCTGATCCTCAAAAAGGAAGAGGTGCCGCCGCTGGTGCTGGGCGAGGGCTCGCAACTGGGGTGGACCACCTGGCTGACCGGCCAGCCCCTGGCTCGCGATGCCGACGATCTGAAATTGGATGCCGTGACCTACTGCACCTGACCACCTCATTTAACGCCGCTGGAGTCCGAACCTATGGCCGAAATCAGTCGCGTCGCTCTGTTTGGGAAACTGAACAGCGTCGGTTACAAAGCTATCGAGAGCGCCACCGTTTTCTGCAAGCTGCGGGGCAATCCCTACGTGGAGCTGGTGCATTGGCTGCATCAGATCCTGCAACTCCAGGATTCGGATTTGCACCGGGTCATCCAGCATTTCGGCCTGAACCCGGGCAAGGTCGCCAAGGATTTCACCGAAGCCCTGGATCGCCTGCCGCGCGGTGCCACCTCGATCTCCGATCTGTCCGCGCATGTGGATGCGGCGGTCAAGGAGGGGTGGGTCTACGCCACCTTGATGTTCGGCGATGGCCAAGTGCGCACCGGCCATCTGGTGGTCGGAATTTTGAAGACGGCCGATTTGCGCAACGCGCTGCTCGCCATCTCCCGCGAGTTCGACAAGGTCAAGCTGGACACGCTGACCGAGCAGTTCGCGGCCATCGTCGGCGGTTCCCCGGAGTCCGGGCTGCGCGCCAGCGACGGCTCTCAAGTCGGCGGCGGCGCGGCGCCCGGCGAGGCCAGCGAAGCGATGGCGCCGCCGCAGATGGGCAAGCAGGAAGCTTTGCAGCGGTTTTCGGTGGATCTGACCGAGCGGGCGCGCAAGGGCGAGCTGGACCCCATCGTCGGCCGCGACGAGGAAATCCGCCAGATCGTCGATATTCTGATGCGCCGCCGCCAGAACAACCCGATCCTGACCGGCGAGGCCGGCGTCGGCAAGACGGCGGTGGTGGAAGGCTTCGCCCAGCGCATCGCGTCCGGCGACGTGCCGCCGCCGCTCCAGGACGTGACCCTGCGGGTGCTGGACGTGGGGCTGTTGCAGGCCGGCGCCAGCATGAAGGGCGAGTTCGAGAACCGGCTGCGGCAGGTGATCGACGAGGTGCAGTCTTCGCCCAAGCCGATCATCCTGTTCATCGACGAGGCGCACACCCTGATCGGCGCCGGCGGCGCGGCGGGCACCGGCGACGCCGCCAACCTGCTCAAGCCGGCGCTGGCGCGCGGCAAGCTGCGCACCATCGCCGCCACCACCTGGGCCGAGTACAAGAAGCACATCGAAAAAGATCCCGCCCTGACCCGCCGCTTTCAGGTGGTGCAGATCGGCGAACCGAGCGAAGAGAAGACCCTCCTGATGATGCGCGGCATGGCCTCGACCATGGAGCAGCACCATCGGGCGCAGATTCTGGACGAGGCGCTGGAAGCGGCGGTCAAGCTGTCGCACCGCTACATCCCGGCCCGCCAGTTGCCGGACAAGGCGGTCAGCCTGCTGGATACCGCCAGCGCCCGAGTGGCGATCAGCCTGCACGCGGTGCCGGCGGAGGTCGAGGACAGTCGCCGCCGCATCGACGGTTTCAAAACTGAACTGGAGATCATCGGCCGTGAAACGGCGGTCGGCATCGACACCGCCCAGCGCGAGGCGGCGGCCAAGGAAAAAATGCAGGCCGAGGAGGCCCGGCTGGCAGAGCTGGAAGCCCGCTGGCAGGAGGAAAAGGGGCTGGTCGATCAAATTCTCGACCTGCGCGCCAAGTTGCGTGGCGCTGGCGGGACGGTCGAGGCGGCGACCGCGACCGAACCCGATCCGCAACGGCTAAGCTGGTTGGCGGAATTGAAGGAACTCCAGACCAAACTGCACGAGTTGCAGGGCGAGTCGCCGCTGATTTTGCCCAGCGTGGACGCGCAGGCGGTGGCCTCGGTGGTCGCCGACTGGACCGGCATCCCGGTCGGTCGGATGGTGAAGAACGAAATCGAAACCGTGTTGAGCCTGGCCGACATTCTCAACCGCCGCATCATCGGCCAGCGCCACGCCCTGGACATGATCGCCCGCCGCATCCAGACCTCGCGCGCCGCGCTGGACAATCCCAACAAGCCCATCGGGGTGTTCATGCTGGCCGGTCCGTCCGGCGTGGGCAAGACCGAAACCGCCTTGGCCCTGGCCGAGGCGCTGTACGGCGGCGAGCAAAACGTCATCACCATCAACATGAGCGAGTTCCAGGAGGCGCACACCGTTTCCACCCTCAAGGGTGCGCCGCCGGGTTACGTCGGCTACGGCGAGGGCGGGGTGTTGACCGAGGCGGTGCGCCGCCGGCCCTACAGCGTGGTGCTGCTGGACGAGGTGGAGAAGGCGCATCACGACGTGCACGAAATTTTCTTCCAGGTCTTCGACAAGGGCTGGATGGAGGACGGCGAGGGGCGGTTCATCGACTTCAAGAACACCTTGATCCTGCTCACCACCAATGTCGGCACCGACCTGATCGCGAACATGTGCAAGGACCCGGAGTTGCTGCCCGATCCCGAGGGCTTGGGCAAGGCGTTGCGGGAACCCTTGCTCAAGGTGTTCCCACCGGCTTTGCTGGGCCGATTGGTGACGATTCCCTATTATCCGCTCAGCGACGAGATGATCGGCGAAATCGTCCGGCTGCAGCTCGGCCGGATCGAGAAACGGATCAAGGAAAACCACAAGGTGCCGTTCGGTTACGACGACGAGGTGATCAAGCTGATCGTCAGCCGCTGCACCGAGCTGGAAAGCGGCGGACGGATGGTGGACGCGATCCTGACCAACACCATGCTGCCGTCGATCAGCCAGGAATTCCTGACCCGGATGGTGGAAGGTCAACCCATCGCACGAGTACAGGTTAGAGTGGTTGAGGGAGAATTTGGTTTCGATTTTGAGTGAGAGAATCTTTAGGTTGAAATAAGCCAGTCCAGAATGAACGACGATAGTTCATTTTGGATTGGTTATCGATTTTTTTTAGGCTGGCAAACACGACAATCATGAACTAAAACGGTTAGCTGGAGTGGCATGGAAGATGCGTTATGGGCAGAGTATGCGATGAGCGGTAGTCGCTCAGGCTCTCCTCCGTTGACCTTTCTCAAAATGAGAGGCATGGGAAATTGGTCGCCGAATCACCGATTCGAGTATGCTGCTGCGGGCTCGACAAGGTGACACACCGGACTGCCCTGCGCCGCCTGCCCCGGTAGTGGAAGAGAACGGCTACAAGTTTCTAGCCTTATATGGCTTCGCGGTGTATATCAGGAGGATCGAATCATGGTAACCATTTCGGCATCTGTCGGCCAAGGCGGCGTAAACAAGAAAGCGGACGTTTTGACGATTCAAAAGGCGCTCAACCAGATCCCGCCGAACAAGGGCGGTCCGGTCCCTAAATTGAAAGAAGATGGCTTGGTTGGGCCGAAGACAACCGGGGCTATCCTCAACTTCCAAAAATCCAATGTTGGTTTAGATCGTGACGGGCGTGTTGACGTAAACCAAGCAACGCTTGCTCGCATCAACGTACTGCTTGAGAAAAAGCCAAAATTTACTGACGCGAATCTGTACGGTCCCAATGGGCTGTCCGCTAACGATATTAAGCAAGATGCATTCGGTGATTGCTACTTCGTCGCTACTTTGGGGGCAGTCGCGTCGCAAAACCCCACGATGATTCGGAATGCCATCCTCTACGACCCCATCACCCAGGGATTCCGTGTTCGGCTCTACGACCTAAAAGGGCAGGCCAAATTTATCTGGGTGACCCAGGCGGAACTAGAGGATAATGTGAAACGCCACGGTGGAAGCTATGTTGATAACACCGGGAAGTACGAACGTACTTGGCCTGCTGTGATTGAAACGGCGTACGCCAAGATGTTCGATACCAATCCGGCCGATGGGCTGGGTGAGGGCTATCAGAAGATCATCAATGGTGGTTGGCCTTCTGACGCCATGATGGCGATCACCGGAAACACTGGAACCAGAGTAGCTTACATCCACTATCCTCAGCTTGGCATGATCGGTTCTGTGGCTTTGCTAGGTTCTAGAATCTCAGTCGCTTTAGATCAGCGCAAGAGCGTTACTTTGTGGTCTGTACCTGAGAAAGACTCTCGCGGCTTTTGGCAAAGACTGACTGGTGCTCCGATTCCCCAAGACGGATTAGTGGATAACCATGTCTACACGGTCTTGTCGATTGTGCGCGTAGGAAGGGATTGGAAAGTCACTTTGCGCAATCCCTGGGGAACGAATATGGGTGTCGGCGAAGGCAAAGACACCGAGTCGGCCACGATGGTCGTATCCCTCCAGAATCTGGTGACGACCGGTGGTCTAGAGTCTTTTCAGGTGAGTCAATGAAATGAAGAGAGCGAGAAATGAGATCATGGAAAAATACGGGAATCTTAATGGCGTTGATGCTGGCAATATTTGCTTGGGAGGTTGGCATGTCTGAGACCAGATTATTTCAGCCGAAGCCACTTGATGGCATGAAAGAAGTTCCAGCATCGAAAGACAGCGAGAAACTCGACGCTGAAGCGATGGCGTTCTTCCAGGGTCGGTTTTCAATCCAGTCGGCGCGCTATTATCAGGTGTCAGGCAAAATTCCTTGGATTGCGGTTTCGAAATCTGTGCAGAATCAGATGGCGGAGAAGTCTATCGAGCGGACAATGTTCGAATGGTACGAACCAGGCATCGATTTTGTAGAAGTTTATCCGCAAGGTAACGCTGGCGCTGCCTTCGCGGTAGCGATGCCCAAGGAAACCGATCTCAATGCGGATAAACTGATCGGGTTTTACGTTCTAAGTGCTCCTGCGGTCGCGCGGTGACTAAGCGGCTAATCTCACTTAACCCCACAGTCTTGTTGAACTGGCTGAACCGTTTAACGATGCAAGGTTCTGCCTAAAACCACAAGGGGGTCTGAACGGTTTCCGGAGTCAAGGATGGAAGCTGATACTTTTGAGTTTCCAAGCAGCGACGTTGTCCCACCGGACACATGAGGCAACAGCAATGAACCGCCAGCAACGCCGGGCGCTCGCCAGCGGGAAACCCCCGAATGCCAATGCCGGCTCCCAACAGTTGATCCGGGCTATCGAGCTACATCGCCAGGGGCAACTGGACGCGGCCGAGCTGCTTTATCAGCAAGCGCTCCGCTCGAACCCTCGGCACATCGATGCCCTGCATTTTCTCGGCGTGCTGAACTCGCAGCGAGGACGGCACCAGGAAGCCGCTGACCTGATTCGCCGGGCGCTGGACATCGATCCGAACTATGCGGATGCCTGGAACAATCTGGGCAACGTGCAGGCGGGCATGGATCGCTGGGACGAGGCGGCGGCGGCTTACCGCCACACCGTCGAACTGGCTCCGGGCAACTCCAGCGCCCATTTCAATCTGGGCGTGATGCTGTTGCGATCCAGCCGTAACACCGAGGCTGTCGCCGCGTTCCAGCAGGCCATCGCCCTGGCGCCCAATATGGTGGAAGCGCATTTCAATCTGGGCAGGGCGCTGGCCGGGCAGGGCCAACTCGACGAGGCCGTCGCCGCATACAAGGAAGTGATCCGCCTGCAACCCACCCATGCGATGGCGTACCGGAGCCGGAGCATTCTGTTGTATCGGCTAGAGCGCAGCGAGGAAGCGATCGCGATGCTCCAAGACTGGCTGGCGGTTGATCCCGCCAACCCGGTGGCCCGGCACATGCTGGCCGCGCATTCGGGGCAAGAAGTGCCAGAGCGGGCGGCCGATAACTATGTACAGACGCTGTTCGATGGAATGGCCGACTATTTTGACGAGCATCTGCACCGCTTGGAGTACCGCGCGCCGGAATTGATCGGCTCGGCGGTCGCTGCGGGGTTGGGCCAGCCGGGGGCTTCGCTCGACGTGTTGGACGCCGGGTGCGGCACCGGGTTGTGCGGGCCTTCGCTGCGCCCCTATGCCCGGCGGCTGGTTGGCGTCGATCTGTCGCCGCGCATGGTGGAACGGGCGCGGACTCGCGGCGATTACGACGAGCTGGCCGTCGCGGAGCTGACCGCGTTCCTGATCGATCATCCGGCGACTTACGACGTGATCGTGTCCGCCGATACCTTGGTGTATTTCGGGGAGACTGGAGCCGGTGATGGCCGCCGCCGCCGCCGCTTTGCGGTCAGGCGGCTGGTTGGCGTTCACCGTGGAGCGGCTCGAAGACGCGGCTGCGGCCGACGATTTCAACCTCGATCCGAGCGGCCGTTATCGGCATTCGGAAGCTTACTTGCGGCGAGTGCTGGCCCAGGCAGGAATGGAGATCGCGTCCCTGGAAACCGTGACCTTGCGGTTGGAGGGTGGCCAACCCGTCATCGGCTTCCTCGTGACAGCACGCAGATCCCCCGAGATCTGAACCGCGCGAGAGCGAGGAGGCGCTTTGAGCGACGACACCAAGAAACCCGGCGGGTCGCGAGCGGTCTCCGGCGGCGATCCCGGCGCCGACGATGTTGCGGCCTGGTTCGCGCGGGCGAGGGTCGCGCATCGCCAGGGAAATTTGCTGGAAGCGCAGTCCTGTGGCGAACGTGTCCTCCGCAGTCGACCGAATCACCCCGATGCGTTGAATTTTCTGGGGATTCTCCAGCAGGAGCGGGGACAATCGACCCAGGCCGAACAACTGTTTCGCCGGGCGATTCGCGCCGCTCCCGGTCACGCCTCCGCCTATACCAACCTCGGTAATGTCCTGATCGCCCAGCAGCGCCACGAAGAGGCTATAGCCACATACCGGCAGGCGATTATTTTCAAACCGGATGAGGTGGAGGCATGCGCCAATCTGGGCGCCTCGCTCAAGATGCTGGGTCGATTGCCGGAAGCGTTGGAGGTGTATCGGTCGGCCGGCGAACGCCTGCCCGGCAACCCCGAAATCCATTACCGCCTCGGGGTGTTGCTGGCCGAACTGGAGCGAACCGAGGAGGCGCGCGCCGCCCTGCGGGTCACGCTACAGGCCGATGGCACGCACCGGGGCGCCTTGATGCTGATGGGCACCGTGTTGCATCGTCTGGGGGAACGCGAGGAAGCGCGAGCGGTGCTGAGCGATGCGGTCTTTCAGTTGGGCGGCACCGAAAACGCCCTGGCTCTGCTGCAGCACTGGGTGCGCTTGATGCCGGACGATCCGGTGGCCCAGCATCGGTTGACGGCGTGGTTCGGCGAGGATGCTCCAACGCGGGCTTCGGACGCCTACGTGACCGATTTGTTCGATCGCTACGCCGATCAGTTCGACCGGCATTTGCAGCGGTTGGGCTATCGGGCGCCCGCGTTGATCCTGGAGCGGCTCGCCGGTGTGTTGGGAGAGGGAGGGGGGCAGTTCGACGTGTTGGACGCGGGGTGCGGCACGGGTTTGTGCGCGCCGTTGCTGCGGCCTTATGCCCGCCATCTGACCGGAGTGGATTTGTCCTCCCGGATGGTGGACAAGGCCCGCGAACGAGGGGGTTACGACGAGCTGGCGGTGGCCGAGTTGACCGCGTTTCTGAGCGAGCGAAGCCAGGTTTATGACCTGATCGTTTCGGCCGATACGCTGGTGTATTTCGGCGACTTGGCCCCGCTTTGCGCGGCCGTCGCCGGCGCCCTGCGTCCGGGAGGCTGGCTGGCGTTCACGGTGGAGCGGGCCGAACCGGACGCCGCGCCGGAGGGTCATCGCTTGAACAAGAGCGGTCGCTATAGCCATGCCGCCGACTATTTGAGTCGAACCTTGACGGCTGCCGGGCTGAGCGAGCCGGCGGTGACAGAGGTCACGCTACGCCAGGAAGGGGATCAGCCGGTGTTCGGCTACGCGGTGCTGGCCCGCAAACCGAATTTCGACCGAGCCGGCTGACCGGCTGGATTCTTGCCGGCTTCGACGCTATCTTGAATTGCCTCCGCGCGCTGGCCAGTTCGCTGGCCGCGCCAAGCGCTTCCCTTGGCTTCCCACCCCCTGGAGATGGCTTTCAATGGTCGAATTCGACGACATACGGCAACTGATCGGCGATCTGTTGCTTTTGGGCGACCGGATGGAAAAAATGGGTCCGGACACCCCGCTGGTGGGCAGTATTCCGGAATTCGACTCGATGGCGGTGGTTGCTCTGATCCAGGCGCTGGAAGAGCGGTTCGGCATTCAGGTCGCGGACGATGAGATCAGCGCCGAAACCTTTGAAACCGTGGGAAAGGTCCACGAGTTCGTCCTGGACAAGATCGCGGCCGGAGCGTGAGTTCTGCGGCGGCCCCGGAATCGAGGCCGCCGGGATGGACGAGCGGGCGGGCGCGGCTACGACGGCCAGCGTTCCGCCAGAAACGCCGGGATGCGCCGCTCCAGCCAGTAGTCGGCCCGCCACGGCCAAGGACCGGCCACGAAACCGACGTGGCCGCCGGCGCGGCTCAGTTCCAGGCGGATATCGGCGGAGAGTTCCACCGCGTCCGGCACGGTGTCCGGCGCCATGAACGGGTCGTCCAGGGCGTGCAAGATCAAGGTCGGAACCTTGATCCGCCGCAGGAACTGGCGGCAACTGGCGCGTGCGTAGTAGTCGGCGACACCGGCGTAGCCGTGCAGGGGGGCGGTGATCCGGTCGTCGAAGGCGTAAAAATCCCGCAGGGTCGCCAGATCGCCCAAAGCGACCGGCCCGTCGCTCCGGCGGCGGAATTTATGGCGATAGCCGCGCTTTAATTCAGCTAAAAGGTGCCATTGGTAGAGCCGCGAGAAACCCTTGCCCAGACGCCGCGCGGTGGCGTCCAAAAGAAACGGCACCGATACCGCGACGGCGGCGCGCAAGGGCGGATCGGCGCGGGTCTCGCCCAGCCACTTGAGCAGGGCGTTCCCGCCGAGCGAGTAACCGACAACGGCCAGAGGCGCGTTCGGTTCCCGTCGGCGCAGCCGATCCACGACATGGGCGATATCGGCCGTATCGCCGGCGCAATAGCTGCGCGCCAGCCGATTGGGTTCGCCGCTGCGACCGCGAAAATGCATGACCGCGCCGCGCCAGCCCCGGCGCGCGACGGCGGCCAGCATCCCGACCGCGTAATGCGAGTCGCTGGAGCCTTCCAAGCCGTGCACGACCAGCACGACCGGACCCCGCTCGCCGGCCGTCCAATCCAGATCCAAAAAGTCGCCGTCGGGCAATTCCAGGCGCTCGCGGCGCAGGGGCACGCGCGGCCGACGCCGACACAAAACGGGCCATAGCGTTTGCGCGTGCGGGCCGGGCAGCCACCAGGCGGGACGGAAATCGGCCGGCTCAATCATGGTGGCGACCGCTCATCGGGGAGAGCGACCCGCGCCCGCTTGGTTGCGCGCCGGGCAAAGGAAGGGTAAAGCGGATCGAACCGCGAGGGGGGCCGGGCCGGGTTTGGCGGGGCGGCGGGGTCGTGGGGCGAGTCAGATGCGAAACGACAGGGATTGGAAAACATCCTCGGTCATGCCCTGCAACATGCTCAACGCATCCCAATCGTCCCACGATTCCGCGATGCGGCCATTTTCGATCCGGTGGAAGCTCATGCCGGTCACGGACATCGCCTGACCGCTGGGCGCGATGCCCATGAATTCGCCCCGGTGCGTGCCGCGAGCGATCCAGCGCGAGGCGACCTTGTCGCCCTCGGCGATTTGGTCCTGAATTTCGAAGCGGGTGTCGGGGAAGGAGAAGTGATACATCGCGATCAGTTGCTTGAACGCTTCGACGCCGTGCACCGGCTCCGGCAGGGTCGCGATGTGCCCGATGTAGTCCGGCGCGAGAATTTCGTCCGCGACCGCCAGATTGCCCTGGCTCCAAATCACCTCGAAGTTGCGCCGGACCAAGGCTTTGTTGGCTTCTGATACGCTGTTGTCTGCCATTGCGGCTTCTCCTTCGGTATGCGGGACGCAACGTGCGGCGCTCGAAACGCGGTTTAGTGTAATCCGTTCCCGACCCGCTCGCCACGGGCCGGGCAGATCAGACCTGCTATAATCGGCGACAGTCCGCGCCGAGTCATCCCATGACTTCGATCAGGGGTGCGTTTGATGGAACGACCTCGCTTTTGGTAGCCGCATTGTCCGACGGCGTCACCCATCGCGCAATCACCAACCGGCCGAGAGAGATCGGATCATGCAACAGCAAAGCCCGTCGTATTTTCAGGATATCGATGCGTGTGTGGAAGCCGTCATCGCCCGGGTCGGCAAGCGCATCGTGCTCGGGATTCCGCTGGGGATCGGCAAGCCCAATCCTCTGGTGAACGCGCTCTACCGGCGGGCGAAAGCGGATCCGGAGCTGCGGCTCAAAATTTTGACCGCGATCACCGTCGAGACGCCCAAAGGGTCCAGCGATCTGGAAAGGCGGTTTCTGGAGCCGTTCGTCGCGCGGGTGTTCGGCGACTATCCCGATCTGGAATACGCCGGCGATTTGCGGACCGGCCAGATACCCGCCAACGTCGAAGTCGCGGAATTTTTCTTCAAGCCGGGCGGTTTCATGAACGTGCCGATGCAGCAACAGAACTACATCAGCACCAACTATACCCACGCCGCCCGCGATTTGATGGCGAACGGCATCAACGTGCTGGCCCAGATGGTCGCCGCCCGCGAAGTGGATGGCGAACCGTGGTTCAGCCTCGGCGGCAATCCCGACGTCACCCTGGATTTGTTGCCGGCGGTCGAGGAAGCGCGCCGCCAGGGGCGGCCGATGGTGACGGTCGCTCAAGTCAACCGGCAAATGCCGTTCATGTACAACGACGCCATGGTCCGGCCGGCCGCTTTCGATCTGGTGCTCGATCATCGCGGTTACGATTTTCGGCTGTTCGGCGCGCCCAACATGCCGGTGGATAACGCCGATTATCTGCTCGGTTTGCAGGCCAGCGCCCTGATCCGCGACGGCGGCACCCTGCAGATCGGGATCGGCTGTCTGGGCGACGCCATCGTCCATTTCTGCCGGCTGCGGCAGCGACAAAGCGCGCTTTACCATCAACTGTTGGCCGATTGGGGCATCCTGGAGCGCCACGGCGATTTGATCGAGCGCATCGGCGGAACCCGGCCGTTCGAGCGGGGCTTGTACGGCGCCAGCGAGATGTTCGTCAACGGCTTTCTGCACCTGTACCGGGACGGCATCCTCAAGCGCAAGGTTTACGACAGCGTTCCGTTGCAGCGCCTGCTCAACGAAGGGGCGATCACCGAAGCGGTGGACGAGCGGACTCTGCGAGTTCTGCTGGAACGGGGAGTGGTCCCGGCCCGCTTGACCGAAGCCGATGTCGGGTTCTTGCGCAAGTTCGGGATTTTCGATGATCGGGTCCGTTACCGGGATGGGGATTTGGTGATGGGCGATACCGTGCGGGTTCCAGCCGATTTGGAGCGGCCGGAGAGCTACGCGGCCGTCGTCGAGAGCGGACTGGGCGATCACCTCAAAGACGGCATCCTGATGCACGGTGGCTTCTTCATGGGGCCACAGGATTTTTACGAGGCGCTGCGCGCGCTGCCCGAGCGGGAAAGCCGGCAAATCTGCATGACCACGGTGCGGAAGGTCAACCATCTCTACGGTGGCGAGGAACTGGCGGTGCTGCAACGGCGGGACGCCCGGTTCATCAATACCACCATCATGATGACGCTGATGGGCGCGGCGGTGTCCGACGGCCTGGAAAGCGGCCAAGTGATCAGCGGCGTCGGCGGCCAGTACAACTTCGTCGCCATGGCCCACGAGCTGCCCGGCGCCCGCTCTGTCCTGATGCTGCGCAGCACGCGGGAGTCCGGTTTGACCGTCTCCTCGAACATCGTCTGGAGCTACGGTCATTCGACCATCCCGCGCCATTTGCGCGACATCGCGATCACGGAATACGGCATCGCCGATTTGCGCGGGCGTTCCGACAAGGACGTGATCATCGCCTTGCTCGATATCGCCGATTCCCGCTTCCAGCCGGAGCTGCTGGAAAAAGCCAAGCGGGCCGGCAAGATCCCTCGGGATTACCAGATTCCGCCGCGCTATCTGCAAAATACCCCCGAGAAGATTCAGGCCCGGATCGAGAAATACAAGAAAATGGGATTGCTGCCGGATTTCCCGCTGGGGACCGAGTTCACCGAGGAGGAAATCGTGCTGGGGCGGGTGCTCAAGGGGCTCAAGCTGCGACTGTCGACCAAGGGCGATCTGATGAAGACCATCGTGAAAGCGATGACGGTCGGCCCCACGCCAGAAGCGGCCAAGCGGTATTTGGCCCGCCTCCAGCTCGATCGACCGGCCAGCCAGAAAGACAAAATGATTCAGCGCTTGATCTTGTCCGAGCTGATTTCTGGCGGATACGTCTGAAAAAACAAGGCGCGGGGGTTCCGCGCCTTGCCGTCATCGGGGCCGGGTCTCCGGCCGACGGTTCATTCCGGCTGCGCGAGTTCGGCCTCGGCTTCGGT
The DNA here is from genome assembly GCA_037045685.1 of Candidatus Competibacter sp. Classification (GTDB taxonomy): domain Bacteria; phylum Pseudomonadota; class Gammaproteobacteria; order Competibacterales; family Competibacteraceae; genus Competibacter_A. The sequence continues at coordinate 153,338 of JBAOII010000023.1, forward strand.
CTCGGCCGCGACCGCCTCCACGCTCGCTTTCTCCTCCAAGACCGCGGTTTCTGCCGGCGTTTCGTCCTCGACGCTGGCCGCGACCGGCTCGGGTTCCGGCAACGGCTCCGGCCGCAGCACGATACCGCCCAGCGGCGGCACGGTGATGGAGATCGAATAAGGGTGCTCCATCCAGGGCCGCTCTTCGGCGATCAGCTCGACTCCCCCGTTGCCGACCCCGCTGCCACCGTAGTAGTGGGAATCGGAATTGAGCACTTCGGAGTAGCGGCACTGCCGGGGTACGCCGATCCGATAGTCGTGGCGCGGCACCGGGGTGAAGTTGACCACCACCACCAGGAAGTCGTTGTCCTTCTTGCGCAAGTAGCTGAGGATGGACTGTTCGGCGTCGTGGCAATCGATCCAGGAGAAGCCCTGCCACTCGAACTCGTAGTGGTGCAGTTCCGGGCTGTCCTGATAGAGCCGATTGAGGTCCCTGACCAGCAGTTGCATTCCCTGGTGGAAGCCGTACTGGAGCACGTACCAGTCGAGCGTGGCGGCGCTGTTCCATTCGGTGCCCTGGCCGAACTCGGTGCCCATGAACAGCAGTTTCTTGCCGGGATGGGTGAACATGTAGGTGTACAGCAGCCGCAGATTGGCGAAACGCTGCCACTCGTCGCCCGGCATCTTGTTGATCATCGAGCCCTTGCCGTGCACCACCTCATCGTGCGAGAACGGCAGCATGAAGTTCTCGGTGAAGCAGTACAGCATGCTGAAGGTCAGCAGGTCGTGGTGGTACTTGCGATGGACCGGGTTCTGCGCCATGTAGCGCAGCGTGTCGTTCATCCAGCCCATGTTCCACTTCATGCTGAAACCCAGTCCGCCCAGGTAGGTGGGACGGGTCACCTGCGGCCAGGAGGTGGACTCCTCGGCGATCACCAGCGCGCCGGGATGCTCGCTGTGCACCACGGTGTTGAGTTCGCGCAGAAAATCGATCGCTTCCAGATTTTCTCGACCGCCGTACTTGTTGGGAATCCACTCGCCTTCCTTGCGCGAATAGTCCAGATACAGCATCGAGGCGACCGCGTCCACCCGCAGCCCGTCGAGATGGAACTCCTCGATCCAGTACAGGGCGCTGGACAGCAGGAAATTCTTCACCTCGTAGCGGCCGAAGTTGAAAATCAGCGTGGACCAGTCGAGGTGCTCGCCCTTGCGGGGATCGGCGTGCTCGTACAGCGGCTCGCCGTCGAACCGGGCCAAGCCGTGGGCGTCCTTGGGGAAATGCGCCGGCACCCAGTCGAGGATCACGCCGACATCGTGCTGGTGGCAGTAATCCATGAAGTAGCGGAAATCGTCCGGCGTGCCGAAGCGGCTGGTCGGCGCGTAGTAGCCGGTGGTCTGATAGCCCCAGGACGCATCGTAGGGGTGTTCGGTGATCGGCAGTAGCTCGATGTGGCTGAAACCGGTTTCCTTGACGTAATCGACCAGTTGATGCGCCAGATCCCGGTAATTCAGAAACTCGCCTTCCGGGCCGCGCCGCCACGAGCCGAGATGGACCTCGTAGATGGACATCGGCTGGTGGAGCCAGTCGGCGCTCTTGCGCTTGTTCAGCCAAGCCTCGTCGCGCCAGGCGTAGGTGTCGGGCTTGGGGACGATGGTGGCGGTGCTGGGGCGGATTTCGAAATGCTGGCCGTAGGGGTCCGATTTCAAAAAAACGGTCCCGCTGTGGCGATTGCGGATTTCGAATTTGTAGAGATCGCCCGGATACAGGTTGGGGATGAACAGCTCCCAAATCCCGCTGCCGCCGCGGACCCGCATCTGGTGGATCCGGCCGTCCCAGCGGTTGAAATTGCCGACCACGCTGACCCGCTCGGCGTTCGGCGCCCACACCGCGAACAGCGCGCCGGGGACGCCGTCCGCCTCGTGCGGATGGGCGCCCAGGAAGCGGTAGGCGTGCCAGTGCTTGCCCTCGCCGAACAGATACAGATCGAAATCGGGCAGTTGCGGCGGGAAGCAGTACGGGTCGTAGGAAATGTGCTCGTGATGGTCGGAATCGCGCCAGATCAAGCGGTAGCGTTCGGGGACCTGGTCCGGCTTGCCGTGCCACTCGAACAGGTCGGTGTTCGGGACGCGCTCCAGCGGGTGGTTGCCTTCGGCGATGTGGACCTCTTGCGCGTAGGGCAAATGAGCGCGCACGACGACCCGTTTGTCTTGCGGATGGCGACCCAGCACGGCGAAGGGGTCGTGATGGCGAGATTCGATGATTCGTTGTAATTCGGGGTGGAGTTTCGGGCTCGTCACGTTTTTCATCCTGTTGTGTTGACGGTGGAGATCATGCCCGACGGCGGTTGAACACCGGACCGCGAATCGGCGTATGCTGTCGCCAGCGTCGCGTGGTTGTTGGGCATCGGGTGAATGGCGGGCATCTGGAGTCGGGTGTCAAGCGCCGTGCGCACCGATCATTTATTATAACGCGAATCCTCTATAGGATGATTTTCCGTAAGGGTATCGTTGGGCGGCCGGGCCGGAAAGGGGGATTTGCCGGCCGGCCAACCGGCGCGCGGCGCGGCGTCGACCGCAGGCGGAGCGGCCGGCGGAGCCTCGTCGGCCGCGATCCGGCCGCGATCGGCGCCGGTACGGTTCGCGCGCCGGCCAAGCCAAGGGGATTATAGCCTATCCCGGTCCAGTTGGCTGGAGGGTCGGGACGGAGATTCATCGCACGCCGGCATTCCCGCGCCGCCGTAGTCTGATAAGATTATCGCCGCACCCTCCATAAGTGATAACTCGTCTAAAATGCACGAAGGACGATCCATGAACTCTCGTAAACTGCTTGCAACCGCGTTGGTATTGGGGATTGGCGCGCTGGTCGGCTGCTCTGGCGAACAGGCGGATAAGCCGGTGAGCTTCCAAAAGGACGTGTATCCGATATTGAAGGCGAGCTGCGCGGAATGCCATACCCCGCCCAAAGGCGAGGGCTACCAAAAGACCGGTCTGGCGGTGGGGACGTACCAGGAATTGATGAAGGGCACCAAAATGGGACCCGTCATCATTCCCGGCCAGAGCCTCAACAGCAGCCTGAACCGGCTGATCGAAGGACGCCCCGGCGTCGATCCCTCCATCCAGATGCCGCACGGCAAGGTCAAGCTGCCGGACGCGCAACTGGCGATGATCCGCAAGTGGGTGGATCAGGGCGCCAAGAACAACTGAACCGCGCCGCGCCCCGTTCCGACCTTTCGCGCCAGCCCCCTCTCGCCGGGGAGGGGGCTGGCGCCCCCGCTGCCCACAACAACTCGATCATCGAGATTCGTCCGCCCGAACTCCCCCTTCCCCGCCCGGCCGAACTTCCGGCAGCGGGCGTTGTATTCCATTCTGGATACTTTTCAGGGGACGCTTATGGTCACTTCCAGGCAAACCGCGCTGGCCGGCGCGGATTTCGACACCTGGCTGGATAGCCTGCGGGTCGATTGGTCGGCTTCTCAAATCGAGATCGTCAGGAACGCTTACACGCTGAGCGGCGAGCCCGATCTGGGGGCCGCCGATTTGCTGGCCGATCTGGGCATGGATCACGACGTGGTCGCCGCCGCGCTGCTGCACGAGCCGGTCGCGACCGGGCAAGCCAAGCTCAAACAGGTCGAGGAAGCGTTCGGATCGCCCATCGCGCGGCTGGTGGACGGCATCGCCAAGCTCGACACCATCGGCGAGTTGCACCAGAGCGGCCAGCACGCCGGCCGCCAGTTGGAAAGCTTGCGCAAGATGCTGCTGGCGATGGCCCAAGACGTGCGGGTCGTGCTGATCAAGCTGGCGATGCGGTTGCACGCCCTGCGCCAGCTCGGCCGGGCGCCGGACGCGGAGCGGCGGCGCATCGCTCGGGAAACGCTGGATATCTTCACGCCCCTGGCCAACCGGCTGGGCATCGGGCGCATCAAGTGGGAAATGGAAGATCTGGCCCTGCGCTACCTGGATTCGGCGGTTTACAAGCAGATCGCCGCCGCGCTCGACGAGCGCCGGGCCGACCGGGAACGCTACATCGCCCGGGTCATGGAAGAACTCCGCGACTACCTGAAGCGGGCCGGCATCCGCGCCGAGATCAGCGGCCGGGTCAAGCACATCTACAGCATCTGGCGGAAGATGCAGCGCAAGAAGCTGTCCTTCCAGCAAATTTTTGACGTGCGGGCGGTGCGGGTGATGGTCGGGACGGTCAACGACTGCTACGCCGCGCTCGGGGTGGTCCACGCCCACTGGAACCACATCCACCAGGAGTTCGACGACTACATCGCCCACCCCAAGCCCAACGGCTATCAATCCCTGCACACGGCGGTGGTGGGGCCGGAGGGCCGTCCGGTGGAAGTGCAGATTCGCACCCACGCCATGCACCAGCACGCCGAGCTGGGCGTCGCCGCCCACTGGCGCTACAAAGAGGGCGGCGAGGGACCCGGCGATGTGGCCGAACGGCAGATCGCGTGGTTGCGGCAGATGTTGGAGTATCGGGACGAGGACGCCGATGACGGCGATCTGCTGGAGCGGTTCAAGGCCGAGGCGTTTCAGGATCGGGTTTACGCCATCACGCCCAAGGGCGCCATCGTCGAGTTGCCGCAAGGCGCCACCCCGCTGGATTTCGCCTATCACATCCACACCGAGGTCGGGCACCGCTGCCGGGGCGCCAAGGTCAACGGCCGGATCGTGCCGTTGAGCTACGAGCTCAAGAACGGTGAGCAGGTGGACGTGCTGACGGCCAAGACCGGGGGGCCCAGCCGCGACTGGCTCAGCCCGCATCTGGGCTACGCCAAGACCAACCGGGCCAGGGCCAAAATCCGCCAGTGGTTTTTCCAACAGGATCAGGACAAAAGCGTCTCCGCCGGACGGGGCGCCCTGGAGCACGAGTTCCAGCGCTTGGGCATCAAGCAGCTCAAGCTGGAGAAGGTGGCCGACCGGCTCGGTTTTACCAAACCGGAGGATCTGTTCGCCGCCATCGGCCACGGCGCCCTGACCACCGCGCAGGTGGTGGCCAGAATTCAGGATTTGCTGCCGGCGCCGCCCTCGGCCAAGGAGAGCCCGCTGGTCGCGCGCAAGGCCAAGCCGCCGGAGTCGGGCAGAGACAGCGTGCGGATTCGCGGGGTCGGCCACCTGCTGTCCCAGATGGCGCAATGCTGCCAGCCGGCGCCGTTCGAGCCGATTGCCGGCTACATCACCCAGGGACGGGGCGTGACCATTCACCGGCAGGATTGCACCAATTTTCTCGGGCTGGCCAACCAGCATCACGAGCGCGTCATCGAGGTGGGTTGGGGGGAGACGCCGGCCACCTACCCGGTGGATATCATGATCGTCGCTTACGACCGTTCCGGGCTGCTGCGCGACATCACCTCGATTCTGGCCAACGACCAGGTCAACGTCCTGGGGGCGAACACCCTGACCGATAAGGAAACCTCCATCGCCCGGATGGGGCTGACCCTGGAAATCACCGATGTGGTGCAGCTCAGCCGGGTGCTCGACAAGATCGGCCAGTTGCCCAACGTGGTGGAGGCGTATCGCAAAAACTGAAGCGGGGATTCAGGGGGCGATGCTCGCCAGCAGCGCGCGAGTTTCCCGCAGCAGGGGGTTGCGGCGCAGCAGCAAGGTGAGCCGGGTGCCGCCGCTCTGTCGCCACAGCGTCGCCGCGCGGATCCCGGCCAGCAGCAGCGCCCGGATCCGGTTGGCGTTCTCGGGGTTGTTCAGATGGATCTGGGCGCCGTTCACCATGATGCGCGGCGACAGGGTGCTGACGTTTTTCAGGTAGATATCCGCGAAGCGGGCCACGGTGTTGCTGTGGCTGACCGGGAAATGGGGCAGGTTCTGGATGATGTCTTCCAGGCTGGCGCCAATCGCTCTCAGCAAGTCCGCGCGCCGGGACAGCTTGCGCTCCAAACCGAGCAAAGCGACCGCGTAGCGGGTCAGCTCCATGTCGCGGGGGTTGCCGAGCTGCTGCTCCAGCAGGCGCAGGCCGGAGCGCAGATGGGGGAGCTCTCCGAAAACGTCGATGCTGCTGGGGGCATCGATCTTGATCAGGCTGGCCAGACAGGTATCGACATCTTCGGCGTTGGCTTGGCCGCGCCGGGCGATGCCGCGCACCAGATCGGCGGCTTGCAGAACGCCGGCGAGGGCGATGGCTCGGTCGTGGTCGGTCTGGGGCATGGGGCGACGGGATCGGTGAGGTCGGGTTAGTCGTGGGCGCTATCGATGATCCCGCCCCCCAGGCATTCGTCTTCCCGATAGAAGACGACCGCCTGACCGGGAGTGATGGCCCGCTGCGGCTCGTCGAAGCGAACCGTCACACCGGTTCCGTCGGCCGCTTCCACCCAGCACGGCTGATCGGGCTGGCGATAGCGGATCTTGGCGTGACAGCGCAAGGGCCGATCCGGCGGAGAGCCCGCGATCCAGTGCGGTCTGGAGGCTCGCAGCCGGCGATGAAACAGCGCGGGATGGTCGTGGCCTTGCGCGACGATCAGGGTGTTGCGCGGCAGGTCCTTGGCGACCGCGTACCACGGTTCGCCGCTGCCGGTCCGCCGACCGCCGATGCCCAGCCCTTGCCGCTGACCGAGGGTGTGGAACATCAGGCCCCCGTGCTCGCCGAGCCATTCGCCATCGGTCGAGCGGATCGGCCCCGGCCGGGGGGGCAGATATCGGCCCAGGAACTCCCGGAAGGGCCGCTCGCCGACGAAACAGATTCCGGTGCTGTCCTTTTTGGCGTGGGTGACCAGGCCCGCCGCCGCCGCTCGTTCCCGCACCTGCCGCTTGTGTAGATCGCCGACCGGAAACAGCGCGCCACCCAATTGGGACTGGTCGAGGCCGTACAGAAAATAGCTCTGATCCTTGCCGGGGTCGCGACCCTTGAGCAGGAGGTGCCGGCCGCTCCGACCGGCGAGCCGGGCGTAATGACCGGTGGCGATGCGGTCGGCGCCCAGCCGCCGGGCATGGTCGAGGAAGGCCTTGAACTTGATTTCGGTGTTGCACAGCGTGTCGGGGTTGGGCGTCCGACCATTGCGGTATTCGTCCAGAAAATAGCCGAACACGCGATCCCGGTATTCTGCGGTGAAGTTGACCTGATGCAGCGGAATGCCGAGCGTCGCGCAGACGGATCGGGCATCCTCCAGATCCTCGGCCGCCGAGCAGTAGCCGGTTTCGTAGCTATCTTCCCAGTTTTTCATGAACACGCCGTGCACCTCGAATCCCTGTTCGAGCAACAACAGCGCGGCGACCGAGGAATCCACGCCGCCGGACAGGCCGACGACAATTCGAGTCATGGACATGGGGAGAGGATAAGGCGCGTTCGGCGAGGGGTAAAGCGTTTCGGCGCTCGGGGTGGCAGCCGGCCCGCCCCGGAACGGCGCGACCGATCTTCCTCGAAGCCGAATCCGTCGATTTGGCCCCGAAGGAGATCGAGGATCGGAGAGGAAGGATCGCGAGGCGACGCCGGATTGCGGGCCAGCCCGGCAACCCGCGCGAAAGCTGTCGATTACTTGCGGGTCGGCAGGCTCTCTTGAACCAGCTTGTCAAATTCGGCCTTGAAGCGCGAAGTGAGATCGGCCAGCGCCTTGGTGTCGTCCATGAATTTCTGATGCACGCCGGCGATCGCCTCTGCCTGGCTGGTCAGGAACGATTGCAAGCTGCTGGGGTCGCTGATTTCGGCGGCGGCTTTCATCCGGCCCATCGCCAGGTCGATGTACGACTGCAAGGCGTTCATCTGGAAATTGACCAGCGCTTCCAGATTGGCGGCCGACAGCTTGTTGGCCTTGATGACCGGGTTCAGGAAGTTTTGGTACTGCTCGGACATTTTGCTCAGGGTGTCATTGGCCATGCGAAGTCTCCACAAGAGTTTCGGAAAAAAGGCGATCTGCTCGAATTTCGTCGGCGCAGCATAGCGGATTTTTTGCTGCACTGCAATATAATACTGGCCCGATTGTGGGGCCGCGCTGCGCTTGCCGGGGTTGGCCGGCTTGGCGGCCGGGGAATCGTGGCGGATAATGATTATTTTAAAGGAATGATTGCCCCGCATGTGGTTTAAAAATCTGACACTATTTCGGTTGGTCGAGCCGTTTTCCGCGACGTTCGATACGCTGGCGGAGCGATTGGAACCCTACGCCTTCCAGCCCTGCCCCAGCCATCAACCGAGCGCTGCCGGTTGGGTGCCGCCCCTGGGTCGCAAGGCGGTCGATCTTGTCCATGCCGTGGGGGGAAGCGCGTTGCTGTGCCTGAGAACCGAGGAAAAGGTGCTGCCGGCCAGCGTGCTCAATCAGTTGGTGGCGGAGCGCGTCGCCGGAATCGAAGATCGGCAACGGCGACCGGTGCGGCGCAGGGAAAGGCAGGAGCTGCGCGAGCAACTGCTGCAGGAGTTGCTGCCCCGCGCCCTGACGCGCAGCCGACACGGCTACGCTTATCTCGATCCGAGGAACGGTTGGCTGGTGGTCGATAGCGCCAGCCCGCGCGGGGTCGAAGAAATGACGGGGTTTTTGCGCAAGACGCTGGATACGCTGCCGATCGCGCCGCCCAAGGTCAAACGGTCGGTGGCCGCGGTCATGACCGCATGGCTGGGCGAAGGTCGCGCGCCGGCGGATTTCGGCTTGGGCGACAGTTGCGAGCTGCGCGAGATGGGCGAATCGGGTGGGGTGGTGCGTTGTCGCGGCCAGGATTTGACCGGCGACGAAATCGGCGGCCATCTGGCGGCGGGCAAGCAAGTGTCCCGGCTGGGCTTGAACTGGAGCGGACGAGTGGCTTTCGTGCTGGATGAGGCGCTGGTCGTTCGGCAACTGCGGTTCCTCGACGTGGTGCGGGAATCGTTGCTCGACGGTGCGGCCGATTCCCCCGAGGCCGTGTTCGATGCCGAGTTTGCCTTGATGACCGGAGAGCTGGCCGGGCTGTTGCCGCGACTGTTGGATCTGTTTGGCGGCGAAGCGTAGCGGCGGACGGGAACGGAACGACTGTGATCGGCGCGCATTCGGCGCGGAAAATGGCGAGTTTCCGCCAATGCGGCGCGCGGCGCGCTCCTGCGCCGCGCGCCGGAGTCGTTGGCTTTACCGGCTTACAGTGCCGCTGTTAGTTGATCGGCGCGGGAGCTTGGCACAATCGTCGATGCGAAAGGACGACCCATGAGTGTTTGGCAAGTGGCGGGCTGGTTTGTTTTGATCGGCGTCGGGGCGGCCATCGCGCTGGCCGGCTGGCTGATCATGCACTATACCCAGGCCCGGAAACGGTTGGTCCAGGAGCGGAAGCTCGCCGCAGCGCAAGCGGCGGCGGAGCGGGCGGCGGCGGAGCGGGCGGCGGCGGAACAGGCGGCGGCCGAAAGCGAGGCGGTGGCGCGGGCGGCGGCGGAGCGGCTGGCGGCCAAACGATCGGCGGCGGAGCGATCGGCGGCGGAGCAGACCGCCAAAGAGAAAGCGGCCTTGGAGCAGACCATCGCCGAGTGGGCGGCGGCGGAGCAGGCCGAAAGCGACCGGGTACAACTGCGGCGCGCCAAGGAAGAGCGGCGGGAAGCCGAACAGGTCGAGGCTCGAATGCGGGCCGTCGAGGAGGCCATCGCCGAATGGCTTGAGGCGGAACGGGAGGGCGACCGGCTGGACGCGGCCGCGACGCCGGATAGAGCGACCGAGAAGAATTACACCCGAACCGAGGCGATTCATCAACAAGTTCGGCTGACGGCGGAAAAAGTCGAAAAGGAAGTGCGGGATCTCGAATTCATCAAGAACCGCATCGAGGCCGGAGTGGATTTTTTGCCCCTGGAATTCAAGCAGACCATCGACGAATGGAAGAAGGGCCAGATTTTGCGGCACAGCACCTTCGACGATCTCAAGCTCAAATTCCGCTACAAGGCTTATTCGATCGAGGACGGCTACGAGCTGCTGTATCTCTACAGCGATTGGTTGGCCCAACAGCGCCAGAAGCTCCGGGTTTTTATCCGGCTGCTGGGCAACGAAGTGGACAAGGCCGACAGCATTCAAGCCGCCATCGAGCGGGCGGAATACCGGGAACGCGAAAAATATCTGGAGATGGATGTCGATGTCATCTTCACTTTGCGCGACATCCGCGCCATTCTGGAAAAGCTGATCGGCATGGAAACCGTTCTGAAACAGCTTGAGGAAGTGTGTCGCAAGCGGTCGGAGCAGATAATCGCCCCCTCCTGGGAAGCCAAGGGCTCGCTGTAGCGGGTCGGCCCGCCCCGCTGGCCGGCTCCAATCGAGGCGGATCGGCCGCCGCCGGGGGCCGGGGGCGGAGATCGAGTTCGGGCGGCGCCCGAGCGCCCCCTCCCGATCGGTCGCCGTAGCGGCCTCGCAAACAGCGGCGCAAACCGAACCAATACAGCTATAATCGTTCGAGGTAGTGAGGCCGGCACCCCTTCAGCTTCGGCGTTGTTCGGGTATCGAATGCCTCCACCCTCGGCCCGATGTCACCTTTTTGATCGGGCCGAAGTTTCGATAACCCGCGCCCGCGCGACGAGAGGATAGGGAGGAACGTATGCGAAAAGTGTTGTCTCTGCTGTTACCCGTATTGCTGTGCACCGTTGGCATGACTGCCTGGGGTGCCGAGAAAACCCTGAAACTGGGCGTCATCGCCGAGCTGACCGGCGACATGCCGGCCGTCGGCACCTCGTGCAAGAACGCCGCCGAGATGGCCGTCAAGGAGATCAACGCCGCCGGCGGCGTGCAGGTGGGCAAGGAAAAGATGAAGGTGCAACTGGTGGTGGAGGACAACGCCGGCAAGGCCGATCAATCCGCCGCCGCCGCCCAGAAGCTGATCACGCAGGACGAAGTGTTGGCCATCGTCGGCCCCAACGCCAGCCGCTACGCGATTCCCGCCTCCGAAATCGCCGAGAGCTCCGAGACGGTGCTGATCACCCCCTGGTCCACCAATCCCAAGACCACGCTGGACACCAACACCAACAAGCCCAAGAAATACGTGTTCCGGGCGTGCTTCATCGATCCCTTCCAGGGGGGCGTGCTGGCCAAGTTCGCGCTGGACAAGCTGAAAGCCAAAAAGGCGGCGGTGCTGTACGACGTGGCCTCCGACTACAACAAAGGCATCGCCGAAGTTTTCAAGGCCAACTACGAAAAGCTGGGCGGCAAGATCGTCGCCTTCGAGACCTATACCACCAACGACAAGGATTTCTCGGCGCAATTGACCAAGATCAAGGACGCCAAGCCCGACGTGATTTTTCTGCCGAACTACTACAGCGAGGTGCCGCTGCAAGTCCAGCAGGCCAAGCGTCTGGGCATCAACGTCCCCTTCATCGGTAGCGATTCCTGGGGCAGCAACGAACTCCTCACCCTGGGCGGCGCCGATCTGAACGGCTACTATTTCAGCACTCACTACGCCGCCGACAACGCCGCGCCGGTCGCCAAGAAGTTCATCGAGGACTACGAGAAGGCTTACGGCACCAAGCCGGACGATGTGGCGGCGCTGACCTACGATGCGTTCGGCTTGCTGTTCGGCTCGATCAAGACCGCCGGCAAGGCCGACCGGGAAGCGATCCGCGCCGCGCTGTCCACCCTGCCGAGCTACAAGGGTGTCACCGGCGACATGAAGTTCCAGGCCGATTCGCGCGACCCGATCAAGAGCGCGGTGATTTTGCAGATCAAGGACGGCAAGTTCACTTATTTCACCAACGCCAATCCCTGATCGCTTCGGCATGTGGGTGTAGGCGACGCGAGGGCGGCCCGGCGGGCCGCCTTTCTTGTTAACCGGCGGTAGGGTGGTGACGACGTTGAGCGAAGGGATCGTCTACTGGTTGCAGCAGACGCTGAACGCTTTGCAACTGGGCAGCATCTATGCCCTGATCGCTTTGGGCTACACCATGGTCTACGGCATCCTGACCATGATCAATTTCGCCCACGGCGACGTGTTCATGGTGGGGGCTTTCTTCTGTTTTCTGGCCGCCGTGTACTTGGGTTTGCCGTTCGTGCCGGCCCTGCTGTTGACCATGATCGGCACGGCGCTGCTGGGTGTCGCCATCGAGCGGTTGGCCTACAAGCCCTTGCGCCACGCGCCGAGGGTTTCGGCCATCATCACCGCTTTGGGCGTCGGGATTTTCCTGGAGAATTTCACCCTGGCCCTGGCGCCCTATCCCAAGAACATTCCCATGTTGCTGGAGAATACCACCTGGAATCTGGCCGGGGTCTCCTTGTCCTCCCTGCAAGTCATCATCATTTTCCTGTCCCTGGGGCTGATGTTCCTGCTGGATTACGTGGTCCACCGCACGCCGGTCGGGATGGCGATGCGGGCGATTTCCTGGGACAAGACCTTCGTGCCGCTGATGGGCGTGCCGGTGGATCTGGTGATTTCCATCACTTTCGCCATCGGCGCCGGGCTGGCGGGGGCGGCCGGCACCATGTACGGCCTCGCCTATCCCGTGATCGATCCGTACATGGGGATCATGGTCGGCTGGAAGGCGTTCATTTCCGCCGTGGTGGGCGGCATCGGCAACATCCGCGGCGCGATGATCGGCGCCTTCATCCTGGGTTGGGTGGAGATCATGGTGGCGGCTTTCCTGCCTTCCACCTATCGGGATTTCGTGGCGTTCGCCCTGCTGCTCCTGCTTTTGATCGTCCGACCCTACGGCATCCTGGGCTCGCCGCGGATACAAAAAGTATGAACAGCGCGTATACCGAAAGCCGGGAGTGGCTGGCGGCCCAACGCTGGCTGCTGCCGGTGTTGATCCTGCTCGGTTTCGGCTTGGCCTTCGCCATTCCCGAATACGGCTGGTTCAACAAGTACGTCCAGCTGGTGATGATGTACGTGGGCATCAACATCATCCTGGCCGTCAGCCTGAATCTGGTGAACGGCTACATGGGCGAGTTTTCGCTGGCCCACGCCGGCTTCATGGCGGTGGGAGCCTATACTTCCGCCCTGCTGAGCATGAAGGTGTTGCCGGTGGCCGCCTATCCGGCGCTGTTCCCGGTGGCGATTTTGGCCGGCGGTCTGGTCGCCGCCCTGTTCGGCCTGATCGTGGCCGTGCCGTCCTTCAAGACCCGGGGCGACTACTTGGCCCTGATCACGCTGGCTTTTCTGATGATCGTCAAATCGCTCATCGAAAATATCGACTACATCGGCGGGCCGCGCGGCATACCCGGCATTCGCAAGTTGACCACCTTGCCTTGGGTGTTTTTCTGGGTGGTGGTGACGGTCTGGGTGGTCCGTAACTTCGTCTACTCGAAATACGGGCGCGGCGTCCTGTCCGTGCGCGAAGATGAAATCGCCAGCGATCTGATGAGCGTGAACACCCGCCGGGTAAAATTTCTGGCGTTCACCGTCTCCTCGTTTTTCGCCGGCATCGCCGGCGGCCTGTTCGCCCATGTGCTGCAATTCATCAGTCCCCGGGTGTTCGACATCATCAAGAGCACCGACATCCTGATCATGGTTTATCTGGGCGGCATCGCCTCGATCGGCGGCTCCATCTTGGGCGCGACCGTCTATACCGTGTTGCTGGAGCTGCTGCGGCCCTCCACGGTGGCGGCGATGTTTTCCTGGTTGCCGGATGTGGTGTTCGAGCCGCTGAACCAGCATTTCATCCAGCATCTGGGCGTCTGGCGGATGGTGATCATGCCGCTGGCCCTGGTGCTGGTCATGATTTTCTGGCCGCGTGGCATCATGGGGCTGCGGGAGTTCCGCTGGTTCATACCCAAGCGGGATCTGGTCGCTCACCACCGCGTCGCCGAGCACGAGAGCAAAGATGACGTTCCTCACGGCCAGTAAGGTCAAGCATTTTTTCGGCGGCCTGTGCGCCGTCTCCGACTTCGATCTGGATCTCCGGGCGGGCGAGCTGATGGGCGTCATCGGCCCGAACGGCGCGGGCAAGACCACGGTGTTCAACCTGATCACCGGGGTTTACCGGGCCTCGGAAGGCAGCATCCGGTTCAAGGGCACGGAGTTGGTGGGCAAGACCCCGCACCAGATCACCGCCCTGCGCATCGGCCGCACCTTTCAGAACATCCGGCTGTTTCGGGATTTGTCGGTGCTGGACAACGTGCGGATCGCCCACTACGCCCAAGCGGATTACAGTCCCCTGGAGGCGCTGTTGCAGATCGGCCGCTACCAGCGGGAGGAGCGGCGCATCATCGAGAATTCCCAGCGGTTGCTGGCGATTTTCCACTTGGAGGCGCTGGCCGGAGAAACCGCCAAGAACCTGCCCTACGGCCTGCAACGGCGGCTGGAGATCGCGCGGGCGCTGGCCATCGGGCCGGAACTGCTGTTGCTGGACGAGCCGGCGGCGGGCATGAACCCCAACGAAATCGACTTGCTGATGGAATTCATCCAGTGGATTCGCAAGGAGTTCAAGCTCACGATCCTGCTGATCGAGCACCAGATGAAGCTGGTGATGGGCATCTGCGAGCGGATCAAGGTGCTGGATTTCGGCGAAACCATCGCCGAAGGTCCGCCCGAGGTGATCCAGAATCATCCCAAGGTTCTGGAAGCGTATCTGGGGGAGGGGCCGGTGGGATGAACGGCGAGACCGATCCGAAAAACCTGTTGCTGGACGTGCGCGATCTGGTCGTGGCCTACGACGGCATCCGGGCGCTGCAAGGCGTTTCGTTCGCGGTCTTGAAGGGCGAGATCGTCACCCTGATCGGCGCCAACGGCGCGGGCAAGACCTCCATTCTGCGGGCCGTGTCCGGCCTGGTGAGCTACAGCGGGTCCATCGTTTTCGAGGGACAGGATTTGAAGCGCGTTCCCGCGCACCGGATCGTCGGCTTGGGGATCGCCCAGGTGCCGGAGGGCAGGGGGATTTTCGGCAATCTGACGGTGCTGGAGAACCTGCGGCTGGCGACCTGGCAGCGGGCGGACAAGGGCGAGATCGAAGCCGATTTCGAGCGGGTGTTTCAGACTTTTCCCCGGCTCGGGGAACGGCGGCGTCAGGCCGGCGGAACCCTGTCGGGCGGCGAGCAGCAAATGCTGGCCGTGGGCCGGGCGCTGATGAGCCGGGGGCGGTTGATGTTGCTCGACGAGCCGTCCATGGGTTTGTCGCCGCGCCTGGTTCAGGACATCTTCCGCATCATCGAGGACATCAACCGGACCGGCACCACCATTTTGCTGGTGGAGCAGAACGCCAACATGGCGCTGCGCATCGCCTCCCGCGCTTACGTTCTGGAGACGGGTTCCGTCATGTTCTCCGGCACGGGCCGGGAGCTGTTGCACGACCACAGAGTGAAAGAGGCGTACCTCGGGGCCTAGCGGCACTCTCGCTGCATTAGAGATAGCCGAACAGAGTCCAGCGGATAGCGCTTCCCGGCCAGATAATCGTCGATGCAGCGCAAGACCATCGGGCTGCGCAGTTTCGGTCCCAGCGCGACGATTTCCTCCCGCGTCAGCCACAGCGCCCGTTGGATGCCGTAGTCCAGCGCTTGGCCGGGATGGTGGCGCAGGGCGGTGCCGGCGAAACAGGTGCGGACGAAGGTATGGCCTTTGGGGTGGGTCCAGTAATAGAGGCCGACGATGGCTTCCACCTGAATTTCCCAGGCGGTCTCTTCCAGCGTTTCCCGGATCGCCGCCGCCGCCAGGGTTTCGTGCTCGTCCAGATGACCGGCCGGCTGGTTGTAAACCAACTCGTCGCCGTCGGCGTATTCCTCCACCAGCAGGAACCGGCCGTCGCGCTCGATAATCGTGGCGACGGTCAGACGCGGCAACCATTCCAGGGATTCCATGCGACCTCCTATTGCAGCGGCTTGGCGATGGTGAACGCCCCGCGCAATTCGCCTTCCTTGAAACCGCGCGCCTTGTCGTTCGGATACAGCGCCTTCAACTTGCCGTCCACTTCGGGATCGATATGCTCGCCGTGGCAGGCCAAGCAGGGCGCGGCGGTGGGAATCGCCTTCATGTAGCGAAAGGTCTGCTGGCCCTGGTCGTCGTCGATGACCGAGAAGAATTCCAGCTTCTCCGCGGGCTCGCCCTGCTCCTTGCGCGCCTCGAATTGTTTGAGCACGGCCAGCTCCCAGTTGTCGGGCGCGTTGTTGGGATTGCGGAGCTTGAGGCTGGTCCGGCCCACGATCATGTTGGATTCCGCCGATAGGGCGGTGGCGATCTGGTCGGCCTTATCGTGACAGACCGCGATGCCGTTGGCCGGTCCGCCGCCTTGCGTGGCTTCATGCAGCGCATCCTTCAGCTTGTCGCCGTATTTCCGGGCGACGGCGCGAGCGAGCTTGATCTCCTGTTCCGGGATGGCATCGGACTGTTCCGCGCCGGGTTGCGGTTGCCGGGGCAGGGCAGGGCCGCTGACGAGTGCCGCGCCCAGCGCGAGAAGGAATGAAGCATGGCGCACGACGATTCTCCCATTTGGGTCAACGCTTGGGCGAAGTATAGGCAAATTGGCCCGCTTCGGCGGATTTTTCCGGGCGTTTGGGCTCTAAATCAACGAATATGGTTAGCAGACCCATCCGTCGGCGAGGTGCGTGATGACCCTGTCCCAGAAAACCTGTACGCCCTGTCGGGGCGGTATTCCTCCGCTGACTTCGAGCGAGGCCGAAGCCCTGTTGCCGCAAGCGCCCGGTTGGCGATTGCTGGAGAACGGTACTCGGATCGAGCGGCGATTCGAGTTCAAAGACTTCGCCGCTGCCTTGGCGTTCGTCAACCGGGTGGGCGACTTGGCCGAGCAGGAAGGGCACCATCCCGACATCACGTTCGGCTGGGGTTACGCCAGCGCGCTGTTCTACACCCACAAGATCGGCGGCCTGCACGAAAACGACTTCATCATGGCCGCCAAGGTCAACGAGCTGTATGACGAGTAAGGATTCGTCGGATATCCCCCCTTGGCAAAGGGGGGTGTTAGCTGAAGAGCTGGGTCACGGTTGAGCGAACACTCCCTCCAACGAGGGCGCGTCCAGCACCCGTTCCCCCCACGCTTCCAACTGGGCCGGCTCCGCTCCCGCCAGCTTGGCCTCCACCCAGCCCGGCACCGGCCCGAACCGGCGGGTCAACTGCCGCCTCAGCAGTAGCGCCTCGCCTACCGGGATACCCTTCATGATCCCCTTCTCGATGCCCTTCTCGATCCCCTCTTGCACCCACTGTTCCGCAATCGTTGTCATCAGCTCACCCTCATCGCTCAAGACCGCCGTCGCCACCCGGCGCAATTCGTCGGCGTTCAGCCGCTCCGTGCTCGGTCCCTGGGCCAGATAGCGCAGCAGCGTGATCACGTAATCCAGCCCGCTCGAACTCTGTTCCAGGTCCCGCAGCAGCCCGAAAATCTCCGGCAACCGCTCCCGCAAATCGTCGCGGAAGATGTATTTCAGGGTCAGCAGCGCGGTCTGCAACATGACCGCGCCCTGCAATTCTTCGTCCCGGTAGCCACTCAGATCGATCAGATAATAGATGCAATCCGGTATGCACTCCCGCAGCGCCGGCACGTCGGCCACGTCGTCGGCAAACCGCCGGCTGAGCCGCCACGCTTTCGCGCCGTGATAGACCACCACCGGGATGATCGGCGGCAAGCGGCCGGTATGACCGGCGTTCAGGCATTGCTCCCAAATCCGCACCCGATACCGCAGCAGGTCCAGTCCGATCCGCGATTCCACGTAGCTTTTGTGTTCGAACAGGATGTGGACATAACCGGTTCCGCCGCCGGGAAAATCGACTTCGTACAGTAAATCGGCCGGATGCTGCGCCAGGTCCGCATCCAGAAACGAGTCCTTGCCCGCGCGCAGCGTGGCCCAATCCAGCGCCGCCGCCACCGCCGGGGGCAGGTAGCGCGCCAGAAACTCCGCCGCGACTTCGGTGCGCCCGAACACCGCCTTGAAAAACCGATCATGCGGGCTGCTTAACGTCGTCATCATGCCCTCTCCGCTATCCGCGCTTTTCCAGCGTCTCGATCAGGAACAGGATTTCGGCGGCCATCATCGATAGGGCAAATCCGGCGCGTCGGCGAGGGTGCGGTCGCGGCTGCCGGCGACGATGGCTTGGAGGGCGCGGATGAAGCGGGCGAAGCCGGGCAGCCTCGGGGTCGGCGGCCTAGTTGCTGGAGGTAGGGACGCAGCCGCGGCGGGGTCGCCGGCGCGCAGGACTTGGGTCACGTCGAAGACGAGGCGACCTGCGCCCGTCGTGATTCTCGCCGCCGTCGCGGCGGTAGGCGAGGTAGCAGGCGATGGCCTTGCGCTTTCGCCTCCGCCGCGGCGGCGGGGTTGCCGGCGTCCGTCTCGATGTCGGCGAGAATCGCCCAAGTCTTCCAAGGCTTGGACGCGTGGCCGAACTGTGCTTTGCATTCGATGGCCCGGCGGATTTCCCGCCGCGCTTCGTCCAGCCGGCGAAGCTTGCGCAGGGTCATGGCGAGATTGCTCCTCGCGATGCCTTCCATCGCCGTATCGCCAATCTCGACATACTTGTCCGCCGCTTGCCGGGAAAAGGCGGCGTGCTTCCTCCGGGCGGTCGAGGACATTGCCATACAAGTTCCCCAGTTGCCCGAGCGTGCTCGCCTGCCCGGCGACATCGCCGAGCCGCACCTTGATCGCGAGCGATTTCCGGTAGGCGTCCTCCGCCGCTTCCGGCTGGCCCGCGTCCTGATACGCCATGCCGGTCTGATGCCAGCTCGTGGCGACGGACGCCCGGTTCGTCCAAAGCGGCGAACCGCTCGCGCGCTTCGGCATACGCCGCCAGCGCCTCCGGGTAGCGGCGCTGACTGCAGGCGGACGGTCCCAAGCTGGCCTTTGCCGACGGCGACACTTCCGGTCGTCACCGCGTTGCTCGGCGCGGCGGATAGCCTCTTCGTAGGCCGCCGCCGCTTCGTCGAGCCGGCCCAGGTCGAGAAGACAGTCGCCTTGTTCCGTGAGGCAGGCGGACGCCATCCGTTCCGCCGCTTTGTTGGCGCGCTCCTGCGCGATGGCCTCGAAGCGCTGGCGGGCCTCGTCCAGCAGCGGCAGGGCCGGTTCCGAGCCGCCGGCCGTCTGCAACACGCGGGCCAGGAGCCAGCAGGCCCCCGCCAGATCGTAATCGGCGTCGGGATAGGCCTGCTCGCCCGCCGCCCGGGCGCGCTGGAGCAAGGCTTGCGCGCCGTCGAACGCCTCGCGCAACCGCCCGCCGGCAAGCTGCTGCTCGATGCGGGTCCGCGCCGCCTCGAACCGCGCGTGATTCCAGGCGTCGCCCAGCGCCGCCGCCGCCGCGTCGCGCACCTGCCCCACCCGCGCCAGCAGCCGGGGCTTGCCAGCATTTTGCAGCAGGCTGTAGAGCGAAGTGGTCAGGTCAATCGTCGCCTCGGCATCCCCCGCGCGCTGCACCCGGTCGAGCAGCGCAAACAGGTTCGGCAGTTCCAGCCCCGTCAGCGTCGCCGCGAGTTCGGCGTTCTGGCCGCTCTGCTGGTAGAGGAACCCGACATACGCCCGCATCGCCTCGACCCAGCGGGCCGTCAGCGCCTCATGCTCCGCCGCGTCCAGCCGCCCGCGCAGGTAGGGGCAGAGCGCGGGATTGAGGGTGAGATGGTTGTAGCGATTCGGCGTCGCCAGCCCCGTCTCGACCAACTCGCCCGCCAGCGCGGCCACAGTCCGCCTTTTCCCACTGCATCATCGTGGCGAGCACGTCCAGATCGACCCCGCCGTGAAACACCCCGAGCACGCGCGCCCGCTCCCGGTTCGCCGCCGACAGGCGTTGCAGGGACAGTTCGACGCTGGCGAAGACCGACTGCTCCCGGCTGCCGGGGAAGCGCTGCTCCATCTCCGCCATCAGCTCGACCAGCGATTCGCGGGTGGCTTCGACGCCGCGCGCCTGCAGCGCCGGAGCCAGCAGCGCCAGGGTGCGGGCGTGGCAATGAACCGCGTCCACCAGTTGCTCGATCTCCTCGCGGGCGGCGTCCAATTCCCTCACCCTGCCCTCTCCCAGAGGGAGAGGGTTCTGGATGGAATCGGCGTTCAGCGCCCGCTCGACCAGCTTCACCGCGTCCTCGCGGTCGAGTTGGTGCAGTTCCCGCCGGTTCCGCTGGGCCGTCGAACGGCGCGGGCAGCGCCTCGCGGCTGGTGAAGACGAGCCGGGTGTCGCCCTTGCCATTCAGCCGGGCGCAGAGCTTCAGGATGGCGTCCAGTTCGCGGCGCAAGTCCTCGTCGAGCGCCTCGGGCGTGTCCTCGGCCAGAAACGGCGGCAGCAAAACGCTCTCCATGTTGTCCACCACCAGCAGGGTCGGCTGTTCGACCAGCGCGCGTTCGACCGGCAGGATGGCTTGCTCCAGGTCGGGGAAGGTGGCGACGGAGTAATTCTTGCCGACCAGTTGGCGGCCCAGGGCATCGAGCACCGCCTGGACGTGGCCGTGCATTTCGACCGAAACGAACACGGCGCGGCGCACCTGCTGGGAGCGGACCAGCCAGCGGGCGAACTCGGCGGCGAGTGCGGTCTTGCCTTCGCCGCCCTGGCCGCGAATGACGGCGTAAGGGCGCCCCCTCACCCCCGGCCCCTCTCCCGAGGGGAGAGGGGAGAAAAGAAGGCGCTGGAGCGCGAGCAGTTCCCGGCTGCGCCCGACGAAGCCGGTTTCCGGTTCCGGCGGCAACTCGCCGAGCCGGGCCGCGAGCTGCTTCTGGAAATCCGCCACGGTCTGCTTGGCGGGCGCCATCTTGAACAGTTGCGGGTCGTCCTTCTCCTGAAACAGCACCGGCACGAACCAGTCTTCCAGCCGGAACTCGCCCGCGCCGAAGATGCGCCCGCGAAACGTGTCGTCCTTCAACGCCCGCTGGCCGGCGAGCATGGCGTCGCCCACTCGCTTGCCTGCGGCCAGCGCCCGGTAAAACGTCGCGACGAAGCGGCGCGCGGTCTCGACCAGCACGCTGTGGCTCATGGCGACCACGGAAGCCACGCCGACCTTCAGCAGTTCGGAAGCGACCGATTCGGACGCCTGTTCGGCCTGCGCGGTCTGGCAGGCTTCCAGAAACACCAGCGGGATGCGGTGGTCGCGCAGCAGCGGGCCGAGTTCGTCGGTGAAAACGGTCGCGTGCCGGCGCTTTTCGAGCTGGCCGGTGTCCTGCGGATGCTCGAAGCACAACCCGCCGAGGCCGACGCGACGGTCGTAGACACCGTGACCGTCGAAGTGGACGACGTGATAGGGCCGCTTTTGCTCGGTGCGAGCGCGGTCCAGTTCGTCGCGCAAGGCCGGCAGCGTGGGCGGATCGAGGACGTGAATCTTGACCAAACCGGGCAGGGCTTCCATCGCCTCGACCAGCGGCAAGCGCGCTGACGCGGTGGTCGATGTAACCGCAGGCGTCGTCCTCCGGTCGGGCGGTGACCAGCAGGATGCGGATGGGCGTGGCGACCACCGGCACGTCGAACGCCTCGGTTCCCGGGAGCCGGCGGCGAACGCGGGTGGGTTTGGCGCCTTGAAACAGAAAAGCCTTGCCGTCGTGCAACAGTTCCCAGGGCAAACCGAGCAGAGTCGTTGCGGCTTCCTTGGCCGCGAGCGCCTCGGCTTCCGGCGCGTCGGCTTCGAGCGCGGTATCCACATGGACGGAGAAGCGGCGCCCCGCATGAGCGTCGATCCGCGCCCAAGCCTGCATGACGTTCGCGGTGTGGGCCACGGGGATCGCGGCTTCGTGCAAGCGCTTTCCCCATTCCACGAGGTTCGCCTCGACCTTCCGCGCCCGATCCCGGAAGTAGTGGCTCGGCCAGACGGCGTATCCCTCCAGATACCAGCGCAGATCCTCCGCTTCGATGGGGCCGAGAGGCGCGACGAAGCGCCAACTTTGCGGGCTGTGGACATCCGGCTGGCCCGGCGTGGCCGGTTCGTAGACCAAACGGGCGCGGGCGGAGGCGCGGCGGACGCCATCTTTCTCTCGAAACTCCAGGTCGGTGAGTTCGAGAACGAGTTCCTCCAGCGGCTCGGCCCTGGGCTGCGGCGTGGGCGCCACGTCGGCGGAGAGCCGCTTGCCCACGGCGACGAGGATCGCGTTCATCGCCGCTTCGACGCCGCCCGCGTCGCTGCTCACGGGGATGTAAACCGGCTCCTCGCCGAAGAACTCCTCCAGCACGCCGAGCTTGGTGCCGTTCAGCGACAGCGGAATGACCGGGAATTGATCCTTGCCGCGCTGCTTCCTGCACCTTGAAGCGCATGGCGCAATTCCTTGCCGACCCATTTCGATTGCAGCGCGTCGGTGCTGACCACGACCGCATAGGCCGACGCCGCATCGATGGCCTTCTTGATCTCCAGCCAGAGCGGATCGCCGCCGCGCAGCTCGCGCGAGTCGATCCAACCGTCTTGGCCGTGGTCGGCCAGCGCCGCGCGGAGATCGCGCACGAAACCGTCGTCCTGCGAGCTGTGGGAGATGAAGAGCTTGTCCATAGCTTGCTGCTCCTGCGTTCGTTCAGGCCAGCGCCGCCGCCACGCCGCGTAACGCCGGGTTGTTGGCGGTGATCACCCAGGTCGGGATGGCCGCCAGGTAATCGCTGAACCGGCCCTTGGCCTCGAATCGGGCGCGGAACGCCGAACGGTCGAAGAAATCGCCCAGCCGTGGCACGATGCCGCCGCCGATATAAACCCCACCTCGCGCGCCGAGCGTGATCGCCAGATTGCCCGCCGCCGTGCCCAGCGCGCCGCAGAACAGCTCCAGCACTTCGAAGCAGTGCCGGCAGCTTCCCGTCAACGCCCGCTCGGTGACGTCGGCCGGTGCCAGCTCTTCCGCCGGCCAACCCTCCAGTTCGGCCAGCGCCGCGTAAAGGTTGACCAGTCCCGGCCCGGACAGCAGCCGCTCCGGCGAGACGTGGTCGAAGCGCCGCCGCAAGATCCGGCCGATCGCCCATTCCCGCTCGTCGTGGGCGGAAAAGGTGACGTGGCCGCCTTCGGTGTCGAGCGGAATCCAGCGCTGGCCGGACCACACCAGTCCCGATACGCCCAAGCCAGTTCCCGGTCCGATCAGACCGATGGGCGCTTCCGCGGCCGCCGTTCCGCCGCCTACCGGCCGGCGCTCGTCCGGACCCAGCAACGGCAGCGCCAGCGCCAGCGCGGTAAAGTCGTTCAGGATCAACAATTGCTCCAGGCCCAATTTCTGCCGGGCGGCCTCCGTCGAAAACGACCAGGGACTGTTGGTGAACTGAATCCAGTCGCCCGTGACCGGCGTGGCGACCGCGACGGCGGCGCGGCGCGGGCGCGGCCCGGGAATCTCGCGCAAATAGGCGGTGGCGGCTTGGACCAGGTCGGGATAGTCGGCGCCGCTCAAAATGCGTTCGGCCTCGATGCGGCCATCGGGGGTCGCCAGAGCGAAACGGGCGTTGGTGCCGCCGATATCGGCGACCAAATCGTGGGACTTCGCGGGGTCGGTTTGCATCGCGCTGTTCCTGGCCGGAGGAAAATTGATTGAATCTAGCCATTTAATTGTAGCAACCGCGAAGACAATCGCGCGGTTTCGGCCCATGGCGGAAACCGCGTTGCCGATTCGTCAGCAACCGGCTTGTCAATTGCTGCAAAGCCACATTAGAATAGGTGAAATTTCTTGTCGCGCCCGGGATTCCACAATACAAAATTTTCCGGTTCCATCCATGGCCGTTCGCGCATGGCCCCGGCAGTGTTCGGGGCGGATGTGACCCGGTGCTTTGTCGAGCTTGATTAACCCCGTAACCCCCTAAGAGGTAGGAAAAATGTCGTTTCTAAGCGTCGAACAACTGAAAAAAGATTGGGCCGAGAATCCCCGCTGGAAAGGCATCAAGCGCGGCTACACCGCCGAGGAAGTCGTGCGTCTGCGCGGCAGCATTCCCGTCGAGTACAGCCTGGCGCAGCGGGGCGCCGAGAATCTGTGGAAGCTGATCACCACCACGCCCTACGTCAACTGCCTGGGCGCCTTGACCGGCGGGCAGGCCATGCAGCAGGCCAAGGCCGGCGTCAAGGCCATCTACCTGTCCGGCTGGCAGGTCGCCGCCGACAACAACAGCTACATGTCGATGTATCCCGACCAATCGCTGTATCCGGTCGATTCCGTGCCGCTGGTGGTCGAGCGCATCAACAACACTTTCAAGCGCGCCGACGAAATCCAGTGCGCGCGCGGCATCGGGCCGGGGCACAAGGATTTCATCGACTATTTCCTGCCGATCGTCGGCGACGCCGAAGCCGGTTTCGGCGGGGTGCTGAACGCGCATGAGCTGATGAAGCGCATGATCCGCGCCGGCGCGGCGGGGGTCCATTTCGAGGATCAACTGGCCTCGGTCAAGAAGTGCGGCCACATGGGCGGCAAGGTGCTGGTGCCGAGCCAGGAAGCGGTGCAGAAACTGATCGCCGCCCGCTTGGCGGCCGACGTCTACGGCGTGCCGACCATCCTGTTGGCCCGCACCGACGCCGAAGCGGCCGATCTGCTGACCAGCGACTGCGACGAGAACGACAAGCCGTTTTGCACCGGCGAGCGCACCGTCGAAGGCTTCTACAAGACCAAGAAGGGCTTGGAACAAGCGATTTCCCGCGGTCTGGCCTACGCGCCCTACGCCGACATGGTGTGGTGCGAGACCGGCACGCCCGATCTCAACTTCGCCAAGAAATTCGCCGACGCGATCCGCGACAAGTTCCCCGGCAAGCTGCTGGCCTACAACTGCTCGCCGTCGTTCAACTGGAAGAAGAATCTGGACGATGCCACCATCGCCAAGTTCCAGCGCGAGCTGGGCGCGATGGGCTACAAGTACCAGTTCATCACCTTGGCCGGCATCCACAACATGTGGTATCACATGTTCGATCTGGCGCAGGACTACGTGAAGCGCGGCATGTCGGCTTACGTCGAGAAGGTGCAGGAGCAGGAATTCGCGGCGCGGGATCGCGGCTACACCTTCGTCAGTCACCAGCAGGAAGTCGGCACCGGCTACTTCGACGACGTGACCACCGTCATTCAGGGCGGCGTGTCGTCGGTGACCGCGCTGACCGGTTCCACGGAAGAAGAGCAATTCCACTGAGCGCCGCGCCCGCCGTCCGCCGCTAGCGGCGGACGGCGGAACTCGCCGGCCATCCCGTTGCCCGGAGGGGGTCCCCTCCGGGTTTTTGCCGTTGGAACACGTTAAAATAAGCCCCGCTTTCTGAACGAACAGCCATCTTAAGGAGCAGCCGTGAGCCTCAATCTGCCTGCTGGCGTGCAAGTGAACGCCCCGATTCATCCCCGTTTCGACGAGATTCTCACCCATGACGCTCTGGCTCTGGTGGCCAAGCTGCACCGCGCTTTCGAGCCGCGCCGTCAAGAGTTGTTGAAAAAGCGCGTCGAGCGCCAAGCGCGCATCGATGCTGGCGAGATGCCCGATTTTCTGCCGGAAACCCGGCACATACGCGAAGGCGACTGGAAAATCGCGCCGCTGCCCAAGGCGTTGGAACGGCGCCGCACCGAAATCACCGGCCCGGTCGAGCGCAAGATGATCATCAACGCCTACAACTCCGGCGCCGATTCTTACATGACCGACTTCGAGGATTCCAACAGCCCCAACTGGTATAACCAGATTCAGGGCCAGGTCAATCTGTTCGACGCCATTCGCCGCAAACTCAGCTTCGTCAACGAAGTGGGCAAGGAATACAAGCTCAACGACACCATCGCCACGCTGCAAATTCGCCCACGCGGCTGGCATCTGGACGAAAAACACGTTTTGGTGGACGGGCAGCGCGTTTCCGGCGGTATCTTCGATTTCGGCCTGGTGTTCTTCCACAACGCCAAAGAGCAGATCGCCCGTGGCGCCGGCCCGTTCTACTACCTGCCGAAGATGGAAAGCCATCTGGAAGCCCGCCTGTGGAACGACATCTTCGTGATGGCGCAAAACGAACTGGGCGTTCCGCAAGGGACCATCAAGGCCACCGTGCTGGTCGAAACCATCCTCGCCACCTTCGAGATGGAGGAAATCCTGTACGAGCTGCGCGAGCACTCCGCCGGCCTCAACGCCGGCCGTTGGGACTACATCTTTAGCTGTATCAAAAAGTTCAAGAAGAACAAAAATTTCTGCTTGGCCAATCGCGGCGCGATCACCATGGAGGTGCCGTTCATGCGCTCCTACGCGCTGCAACTGGTCAAGATTTGCCACAAGCGCGGCGCCCCGGCGATGGGCGGCATGTCGGCGCTGATCCCGATCAAGGACGATCCGGCCGCCAACGAGAAGGCGTTGGCCGGCATCCGCCACGACAAGACCCGCGACGCCAACGACGGTTTCGACGGCGGCTGGGTGGCCCATCCCGGCCTGGTGCCCATCGCCCACGAGGAATTCGTCAAGGTGCTGGGCGACCGGCCGAACCAGTGGGAAAAGCAGCGGGATGAAACGTTCACCGCCAAGGATTTCCTGAACTTCCAGCCCGAGCAGCCCATCACCGAGACCGGCCTGCGCAACAACATCAACGTCGGCATCCACTATCTGGGTTCTTGGCTGGCCGGCAACGGCTGCGTGCCGATCCACAACCTGATGGAAGACGCCGCCACCGCCGAGATTTCCCGCTCGCAAGTCTGGCAATGGGTGGTCAGCCCCAAAGGCGTGCTGGACGATGGCCGCAAGGTCACCGCCGAACTGGTGAAGGGCCTGATTCCCGAGGAACTGGCGAAGGTCAAGGCGACCGTCACCGCGCAAGGCGAAGACACCGCGACCTACGATCAGGCCGCCGGTATCTTCGAGAAAATGTCCCTGTCGGCCGATTACCCCGAGTTCCTGACCTTGCCGCTGTACGAGGCGATGGATTAACAGGAGGTACTGTTTAGCCCGTCTGAATTTCGGGTGTTGCCGACTCGGCACGCTCGGTCCGATCTCTCGGTTCCTGGCCGGTAAGCGCCGATTGGGCGGATTTTTCTTCGGGCGGGGCGGTTGGCACGGCCAGCCGCAGGAGACAAGCCCCGAGCGATTCGGGGCCTTGCGGTCGGAGATGAGTCGGGCAGCTTCGATGCGGTTTTTACAAGCTCTCCGCAGTCCCCCTCGCCCCCGAGCGGGCGAGGGGTTTTCGGGCTTCCTCAGTCGCGGCGAGCGGTTTCGCGCAAGGCGTCGTATTTCCGGCGCTGGGTCTTGCCGGCGAAGTAAATGGGCATGATGCTCTCGACCGACTGCGGGGTGATGCCCAGCGCTTCCAGTCCGTTGCAGCCGCAGACGCTATCGACTTGCAGCGACAGATAGTTGTCGGTGGTGAAAATTTTCACCGGCAATAGCCCCAGAATCTTGGCTTGCATCCGCGCCAGCGAGTCCGGCAAACCGACCACCAGCCGTTTCAGGCCCAACATCCGGGCGATGTCCTCGACCACTTCCTTGAAGGTATACACGCGCGGGCCGCACAATTCGTAACTCTGGCCGATGGTCGCCTCGTTCTCCAGCGCCACCTCGAAGGCTTGGGCGACGTCGCCGACGTAGACCGGGGCGAAGCGGGCGTTCGGGCAAGCCAGCGGCACGACCGGGAACGTCTTGAGCATGTTGGCGAATTGGTTGTAAAAATTGTCGTCGGGCGCGAAGATGATCGACGGTTTGAAGCCGGTCACCGCCAAATCCTGCGCCCGCATCACCACCTGTTCCCCTTCGCCCTTGGTGAGCAGGTACTGGCTGGGTCCCTTGGCGGCGTCGGCGTGCAGGGCGCTCATGTGCAGCAGGCGCTTGACTCCAACCGCTTGACAGGCCGCGATGATCTTGGCGGGCAGTTCGGCGTGAACGGCGCGGAAGCTTTGGTTGGGATACTCGTGCAGGATGCCGACCAGATTGATGACGGCGTGGCAACCCGAGAAATTTTCCAAGAGCACGGTGGGATCGTGGATGTCCGCTTCGGCCAGATCGGCGCCCGGCAGCACGGCGATGTCCCGGTGCCGCTGCGGATGTCGCGTCAGCACCTTGACTTGATACCCACGGTTGGCCAGTCGCGCGACCAGATGCCGGCCGACGAAACCCGTTCCACCCAGCACGCAGATTTTTTGAATTTTCATACTCTTGCCTGTTCCTCGCTGTTCTTTTGTCGCCCGAGGCGGACGGATATCACGGAATGGGTGATCGGTGTGGGGACATGCCCGGTAATCCACACCTACAATAAGCGCTTGACGCGAGCGCGCGGCGCTGTTTCGACGCGAAATTTACCATACATCCGTCGCGAGCTTCTCTCCGCAAACGCTTCGACTCTTAGGATAACCCGATCTTGGAAGCCATTTTACCGACTCTGTCTTTCTATTTGGTGTTGGGGGCGTTCGCCGGCATCATGGCGGGCCTGCTCGGCGTGGGCGGCGGACTGATCATCGTGCCGGCGCTGGCCTGGATTTTTCACCAGCAGTCCATCAGCGATGCCGTGATCATGCATCTGGCCATCGGCACCTCGCTGGCGACCATCGTCGTGACCTCCATTTCCTCGGTGCGCGCGCACCATCGCCGGGGCGCCGTGCTGTGGCCGACGTTTTGGCAATTGACGCCCGGCATCGTCGTCGGGGCATGGCTGGGGGCGGCGGTCGCCGACGTCTTGTCCAGCCATGCCTTGCAAAAGGTGTTCGCGATTTTCGTGCTGGGCATGTCGGCGCAGATGGGTTTCGGCGCCAAGCCGGCGCCGCACCGCGATCCGCCTGGAACGGCCGGGATGTTGGCCGTCGGCGGCGTGATCGGCGCGGTGTCGGCCATCGTCGGTATCGGCGGCGGCTCGCTGACCGTGCCGTTCCTGACTTGGTGCAACGTCTCGATCCGTCAGGCGGTGGCAACCTCGGCGGCCTGTGGCTTGCCCATCGCGCTGGCCGGTTCGGTCGGCTTCGTCGCGACCGGCCTGAACGCATCCGGCCTGCCGAATTGGAGTCTGGGTTACATCTACGGTCCGGCACTGGTCGGTATCGCCTTTGTCAGCATGCTGTTCGCGCCGCTGGGCGCGAAATTTGCTCACACTTTGCCGACCGGGGCCTTGAAAAAGGTATTCGCCATTTTTCTGGCGCTGGTCGGTCTCAAGATGTTGCTGAGCTAGACAGGATCATTGGTTAATTCTGATTGATTAAATGATCAAACTGCAAGAAAAAATCAGACTGCAAGGAATGCTCTTTCGAAATTTATTCTTGATCGGGGAAAATTCATGCGATTGTTAAAATTACGAAACCGGAGTCTGGGAGTCAAACTGACCATCGCTTTTCTGCTGATCGGCGTACTGCCAACCTCGACCGTCGGCCTTATCGCATTGACCACCGCCACCGATTCGCTCTCGCGGCAGGCTTTTCAACAACTGGAAAGCGTCCGCGAACTCAAGAAAAAGCAGATTGAGAACGTGTTTAACCAGTCGCGCAAGGATATGAGCGCGCTCGTTGACATGCAAAGCCAAATTCGAGCCTCTGCTCTGAAAGACATCGAAAATGTTTTGAAAGGAACGCGCGCCCAAATCGAGAGTTTTTTCCAGAAGCGATTCTCCAATATCGCGTTTCTGGCGCGCGATCTCGAAGTCGCCAACGCGCTGACGGCCTTCGCCGCCGCTTTCGAGCCACAGGGGACCAAAAACGACAACCAAAATTGGATCGTCGCCGCCGACCGATACGGTTCCTCTTTGCAAGTCGAGGCGAGCAAGTACGGTTTCGAGGATTTGCTGTTGATCGGCAAAAACGGTCACGTCGTCTATAGCAATGCGGGCGAAGCGGATTTGGGCCTTGATCTCACCGCAGAAAAGCTAAGAAACAGCGCGCTCGGCAAGGTGTTTCAAGAAGGGCTGAGGGATTTTGTCTTGCGGGATTTTCAACCTTATTCCATCGCTGGCGGCCAACAGTACATGCTGCTTGGAATGCCCATCGTCCGCGATAGCGAAACCCTGGGCGTGCTGGTGGCGAAACTATCCCCCGATTCTCTCAACGACATCGCGCACCAGCGGCAAGGGTTGGGCAAGACCGGCGAAATTTATCTTGCCGGCAAATTCGACGAGCGCGTTTCTTTCCGCAGCGATCTGATGACGATGGGCGATGGCAAGTACGTGACGGGTTATGATATTACGGAAGCCGCCCCACCTTACTTGACGCAGGCATTGTCCGGCCAAAAAGCCAGCGGTATCTTTGCCGATTCCGAGGGCCATCCCGTCATCGTGGTCGCCAACCCGTTGGCCGTGCGCGGTTTGCTGTGGGCGATAGTCGTCAAGGCGAATCTCGAAGAAGCCCTGGTTCAAACCCAGAAGGGAGAACAGAAGGATACGCTGACCAAATACGCCGGCCAAATGGGCGTGGGCGATCTGTTGATGGTTTATCCCAACGGTCAGGTTTATTACAGCGTGGCCAAGGGAAAAGAGCTTGGCACCAATCTGTTCATGGGACCTTACAAAGATTCCGGGCTGGCCAAAGTGTTCCAAAAGGTGTTGAAGGTGCCCGGCTTTCAGTTTCAGGATTTCGAGCCGTATGCGCCGAGCGACAATCAGCCGATCGCATTCGTGGCGCAGCCCGTCATGGACGGCGATGTGATCGAATACGTGCTGGCCGCGCGGCTGGCGCTCGGCGATATCAACGCCATCATGCACCAGCGCGAGGGCATGGGCAGCACGGGCGAAACCTATCTGGTCGGTTCCGACAAACGGATGCGTTCGGACTCATTTCTGGACCCGAAAAGCCGTTCGGTGCAGGCTTCGTTCGCCGGGAGCATCGACAAGAACGGCGTGGATACGGAAGCCTTGCGCAAGGCGTTGGCGGGCGAGACCGGCGCTCGCTTTCTCCCCGATTATCGGGGCAATCCCGTGTTGTCGGCTTACGCGCCGATCAAAATCGGGGACACGGTCTGGGCGTTGATCGCCGAGATCGGAAAAGCCGAAGCGTTCGCGGCGGTCGACAAACTGTGGTGGCTGACGGGTATCGTGCTGCTGGTCGCGGTCGGCGCCATCGCGTTGATCGCCTGGCTGGTGACGCGCGGAATCACTCGGCCGTTACGCGCGGCGGTGGTGGCGTCCAATCGGATAGCCGGGGGAGATTTGACGGTGGAGGTCGAGGCGGGCTCCCGGGACGAAACCGGCCAGTTGTTGGCGGCCATGCAAACCATGGCCGCGCGCTTGAAAGACATGGTCGGCCAGGTCACCCAAGCCACCGACCATGTGAGTTCCACCGCCGCCGAGATCGCCCAGGGCAGCGCCGACCTGAGCCAGCGCACCGAAGAGCAGGCATCGGCGCTGGAGGAGACCGCCTCCAGCATGGAAGAGCTGACCTCCACGGTCAAGCAGAGCGCCGACAACGCCGGGCAGGCCAACCAGCTCGCCGCCGCTGCCCGCGCCCAGGCCGAACAGGGCGGGCAGGTGGTGGAACAAGCGGTGTCCGCCATGGGCGCCATCCATCAGAGCAGCAAGAAAATCGCCGACATCATCGGGGTGATCGACGAGATCGCCTTCCAGACCAACCTGCTGGCCCTGAACGCCGCCGTGGAAGCGGCCCGAGCGGGCGAACAAGGGCGCGGTTTCGCGGTGGTCGCCGGGCGAGGTCCGCAAGCTGGCCCAGCGCAGCGCCGACGCCGCCAAGGAGATCAAGGCGCTGATCGGCGACAGCGTCAACAAGGTCGCCGACGGCGGCAAGCTGGTCGAACAGTCCGGCCACACGCTGCAAGAGATCGTCACCGCCATCAAGAAGGTGAGCGACATCGTGGCCGAGATGGCCGCCGCCGCCCGCGAGCAGGCCGGCGGCATCGAGCAGGTCAACAAAGCCATCTTGCAGATGGACCAGGTCACCCAGCAGAACGCGGCCCTGGTCGAGCAGACCGCCGCCGCCAGCCACTCGATGGGAGACCAGGCCCGCGAGCTGCAACGGCTGATGGGCTTTTTCAAGCTGGATGACAGTGCGACAGATTCGGATCGCTTCGGTGAGGGTGGGCGAGTCGATATCCGGCCGGATTCGTCGCGACCGATTGCCGGGCAATCCTTGGCCGACGAATCTGAGGTGACGGTCGCGTCGCGAAAAGATAATCGCGAAAGCGCGTTAGCGCAGCGTCCGCTCGGCGGCAATGCCGGCAAGACCGCGTTTATCGAATGGAGCGATGAATTGAGCGTCGGCGACGCCGAGATCGACCGGCAACACCGAAAACTGGTCGATATGATCAATACCCTGCATCGGGCGATGTTGGACCAAAGTGCGCGGGATGTGGTGGGAAGCCTGCTCGACGGGTTGATCGCGTATACCCAGGAGCATTTCGGTTACGAAGAAGAGCGGATGCGAGCTTGCCGTTTTCCGCATTTCACCGAGCACCGAGCCCTGCACGCCGACCTGCTCGGCAAAGCCGGGGCGATGCACGACAAGCTGAACAGAGGTGAGAAAGTCAAATATATGGATTTAATGAGATTTCTTAAAGATTGGCTGATCAATCACATCATGAAAAGCGACAAGCGATACGCTCCTTACCTTCGGGAACATGGATGAGCGGCGGCGCGATGGATCGGGGGCGCCTCGCGCCCCGGTTCGGGGGTGGACGCTGATGTTGGGCACTTTGGCAAACACGGCGGCGGTGGTGGTCGGCAGCGCGGTCGGCCTGACGGCGGGCTCGCGATTGCCGGCGGGAATCAAGGTGATTCTGATGCAGGCGCTCGGCTTGGCGGTGGTCGCCATCGGCCTGCGCATGGCGCTGGAAGCCCAGCATGTGTTGCTGGCCATCGGTTGCCTGCTGTTGGGCGGGATCACCGGCGAACTGCTGCGCATCGAGCGGCGGTTGGAAGGCTTGGCCGAAGCCCTGCGGCAGCGCCTGCGTTCCGATTCCAGCCGCTTTGTCGAGGGCTTCGTCACCGCCACGCTGCTGTATTTGACCGGGGCCATGACCATCGTCGGCTCGATCCGGGACGGCACGGTCGGCGATCCCAGCGTGCTGCTGCTGAAGTCGCTGCTGGACGGCGTCGCCTCCATCGCTCTGGCCTCCTCGCTGGGGATCGGGGTGCTGTTTTCGGCCTTGCCGGTGCTGGTGGTGCAGGGTGGGATCACCCTGTTGGCGGGGCAACTGGCTTTTTTGTCCCAACCGGCGGTGCTGGACGCCGTCAATGCCGCCGGCGGGCTGCTCATTCTCGGCATCGGCGTCAATCTGCTCGAAATCGGCCGGATTCGGGTCGGCAATCTGTTGCCGGCGCTGCTCTACGCCATCGTTGGCGCGTTGCTGTTTTAGGGTGAGATTTATTCGGTCCGCAAAGGTGAATGGGGTAATCGAATGGGCGAATGGCCGATAAGGTTATTGCTGGCGATCCTGGGCCTGATCCTCGCCGGATTGACCGGCTGCGATCACGGCAAACCGCCGGAGTCCAAGCCGCCGCAGTTGGCGAAGGAACTGGTGTTTTACAGTTGGGCGGAGTATATGCCCCAGACCGTGATCGATGCCTTCGCCAAGGAGTTTGGCGTCAAGGTGATTTATGAGATGTACGACTCCACCGAAGCGGCGGCCGAAAGCTTGCGAGCGGGCAAACGATTCGATGTGGCCACGATCGATAACAACTATCTGGCACCCCTGGCGCGGGATGGCCTGATCGCCGCGCTCGATGACCGCAACATACCGAATTTCAAGAATATCTCCCCCAGTTTTCGCGACTTGATCTTCGATCCGGGCAACCGGCATTCGGTGCCCTACAACTGGGGTACCACCAGCTTGCTGGTGCGCGCCGATCGGGTCCAGAAACCCGTCACCCGCTGGGCCGATGCCTGGAATCCCAACTACGCCGGCAAGATCCTCGCGCGGCCTCTCAAGCACGAGCTGATCGGCATCGCTCTCAAATCGCTGGGCTATTCGATCAATTCCCTGGACCCCGCGCAACTGCAAGCCGCCGAGGAACGGTTGAGGGCGCTGAAACCTTTGGTGTCGTTCGTGGAGGTCGAGGCCGAAAAAGCGACCGCGAAACTCGTCAGCGGTGAAGCCGTGATGATGATGGGTTGGACCGGAGATGGCGTGTATGCCAGCGACAAAAACCCGGCCATCCGCTACGTCTTGCCCGAGGAAGGCGCGCTGCTGTGGGGCGACAGTCTGGTGATTTCGGCCGCCAGCCCGAACAAATATACCGCCGAGGTGTTCCTGAACTTTCTGCTGCGACCCGAGATCAGCGCCCAAATTGTCAACGACTATTTTTACGCGACCGCCAACGAGGCCGCTCTGGCGTTTGTTCGCCCGGAGATCCGCGACAATCCGGTGGTGTTTCCCGCCAAGCGGGATTTCGCAAAAGGCGAATGGTACGCCCCGGTCACCGACGAGATGCAAAAACGCCATGGCGATATCTGGAATCGTTTCCTGAAAGGGAATTAGGTGGGTGGGAGAAAACATGATGCGCTACAAAACGAAGATTTTGATGGTCTTGCTCGTCTCGCTGGCCTTGGTCGCTTGCGACCGGCCCGCCGCGCCGCCCGCGCAAACGACGCAACCGCTGGCCAAGGAACTCGCTTATTGCGACTGGGTGGATTATCAGCTGCAGCCCGTGATGGAGGCTTTCGAAAAGGAATATGGCGTCAAGATCAATTACGTGCCTCTACCGACCCAGGAGGCGTTTGTCGAGGCGGTTCGCGGCGGGAAATGCGACGTTTACGCGGTCGGCAACGAACTCATGCCCACCTTGACGACCGATGGCCTGTTGGCCGAGATCGATTATCGCAACCTGCCCAATTTCAAGAACATCGCCGCCAATTTTCGCGATCTGGTTTACGATCCCAAAAACAAATACTCGATCCCGTTCCGGTGGGGAACGATCGGCTTGCTGGTTCGCCCGGACCTGGCGGCGGCGCCGGTCGAGCATTGGGCCGATCTGGGCGGTTCGGGCAAGGCGGCGCTGTGGGATATGCCGCGCAATGCCGTTCCCGTAGCCCTGAAGGCGGCCGGGTACTCGATCAATTCCGAAGCGCCGGCCGAACTGGAGGCGGCGCTGAAATTCCTGCTCGCGCGGAAATCCGCCTTCGTGATCTGGCCCGCTGCCACGGCCAGCATCGCGCCGGCGCTGATCGAAGGTCAGGCCGCCATGGCGTTCGGCTGGTCGTTCGATGCCTTGACGGCGCGCGAGGCCAATCCGAACATCGCGTACATATTGCCCGAGGAAGGCGCCATCCTGTGGGGCGAAAGCCTGGTGGTCGGGGCGAGCAGCTCGCGCAAAGCCACGGCCGAAGCCTATGTCAACTTCATCCTCCGTCCCGAAATGAGCGCGCAAGTGTCGAACGTTCTTCATTTCGCCACCGCCAAC
The DNA here is from genome assembly GCA_037045685.1 of Candidatus Competibacter sp. Taxonomy (GTDB): domain Bacteria; phylum Pseudomonadota; class Gammaproteobacteria; order Competibacterales; family Competibacteraceae; genus Competibacter_A. The sequence continues at coordinate 188,286 of JBAOII010000023.1, forward strand.
GAGGCCGCGCGTTCGCTGGTTGTCCCGGACGTGCTCAACAACCCGATCATTTTTCCGCCGAACGAGTCCCTCAAAAAGGCCGAGATCGTCTTGCCGATCAGCCCGGATGGAGAAAAGCGCTACGCCGAGTTTTGGGCGCGCTTTCTCGCGGGCGGCCGATAGGCGATAACGGTGAACCGGGATCGAACCCAAGCGCGGCTGCGGGGTAGCCTGCGGCTGCGATTGCTGGCGGTGTTTGGCGCCGCGCTGCTGGCTCTGCTGCTGGCTGGCCTGCTGGCGGTCGGGTATCTGGTCGGACGCACCGAGCAGGCGGGCTGGCGGGGCCGCCAGCAAGAAGCGGCCCAGCGAGCCGCGCAAACCGTCGGCGAGTTCCTGGCGCGGGAACAGGCGGTGTTGCGGGTGCTGGATTTGTTCGGTCGCGATGAAATGGCCGCCGAGCGTTCGTCCGAGCTGGAAGAGCTGTTGCGCCGCAATCCCGCTTTGTTGGAAATCGTCTATCTGGATGCCGCCGGCCAGGTCTTGGCCCATGCGCCGAGGGACCGCGCGGTGCTGGCCAACCTGTTCACCATCCCGCAATCGAGCTGGTTCGCGAAAGCGCGGCAGGGCCAGAATTATGTCGGCGAAGTGCAAATTTCCGCCGGGGATGAAGCCTACCTGATCCTGGCCCTGCCGGCGGCGCGGGGCGGGGTCATCGCCGCCCGCTTGGACATGAAGGTTTTGCGAGAGGTGGTGGCCAGCCTCCATTTCGGCGAGTCCGGCATCTCGTATCTGGCCAACCAGAGCGGACGGATCATCGCCCATTCCGATCCCCGAATCGCCCAGGCCCGAACCCAGTTGGACAGCCATCCCGAATTGCTGGCCCTGGTGCGCGGGGCCAGCGAGACCTGGGCCGGAGAATACCGGGATTTGCAGGGCAGGCCCGTGGTGGGGACGACGGTTCCCGTGCCCGGCGTCTCCTGGGTCGTGATCGCGGAAATCCCGCAAGCCGAAGCCTATGCCGCCACCCGGATCGCTTGGTGGGTGCTGCTGGGCGGAGCGCTGGTCATCGGCCTGCTGATCGCCAAGGCGGTTTCTTCCCTGCTGGAGCGCGAGTTCCTGCGGCCGATGGGACGCCTGCAAACCGGGGTCCAGCAAATCGCCCAGGGGGATTTGGACTACCGCATCGGCCTGGAGCCGCGCGGCGAAATCGGTCAGGTCGCGACCGCGTTCGACGATATGGCCGCCCGCTTGCAGGATCGCGAGCACCAGGTCGAGGCGCAGCGGGTCCTGCGGGAAGCCAAGGAGGCCGCCGAAGCGGCCAGTCGCGCCAAGTCGGAATTCCTGGCCGTGATGAGCCACGAGATTCGCACCCCCCTGAACGGGGTGCTCGGGATGGCGGATCTGCTGCTGGGCACCGCCCTGAACCCCCAGCAACTGCGGTTCGCCAACCTGATCCACAGCTCGGGTTGCGCCCTGCTGGCGACCATCAACGATATTCTGGATTTTTCCAAGATCGAGGCCGGACGGCTGGAGTTGGAGATGACCTTGTTCGATCCCCGGGAACTGGTGGAGGACATGGCCGCGATGCTGGCGGGACGGGCGCACGAAAAAGGGCTGGACTTGATCAGCGATCTGCCGATAGATCTGCCCGCGAGGGTGCAGGGCGATCCGGTGCGGGTGCGGCAGCTCTTGGTCAATCTGGTCGGCAACGCCATCAAGTTCACGGAAAAGGGCGAGGTGGTGATTCGGATGCGGGTGCAGGCCGACGGCGAGACGACACCCCGGCTGTACTTCGCGGTGGAGGATACCGGCATCGGCATCGCTCCGGAAGTCCAGGCCAGAATCTTCGACTCCTTCACCCAGGCCGATAGCTCGACCAACCGCCGCTTCGGGGGTACGGGACTGGGATTGGCCATTTCGCGGCGGTTCGTGCACTTGATGGGTGGGGAAATCGGCGTGGACAGCACGCCGGGGGCGGGTTCCCGGTTCTGGTTTACCGTGCCGCTGAAACAGCCGATGACCAGCGCGCGACCCGCCTGGCTGGTGCGGGAGGAGCTGCTGCGCGGCAAGCGGGTCTTGATCGTGGACGACAACGCCACCAACCGCGAAATCCTGCGTTATCAGGTTTTGGCTTGGGGCATGGTGGACGAAATGGCGGGCGATGGACCGGGGGCGCTGGCGCTGCTGCGCGCCGGCGCGTCGCGGGGCGAGGCTTTCGATCTGGCCATCCTGGACCTGTACATGCCGGGCATGGACGGTCTCGAACTGGCGCGGGAAATCCGCGCCGACCCCACGCTGTCCGCGCTCAAGCTGGTGCTGCTGGCTTCCGGGGGGTTGGAGCTCGACGCCGCGCAAGCCGCTCGGGCGCACATTCAAGCGGGCTTGCAAAAGCCGGTTCGCCAAGCCGAGCTTTTTCAAGTTCTCTGCCGGCTGTTGAATCCGGCCACCGATTCGGCCCCGCACGGTCCGAGTTCGGTGGCGGCCCGCGCCCGGCGATTCGCGGCGCGGATACTGGTCGCCGAGGACAACCCGGTCAACCAGGAAATGGCTTTGGCGGTGCTGGAGAGACTGGATTGCCGGGCCAAAGTGGCGACCAACGGCCGGGAGGCGGTCGAGGCCGTGGCCCGGAACGAGTACGATCTGATCCTGATGGATTGCCAGATGCCGGAAATGGACGGGTTCGCCGCCACCGCCGCGATTCGTGAGTGGGAGGCGAGCCAGCACCGGCCGCGCCTCCCGATCATTGCCCTGACCGCCAACGTCGTCAAAGGCTTCCGGGAGCAGTGCCTGATGGCGGGCATGGACGACTATCTGAGCAAGCCGTTCGAGCAGTCGCAGTTGATCGCCATCCTGGACCGCTGGCTGCCCAAGGCCGATGGCGTCATCCCCCCCGGATTGGTCTCCACCCCGCCCTCGATTCTGTCGAAGTCGCCGCCGACCCGGATCGACGCGGCGACCGCGACCGGCGGCGCAATCCCGCCGCCGACCCGGCCCGCCGGCCCGCTGGCGACCGACCCGGCGGACTCGCCGCTGGACGAGCGCGCCTTGGCCCAGATCCGTTCCATGCAACGACCCGGAGCGCCCAGCCTCCTGAACAAGATTATCGGCTTGTATCTGGACAGCTCGCCGGAGTTGCTCCAGAAATTGCGAGACGCGATCGCGGGCGAGGATGCCGAGACGCTGCGGCAAGCCGCCCACAGCCTGAAATCGAGCAGCGCCAATCTGGGAGCGACGAGGCTGGCGGCTCTGTGCAAGGAGCTGGAGCAGAGGGGTCGGGAAGGTCGGTTGGAGGATGCTCCCTGCTTGCTGGAGGAATTGGAGATTTGCTATGCGCGGGCACTGGAGGCGCTGAAGGCGGAACTGAAATCGCCGGGTTGATCTTCGAGCGGAGGCGCGACAACCGCTTCCGTCCGGCGTAGAGCCTCTGCGGGCGAGGGCAAAATATTCTTTTCGGTCGCCCGAGGTCCGAGAAGCCGCGCAAAAGCGCATCTAAAAACGTAGATCCGGCCCGGTCGCGGGGTCCTGACTGGTATCCTGCTCGAATCGGAGCGACGGGTTGGCGCCAACCGTTCTTGGCGTCGCGCAAACGAACTCTTTCCGGCAAGGCGGTCCGAACGATATGCACACTTTGAAACGCGCGGCGCGCGGCGCCGCCTGCTCGTTTCTGCTGGGAGCGAGCCTCGCGCTGGCCCAGCAAAAACCCCCGGCGACGCCGCCGACGCCGCCGACGCCGGTCAGGGTCGAACCGGTCACCCGCGCCACCCTGAACATCGAGGTCACGGCGGTGGGAACGCTGCGAGCCGATGAGACGATCATCGTCCGTCCCGAAATTGCCGGCCGGGTCGCCACCATTCATTTCAAGGAAGGCCAGACCATCGGCGCGGGCGATCCGCTGGTGACCCTGGATCAGGACGAGTACAAGGCGCAGTTGGCCGGCAGCGTCGCCGAAGCTGGCATGGACGACATCAGCTTCAAGCGATTGCAAGACTTGCAGCGCAAAAATCTGACCAGCCAGCAGAATCTCGACGAAGCCAAGGCCAAGCTCGACGCAGCGCGCGCCCGACAGGCGCTCGATCAGGTTCGACTGGACAAGACGGTGATCCGCGCGCCGTTCGCCGGGACGGTGGGGCTGCGGCTGGTCAGTCCCGGCGCTTACGTCAAGCCGGGCGACGACATCGCCAACCTGGAAAGCCTGGGTTCGATGAAACTGGATTTTCGGGTTCCCGAGACGTATCTCGCACGCTTGAATATCGGCCAAACGCTGACGGCGCGAGTGGACGCCTATCCCGATCAGGGTTTCGAGGGCGCCATCTACGCCATCGATCCGGCGCTGGACCCGGACACGCGGACCGTGCTGCTGCGGGCGCGACTGCCGAACAAGGGCAACAAGCTGCGGCCCGGCCTGTTCGCGCGGGTCAGCCTGATCCTGGAGCGGCGGGATAGCGCCTTGGTCGCGCCGGAGCAGGCCATCGTGCCGCTGGGCCAGACCCCGTTCGTCTACCGGGTGGTGGACGGCAAGGCGGTCATGACGCCGGTCAAGCTGGGGTTGCGCCGGCCCGGTCGGGTGGAAATTCTCGACGGCCTGAACCCCGGCGATCAGGTGGTGACCGACGGGCAGTTGAAGATTCGCGACGGCGCGGCGGTGACGGTGCAGCCGTCGCCGGGCGCGCAGCCGCCGACCGCGCAAAAAGGTTGAGCCGCCTTGTTCCTGCCCGAACTCTGCATCAAGCGCCCGGTGCTGGCGACGGTGATGAGCCTCGCCATCATCCTGATCGGCGTGATCGCGTTCCTGCGGTTGCCGGTGCGCGAATATCCCAACATCGACGCCCCCATCGTCTCGGTGCGCACCGTCTATCCGGGCGCCAGCGCCGAAATCATGGAAAGCCAAGTGACCCAGCCGCTGGAGGATTCGCTGGCCGGCATCGAGGGCGTCAAAACCATCAAGTCGGTCAGCCGCGAGGAGGTCAGCCAGGTCACGGTCGAACTGGTGCTGGAACGGGACGTGGACGCCGCCGCCAACGACGTGCGCGACCGGGTGGCGCGGGTGCGCGGCCTGTTGCCGGACGAGGTCAAGGACCCGGTGGTCGCCAAGATCGAGGCCGACGCCCAGGCCATCCTGTGGCTGGCGTTCTCCAGTACCCGGCACAGCGCGCTGGAGATCACCGACTACGCGGACCGCTCCATCGTGGATCGCTTGCAGGCGTTGCCGGGGGTGGCCAGCGTCATCATCGCCGGCGAGCGGCGCTACGCCATGCGCCTGTGGCTGGACCGCGACCGGATGGCCGCCTACGGCCTGACCCCGCAGGACGTGGAAAACGCGCTGAAAAAGCAGAACATCGAACTGCCGTCCGGTCGCATCGAATCGCGCCAGCGCGAGTTCTCGGTGCTGACCGAGTCGGATTTGCGTGCGCCGGAGCAGTTCAACGATCTGATTCTCAAGGAAACCAAGGGCTATCCGATCCGGCTGCGCGACATCGGCTACGCCGAGATCGGCGCGGCGGACGAGCGCAACGCGGTCCGGGTCAACGGTAATCCCTCGGTGGCGCTGGGCGTCGTCAAGCAGTCCACCGCCAACACATTGAGCGTGGCGCAGTCGATCCGAGCGCTGCTGCCGGGGATCGAGGCCAGCTTGCCGGAAGGCATGAAGATTCTGATCGGTTACGACGGTTCGATTTTCATCGAAAAATCCATCGAGGCGGTTTATCACACCATGCTGGAAGCCTTGGCGCTGGTGGTGGGGGTGATCTTCCTGTTCTTGCGCAACTGGCGGGCGACGGTCATTCCGTTCGTGACTATCCCGGTGTCGCTGGTCGGCGCGTTCATCTTCTTGTACGCGCTGGGGTTCACCATCAATACCCTGACTTTATTGGGATTGGTGCTGGCTATCGGCCTGGTGGTGGACGATGCCATCGTGGTGCTGGAAAACATCCACCGCCACATCGAAGCGGGGATGCCCCCGTTCAAGGCGGCCTTGCGAGGCTCCAAGGAAATCGCTTTCGCGGTGGTGGCGATGACCTTGACCCTGGCGGCGGTGTTCACCCCGCTGGCCTTCATGAAAGGCAACATCGGGCGGCTGTTCACCGAATTCGCCTTCACCGTGGCAGCGGCGGTGCTGGTGTCCGGCTTCGTGGCGCTGACCCTGACGCCGATGATGTGCTCGAAGCTGCTGCGCCACGAACAGCGGCACAACTGGCTGTTCAATGTCAGCGAGCGCTTTTTCCTGGCGATGAATCGCGGTTATCGCGGCGCGCTGGTCTATGCCCTGAACGCGCGCTGGCTGGTGGTGGTGCTGTTCTTCGCCACCGGGGCCGGCGCGGTCTGGCTGTTCCTGCACCTCAAGTCGGAGCTGTCCCCGCTGGAGGATCGCGGCACCATCATCGGCGTGATCGTCGCGCCGGAGGGGGCGACCCTGGCCTATACCGACGGTTACGCCCGGCAACTGGAGCAGTTTTACAAGGCCATTCCCGAAGTGATTTCCTACTTCTCCTTCGTCGCGCCGGGACTGGAAAAACCCAATCCGGTGACCAGCGCGCTGTCGTTCGTGCGGCTGAAACCGTGGGAGCAGCGCCAGCGCAAGCAACAGGACATCGCCAAGGAACTGGGCCCGAAGATGTTTGGCGGCTTGCCCGGCGTGCTGGCGTTCCCGATCAATCCGCCCTCCCTCGGGCAAAGCTTCCGCAGCCCGGCGGTGCAATTCGTCATCCAGGCCAGCAGTTATGCCGAATTGCAGAAAATGGCGGATCAGATCATGGCCAAGACCCGCCCGTATCCGGGCATGACGAATCTGGATACCGATCTGCGCCTGAACAAGCCGCAACTGGCGGTGAACCTCAAGCGCGACAAGATCGCCGCCGTCGGCGCCGACGTGGAGGACATCGGTCGCACGCTGGAAACGCTGCTGGGCGGGCGGCAAGTGACCCGCTTCAAGCGGGAAGGCCAGCAGTACGACGTGATGGTGCAACTCAAGGACCGCGACCGCGAGCAGCCGACCGACCTGACCGCGATTTTCGTGCGTGGCCGCGAAGGGCAACTGGTGCAGCTCTCGAATTTGGTCGAGGTGCGGGAGACGGTTGCGCCCAAGGAGTTGAACCATTTCAACCGGCAGCGCGCGGCGCTGGTTTCCGCCAACATCGCGCCCGGTTACACCTTGGGCGAGGCGTTGGATTTCATGGATAAGACCGCCGCCGAGGTGCTGGGCGCGAACGCCCAGACCGCGCTGGACGGCCAGTCGCGCGAGTTCCGCGAATCCGGCGCCAGCCTGTACGTGACCTTCGTGCTGGCGCTGCTCTTCATCTACCTGGTGCTGGCGGCCCAGTTCGAGAGCTTCGTGGCGCCGTTCGTGATCATGCTGACGGTGCCGCTGGCGGTGACCGGTGCGCTGCTGGCGCTGTTCCTGACCGGCGGCACGCTGAACGTCTACAGCCAGATCGGGCTGGTGATGCTGGTGGGCCTGATCACCAAGAACGGCATCCTGATCGTCGAATTCGCCAACCAGTTGCGGCTGACCGGGCTGGGCCGACGCGAGGCGGTGCTGGAAGCGGCAACCCTGCGCTTGCGACCGATCCTGATGACCACGCTGGCGACCATCCTCGGCGCGATTCCGCTGGCGCTGGCGATCGGCGCGGGCGCGGAAAGCCGCCAGCAAATCGGTTGGGTGATCGTCGGCGGGCTGCTGCTGGGGACGTTTTTGACCCTGTCCGTGGTGCCAGTGGCTTACACGCTGCTGGCGCGCAAGGTCCATCACAGCGCCGAGGAAGCGGCGGAACTGGCGGAACGAGAGATAATGGCCACCAACGAACTCGATCCAGCGGCAGGTTGATCTGTGAGCGATCCCCTCGAAACCTACCTCGCCGCGCTCCGCCAGATTCACGAAACCGGTGGCGGCGTCGCGGAAACCTCGTACTACGGCGCGCTGGAAAGCTTGTTGAATCAGGCGGGGAGCCGTCTGGAGCCCCAAGTCCGGGCCGTGCCGCAGTTGCGCGATACCGGGGCCGGCAATCCCGATTTCGGGCTGTTCACCGCCGGCCAGTTCGAGGCTGGTTTGGAGGGCGAACCGCTGCCGGGCCGAAAGCCGGAGCGCGGCGCGGTCGAAGTCAAGGGTTGGGGCGACGAGGTGTTGGCCGTCGCCGCCAGCGAGCAGGTGACGCGCTACGCCGATCATTACGGCGCAGTGCTGGTGAGCAATTACCGCGATTTTGTCCTGGTCGGTCGGGACACCGCCGGCCAGATGGTTCCGCTGGAGGGGTTGCAACTGGCGGCCAGCGAAGCGGAATTGATCGATCTGCTCCGCCAGCCGCGCCAGGCCGCCGCGCGCTTCGGTGACCGCTTGCTGGATTTTCTGGCGCGCGCCCTGAGCTACAACGCGCCGTTGGCCGATCCGCAGGATTTGGCCTGGTTGCTCGCGTCCCACGCCCGCGAGGCCCGCGCCCGAGTGGACAACGCCAGCGATTTGCCCGGTTTGGCGCTGCTGCGCGAGGGGCTGGAACGGGCGCTCGGCCTGAAATTCGAGGGCGGCAGCGGCGAGCGATTTTTCCGCGCGACGCTGGTGCAAACCTTGTTCTACGGCGTGTTTTCCGCCTGGGTGCTGTGGGCGCGACAGGGCGGAACGGGCGCGTTCGACTGGCGGGCCGCCGCCTGGAGTCTGCACGTCCCGATGATCGCCAGCCTGTTCGAGCAGATCGCCACGCCGAAGCGCCTGCAACCGCTGCATCTCGACGAGGTGCTGGACTGGGCCGGCAGGGCGCTCAATCGGGTGGTGCGGGATGAATTTTTCAAGCATTTCGAGGAAGAGTATGCCGTCCAGTATTTTTACGAGCCGTTTCTAAAAGCTTACGACCCGGTGTTGCGCAAGCAGTTGGGCGTCTGGTACACGCCGCCGGAAATCGTCCGCTATCAGGTGGCGCGGGTGGACGCCGTGCTGCGCGAGGAACTCCGCTTGACCGACGGTTTGGCCGATCCTTCGGTGCTGGTGCTCGATCCCTGCTGCGGAACCGGTGCCTATCTGGTCGAGGTGCTGCGGCGGATTCGGCAAACCTTGCACGAGAAGGGCGGCGCGGCCTTGACTTCCGCCCAACTCAAGCAGGCGGCGCTGACGCGCGTTTTCGGCTTCGAGATCCTGCCGGCGCCCTTCGTGGTCGCCCATCTGCAACTGGGCCTGCTGCTGCGGCAGTTCGGCGTGCCGCTGCGGGAGGATCGGGAGCGCGCCGGCATCTACCTCACCAACGCTCTGACCAACTGGGAGCCGCTGGCGCAGGCCGGCCGGCAGATGGCCATCCCGTTCCCGGAATTCCAGGAGGAACGCGACAAGGCCGACGAAATCAAGCAGCGCAAGGCCATTCTGGTGATCCTCGGCAATCCCCCTTACAACGCTTTCGCCGGCGTCAGCCCGGACGAGGAGGGCGATCTGGTGGAGGCGTACAAGGAGAACCTGAACCGGCCGGTCGCGGGCGGCGGCTGGGGGATCAAAAAGTTCAATCTGGACGATCTCTACGTGCGCTTTTTCCGCGTCGCCGAGCGGCGGATCGTCAAGACCGGGCGCGGCGTGGTGTGCTACATCTCGAATCATTCCTATGTTGACGATCCGTCTTTCGTGGTTTTACGTCAACGGCTTATTGCCGAGTTCGATAAGCTTTGGTTCGATGATATGAACGGCGACAGCCGGGAAACCGGTAAATTGACCCCGGACGGCAGGCCCGATCCGAGTGTCTTTTCGACGTCATTCAGTAAAGAAGGAATTCGAGTGGGTACCGCGATCAGTTTGTTGGTACGCGGCAGCAAGCGACGGAGACAACCGGCAATTCATTTTCGCGATTTCTGGGGGGCCAAGAAACGGGAAGAGTTATTGAATAGCCTGGACGCGCCGGATTTCGACGGCCGGTACCAACAGGCGCAGCCGAACCGCGAAAACCGCTTTTCCTTCCGCCCGATGACGATTTCGGCGGCTTATCAAAGCTGGCCGAGCGCCATCGACCTGTGCGCCGAACCGCCGACCAACGGCCTGATGGAAAAACGCGGCGGCGGCTTGATCGACATCGACCGGGACGCTCTGGAACAGCGCATGCGCGCCTATTTCGATCCGGCGGTGACCTGGGCCGAACTGGAGGTGCGAAACGGTGGGCTGACTCGTGACGCGGCACGCTTCGACGCTCGAAAAACCCGCGACAAGTTGCTGGTAACCGAACGTTTCGATCCCGAACGATTGCGGCGCTACGCGGTGCGTGCCTTCGATAACCGCTGGTGCTATTACCTGCCGGTACGGCCGTTGTGGAACGAGCCGCGTCCCCGCTATTGGGAGCAGTGCTGGGACGGTAACGCCTTTTTCATGACTCGGTTCCGGTCCTCGGCCGCGCCGGAAGGAGTCCCCTGTTACTGGGTCACCGATCTGTCCGACGACCATTTCATCGTGCCGGACAACGCCTGTTTCCCGGTGTGGCTGCGCCGGCTGCCGCAACCGAGCAAGAAAAACGGCTCCAACGGCGTGCTGGCCGGCATGGATCACGAGCCGATCACCACGGCCAACCTGTCGCCGGTCGCCCGCGCCTATCTCCGATACCTCGAAACTGCCCGATCCCGACCAGGACGCGGAGACCGCCGCGCTGCTCTGGCTGCACGCCCTCGCCATCGGTTTCAGTCCGGCCTATTCGCGCGAGAACGCCGACGGGATTCGGCAGGATTGGCCCCGGATTCCGTTGCCGGCCGAGCGGGATGCGCTGCTGGCTTCCGCCGCGCTGGGTCGCCAGATCGCCGCGCTGCTGGACATCGACCGGCCCGTGACGGGGGTGACCGCCGGCAAGATTCGCCCGGAGTTGCGGGCCGTGGGCGCGATGTGCCGGGTCGGCGGCGGCAGTATCGACCCGGACGATGGCGAACTGGCCGTGACGGCGGGTTGGGGCTATTCGGGCAAGGGCGGCGTCACCATGCCGGGCAAGGGGCGCGTCGAGCCGCATCCGGTCTCGGAATCCTCGGCTGAGCCGGCTTGCGATCTCTACCTGAACGAAGTCGCTTACTGGGCCAACGTCCCCCGGTCGGTGTGGGAGTGCGCCATCGGCGGCTACCCGGTCGTCAAAAAGTGGCTGAGCTACCGGGAAAAAGCGGTGCTCGGACGGGATTTGCGACTGGAGGAGGCGGTCTACGTGACCGATCTGATCCGTCGGCTGGCGGCGCTCGTCGCTTTGCGGCCGCAACTGGACGCCGGTTACGCCGCCGCGCGGGACCAGGCTTGGAAAGCGGCGGCTGCGAGGCCGGCATGACCGCGATCTTCATCGTTTCGGGCGGGACGGGATTCAGCGGCGAGCAACTGGTGCGAACCGCGCTGGCGCAGTTTCCGGCTTCCGAGGTCGAGGTGGCCGTCATCGCCGGGATTCGGCGGTCGGAGCAGTTGGAGGCGGCGGTCGAGCGGGCGGCGGCGGCCGGCGGCCTGATCGTGCACACGCTGGTCGATAGCGAATTGCGCCTGACGCTGGACCGGCTCGCCCGGAATCGCGGCGTGCTGGCGGTCGATCTGATGGGGCCGCTGCTGGCTCAATTGCAGGTCGTGCTCGATCTGGAGCCGGCCGGACGACCGGGCCTGTACCGGGAACGGAACCGCGAAACTTTGGAGCGGAACGAGGCCATCGACTACACCCTGGCTCACGACGATGGCCGCCATCCAGAGGGTTGGCGCCGCGCGGACATCGTGCTGGTCGGGGTGTCGCGCGTGGGCAAGACCCCCATCAGCCTCTATCTGGCCTCGCTGGGCCGGAAGGTCGCCAACGTGCCGCTGGTCGGCGGAGAAGCGCCGCCCGAGCTGTTCCAGCTCCACCGGCGGCGGGTGGTGGGATTGACCATCGAACCCGATCAACTGCTGGCGCACCGGCGCTGGCGCGAGCGCCGCCTCAAGGTGTCGTTGAGCGGCAGCTACAGCAACCCGCTCAAGCTGCGCGAGGAGCTGGAAGCGGCCCGGCGAGTGTTTCTCCAAGGCGGATTCGCCGTGGTGGACATCACCGGCAAGCCGGTCGAGGTCAGCGCCAAGGAAATCCTGGAAGCGGTCGGGCGCTGAACGGATTCGTCGATACCGCATCGCGCTTCCTCTAACCCCCGCCTATCATTAGCGCTGTATCAATCCAATTCCGGCCCGCCGGTCAGCGTCGGAATCCGGTAAGGACAGCCCATCGAGCAAAGGTCACGGCCATGCTGGCGAAACTCAAAAAATACGCTGCGACGATCAACCTGATCCCGAACACCGCCATCCAGTTTCTGGATTTCGGGTTCGACCTCGACCAACTCCGAGTCTCGCGGGCGTTCCTGTCGGAAACCGGCGCGGACGGGCGCGCGGTCCTGACCTGTTTGTACGCCGACGATGCCGGCGGCCAGTTCGTGACCGGCGACGGCCGGACGGTCAAGCCGGAGCAGGTGTATTCGCTGAACGCCGCCAAGGCCGCCGCCATCTTTGCCGGCGCTTGGCTTCCAGTTCCGTTTTTGCGGGTGCGCGAGCGACATCCGGACGGTCATCACCTGTTCGACAAAGGACCGACCAACTGGGCGCGGGCGCGGCTGGTGGAACTGCCGACGCCCGATGCCGAAGGCAACACCCACCGGGTGACTCTGGCCTTCGACACCCAATTGCTGCCGACCCGCGAGGGGCGGCCCTATCTCGCGCCCAGCCCGCTGGACACGCAATCCGGCGAGGAATTCGCCCTGAGCGACGCCGAGGCCGATACCGGCTGGTTCCTGGAACAGGACTGGGTGCGGGAATGGTTGCACCAGCGGTTCCACGCCTACGAGCTGCGCCGCCGCGCCCCGCGCCGGGTGGACGAGGCCGAGCTGCGCGCCAGTCCCGACGCCCAGGCCGCGTGGCTCACCGTGTTGACCCTGCTGCAACGGGCGGTGCGACCGCCGTGTTTGCGCTTCACCTTCGTCGATAGCGATCCGACCGCCCGGATCAACCGGCCGGTCAACGTCGATCTGGTGCTGGATGTCGGCAATTCCCGCACTTGCGGCATGTTGATGGAAACCAGCGGCGACGATCCGGTGGACATGAACGACAGCTATCGCCTCGAACTGCGCGATCTGTCCGAGCCGGAGCGGGTTTACGACGAGCCTTTTCCCAGCCGGGTCGAATTCGTGCGCGGCAGTTTCGGCGACGAGAAGCTGTCGCGCCGCAGCGGCCGGACCAGCGCCTTTCTGTGGCCGACGGCGACGCGAGTGGGGTACGAAGCTCAGACGCTGTCCTATTACAGCCACGGCACCGAGGGCAGCACCGGCCTGTCCGGCCCCAAGCGGTATCTGTGGGACACCGATCTGCGCCATCACCCGTGGCGCTTCAATCCCGGCCCCGGCGGCTTCGGCGGCGACAGCGGTCCGGTGACCACCGGCCCTTTTATCGGCCATCTGCGCGAGGACGGCGAGGAGCTGGCCGCCGGCGAGCCGCCGGCGGTATCGGCCCTGTTTTCGCGCAGCTCTTTGATGAGTTTCTTCGTCGCCGAAGTGCTGCTGCAAGCCTTCGTGCAAGCCAATTCGCCGGCCCGCCGCTACGAGCGGGTCCATTCCGAAGCGCCGCGCCGGCTGCGGCGGGCGATCCTGACCCTGCCGACCGCGATGCCGCTGGCCGAGCGCAAGCTGTTTGCCCGCCGGGTCAACATCGCCGTCCGCTTGACGTGGCGGGCGCTGGGCTTGGACGAGAGCCAGGCGCCGGAACCGTTCCTGCAATGGGACGAAGCGACCGGCACCCAAATCGTGTTTCTCTACAACGAGGTCAAGCACAATTTTCAGGGTGACGCCGCGCTGTTCTTCCAGGTGTTCGGCCGGGCGCGCGAAGGTTACGGCGAAGCGCCCTGCCTGCGTTTGGCCAGCATCGACATCGGCGGCGGCACCACCGATCTGATCATCACCACCTACCAACTGGAAGGCGGCACGGCGGTGCGGCCGACCCAGGAATTCCGGGAAGGCTTCAACATCGCCGGCGACGACGTGCTGTGCGGGATCATCGAGCGCAACGTGCTGCCGGTGCTGGTGGACGCGATTCGCCAGAGCGGCGCGGCCAACCCCGAGGAACTGCTGGCGCGCTTGCTGGGCGCCAATCAGGGGCGATCAGGCCGAGCGCGATCGGACCTTGCGCCGACAGTTCGCCAACCAGGTGGCGCTGCCCTTGGCGCTGGCGCTGCTGCACCGCTACGAAAACGCCGATCTCAGCGCCGGCAACGAAGCGGTGACCTTGCGGCTGGCCGATGTTTATTCCTCCGGCGGCGGACCGCACGAACAGGTGGTGGCATTTTTGGAAGACGCGGTGCGAGTTGTCGGCGGCCAAGGGTTCAAACTATCCGATATCGCGTTTTCCACGACCATGCTGGCGCTGGATACCACCGTGCGCCGCATCCTCGGCCAAGTGCTGAGCGACCTGTGCGAAGTCGTTCACCTGTACGACTGCGACTATCTGCTGATTTCCGGCCGCCCCTGTCGCTTGCCGGCGGTGCGGGCCGCGATTCTGGCCAAGCTGCCGGCGCCGCCGGATCGGATCGTCAGCCTTCATACCTATCGGGTCGGCGACTGGTATCCGTTCCGCTCGGTCAGCGGCCGGCTCACCGATCCCAAGACCACGGCGGCGGTCGGCGCGATGGTCTGCGCGCTGTCGGAAGGGCAGTTGTACAAGTTCAACCTGCGCAGCCGCGAGCTGGGCATGAAATCCACCGCTCGCTTCATCGGGGTGCTGGAACAGACCGGGCGGCTGAAGCGGGAAAACGTGCTGTTCGCCAATCTGGAACTGGAGGACCGCAAGACCCGCCTGCCGGAGGCGACCTTCGATTTCTACGCGCCGGTGTTTCTCGGGTTCCGGCAACTGGGCGTCGAACGCTGGCCGGCCACGCCGCTGTATCGCGTCACCTTCGCCCATCCGCGAGACGCGAGCGCGAAGGCGCTGCCGCTCAAGGTGACGCTGGAGCGCTCCACCGACGAGAGCGTCGATCTGGATTTCAAAGTTATCGCCGTGGCGGACGCCGACGGCAACCAGCAGCCGGGCGGCGTGGTCCTGCTCAAGCTGCAAACTTTGAAGGACGAATACGGCTATTGGCTGGATACCGGCATCTTCTCGATTTCGGCCCGCTCCGGCGACGCGCCGCCTCGCTGAGCGTTCGATCCGATGACCGATAGTCCCGCCGCTCCTCCCCTGCATCCGAGCCTCCGCCCGCTCGGCGTCAAGCAGCATCGGCTGATGCTGATGCTGAACATGGCCCTGTTCCTGGCCATTTCTGGCGGGATCATCGCCATGATGGCCATCACGTTTTCGGGCGGTGATTTGTTCGACCTGCTGCTGTTGATGGTCGTCGGCCTGCTCGTCATGCCCTTGGTGGCGCTGCTGAACGGGTTGCTGAGATATGTGGATCGCCGGCTGGCGCGGCAACTGGAGCAGGCCGGCGAACTGCTGCGGGACAGCCCGCCGCTGGCCGCCCGCTTGACGCCGACGGGATTGAGCGACCAGGTCGGTACCTTGGTGACGCTGCATCCCCTGGCGGACGAGCCCGCGAATGCCGAGGTCCATGCCCTGATCAACCCGTCTTTTCGCTGGACTCCGCCGCCGGTCGGAGAAAGCGTGGTCCAGCTCTATTGCCGGGATTGGCGGCCGGGCGCGGGATTGGTCGCGCTCCAGCCCGATGGCAAGGCGCTGCTGGGAAAGCTGGTGGCGCTGGAAACCCATGCTCGCCGGATTCGGTTTCGGGCCATCGCGTCGCTGGCGCTGATCGCGGTGGCCGCAGTGGTGGGAGCGCTGCTCGCCGGAGAACATGATGCGATGGTTTTGGTTGTCGTGACCGGATTGCTATCGCTGGCGGCGCTGCGGGTGGTGGGCCGGTTTCGCGAGAATCGCCGGCTGCTGTCTTCGCCGAGCGGTCAAACCAAATAATTCGAGCTCTCGTTTGCGGATTTGCGCCGTAATGACGGTTGAGGAAGGAGATCTATCGCCATGCCTCATCGGGTTTTTCGCCTGACGGTAAAATTCCCGTTATTTGTTCTGGGAATGCTGCTCGCCGTCATTTGGGGGCTGGCTTTTCATTTGAACAACGTCCTCAAACGCGATTTGGAATATCTGCTTTCGGTCCAGCAGTTTTCGGCCGTTTCGGTGATCGCGGCCAGCATCGAGCAGGAGACTCGCCTGCGCCTGAAAACGCTCGCCGATCTGGCCCGGACTCTTGGCTCGGTCGATTTCGGCGCCGATCCGGGAAGAATCGACGACTTTTTTCAGAATAATTCGGTGATCGGGGCGCTGTTCAACGGGGGCTTGTTCGTGCTGGACCCGCAGGGGATCTGTCTCGTTGACGCTCCACGGATACCGGGTCGGGTCGGGCTGAATCTGGGCGAGCGCGAATATTTTACCGCCGCGCTGGCGCGACGCGAGCCGGTTGTCGGCACGCCGCGAACAGACCGATTGTCCGGTCGGCCGCAGGTCGCGATGAGCGCGCCGATCAGCGACGCGGCCAATCGAGTCAAGGGCGTGTTGGTCGGCATCACCTATCTCGACGCCGACAACTACATCGGCCGGACCGTCGCCACTTACGACGGCGAGCCCGGTGGCGTCCTGGTCATCGATCCCCTCGGCGGGCGCTTCGTCGCCGCGACCGATCCCGACCGTATTTTCGCCGCGATTCCCGCTTCGGGCGTCAATCGGATGCACGACCGCTACATGGCGGGATACGAGGGGTCCGGGGTGGCGGTGAATTCGCGCGGCGTCGAAGAATTGTCTTCCAGCCGCCGCATTCCGGCGACCGGGTGGTTCGCGGTGGCGGTGTTGCCGGTCGCGACGGCGTTTGCCCCGGTGACGGCGATCCAGCGCACGATTCTCGGCGCGGCGCTGGTCTTGTCCGTGATCCTGCCCTGGCTGGCGGCGGCGGTGGTGGGCCGCTGGCTCGAACCCCTGCGAAAAACCACTCTGGCGCTGCGCGAGATGACCGCCGGACGGCGCGTTTTGTCGGCGTTGCCGGTGACCACCCGCGACGAGGTCGGCGAGCTGATCGAGAGCTTCAACGAATTGGTGCGCGACATCGACGACCACAAGAAAGCGACCGCCGCGCTGCGGCAAAGCGAGGAGCGTTATCGGGTGTTGCTGGACCTGTCCCCGGACGCGATTTTCGTGCATCGCGACGGGGTCATGGCGATGGCCAACCGCTCGGCGCTGCGGCTGTTCGGCGCCGAGCGTGAGGAGCAACTGCTCGGCCAACCGTGGACGGCGCGAGTCCATCCCGATTTGCACGAGATCGCCGAGCGGCGGTTGCGAATGGTGCAAGCCGCCGACGGCTCGATCATGCTGCCTCCCGTGGAGCAACGCTACCTGCGGGTGGATGGTTCCGCCGTCGAGGTTGAGGTCACCGCGAGCAACATCATGCTCGCCGAGGGTCGGGCCGTCTTGTTGATCGCCCGCGACATCACCCGGCGCAAGGCCGATGAAGCGCGGCTCAAGGCCTTGCTGGCGCAGCAGGAGGCGCTGCTCGACAACGCCCTGATCGGCATCGTCCTGCTCCGGCAACGGGTGATTATCCAGTGCAACCGTCGCTTCGAGGAGCTGTTCGGCTACGACGAAGGCGAAATGCTCGGCCAGCGAACCGAGATTCTGTATCCGACGGAAGAATTTTACGACGCCATCGGCGAGCGTGCTTACAGCGCGCTGGCTCGGGGCGAAACCTATGTGGAAGAGCTTTGGTTCAGGCGCAAGGACGGCGGCCGGTTCTGGGGCTATCTGAACGGTAAGGCTTTGGATTTGCAGCAGCCGCGGGGCGGGAGCGTGTGGATTTTCGCCGACTTGACCGAACGGAAGCGCGACCAGGAGCGCTCGAGGCTGGCGGCGAGCGTGTTCGAGAGCACGACCGAGGGTATCATGATCACCGATACCGACCACGCCATCCTGGCGGTCAATCCCGCGTTTACCGAGATCACCGGCTACGCCGACGATGAAGTGGTCGGCAAGAATCCCAACCTGTTGAGTTCCGGCCGCCAGTCTCCCGCGTTTTATCTCAAGCTGTGGGAAACGCTGCGCCAGGAGGGCAAATGGCGCGGCGAAATCTGGAACCGCCGCAAGAGCGGCGATATCTATCCGGAGTTGCTGTCGATCAGCGTGGTGCGGGATGGAGAAGGTCGCGCGACCCATTACGTGGGCGTGTTTTCGGATATTTCGGCGCAGAAGCACGCCGAGCAGCAGTTATCGTTTCTCGCCCATCACGACCCGTTGACCGGGTTGCCGAATCGGGTTTTATTCGGTGATCGCTTGACCCATGCCATCCATCGCGCGGCGCGCGAGGGCGCGCAATTGGCCGTCATGTTCATCGACTTGGATCGTTTCAAGGATGTCAACGATACTTTGGGCCACCACCTCGGCGACCAGTTGTTGCAAAGCGTGGCCCGGCAGTTCCAGCAGTCGATCCGCGCGGGCGATACGTTGGCCCGGTTGGGCGGAGACGAGTTCGCGCTGTTGGTCGAGGATGTCAGCGGCACTCTGGATGCCGTCTTCGTCGCACGGAAATTGCTGGAGATTTTCGCGCGCCCGTTCGCGCTGGCCGAAAACGAAATTCACATTTCCACCAGCATCGGGATCGGTTTCTATCCGGCCGATGGCCAGGAAGCCCACGAGCTCATCAAGAACGCCGATGCGGCGATGTATCGCGCCAAGGCGAAAGGACGGAACGGCTACGCCTGTTACGCCCGGGAAATGACCGAGTACGCGGCCGAACGCCTGCGGCTTGAGGCCGCCTTGCGGCGCTCGATCGACAACCGCGAGTTGCGGGTCTATTTTCAACCGCAAGTGGATTTGGCCAGCGGCGCGCTTCTCGGCGCCGAAGCGCTGGTGCGCTGGCTCCACCCCGATCTGGGATTGGTCCCGCCCGCGAGATTCGTTCCGTTGGCGGAAGAGACCGGTTTTATCGCGGCGCTGGGGGAATGGGTGTTGCGGGAAACCTGTTCCAAGGCGAGCGCTTGGCGCGCGCTGGGTTACGACCTGCCGGGCGTGTCTGTCAACCTGTCCATCAAGCAATTCGAGCGCGGCAACGTGGTCAATCTGGTTGCGGACATTCTCGCCGAGACCGGATTGCCGGCCCGATGCCTGGAGATGGAAATCACCGAATCCTTCATCGCCAAGGCCGAGGATGCGCTCCGGTTCGTCGAAGGGCTTCGCGTTCTCGGCGTGCACCTTTCGGTGGACGATTTCGGAACGGGCTATTCTTCCCTCGCCTATCTCAAGCGCTTGCCGCTGCAAACCCTCAAGATCGATAAATCCTTCGTGATGGATGTCGGTCGCGACGCGAACAACGAGGCCATCGTGCGCACCATCATCACGCTGGCGGGAAGCCTCGGTTTGACCGTGGTCGCCGAGGGGGTGGAGACAGCGGAGCAGGCGGCGTTCCTGCTGCGGGAAGGCTGCCGGGTCGGCCAAGGCTATTACTACAGCCCCCCGCTGCCGGAAGAAGAGTTTGTCGCGCGCTGGTTGAGCCATTGTCCTAACGATGCCACCGGCTGCGCTACAATCGCTGATAGAGCGAGCCACCCATTGCCAGCGAATCCACTATGACCGCCACCAACGCCCTCCTCAGCGAAACCTGCCGCAACCTGGAGCAAGTCGGTTCCGAGTTTTTGACGTGGCTGGACGAAAATGCCGAACGGGTCCGCCAGGAGAAAGCCGGCTTGACCAAGGAATTCCGTCGCCTCGCCGCTCAGGCCCGCCGGCTGGATCAAGCCGTGCAGCGGCCGATGTGCGCGGGGGTGTTCGGCCCCAGCCAGTCCGGCAAGTCCTATCTGATCTCCGCGCTGGCCCGCAAGGGCACCGCGCCGCTGCTGGCCGATTTCGCCGGCCGGACCATCGACTTCATCCGCGAGATCAATCCGGAAGGCGGCCGGGAATCCACCGGCTTGGTGACTCGCTTCACCCTGCGGCCAGCCACCGACGCCACGCCCGCGGCCCCGGTCCAGATGCGGCTGCTGACCCAAACCGATCTGGTCAAGATTCTCGGCAACACCTATTACGCCGACTGCGATCACAGCGAGGACGAGCTGTTGACCCAGGCCCAGTTGACCGAGTTGCTGGACGGGTTCGCCAAGGCGGCGCAAGCCCAGCCGGTGGACCCGCTGACCGCCGACGACGTGTACGATTTGCGGGATTATTTCGAGAGCTATTTCCGGGGTTACGAGCGGATTCGCCTGCTGCGGCACAGCTACTGGGAACAAGCCGCGCACCTGGCGCCCCGCTTGCGCATCCAGGATCGCGCCAAGCTGTTCGGCGTGATCTGGGGTGGAGTGGAGGCGTTCGGCCAGCTTTACGCGCGCCTGTACACCGGCTTGCAGGGCTTGAATTTCGCCGGCGACGCTTATGCCGGGCTGGACGCGCTGCTGCCGCGCGAGCAGAGCATCATCGACGTGCAGACTCTCAAGGGGTTGGGGACCGGCGGCGGTCAAACGCTCACCCTGATCGGCGCCGATGGCGCGCGGGTGACGCTGCCGCGCAGCGAGGTGACGGCGCTGATCGCCGAACTGCGGATCGTCATCAGCGAACAGCCCTGGGATTTTTTCCAGCACACCGACCTGCTGGATTTTCCCGGCGCGCGTTCCCGCGAGCAGATCAAGGATTTGCCGGTATTCCTTGAAACCAGCGACGCATTGCAAAGCCTGTTTTTGCGCGGCAAGGTGGCCTATTTGTTCGAGCGCTACTGCGCCGAGCAGGAACTGACCAGCATGTTGCTGTGCATCGGCCCCAGCAATCAGGAGGTCAAGACCCTGCCGAAGATGGTCCAGGACTGGATCGTTTCCACCCACGGCGCCACCCCGGAACAGCGGGCGCAACAGCCGACCGCGCTGTTTCTGGTGCTGACCAAGTTCGATATGGAGTTCGAGGAGAAGGCCGGCGAGCGCTCCCCGGAAAGCCGCTGGATCACCCGCATGGAAAGCTCCTTGCTGAACTATTTCGGCAAGCAGCACGACTGGCCGCGGCAGTGGGATACCCAGGGTGCGTTTCGCAACAGCTTTTGGTTGCGTAATCCCAATTTCAAGGCCAAGAATATCTTCGATTACGACGAGGATGGCCGCGAGATCGGCGTCCGGCCCGGCGAGCGCAAGCGGATCGAAATGTTCAGGGACGCCTTTCTCAAGGATGCCGTCGCCAGCGCCCATTTTCAAAATCCCGAACGGGCGTGGGAAGCCGGATTCGCGCTCAACGACGGTGGGATCAGCTACTTGGCCGAGCACCTGCGCCCGCTGTGCAATCCCGAACTCAAGCGCCAGCAACTGGCCGGGCAGGTGGCGCGCTTGTGCGAGCAGATGGTCGAGCGCATGGGGCATTACTACGTCAGCGACAACCCGGAACAGGAAATCGAAAAGCGGCGGGTGGCGGCGCAGCAAGTCGCCGGCAACTTGATCGACTGCGCCGGCGAGCAGCGTTTCGGCGAGCTGCTGCGCGCCTTGCAGTCCGATTGCGACGAGCTGGAAGGCATTTATTACCGGATCGAAACCCGATTGCCGGACGAAAAGCGGGCCATCGGTTCCCCGACCATCGGCGCGGCGGTGGACACCGGGAAAATGAAGGCGCTGCTCGGTTTGGGGGCGTCCGCCGGCGGACCCGCCGAGGCGCCTCGCAGGGACGATGCGGCGCTGTTCGCCGGCGAAGCGGTGGCGGAATGGATGCGGGATTTGCAGGATCTGAGCGGCAACAAATCGCTGTGCGACTACTACCGCGTGCCGGAAGCCAGCATGGCCGAATTCGTCAAGGAGCTGATCGCCGGGGCGCAGCGTTTGAAGTTGGAGGAGCAAATCGTGACCTTGGTGCGGCAGGTGACCGGCTTTCGCATGAAGTTCGAGCAAATCGTGGCCTTGCCGGCCCGGCTGACCGCCAACCTGCTCAACCGATACGTGGCTTTTCTGGGCTACGATGCCCTCAAGCTGGAACAGCGGCCGATGTTGCCGCTGGAGAGCGGTCCCCGGCCGGTTTTCCCGCCGCGAGCGGTGCCGCGCGGCGGCCCGCAACTGAGCGAGCAGCAATCGACCTACGATCAGGATTACTACACCGACTGGATTCGCGCCTTTCTCGATCTGGTGGAGCGGAATTCCCGCAGCCGCGACGGCGGGGAAGTGGATCTCGCCGCCAACCGGCGATTGGGCGAACTGCTGGCGCGGCTGCGGCCGGCCGCCTGAGCCGAATTGCGGTCATTGGGCCGATAGATCGCTTACAATCGCCGTCGGACGATCCTGTCTCCACGCCCGCATCATGGGGCTCGCTCCAATCGCGCGGGGGAGGCGAAGACGGTTCGACGAACAATCGATAACCCCTGGAGGATTTTGCATGGCCGCGCTTTCGGTTCGCGTGTCGGAAGATCCCGCTCGCCCGCTGGGGCACGCCATCGTCACGCTCGGCGGATTGCCGCGCGGCCTGGAGACGTTCGAGTTTGCCCTGAGCCGCCACGGCTTCGCGGCCAATCATCTTGGCCCGGACGGCTGGCAGGGCGCGGAATGCTGGCTGCAACCCGAAGAAGCTTGGTTCAGCGGCGAACTGTTGAAATTCGTGATCCATCCCGATCTGGTTTTTCAACTGGAAAACATGCCCTATCAACTGGCGGTGCGCGGCCAGGGCTTGACGGGGACCGCGACCTCGACGTTTGTTTGGCCGCTGCAACTGGAACTCGAAGAGGGCGGCGCCGGCGGCGAGCGCAAAGTGGTCGGCGGCACGCGGGTCAATCCAGGCCCGACGTCCCGTCCCGAGCCGGCCCGCGCCGTGCCGGCGGTCGAACCGCCGCCGTTACCGTTGCCGGAGGTGGGCGGCGCGGATTTGAAAATTCCCGACATGCCGATTCCGGAGATCGGCGCTGGCCTCGATGCCGGCGACGAAGACCGGACCCGTCTGGCGCCACCCCGGCTCAAAGACTCGAAACCACGGGATTCCACGGGTCTGGGTCGGACGCCGACAGCGAGTCCGCAAGCTTCGGAAGCGGTTGTTCCGGCCGAGGACGATCTGACCCGGAAAGCGCCCGGCCGCGTCGTCCCGCTACCTGCCGCCAGAAGGGCCAACGCGGTCGCCGGTGATGGGGTGGAAACGAAGTCGGCTTCGCCGGTTGCCGGCGGAGAGCCGCCAATTCGGGCCGAGCCTCCACGCTTGGGATCCGGACCACCGCCTTTCGAACCCGGCCCAAGCGGGGCGGCGGCTGCGCGGCGCGGGAAATCCGGGATGCTGGCCGGGTTGCTGGGACTGGTGGCGCTGGCGGCGCTCGCGGCCTTCGGATGGTGGTGGTTCGGCCGCTCGGCCGGCGAGAAACCCCCGATCCCGCTCCCCGATAAACCCGCCGCACCGATCCCGTCCACCCCGCCGACCGGGTCCCGCCTGACCCCCGAGCCGAAGCCCGCGCCGGAGCCGAAGCCCGCGCCGGAGCCGAAGCCCGCGCCGGAGCCGAAGCCCGCGCCGGAGCCGAAGCCCGCGCCGGAGCCGGCCCCGATTTTTCAGCCGACGCCGCCGGTACGTCCGGTTCCACCCGAATCCACGGTTCCGGTTCCGCCCATCGCGCCCGAACCCTCCTCGGCGGTAAAGGTGCCAGCCGCGCCACCGATCCCGTCCGGGCCGAGCCCCTCGCCGGCCGCGCCAGCCGATTCGCGGCCGATACCGACGCCGACAGCGCCGGTGCCGCCGCCGCGCCCGGTTCCGCCCGTCGCGCCGGTCGAGCGTCAGCGGCCTCCGCCAGCGCCGCCCGCCGCCCCGTCCCGACCGGGTTCCGGCCGCAGTCTGGAGGACGAATTGAAATCGCAATTCGATCCGACCCAGCAGGAATTGGAGAAAAGATTGCGTCCAAACAAATCGCCCTAGACGCGACGTACCCAGGGTTCCGATGGGACGCACACTCAACGTGATCACGCATTTGCTGCATAGGAGCACGCTCATGAATCGTTCGCTGGTCGCCGGTCTGCTGTTGCTCTGTGGTCTGACCGGCTCGCTGCCGGCCTTTGCCGAGGACGCCGACGCCAAGCAGATCGGCATGGTCACCGGCTCCAGGACCGGGACTTACATCCAGTTCGGCAACGATATCGCCGGAGTCGCCAAGTCTGTCGGCCTGGACATCCTGGTCAAGGATTCCCAGGGTTCGATCGACAACATCAAGCGCATCAACAGCAAGGAAAACGCGACCTTCGGCATCGTGCAATCCGACGTGCTGGGTTTCCTCAGCCGCTCCGAAAGCCCGGAGATGCGCCAGGTCGCCGGCCGCTTGCGCTTGATCTTCCCGTTTTACAACGAGGAAGTGCATCTGTTCGCCAACAAGTCGATCCAGTCGTTCAACGATTTGCAGGGCAAGCGGGTGGTGGTGGGCGAGCAGGGCAGCGGGACGTGGCTGACCGCGATGAATTTGCTGCAACTGACCGGCGTCAAACCGGCCGAGCCGTTGAATTTGCCGCCCCTGCAAGGCGTGACGGCCGTGCTCAAGGGCGAGGCCGACGCCATGTTCTACGTGGCCGGCAAACCCGTCAGCCTGTTCACCAAAGTGGGCAATCTGATCACCAAGCCGGAGTTCGCCGCGATGTTGTCCAACGTGCATTTCGTGGCGCTGGACGATCCCCGGATGCTGCGGGAATACCAGCCGGCCAAGATCGGCCAGGCCGATTACGAGTGGTTGCCCGGCGACGTTTCGACTATCGCGGTGAAGGCGGTGCTGATGAGCTTCGATTTTTCCGGCAAGCAAAGCCCGTATTTCGTCCAGCGCTGCCAGCAGTTGGCGAAGCTCGGCCAAGCGATTCGCGCCAACATCGGCCAACTGCGGCAGACCGGTCATCCCAAGTGGAAGGAGGTCAATCTGGACGAGAAGGTCGGCGTTTGGCCGCTGGATACCTGCTCGCGCAGCGGCAAGGGCGGCGGTTCCGAGGTCGATCTCACCCGCCAGTTGGAGAAGATGTTGCTGAACTTGCACGAGTGGCCCCGCCGCACGATTCCGGCGGCCTGAGCTTATTGCGGGAGAGAACCGATGCGATTCGCGCGGATGGTGTTGTTGGCGGTTTTCGTCGCTGGAGCGGGCGTGGCGCTGGCTCAGGACGGCCGGCCGGATGCCCGGCTGGAATTGTCCAGCACCGCCTTCGGGTTGCTGTTCGGCTTCAGTCAGGGTCAGGGCAGGCTGCTCTTTCGGGAGCGTCAGTACCCGTTCTCGGTGTCGGGGATCAAGGTGGCGACCTTGGGCGTCACTCGGGTGAATGCGCTCGGCCAAGTCTATCGGTTGCGGGATTTGGCCGATTTCCCCGGCCGCTATTACGCGGTCGAGGGGGCTTTTACCGTCGGCCAAGGCGGCGGTAGCGCCGTGTTGCGCAACGAGAAGGGCGTGACGCTCTATTTGCAGAACGTGCAACAGGGCATCGAATTGACGCTGGGCGGCGGCGGCATCGATATCGTGTTTGCCGAAGCCGCCGCGCCGTCGTCGCCAACTGCGGCGGAGGGCGCGAAGGCCAGCGAGAAAACCGACGCTGTCTGGTCATCGAACGGCTCCAGGTAAACAGGTGGTAGTTGCGAGGCGCGGGCGGGCATGATCGAGCAGATTTTGCTGAGGAGCGGTTCCTTCGACGGCGTGCGCGAGATCGGGGGTTTCGGCCAGCCCTTGCACGCCCTTTATCCGCAAATCCGGGCGGTGCTCGCCAGCGAGCTGGAACCGGACGCGGGTTCGCTACTGGCCGAGCCGGTAGTGGATCGCGCCAAGAACCGCATCGATTGGTACACGCAAGGCGATCCTGATCGCAAGCCGGTCGCGTTGAGCGAGTTGCCCGACGAACAGCGGCGGCCGATTCTGGCGCGGGTCGACGATCTGCTCGGTCGCGGGCGGGAAGTGGCGGAACGCTATACCGCCTCCGGCGACGCGCGCCGGGTGCAATTGGGCGAGATCCTGCGGGCCGTGCTGGCGGCGCCCGCCGAAACCGAGGTCTATCTGGTCGAAGGCAGGCCCGCGATCACCGGCTGGGGTTTCGCGCCGGATCGGCCTTGGGAGACGCCGGGCGGCTCCGCTCGGCGTCCAATGGCACCGGCGGAACCCGCCGGATCGGCGCGCGATGTGGCGGTGCCGGACATCGCCATTCCCGAACTGGCCACTGTGCCCGAATCTGCTCCTCTCGCCCAATCCGCCGTGGAAACCGAGCGACCGGCCGAATCCTTGCCGCCGTCGCTCCCCGAGCCGGCAGCGGAACCCGCCAGACCGTCGCCCGAGCCGGCCGCGACCGCGCCGGAAGAACGAGCGCCGCCACGCTCGGAAGCCGAATCGCCGCCGGAACCTGTCGGCCGGGCCAGTAGCCACCGTGGCCGAACCGCCGCCCGTCGGGCAGTCCTCGCCGGCATCGCTGCTCCGCTATGTCGTGGTCGGCTCCCGGTATTTCTGGGGCGTGGCGGCCGTCGCGCTGTTGCTGGTGCTGCTGGCGGCCTATTCGGGGCTGGGGAGAGAGCGGTCGCCGAGCCCCGTCGCCAGTGAGACGGCGCGTTCGACGGCGGATGCGAAACTCGATAGCGCCCTGATCGAAGCCCAGCGGCAGGAAGCGGAGCTACGGGCGCGGCTCGAACGGTTGCTGGTGCAACTGGCCGGTCGGCGCGGCCAATGCCCCTTGCCCGCCGGATCGGGCGCGACGGACATCGTTCCGGTTCCAGGCGGGGACGCTATCGCGGGCGCGATTCCGAGCCGCGCCCGCCGGCCGTGCGGAGTCGTCGCCGACTCGTCCCGAGATCGGAACGACGGCGGTGGACAAGAACCAACGACACCCACACCGATCCCCGGCCAGATAGCGGTGCCAGCCGTAACTCCGGGTCGGGAGCCGAGCGGCACGCCGACCGAGGTAACGTCGGCGGCGCCAACAGCGCCCGAGCGCAGGACGCCACCGGCGACCCAGCCCCCATCGCCGAGTACCGACAATCCCCTAGACGCCGCCAGCCCGCTGCCGACAACCCCCGCGTCCCGCTCGCCATCGGATGTGGCGCCGCCAGGGCGGACGCTGGAAGAAGTTTTGACCGGCCGCGACTCGGGAACGGCCGTACCCCCACGCATCGCAACCGCCGGCCAAACCGCCGGTCAAGGCGGAACCGACGCCCGAAGAACGCCAGGAGTTCGCGAACCGCATGTCCGCGACCGGCGCGACGACGGGTGAAATCACCGCGACATTGCTGTGGAATGGCCCCAGCGATCTCGACCTGGTGGTGCGCTGTCCGTCCGGGCGGCAGTTGGATTTTCGAAATACCGCCGAGTGCGGCGGAACCCTCGATGTGGACGCCAATACCGCTCGCGGCAGTCTGAGCGAGCGTCCGATGGAAAACGCTTACTGGCCCGCCGGCAAGGCTGGACCGGGTATGTATGAGGTCTTGGTTCGCTATGTTCCCCGCAAGGACGAGGAACGTCCCCGGGAAACGCCGTTTCAGGTCCACTTGAGCCAGAGCGGTCAGGAATCGGTTTTCAAGGGCGCCATCCGGCCGAACGCGGTTGTGCCGGTGACGACGTTCGACGTGCGGCGCTGAGGGTAATCCCATGAGCAAACTGGCGAGCGAGCAGGAACACCCGCAATTCACGATCTACCCCGAGGAAGCCGCGATTCCCGGCTATCAGCGGGCCTGGGTTTGGGGCGTGGCGGCGCTGGCGATTTTGCTGTGCGGTCTGGCCGCCGGCTGGCTGTTCGGTGCTGCGGGAAATCACCACGCCGGTAGCGCTCCGCGCTCCGCGCTCCGATCCGTGGATGGCGACGCCCTGCGGGTCCGACAAGAAGCGGTCAACGGCCAACTGCGAGAGCGTATCACCCGCTTGGAGCAAGCGTTGGCCGGCGATGCTTGCGGGCCGGCGGCGCTGGAAGCGTTGACCCGAACCACCGGAAAACCGTGAGTTTCTTCTCCATCGAGGAGGTGAATGCATGTCCACTTTTTCCATCGAACTCGCTTGGCGGCGCACGACACCGGATTTCGACTATAAGACCTTCGATCGCGGCCATATTTGGTATCTGGCCGGCGGCCAAACGGTGCAAGGTTCGGCGGCGCCGGAATTTTCCGGAGACCCCGAGAAGAGCAACCCCGAGGAAGCCCTGCTGGCGGCGCTGTCGAGCTGCCACATGCTGACGTTTCTGTCCATCGCCGCGCTCAAGAAACTGGTGGTGGAGAGCTACGAGGATGAGCCGCTGGCCGAGCTGGGCAAGAACGAGAAGGGTAAAATGATGGTGTCGCGCCTGACTTTGCGGCCCAAGGTGGTGTTTGGCGGCGAGACGGTTCCCGACGCCGAGACCGTTGTAGAACTGCATCGCAAGGCGAAGGAGAATTGCTTTATCGGCAATTCCTTGCTCAGTCCGGTGGTGCTGGAGCCACGGTTCTGAGGGCCATCGAGGGGAAGAGAGCCAGTGCGCTCGAAGTTCGATCTTGATCCGATGAAACGGCAACCGCTGGCCGAAATGCCGCTGCGAGAGCCGACGCGCTGCCCGGTCGCGAGCGGCCCGCTGCCGGATTCTTGCGTTGCCGTCTCCACTGTTCTATAACTTTGCGCCCGAGAAGCGGTTGAACTTGAAAGAGGGTTGGGACGGTATGTGGAGTTTTGTCGCGAGACTGGTTCTGGTTGGGGGTTTGCTGGGGCTGATCGGCGCGTGCGCCCCGAACAGCATCGACACCAAGGCGCCGGCGGCGGCGGGTTTTGGCGATCCGCGAGAGCCGTGGGTGCTGGTGGACACCAAAAAAGATACCTTGATGCTCATGCGGGGAAATCAGCCGGTCAAGGCCTTTTCCCAAATCGCCCTCGGCAGCAGCGGCGTGGGGATCAAAGCCAAGCGCGGTGACAACAAAACCCCGGTCGGCGTGTTTCGGGTCGGCTGGATCAACGACCACAGTCGCTTCAAGACCTTCATCGGGCTCGATTACCCCAATATCGACTACGCCGGCCGCGCGTTGCGGGAGGGTAAAATCGACGCCCTCACTTACGACCGGATCCGCTCAGCCTGGATCAGACGGTTATACCCCGCCGCAGGATACGCCGCTCGGCGGACAAATCGGTATCCATGGGGTGGGACAGTGGCAATCCTGGGATACATAATGCCGGAATCGATTGGACCAGCGGTTGCGTGGCTTTGGACAATCGACAAATCGATGCGCTGCGGCCGTGGATCAAAGTCGGCATGAGAGTCGAAATTCGTTAAATCCAGAGGTTTGGGTTGTCGCCAGCCGGGAATTCCGTTATATAATGAGTTTTGTTGTGCCGCGACAGTATGGTTGTGCCGAGGCAACATTGTGGTTGATCGGTACGTTACTTTGCTTGAATGATACTTAGGAGTTAAAAATGTCCTTGAAGACTTTGACCAAGGTTTTCGCGCTGGCCGCGATCACCGGACTGACCGTTGGCTGCGCCAGCACCAGCGATCTGCAGAAAGTTCAGAACGACGCCAACGAAGCTAAAGCGATGGCGCGTCAGGCGATGGATGCCGCCAATTCGGCCAATGCCTGCTGCCAAGAGAACACCGAAAAGCTGAATCGCGTGTTCAAAAAGTCGATGTACAAATAAATCGAATTTTTGGCGCCGTAAAAAACCCCGCGCTCACCACGCGGGGTTTTTTGTTGCCCTGCAACCGGGCCGGTCGCTGGCAGCGCTTACAGTCGATCGGCCGAGGCGCTACCGGTCGATGGCCGAACCATGGGCGTGGAGGGCTTGGGGTAGGGCACCGGGCTACCCGGCGGTACCGGCCGATAGCTCGGCGAGTCCACGGTCGGCGGGGTGGGAGCCGACGCCGTGGGAGGATAATTGTAAGGCGGTTCCTCGTCGTAATCGGCAGCCCCTGGATTGCGGGCGTAGCGGGGCGGCTCGACGGGAGTCGAGCGATAAGCCGGGGTGTCAACCGGCGGCGAGCCGGGCGCCGTTGCCGGACGATAGGACGGTTCCCGGTAGTCGCCAGCGGAACTGTCATACGGCGCGGGTCGGTACGGCGCGGCGGGTGCCGGACGGTAGACCGGTGGCGGCGCGGAGGAACTCCCATAAGGAGCGGAGTCCCGATTCGGCATCCGCTCGGGGGCCGGATAAGCCGGCGCAGGATTGGTGGAGGCCACCGACGGCGCGGGCCGATATTGGGCGGGCGGGGCGACCGGCGACGGGGCGGGTGTCCGCTCGGCGGGCGGATAGGCGGCGGGCGGCGACGGTGGGCTGGCCGACGGGCCGGCCAATGACGATGAGCCCGGTTCGGCGGAAATCGAGACGGGCATTCCGCTGATTTGTTCCACTGCGGCTTGTAGCGCGGCCTGATCGACGCCGGGCATGTCCGGGCCGGTCTTGGCGATCACCGCGCGCTGGGCTTGCTCCAGCGATGACCTTCATCGGCATGCTCGTCTTCCTCCAGGGGCTCGTGCGACTTCGACCAGCAGCTCGCCGTTCAACCCGGCCGACCTTCACCGGCTTGATCGATCAGCCGCACCGATGTGCCCACGGGCACCATCCCGAACAGTTGTTCGATATCCTCCGGGTACATCCGCACGCAACCGTGAGTCACCCGCATGCCGATCCCGTATGGTTTGTTGGTGCCGTGAATCAGGTAGCCGGGCACGCCCAGCCGCATCGCGAAGCGGCCTAGCGGGTTGTCCGGCCCGCCGGGCACCACGTCCGGCAAGATATCGCCTTCCTTGGCGTGTTCGGCCTTGATCGTCGCCGGCGGGCGCCAGGGCGGGTCGACTATCCTTGGCGACGACCTTGGTCAATCCCATCGGCGTTTTCCAGTCCATCCGGCCGATGCTCACCGGATAGGTGTGGACCACGCGCTCCCCGCCCGCGCTCGCGGCGGGGTAGTAGTACAACCGCATCTCGGCGATGTTGAGCACGATGCCCTTCGCGCGGGGTGTCGGGCAGGATGTGGCGGGTCGGGAGCACGATCGGCGTCCCTTCGCCCGGGGCCCAGCGGTCCACGCCCGGATTGGCGTGAACCATTTCGTCGTAACCGAGGCTGTGAGCCCGGGCGATATCGAGTCAACGTGTCTTCCTTGCTGGCATAAATCACTCTCACTTCGCCGATGACATCGACGTGTCGGGAGGCGGCATGGGGTAGACCACGGCTTGCGCGGCGCTGGTGATCATCGCCCCCAGCAGCAGCCAGTGCAGGCGTTTCATGGATTGGCTCGACATGGGAGCGTCTCTTCTCCGAAAAGGTTGACAAATTGAATTCCAAATTCTGCCCGTTATTTCCCGGCAACGCCAGAGTCGGTTCCGGCTAAAACGACGATGGCCCGCGACCCGACGGGATCGCCAAAAAATCTGCCGATAATTGGACCCAAATCGTTAGCTCGATGTTCCTTCACCATGACAAAACAGTGATTAACCGGGTTTAATCATTATGAAAAAGAAGCTTTTTTCCCGGGTTTGCGGTATGCTTAGCGTAAACTTGGCTTAACGGCCTGCCCGATGACAAACGCGCCGTCCGCGCCTTGCGCCCGCGGGCTGGCGGATAGGCGACGGAGGTGGCCCATGGCGGAATCCAGCGTGCTTGCCCTGACGGTCCGCGATATCGTGCAACGGCACGACGGATTGCCGACCCGACTGCTGCAAATTCTGCGCGAGGTGCAGGACAGTCTCACCTGGTTGTCCTCCGCCACTCTGAACCAGGTGGCGGAAGAGCTTGGCATCTCGCCGGACAAGGTGCGCAACGTCGCCGAGTTCTACTCCTTCCTCTACACCGAGCCGCGCGGTTCCTACGACATCCTGTTCAGCGACAACATCACCGACCGGATGCTCGGCAGCCGCGAGTTGCTGCATTACCTGTGCGAGCGGTTGGGCGTCGAAAGCAACGCCACCCGCGCCGACGGGCTGGTCACCGTCGGCACCACCTCCTGCACCGGCATGTGCGATCAGGGACCGGCCGCGCTGGTGAACGGCTACGCGCTCACCCGCCTGGACAAAGCGCGCCTGGATCGGATCGTCGGTTTGGTGAACGGCCGAACGCCGCTGGTGGAGTGGCCGCGCGAGCTTTTCGAGGTGACCAGCAACATCCGTCGCGCCGATATTCTGCTGGGCCGGCATTTTTCCGACGGCGCTGCGCTACGGGCGGTGCTGAAGCGCGGCCCCGAGGCGATTCTGGAGGAAATGGTGAAATCCGGCCTGCGCGGCCAGGGCGGCGCCGGCTTCAAGTCCGCGGCGAAGTGGATCTCCTGCCGCAACGCGCCCGGCGAGGTGAAATACGTGGTCTGCAACGCCGACGAGGGCGAGCCGGGCACCTTCAAGGATCGGGTGCTGATGCAGGATTTCGCCGATCTGGTGTTCGAGGGGATGACCCTGTGCGGCCGGGTGATCGGCGCCCGCCAGGGCTTTGTCTACCTGCGCGGCGAATACCGCTACATGGTGGAAGCGCTCAAGGCGACCCTGCAACGCCGCCGCGAGGTCGGCCTGCTGGGCGAGGCCATCCTCGGCGATCCCGGCTTCAATTTCGACATCGACATCCACATGGGCGCCGGCGCCTACGTCTGCGGCGAGGAATCGGCGCTGATCGAGTCGCTGGAGGGCAAGCACGGCGTGCCGCGCATCCGCCCGCCGTTCCCGACCACTCACGGTTACCTCAACAAGCCGACCGTGGTCAACAACGTCGAAACCTTCGCCGCCACCGCCAAGATCGCCGTGGAGGGCGGCGCCTGGTTCGCCAGTCGCGGCACGGCCGAATCCAAGGGCACCAAGCTGCTCAGCCTCAGCGGCGATTGCGAGCGGCCGGGCATCTACGAATACCCGTTCGGCGTCACCGTGCGGCGGGTGCTGGAGGATTGCGGGGCGCGCGACGCGCAAGGCATCCAGATGGCCGGCCCCGCCGGGCACATGATTTCGGCCAAGCTGTTCGACCGGCGCATCTGCTTCGAGGATCTGGCGACCGGCGGCTCGTTCATGGTGTTCGACGGCAGCCGCGACATTCTGGACGGCATCCGCAATTTCACCCATTTCTTCGTCCACGAAAGCTGCGGGTTCTGCACGCCCTGCCGGGTGGGCACCTCGCTGATGCGCGACCTGGTGACCAAGGTCCACGCCGGCCACGGCACCCGCGCCGATCTCGAAGAGATGCGCAAGCTGGGCCGGATCATGCAGGTGGGCTGCCATTGCGGCTTGGGCCAGACCGCGCCCAACCCGGTGCTGGACAGCCTCGACCAGTTCCCCGAAGCCTACGAGCGGCGCTTGCGTTCGACCGCTTACGAGCCGGCTTTCGACCTGAACGCGGCGCTGGACCAGGCCCGCTGGCTGACCGGCCGCAGCGATCCGGATGCCTACCTGTACGAGGACGTGCTACTGGGAGCGATGCCATGAGCGAGGAACAGAGTTTCACGCTGGACGGCCGACGGATTCCGTTCCAGGACGGCCAGAGCATCATGAACGCGGCGCTGGCCGCCGGCGTCTACATCCCGCATTTGTGCTTCAACCCCGAATTCGCTCCCCACGGCAGTTGCCGGGTGTGTCTGGTCAAGGCCAACGGCCGGATGCAGGCCGCCTGCACCACGCCGGCGGCGGCGGGCCTGACCGTGCAGAGCGAGATCGAGGAGCTGCGGGAAATCCGGCGCGGCATCCTGCAAATGCTGTTCGTGGAGGGCAACCACGTCTGCCCGGCCTGCGAGAAGAGCGGGGCCTGCCAGTTGCAGGCGGTGGCCTATTACGTCGGGATGCTGGCGCCGCACTACACCCACTTCTATCCGCGCCGGCCGGTGGATGCCTCGCACCCGGACGCCGTGATCGACTTCAACCGCTGCATCCTGTGCGAGCTGTGCGTGCGCGCCAGCCGCGACGTGGACGGCAAGAACGTGTTCGCGGTGCAGGGACGGGGCATCAAGGCTCATCTGGTCGTCAACACCCCGTCCGGCAAATTGGGCGCGACCGAGTTCACCATCGCCGACAAGGCCGCCCAGGTTTGCCCGACCGGCACGATTCTGCTCAAGCATCGCGGCTACGAAATCCCCATCGGCCAGCGGCTCTACGACCGCAAGCCGATCAACGTGGTCGGCGATGTGGCCGCGCTGTCGGAAAGCAAGGGAGGCCGCCGCCATGATTGAATCCAAGCTGAAAATCGCCACCTGCTCGCTGTGCGGCTGTTTCGGCTGCCACATGTCCCTGCTCGATCTCGACGAGCGGCTGTTCGATTTGGCCGAACGGGTGGAGTTCGACCGTAGCCCGCTGACCGACATCAAGGAGTTGGGCGAGTGCGACATCGGCATCATCGAGGGCGGGGTCGCCAACGTCGAGAACGTCCACATGTTGCTGGAGTTCCGGGCGCGCTGCAAAATCCTGATCGCGATGGGCGCCTGCGCGCTCAACGGCGGCATCCCGGCGATGCGCAACCAGTACGAGCTCAAGGATTGCCTCGAAGAGTCCTACGTGCGCGGGGTCGGGCTGGTCGAGCCGCAAATTCCCAACGACCCGGAAATCCCGCTGTTGCTCAACCGGGTGCATCCGCTGCACGAGGTGGTGAAGATCGACTACTTCTTGCCCGGTTGCCCGCCGCCGGCGGACACCATCTGGACCTTCGTCAACCAGTTGCTGTCCGGCCAGCCGATCGCGCTGTCCTACACTCAGATCCATTACGATTGAACGGGGGCGTCCCATGAGTACTCTGGAAACGGCCGCTCGGCAGGACTATCTGTGTCGGGTCGCCATCGACCCGCTGAGCCGGGTCGAGGGGCACGGCAAGGTGACGTTGCTGGTGGACAAGGATCATCACATCCGCCAGGCCCGGCTGCACATCGTCGAGTTTCGCGGCTTCGAAAAATTCATCCAGGGCCGGCCCTACTGGGAGTTGCCGGTGGTGGTGCAGCGGCTGTGCGGCATCTGTCCGGTCAGCCACCATCTGGCGGCGGCCAAGGCGGTCGATCAACTGGTCGGCGCGCTGGAAATCCCGCCGACCGCCGAGAAAATTCGCCGGCTGATGCACTACGGCCAGACGCTGCAATCGCACGCCGTGCATTTTTTCCATCTGGCGTCGCCGGATTTCCTGTTCGATTTCGACGATACCGTGGCCCACCGCAACGTCGTCGGCGTGATGGCCGACCATCCCGACATCGCCCGGCAAGGGGTGAAATTGCGCAAGTACGGGCAGGAGGTCATCCGGCTCACCGCCGGCAAGCGGGTGCATGGCACCGGGGCGATTCCGGGCGGCGTCAACAAATCGCTGAGCTTGCAGGAGCGCAATTTTTTGCTGCCCGATCTCGACCTGATGGCGCAGTGGGGGCGCAACATTCTCAAGCTCCTCAAAATCGCTTACGAGGCCAACCCCGGCTATTTCACCTATTTCGCCACCATCCGCACCAACTACCTCAGCCTGGTCCGCGCCGACGGCGCGCTGGATCTGTATCACGGCGGGTTGCGGACCAAGAACGAGCGGGGCGAAATCCTGTTCGATCATCTGGACTACCGGCGGTATCACCAGGTGATCCGCGAGCAGGTGAAGCCGTGGAGCTACATGAAATTCCCGTTCATCAACTCGCTGGGGCCGGACAAGGGCTGGTATCGGGTGGGGCCGCTGGCCCGCATCAACAACTGCGACTTTATCTCGACTCCGCTGGCCGAGGAGGAGCGCAAGGAATTCGTGGCGCTGGGCAACGGCGAGCCGATTCACGTCACCTTGGCCTATCACTGGGCGCGGATGATCGAGTTGCTGCACGCCATCGAAGCGATCAAGGAACTGCTGCTCGATCCCGACATCTTCGGCGACGAACTGGTGGCGCGGGGCGAGATGGCGCGGGAAGGCATCGGCGTGATCGAGGCGCCGCGCGGTACGCTGTTCCACCATTACCGCATGAACGAGGACGGGCTGATCGAGAAAGCCAACCTGATCGTCTCGACCACCAACAACAATCAGGCCATGAACGAATCCATCCGCCAGGTGGCGGAGCGGTACTTGGACGGCAAGGAACTGACCGAGCCGCTGCTGAACCAGATCGAGGTGGCGGTGCGGGCCTACGATCCCTGCCTGTCCTGCGCCACCCACGCGCTCGGCCAGATGCCTTTGCATGTGGAATTGGTCGAGGAGGACTCCGGCGCGATGCTGGATTGTCTGGTGCGGGACGCGGATGGAACCGTCCACAGCCAAGAGTTCCCTCTCCCCTTGGGAGCGGGCTAGGGTGAGAACCCCCCGAAACATCCCCTCTCCCTGCGGGAGAGGGTGAGGGTGAGGGTTCCTGGTCTGCTGATTCTCGCCGTCGGCAATCCCAGCCGGGGCGACGATGCCTTGGGGCCGCTGTTTCTGGAGCGGCTCGGGGAATGGCGGGAGCGGGGCGGCGACTGGGAAGGGGTCGAACTGCTCACCGATTTTCAGTTGCAGATCGAGCACGCGGTGGATTTGGAAAATCGGGCGCTGGTATTGTTCGTCGATGCCAGCGTCTCTTGTCCGCCGCCGTATCAATTCGCCCGGCTGCGACCGGCGCGGGATACCAGCTACACCAGCCACGCCTTGTCGCCCGCCGCCGTTCTCCACGTTTACGAGCAAATCAACCGCGTGCCGCTCGCCGCCGGCATTTTCGCTGGCGATTCGCGGCGAGCGCTTCGAGTTGGGCGAATCCCTGAGTCCGGCGGCGGAAGCGAATCTTGCGGCGGCGCTGGAGTTTGCCGGCCGACTATTGGCGCGGCGGGATGTTGAGAGGTGGGCGCGGATCGTGGGATAGTGAGCGGAAGGCGTTAAGCTTATGTTCACCCATTAGAAGGCGATAATGCGCCCGACTCACAACGGAGGTAACACATATGTTCTCAGTACGCCTTAAAGCGCCCGTCAAAAGCCTGCTCGCGACCGTTCTGGTGGCGTCTCTCGGTGGATTCGGCGCGGTCCATGCCGCCGAAACGGGAGCCGGCGCAACCGGAGGCAGCGCGCCGCCACCCATTAAGATCAATCCCGCGCCGACATTGCCGGGGCCTGCGGGATTAAAGGTGCCACCCTCGGCGCCAATGGCCGCGCCGACCGTTCCCAAGCCAGCGTCTGCGGCCACCACCTCGGCGCCGGTGGCGGATATTCCCGGCAACCCGGATGGCTCCTGCCCGGCATCGGCTCCGGTCAAAATTTCCAGATCGAAAATCTATCATGTGCCCGAGGAGCGGGATTACGGCAAAACTAAAGCCAAGCACTGTTTTGCCAGCGCCCAGGCCGCCGAGCAAGCGGGCTATCGCGCACCCAAGAAGTAACTCGTCTGCGCTTACCGATACTTGACTCCGCGCCGTGGTTGCGTTCGCTGGAAACGTATTCCGGGGAATGTAACCACGGGCGCATCCGATGGTTAGCTTTCTGGTCGCTTAGCTCAAGGCCGCACCGTATGCCCGTGATTTAGCGGGCCGCAGCCTTTGCCGAGACCGGGCGCGGTGCGGATCGCTTCCCGCACGTAGGCCAGCGCCCGCTCGACCGCCACGGTGAGCGCCAGCCCTTGCGCCAGCCCGGTGGCGATGGCCGAAGCCAGCGTGCAGCCGGTGCCGTGGGTGTTGCGGCTGATGGCGCGCGGCGCGGTGAACGCTTCCTCGCCGTTTCGCCAGACCAGCCAGTCGGTGACGATATCGCCCGCCAAATGGCCGCCCTTGACCAATACCGCCGCCGGACCTCGCTCCAGCAAGCGCCGGGCCGCTGCGGCCAGATCGTCGGGCTGGCGGATCGTGAGGCCGCTCAGCGCCTCCGCCTCGCGGATGTTGGGGGTGATGACGGCGGCGCGGGGCAACAGTCGCTCGATCAGCGTGTCGCGCGCTGCCGGATCGAGCAGGCAGTCCCCGCCCTTGGCGAACATCACCGGGTCCACCACGACCGGAATACCGACCGCCTCGCGATCCAGCGTCTCGACCACCGTTTCGATGACGGCGGCGTTGTGCAACATGCCGGTTTTAATGCAATCGGCGCCGATGTCCTCCAGCACCAATTGCATTTGCTGGGCGATGAAGGCGGGTTCGACCCCGACGATGCCGAATACGCCTCGGGTGTTCTGCGCGGTCAGCGCCGTGATCGCGGTCGCCGCGTACCCCCCCAGCGCGGTCACCGTTTTCAAATCCGCTTGAACGCCCGCGCCGCCGCCCGAATCCGATCCGGCCACGATCAATACCCGCCCGCTCGTTGACATGCCTGCTCCTGTCGGTAAGGTTAAAGCTCTCGGTCAAACAACCGGCAATTCGCCGTCATGGAGGGCGATCCGGCCGGTTTCCCAATCTGGGCGAGGGGCGCTTCCGCCACGCCAGATTCGGGGGCTTCCAACCCGAAAACTGCGCCGGATCGTGGGGCGCGTAGTAATAATTGCGTAACTTGCCAAAAGCGGGTAGCGTACCGCGCTTTCCTCGGATATTGATGTTCAAATAACGATTATGCGGATCGAAACCCCTCTGTCCCTGTACGCCGACGCGGTGCCCTCCGAGTGGATCGATTATAATGGACACATGAATGTGGCCTACTACGTGTTGGCTTTCGACCACGCCACCGATGCGCTCATGGATTTCCTGGGCATGGGGCAGGATTACCGGGAGCGCGATAACTGCTCGGCCTTCGTGGTGGAGACGCACGTCAACTACCAGCGGGAACTGGTGGCCGGCGATCCGATGCGCATCACCACCCAACTGCTGGGTTTCGACAGCAAGCGCATCCATTACTTCCACCGCTTGTACCATGCTCGCAAAGGATTTCTGTCCGCCACCAGCGAACTCATGGTCATCCACGTCGATTTGGCCCAGCGGCACAGCGCGCCGATGCCGTTGGGGGTGCTGGATCGATTGGGCGCGGTGATGGTCGCCCACATGCAATTGCCGCGACCGCCGCAATCCGGCCGGGTGATCGGGGTGCGCGCCAAGTCGGCGGTTTCGGGTCCCGCGATGGCCGTCGTGCAACCGCGAGTCCGCGCCAGGGGCCACGGATAGCCCGCTCGCGGTGCTCGGCCCGGATGAGGCGCCGCGCGATGTTCCGCCGACGCTCGAATCTGAGGGTGTTTGGCCGGATTCCCGAGGGTAGGGATCGAGCCAAAATGCGCCGGTGACTCGGCTTCGAGCGGGACGGGTGAAGGCCGCTTTCCATCCGTGGGGGACGAAAAATCAGGCATGATTGTCACGGTTTTTTGCTATGCTCGATAGCGCCATGACCAAGCTCCCACTTCGAGTCTGAACGTTGGCGGACTTCGCACGAAACTTCTTGCTGGCGGTGGAAAAGCGCGCCGGACCGGTGTTTTCTCGCCCGGAGGATTGGCTGCGGGCCACCTCGGTGTTGGTCACCGCCGTTTTGGTGATCGCGTTGGCCCACGCGCTCGCGGGTTTGACCGCGTCGATGCTTTGGGGCCGATTGTCGCCGCTGGCCGGAACGGGCAAACCGGCGTTGCCGGGACCGTCCTCCGGCCAGGATGCCATCGCCCAGCCGGCCGATTACGCCGCGATCAGCGCGTGGCATCTGTTTGGGCGGCTGGAAGCGGCCCGGCCTGTCGAGGCGCCGCCACCACCCGCCCCGGCGATGCCGCTCAACCTGCGCTTGGTCGGCGTGTTTTTCATCGAGCGGAGCACGGACCGGGCGCTGGCGTTGATCGCCGAGGGCAACGGCGTGGAGCGGGGTTATCGGGTCGGCGAATCGTTGCCCGGCGGCGCCCGGCTGGACCAGGTGCAACGCGACAGCGTGGTGGTATCCCGCAGCGGCCAGCAGGAAACCCTCAATTTGCCCCGGCTGGAAGAGGTCGGCAAGATGCCCGTGCCGGAGGGTATGCCGCCCGCGATGCCGGTCGAACCCTCGATGCCCGAACCCATGCCCATGCCGGTCGAGCCGGGGATGGCGCCCGCGCCCACCGGCTTCCACGCGCCGCGACCGGTCGATGCGACCGCCGTGGCGGCCCGGTTGCGCGGCCCGGTGGCGAACCGACTCCGGGCGCTGGAGGATGTCGCCTTCGCCAGCCCTTATATCCTGAACGGTCAATTTCTGGGTTTTCGCTTGCGGCCGGGGCGGGACCGGCAATTGATGCAGCAGCTCGGCCTCAGCAACGG
This sequence comes from Candidatus Competibacter sp., assembly GCA_037045685.1. Taxonomy (GTDB): domain Bacteria; phylum Pseudomonadota; class Gammaproteobacteria; order Competibacterales; family Competibacteraceae; genus Competibacter_A. The sequence continues at coordinate 228,125 of JBAOII010000023.1, forward strand.
CGATGTCATAACCGAAGTCAACGGTAGCCGCCTCAACAATCCGATGCAGGGCTTCGCCATGCTGCGGGAATTGACGCGAGCGGAACGAATCAGCGTGCGGGTTCTGCGCAACGGCGCCGAAATACCCTTGGCGTTTTCCTTGGGCGGGCCGGCAATCGAATGACCAACATCGGGCGCCGGCATCCGTGAGTCCGGCCCCCGTCGACCATTGGCGATGACCATGAACAACTGGCTGAGCGGAACGCTCTCTTCTCGCAGGCAGTCCATGCGCCGTTTGGCCTTGGGCGCGCTGTTGCTGGGTTCGATTTTCTCCCACGCGGCCAGCCCCGCGCCCGTGACCCTCAATCTCAAGGATGCCGACATCAACGCCTTGGTGGAGAGCATGTCGGTGCTCACTGGCAAGAATTTTATCGTCGATCCTCGGGTCAAGGGCCGGGTGACCATCGTTTCCTCCAAGTCGATGGACGAGAAAGAGCTTTACGAAGTGTTCCTCGCCGTTTTGGGCGTTCACGGCTTCGCGGCCGTTCCCAGCGGCAACGTGATCAAAATCGTCCCGGCGGCCGGCGCCAAGCAGGAGAGCATCCCCACCGTCGACCGGCAACGCGGCGTCGAACCGGACCAGATCGTGACCCGGATCATCCAGGTCCAAAACGTGTCCGCCGCCCAGATCGTGCCGATCCTGCGCCCGCTGATCCCGCCCCAAGGCCATTTGGCGGCCTATACCCCGACCAACGTCCTGATCATTTCCGACAGCGCCGCCAACGTCGAGCGCGTCGCCGCGATCATTGCCCGGATCGATCTGGCCAGCAACGAAGAGGTGGAGATCGTGCCGCTCCGCCACGCCTCCTCCACCGAAGTCGTCCGGGTGCTGACCGCGCTGGAGCAAACCAAGTCCAAGAACGATCCGGCCGCCGGGGTGGGCACGCCGACGCGCATGGTCGCCGACGAGCGTAGCAACAGCATTCTGTTGAGCGGCGACAAAGCCTCGCGCCTGCGGCTGCGGGCGCTGATTTCCCATCTCGATACCCCGATGGACAGCGGCGGCAACACCCAGGTCGTCTACCTGCGCTACGCCAAGGCCAAGGAGCTGGTGAACGTGTTGCAAGGCGTCAGCAAGAATCTGAGCAACGAAGCCGCCCGCAACGCGCCGATGCCGGGGCAAGGCCAAGCGCCGCCGGGCGGTGGCGGGAGCAGCGGCGGCGCCGGCTTGGTCGATATTCAGGCCGACGAAGCGACCAATTCCCTGGTGATCACCGCGCCGCCCGAACTCATTCGCTCGTTGCGCACGGTGATCGCGCAATTGGACGTGCGCCGCGCCCAGGTGCTGGTGGAGGCGGTGATCGCCGAGATTTCCGCCGAAAAGACCGCCGAACTGGGGGTGCAATGGGGCGTGAACGGCAACAACGCGATCGGTTTCACCAACTTCGATGTCGGGACCAGCAGCCTGTCGAACGTGCTCGGCGTGGCCGGGGCGATCGACTTCGCCTTGAACCCACCTTCCGGCACCGCGCCGAGCCTGCCCAAAATATCCGAGGACCAAATTCCCCGCGGCATGCAGTTGGGCGTGGGCGGTGGCGATTTTGCTGTTCTGCTCAGCGCCTTGGCCAAAGACGCCGACACTAATGTCCTCTCCACACCGACCATCGTGACGCTGGACAACGAGGAAGCGGAGATCGTGGTCGGCCAGAACGTTCCCTTCGTGACCGGCACCTACACCACCTCGACCACCAGCGGCACCTCGACCGGCAACGGCAGCAGTAGCAGCCTGCAATCCGGCGGCCCTTTCCAGACCATCCAGCGGCAGGATGTGGGTATCACGCTCAAGGTCAAACCGCAGATCAACGAGGGCAATGCCGTCAAGCTGGAAATCGCCCAAGAGGTTTCCAACGTGGTGCCGTCCGCCAACGCGGCCACCCAAGGCCCCACCACCAACAAGCGGTCGATCAAAACCAAGGTGTTGGTGGAAAACGGGCAAATCCTGGTGCTGGGCGGACTGATCGACGAAAGCCTCAACGAGAGCGCGCAAAAGGTGCCCCTGCTGGGCGATGTTCCCTTGTTGGGTAACCTGTTTCGCTATCGCGATACCAGCCGGCTCAAGCGCAACCTGATGGTGTTTCTGCACCCGGTGATTTTGCGGGACCCGGTGCAAAGCACGTTATATACCAGCGACAAGTACAGCTACATTCGCGACCAGCAGCTCGCCGCCCGCGAGAAAGGCAACGACTATCTGTTGCCCGACGTGCAATCCCCGGCGCTGAAGCCGCAGGAGGACGTGAAGCGACAGGGCACCATTCTCAACATCCCGCCGCCGACCACGCCGGCCCCGCCGGCTCCGCCACAGTCCGCCGCAGTCGGAAACGGCGCCAATGTCGCGCCATCTCCGGCGGCCGGTTCGGGCTCCAAGGCGGCGGAGCCGGCGGAATTGGGGTTCGGCAACAAATGAGCGCCGATCCGTTGCCGGCCACCCCCGCCGACCAGAGCGGGGAAAATCCGGCCCGTCATTTGCCTTACGCCTTCGCCAAGCGCCACGGCGTGCTGGTCGTGGACGAGGAGGACGGCAGGGTGACCGTCGCCTACCGGCCGGGAATCAGCTCGCATAGCCTGACCGAATTGCGCCGCTTTTTGAGCGCCCCCTTGCGGCCGGTCATGGTGCCGGCCGAACATTTCGAGCGCATGTTGCAGGACAGCTATGAAGGCGATAGCGACGGCGCGGCGCGCATGATGGAGGATTTGGGCGAAGAAATCGATCTCACCCAGGTGTCTCTCAGTCTGCCCGAACCGGAAGATCTGCTGGAAAGCGCCGACGACGCCCCGATCATCCGCTTGATCAACGCCCTGTTGACCGGGGCGATCAAGGAAAGCGCCTCGGACATCCACATCGAATCGTTCGAAAACCGGTTGATGGTGCGATTCCGGGTGGACGGCGTGCTGCGCGAGGCGCTCCAGCCGCCGCGGGCGCTGGGTCCGCTGCTGGTCTCGCGGGTCAAGGTCATGGCCCATCTCGATATCGCGGAAAAACGCCTGCCGCAGGATGGCCGGATTTCGTTGCGGGTCGCGGGCCGGCCGGTGGACGTGCGGGTTTCGACCTTGCCGACCGGGCACGGCGAGCGGGTGGTGATGCGCTTGCTCGACAAGCGCGAGGGCCGGCTGGACTTGCAGCATCTGGGCATGGAGCGGAACAGCGAGGCTCGCCTGATCCGGCTGATCCAGCGCCCGCACGGCATCCTGCTGGTCACCGGCCCCACCGGGTCCGGCAAGACCACCACCCTGTACGCGGGGCTGACCCGGCTCAACGACCGCAAGCGCAACATCATGACCGTCGAGGACCCGATCGAGTACTACCTCGACGGCATCAGCCAGACCCAAGTCAACACCAAGGTGGAAATGACCTTCGCCCGCGGTCTGCGCGCCATTCTCCGCCAAGACCCCGACGTGGTGATGGTCGGCGAAATCCGCGATCTGGAAACCGCCGAAATCGCGGTGCAAGCCTCGCTCACCGGCCATTTGGTGCTCTCGACCCTGCACACCAACAGCGCGGTGGGCGCCATCGCCCGCTTGCGCGACATGGGGGTGGAGCCGTTCCTGCTGTCTTCGTCGCTGATCGGCGTGCTGGCCCAGCGGCTGGTGCGCCAGCTCTGCCACCGCTGCAAGCAGCCCCACACCGCCACCGCCGCCGACTGCGAGGTGCTGGGCGTGAATCCGACCGCCCCGCCGACCATCTATACGCCCGCCGGCTGCGACCAGTGCAACCAGTCCGGCTACCGGGGCCGTTCCGGTATTTTCGAGCTGCTGGTGGTGGACCAGACGATGCAAACCATGATTCACGAGGGCCGGGGCGAGTTGGACCTCGAACGCCACGCGCGCCAGTCCAGCCCCAGCATCCGCGACGACGGTCGCCGCCGGGTGCTGGCCGGCGATACCTCTCTGGCGGAACTGGTGCGGGTGACGCGGGAGGATTAGTGCCAGCCTATCAATACGCCGCGCTCGATGCCAAGGGCCGCCAGCGCAAGGGCTTGATCGAGTCCGACACCCCCCGCTTGGCCCGGCAGGCGCTGCGCGAGCGCGGCCTGAATCCGCTGGGGATCGAGGAGGTGGCCAGCCAGGAACGGCGTCGCGGCCGGCGGATGTGGGGCTTGCGGATCAGCGCGACCGATCTGGCGCTGATCACCCGGCAAATGGCCACGCTGGTGGGATCGGGTTTGCCGGTCGAGGAAGCGCTGGGCGCGGTGGCCCGGCAGGCGGACCGGGCGCGCTTGGGTGGTTTGATGCTGGCGGTGCGCACCCGGGTGTTGGAAGGGCATACGCTGGCGACCGCCCTGGGCGATTTCCCCCAAGTATTCCCGGAACTGTACCGGGCGACGGTGGCGGCCGGCGAGCAGTCCGGCCATCTGGAAGTGGTGTTCGAGCGCTTGGCCGATTACACCGAGGCCCGCCAGCAGATGCGCCAGAAAGTCGGGTTGGCGCTGTTTTATCCGCTGATGCTGACCGGTGTCGCCGTCCTGGTCGTCGCTGGCCTGCTGACCTATGTGGTGCCGCAGGTGGTGCAGGTGTTCAGCAGCCTCAACCAGCAGTTGCCGGCACTGACCCGTGGGCTGATCGCCGTGAGCGAGTTTTTGCGCCAGAACGGCTGGCTGCTGCTGACGCTGCTTGCGGGGGGCGCGATCACATGGGTGCTCGCCCTGCGGCGGATCGGGTTTCGGCGGCGGGTCGATCAAGCCCTGCTGAGGATGCCGCTGGTGGCGCGGCTGACGCGGGGCGCCAACACCGCGCGCTTCGCCCGCACTTTCAGCATCCTGATGGCGAGCGGCGTGCCGGTGTTGGAGGCGCTGCGCATATCCTCCCAAGTGTTGAGCAACCTGCCGATGCGAGAGGCGGTGGAACAGGCCACGGCGCGGGTCAAGGAGGGTGCCAGCCTGAACAAGGCGATCAGCGCCAGCGGTTATTTCCCGCCGATGACGGTGCAACTGATCGCCAGCGGCGAAGCCAGCGGCCGGCTGGAGAACATGCTGGAGCGGGCGGCCATCCAGCAGGAACGCGAAACCGAAACCTTGATCGCCGCCCTGCTGGGGATTTTCGAGCCCATGCTGATCCTGGTGATGGGGGGCGTGGTGCTGGTCATCGTCCTCGCCATTTTGCTGCCGATTTTCGATCTCAATCAACTGGTGCGCTGAGCCGCCGCCCGCAGGCCCGAACCGTCCAGGGTGTAGGCGCGGGCGAAGCCGCCCACGAAGCGGACCCGGAGCGGGGTCAGGCGCAGCAAATGGAAGTCGCCGAACCCGAAGCGCGGCACGGAGGCCGGCAACCGTTCCTGGTAGCGCCGCGCCGCGCTGCGGTAATCTTCGCTATCTTTGGCGAGGATCGCGACTTCCCCTTGGATCGTCACCCGCGCGAGCGTCTGCGGGTCTTCGTCGCCCCGCTCCGGCGCGCTGATCGCCAGCCCGGCGCGGGGGTTGGCCAGCAGGTTGCGAGTGTGGGCCGCCAGCGTGCTGAGATGGAGCAGAAAGCCGCTGAAATCGACCTCCGGGATGTAAGCGACCCAAGACGCTTCCGGGCCGTCGGCGCCTTGGGTGGCCAAAGCGGCCCAGCGCCGGGCGCGGATCAACTCCACCAACAATCGCTGCTCTCGAACATGCACCGGCGGCTATCTCGCGAGGGTCGGAAGATGGGCGGGACTGGCGCCCGCGCTACCGAGGCCGGGCGACGGCGCCGTCCAATCGACGGTGCCGGATACCGCGCGGCGTTTCTCCCAACACGGCGACAATTCCCGCAACCGGCCGACGGCGGCGCGAACCGCCGCGATGGTGTAATCGATTTCCTCGACGGTGGTGAAACGGCCCAGGCTGAACCGGACCGCGCCCCGCGCCCGAAAGGCATCACAGCCCATGGCTTTCAGCACATGCGAAGGTTCGTTGGCGGCGGACGCACAGGCCGAACCGGTGGAGACCGCAATTTCGGGCATCGCCGCCAACAGCGCCTCGGCGGCGATGCCGGCGAAGCTGACGTTGAGGATGCCCGGCCAATGCCGCTCGGGATGGCCGTTCAAGGTCACATCGCCCAAACCGGCCAGCGCCGACCACAACCGGTCGCGCAATCGCTGGAGGCGGTCGCGCTCGTCCGCCATTTCGAGACGGGCAATCCGGCAGGCTTCGCCCATGGCGACGATCTGATGGGCCGGAAGCGTGCCCGCCCGCAAGCCCCGCTCCTGACCGCCGCCGTATAGCAGCGGCTCCAGCCGGACCCGGCCGGGGTGTTGCCGGACAAACAGCGCGCCGATGCCCTTGGGGCCGCACAGCTTGTGGGCGCTCAGACTGAGCAGATCGATGGGCAGGGTTCGCAGGTTGATCGGGAGTTTGCCGGCGCTCTGCGCGGCATCGACGTGCAGCAATATCCCGCGAGCACCGGTCAGCGCGCCAATGGCGGCCAAATCCTGCATCACCCCGGTTTCGTTGTTGACGTGCATCAGCGACACCAGCGCGGTGTCGGGGCGCAGTGCGCCGGCGAGGCGTTCGAGATCGATCAGCCCATCCGGCTCGGGATCCAGATAGGTGACGGAGCAACCTTCCTGCTCCAACCGCCGGCAAACGTCGAGTACGGCTTTGTGTTCGGTTTTGCCGGTGACGAGATGCCGGCCCCGGCGCGCGTAAGCCCGCATGGCGCCGCAGTATCGCCAGATTGTTGGCCTCGGTGGCTCCCGAGGTCCAGACGATCTCGCGCGGAAACGCATCGAACAGGGCGGCGACCTGTTCGCGGGCGGCCTCGACCGCTCGGGCGGCGATTCGACCGAAGACATGAGCGGTGGATGAAGGGTTTCCGAAATCGCCATCCAGAGTCAGATAGCGAACCAGCAGATCGGCGACCCTCGGATCGACCGGCGTGGTCGCCGCGTGATCCAGATAGATCGGCAACCGCATCGCGCCACCGGAAAGGGCTTTACATGGCGGCGATGGAGATCGGCATTTGTTCCACGGAAGGGCGCTCGCGCCGCCGCGCGCCATTCTGGCGCCGCACCACCTCGCAGACGGCCGGACGCTCGACGAACTGGGCCAGGGTGATGCCTTCCAGGAAGGTGAAAATCTGCTGGCTGAGATCGGTCCACAGCTCGTGGGTGAGGCACCGCCGGCCTTCCTGGCAATTCTCGTGACCGAAGCAGCGGGTGGCATCCAGGCGCTCGTCCACGGCGCTGATGATGTCGGCGACCGTGATCTGGTCGGGAAATCGCGCCAGCCGATAGCCGCCGCCCGGACCGCGCACGCCTTCGACCAGGCTGCGCTTGCGCAATTTGGCGAATAACTGCTCCAGGTAGGACAGGGAGATGCCCTGACATTGTGAGATTTCCGCAAGCGTTACCGGACCATAGCGGTCGTGAATCGCTAAATGCATCATTGCAGTGACGGCATACCGGCCTTTTGTAGAAAGTCTCATAATATGATCCTGCTGGTGATGTTAATCGAAAAGTTAATTCCTGACTATTGAGTATGGAAACTATATTAACTGATAATCTTAGTCAACTAATCTGGAGAAAATAGCCCTCAATTTTTTGGCGATGTCGAGGGCGATCAGCCGGGTCTCTCTCGCCGACAGGGGGTGTCGGATTGGAGAGGCTTTGGCCGAGTGGTTGCAAATGATATTCCGCTATTGATCCCTGTCCCGATGCGGGCGAAGGGACGAACGTTTATGTCGGGGTGGCCTCGGGCCGGTTGGAGAGGCGATAATCGGCGAATCGGTGGCCTTGGCGCAGGCAGTAGTTCAGCCATTTGAACAGAAAACGGTTGATTTTCCAGCGGGAATAGAGTTGCGTGCCATCGGCGAACCGGACGGCGAGGGATTCGGCGTCAAACGCCGGATGATGGCGAAGATGGGCGGTCACCACCTCGGCCAGTCGCGCATCGTGATACACCCGGATTTGCAGGTCGGGTTCCGCGAACACCGCGCCGGACTGGCTGAATCGGTAGGTCAGATTGAGTTCGCTGGTGTAGCGAAAACGCTCGATGAATCTCAGATGCAAATCCAGGTTGCCGGGTATCCGCGACACCAGATCGACCGGCTGGTCGGGCATGGCGGGAAGCAGGCGGCGCATGTTGATGTAATTGCATTCGTACAGATCCATCAACGCGGGAAAGGTGCCCGGCTCGTTGCGCAAAAGCGAGCGGATATGGGGCGAAGGGAGCAAGATCATCGGTTCAGATACCGGGCAAGGGCAACGGTTCCAGGCGCCAGCCCGTCACATCGCAGCGCAGAACGCTACCCCGGTCGTACCAGTCGCCCAGCACCGCCCGCCGCGCGGGCTGTCCATCGAGCATCCATTCGTGAATGGCGGGGCGGTGGGTGTGGCCGTGGATCATGCGACGGATGCCGCGAGCGCGCAGCGCGCCATCCACGGCCTCCAAATTGACATCCGTGATGGCGGTTTCTTTCAGTTGAGTGGCCTGCTGGCTGGTTTCGCGCAACTGGCCAGCCAGCGCCCGCCGCTGCGCCAAGGGGAGTTCCAGCAGCCGCGCCTGCCAGGCCGGATCGCGAACCTGGGCGCGAAACGCTTGATAATCGGTATCGTCGGTGCAAAGCGTATCGCCGTGCAGCAGCAACACCGGCTCGCCGTACAGATCGATCGCCTCGCTTTCCGGCAGCAGCCGGACGCCGGCGGCGGCGGCGAAACGCTCGCCGATCAGAAAGTCGCGGTTGCCGTGCAGAAAATGCACCGGGACGCCGGAGTCGGCCAGCGCTCTCAGCGCGCCGGCGACCGTCCGCCCGAGTTCGGCGTCGTCATCGTCGCCGACCCACGCCTCGAACAAGTCGCCCAGAATATAACAGGCATCAGCCCGCCCGGCCTGCCGCGCCAGGAAATCCAGGAACAGGGCGGTGATGGCGGGCCGCGCCGGATCGAGGTGCAGATCGGAGACGAACAGCGTGGCCATGAGCGCTATTCGCCGACGATTTCCACTTTGGTGATCATCACGTCGTCCACCGGCACGTCCTGGTGGCCGCGCTTGGCCGTGGTCGGAAGCTTGGCGATGGCGTCGACCACCTCCATGCCCTGGACCACCCGTCCGAACACGCAATACCCCCAGCCTTGACTGGTCGGGCCGCGATGATCCAGAAAATCGTTGTCCTTGACGTTGATGAAAAATTGGGCGGTGGCGGAGTGGGGGTCGGAGGTGCGCGCCATGGCGATGGTTCCGACCTCGTTTTTCAGGCCGTTGTCGGCTTCGTTGCGGATGGGGTCGCGGGTCGATTTTTGCGTCATGCCCGGTTCGAGTCCGCCGCCCTGGATCATGAAGTTGGGGATGACCCGATGGAACAGGGTGCCTTCGTAGAATCCATCGCGGGCGTATTGCAGAAAATTGGCGGCGGTGGCCGGGGCCTTGGCGTGGTCGAGTTCGATGCCGATGACGCCGTGCGAGGTGTGCAGGTTAACCATGATTTTGACTCACTGTTTCGCGGGTGCTGGGGGAGTGCCGGGCGACGCCGGCGCCGGAGCCGGGGCCGGGGCGGGAAGGATCGCGACGGCATCGATGACGACCGGCGTGGTCGGCACGTCGGAGAACTGGCCGCCGGGGCCGCCCGCGCCGGTGGCGACTTTACGGATTTTATCCACCGTGTCCATGCCTTCGACCACCTTGCCGAAGACCGCGTAACCCCAACCCTGCGGCGTGGACGCCCGGTAATCGAGCGCCGGATTGTCCTTGACGTTGATGAAAAATTGGGCGGTGGCGGAACCGGGATCGGAGGTGCGCGCCATGGCGATGGTGCCGCGCAGATTTTTGAGGCCGTTGTCGGCCTCGTTCGGGATCGGCGCGCGGGTCGGTTTTTGCTGGAAGCCGGCGGTGAAGCCGCCGCCCTGGATCATGAAACCGTCGATGACCCGGTGGAAAATGGTGCCGCTATAAAAGCCCTCGCGGGCGTAGGCGAGAAAGTTGTCAACCGTTTTGGGGGCCTTGTCGTCCGCCAGTTCCACGGTGATGGCGCCGAGGCTGGTGTCCAGCCGGACTTGCGGGCCCGCTTGGGCGGTCGCGCCGATCAGGCCGAGGACGGCTGCGGCCAGTAACGGGGATGAATTTCGCATCGGATAGCTACCTGGTTACAAGAGTTACGAGAGGATGATAATCAGTGATGGCGCCCGCCGCCAGATTTGGTGACGACGGGCGCTTTCCGTTACCATGATTTCACCATGATCGCCATCGATGTCAAAACACGGTTCGCGCCTAGCCCGACGGGGCTCCTGCATCTCGGGAACGTCCGCACGGCGCTGTTCAACGCGCTGCTGGCCCGCCGCCAAGCGGGGCGATTTTTGCTGCGCATCGAGGACACCGACCGGGAGCGCAGCCGCCCCGAATACGTCGCGGCCTTGCTGGAAGACTTGCGCTGGCTGGGGCTGGACTGGCAGGAGGGGCCGGAGATCGGCGGTCCGGGCGAGCCCTACGCGCAGTCGGCGCGCGGGGGGATCTACGCGCGATATTACCGGCGGCTGGAAGCCGCCGAGCGGGTCTATCCGTGCTTTTGCGCGCCGGCCGAGCTGGCGCTCAGCCGCAAAGCCCAGCTCGCGGCCGGCCGGCCGCCGCGCTACGCCGGTACCTGCGCTCGTTTGACCGACGTGGAGCGGGCCGCTCGGCTCGAACGGGGCCTGCGACCGACGCTGCGCTTTCGCGTGCCGCTGGGGCGGGCGGTCGAATTCGCCGATCTGGTCCGCGGCCCGCAGCGGTTTGCCAGCGACGATATCGGCGACTTCGTGATCCGCCGGGCCGACGGCACGCCGCAATTTTTCTTCGCCAATGCCGTCGATGACGCGCTGATGGAGATCACCCACGTTCTGCGCGGCGAGGATCATCTGGCCAATACCCCGCGTCAGTTGTTGTTGCTGGAAGCGCTGGAGCTACCGGCGCCCCGCTATGGCCACTTGGCGCTGATCGTCGGCGCGGACGGCGGGCCGCTGTCGAAGCGAGCGGGCGATCTTAGCCTGCGCGAGCTGCGCGCCGCCGGTTATCTGCCCGAAGCCTTGCTGAATTATCTGGCGCGACTCGGCCACGCCTACGAGCGCGATGCCTGGATGGAGCCCGCCGAGCTGGCCTCGGGGTTTTCGACCGAGCATCTGGGTCGCGCCCCGGCCCGCTACGACGAGGCGCAAATGCTGCACTGGCAGACCGAGGGGGTCCAGCGCGCGACCGCAGAGCGACTGTGGGCCTGGATGGGCGCGTCCGTGTGGGAGGGGGTGCCTTCGGATCGGAGCGAAGCGTTTGTCGCCGCGATCCGGCCGAACGTTCGCTTTCCGACCGATGCGCTGTTGTGGGCGGAACGGTTGTTCGGAGCGGATTTGACGCCAAGCGCCGACAGTCGAGCCGCGATCGCGGCGGCGAATCCCGAATTCTACGCTCACGCTCTGGCGGCCTACGACCGGCACGGCGCCGCCTATCAACCTTTGATCGATGAGTTGCGGCAGCGAACCGGCGCCAAGGGCAAGTCGCTGTTCATGCCGTTGCGGGCGGCGTTGACCGGCGAAACCCACGGCCCGGAACTGGCGCTTATCCTGCAACTGCTGCCGCCCGAAACCGTCCGCCGTCGCCTGCGAGCCCGCTGTTGACCGCAGACGATGTTTGCGAGCGATGCTCGATCACCCCTTAGAGCCCGCATTTTCACGAGAGAATCATCCATGCTGCGGATTTACAATAGCCTGACCCGTCAGAAGGAAGTTTTCCGACCCATCGAACCGGGCAAGGTGCGGATGTACGTGTGCGGCATGACGGTTTACGACTACTGCCACGTCGGCCACGCGCGGGTGATGGTGGTGTTCGACGTGGTGCTGCGCTGGCTGCGCGCCAAAGGGTATGACGTGACCTACGTGCGCAACATCACGGACATCGACGACAAGATCATCCGCCGCGCCCAGGAAAACGGCGAGGATTTCAACGAGCTGACCGCGCGCTTCATCCGGGCCATGCACGAAGATTTGGAATCGCTGGGCATCCTGCCGCCGACCCGCGAGCCGCGCGCCACCGGCGCGATGGCGGACATGATCGCCATGATCGAGACCTTGATCGGCAAGGGTTTCGCCTATGTCGGCGCCAGCGGCGACGTGTATTACGACGTGAGCCGGTTCGAGCGCTACGGGCAACTGGCCAACAAGAAGCTGGACGATCTGCGCGCCGGCGCTCGGGTCGAGGTCGAGGAGGCCAAGGATGATCCGCTGGATTTCGTGTTGTGGAAAACCGCCAAACCCGGTGAACCGGGCTGGGATTCGCCGTGGGGCACCGGGCGACCCGGCTGGCATATCGAGTGTTCGGCGATGTCCACCCGCTGCTTGGGCGAGCATTTCGACATTCACGGTGGCGGCATGGACTTGAAGTTTCCCCATCACGAAAACGAGATCGCCCAATCCGAGGCGGCCAGCGGCCATCGCTACGTGAATTTTTGGATGCACAACGGCTTCGTCCAGGTCAACGAGGAGAAGATGTCCAAATCGCTGGGCAATTTTTTCACCGTGCGCGACGTGTTGCAGCGTTATCGGCCGGAAGTGGTGCGGCTGTTCATTCTGTCTAGCCATTACCGGGGACCGCTCAATTACGCGGACGAGAATCTCGATCACGCCAAGGCGTCGTTGGCGCGGCTGTACACGGCGCTGCGCGGCTTGCCCTTGGTCGAAGCGCCGGTTGTCGAAGAATGGCAAGCGCGGTTCGAGCAGGCCATGAACGACGATTTCAACACCCCCGAAGCCTTGGCGGTGTTGTTCGATCTGGCGCGCGAGATCAATCGTCTGCGGACCGAGGCTGAGGCGCTGGCGGCGCGCCTCAGCGTCACGTTGCGGCGTTTGGGGGACATCGTGGGGTTGTTGCAGAATAATCCTGAAGACTTTTTTCAAGGGGTAACCATCGATGTCCCTTCCGTGGTAATCAGCGTGACGGCGCCTGCCCCGGAAATAACCACCACGCTCTCCAAAGAACGGATTGAAGCACTGATCGCCGAACGTACTGCTGCCCGCAAAGCCAAGCACTGGGCCGAAGCCGACCGGGTTCGCGCCTTGTTGCAAGCTGCCGGGATCGTGCTGGAGGATGGCCCCAAGGAAACGAGCTGGCGGCGGGAATGAAAAACCGGCTTGACGCCGATCCGGTTCAAAATTAAAATTCTCAATTCGGCATGGAAGCGTAAACCGCCAGTTTCGGCTGACAACGGGGTATAGCGCAGCCTGGTAGCGCACCTGCTTTGGGAGCAGGGTGTCGGGGGTTCAAATCCCTCTACCCCGACCATCGGCCGGGTCGGGTGGCCCGGCGAGCGGCACTTCGCGATACCGCGCCCGTAGCTCATGCGGATAGAGCATCAGCCTTCTAAGCTGAGGGTAGCAGGTTCGAGTCCTGCCGGGCGCGCCAGATCCCGGTCGGTCAACGTGGGTTCAGTTTCGATGGTGGACGTAGCTCAGTTGGTAGAGCCCCGGATTGTGGATCCGGTCGTCGTGGGTTCGAGTCCCATCGTCCACCCCAAACAATCTTGCTTTTTGGCGCCGTTTTTGGTTCCATCGCAACCGCTTTTGGGCCGTTAGCTCAATTGGTAGAGCAGTTGACTCTTAATCAATTGGTTGTAGGTTCGAGTCCTACACGGCCCACCATCTTCCAGACCCGAACGCTTTATCTCCCCACTGTTTTTTTCCTCGTCAGCCGTCGCGAACCTCGGGGCGACCCGATTTCTATTCCGAGGGGTATGTTGTCCTGTATACTCGTGTTCAATAGCGGGGCCACCGCGTTCGATTCCTTGAGTTTTTGAGGAACCGCGTCCGATTGCGAGAGTGGCGGAACTGGTAGACGCGCTGGATTTAGGTTCCAGTGGGGTAACCCGTGAGAGTTCGAGTCTCTCCTTTCGCACCATCCAGCGCGCGCCCGAGGAGCGATTGCCCGGCCCGCGCTTCCCGAGAGCGAGCGGTGCCCTGGGTGGTTTGCCGATCCACAACGATCAACAGGTTTGAGGTGTATCGATAATGCAGGTTTCAGTTGAAGCGCTGAGCGATCTGGAACGCCGGGTGACCGTGCAGGTGCCCGCGGAAAAGCTCGCCAAGGAAATCGAGGATCGGCTGCTGTCCTTGTCCCGGCGGGTCAAGGTGGACGGTTTTCGTCCGGGCAAGGTGCCGCTCAAACTGGTCAAGCGGATGTACGGCGACCAAGTGCGCTACGAAGCGGTCGGCGAGCTGATGGAACACAGTCTGCACGAAGCCTTGGTTCAGGAGAAGCTAAATCCGCTGGGCGGCCCGAAAATCGAGCCCAAGGCATTGGAAGACGGGCAGGATCTGGAGTATTCCGCCACCTTCGAGGTGATGCCCGAGTTCGATCCGACCGGATTCGAGAACATCGCGGTCGAACGGCCGACCGCGGAGATCACCGAGCAGGATGTGGACAACATGCTCCAGAACCTGCGCCAGCAGCGAGCGACCTGGCGCGAAGTGGAGCGTCCGGCCGCCGAGAGCGATCGGGTGCGCATCGACTTCGAGGGCGCCATCGACGGCCAGAATTTCGCCGGCGGCAAGGGCGAAAACGTCAATGTGGTGCTGGGCAAGGGTTCCATGCTCAAGGATTTCGAGGATCGATTGATCGGCTTGAGCGCGGGCGCCGGGACCGAGTTCGATCTGACCTTCCCCGAGAACTATCAGGTCAAGGAGATCGCGGGCAAGACCGCGCGCTTCCAGGTCAAGCTCCACGCCGTCGAAGAGACCGTCTTGCCCGAGGTGGACGATGCCTTCGCCGCCAGCTTCGATGTCAAGGACGCCGGTGTCGCCGGTCTGCGTCAATCGTTGCGCGAGAACATGGAACGCGAGCTGCGCGACGGCATCAAAGCGTCGGTAAAGCGCCAAGTCATGCAGGGGCTGTTGGACGCCAACCCCATCCCGGTGCCGAAAGTGCTGGTCGAGACCGAAATCGAGCACTTGGCCCGCCAGCTGTACTTTCCCGCCGACGCCAAGGACGAAAAAACCCAGCGGCTCAAGGCGCAGTTGTTCGAGCCCGAAGCCCGGCGGCGAGTCAGCTTGGGCCTGCTGATTTCCCGGCTGGCGACGGCCCAGCAAATCAAGGTGGACGAGCGGCGCGTCCAGAATTATCTGGAGACCATGGCGTCCACGTATCAAGAGCCGGCCGAAGTGATGCGCTGGTACGAAAAAACGCCGAAGGCTCTCGACAATGTGCGCGCGTTGGCGCTGGAGGATCAGATCGTGGACTGGCTGATGGAGCGGGCGCGGGTCACCGAGAAAACCAGCACCTTCGCCGAGATCATGACCCCCGCGAAACAACCGGCCGAACCCTTGGGTCAGGAGGCTGCGGAATGATTGAAAGCGGTTCGTCCAGCGGCATCCGCGCGCTGAACCTCGTGCCGATCGTGGTCGAGCAGACCGCGCGCGGCGAGCGGGCCTACGACATTTACTCGCGGCTGCTGAAAGAGCGGGTGGTGTTTCTGGTGGGACCGGTCGAGGATTACGTCGCCAACTTGGTGGTCGCCCAACTGCTGTTCCTGGAAGCCGAGAATCCGGACAAGGACATTCACCTCTACATCAATTCGCCCGGCGGTTCGGTCAGCGCCGGCTTGGCCATCTACGACACCATGCAGTTCATCAAGCCGAGCGTCAGCACCATGTGCGTGGGCCAAGCGGCCAGCATGGGCGCGCTGCTGCTGGCGGGCGGCGCGGCGGGCAAACGGTTCTGCCTGCCGCACTCCCGCGTCATGATCCATCAACCCCTGGGCGGCTTCCAGGGGCAGGCCAGCGATATCGACATCCACGCCCGGGAAATCTTGCTGGTGCGGGATCGCCTGAACCGCATTCTGGCCCGGCACACCGGCCAGCCGGTCGAGAAGATCGCCATCGACACCGACCGCGATAATTTCATGGGCGGCGCCGAAGCGGTCGAATATGGCCTGATTGATGCTGTCTTGAACCAGCGTGCCCCGACGACCTGAGCCGGCGAGCGAGAATCTGCGGCCCTCTTCTCCTCGGTGTCGGCGAGCCGCGCGCTCGCTCGACCGGAGCGGCCCAAGCGAGCTTTGATACCGAATCCATTGACCCCGCGTCCGATTCGCAGACCGGCCCGAGCGGTGCTCGGGTGACGTTGTCGGCGCGGCGAGCGACGGAGCGCCGCCCCCAGCGAATTCGACCCACCGCGCGATGATGAGGAAGGCCTTATGAGCAGAGATCGAAGTGACAGGAGCGACGACGACAAGCTGTTGTATTGCTCCTTTTGCGGCAAAAGCCAGCACGAGGTGCGCAAGCTGATCGCCGGGCCCAACGTGTTTATCTGCGATGAGTGCGTCGAGCTTTGCAACGACATCATCCGCGAGGAGATGGAAGAGGCCGCGCCCGCCACCACCAGCAAGCTGCCCAAGCCGCACGATATCAACCGGGTCCTCGACGAGTACGTCATCGGCCAAGAGCGGGCGAAAAAGGTCCTCTCGGTCGCGGTTTACAACCATTTCAAACGCTTGGATCTACAGCGCGGCAACCGCGCCAAAAACACCGAGATCGAGGTCGCCAAGAGCAACATCCTGCTGATCGGCCCCACCGGCTCGGGCAAGACCTTGCTGGCGGAAACCTTGGCTCGGCTGCTGAACGTGCCGTTCACCATCGCCGACGCCACGACCCTGACCGAAGCCGGCTATGTCGGCGAGGACGTGGAAAACATCATCCAAAAGCTGTTGCAGAAATGCGATTACGATGTCGAGAAGGCGCAAACCGGCATCGTCTACATCGACGAAATCGATAAGATTTCGCGCAAGTCGGACAACCCGTCGATCACCCGCGACGTGTCGGGCGAGGGCGTGCAGCAGGCGCTGCTGAAGCTCATCGAGGGCACCGTCGCCTCGGTGCCGCCCCAGGGCGGGCGCAAGCATCCCCAGCAGGAATTCCTGCAAGTGGACACGACCAATATCCTGTTCATCTGCGGCGGCGCCTTCGCCGGCCTAGACAAGGTGATTCGCAGCCGTTCCGACAAGGGCGGCATCGGGTTTTCGGCCGACGTCAAGAGCAAGGACGGCGGCAAGACGGTCGGCGAGGTGCTCATGGAGGTCGAGCCGGAGGACCTGATCAAGTACGGTCTGATCCCGGAATTCGTCGGTCGCCTGCCGGTGGTCGCGACCTTGAACGAGCTGGACGAAATCGCGCTGGTGCGGATTTTGACGGAACCGAAGAACGCCATCGCCAAGCAGTTCAATCGCTTGTTCGAAATGGAAGGCAGCGAGCTGGAGTTCCGGGAAGACGCGCTGCGGGCGGTCGCGCGCCGGGCCATGGAACGCAAGACCGGCGCGCGCGGTCTGCGGACGATTCTGGAACATATTTTGCTGGACACCATGTACGATCTGCCGAGCATGCAGAACGTCAGCAAGGTGGTGGTCGACGATTCCGTGGTCGACGGTCGCGCCAAGCCTTATTTTATCTACGAGAAAACCGAGCGCCGCGCCGCCGCGCACGATTGAAGCGGGTGTCGGCCTCCGGCGATATCGTGCGCCGGGGCCGCTCCCGGTTTCGCGGACCGCATCCCCCTCGGGCATGATGTCGTCGCTCGCATTCGATTCGCCGCGCCGGCGCCGCCGTCCACCCCGTCCGGTTCAACCGCAGAGGCTCCGCCATGAAGCAGAACGAATCCAAGTTCGACAATTTGCCCAGCCATGCGCTGATGCCGGTTTTGCCGCTCCGCGATGTGGTGGTTTATCCCCACATGGTCATTCCGCTGTTTGTCGGTCGCGAAAAATCCATCCACGCGCTCGATCTGGCGATGCAAAGCAACAAGCGCATCGTGCTGATCGCCCAGAAAAGCGCGGAAGTGGACGATCCCGGTGCCGGCGATCTGTACGCCGTCGGCACGCTGTCGAACGTCTTGCAACTGCTGCGGCTGCCGGACGGCACGGTCAAGGTGCTGGTGGAAGGCGGGCAGCGGGTGGGCATCCACCGTTTCACCGAAACCCGTTCCTGCTTTATCGCCGAGGTGTCTTTGCTGGAATCCTTGCTGGACGAGAGCGCGTCGCAGGAAGTGCAGGCGCTGATGCGCTCGCTGCTCGGCACCTTCGACCAGTACGTCAAGCTCAACAAGAAAATCCCCGGCGAAGTGTTGACCTCGGTGGCCGGCATCGAGGACCCCGGCCGGCTGGCCGATACCATCGCCGCGCACATGACGCTGAAGCTCGATGAAAAGCAGAAAATCCTGGAAATCCAGAACCTGCCGGAGCGCCTCGAGCATTTGTTGGCTTTGGTGGAGGGCGAGATCGACATTCTCCAGGTCGAGAAGCGCATCCGCGGCCGGGTCAAGCAGCAGATGGAGAAGAGCCAGCGGGAGTATTACCTGAACGAGCAGATGAAGGCGATTCAAAAGGAACTCGGCGATCTGGAGGACACGCCCAACGAAATCGAAGATCTGGCCCAGCGCATCGAGCGGGCGGGGATGCCGAAGCCAGCCAAAAGCAAGGCCCAGTCGGAGCTGAACAAGCTGAAAATGATGTCGCCGATGTCGGCCGAGGCGACCGTGGTGCGCAACTACATCGACTGGCTGGTCAACGTGCCCTGGAAGAAGCGGACCAAGATCCATCAGGACCTGACCGAGGCCGAGAAGATTCTGGAAGCCGATCATTACGGCCTGGAAAAGGTCAAGGAGCGGATTCTCGAATATTTGGCGGTCCAGCAGCGGGCGCGCAAGCTCAAGGGACCGATCCTGTGCCTGGTCGGGCCGCCGGGGGTGGGCAAGACCTCGCTGGGGCGGTCCATCGCCCGCGCCACCAACCGCAAGTTCGTGCGGATGTCGCTGGGCGGGGTGCGCGACGAAGCGGAGATCCGCGGCCATCGCCGGACGTACATCGGCTCGCTGCCGGGCAAGATCATCCAGAACTTGGCCAAGGCCGGCGTGCGCAATCCGCTGTTTCTGTTCGACGAGATCGACAAGATGTCGATGGATTTTCGCGGCGATCCCTCTTCGGCGCTGCTGGAGGTGCTGGACCCCGAGCAGAACAACACCTTCAACGACCACTATCTGGAAGTGGATTTCGATTTGTCGGACGTGATGTTCGTGGCGACCGCCAACTCGCTCAACATCCCGCCGCCCTTGCTGGACCGCATGGAAGTGATTCGCATCCCCGGCTACACCGAGGACGAGAAGCTCAACATCGCGTCCCGCTATCTGGTTCCGAAGCAGCTCGCCAACAACGGCTTGCGCGAGGGGGAGCTGGCGATCGACGACGACGCCATCCGCGACGGCATTCGCTTTTATACCCGCGAGGCCGGCGTGCGCAATCTGGAGCGGGAGATCGCCAAGATTTGTCGCAAAGTCGTCAAGGAGGTCGCCCTGCAACCGGCGGAAGGGACCATAAGGGTCGGTCCCGACCTGCTGGAAAAATATCTCGGTGTGCGGCGCTTCCGCTACGGCTTGGCCGAGGAGCAGGATCAGATCGGGCAGGTGACCGGGCTGGCCTGGACCGAAGTCGGCGGAGAGCTGCTCAGCATCGAGGCGGCGCTGGTGCCGGGCAAGGGCAAACTGATCCACACCGGCCAATTGGGCGACGTGATGCAGGAGTCGATCCAGGCGGCGCTGACCGTGGTCCGCAGCCGCGCCGACCTGCTCGGCATCGACCCGGAGTTCCATCAGAAATTCGATATCCACATCCATGTCCCGGAGGGCGCGACGCCCAAGGATGGCCCCAGCGCCGGCATCGGGATGTGCACGGCGCTGGTGTCGGCGCTGACGCGCATCCCGGCGCGCGCCAGCGTGGCCATGACCGGCGAGATCACCCTGAGGGGGGAAGTGCTGCCGATCGGCGGGCTCAAGGAAAAACTGCTGGCGGCGCACCGGGGCAGTATCGCGACGGTGCTGATTCCCGAGGAGAATCGCAAGGATTTGACGGAGATCCCGGCCAATATTCTCGCCAAGCTCGACGTGCGCCCGGTTCGCTGGATCGATCAGGTGCTGGAGGTCGCCCTGCAGGCGATGCCGGCGCCCAAGACGCGGGAGCCGGCGGAGGCGGATGCGCCCGTGGCCGCGCCGGACTCCCCGGCAAAGGCGGGCGGCGCGCTGGAAGGCGTGCGCCCGCACTGAGCCGGAGGCGCGACGTCGATTGACACCGCTTTCAGCGCCCTGCTATAAGAACGCGACTTTCGCCAATCGGCCGGGAAAGCCCGGTACGACCGGCTCCGGCGCGCTGGAGCGGGCGCTGCGCCGGCGGGCGTTCGGCGATTTTGTTATAGTTCGGGCGGAAGTTCCTCGTGAAAAATTACTATCCTAACTCCAGGGCGGGATTGACGCGCGCCTCGCGTGACGGCGTCCAAGCCCAATAACGTACAACACTTCATAGGAAGGGGCTCATGAACAAGACTGAACTGATCGATGCCGTCGCCCAGGCGACCGACCTGTCCAAAGTCTCGGCGGGAAAGGCCGTGGATGCCGTGCTCGCCACCATCGGCAAGTCGCTTCGGAGCGGAGATGCCGTGGTGTTGACCGGATTCGGCACCTTTTCCATCCGGGAACGGCCCGCCCGGACCGGCCACAATCCCAAAACCGGCGAGCAGATGGAGATCAAGGCCAGCAAAACGCCGGTCTTCAAGGCTGGAAAAACCCTTCGCGATGGAATAAAATAATCAATTCTTCCGAGGGTGCTTAGCTCAGTTGGGAGAGCATCGCCCTTACAAGGCGAGGGTCGGGGGTTCAAGCCCCTCAGCACCCACCAAGGTTCCGAATATTGGAGCGGTAGTTCAGTTGGTTAGAATACCGGCCTGTCACGCCGGGGGTCGCGGGTTCGAGCCCCGTCCGCTCCGCCAAACTCGTTTTCATCAATCGCCATTTTCCGGTTCGCGAATCCGGAGCGGTAGTTCAGTTGGTTAGAATACCGGCCTGTCACGCCGGGGGTCGCGGGTTCGAGCCCCGTCCGCTCCGCCAACCTTCGGGGGTGTCGTCCAGACACCCTTTTTTATGCGTGTTCGGGCGATGGTCCCAAGCCCATCGCCCGAGCGATCCGACCTGAAACCGGGTAATCGTCATGCTGTTACAGAAAATCCGCGATCACGCCCAAGGCTGGTTTGCCTATACCATTATCGGTTTGCTGATCATCCCGTTCGCGGTATGGGGCATCAACTACTATTTCGAGGGGGGCGGTCCGATGGACGCCGCCGTGGTGGGCGACAGCAAGATCACGCTGCAGGAATTTCAGCGGGCTTATCAGCAACAGCGCCAGCGGATGCAGGCGATGCTGGGCGGGAGCGCGGACCCGGCGCTGCTGGAGGGGGGGCGGCTGAAGCAGGACGTGCTGCGGCAGTTGATCGACGAGCGCGTGCTGAACCAGCTCGCTCGCGACCAGGGTATGCGGATCGGCGACCGGCAACTGCACGATGCGATCCTGGCGTTGCCGGTTTTCCGGCAAAGCGGCGGCTTCGACAAGGAGCTGTACGAGCGCCTGCTGCGCAACCAGGGTTTCACCGCGCCGGCGTTCGAGGAAGGGATGCGGCAATCTCTGGCCACCGAGCAACTTCGCGCTGGCGTGGTGGAATCGACCTTGGTGACGGCGGCGGAGATCGACCAGATCATCGCTTTGCTCAAGCAGCAACGGGAATTGCGGTACCTGGTGTTGCCTCTGGAACCGTACGTCGCCCGGACGGCGGTGGACGATCCGGCCATCGAGGATTATTTCGCGAAGAACAAGGATCGGTTCGTCAACCCCGAACAGGTTCAAGTCCAATTCGTCGAGTTGAAGCTGTCCCAGATCGCCGAGGGCATCACCGTCGGCGAGGAGGAGCTGAAGGCCAGCTACGAGGAGCAGATCGCCAAGTACGGCCGGCCGGAGGAACGCCAGGCGTCGCACGTCCTGGTCAAGCTGGCGCCCGGCGCCGGCGAGGCGGAGGTGGAACGGGCTCGCGCCAAGGCGCAACAAATCGCCGCCGACATCCGGTCGGGCGCCAAGGGCTTCGATCAAGCGTTGCAGGAAGCGAAGGCGGACAGCTCCGGCCAACTGGAAGGCGGCAGCTTGGGTACCATCGGCAAAGGTCTGTTCGAGGATCCGGCGCTGGAGAACGCCCTGTTCGCCCTGAAACAGCCCGGCGAAATCAGCGATGTGGTGCGAATGCCGGCGGGATTTCACCTGATCCGACTGGACGGCATCACTCCCGCCCAAGTCAAGCCCTTCGAGGAGGTGCGCGAAACCGTGGCCAAGGAGTTGCGCCAGCAGAAGGCGGAAAACCGGTTCTACGAGATCTCCCAGAACTTGGCCAATATCGCCTACGAGCATCCCGACAGTCTGGAGCCGGTGGCGAAGGCGCTGAGCGCACCGATCCAGGAGAGCGGCTGGTTCGGTCGCAAGGGCGGCGAAGGGATTGCGGCCAATCCCAAAGTCATCGGCGGCGCGTTTGCCGAGGACCTGCTCAAGCGCGGCCTCAACAGCGAGCCGATCGAGCTGGAGCACGGCCATGTGGCGGTGATTCGAGTCAAGGGGCATCGGGATGCGACGCCCCGCAGCCTGGAGGAGGCGCGCGACGAGATCGTCAAAGCGTTGCGCGAAACCAAGGCCCGCGAAGCCTTGGCCAAGGACGCGGAAACCGTGAAGGCGCGCGTCGCCCAAGGCACGCCTTTGCAGGTTCTCGCCACGGAATTTGGCGGTAAGCTCGAAAATCCGGGGCTGGTGACGCGCGATGCGCCCGCCGTCGATCGCGCCATACTTGGCCGTCGCGTTTCGATTGCCGCAACCGGAAGCCGGCAAGCTGGCGCTGGGCGCCACGCCGCTGGCGAACGGCGATCAAGTCGTCTTGGCAGTGGCGCGGGCCGTCCCCGGCCAAAAGGATGCGCTTTCCGAGGACGAGCGCAAGGCTCTCGCCCAGCAATTGGCCCGAGGGAAGGGTTCCGAGCAATTCGACGGCCTGCTGGACAGCGTGCGGGTCAAGACCAAGGTCGTGACTTACGCCGACCGGCTTTGATCCGGGTGGAATGCCCTCTCCCGTCGGGAGAGGGCTGAGGTGAGGGAACTTATTCCATCGCGCCCAGCGCGACGGTGTTGAAACCCCCATCCACGTAGACGATCTCGCCGGTGATGCCCGAGGCCAGATCCGAGCACAGAAAAGCCGCCGCGTTGCCGACTTCCTCGATGGTGACGCACTTGTGCAGGGGGGCGATGCGCTCGAAGGTGTCCAGCATCTTGCGGAAGTTTTTGATGCCGGACGCGGCGAGGGTGCGGATCGGCCCGGCGGAAATGGCGTTGACCCGGATGCCCTCCGGTCCCAGCGTTTGCGCCAGATAGCGGACGTTGGCGTCCAGGCTGGCCTTGGCCAAGCCCATGACGTTGTAGTTCGGCACCGCCCGGACCCCGCCCAGATAGGTCATGGTGATCATGGCGCCCCGGCGATCCTTCATCAGCGGGCGGGCGGCCTTGGCCAGCGCCGCGAAGCTGTAGGAACTGATGTCGTGGGCGATGCGGAAATTCTCGCGGCTGATGCCTTCCAGATAATCGCCTTCCAGCGCCTCGCGCGGCGCGTAGGCGATGGAGTGGACCAGAATGTCCAGCCCGTCCCAGCGTTGCTTGAGCGATTCGAACACCGCTTCGATGTCCGCGTCGCTTTCCACCTCGCAAGGCAGCGCGATCGAGCTGCCCAAGTCGGCGGCCATTTTCTCGATGCGGGGTTTCAGCTTGTCGTTCTGGTAGGTCAGGGCGAGTTCGGCGCCTTCCCGGCGCATGGCTTGGGCGATCCCCCAAGCGATGGAACGGTTGCTGGCGATGCCCAGGATCAGGGCGCGTTTGCCGGCGAGAAAGCCCATAATGAACTCCTATGTGTTTTGGGTATCGTTTTAGACGGGTCACTGAACTGGCGAACTGTAAAGGATATCGGATGACGCGCGCAAAATACCGTTACCGCCTCGGGCTGGCGGCCATCTGGTTCGGTTGGGTCGGCGCCCTGCTCGCGACCGTCGCCGTCGGTGCGCCGACGCACGGTATCGCTTTGCACGGTCAACTGAAGTACGGCCCCGACTTTCGGCATTTCGATTACGTGAACCCCGACGCGCCCAAGGGCGGCGAGGCGCGCTTTGCCGCCATCGGCAGTTTCGATACTTTCAATCCCTTCAACATCAAGGGTCAGGCCGCTGCCGGCATCGGCCAGTTGTTCGAGACCTTGCTGGTCGGCAGCGCCGACGAACCCTTCAGCGAGTACGGTCTGATCGCCGAGAGCGTGGACGTGCCGGAAGATCGGGGTTCGGTGACGTTCAATCTGCGACCCCAGGCGAAATTTCACGACGGCACGCCGATCACGGCCGACGATGTGCTGTTTTCCTTCGAAACCCTGAAGAGCAAGGGCAGTCCGCTTTATCGGTTCTACTACGCCAATGTCGCCAAGGCGGAAAAACTGGGCGAGCGGCAGGTCAAGTTCACCTTTGCTCCCGGCGAGAATCGCGAGTTGCCGCTGATCGTCGGTCAGATGCCGGTACTGTCGAAGAAGTATTGGCAGGATCGCGATTTCGCCGCGACGACGCTGGACGTACCGGTCGGCAGCGGCCCGTACCGGATCGAGCGGTTCGAGCCGGGCCGCTTCATCGTCTATCAGCGCGACGCGAACTATTGGGGCAAGGATCTGGCGGCGAATCGAGGGTTGCATAACATCGACCGGCTGCGCTACGACTATTATCGCGATGTCACGGTCGCGCTGGAGGCATTAAAGGCCGGCTTCTACGACTTGCGGGTGGAAAACGTCGCCAAACAATGGGCGACCGGCTACGACTTCCCGGCGCTGGCCAAGGGTTTGGTGAAGAAAGAGACCTTCGCGCATCAGCGGCCGGCCGGGATGCAGGGCTTTGCCTTCAACCTGCGCCGGCCCCTGTTTCAAGATCCCGGAGTCCGGCAAGCGCTGGCCTACGCCTTCGATTTCGAATGGAGCAATCGCAATCTTTTCCACGGCCAATACACCCGCACCCGCAGCTTTTTCGACAATTCCGAATTGGCGGCGCGTGGTCTGCCCTCGCCGGAGGAGCTGGCAGTGCTGGAACCGCTGCGCAAGGAGTTGCCGCCGGAGGTATTTACCGCAGCTTACGAACCGCCAAGCGCCGGCGACGACGCCCAGCTCCGCGCCAATTTTCAGAAGGCGTTGCAACTGTTGCAGGAAGCCGGCTGGATGTTCCGCGACCGCAAGCTGGTCAACGCCAAGACCGGCGAGCCGTTCCGCTTCGAGTTGCTGATCGCCGAACCGACCTGGGAGCGGATCGCGCTGCCCTTCGCCCGCAATCTGGAACGGCTTGGAATCGAGATGAACGTGCGCACCGTCGATTCGGCCCAGTACGAGAATCGGGAGCGCAGTTTCGATTTCGACGTGATCGTGAACGTCTGGGGTCAGTCGCTATCTCCCGGCAACGAGCAGCGGGAATTCTGGAGCAGCGCCGCCGCCGATCAACCCGGCAGCCGCAATTTGGTGGGCCTGAAAAATCCGGCCATCGATAAGTTGGTGGATCAGGTCATCGCCGCGCCGGATCGCGCCAGCCTGGTGACGCGGGTACGGGCGTTGGATCGGGCGCTGCAATGGAATTATCTGGTGATTCCGCACTGGCACATTCCTTATGACCGTATCGCGTTCTGGAACAAGTTCGGCTATCCGGCAGTGACACCGCTGCAAGGCGTCCAGTTGGATGCGTGGTGGGTCGATCCCGCTAAAGACGCGGCGCTGGGCCAGCGCGGTTCGGGGTCGGGAAAGGTCGATTAGCCGCCTTTTTGTCAGCCTGTTCGACCGCTGACCCGCTAATCGACTTCAAGCGTACAGGGATAAACCGGACGCGATCCATGCAGGGCAAGCTGTTCACCCAAGATTTTTTGCGGGAAGGCATCACGGAAACCGACTCAGCTTCAACGCCGTGGACCTGCGGCCCTTAGCCGCCGACATGGGCTACGAGGGCGAGCCTTTCGTCTGGGACGAAGACGACCGCCGGCACCGGCTGGCGCGGCTGGACGCCCTGTTCTTCCATCTCTATGGCCCGGATCGGAACGACGCCGATTACATACTGGCGCAATTCCCCATCGTGCGCGAACAGGACGAAAAACGATTCGGCCGCTATCTCACCCGAGATTTGATTCTCGCCTACCTGAACGCGGTCGCGGCGGGCGATTTGGAGACCGTGGTGGAGGTTCGCTAGATGTCGGACTCCAGAACTTCGCGGCGAGTATTTCGCATCGACGATCAGCGAAGACGATCAGCGAGTTTGTGTATCGAGCAGCAGGTTTTGAAAAGGTTTTCTGTGCTTCCAGCGGTAGGTTTCAAAATCTCTCTCATCGGTGGACAGAATGCGCCCGTGCCCGAGATGTTCGGCCAAAATGACGAGCGATGCGTCGGCTAAATCCATCGGTAAACCGGCATATTTTTTCATCAAGGCAATAATGCGTGGGACGTGTTGGGCGGTTAAATCGAATAGGCTAAAAGCGCCGGCCACATAGTTGCTCAAAAATAGCTGTTGCGCTTGAGTGCTGATCCGTGCTCCCAGCAAATGACAAGTTTCGGTCACGACAGGCCAAGTGGTAATGAGCGGTTCGGGAGATAGTTCAATCAAGCGAACACGAGACATGGCATGATGTTTGTCCTTGTGATTGGCCAAGGCTAACCAGAAACCGGTGTCAGCGATCACCATGCTTTTGTGCCAGTATTTGATTTAACTCAGATTTATAGTTCGTCGAGAGTTCGGGCGACGCTTCGCCGCAGCCCACGAAACCGGATTTGACGAGAAGATCGGCGGTACTGGGATGATCGGCGTTAATTCGAGAATAATAGAAATCGATTGCTTGACCAATGACTTCGTTGGCGCTGGTACGAGTTGTTTCTACGAGATAGCGCAATTTTTGTAGACGCTGATCATCTAATTGAGTTTGGATGCGCATTACACGTTGCTCCTTAATTTTTTCTACTGAAGTAAAGTAACACTCATGAAGCTTCCCGACAAGGAAGCGGTGACGACCCCCGCGCAGGAGCGGTGAATCCGGGTGGTGGTTGGCCGACCGGCCCGCTTGACGAACTTGCCATGCCTCTATACGGTTCCAGAAACCGAGAAGATTAACCCCAAGCTTCCCCGATGCTCGCCTACATCCTCCGCCGCCTCGCGCTGATCCCTCTGACCCTGCTCGGCATCATCGCCATCAACTTCGCCATCGTGCAGATCGCGCCCGGCGGACCGGTGGAGCAGCTTTTGGCCCAGATCAAGAACACCGCCGTGTCCGCCACCGCCCGAGTCGGCGGCGGGGAGGGCGTCGAAGCGGGGCGCGGCAGCGTGACGCAACCGAGCGCGGGCGGCAACAACACGGCCTATCGCGGCGCGCAGGGTCTCGATCCGGCTTTTATCGCCGAGCTGAACCGCCAGTTCGGTTTCGACAAGCCCGCCTACGTGCGTTTCGGCTTGATGATTCGCGATTACCTGAGCTTCGATCTGGGCAGGAGCTATTTTCGCGACCGCGCCGTGCTGGATTTGGTATTGGATAAGTTGCCGGTCTCGATCTCGCTGGGGGTGTGGAGCACCTTGTTGATTTACGTGATTTCGATTCCGCTGGGGATCGCAAAAGCGGTGCGCGATGGCTCCCGCTTCGACGTGCTGAGCAGCGCGGCGGTGATCGTCGGCTACGCTATCCCGGCCTTCCTGTTCGCCATCCTGCTGATCATCGTGTTCGCCGGTGGGCGCTATTTGGACTGGTTCCCGCTGCGCGGATTGGTGTCGGACCACTGGGCGGATTTGAGTTGGCCGGCGCGGATTCTGGATTATTTCTGGCACCTGACCCTGCCGGTGACGGCGATGGTGATCGGCGGTTTCGCCTCGCTGACCATGCTGACCAAGAACTCGTTTCTGGACGAAATCAACAAGCAGTACGTGGTGACTGCGCGCGCCAAGGGCTTGAGCGAGCGGCAGGTTTTATACGGGCATGTGTTCCGCAACGCCATGTTGCTGGTGATCGCCGGCTTTCCGGCGACATTGGTCGGCATGCTGTTCGCCGGCTCGCTGCTGATCGAGGTGATTTTCTCGCTGGACGGGCTGGGGTTGCTGGGGTTCGAAGCGGTGGTCAAGCGCGATTATCCGGTGATGTTCGGGACGCTGTACGTGTTCAGCTTGATCGGTCTGCTGCTGAATCTGGTCAGCGACTTGACCTATCATCTGGTCGATCCGCGCATCGATTTCGCCAAGCGGGAGGGGTGAGCGATGGCGGAGCGTTTCCAAATTCGCTTCACGCCGCTGACCCGCCGTCGTTTCGCGCAGTTTCGCGCCAATCGACGCGGCTGGTGGTCGCTGTGGCTGTTCCTGCTGTTGTTCGGGTTGAGCCTGGGCGCGGAATTCATCGCCAACGACCGGCCGTTGTTGGTGAACTATCGAGGATCGATCTATTTCCCGGTCTTCAAGGATTACGCCGAGACCGATTTCGGCGGGGTTTTCCCCAGCGAAGCGAACTACCGCGACCCCTATTTGGCGCAACTGATCGACGGGCGGGGCTGGATACTGTGGCCGCCGATCCGCTTTCGCCACGACACCGTCAACTATAACCTGCCGGTCCCGGCGCCCGCGCCGCCGTCCGCCGAGAACTGGCTGGGCACCGACGATCAGGGCCGCGACGTGCTGGCCCGGCTGATTTACGGGCTACGGATTTCAGTGCTGTTCGGGTTGCTGCTGACCCTGACCTCCTCGGTCAGTCGGGGTGGCGGCGGGCGCGGTGCAGGGCTATTTCGGCGGGCGGGTGGATCTGCTGTTTCAGCGGTTTTTGGAAATCTGGGGCGGGCTGCCGCAGTTGTTCATCCTGATCATCGTCTCCAGCGTGGTGGTGCCGGGGTTCTGGACGCTGTTGCTGGTGCTGATGCTGTTCGGCTGGACTTCGCTGGTGGGCGTGGTGCGGGCGGAATTCCTGCGCGCCCGCAATTTCGACTACGTGCGCGCCGCCCGCGCCTTAGGGATGAGCGATGGGCGGGTCATGTTCAAGCATGTGCTGCCGAACGCGATGGTGGCGACCTTGACCTTCATGCCGTTCATCCTGTCCGGCTCCATCGTCGCCCTGACCGCGCTGGATTTTCTGGGGCTGGGCCTGCCGCCGGGCTCGGCCTCGCTGGGCGATCTGCTGCGCCAGGGCAAGGAGAACCTGCAAGCGCCGTGGCTGGGGATCAGCGGCTTCGCGGTGGTGGCGCTGATGTTGAGTTTGCTGGTGTTCGTCGGCGAGGCGGTGCGGGATGCGTTCGATCCGAGGAAGAATGCACTCTAAGCTTTCATTCGCCTCCCAAGAAAGCAGGAGTACGCCATGATGGATTTGTTCTCGGTTCTTTCTGCCGCCGTTCGGCAGGCTTCCGCGTTGCGAATCGCCCTGCGTTTGCAACCGGCCATGAGCGACGGGCTGGTTTATCCGCCCACTTACAAGAACGATCAGAAGCAGCAACATATTTTTCGTCTGGCCTGGGTCAATGGCGAGAAGCGGGAGGCCGTGTTGCTCGATTCGGTCCAGAGCCAGGCCAACCGGATCGAACTGGCGATTCTCGCCGCGCACCGGCGGGGCGATCTCCGTTACCCCGACATTCGGGTCGATGTGAAAACCCAGTTGGGGGACGAGCGGTATTCCGTCCTGGAACTTTCGCACCGCATTTACGACGCCGCGCTGCGTATGTGCGCGCTGGGGGAGACCTTGTTTCCTTTGTCCGATATCGGGCGAGCGGTTTACCAGGCCCGCGCCGACCGGGCCAGCGCGCTGTTTACCCACGCGCCGATCACGTTAACCCTGGGCGGCTGGGACAGCCACGGCGGCGGTGGACCGCTGGTCGCCAAACTGCCGCGCCTGCTGACTTCCGAAATCGTCGGGCTGGATGCCGAGCCGGTGCAGCGCGGAGCCGTCAAATTCGATCCGATGGACATCCGCAAGGATGCAGCAACCCGTCTACGAACTCCGCAGGATGCCTGATCGTGGATGTATGAAGTGGATGAATCCCGCGCTCTCAGGAAAAAGGCGAGCCGGTACCCAAGAAAAGCAAGATAACCGGGCGAGCAAGGAAGACCTTCCGATCGTTGGACTTGGGCAACGTGCCCAACTTCGGCGAGCGGGGAGCGGTCATCACCGAAGCCCTCCAAACCAGCCTCGTTTCCTGCGCCGCCGTGCGCCGGCTTGGCTTCGAACGCGAAGACGGTTCTTTCGACGAAGCCAGGGATCATGCCGGCCAGACCGCCACGGTCGCGCTGGGTCTCTACGGGCTGCTCGCGCAAATGGAAGCCGGCTACCACTTGCGCTCTGGTTGCGATTTATTGCCGATGGAAGAACCGCAACTCGAAGTGATCGGGCGCAGCCTGCAAAATGTCACCCGCCATCCGGTGACCGCCGCCGCCGCGCGGGAAGCGCTCCAGCAGGCGCTGGCTGACGCCGCGAGTCGGGGGTTGGCGTGGCGAGGCGAACCGGTTACGGCCATCGCCGACGAGCGCTTGGTGACGCTGATCGAACGCAGCCGCCGTTCTCGCGACAGCGGAGACGAGTGATGTGGCTTCGGGTCTCGTTTCCGTCGGGTCGTTGCTACGCGGCCCGGGCGGAAGACCCCGCCGTGCCCGAGTGGCCGCCGCATCCCTCCCGCGTGTTCTCCGCTTTGGTGGCCGCCGCTTATCGGAGCGGCGGGGGGATGACGGCACGACGCCGCGACCGCGCTCGAATGGTTCGAGGGTCTGCCACCGCCGGTGATTGCCGCGCCGGCCGCCGATCTTGCCGCCGCGCCGGTTTCTTATGTTCCGCCGGGCGATAGCGTCGAAACGCAAGGGCAACAAGGGCGAAGAGCAGTACGAGCATCCGGCATCCATCGCTGGCGGCAGCCCCGGCATTTTCCCGGCGCGATCATTCTGGGCGAGCCGGTGGTCGGCTACGGCTGGGCTGTCGAGGCGGACGAATCCACCTTGGCCGTGCTGGCGGATATCGCCGCCGTCGTGACTCACGTCGGCACGTCCCACGCTCTGGCGCTGGTGGAATTCGGCCCCGGCACTTTACCCGTGCCCGCCACCCTGGCGCCCGATCCGCTGGGTGGGGAATTTCTGCGGATTCCAGCGCTTGGTCGCCTTGCCGAGCTTGATGCCCTTTACCAAGGCAATGCCGGCGTGCGCCGTCCCGCGCCGGCCTGTGAACCCTTGGCGGCTTACCGGCCCCTGACGGCGGATTCCGCGCGGACCAGCCCCGCCCGGATGGAATTGATCGCGCTGCGGCTGACCGGAAGCACCCACGATGCCGACCGTGCCGCCGATCTGGCCCGCGCGGTGCGGCGCGCGGTCATGGCGGTGCTCGGCGACCGCGCGCCCGTCGCGGTTCACGGCCACGGCGCGGGCGCTCATGTGGCCTGGTTGCCGTTGCCGGATGTCGGCCATGCACATGCCGGCGGGCGCATCATCGGCTTGGGGCTGGGGCTACCGGTCGAACTCGCAGCGGCGCAACGCACCGAGATTCTGGCGGGCATCGCGCGGCTTGAGGGCGTCCACCTGCCGGATGGCCGCACCGCCGGGCTGGTTCGACTTCCGCCGGCGGAGCGGCTCCCGCAAGCGTTGCTGGCATGGACCTGGATTCGTCCCGCCACCGATTGGGCGACCGTGACCCCGGTGGTGCTGGACCGTCCGCCCAAGCGCCCCGACGAGAACCGATTGCGGCGGGCGCTGGCCGAGTCGCTGCGCCATGCGGGCTATCCGGCGCCGGTGGCCGTGGACATCTCTCCGTTCAGCCGGTTTCAGGGAGCGCCGCCGGCATTCCGGGTGCCATCGCCAGATCGCAAGCCGCGCTATCACGCCGTGGTGAGTTTCGCCGAACCGGTGACCGGGCCGGTGATCGCCGGGCGGTTGCGCCATTTCGGCGTCGGGCTGTTCCGGCCGTGGACTGGTGGATCGGAAGGAGCGGCCGGATGAGTTTCGAGCGCTTTTTCCATGCCGTGCATGGCAAAGACCCTTTCCCGTGGCAGGTGGAAGCCGCGCGCCGCCTCGTTGCCGGAGAGAAATTGACGGCGGTGAGCGTTCCCACCGCCTGCGGCAAGACCGCGTTGATCGATGCGGCGGTCTTCGCGGCGGCCCACGGCGGCGCGCGGCGCATCGCTTTCATCATCGACCGCCGCGTGGTGGTGGACGAAGCGTTTCAGCGGGCCGAACGGATCGGGCAAGCCTTGCGGGAAGGGGAGCAACCGATCTCGCGCGAGTTGGCCGAACGGCTCGGACCGCTCCAGGTGGTGCGATTGCGTGGCGGCGTGCATGGCGACGATGACTGGCTGCTGTACCCGGAGCGGGTCACGGTGCTGGTGTCCACGGTGGATCAGATCGGCTCGCGCCTGCTGCATCGAGGCTACGGCGTCAGTCCGCGCATGATGCCGCTCCATGCCGGTTTCGTCGGCACGCGGGCCTTGTACCTGATCGACGAGGCGCACCTGTCCACCTGCTTTCTCGATACGGTGCGCGCCGCCATCGGCCAGGGGGCGGATGTGCGGGTGATTTCGATGACGGCGACGCCGGGCCAGACCGGTTCCGCCTTGCGGCTCGATCTCGCCGACTACTGCCATCCGGTGTTGAGCCGGCGGCTCGCCGCCGCCAAGCTCGCTCAATTGCGGACCGCGCCCGCGAGCGACGCCGATTTCGCCAAGGCGCTGGCCAGCGACGCCGAGGAACTGGCGACGGATGCCAAGGTGATCGGGATCGTGGTCAACCGGGTGGCCACCGCCCGCCGCCTGTGGCAGATGCTGACGGCCAAGAAGCGGCGGGCGGTGTTGTTGACGGGGCGGGTGCGTCCGCATGATCGGGATCGGCTGATGGCGGAATGGCTGCCTCGGATTCGCGCCGGCCGGACCCTACATGAAGACCAATCGCTGTTCGTGGTCGCCACCCAGACCATCGAGGTGGGCGCCGATCTGGATTTCGACGCGCTGGTGAGCGAGGCGGCGCCGCTGGATGCCTTGCGCCAGCGTTTCGGCCGTCTGGATCGCTTGGGTTCCAGGGTGGAGAGCCGAGCCGTGATCCGGTATCGGGAAGTGAAAGCCGATGAAGATGGCGCATTGCCGCCCGATCCGGTTTACGGCATGGCCGTCCATGCCGCTTGGGCGTGGTTGCAATCGGTCGCGCGAGACGATGGCGTCGATTTTGGGGTGAACGCGCTCCAGACCGCGATGGATGCCCACCCGCCGCCGAGAGTGGAACCGCCGGCGGCGCCCGCTTTGTTGCCGACGCATGTGGATTTGCTTTCCCAGACCGGACCCGACGCGCCGGAGATCGACGTTGCACCTTGGCTGCATGGCGCCGGGCGCGGGACGGCGGATGTCGCGCTGGTCTGGCGGGCCGATCTGGAAGAGAGCGATCCGGCTCGATGGGTTGACGCCGTGCGCTTGCGCCCGCCGCTGCCGGGCGAGGCGCTGGAGGTGCCCGTTTACGCGGCTCGCGCCTGGTTGCAGGGCCGTCGCGCCCCAGAGGTGACGGATATCGAGGGTGTCGGCCAGGAATCGCGGTCCGCCGATCAGCGGGGGCGGCTGGCGTTGTGCTGGCTGGGTTCGGAAGGCGGGGATGTCGTTCAGCCCGAGCGCATTCGGCCCGGCGATACGCTGGTGCTTCCAGCGGTCTATGGCGGCTGCGACGGGTACGGCTGGCATCCGGACAGTCGCGAGCCCGTCGCCGATATCGCCGATTTCTGTTCTCTGGCAGGGGGCCGGGCGCATGTGGTGCGGTTGGCGCCGGGGCTGACCGAGTGGCTTGGCGAGCGAGAGACCGCCGTGCGGGAAGCCGTGGTTGAGTTGGTGGTGGCCGAAACGGATGTTGACCCCGAAACCGGCATCGATGCCGAGCGGGTGAAAGCGGCTCGCGCGGCGTTGCGCGCTCTGATCGCGGCCACCGATCATCCTCTGGTCGCGGCGTTCAAGGGCCGCTACGAAATCGAGCGGCATCCGCGCGGCGTGGTGCTGCGCGGGCGGGTGCTGGACGAGGTGGACGCGACGCTCAGCGGCGGGGTGGCGGTGGAACTCGAACCGCATCTTGCGGGAGTTGCCAACCGCGCGGGCCAGTTGGCGGCCGATCATCCCGAGTGTGCCCGCATCGTCCGAGCGGCCGGGTTGCACGATCTCGGCAAGTCCGAACCCCGGTTTCAGGCGATGCTGCACGGCGACCCGGTGGCGGCTGCTGCGGGGCCGGTGTTGGCGAAGTCCGGGTTACGCCGGCAGGCGGATTTGCGCGCCGCTCATGCCCAATCGGGGTTGCCCGCCGGTTTCCGGCACGAATTGGCCTCGCTGGCGTTGGCGGACGAGTCCGATCCGCTGGTCCGATACTTGGTGGCGACCCATCACGGTTATGGTCGGCCCTGGTTCCCGGCCTGCGCCGATAGGCAGGCGCCGGGCGCCGAACAGATTCCGCTGGGTAGCGGCTGGGCCGATCTTTTCGAGACCCTGCGCCGACAATACGGGCCTTGGGTGTTGGCCGGCATGGAGCTTTTGGTGCGAGCCGCCGACATCCGCCAGTCCATCGCCGAACAGGAGCGCGAGCGTGATTGAGTTGCCCGGTTTGAGCGGCGCTTCGCCCATCGGGTTTCTGGCGGCGTTGGGAATGTTGCGGGTGCTGGTCGAGGACCGGGGTCGCGACGCGCGGCTAGCCTGGCGGCACGGTCGTGCGGTGCTGGAGGGATTGGAGCTGACGGACGCCATCGACGAACTGGCGGCGAACATGGCGGGTCGCGGGGACGCGCTTGAATTCACCTGGGCGGATACCACGCGGGGGGTCACGCCGGAACAGTATCGGAAGGCGGTGGCTGAGGCGGGTGGGAATCGCCGGGCTTTGGCGTTTCTGGCGGGGTGGGGGACCGATGCGGTGGTTCGCGAAGGCAGCATTGCCGCAACCCGTTTTGACATGACGTCCGGTCAGCAGAAATTGCTGCGGAATTTGCGAGAGGTTGCATTGACGATCACGCGCCGGTCCCTGGAAATCGCGCTGCTGGGCGGTCCCTACGAAGCGCAATCGTCGTTTGGCCTCGATCCGGTTGCGGTGCGGTTTCATGCTCACGAACCGCAGGCACCGACCGACTCGGACCCGCCGGGCAAACCGGGGTTGATTTGGCTGGCGTTCGAGGCGATCCCGTTGCATCCCGTGCTGCCGGTTTCCGCCACCCGCGCCACGTACCGCCGGTTGGCGTGGTGGGCCGGCCTCGGCCTATGTATGGCCCCTGTGGAGTACATTTTTGACTCTGGCTGAGGTGTCGTTGCTCCGCGCGCTTCCCGTGGAACGATTGTCCGGATCGGGTTGGGGTGACCGAGGTTTGGGCAGCACGTTTTGGAAAAAATAGTGAATATGGAATCTTGCTGCCCGCGTTGCGCGAACGGTGAGTGGATGCCTAAAGGTGGGGAGGTTCGCGCAAGGAATTACATCATCAAAAACAAAACCTTATTCTTTGTCTCGCCGCAAAAGTGGGGCGTTGAGGATGAAGATTTTGCCGGTTCGCGGAAGATTTTTTGTGGCTCTTTTAAAATCAATAGGTTGTAATAATGCAGTTCATCTCCCGGCCTACGCCGGGACTCCGTTGAAGCGGGCTGTTCGGTTGACGTACAGAAAAGCGGTACAGGTTCATCTCCCGGCCCACGCCGGGACTCCGTTGAAGCATCTTCATGGAAGTCAGCAACGAGACCGTCGACGGTTCATCTCCCGGCCTACGCCGGGACTCCGTTGAAGCAAGCGTGACGTTCGTAGGAATCGCCGCCGATGGCGCGTTCATCTCCCGGCCTACGCCGGGACTCCGTTGAAGCCACGAATCTCGGCAGATCGACTCCGATCACGCCGTGCGCGTTCATCTCCCGGCCTACGCCGGGACTCCGTTGAAGCACCTGAAACTCGTACCAGTCGCCGATTTCGATAGCGTTCATCTCCCGGCCTACGCCGGGACTCCGTTGAAGCAGGATGTACGCCCTGGTCGTGCCGGGGATGTACTCGGTTCATCTCCCGGCCTACGCCGGGACTCCGTTGAAGCGTCGCGTTGCTGCAAGGGTGGGAGGTAGTCAAAAGTTCATCTCCCGGCCTACGCCGGGACTCCGTTGAAGCCAGTTGATTTTGAACGGGGTGCCCACGTCGGCCTGCGTTCATCTCCCGGCCTACGCCGGGACTCCGTTGAAGCTTGTAGCGGTCGGGGGCGATGTGTTCGCCGAGCGCGTTCATCTCCCGGCCCACGCCGGGACTCCGTTGAAAATGTTGGTTAAGCCAGACAGTATTTCCATTTAGATTATGAGTAATCGCCCGATTCCCGCGTCTAACTATCGCTCTTACACTACTGACTGTTGCCGATGTCTCTCTCCAAAACCACGGTTCTGCTCGTCGGCCTGATCCTCGCCGCCGGCGTCGCCGCATACAGCTATTGGCCCAACGGTAAATCCCCGCCCTCCGAGCGCTACCGCACGCAGACCGTGGATCGCGGCGACATCGTGCAGACCATCACCGCCAACGGCACGCTCAACCCGGTGGTGCTGGTCAACGTCGGCACCCAGGTGTCCGGCACCGTTCGCAAAATCCACGCCGATTTCAACGACCGGGTGAAGGAAGACCAAGTGCTGGCCGAACTCGATCCCGCCCTGTTCCAGGCCCAGGTCAGGCAGAGCGAGGCGAACGTGCTCGCGGCCCAAGCGGCGTTGGCGCTCGCGCGCATCAAGATCGACCGGGTCGCCACGCTCCAACAGAAAAACCTGGTCGCCAAGGAAGAGCTGGATATCGCCCGCCAGCAGGTGGACGCCGCCACCGCCCAACTGAAACTGGCCGAGGCGCAACTGGAGCGGGATCGTATCAACCTGCGCAACAGCGTGATCCGCTCGCCGATTTCGGGCGTGGTGGTCGCCCGCAGCGTCGATGTCGGCCAGACCGTCGCCGCCAATTTCCAAACCCCGACCCTGTTTCAAATCGCCCAAGACCTGCGGCAAATGCAGATCAACACCAGCATCGCCGAAGCCGATGTCGGCAGTCTCCAGCCCGAACATGCCCGCCAGCTTCACCGTGGACGCCTACCCCGACCAGCGCTTTCAGGGCCGCATCCGGCAAATCCGCCTCAATCCCACCATCCAGCAAAACGTGGTGACCTACAACGTGGTGGTGGACGTGGACAACGCCGACGGGCGGTTGCTGCCGGGCATGACCGCTTACGTCAGCGTCAACGCCGCCGAGCGCAAGAACGTGCTGCGGGTGCCGAACGCCGCGCTGAGTTTCCAGCCGCGCCGCGACGACGAGGAAGAAGATAAACCGCGCCCGCCGGCCAAGGAGCGCAAGACCCAAGTTCACGTCCTCGACGAGCGGGGCAAGCTCAAGCCGGTGCCGGTCGAAACCGGCATCACCGACAACGCGCTGACCGAGATCGTGAGCGGCGACCTCAAGCCCGGCGAGCGGGTGGTCACCCGCGACGCGCGCAAACGGGACGCCGGCGGGAGCGGCAGCGGCTTCCGAATGCGGATGATGTGAGCGCGAACTCCCGATTCCCCTCGCCTCCAGCCCCGCTCCCGGCGGGCGAGGGCGGCGAACGAGCGCCGCTGATCCGGGTCGCGGGTTTGAGCAAGCACTATCCGCTGGCCGGGGGCGGATCGACGCCGGTGCTGCACGAGATCGACTTGCGGATCGACCCCGGCGAGTTCGTGGCGATCATGGGGCCGTCGGGGTCCGGCAAATCCACCTTCATGAACATCCTCGGCTGCCTCGATACGCCCAACGCCGGCGATTACTGGCTGGCGGGGCGGCCGGTGGCGCGACTCGATCACAACGAGCTGGCGGAACTGCGCAACCGCCAGATCGGTTTCGTGTTCCAGGGCTTCAACCTGCTGCAACGCTCCACCATCGAGGACAACATCGCCCTGCCGCTGCTCTACGCCGGGATCGGCAAGGCGGAACGGCGGCGGCGGGCGCGGGAGTTGCTGGAACGGGTCGGGCTCGGCTCGCGCGCCGACGCCCGGCCCAACCAACTGTCCGGCGGCCAGCAGCAGCGGGTCGCCATCGCCCGCGCCATCGCCAACCACCCGCCGCTGATCCTGGCCGACGAGCCGACCGGCAATCTCGACACCCAGACCAGCGGCGAGATTATGTCTTTGTTCGGTCGCCTGAACGCGGAGCAGGGCATCACCTTGATCCTGGTCACCCACGAACCCGACATCGCCCGCTACGCCCGGCGCCTGGTGCGGTTCAAGGACGGCCGCATCGTCCACGACGGCGAGGTTCGCGTGTGAGCTGGCACGCCGCTCCCGCCGAGGCGTGGCGGGCGCTGGGCGCCAATCGGCTGCGCACCGCCCTGACCATGCTCGGCATGATCATCGGCGTCGGCGCGGTGGTGTTGATGCTGGCGGTGGGACAGGGGGCGCAAACCACCGTCAATCAAGCCATCAGCGCCATGGGCAGCCAACTGTTGCTGGTGGCGCCCGGCGCCAGCAGTGCCAGCGGCTTGCGGTTCGGCGCCGGCACCGCGTCCACGCTGACCTTGGCCGACGCCCAGGCGATGAACCGGTTGCCGTCGCTCAGCGCCGCCGCGCCCGCGTTCCCGAGCAACGCCCAATTGGCCTACGGCTCCCGCAACTGGAATGCCACGGTCTACGGGGTGACGCCGGAGTATCTGACGGTGCGCTCCTGGAATCTGGAATCCGGCCAGCCGTTCACCGCCGGCGACGTGCGGCGCGGCGCGCGGGTGGCGCTGATCGGCCAGGTCGTGGCCCGCAATCTGTTCGGCGAGGAGGATCCGCTGGGCAAGACCCTCCGCATCAAGAATCTGCCGTTCCTGGTGGTCGGCGTGCTGGAGCGCAAGGGGCAAAGCCTGGACGGCCGCGATCAGGACGACGCCGTGATGGTGCCCGTCACCACCGCCCAGACCAAGCTGTTCGGCAACGCTTTCCCCGGCACGGTGCGCTTCATCATCGCCCAAGCCCGTTCCGCCGAACACATGGACGACGCCGAGGCCGATTTGACCCAACTGCTGCGCAACCGGCACCGGCTGGGGGAGGGCGAGGACAACGATTTCACCATCCGCAACCTGACCGCCATCGCCGAGACCGCCGCGCTGTCGGCGCGGGCCATGGCGGTGATGCTGGGCGCCATCGCCTCGGTGTCGCTGCTGGTCGGCGGCATCGGCATCATGAACATCATGCTGGTGTCGGTCACCGAGCGCACCCGCGAGATCGGCATCCGCATGGCGGTCGGCGCCCGCCGCCGCGACATTCTGCTGCAATTTCTGCTGGAGGCGCTGCTGCTGTGCGTGCTGGGCGGCTTGGCCGGGGCTTTGCTGGGCGTCGGCGGTTCCTGGCTGGTGAGCGAACTGGCCGGCATGACGGTGGTGGTGACCGGCGGCGCCATCGCGTTGTCGTTCCTGTTCGCGGCTGGGATCGGGGTGTTTTTCGGCTTTTATCCCGCCCGCAAGGCCGCCCTGCTCAAGCCGGTCGAGGCACTGCGGCACGAGTGACCGAGCCACATCTCCATGCAGGGCAGTTCTTTACAATTTAAATGATAATAATTATCATTTAAATTGTAACTGGACAAATCGAGGTTGTCTCATTCATGAAACGAACGTTTGCCGCGCTGACCGTCACCGCGCTGCTTGCGGTGCTCGGCTTTCAAGCCAGCTTCGCGCAAGAAGCCAATACCTACACGCTGGTCATCAAAAACCATCAGTTCGAACCCAGCGAACTGCAAGTGCCGGCGGGCCAAAAAATCAAGCTGATCGTGGACAATCAGGACCCGACGCCGGAAGAGTTCGAAAGTCACGCGCTGAAACTGGAAAAGGTAGTTCCCGCCAAGCGGCAGGCGACCTTGAACGTCGGACCGCTACAGCCCGGCAGCTATGATTTCGTCGGCGAGTTCCACGAGAAGACCGCCAAGGGGCGGCTGGTCGCTCGGTAAGCTGGGAGGATCGAGATATGATCGGAACGCTGGTCATCGTATTTCGGGAAGTGCTGGAAGCGGCGCTGGTCATCAGCGTCGTGCTGGCGGCTACCCGTGGCGTCGCCGGGCGCGGCTGGTGGGTCTGCGGCGGGGTCCTGGCGGGCCTGCTGGGTTCCGCCGTGGTGGCGGGGTTCGCGCAAGCCATCGCGGATGCCGCCGCCGGCATGGGGCAGGAGGTGTTCAACGCTAGCGTGCTGTTCGCGGCGGTGTCGATGCTGGGCTGGCACAACGTCTGGATGGGGCGGCACGGCCGGGAACTGGCGCTGCACATGAACGCGGTCGGTCGCCGGGTCAGCGGCGGCGAACTGCCGTTGCTGGCTTTGGCGACGGTCGTGACGCTGGCGGTTCTTCGGGAAGGTTCGGAGGTCGTGCTGTTCCTGTATGGCATCGCGGCGGGCGGCGATGGCGTTTGGCCGATGTTGAGCGGCGGTCTGCTCGGTCTGTCGGCGGGCGCCGTGGTCGGATTGGCCATGTATCTCGGTTTGCTGCGCGTTCCCACCCGGCACCTGTTCGCGGTGACGAGCTGGCTGATCTTGTTGCTGGCCGCCGGTATGGCCGCGCAAGCCGCCGGCTTTTTGATTCAGGCCGACTGGTTGCCGGCC
The DNA here is from genome assembly GCA_037045685.1 of Candidatus Competibacter sp. Taxonomy (GTDB): domain Bacteria; phylum Pseudomonadota; class Gammaproteobacteria; order Competibacterales; family Competibacteraceae; genus Competibacter_A. Next base: position 268,533 of record JBAOII010000023.1, read on the forward strand.
TGGCGACAACCGTTGTGGGATACGTCGGCGGTTCTGGCCGAACAAAGCCTGCTCGGCCAAATCTTGCATGTCCTGATCGGCTATAACGACCGGCCAGCCGGAATGCAGGTCGCGTTTTACCTGGCCACGCTGCTCATCGTCGGCGGGCTCATGCGCACCATGGGTAGCTCGCCGGCACCACGACCCCGGCCCGCTGCGGCGGTTTGATCGCTGGCCTCGCACGAGCCCGAAAAAGCCCCGCAACGCGGGGCTTTTTTGTCCCGGTATCCCATGTTCTCCGTGCCGGTCGCGATAAGGACGAGCCAATTCCCTTGTAAAATTTGATAATCAGCCGGGAATCATCCATTTTTAATATTCCCGACGATTGGAGACTTTCCGTGGAAAAGGTGTGGCTGAAGCGATATCCGCCCGAGGTGCCGGCGGATATCGATCCCGATCGGTACCGTTCGCTGGTCGAAGTGTTCGAGCGCAGTTGCTCCAAGTTTGGCCGGCGTTTCGCCTTCGCCAGCATGGGCTACGGCCTGACGTATCGCGAGCTGGAAAAGAAAAGCCGGGCGTTCGCGGTCTACCTGCAACAGGAATTGCGGTTGGAGAAGGGCGAGCGAGTCGCGATCATGCTGCCCAACGTGCTGCAATATCCGGTGGCGCTGTTCGGCGCGCTGCGCGCCGGGCTGGTGGTGGTCAACGTCGATCCGTTCCGCGCCTCCCGCGAGCTGGAACATCAGTTGCGGGATTCGGGCGCCAAGGCGATCCTGATCCTCGCCAATTTCGCCCGCGCGCTGGCCGAGGTGGTCGATAAAACCGAGATCGAGCACGTCATCGTCACCGAAATCGGCGATCTGTTGCCGTATTGGAAAGCCAAAGTGGTGAGTCTGGTGGTCAAGCACATCAAGAAGATGGCGCCCGACCATACCTTGCCCGGCGAGATCGCTCTCAACGACGCGCTGGCTGCCGGGAGCGAGCGCCAGCTGCGGCCCGTCGCCATCGCCGGCGAAGATTTGGCCTTTATCCAATACACCGGCGGCACCACCGGCCCCTCCAAGGGGGCGATGTTGACCCATCGCAACATGGTGGCCAACATCCAGCAGTGCCTCGCCTATCTCGGGCCGTCGCTCCGCGAGGGCGAGGAAATCGCCATCACCGCCCTGCCGCTGCACCACGGTTTCTGCCTGACCGTGAATTGCCTGTCTTTTGTCCTGCTCGGCGGGCTGAGCGTGCTGATCACCAACCCCCGCGACATCCCGCTGTTCCTGTCGGAAATGCGCCAGTGGAAGTTCTCGGTCATCACCGGCGCCGGCGCCCAGTTCGACGCGCTGGTGAATCAACCCAAATTCGCGCAACAGGATTTTGGCACCCTCAAGCTGGTGATCGGCGCCGGCTCGGCGGTCCAGCGGACGGTGGCCGAACGCTGGCGGGCCGCGACCGGCGTGCCGATCCTGGAGGGGTACGGCTTGACCGAAGCCGCGCCGATGGTCTGCATCAATCCCGCCGATCTCGGCGAGTTCGACGGCGGCGTCGGGCTGCCGCTACCGTCCACCGAGATCGGACTGCGCGACGCCGCCGGCGACGAGGCGCCGCCGGGCGAGCCGGGCGAACTGTGCGTGCGCGGCCCCCAGGTGATGCGCGGTTACTGGCGGCAGCCGGAGGAGACCGCCCGCGCCATTCGCGACGGCTGGCTGTTGACCGGCGACATGGCGACGGTGGACGAACGGGGCTTCGTCCGCATCGCGGATCGCAAGCAGGATCTGATCCTGGTGTCGGGCCGCAACGTGTTCCCCAACGAGATCGAGCAGGTGGTGATCGGCTGCGAGGGGGCTCTGGAAGTGGCTTGCATCGGCGTGCCCGACGAGAAAACGGGGGAAGCGGTCAAGATCGTCGTGGTGCGCAAGCCGGGCGCGCCGTTGTCCGCCGACGCGATCCTGGACCGTTGCCGCCAGCGTTTGGCCGCGCACGAGATGCCCCGCCACATCGAATTCCGCGACAGCCTGCCCAAATCGAACGCGGGCAAGATTTTGCGCCGCGAGTTGCGCTGACGGAGAGGGCCACCTCGCCGTGAGCGACCGCGACCCGACCGCCGGCGCGGCGCGCTTGCTGGAGCAATTGCGGCGCGGCCAAGCGTTCCATGGCGACGGCGCGGCGGGCGTGGAGCGGGAGCTGGATATCCTGCAACGCTGGCAGTCGGCGCGCTTGGCCCGGACCTACGCCGATCTGTTGGCGAGTCCCCGCTATCGGCCGGCGGCGGCGTTTTTTCTGGACGAGCTTTACGGGAGTCGGGATTTGCCCCAGCGCGAACGCGATTTGGCGCGCATCGTGCCGATGATGACGCGCGTTCTGCCGGCCCATGTGTTGCACGCGGCGGCGCTGGCGCTGGAACTGAACGCCCTGTCGCGCGAACTCGATGCCCGGCTGACGCGCATTCTGATAGCGGAATTCGCCTTTCGCGACCGGGTGGACGAGGCCGCCTATGTCGCCGCTTACCGGCGCTGCGGCCGCTACGACCTGCGCCAGCATCAAATCGCGCTGATCGAACGGCTCGGGCGGGATTTGCAAGACATCGTTCCCAAGCGATTCATCCACGCCGCGCTGAAGCTGGCCAAAACGCCCGCCCGGCTGGCCGGCCTCGGCGAGCTGCATCGGTTTCTGGAAAGCGGCTTTAGCGCCTTCCGCCACATGGGCCGGGACGCCGAAACCTTCGTCGCGACCATCGCCGGTCGCGAGCGCGCCATTTTGGAACAGATCCGCGCCGGCCATCCGCGACCGCTGGAATTGGCCGGTGTCTTGCCCACGCCCTGACCCTCTTCTGCGGGGAGAGCGGATCGATGAGCGCGCTCTTTACGCCGAGTCGATCGGAGGCTGAAAGATTTCATCCAACTGGCGATGGATTTCCTGTTCCAGCTTGTACTTGAACGGCGCCAGCAAAAAACCCAGCCGGACGCTGATGCGGACCATGCCCGGCTCCAGATCGATCTGACCGCCGACGCCGGAGCGCTCGAAATAGAGCGAGTCCTCCTGCCAGTGATAACCGATTTCGTAGCGGTCGGCGAGCTGTTCGGCGAGGGTTTCCGCCGCTTGGCGGGCTCGGTCGAGCGTGAGTTCGTGAGAGCGATGGATGGCGATATGGGACATGGTCTGGTTCGCGTTGAGCCGGCAAAAAGTCGAAAGGGTCAGGGCGGCAAGTCGGCCAGCGACCGCGCCAGCGCCAAATACCAATCGCCCACGTCGCGCGTCGTGCCGATGCCGATGATGTCCATGTGGTCCCAGCCGGCCAGCACGCCCCGATAGTTCCACGCGCCGCGCTGCGGCGGTTCGCCGTAAGCCACGATGCGGTCGGGCGAATCCAGCGTCGGACCCGCCATGGAGCGGGTGTTGACCAGCCCATCGTTTTCCCACCAGCTGGCGTCGATGCGGACGTGGTCCGGTTCGTCGCGGGTGTAGGCGCCGATGAATAGAGCGGCGAACCAGAGTTGCGGCAGCATGGTGGGGCGCGGCACCTGATGGCGAGACGGCCAAAGCGGCACGGTCGCCGAGGTGGCCCAGGAGAAATAATACACCTCGGGCTGGGCGGGAAACCGCCGATTCAACTCTTTCGCGCCGTCCGGGCTGAGATCCCAGCCGCTGATGTCGCGCGAGTGCCAGATCGGGCTCCGTTCGACCCGGCTCAGATAAGCGTCGAACGATTCGCCCGGCTCGCGCCGCAGCCCCCATTGCTCCAGCTTGAAATCGTAGGGCAGCTCGTCGGGCCGCACGCCGACCAACGCGGCCAAGCCGAGCAGGGCCTTGCGCGCGAAGGACGGCAGTTGGCTGTCGTCGGCGGCGATGCTGGTGCCGTCGTGCGGCGAGGCGAGCGTGGTGACGCTGTGAACCCAGAACTTGCCGCCCTGAAACAGCGGCGAAATCTCGGTGGCGGACGTGACCGCGCGCTCTTCCGGCGCCCCCTGCGCGAGCAAGGCGGCGAGCGCGCGCACGGTTTGTCCGCCCTGGCTGTGGCCGATCAGGTGAACCTTGCGCGGCCGGCCGCCGGCATCCGCCGTGCCCCAGTCCGGGTACAGGCCGGGAAAGGTCCGGCCGTGGCGAGCGTGGCCGTGGGCGGCGGCGTGGGCTTGGCCGTAATCCACCGTACCGCCCTTCAGATAGGCGTACAGCTCGCAGGCGCGATCCCAGTTGCTGGCGAGCGGGCCGACCACGCCGGTATAGGTGCGATGGCCGGCCCGATTGAGGCGCTCTTGCAAATCCTCGAAGCCGCCCCAGTATTTGAAGCCGAGCAGCTCGTCTCGTCCCCAGCCGGTGAAACCGTGAACCAGCACCAGCGGATAGCCGTTGCCGGCGCGGACCGCGCAGGCGGCCAGCACCAGCACCAGCGAAAGCAGGAAACGCGACGATTTCGGGAAGGGCATGACCTTTGGACGCAAGTGTGAAGGTCTCCCAGTTTAACCCGCCGGACGGAGAACGCCTTGCTCGAATTGGCGTTGCGCGATCGCGACCCGGCAAGGCGCGGCATGGAGCCGTGCGAGTTGGGTCGCGAGCGATTAAGCTTATCCGCTAACAGCCGATATTTTCCATAGTGTTGAACGAGGGGGCAGCGATCATGCGATTCGCCGCGTTGAAAACCGGAATCGGCGCCAACGTCCTGCGCTTGGCGCTGGCGATGGGACTGGCCGGTTCTTTGGCGTCCGCTCGCGCCGAAACGATAACCGTCGGGGGCACGGGTTCCGCGACTCCGCTGATCGAGCAATTCGCTCGCGCCTACCAGAGCCTGAAGCCGGAAGTCTCGGTCAAGGTCGTCGATCCGCCGATGGGCAGCAACGGCTCGATTCGCGCGGTTCTCGCCGGCGCCATCGATCTCGCCATGCCCGGGAAGCCGCTGGCCGAGGCCGAGAAAGCTCAAGGCGGCCAGGATTGGGATCTGGGCCGCACGCCTTTTCTGGTGGTCACCTCGAAGCAACCGCAACCTCCCGGTTTCACCTTCGAGCAACTGGCGGCGATTTATGGCGGCAAGGTCACCGCTTGGGCCGACGGTTCGCCCATCCGGCTGGTGTTGCGCAGCCCGACCGAGTCGGACACTCTCATCCTGTGCCAGATGTCGCCGGCCATGGGCCAAGCGGTCGAAACGGCCTTGGCGCGGCCTGGGTTGCCGGTGGCCGCCAACGATCTGGAGAACGTGGACCTGCTGGAAAAGACGCCCGGCTCCCTCGGCACGACCAATCTGGGACTGCTGCAAAGCCGGGGCGGCCAGCTTCAGGCTTTGCCCCTCAACGGCGTGGCGCCGACCCTGGCCGCCCTGAGTCGGGGAACCTATCCTCACTCCAAGAGCCTTTACCTCGCGCGTGGACCCAAGCTGTCGCCGGCGGCCCAAGGTTTTCTGGAGTTCGCGCTCTCGGCAGCCGGACAGGAAATGCTGAATCGCGCCGGCTACCTGCCCGCTGCCCGCCAGCCGTGAGCGAACGCTTCCGACTGGAACCCCTGCTGGCTGCATTGGCTGGCGGTCTGGCGATCATGGCGACCCTGTTGCCGCCAGCGGGGTTTTTTCTCTGGTCCTATCAAAATCGCAGCGGGGGGCTGGAAACCGAAGCGCGCAGCGTCTCGGTGGCCGTCACGGAGCATATCAACCATAACGCCGGCTTATGGCATTTCGAGTCCGAACGGCTGGGTGCGGTAGTGCGCAAGTATGCCGATCTCCGGCGCGATTACGCGGTGATCGACCAGCATGGAACCCGCATCGCCCACCTGGCGCCGCCGGTTCTGGCCGCGCCGACGCTGAGCCGCAGTCATCCGTTTTACGATTTCGGCGTCGAGGCCGGCAGGGTGGAGGTGACCGTCTCGCTGCGCGATCTGGTGGTGGAAACCGCCCTGATCGCCCTGGCCGGCTTGGCGCTGGGCCTCGCCATTTTCTTTCCGCTGCGGCTCATTCCCTTGCGCGCCCTGCGGCGAGCGACGCGGGCGCTGGTGGAAAGCGAACAGGCCTATAGGCAATTGGTCGAGCTGTCGCCCGACGCGATTTACATCAGCCAGAACGAAAGAATCGTTTACGTCAACGCCGCCGGTGTCCGCATGTTCGGGGCAGATTCGCCGGCGGCGCTGCTCGGCACCGCGTGCTGGGATCGGATGCACCGCGATTCCCTCGACTCGGCGCGGGAGCGGCGGCAATCGCTCTTCAAGTGCGACGCTTCGGCTCGCTTGCTGGAAGATCGCTGCGTGCGGCTCGATGGCGCCGCGTTCCCCGTGGAAGTGGCCGCCGCGCCTTTCGTGTACAAAGGCGAGCCAGCCGTGCAGGTGGTGATTCACGATCTCACCGAGCGCAAAAAGATCGAGGAATCGCTGCGCCAGGCCCGCGACGCCGCCGAGGCCGCCAATCGGGCCAAATCGCGGTTTTTGGCCAACATGAGCCACGAGATCCGCACCCCGATGAACGGCGTCCTGGGCATGGCCCAACTGCTGGCGGACCAGGCGACGCTCACCGACCGGCAGCGGCATTTCCTGGACCTGTTGAAGAAGTCCGGGGAAACTCTGCTGCACATCATCGACGAAATTCTCGATTTCTCGAAAATCGAAGCGGGAAAATTCGAGCTTGCCGAAGTCGATTTCGATCTGCGCCGGCGCATCGCCGATGCCTTGGAGATGCTGGTTCCGCAAGCGCGGCGAAAAAACCTGGAGCTGATCTGGCGAGTGGCCGACGACGTGCCGGCCCGGTTTCGCGGCGATCCCGGTCGCCTGCATCAGGTACTCGCCAATTTGGCCGGCAATGCCATCAAGTTCACCGAGCGGGGGAGCGTTCGGGTGGAGGTCGTCCTCGACGGGACGGGCGAGGTCGATGGCAGTGGCGCAGATGTCCGCCGGTTGCGCTTCACGGTGCGGGACACGGGCATCGGCATTGCCGCCGAGGCGGGCGCTCGCCTGTTCCAGCCCTTCTCCCAGGCGGACGATTCCACCGCTCGCCAATACGGTGGAACCGGCTTGGGGCTGGTCATTTCCAAGCAAATCGTGGAGATGATGGGCGGCGAGATGGGTTACGATAGCGCGCCGGACCAAGGCACGACGTTTTGGTTCGCGGTGCGCCTGCCCCTCGCGCCGGATCGGATCGAGGGACTCTCGTTTCAGCCGAGCGAGGAGCGGCGACTCGTTGGCCGTGTGCTGCTCGTCGAGGATAACCCGGTCAATGCCCTGGTGGCCGAAGAGATGCTCAAGTCGCTGGGTTTGGACGTGGAGTTGGCGGCCAACGGGCGGGCAGCCGTGGAAGCTTCGAGCAGGAGCCGTTTCGATGTCGTGCTCATGGATTGCCAGATGCCGGAGATGGACGGTTTGGAGGCCACCGCGCGCATTCGCGCCCGCGAGGCGACCGAACCGGATGGTTCATCCGCCAGTCGAACTCCCATCATCGCCCTCACCGCCAATGCGTTTTCCGAAGATCGGGAACGCTGCTTGGCTGCCGGCATGGACGATTTTATGTCCAAGCCGTTTGCGTGCGAGGATCTCCGTCAACTGCTCGACCGCTGGATTCCCGGCCCATCCTGAACCGGGGTATGAGGTTGAGTTCTCGGCCGGGATCGAGAGCGCGTTTTTCCCGAGCGGGTTCGTGGCGCTCCCGCTCGCTCCGGTAGTGGCATTGGGATCGCCATTTACGTCAACTAGCGAAGATCGGGCAATGACCTTACGAATCGATGCCGTGTTTTCCTTGGTCCCGGTCGCCCGGATAGTGATCCCGGCGGTCGTCGCGCTGCTGTTTGTTGGAAACGCCGCCCTCGCCGGCGAATCGGCTCTCTCCGGGGAAACGCCTCCGCCGGTTTTCCAGGCCGAGCCGATGCGGCCGGTGGAATCCCGCCCCTATCGACCCGCCGTCGAGCCGCCGCGCATCGTCGAGGAAATTCCCGGCGCCCCGCTTGAGGCGCGACCCGCCAGCGCCGAGGAAGCCGATATCCCGGTCCAGTCTCTGGATTTGCCGGCTCCGTCGGCCTCGGCGGTATCGATGGCGGCAGAAGCGCCGGGCAGGCCTCTGCAAATCGGCTTCAATCGCCGCGTCGCGGATTTCCTGGAACCGTCGGTGGCAAAATCCGGGTCCTGGCAGTGGCGAACCTTGCCCAGCGGCGAGCGAGCCACTCGTGTGCGGGTCACTTCTCCCGGCGCGTCGGCCCTGCGAGTGGGCCTGCGGGTTGGCGGGTTGCCGCCGGATGCGGAATTGCGCTTTTATTCCGACCAAGCCGGCCGGAGGCCGGCTTATCGGATCGGCGCCAAAGACATGCTGCAAATCGTCCGGCGCAATCGTGGAGCCGGGCCGCAAGCCGGCGACGGTGCCGACCTCTATTGGTCGCCCACGCTGGAGGGCGATAGGGCCGTGGTGGAAATTCGCGTGACAGCGCAAGCGGATCTGAATAAGGTTGACCTGGAAATCGATGCCGTATCGCATTTAGTGATTAGCCCAAAAAAGCTTAACACTCGCTTGCCTAATGCAGCAGCGGCCTGTAATTTAGACGTGAATTGTTACTCGACCATCAATCGCAATGGTGATGATATTGCCAATTCTGTAGCCAGAATGGTTATTACCTCAGCGGAAAAGACATACGCGTGTACCGGTACGTTGTTGGCGGATAGAGTGGACTCCAAAACGCCCTATTTTTTGACCGCACGCCACTGCATTTCCACCACGAGCGAAGCATCTTCGCTTGAAACTACTTGGTTTTACGAATCTTCGGCCTGCGACGCCAAAACGCTATCGCCCAACAGCCAGACGCGCTCCGGTGGCGCCACGCTGTTGGAATCCTTCGCCGCCAACGACATGACACTGCTGCGCCTCAACGAACAGCCTCCGGCCGGATCTGTTTATGCCGGATGGTTTTCCGACACGCCCGGCGAGCGATATACTGCGATTCATCATCCCAAAGGCGATTGGAAGAAAATTAGCTTCGGGGTCGAGCAAGGCTTGTATAGCTGCAGTCTGGTGGTGACCGATGGATTTTTCTGTTCTCCAGACCCGATGGGATCACACTTTCGGTATTTGATCGATAAAGGATTTGGGGAGCCGGGTAGCAGCGGCTCGGGGGTTTTCAAGGATAATACTTATTTGGTCGGCACTCTGTCTGGGGGCAGCGGCGTTTGTAATGATGCCATCGCATATTATGGACGCTTTCAAGTCGGCTATGACAGCGGAATCAACAAATGGCTCGAAAATAGCAAAATCGGCAATTTGGAAAATCCCCAACCGTCTTCCTATCAAAGCGGCATCACCGTGATTTCCGGCTGGGCCTGCGTGCCGGGGGCCAATCAAGGCAAGCCGGAAATCGGTCAGGTGGCCATCGAAATTGATGGAAGCGCCGTCATGCAGGCCAGCTACGGCACCACGCGCGAGGATACCCGAGGCGTTTGCGGCGACGACAATAACGGGTTCGGCCTGTTGCTGAACATGAACCGGCTGGGCGCCGGCACGCACACGCTGCGGGCGCTGGCCGACGGCCAGGAGATCGGCCGCGCCAGTTTCACGGTCACGACTTTGGGGGTGGAATATCTGCGCGGCGTCGATGCCGCTTACGAGGTTCCCAGCTTTCCGACGGCCAACCAAAAAGTCGTGATTCGCTGGCAGGAGAACCTGCAAAATTTCGTGATCAGCGACCGCGCCACCGCCGCCGGCCAGAGCCAGATGGCGCCGATGGCGACGACGGATGCCGTGCCCGAATTGCGGCGGCTGGCTATCGACCCGGTTGCGACCGCGCCGACTCCGCGAGCGACCGCAAGCCGGTCGGGCAATCTGGAAAATCCGCAACCCGCCTCTTATCTGAGCGGCATCACCATTTTTTCCGGGTGGGCCTGCCAGCCCGGCACGGACATCGGGCGGGTCGATGTCGAGCTGGACGGTTCGCGCTGGCAAGCCAGTTACGGGACGGAGCGTCTGGATACTGTCGGGGTGTGCGGCGACACCGATAACGGTTGGGGTTTGCTGTTCAATGTCAACCGGCTCGGCGACGGTTCGCATACCGTGCGGGCGCTGGTGGACGGATCGGAACTCGGTCGGGCCGATTTCGCGGTGACGACGCTGGGCGCAGAGTTTTTGCGAGGGGCCGGCGGCACCTATCGGCTGATGGATTTTCCCAAGGACGGCGACAGCGTGGTCGTGACGTGGCAGGAAAGCTTGCAGAACTTCGTCATCGGAGCAGCGAGCGTGCGGTAACGGTTTCATGCCCCACGACATCCAAAACTACTGGCGCGATCTGGACGACCTGCGGCGCGTCGCCGGGGCCGATAACGAGGGCGCTTTATCGCAGGCGTTCGCCGCCTTGCTCAAGGCCCGCGCCGCCGAGCATAAGTTGATCCTCTCGCAGCAACACCCGTTCGCCGCGCCCAACGGCAAGACGCTCCGGCCGGATGGCGCGCTGGTGGACCGGGTGCGGCTGGTGCATGGCTGGTGGGAGGCGAAGGATTCCAAGGACGATCTGGACAAGGAAATTGCCGCCAAGCTCGCCAAGGGTTATCCGACCGACAACATCGTTTTCGAGGACACCCGCGCCGCCGTGCTGATCCAGAACGGTCAGGAGGCGCTGCGGGCGGCGACCACCGATGGCCCGGCGCTGAGCCGCTTGCTGGACTGCTTTTTTGGCTTTCGCCCGCCAGAGGTGGAGCGGTTCGCGGCGGCGACCGCCAAATTTCGCGCCGAGTTGCCCACGGTGATCGGGGCGCTGGACGATCTGCTGGCTCGGGCGTTGGCCCACGATGCGGCGTTTCAACCGCGCTTCGCGGCGTTTCTCGATCTGTGCCAGCGGGCTATCGGCGAGCGGGTGACGGCGGGCCAGGCGCGGGAAATGCTGATCCAGCACATTCTGACCGAGCAGATTTTCCGCGATATTTTCCCGGCCAGCGAATTCCACCGGGCGAATCATCTGGCCCGCGCCCTGACCGAGTTGGAGGGGGTGTTTCTGCGCGGCGAAACCCGGCAAAACCTGCTGATCCGGCTGGAACCGTATTACACCGCGATTCGCCGGGCGGCGGCAGGCGCGATTTCCGCGCCGGAGAAACAGGATTTTCTCAAAGAAATCTACGAGGATTTTTACACCGCCTACAATCCGAAGGACGCCGACAAGCTGGGCGTGGTCTACACGCCGACCGAGGCGGTGCGCTTCATCGTCGCGGGCTGCGACTGGCTGGCGCAACGGCATTTCGGCAAGCGGTTGGCCGACCCGGAATTGGATATTCTCGATCCCTGCACCGGCACCGGAACCTTCGTGGTGGAGTTGCTGGATCGGTTGCGCGGGGATCGGGCGGCGCTGGCGCGCAAGTACGCCGGGGAGATTCACGCCAACGAGATTTCCATCCTGCCGTATTACATCGCCTGCCTGAACATCGAGCAGACGTTCGCCGAGATCGCGGGAACGTGGCGAGAGTTTCCGGGCGCGTGTTTCGTGAACACGCTGGACAACTGGGGTTTCGAGTTGACGCATCGGGGCGCGCAGTCCGATTTGTTCGGCGGTCTGACCGAGGAAAACCTGCGCCGCATTCAGGCGCAGAACGCCCGCCGCATTCCGGTCATTCTGGGCAATCCGCCCTACAACGCGAATCAGAAGAACGAGAACGACAACAACAAGAACGAGGCCGCGCCCCAGGCGGACAAGCGCATCAAAGAAACCTATCTGGCCGCCAGCGGCGCGCAAAAAACCAAGCTGTACGATCCTTATCTGCGCTTTTTCCGCTGGGCGAGCGACCGGATCGGCGAGGAGGGAATTATCGGATTTGTCACCAACTCGTTCGTATGCTGGGATTTACGACAATCCGATGGATTTCCGCAAAATGGCGGCTAATGCGGGAATTTCAGCGAAATCTGGATTGTGGATTTCAAGGCAAATGCCAGAACTGTGCGGCGCAACGCCGAAAATCTCTGGCACGCAAACACAACATTTTCGGTAATAAGATTCACACCGGTGTTGCTATCGGTTTTTTTGTCCGCAATCCGAAGCGCGACGGCTGCGACATTCACTATCTGACGCTGGACGATTTTTTGACCGCAATGGAAAAGCGCCGCTGGCTGGCGGCGCATTCGCTGCGGCAATTGGCCCGCGATGGTGAATTCGCCCGCGTTCGCCCCAACGAGCGCGGCGACTGGATCAATCAGCCGACCGCCGATTGGTCGGCGTTTTTGCCGGTAGCGGATAAGGCGGTCAAGGCGGGACAGAGTGAAGGGGCGATTTTTCGGTTGCATTCGCTGGGGATTTCGACCAACCGCGACGAATGGTTGTACGGTTTGGATGCCGCTGAAGTTGAGCGCAAGGTGCGTTACCTCATCCAGCGTTACGGGCTGGGGTTTGATGGATGCCGAAGCGGATGATGGAGGAATCAAGTGGTCGGAAGCTCTCAAGCGGCGATTTGAGAGCAAAAAATCTGAAAAATACGATGGTGTTAGAATTCGGGATGCTTATTATCGACCCTTTGTTCGCCGCGCTCTCTATTTTTCTTCGGTTTTCATCGACCGTCCGGCTTCATCTAATCAGATATTCCCGCCTAATAAAAAGAATTTTTCCATTTATTTTACTGATAGGGGTGGGCGCTCTGAATTTTCCTTGCTCGTTACTGACCATATCAGTGACTTGCATTTATGCGCCAGTATCGATGGATTTCAAAGTCTTCCCCTCTGGGTCTACGCGGAAGACGGCTCGCGCCACGACAACATCACCGACTGGGCGTTGACGCAATTCCGCGTCCATTACGGTGACGACTCCATCATCAAGCGCGACATTTTCGAGTACGTTTACGCCGTGCTGCACGACCCGATTTATCGGGAAACCTACGCGCTGAATCTCAAGGCCGAATTTCCCCGCATTCCCTTTTATCCCGATTTTCGCCGATGGGCCGGGTGGGGCCGGGAATTGATCGCGCTGCACTCCGGCTTTGAAACGGCGGAGCCGTGGCCGTTGGTCCGCAAGGATGCGGCGGCGGCAAGCGATCGGCCCTCACCCTCAACCCTGTTCCCGCAAGGGGCGAGGGGAGTCGCGCCCAAGCCCCGGCTCAAAGCCGACAAAACGGCGGGCACCATCGAAATCGACAGCGCGACTCGCTTGGAAGGCGTGCCGCCCGAAGCGTGGCGCTACACGCTCGGCTATCGCTCGGCGCTGGAGTGGATTTTGGAGGAATACAAGGAAACCGCGCCGCGCGACCCGACGATTCGCGCCCAGTTCAACACCTACCGCCTCGCCGACCACAAGGAAACCGTCATCGACTTGCTGGGCCGGGTGACGACGGTCAGCGTCGAAACGGTGCGGATCGTCACGGCGATGAAGGCGAATCGATAAGCGGTTACCCCAAAATCGCGCGCAATCGCTCGACGGTCACGATGGGCACGACGAACCGCTCTCCCAAGGCCAGCAAATCCCGATCACCCGTGACCAGATAATGCGCGCCGCCAGCCAGAGCCAGATGGAGAAAAGGCACATCGCCCGGATCGCGACACTCGGGAACGGCGGGCGGGGGGTCTGAAACAACGACCGTTTCGCAAAAAGGCAGATAATCGGCCAGCAGTTCCTCGCGCTCCGTCGCCGTCAATCGGAACTTGGGATAGGCCAGCACCCGTAGCAACTCGGTAACGGTTTCCCGGCTGACCAACGGCTTCAGCCGGTCTTGTCGCCACTCCGCGCGCAACCATGCCAACCGCCCCGTGGCGAATAACAGCGCCGATAGCACGATGTTGGTGTCGAAGACCGAGCGGCGCGACTTCATCGTTGATCGCGCGTCCAGCGCACCGCTTCGATCACATCTTGCTCGACAATACCCAGTTGGGCCAGCTTGGCGCGCACCGCGTCCGCTCCTCCAATGCGCGCCGGCGTCAGGACAATGCGACCTGATTCGGTGGCAATTTCAAAATATTCCGCACCGGGGAACTGACTGATAATCGCTTTGGGCAAGGTCAATTGATTCTTGGACGTGAGCTTGGCCAGCATGGGGAATTCCTTACAAGTCGATGAGTAAGGAATCAGTATAACAATGAAAGCGGCTAGCCGCGCCGGTAGCACCAGAACCCGACCAGCAACAATCCGCTTCCCGCCAGCCAAGCATCCGACAGCAGCAGCGTCAGCACCCCGCCGAGAATGCAGGCGGCGGCGACGATGGCGCCGCGCAGTCCCGCCAGCGGGCTGACGCTCGGCGGCGGGCTGGAGCGGTCCAGCAACCGGGCGGATCGGGCCAGCAGCTCCGGCAGCCGGCCGGCCAGATCCAGCAGTTCCGGCCCGTTGCGCCACAATTCCCGCGTCAGCCGTTCCGCGCGGAACTGGTCGCGAAAAATGTGGCCGATGTGCGTCCGCGACAGCGCCACCACGTCCAGGCCGGGATCGACCATCCGCCCGACCCCCTCAAAGGTGACCAGCGCCTTCACCATCAGCACCAGCTCGACCCGGAAATACATCCGGTGGCGCCCGCCGAGCCGGATCGATTCCAGAATCAGTCGGGCGATGCTGAAATCGCCGCGCTGGGCGCGCAGCAGGAAGCGCCGCGACAACTCCGCCACCGCCCGGCGGAACGCCTCGGGATCGCCGCCCGGCCCGACCCGAGCGATGCCGCCGAGATGCTGGGCGGCCTTTTCCACATCGCCGTTGACCAGGGCATGGTAGTAGTACAGCAGCCGCCGCCGGGTTTCGTCCTCGAAGCGTCCGACCATGCCCAGGTCCACGAACCCGATGCGAGGGGTCCGACCCGACAGAATCAACAGGTTGCCGGCGTGCAGGTCGGCGTGAAAGAAACCGTATTGATACAGCATCCGCAAAACCGCCTCGGCGCCCAAATTGACGACTTGCGCCCTTCGCGTCTCGTCCAGCTCGAACGTGGCGGGCGAACCGGGCTTGAATCCGTCCAGAAACGCCATGGTCAGGACGCTGGGGCCGCTCAGCTCCCGGTACATGCGCGGAAAAACAATCGCCGGGGTGTCGTGGAAGTGGGCGGCGAAGGTTTCGCCGTTGTCGGCCTCGGCGGTCAAATCCAGCTCGCGGACGGTGTAGGCGCGGAATTCCTCGATGATGGCGGCCGGCTGGAATTGGGGCAGCAACCGATCCAGCAGGGCGCCCAGCCAGCGCAGCAAGGTGAGATCGGCCAGCACGGTCTCGCGGACGCCGGGTTTGAGCACCTTGACCACCACCGCCGCGCCGGTGCGGGTGGTGGCGCGATGCACCTGCGCCAGCGAGGCCGAGCCGAGCGGTTTTTCTTCGATCCGGCCGAACAGCTTGGCCAGGGGTTGGCCCAACTCGGTTTCGATCAGGGCGCGGATGCACGGAAAAGGTGCGGCCGGAGTCTGGTCGAACAAGTTTTTTAGCTCGTCGGTGACGGTCTGCGGCAACATATCCTCGCGCACCGCCATGATCTGGCCTAATTTGATATAGGTGGGGCCGAGGCGTTCCAGCCGGCGGCGCAACTGGGCCGCGAAGGGCAGATCGACCAGCGCCGGGTCGAGCCGACCCGCCGCCAGCGCGGCGATCCAGCGCGTCGGTCTCGGCCGGTGGCCGCGTTGCCGGTCCGGAGGAAGCGCGCGGACATAAGCGACCAGTCCGCCGGCCAACAGTCCGATCAGTTGCCCGGCGACGGTCGCCAGCCGCCGCCGCAAGCGCCGAAAACGTGCCGAGGGCCGGAAGAGCAATCCTGGCAACGGCGCGGTGTCCGTCGCTTTGGTGACCGGTTCCGCCGGGACGGCATCGACCGGCGGGAGGTCCGATGGGGCGGGGGGATTGGGCGACGTACTCGAATCCTCGGCCAAGCGGCGGTTGGTTTGAACGGTCGTTCCAAGGTTGAGAACCTATGCGAAAACTCCCCTCGCCCTTTGGAGAGGGGTTGGGAGTGAGGGCGGTACGCGCGAGCGTCAACAGTATAGCAACCCGAAGGAGGGACGCATGAAACCGTGGTGGCGACGGATCGAGCCGACGCCAATCGAGGAGACCGATGCGCCGTGCGGCGCGCTGGCGCCCGCAGTGGAGGGGCGCGCGTCCCTCCCGGAACCTTTGACCGGCAACGATGTGGCTTGGGCGCGGATGGACGTGCCGGGACAGCCGATGGTGGTGACCCTCGTGCTGCTGTTGGATCGGCCGCTGACGGAAGAGCGGGTGCGTATGACCTTGCGCTCCCGGTTGCTGCCCCTCGAGCGGTTTCGGCAGCGGGTGGCGTGGGTGGGCGGCCGCTATCGCTGGCTGGAAGACGCGCCGCTCGACTGGAGCGCCCACCTCGAACGGGTGCGGTTGCCAGAGCCGGCCGATCAGCGGACACTAGAGGAACGGGTGGGCCGCTGGGCCGGCGAGCCGCTGGCTTTCGACCGGCCGCTGTGGCGCTGCTATCTGGTGGAAAATTGCGGCGCCGGTTGCGCCCTGGTGTTTCGGGCGCATCATTGCATCGCCGACGGCGTGGCGCTGTTGCGCGTGTTTCTGGCGCTGACCGATCGCGCGCCGGGGTCCGGGCCGGCAACGTTGGCCGAGCGGCGCGAGCAGGCCAGGCTGGCGGCGAAAACCGGCAGGTTGCTGGGGCCGCCGCCCGGTCGATGGGCGCGGCTGCGGTGGGGCGCGGCCTTCGGCGCGGCTTTGCTGCGACAGCTTTGCTTGGGGCCGGACCCGCGCACCGCCCTGCGGGGGCGCTTGAACGGCCGCAAGCGGGTGGCCTGGTCCGCGCCGGTGCCGCTGACCGACATCGCGCTGATTCGCGAGCGCTTGGGCGGTCGGGTCAACGACATCATGCTGGTGCTGGTGATGGGGGCGCTGGGACGCTATCTGCTGGCCCGAGGTGGCTTGAAGAAAAATATGGCAATAAAATTGCTTGTACCGATTAACCTGCGTCCCTATCAGGAAGATATCCGACTGGGAAACGAGTTTGGGGCGATCTTGCTCAAACTGCCGCTGACAATCGCCGATCCGGTCGAGCGCCTGCGCGAGGTCAGGCGGCGGATGGACCGGATCAAGGGAACGCCGGAGGCGCTGGCCAACCGCCTGATTCTGGATTTGGCCCGCTGGTTGCCGGGCTGGCTGGAGCGGCTGGTGCTGCGCGGTTTCGGGATGAAAGCCACGGCGGTGATGACCAACGTGCCGGGGCCGGAGCGCCCGCTGTTTCTGGCGGGAGCGCCCTTGGGGCGGGTTTTGGCCTGGGTGCCGCAGATCGCCGGCATGGGCATCGGTCTAAGTGTTCTCAGTTACGCGGGAGCGGTGACCCTGGGCGTCACCACCGATAGCGGCGTGGTCGCCGATCCGTGGGAGCTGGTCGCGGGTTTCGAGGCGGAACTGGCGCGACTGCTGGCCGGGGCGGGAGCCGGACGAGGACGATGAGAGCGGGTCGCCGGTCCTGACGGTCGCGGCGAGCCGGATTCGAGCACGGCATGGTCGACCATGCCGGGAGACTATCGGGATTCCCCCAGAGGCCGTTGCGCAGCGGCCGTCGGCGGCGAGGAGAGAGGCAATGTATACCGCCTACTTCGGTTTTAACAGTAAACCCTTCAAACCGAAGGACTCGAAGGACTATTACCGGAACACCAATTTCGATGCCGCGTGCGCCGACATCCTGGACGGCATCCGGGAGCGGCGCGGGTTCATCCTGCTGACCGGTGAAGCCGGGGTCGGCAAGACCCTGGTGTTGCGGCGCTGCATCGCGGAGGCGGACGACATCAAGTTCGTCCGGCTGGTCAACGCCAATCTCGATTTTCCCGACATCCTCAATTACCTCTGCTCCAGCCTGGAGTTGCCGGTCGATGGCTTGGACGCCGAGCAGCGGAAACGGCTGTTGCTGGATGCGCTCGTGGCCCAGGCTCGCCGGAATCGGGCCACCGCTTTGCTGGTTGACGACGCCCAGCATTTGCCCGACGACGTGCTGCTCCAGTTGCGGGAATTCGTGGAAACCCCGGCCATTCCCGGCCAGCGCCTGCAAGTCGTGCTGGTGGGGCTGCCGGAAATCGCCAGCAAAATCGGCCGGCCGGAATTACGCGCCTTGCGGGACAGCGTTCGGGTTCGTTGCCGGCTCGAACCGCTGAGCGAACTCGAAACCGGGCTGTTCATCGACCACCAGCTCAAGGTCGCCGGCCACGCGGGCGGGCTGCTGTCGCCCGCCGCCGTCGAGCGGATCGGGCTTTACTGCAAGGGCGTGCCCCGCGCCATCGCCATCCTGTGCGACACGGTGCTGCTGTTCGCCAGCCTGCAATCGGAGCACGACATCACCCCGGAGCTGGTGGACGAGGCCGCCCAGAGCTGCTTTCTCGGCGAGCAGTCCAGGCTGGTCGTCAACGCGCCCGCCAGCGGGCCGGCCATCCCTCCCCTCGAAGCCTTGCCGGTCGCCGACGGCACCGAGTTCGATCTGGATCTGTCGGAATTCGATTTCTCGTTCGATTTCGACGAAAAAACCATGCGGGCCAAATCGTCCAAGGGCGAGACGCCGGTGGTCGAATCCACCTTCCGCTCCGGCAGGAACCCCGAGTTCTCGCCGGTCGCCGAGCCGGCATCCCGGCTGGGGTCGGCCGATTGGGCGCTGCCGGCCGACCCGTTCGAGGCGGAGGAGGTCGGGCAGGCGACCGAACTGGTGGACACGGTCGCCCTGAGTTCCCGGGATAAGCCCACCCTGGTGACCCCGCTGCCTTCCTCGACGCCGTTGGGGGCATTCACCCAGTTGCTGGACGAACTGCCCGACAAGCTGGGCCGCAACGACGCGCGGGATCGGGAGGCGCTGGCCTATTTTCGCGAGCGGTATTTGCGGCTGGCGCGAGGCGGGGAGCCGGGGCGGGCGCGGGAGTTCGAGCAGCGGATCGCGCGGCTGGCGGAAACCCGGCAACCCCTGTACGTGGCGCTGGCGACCGCCGTCAAGCCGGCGGCGGGACAGGACGGCGTGCTGTGCGCGCTGCTGATCAATCCGACCTGGTGGCTGTATCGGGAAATTCGGTTGCGGCTGCGCGGCGCCGGTTTGATGTTCGCCAACGACGGGCGAATTCCGCCGCTGCGGCTGCTGGACGGCCGGGCGGCCCAGGTCGCGTTCCTGAGCTATCGCTATCCCCCAGCCGATTTCGGGCAGTCCACGCTGTGGCTGGAACTCGATCTTTGCGACCATCGCGGAGAATGGAACGCTTACGACAACCGGCTCCAGGTCCGGCTCGATTTTCCCGGCGGGCCGGCGGGCCGGGGGGGTGGCGCGGACGCCGCCGGACCGAGCGAGCGATTCTGGCCGGAACCGTTGACCGCCGGCCCCTCGTCCCGATCCTGGCTGCGGGCGGACTCGGCCCCTCTCGGCAACGTCGCGGACCCTGGCGGCGCCGATGGCGGCGACCTGGTTTGCACCTATCCGCTGGAGCTGGAGGCCGACCCGGCGCGCACCAACAGCTTGCGCTCGGCGACCGAGCATGCCCTCGGCCGGGGCACGCCCCTGACGCGGGCCTTGCTCTTGGCCGCGGACCCGTCCCAGGCGCCGGGGCGGATCGAGCTGGTGTCGCGGCCCTTCATGATCTTCGGCCGTCACAGCTCGACCGCCGGCACCGGCTTCGGGGATTTCAGCCTGGGCTTCGTGCCGAAATACACCCGGATTTCCCGCTTGCACTGCGTGGTCTGCGCTTTGGGCGATCAGTTGGCGCTCATGCCGGCCAGCGACCTCGGGCACACCTATACCGGGCGGAACGGCCAGCGGCTGGCGCGAGGCGGCTGGGAAATGCTGGAATCGGGCGATACCTTGGAAATCTGCGACTTGTACCGGCTCAAGCTGGTTTTGGCCTGGGACCGCAAATGGGAGCCGGCCGCCACGAGCTGGGACCCCCGCAAACCCCGGGAGAAGTTCGGCCATTATTTGCTCGACTTGGTCGAAGTGCTCCGCCAGCGGGACAAGCAAGCGGGAGCCGACGAGTTGCGCAAGGCCCTGCGCACCCGCTACCTCAACCTGCTGCGAGTCCAGGATCGGGTCGCGCAATTGAACGGGGTCGGCAATCCGGGCTCGCTGCTGTACGCCCGGTTCGAGCGCGAGGATGCCGCTCGCCGGCAGGTCCTCCATTTTTACGTGCCCAAGTGGGTGTCGCTGGGCAGTTCTCCCCAAGCCGGTTTGCGCATCGAGGCCGAGGGCGTGGAACCTCACCACGCCGAACTGCTGTTCAGGGACGGCATGTACTGGATCCAGAACTTGGCCGGTCCGGGTTCGGTGCGGGTCGGCCATCACGATCTGGCGACCAACGAGGTGATCGCCCTGGAAACGGGCGACGCGCTGATGATCGGCGCGGCGCAATTCACCTTTGAAGCCTATTGATTCAAAGCCGGCCGCCGGGCGGGTGGGGTAAGCGCAGTTCGGCGAGGAGGCCGCCCAGGGTTTCCGAGCGGTCCAGCCGCAACGCGCCGCCGTACTGCGCGACGATGTCGCCGACGATGGCCAGACCCAAGCCGTGCCCGGCGCGGGATTCGTCGATGCGGGTTCCGCGCTGCCGCAATAGCTCCAACCGATCCGGCGGGCAACCCGGTCCGTCGTCCTCCACTCGCAGCCACGATCCGTCGGCGTCCGTGCCGGCGGTCAACCGCACCACCCGTCTCGCCCACTTGCAGCCGTTGTCGAGCAGGTTGCCCAGCAATTCCAGCAAATCGTCCCGGTCGCCGGGAAACGCGCTGTCCGGCGGGATGCGCAGCTCGAAATGCAGCGCGCGATCGCGATGGATGCGGCGCAGGGTTTCGATCAGATCGCCGATCTCCCCGGCCAACAGCACCCGCTGGCCGGGGATGCCGCCGCCGGCGATGCGGGCCCGTTTCAGTTCCCGCTCGGTCAGCGCGCCGATGTGCTGGAGCTGCTGGCGCAAATCCCGCCACCAGCCTTTGGCATCTCCGGCGGGCGGCGGCCTGTCGGTCAGTTGGATCAAGGCGGTCAGCGGCATTTTCAAGGCGTGAGCCAGGTTGCCGAGCGCGTGACGGGCTCGCCGCTGGCGCTGGTCCACCAGTTCGAGCAGCCGGTTCAGTTCCGCGACCAGCGGGCGCACCTCGTCTGGCGCATGAATCGATAGCTGGGCAATTTCGCCGCGCGCCAGTTTCGGCAGCTCGCGGCGCACCTCCTCCAACGGTGCCAGACCGCGCCGCACGATCGCGCGTTGCAGCAGCAGCAGCGCCGCCAGCACCGCGCAGGCGATCAGGCTGATTTTCAGCAGCAGGCGCCGTAGCCCGACATCCACCGGCGCGAAGTCCTCGGTGACGAGGATCGAGACCGGCTGGTTTTGGACGCGAAACGCGCGCCCGACCGCCAGCAACCGCTGCTCTTGGGGACCGGCCAGGAAGGTCCGGGTGGGGCGGTCGGCGGCGAGCGGCGGCAGGGTCAAGTCGGTGTCCCAAAGCGAGCGGGAGCAGATTTCGCTGCGGGGCGTCTCGATCTGGTAATAGCGCCCGGAATAGGGTTGGTGGAAGGCGGCGCCGATCCGGTCGGCGGCCAGTTGCGGCTGGCCGCTCGCGTCGAACGTCAGCGCGGCCAGCACCGTTCCCAGGTCCTGCTCCAGGCGAGCGGCGACGAAATCCTCGGCCAGCCGCCGCAGCGAGTAGCCGCCGATCGCGACCGCCAGCGCGACCAGCGCGACCAGCGCGAGGATCAGACCGGTCGATAGCCGGGTTTGCAGCGATGTCATCCGTCTTCGATACCGAACACGTAGCCTTGACCGCGCCGGGTGGCGATCAGGTCGCGACCGAATTTGCGGCGCAGCCGGTTGATGTAAACCTCCAGGACGTTGCTGTCGCGCTCGCTGTCGAAATCGTAGACGTGTTCGGCCAGCCGGGTTTTGGACAGCACCCGGCCGGGGTGCAGCATGAAGTAGCGCAGGAGACGGAATTCGGTGCCGGTCAGTTCGAAGGTCGCGCCGGTGCGGATGACGGATACCGTTTGGGCGTCTTCGTTCAATTCCAGACCGGCGACCCGGAGCGGGCCGTGCGGGCGGGCGTTGCTCCGGCGCAGCAGGGCGTGGAGCCGGGCGATCAGTTCGGCGGTGTGGAACGGTTTGCCGAGATAGTCGTCGGCGCCGGCCTTGAAACCGTCCACTTTTTCGTGCCAGGCATCGCGGGCGGTCAGGATCAGCACCGGCACCGGGTTGCCGGCCGCGCGCCAGCGGCCCAGCACCTCCAAGCCGGGGCGGCCGGGCAGCCCGAGATCCAGCACCGCGACATCGTAAGGTTCCGACGCGCCCATGAACTCGGCGTCCACGCCGTCGGCGACCACGTCCACGGCGAACCCGGCCTGCACCAGCTCGATCCGCAGGCGGTCGCTGAGCAGCGTGTCATCCTCCACCAGCAACAAACGCATCGCTACTCTCGTTCCTCGTGTTTTTCGAGGTGCCACAGCTCGCCGCTGAGGGCGTCGTACTCGAACTCGCGCACCGTGCCGTCGTCTCCCAATATCTTCAGATCGTAAATGTAGCGGCCCCGCTCGAATTCCAGTTCCGCTTCCAACAACTGGCCACCGGGATATTGGCGGCGGTGTTTGGCGATGATCGCTTCCAGCGACAAAATTTGGCCGGCGCGGCGCAATTGACGGATTTCATCGTGGTCGCGCCCGGCCTTGGCGGGATCTGTCAGGGGCAGTCCCGCCAGCAGCGAGAAAACCAGAACCGGAATTCGATGGCCGTGCATGGCGCTATCCGCGAGGAAAATTCCGCCTCCGCGAGCGGGTGAAAAGGAATGCGGGGTCGGAGTCAGGTCGGGGCGGGTTCAGGCGCGCTTGCGCCCGGTGATCATGGCGCGAGCCAGGTTCTCGCGGTGCAGCAGGCTTTCCCAGACCACGCCGATCAGATGTCCGGCCACCAGCAGCAGGGTGAAATTGGCGAAGAACTCGTGCGTTTCCTCGATGGCGTCAACGGTGGAATCGCCGATGTCCGCCAGCCAGCCGGCGAGGGGACCCAAGCCTTTGTCGGCGCCGTACAGCGCCAGACCGGCGACGACCGTGACGGTCAAGCTCGACAGCAAAATGACGATCATCGCGCCGCCGGCGGGATTATGCCCCAGATGGCGCGGCGCGCGCAGCGTCAGCACCTCCTTGACGTAAGCGAACACGACGCCCGGCCCGCGCACGAAATCCCCGAATCGGGCGT
This sequence comes from Candidatus Competibacter sp., assembly GCA_037045685.1. Lineage (GTDB taxonomy): Bacteria > Pseudomonadota > Gammaproteobacteria > Competibacterales > Competibacteraceae > Competibacter_A. Next base: position 291,520 of record JBAOII010000023.1, read on the forward strand.
GGCGCGGACCCGCGAAACCCCAGATCAGGCGGAACAGCAACAGGCCGGCGATGGTGTAGCCGGCCCAGACGTGGACGATTTGCAGCCACTCGCCGTCCATCCGGTCCTGCAGCGCCTCGAACGGCTCGCCCTGCGTGAAATAAGCGGCGCAGAACGCCGCCACCAGCGTCCAGTGGAACAGGCGGACCAGCGGGTCCCAGACGGTCACTTCGGCGGTATTGGGAGCATTCATGTGGAGGGTCGTCGGTTTGGGGCCTCCCCACCGGTGACGGGGAGGCGGGTCGATGGCTCGGGTCGAGCGTTACTTGCTTTCCTCGGCGACCAGTTCGCCGGTCTTGATCTCGTAATACACCTCCCACTTTTTGCCGTCGGCGCCGTCGATTTTCACCTCCCAGGTCTTTTTGCCCTTTTTGGTGTCTTCGTAAGCCTTGGTGACTTTGCCGGGATGCGCTTTCAGGGCCATTTCCGTGGCCTGCTCCTTGGTGATTTCGTGCGCGGCGGTGGCGGCGGTCGGCGGCCGGCGCGGCGGTCTTGGTTTCGGCGGAGAAGGCGGTGTCGGCGAAGGTGGCGCTCATCGCCAGCAGAGCAGCGGTGAGAATAACGGTACGCTTGGTCATTTGGATCACTCTTGGTCAAAGTCAAAAACAGGACGCTTCCTGACGGATTGGCTAGCCGATAGCGTAGCCACGGCGTGCGAGTCTAAGAGAAAGACCTGAAACGAACCTGAATTCGACCGGCCGGAAAATCTCGATGTTGGCAATTTGCAAATACCGCTTTAGACTTTGCCGCTCGTTTGCGCAAACCTTACGGCTAATCGGAGTTTTATGCAGTGGAAATGAATAACATCGACCAAATGCTCCAGTCGTTTCGGTCCGATCTGCCCCGCGCGAGCAAGACCGCCGCCGCGATCGATCGAGGGGCCAGCCTGGAGGAAATTTCCGAACTGGCGGAAGAGGAAGGCTTGCACAAGATCGCCACGGTGCTGTTCGAAGCCGAGCAGGAAGCCTTGCGGAAAGGCCCGGAACGGGCGGAAGATGCCGCCACCGCGACGGATAAATTCGTTCGGGCGGCTCGCGAAAACCTGCCGGACAGCAGCAAAACCGCCGCCGCCATCGATGGCGGCGCTTCCTGGGAGGAAATTTCGGAACTCGCCGAGCAGGAAGGGTTTCACCAGCTCGCCTCCACGCTGTTCGAGGCCGAACAGGAACAGTTGCGCAATCGGTCCTGACCGGGTCCGCCGGACCGGCCCGCGCTCGCTGGCGCCGTCGGGTCGAGACCATGCTCCATCCTCCCGATCCCGACCGTCGCCGGCCTGACCCGGCCGAGGGCGCCGGGTCGGCGGCGTCGCTCCCGACGGTGGCATCGATAGGCCTCGCGTCGCCCTTTTGCGGTGATCCGGTTGTCGCCTGTCCTCCGCGCGCTTCCGTTTCTGTCGAAACCCGCGCCCCCGCAGCGGTCGAGTGGCGCGCTGAGGTAATGGTGAAAATGGCCGATTCACTGGCGATCAACACAGGTAGGTTATGAAACGTTTTGTGAAGGTTTTACTGCAAGCCCCCGGCGCCGCTTCGCTGGCGCTGTTCACCCGGGAAATCTGGGCCAATCCCCGGGCTATGGGAGCGGCTTGCCCGAGCGGACCGGCCTTGGCGGCATGCATGGCCTCGCGAGTGCCGGCGGATCGGGAGGGATTGGTGGTGGAACTGGGTGGGGGGACCGGTGCCGTGACCGCCGCGCTGCTCAAACACGGGGTGCCGCCCTGGAAGTTGGTGGTGGTGGAGCGGTCGCCGACGCTGGTCCATCATCTCCGGCAGCGATTTCCCCAACTGCGGATCATCCAGGGCGATGCCGCCCAGCTCGGCCAACTGCTGATCCACGAGAAAATCCGAAAAGTCGGAAGCATCGTTTCCAGCTTGCCGCTGCGATCCTTGCATCCCGCCACCACCCGCGCCATCGGCCACCAGATCGAAGTCCTGCTCGAACCGGGCGGCCTGCTGATTCAGTTCACCTACGACCCGCGCGGCACCCACGCCCGCTCGCTGCCCCGCTTTCGGCGGCTGTCCAGCAAGATCGTCTGGAGCAATCTGCCGCCGGCCCGGGTGGAGGTCTTCGAGCGCAAGGCGTGATCAGCGCTGGCCGCGCGCGCGGTCGGCCGCCTGCTCGGCCTGGATCGCGGTCAGGGCGATGGTGAACACGATATCTTCCACCAGCGCGCCCCGCGACAAGTCGTTGACCGGCTTGTTCAAGCCTTGCAGCATCGGGCCGATGCTGATCACGTCGGCGCTGCGCTGCACCGCCTTGTAGGTGGTGTTGCCGGTGTTGAGATCGGGGAAAATGAACACCGTCGCCCGTCCCGCCACCTGACTGTCCGGCGCCTTGCTCTGCGCCACCGTCTTGATCGTGGCCGCGTCGTATTGCAGCGGCCCGTCGATCAGCAAGTCCGGCCGCAGTTCGCGGGCGATGCGGGTCGCGTTCTTGACCTTCTCCACGTCGCTGCCGCTGCCCGATGTGCCGGTGCTGTAGCTGAGCATCGCCACCCGCGGGGTGATGCCGAAAGCTTTGGCCGATTCGGCGCTCTGGATGGCGATGTCGGCCAGATCCTCGGCGCTCGGGTCGATGTTGATGGCGCAATCGCCGTAGACCAGGACCTGCTCGGGCAGGCACATGAAGAAGATGGAGGACACCAGCCGGACGCCGGGGGCGGTCTTGACCAACTGCAGGGCCGGGCGGATGGTGTTGGCGGTGGTGTGCACGGCCCCGGACACCAGGCCGTCCACCTCGCCCAGTTGCAGCATCATGGTGCCCAGCACCACCGCGTCGTGCAGCTCCTCCTCGGCCAGCCCCGCCGTCAGCCCCTTGTGCTGGCGCAGCTCCACCATCGCGTCGATGTAGCGCCGGTCGATCTCGGTCGGATCGATGATCTCGATGTCCGGCGGAATGCTCATGCCGCGCCGGCCCGCCAGCCGGTGCATGCGCCCGGAGTCGCCCATCAGCACGCAGCGGGCGATGCCGCGCTGGTGGCAGGTGATCGCCGCCTCGATGGTGCGCGGCTCGTTGCCCTCGGGCAACACGATGCGCTTGTTGGCCTTGCGGGCGCGTTCCACCAAGATGTGCTGGAACGCCGGGGGGCTGAGCCGCCGCTCCTCGATCCGGGTCAACAGCGGCTCTTTCCATTCCAGGGTGACGTGCGAGGCCACCGCTTCCACCGCCTGTTGCATCCGGTCGCGGTCGTCGAGCGGGACTTCCAGATTGAGGTGGGGCAGATACAGCACCGATTGCATGGCGCTGTAGGGAATGGTCAGGATCGGCAGGCCGGCGTCGAGCGCCGGACCGCACAGTTTCCAGATGCGGGGGTCGGGCTTGAGGCCGCCGGTGATCAGCACGCCGGCGACGTGGGTGCCCCCCATCGCCGCCATGCAGACCGCCAGCAGCAAATCGTCGCGGTCGCCGGGAATGATCATCATCGCGCCGGGCCGCAACTCCTGGCAACTGTTGACCAGGGTGGGAGCGCCCAGCGCGACGTGGGTGACGCGCCGGTTCAGTTGCCCCTCGTTGATGATCTGCGCGCCGATCATCTGCATGATATCCCGCACCCGCGGGGCGATCAGCTCGCGCTCCCAGGGAATGCAGCCCAGCAGCTTGAAGGTTTCCGGCCAGTGGCGGGCGCACTCGGCCCGGAATTCGGCCTCGTGGCCGGGGTGGTAGCCGTTCTCGGCGCGGCTGAAGTCGAAGCGGATATGGCCGGTCTGATCCACCGGCGCGTCCAGCAGGTTGATGATGCAGCCGAGCATCCGCTCGTGGCGGACGCCGCCGTAAGCGCGGGCGACGACTTCCACGGTATCGGCCACTTGGCGCGGGGTGTCGCGGCCGGGCGCGGTGACGATGACGATCTTGGCGTCCAGGCTTTGCGCCATCTTGGCGTTGAGATGGGTGCCGTAGGATTGCTCCTCGGTGTCCATCAAGCCCTCGACGATGACGACGTTGGCGTGGTGGGCCGCCTGCTCGTAGCGGGCGATGACCTCCTCCAGCAGGACGTTTTCCCGGTCGTGGCCCAGCAGATTTTCCGCTTCGGCCACCGGGATCGGTTCGGGCGGATTCAGGCTGGAGACGACCCGCGCCAGCCGGGTCGAGCGCTCCGGGCCGGTGTCGCTGGCGTGCGGCTGGCTGATCGGCTTGCAGAAACCCACCGGAATACCTTCGCGGTCGAGCGCGTGCACCAGCCCGAGGGCGACGGTGGTCAGTCCGACCCGTTGTTCGGTGGGGACGACAAGAATGGCGGTGGTCATGACCGTTCCTCGTGGGCAATAAATGTTGCGATGCAATATAGCATACAACAATTTGACCATTCGAGGGTACAAAAAGCGCGAGATTCGCGGGGTTCTTGCGCTTTTTGAGGGCTATTGCGCCGCGATCAGCCGGTTCCACCGTAACTGGCGATTTCCAAATCCTCGTCGGTCAGGCCGGATTGGGCGTCGCGCAGATGGCGGCGAGCCTCGCCGGCGCTCTCGAAGATGTACGGCGCCACGTCCCGCTGCTCCAGGGCGTCGCCCAGCTTCATCCGCAGGAAGGCGCTGGTGGTGTAGCGGGTCACGCCGGAGTAAAAGCGGCTCATCAGATCCTTGATGATGTCGGTGTAGGGGTCGATCAGGTCGGGATCGATGCTGAAATTGTCGTAGTTGACCACGGCGTAAGTCTTGTGGCCCAGCGATCCCAAGTTGCGCTCGACCTGGCGGCGGATGGCCTCGGCGTCGTCCAGGGTCTTGATTTCGTAGCCTTCCAGGTTGACGAAGAACAGATCGTCGTCGGCGTCGTAGGTGAAGCGCTCCTCGACCGGCAGGCGCAGCAGCGCCCGGCGCAAGCCCATCGGCTCGGCTTGGAAGATGCGCTCGTCCATCGGGCGCGGGGGTCGCTTCAGGACGGGCTGGAAATCCATTTGCGCCAGGATGTCCCGCTCCAGGTCGATGCCCGGGGCGATTTCGATCAGTTCCATGCCGTCGCGGGTCAACTGGAACACGCAGCGCTCGGTGACGTAGAGCGCCGGCTGGCCCTTGGCGACCGCGTGCGAGCCGCTGAAGGTGCGATGCTCCACCTGATCGAGAAACTTGCGGCCCTTGCCGGGCTTGACGATCCGCAACCGGCCCTCCTCGATGGCGATTTCGCCGCCGTTGGCGAAGGTGCCGACGAACACCACCCGCTTGGCGTTCTGGCTGATGTTGATGAAGCCGCCGGCGCCGGCCAGCCGGGTGCCGAACTTGCTGACGTTGACGTTGCCCTGCCGGTCCACCTGGGCCATGCCGAGGAAGGCGATATCCAGCCCGCCGCCGTCGTAGAAGTCGAACTGCGAGGGCTGGTCGATGATCGCCTGGGTGTTGCTGGCCGCGCCGAAATTGAGTCCTCCCGCCGGCACGCCGCCGAGCACGCCCGGTTCGGCGGTCAGGGTCATCAGGCTGATGATCTTTTCTTCGTTGGCGACATTGGCGATGCCTTCCGGCATCCCGATGCCGAGATTGACCACGCTGTTGGGAAGAATCTCGAAAGCGGCGCGGCGGGCGATCAGCTTGCGCTCGCCGAGCGGCATCGGGGGAATGGATTGCATCGGCACCCGGATTTCGCCGCTGAAGGCCGGGTTGTAGGGCGTGGCGAAGGTCTGCCAGTGGTGCTCGGGCGGGGCGACCACGATGCAGTCCACCAGCACGGCGGGAATCTTGACGTTGCGCGGGTGCAGGCTGCCGCGCTCGGCCAGACGCTCGACCTGGACGATCACCACGCCACCGGAGTTGTGGACGGCGGTGGCGATGGCCAGCACCTCCAGGGTCAGCGCTTCCTTCTCCATGGTGATGTTGCCGTCGGAATCGGCGCTGGTGCCGCGAATCAGGGCGACGTTGATCGGGAACGCCTTGTAGAACAGATATTCTTCGCCGCCGATGGGCATCAGCTCGACCAGCTCCTCGGTGGTCAGGTCGTTCATCTTGCCGCCGCCGAAGCGCGGGTCCACGAAGGTGCCCAAGCCCACCCGGCTCAGGGTGCCGGGTTTGTGGGCGGCGATGTCGCGGAACAGGTGGGAAATGACGCCCTGCGGCAGGTTGTAGGCTTCGATCTGGCCGGCGATGGCCAACTGGCCCAGCTTGGGAACCAGCCCCCAATGCCCGCCGATCACCCGCCGGATCAGCCCCTCGTGGCCGAGATGGTTCAGGCCGCGCTCCTTGCCGTCGCCTTGGCCGGCGGCGTAGACCAGCGTCAGGTTGCGGGGCCGGCCGGTTTCGAGGAAATGGTCTTCCAGCGCGATGGCCAGATGCTCGGCGAAGCCGATGCCGACGAAACCGCCGGTGGCGACGGTATCGCCGTCCCGGATCAGCCGCACCGCCTCGGCGGCGGTGACGATCTTGCCTTTGCTGGCGAACGGCTGGGAAGACAGCAGGGGATGCGGGTGGGAAACGGGCATGGAATCGGACCTGTGGGGTTAGCGGTTCAGTGGGTTTGCCGATCCAGTCGATCGGTGAGTTCGCGCAGTTCGGGGGCGATATGGACCGGGTAGGCCGGCGCGGTTCGATTGGCGCGCAGCGCGGGCGGCAGCGCCGCCAGTTGCGCCCGGACCCGCTCGCGGACGGCGGCGAGCGATTCGGGAGGCGACAGCCGCCGGCCCTCCAGCATGACCGGTCGCAGCAGCGGTTCGCCCGGTCGCGGAGCCGCTTCCAGACCGAGGCAGTCCTCCGCGAAGAGACCGCCGGCATCGGTTCGCCGGTACACCTGCTTGCGGCCCGGCCAGGTCGCCTTGCCCTCGGAGCGCTTGCGCCGGGGCTGGCCGGCGTACTCTTGCAGCTTGTAGACCAGTTCCAGGGTCGGCGCGTCGGTGGAGGCATCCAGCCGGGTGCCGACGCCGAAACCGTCGATGGGCGCCCCGTCGGCCAACAGTTTCTGCAAGCGGTGTTCATCGAGATCGCCGCTGGCGAAAATGGTGAGCCGATTCAAGCCGCCGTCGTCGAGGATGCGGCGGACGCGCCGAGCGTGTTCGGCCAGGTCGCCGCTGTCGATGCGCACGCCTTTGATCGCGATGCCGCGCGCCTGGAGGCGGGCCGCGAGCGGGATCAGCTTGCGGGCGGCGGCTTCGGTGTCGTAGGTGTCGAGCAGCAAGACCACGTTGCCGGGCTGGGCCGCCGCGAAATGCTCGAAGGCGTCTTCCTCGCGGTCGTGAGCCTGGATCAGCGAGTGCGCCATGGTCCCGAACAGGGGAATGTCGAACCGCATCCCGGCGAGCACCGTGGCGGTGCCGCCGAAGCCGGCCAGGTAGGCGGCTCGGGCGGCGAGCAGGCCGGCTTCGGCGCCGTGAGCCCGGCGCAGGCCGAAATCCACCAGCAGCTTGCCGGGCGCGGCCAGCGCGCAGCGGGCGGCCTTGGAGGCGATCAAGGTCTGATAGTGGATCAGGTTGATCAAACGGCTTTCCACCAGTTGCGCTTGCGGCAAGGGCGCGGTGATGCGCAGGATCGGCTCGTCGGCGAAAAACGCCGTGCCTTCGGGCAGGGCGTGCACCGCGCCGGTAAAGCGGAACTCGGCCAGGGAATTCACGAACCCGGCGCCGAAACGGCCGCAGCCGGCCAGCCAGTCCAGCTCCTCGGGGGTGAAGCGCAGATTTTCCAGATAGTCGAGCGCCTGCTCCAGTCCGGCGGCGAGCAGGAAGCCCCGCTCGGGCGGCAACCGGCGGGCGAACAGATCGAAAACAGCCGTTTCTTGCATGCGCTCGGCGTGATAAGTCTGGAGCATGGTGAGCTGGTAGAGATCGGTCAGTAGCGCGCTGGTTTCGGGGGTCATGGCCTTAACTTGGGTCGAGAGCGCGGGCGAGCGCCGCTGCGGTGTCTATATGGGATACGCCGTCGAGTTGCAAGGGGTCGGCGGGATTCGTGAAACGGGCGTCGGACCCGACGGAGGGTTTGCCGTGGCGGATATGAGCGCGGGGGAGATTCTAACCGAGCGGCGGGATGGCGTGTTGCTGGTGCGCATCCACCGCCCCGACAAGAAAAACGCCTTGACGCGGGCGATGTACGCGGCGCTGACGGCGGCGCTGGAGCAGGCCGCCGATGATCCGGCCATCCGGGTGGCGGTGTTGACCGGCGGCGGCGACAGTTTCACCAGCGGCAACGATCTCGCCGACTTTATGGCGGACCCGCCCGCCGGCGAGGACAGCCCGGTCTTCCGGTTCCTGGCCGCGCTGCTCGGGTTCGAGAAGCCGCTGATCGCGGCGGTGAACGGGATGGCGGTCGGCATCGGGGTCACCCTGCTGCTGCATTGCGAGCTGGTTTACGTTCGGGCCGGATCGACCTTGCTGTTGCCGTTCGCCAACCTCGGCCTTTGTCCCGAGGCGGGCTCCAGCCTGCTGTTGCCGAAGCGGGTCGGCTACCCCCGCGCGGCGGAACTGCTGCTGCTCGGAGAGCCGTTCAGCGCCGAGCAAGCGCTGGCCTGGGGCTTGATCAACGGCATCGGCGCCGACGCGGAAGCGACCCTGGAACTGGCGCTGGCCAAGGCGCGGCGGCTGGCCGATCAGCCGGCGGCGGCGGTGCGGCTGGCCAAGGCGCTGCTGAAACGATCCGAGGCCGAGCGAGTGCGGGAAACGATCGCCCTGGAAAGCCGGCATTTCATGGAGTTGCTGCGTTCGCCGGAAGCGCTGGCGGCCTTGCGGGCGTTCGCGGGACGGCGGCGCTCGGGGTGAGCGGAGCGCCGATCGGACGCGGGCGGTTCAGAGGCCTTTTGTGCGGCCCGTAGCCCGCTAACGGATTGAAAAAACGCGCTCACCTGCAACTCTCTCTCCCAAGAAAAAGGGGAGTGGCGCGTCCTCTCAGTTGTCCGCGTTCAGCCGAGCCAGCAGGCGGATCAGATCCGAAAGCGACTCGGCCTGGAGTTTTTCCATGACCCGCTTGCGATGGATTTCCACGGTGGAGAGGCTGATGCCGAGTTCGGCGGCGATGACCTTGTTGTACTGGCCCTCCACCACCCGATCCAGCACCTCCCGCTCGCGGGGCGACAGCAGCGCCACTCGGGCCGCCGCCTCGGCGCGGCGAGCCTGCCGGCCGCGCTCCCGCGCGTCGAGGGCCAGCGCCTCTTGGATGCGAGCCAGCAGGGTTTGGCCTTGAAAGGGTTTTTCGATGAAGTCGAAAGCGCCCGCCTTCATGGCCCGGATCGCCATCGGCACGTCTCCGTGGCCGGTCATGAAGATGATCGGAATCCGATCGCCTTTGAGCTGCAACTGCCTCTGCAAATCCAGGCCGCTGAGACCGGGCATCCGCACGTCCAGCACCAGGCAACCCGGCCGCTGGACGACGCCGGCATCGAGGAAATCGGTGGCGCTCGCGAAGGTTTCGACCGCCAGCCCGCTGGCTTGCAGCAACAGGCCGACCGCGTCGCGCACGGCTTGGTCGTCGTCGATCAGGAAGACGGTCGGAGTGGCGTCGGGCATGGCTGCGCGGTTTGCGATCAGGGATTGGCGTGAATCGGCAGGGTGAAGTGGAACGAGGCTCCGCCATCCGGGTTCGTCGTCGCCCAGATTTGCCCGCCCTGGGATTCGATGATCGAGCGGCTGACCGATAGCCCCAATCCCATGTTGCCGGGCTTGGTGGAGAAGAAGGGCCGAAACAATCGGTCGGCCGCTCCCGAGTCGAACGCCGGTCCGGTGTCGCGGACGGTGGCCATGACCCAGGCGGCGTCCAGCGCGGCGGTGCGCAGAGTCAGCTCGCGCCGCTCGCCCTCGGTATCCTGCATGGCTTCGAGCGCGTTGCGAATCAAATACAGGACCACCAGTTGGATCTGAATGTCGTCGGCCAGCGCCGGCGGAAGGGATTCCATCAAGTCCAGCCGCAACGCGACCCCGGATTGGCGCAGTTCCAGTTGGGCGTAATGGATCACCGAGCGGATCAGGGCGTTCAGGTCGAGCGCGGCCTGAGCGGCGGGATGCTTGCGCACCAGCTCGCGCAGGTGGCGGATGATTTCCCCGGCGCGCAGCCCCTGGTTGGCGATTTCGTCGAGCGTTCCGGTCAATACCCGGGGATCGGTGTTGGCCTGCCGCAGCAAGGCCAGACACGCTTGGGTATAGGCGACGATGGCCGCCAGCGGCTGGTTGAGTTCGTGGGCCAAGTTGGAGGCCAGCTCGACCGCCAGGCTGAGCCGCGACATCCGGGCCAGCTCCACCTGTTGCCGCCGCAACTGGTCTTCGGCCAGCTTGCGGGCGGTGATGTCCTCGGCCAGACCGGCGATGCGATAGATGTGGCCGGTCTCGTCGCGGACGGGGAAGCCGCGATCCCAGATCCAGCGCATCGTGCCGTCGGGGCGCACGATGCGATATTCCTCGTCGAAAGAGCCCAGCGCTCGCTTGGCGAGATGGGCGGCCTGGACGCGCGGCCGGTCGTCGGGGTGAATCGCCTCGATCCATTCCAGCGGGCGCTCGTGCAGGCCGGCGATCGGCTGGCCCCACACCTCCTCGTAAGCCGGGCTGATGTAGAGGAGCCTTTCCTCCGCGATGCCGTGGACCCAGAACACTTCCCGGATGTGTTCGGTGATCTGGCGAAACCGTTCCTCGCTGTCGCGCAGGGCGATTTCCGCCTGGATGCGAGCGGCGATCTGGCGCTCCAGAGCCTGATTGATGGCGAGCAGCTCGGCGGTGCGTTCCCGGATTCGCGATTCCGGGTCGGCGCGGGCGGGTTGCGTCCGTTCCTCGGTCGGGTTTCGCGCGGTGATGTCTCGGACGATGCCGAGAATGCCGATGATGGCGCCATCGGTGTCCCGGTAGGGCCATTTGATCGAAAGCAGGATCCGGGTATCGCCCCGGATGGTGCAGCTATCCTCGCGGCTCAGAAAAATTCCATCGGCGATCACCCGGCGGTCGTCCGCCATCCATTTCACGGCGATTTCGGTCGGGAACAAATCGCTGTCGAGCCGGTTCACGCATTCGGCCGAGGGGCGATCCGCCAAGCGCCCGCCCGCCGAGTTGAAAAAGAGGTAGCGACCCGAGGAGCCCTTGACGAAAGCCGCGTCGGCGAGATGCTCCATCAGTTCGGTCAGCCGTTTGCTCTGGGCCTGCTCGACGCGGGAAACGGTTTTGGCTCGGGCGCGCAGCAGCCAGAACAGCAGGCCGCCACCAGCGATGATCGCCAGCGCGCCGGGCCATTGCCCGAAAAGCGTGGCTGTCATGTCGTTGCCGTGGAGCCAGGCGGCGAGCAGGGGGGTGGCGGCCAGCAGCCAAAGCAGGCCGACCGTCACGTAAAGCAGGCCGACGGCGGCGGGACGGACAGAGCCGCGCCGCCCGCTCGGCTCGGTCGAGCCGGGGCTTGGGATCGCGAGAGGCGGAAAGCGGTCGGGCCTAGGGGTCGCGGGGTCTTCGGCAATGCCCATCGCTGGATAACCCGGATCAGTTCGCTTCCAGCGACAAGTCGGCGCTAGCGCGCTCGGGGGCGTTCACGCGGCTGGCGGCGGGCAAGGTAAAGCGGAACGTGACGCCGGGACCCTGGTTCGGCGTCGCCCACATCCGTCCGCCGTGGGCTTCGACGATGGATTGGCTGATCGACAGCCCCAACCCGAGCCCGTCCGGTTTGGTGGTGAAAAACGGGTGCAGCAATTGGTTGAACACGTCGGGCGTCACGCCGGGCCCGGTGTCCCGGATTCCGATTTCGACGAACTCCTGATCGGCTCGGGCGAGCACGGTGATCGTCCGAGGGCCTTCGCAGACGCTCATGGCGTCCACCGCGTTGTGGATCAGATTGAGGATCACCTGCTGAAACTGGAGCGGATCGGCCAGCACCGGCGGCAAGTCCGGGGCGATGGCTCGGTGGAGGCGAACATCGTGGCGGCGGACTTCCAGATGCAGGAAATCCGCGATGTCGTCGAGCAGATCCTGGACCCGGACCGTGCGATATTGCGGTTTGCTCTGGCGGGCGAACTGGCGGACGTGCTGGATGATAGTGTTGGTCCGGGCGCTCTGGGCCGCGATTTTTTCCAGGATGATCCGCAGCTCGGCCGGGTCGGGTTGACCGCCGCGCAACCGGGACAGGCAGGTTTCGGCGTACAGGGCGATGGCGGTGATCGGCTGGTTGATTTCGTGCGCCAGCCCCGTGGCCATTTCCCCCAGGAGGTTCAGGCGCGAGGCGTGGGCCAGCAAGGTGTGTTGCCGCTGGGCGGCGGCGGCCATGCGGTCTTGTTCGAGGGTGGTGCCCACCCACTGGGCCATCAGTTGGATCAGCTCCAGATCCACGGTCGAAAACGGCGCCGGTCGAGGGCACGGATCGGAAAAATTCAGGGTGCCGAACGCTTGGCCGCCGATCCGGACCGGGACGCCGAGATAGGTTTCCAGCTTGAATTTGAAGTAGCAGGGATGCTGGCGCCGGGCACTGGCCGAGGCGTGCGCGAACCCCAGCGGTTCCCGAGCGCGCAAGGTGTCGCGGCAGTACGTGTCCCCCAGGGCGAACACGTCGCCGACGGCGATTCCGCCGTCTCCGGCGACGATCTCGACGATCTCGACGATCTCGTAGCGCTGCTCCTCGACCCGCGCCAGAATGCCGGTGGCGGTGCCAAACCGCTGGCAGCCCATCGCAAGCAGGGCTCGAATCGAGTCGCGAGCGCGGGGGCGCGGCGTGGAGATGACGCGGTAAAATTCCCGCATCGCGTTCACGCTGTCTTGTAGCGCCGCTCGCTGGACGGCCAGTTGCCGGTTGGTGTTCTCGGCTTGTTCCTTGGCTGCGGCGAACGATTGCGCCAACTGGTAATTTTCCGTCGCCAGCCGCAGGGAGTGGGTGAGGGCTCGGTGGTAGCGGTGGGCGGTGCCCAGCGCCAGCAAGAGGTAGAGAACGCCGGTGGCACCCATCGCGGCGCGGAGCAAATCGTCTTGCAGCAGCAGCCAGAGCACCGGCGGCAGGGTCAGGGGCAAAGCGTAAGCCACGCAGGTCGTCAGCACCGGGGTCATGGTGAGAACCCCGCCCATCAACATCCCCCCCAAAATCAGGGCGATGAAAGATTGGTGAACCAGCGATGGCGACAGCGCGAGCAAGAAGACCGAACCGCCCCAGCAGACCCCGCTGGCCGCGCAGGCCCAGGTGTAGCGGTCGGCCCAGCGTTGCGCGGCCTCGTCGAGGGCGGGACGCCGCTGGAAGGCGGCGGTCAGCGCCAAGCGGAGCGCGATGGTCGCTCCCAGCAGGATCAGCCAGATCGACAGGACCGGGCGCGGCACGGTTTGCCAGAGGACGAAGCCCAGCAAAAGGGCCACGAACAGGCTGGCCCAGGCGCCCGACGGGGCATGAGCGTACAGCAGCCGAATCTGTTCGGCGTGGATGCGGCGGGAGACCGATTCGTCGGCCGAGCCGGGAGACGCCATGGCGTTCAAGGCGCTCGACGCGCCTCGGGGCGTGCCCGCGCCTTCGCCGGCTCGACCGGAGCGACCCGCCGATCTTCCAGCGCGGGGTGTTCCGGCTCGATCGCGTATTCTCCTTCGAGGAAATCGGGCCGGGTATCGCGAGCCCGCCGCGCCAGTTTGCGGTACTGCCACCACAGCCAGCTTCCGGCCGCCAGCCCGGCGACCAGCAACACCGCGAACACGATCGAGGCGACGGCAAATCCCGCCACCACCGCCAGAACCGAAGTCAAGGCCAGACCCAGCCGGCTCGGCCAGGATGGCTTGGGGAAGGACGGAAATTTGATCATCGCGCCATCCAGAACCACCAGACGATCAGGGCGATCAGGCCCAATCCGGTCAAGTTGACGAGCAAGGTCATCATGTCGGTTTGCCTTTCGGGTGGAAACCGCGCAGCCGGTTGGCGTTGCTGACGACGGTGAAAGACGACAGCGCCATGGCCGCGCCCGCCAACATCGGGTCCAGCAGCGAGCCGGTCGCCGGGTAAAGGGCGCCCGCCGCGAGCGGAATGCCCAAGATATTGTAAAGGAAAGCGCCGAACAAATTCTGGCGAATGTTGGCGACCGTCGCACGGGAGATGGCGATGGCGTCGGCGATGCCGTGCAGGGAGCCGCCGACCAGGGTGATGCCGGCGCTTTCGATGGCGACATCGGTGCCGGCGCCCATCGCGAAGCCCACCTCGGCTCGGGCCAGCGCCGGCGCGTCGTTGATGCCGTCGCCGACCATGCCGACCACCTCGCCGCGCGCCTGGAAGTCGGCGATGACGCCGCCCTTGGCGGTGGGCGTGACCTCGGCAAAAATCGTGTCGATGCCGGCTTCGGCGGCGACGGCCCGCGCGGTGGCGGTGTGGTCGCCGGTCAGCAGGGCGACGCGCAAGCCCAGATCCCGCAGCCGGCGAACGGCGGCGGCGGAATCCGGCTTGAGCGGGTCGGCCACGGCGATGATCCCGGCCACCCGGCCATCGATCGCCACGAACACCGGCGTTTGTCCGCTGGCGGCCAGCCTTTCCGCCTCGGCCGCCAGCGGCGCGGTGTCGATTCCACCGTCGTCGAGCAGCCGCCGGTTGCCCACCAGCAGCGCATGGCGTTCGACGCTGCCGCTCGCCCCGTGACCGGCGATGGCCTCGAACCGCTCCGGCGCGGGGACGGTCAGGCCGCGCTCGCGCGCCGCGTGCAGGATCGCCCGGGCCAGCGGATGCTCGGAGCCGGTTTCCAGGCCGGCGGCCAGCCGAAAGAGAGCGGTTTCGTCGAAACCGGGCGCGGCGGTGACGGCGGTCACCGTCGGCCGGCCGGTGGTGACGGTGCCGGTTTTGTCCAGCACCACCACGGTCAGTTGGCCGGCCCGCTGCAACGCTTCCCCATCGCGGATCAGGATGCCGTGCTCGGCGGCTTTGCCGACGCCGACCATGATGGAGATCGGCGTGGCCAGCCCCAGCGCGCAGGGGCAGGCGATGATCAGCACCGTCAGGGTGGTGACCAGCATGAAGCCGAGGCGGGGCTCGGGGCCGAAATTGAACCAGGCCAGGGCGGTGAGCGCGGCGACGATCAGCACCGCCGGCACGAAGACGGCGGCGACCCGGTCGGCCAGCCGGCCGAGCGGCGGTTTGCTGTTTTGGGCCTGCCGGACGCTGGCGATGATCTGGGCCAACACCGTGTCCTCCCCGACCCGAGTCGCCCGAAGCACGAAGGTGCCGGACTCGTTCAGGGTGCCGCCGGTGACGGCGTCGCCTTCGCGCTTGACCGCCGGCAGCGGTTCGCCGGTCAGCATCGATTCGTTCACCGTCGATCGCCCGCTGGCGACGATGCCGTCCACGGGGATTTTCTCGCCGGGCCGCACCCGGATCAGGGCGCCGAGGCCCAGGGTTTCGATGGGCACGTCCCGTTCCAGGTCGCCCTCGACCAGACGGGCGGTTTTCGGTCGCAGGCCGAGCAAGCGTTGAATCGCGGCCGAGGCTTTGCCGCGCGCCCGGCTTTCCAGCGCGGCACCGAGATTGATCAGCGCGACGATGGTGACCGCCGCCTCGAAATAGGCGTGTCGGGCCAGGCTGGGCACGCTGGCCGGAAACAGCGCGACCAGCATGGAATAAAACCAGGCCGAGCCGGTGCCCAGCGCGATCAGCGTGTCCATGTTGGCGTTGTGGTGGCGGAACTGCCGCCAGGCGCCGGCGAAAAAGTGGCCGCCGGCGTAGATCAAGATTCCCAAGGTCAGCAGGCCGGTCGCGATCCAGAAGGTCCGGCCGCCCGTCGTCGCCAGCGCCGGCAGCCGGCCCGCCATTTCGGCCAGCATCAGGGGCGCGGCCAGCGCGCCGGCGACGACGGCGTTGCGGACCAATCGCCGGTAGCGGTCGCGCTCCGCCCGGTCGCGCTCGGTTTCGGCGGCGGCGTCGCGCAGTTCGGTCGCATCGTAGCCGGCGGCGCGAACGGCCGCGATCAGGGTGGCGGCTTGCGGGGCGCCGACCACTTGGGCGGTGCGTTCGGCGAAATTCACGCTGGCCTCGACCACGCCGGGCGCGCCGCGCAAGGCGGTTTCCACGGCGGCGACGCAACCGGCGCAGCTCATGCCGGCGATGGCGAGGCGGAGGGGCTTGGCTGGAGAGGAGGCGGCCGGCATGTCGGATGCTCCCGATGCGGTGGTGATTCCGAGCGCGTCCCGGATTCCGCGATCCGGAGGCAGGTTCGGATGTCAATGCGGGCGATAGGCGCTAAACTTACTCTGACCCATCCCGGCCAGATTCCGTTCTCGTCCGCCTGACGCGCGCCGCCGAACGCCGCGCCGGCCGCGCAACTTTGAGACCGACACCCTTTTGCCAAGCCATGCGTATCCTTGTGGTGGATGACGATCCCAACGTGCTGCGGATCATCTCGGCGATGTTGCGACGCTGGGGCTATGAGGTCATCGTCGCCCACGATGGCCTCGAAGCCTGGAACATTCTACAACAGGGCCAAGTCCGCCTGGCCATCAGCGATTGGATGATGCCGGGTCTGAGCGGTCCCGAGCTGTGCCGGCGGGTGCGCGCCGCCGAACTCCTCAATTACGTTTACCTGATTTTGCTGACCGGGCGCAACGACAGGACCTCGCTGGTGCAGGGGATGGATGCCGGGGCCGACGATTTCATGGTCAAGCCGGTGTACCGCGAGGAGTTGCGGGTGCGGGTTCGCGCCGGCGAGCGTATTCTGCGGCTGGAAGAAGAGCTGGAGGAACGCAACCATCGCCTCAACCAGGTCAACCGCACCTTGTCCGAGGCGTATTCGACCATTCGCCACGATCTCGAATCGGCCGCCGTCATGCAGAAAGCGCTGCTCCCGCCGCCGCTGCGGTTGCCGGGGGCCACGGTGGAATGGCTGTTCCACCCGTGCTCGTTCGTGGCCGGCGACATTTTCGATTACTTCGCGCTGGGCGGGGAGCGGTTGAGCTTCTACCAGTTGGACGTGGTCGGGCATGGCGTGCCGGCGGCGCTGCTGTCCTTCACGCTGAATCGGCTGCTGTCGCAGGGGGCCGAGGAAAAACGCTTGCGCCGGCAGGACAACAGCCAGGGCGAGGAAGTTATCCCGCAACTGCTGGTGAGCGAGCTGAACCGGCGATTTCAATCGGGTATCGATCCGCTTCAGTACTTCACCATGATTTACGGCAATCTGGATTTGCGTTCCGGGCGGGTGAACTTGACCCAGGCGGGCCATCCGAAGCCGATCTTGCTGCGCCGCGCCGCCCGCCGGGCCGAACCGGTGGGCGGGGGCGGCTTTCCGGTCGGCATGCTCCCCGATGTCGAGTACGAGACCACCAGTTTCGATCTTGCGTGCGGCGATCGACTATTTTTATATTCGGATGGCATCACCGAGTGCGCCAACCGGGCCGGCGAGCAGTTTTCCGAGCCCCGGCTGAGGCGGCTGCTGGAGGAGATGATCGATCTGCCGGCCTCGGCGGTGGCCGAGCGCGTCGGGCAGGCGCTGTTGGAGTGGAAGGGCGACGACGATCATCAGGACGATATCACCTTGCTGGTTTTGGAGCGCGAGCATGGCCATGACCCGGACCATCAGCCTGGCTATCGATAGCCGGCCCGAGTGCATCGAACTGCTCAGCCATGCCCTGCGCGGCCTCTGCGGGTTGACCGCCTTGCCCGCGGCCGACATCGCCAAGGTCGAACTGGCGATGGTGGAGGCCGTCAACAATGCGGTCGAGCACGCTTACCGCGGCGAGCCCGGCCATTCGGTGGTGGTGGAGCTTCTGCTGGCGCCGGACCGCCTCGGCTTGGCGGTGCGCGATCGCGGCGAGCCGATGGATCCTCGGAAACTGACGGGGGTGGGGGAAATCGCTAAACCGGATCGGGCCGATCCGAAGAGCTGGCACCCGCGCGGTCGCGGGCTGGCCATCATCAAATCCTGCATGGATTCGGTCGAGTACCAGGTCCGGGATGGCGTGAACGTCCTGACCATGAGCCGGACGCTCGACCGAGAAGGGCCGGGACCGGGTTGACGGTCTCGCGGTGGCCGCTCGCTCTCTCTGCTGGGAAGAGAGCCGAGAGCGGCTTTCATCGGTGGAATACTTCGGGAATCGAGATATGGTTTTGACGCATCGCAATATCGATGGTATCGACATCGTCGCCTTGGCGGGGCGATTGGTCATGGCCGACGTGCCCCAGGTTCGCCAACGGTTGCTGGCGGTGGTCGAGCAGGGTCACGGCAAGCTGATTCTGGATTTGGCCGAAGTGGGCTTCATGGATTCCAGCGGACTTTCGGTGCTGGTGTCGGTGTTCAAGGCGGCCCGGCTCAAGAACGGCGACGTGGTGTTGCTCCACCTGAATCCGACCGTGCGTTCTTTGGTCGAACTGACCCGCTTGCATCAGGTTTTTTCGATATTCGACGACGAGACGATGGCGCTGGCCCGCTTGCGCTAGGCGGAAGCGGCGCGCTCCTCGCCTCGCGACGCAAACTCTCGAACCTTCTGCGACGAACGGGCGGCTGGCGGTCCGAGCGCGATCCTTTCCGGCGTGGATTCCGTTTGAAGCGTTGTTTTGTCCGCGCCCAAAAACTGTTAATCTGAAAAGAAAACCAGGAGGGTTCATGCCAGTCCGAAACGTCCTTGTGGTAGATGATTCCAAGTCCGCGCGCCTGATGCTGCGCAAGATGTTGCAGGGGTTCGGGTTGACCGTCGATACGGTCGATTCCGCCGAGGAAGCGCTGAGCTATCTGCGCGGCCAGCGGCCCGACGCGATTTTCATGGACCACACCATGCCCGGCCTGGACGGGCTGGCCGCCGTCCGGCGGATCAAGCGCGAACCGGCTCTGGCGGCGATTCCCGTGACGATGTACACCTCCAAGGACGAGCCGGCCTATCAGGAGGAAGCCCGCGTGGCCGGCGCCATCGGCGTGCTGGTGAAGCCGGCGACGCCGGACGCGCTCGGAGCGGTCCTGAACGAGATGAACGACCTGTTCGACGCCGCCGAGGCCGCGATGCAGGCCGCCGCCTCCCCGCCGCCTCCCGGCCCGCCTCCCGCCCCGGTTGGCGAGACGGCGACGACCGAGCAAATCGAAAAGATCGCCGTCGAAAAAGCCGAGATGGTGGTTTACGACGCCATCGAATCCCAGGTGTTGCCGCTGATCAACGATGTCATCGCCAAGCTGCGGAGGGATCTGGAAGCGGGCCAGGAAGACCTCTGCGGCCGGATCGCGGCGCGCGCCTGCGAGGCGCAATTCTCGAAATGGCAACCGCCGGCGCTGGATGCGCGGGAGGCCCGCGCCGCTGCCGAGGCCGCGGTTCGGTCCCAATTGCCCCCGCTTCTGGAAGAGCGGTTCCAGTCCTTGCAGCGCGAAGGGCGAACCGAAGTCGAAAAGCAGGCGCGGGAAGTGGCGGTTCAGATGTGTCAGGGCCAGTTCCACGAGCTGTCCGAGCGGCTGGCGCGGCAATTGAGCGCGCGATTTACCGAGGCCACCCAAAAGGCCGGGGAAACCGCCCGCGAGGCCGCGCTCCAGGCCGCGCGGGAAGTGACGCTGCAAGCGATCGCCGAGAACGCGGGCGCCAACGCTGGCGCGGCAAGCCCGGCGGCGGTGGCGGAACAGGCGTTTCAGCAGCTCTGGTCCACGGCCAAGCGCGATGTGCAGCGCCGCATTTTTTTGGCGGCGGGCTGGGCGGCGGCGATCGGCGTCGGAGCGGCGGTGCTGGCATACGGATTACGCTGAGGAGAACGCGCCCGCGCCAGGATATAAGTCAAATAAGCGGATTGTGAACCATGGCGGACATCATGTATCTGGTCATCGGGGTCATCGCCGGGCTGGCGGCAGGCGGCGTCATCGTTTTTTTGTTGCCCTATCGGTCCTTGCGGAATGCTCTGGCCCGAATTCAGGTGGAATTGGCCGAGGAGCAAACCAAGAACAGCGAGCTGCAAACCACCGTCCTCGGCCAGCAGTCCACCGCCTATCAGTCCCGCCAGACCATGCTCTCCCAGCAAAAGCGGCTCGAAGCCGATCTGACCCAGATGGCCGAGCATCGGGCTAACCTGGAGCAACAGCATTCGGAGTTGAAGAGCCGATACGATCGAGAGCAACAAAGCCATCTCCAGGAGGTCGCCCGGTTGCGCGACACGGTCGCGCGCACCGAAAAGGAAAATGCCGCCCAGCAAAAGCAGTTTGCCCAGGAACGGGCGGAATGGGACCGGCAGATTCAGGGGTTGCTGCTGCAAACCGCCAATTTGGAAGGCCAAACCCAATCCTTGCAGCGCGATAAAGCCCTGGTGGATGCCCGCTTGGAACAGCAGCAGGAAGCGTGGGAAGGGGAGCGCTTGGAATTGCAGATCCAAATCAACACGCTGGAGGACAGCCTGACCCTCTACAAGGCGCGCGCCAACCAAAACCTGCCGCCGGATACCGTCCGGTTGGTCGAGCAATTGAGGACGGAAGCGGCCGCGGAGTTGAACCAGCGGCGGGCGGCCTGGGAGGACGAGCGCAAGGCTTTGCAAGGGCAACTGGAACAGTTGCGGGCCGAATTGCAGGCGCCGCGACCCGGCAAGCTGGAACCGCCGCAAGCCGAAAGCTGGGAGGAGGAAAAGCGGAGCCTGCTCGAACAGTTGGACCAAGCCCATCAGTCCCGACGGAATCTCGAAGAGAAAATGGCGGCGCGGGATCGTCAGGCGGAGCAGGAGCGAGGCGCGCTGGAAGCGGAAATCGAGCAGTTGATGGAACGGTTCTTGCGCATGCACAACGAGCGCGGCGGCTAGGAGCCGGCGCGCGGCTTCGTTCCGGCGCTCCGGCTTGGTCGCTCGGCGGGTTGATGCGCGAGCGCCAGCGGTCACTATCCCAGATCGAGCTTGGTTTTGCGGGACGTGATGCGCCCTTGCCCTCGGAGTTGGTCAGCGAAATTCCCATCAAGCGCGGACTCGGGCTCGGTTCGCCCGGCGTGCGGCCGCGATAGCGGAAAACACGGGTTGTCCTTGCGCGTTCAAATCGAGCGCGGCAGCGTCGGAATGCGAGGAAAACGGTCATGCATGTACTCGTGGTCGGCGGAGCGGGCTACATCGGCTCCCACATGGTCAAATTGCTGTGCCGGCGCGGTTGCGAGGTGACCGTGATGGACAATCTGTCGGCCGGCTATCGGGACGCGGTCCTGGGGGGGCGCTTCGTCCTGGGCGATCTGGGCGAGATGGACGTGCTGGAGGATTTGTTCCGAACCGACCGGTTCGATGCCGTGATGCACTTCGCTTCCCACATCCAGGTCGGGGAGTCGGTGCGGGAGCCCGCCAAGTACTACCGCAACAACGTGTTCAAAACCCAGCACTTGCTGGACGCCATGATCTCCCATCGGGCCAATCATTTCATTTTTTCCTCGACCGCCGCGATTTTCGGTGAGCCGGTTCGCGTGCCGATCGACGAGGATCACCCGAAAAACCCCATCAATCCCTACGGCCGCGGCAAATGGATGGTCGAGCAGATGCTGGAGGATTACGGCGTGGCCTATGGCTTGAAAGCGGTGTGCCTGCGCTATTTCAACGCCGCCGGCGCCGATCCCGAAGGCGAACTGGGCGAGCGCCACGAGCCGGAGACGCACCTGATTCCGCTGGTGCTCCAGGCCGCTTCCGGGCGCCGGTCGCACGTCACGGTTTTCGGCGCCGACTACGATACGCCGGACGGCACCTGCATCCGCGATTACATCCATGTGGCCGATCTGTGCGAGGCCCACTGGCTGGCGTTACAACGATTGTGGGATGGCGGGGGCAGCGCCGCCTACAATTTGGGCAACGGCAACGGTTTCTCGGTGCGGGAAGTGATCGACGCGGCCCGCGCTGTCACCGGCCGCGAGTTCGCGGTGGAGTACGGCGAACGCCGGCCGGGCGATCCGGCGCGGCTGGTCGCCGATTCGCGGCGGGCGCGGACGGAGTTGGGTTGGGAGCCGCGCCACGCGGATCTGGCGACCATCGTCGGGCACGCTTGGCGCTGGGAAGCGCGGTAAGCGCGGCCTCTCCCTTTGGCGAAGACGGTTGATGCGGGGGGCCTAATCGGCCATTTGCTCCAGCGCCGCCCGCAAGGGGCCTTCCAGGGGGGCGGCTTTTTCGGTGCGAGTGTCCACCAGGACGAAGGTGACGTCGGCGTCGGCGACGACCGTATCGCTGCCCTGGAGGGTGACGAGCTGGTGCATGACGCAACTGCGGTTGCCGATCGACTTGACCGAGGTGGCGATTTCGAGCACCTCGCCCATGTAGGCGGCGCGGCGGTAGTTGATGTCGATGTTGACCAGGGCGAAGGTGTAACCGTTGTCTTGCAGGTAATCCAGGTTGCCTTTGCTTTCCAGGAAACTCCAGCGGGCTTCCTCCAAAAATTCCAGATAGCGAGCGTTGTTGACGTGGCGATACAGATCGAGGTGGTAACCGCGAACCTTGATGGCGATGAGGTGCTTCATGAGGGCGCTCCGTTGGGTCGGCCGCGAAGGGTTGCGGGGCCGGAGGGGGTTTTCCCGCATCCGGGTTTGCCGGGGCGGCGATGATGCGGGAGCGCCAGTGTAAGGGACCGGAGCCCAATTCGCATGAGCGTTTCGGTCGCGGGACGAAGGTGCTCGGCGCCGCCGCGCCGCCGCGCCGAACGCCCGATCCGGCACTGGCGGCGGGGCGCGACGGGAGCGAGCTTGCCGCTTGGCCTTGGCCCCTTGGAGTTCCCGCCGGAGCCTTGGCCGGCGACGAAGCGCGGGTTTGGTGGGCGAGCTTGCGGCAATCGGCCGAGCGGCTGGCGGATTTGGCCCAGACGTTGTCGGCCGAGGAGCGGGAGCGGGCGGCGCGATTTCGCTTTCCGGAACATCGGGATCGCTTCGTCGCCGGGCGGGGATTGCTGCGGGCGTTGTTGGGCGCCTATCTGAACCGGTCGGCGGCGACGTTGCGTTTCGAGCAGGGGCCGCACGGTAAACCCGCGCTGGCGGGCGCGGACGCGGAGAGCGGCCTGCATTTCAATCTGTCGCACAGCGGCGATGGCGCGCTGTACGCGGTCGCCCTGCGGGAAGTGGGCGTCGATCTGGAGAGCCACGACCGGACCACGGATTATCTGGCGATTCTCGACCGGGTTTGCACCCGCCGCGAGCGGGTTTCGTTCCAGGCCCTGCCCCCCCACGTGCAACGGGAAGCGTTTTTTGCCTGCTGGACCCGCAAGGAAGCCGTCGCCAAAGCCTCGGGCGATGGCTTGGCCGGCGGACTGCGCCATCTGGAGGTCTGCTTTTGGGAAAATTCGCTAGCGGATGATCGAAGCTGCCTGCGCGACGCCGAAGGGCGGGAATGGAGCGTGTTGACCTTGCCTCTCGGTTCCGGCTGGGGGGGAGCCTTGGCGGTGGCGGGTACGGATTGGCGCTGGAGCGGTTGGCGTTGGCGCGATGCGCTTGGCATGACGAGTTGAAATCGAACGCGACGGTGAACAGGGAGGGAGAACGAGTGGCCGAGGAATCGGCGGCGGCGCCGACGCGCATCAGAGTCTTCGATCTGGCCCTGGCCCTGGCTCTACTGATAACCCTGGCGCCGCTGTGGCTGGCGCGCGGCGTGCTGGCGTGGGCTCGAACCGGCCGGGTGTTCGAGCGCGTCGAACTGCTCGGTCGGGACCGCCGGCCGTTTGCTCGACTGGTTTTCGCCGGCGCGCCGGTCGGCCGCGAGCTGGCGGTGCTGTTCAACGTCTTGCGCGGCGACATGGCCTTTGCCGGGCCGCGGGCGCTGACGGCCGGGGAAGCCGCGACGGTGCCGGTCGAGGCGGAACGGCGTTTCGGCATGCGTCCCGGCGTATTCTCACCGTACCAGCTCCAGCGCCGGGTCGGCATCGCCCACGACTCGGAGTGGGCGTTGGACCGTGCCTTCGTCGGGCGGCCCAGCTTGCGCGGTAGCTCGGGGCTGGTCGTGCGCTCCCTGCTCGCCGGAATGTTGGGCGGCGGTGACCGGCCGATGCCGCCCGCGCTCGATTTCTTCGGTGTGCCGGTCGTCAACACCACCATGGACGAGGCGGTGGACTGGATCGCCGCCCGCGCCGCCGGAGCGGCGGGCGAAAGTGAAAGCGAAGCCAAATTTCTGCTGGCGTTCGTCAACCCGGACTGCCTCAATATCGCCCACGACAACGCCCGCTACCGGACCGTGCTCCAGCGCGCGGCGCGGGTGTTGCCGGACGGCATCGGCCTGCAAATCGGTTGCCGGATGCGCGGTTTGGCGCTGGCCGCCAACGTCAACGGCACCGATCTGTTTCCGCGGCTTTGCGAGCGCGCCGCCCGCGATGGCTTGTCGCTGTTCCTGCTGGGCGCGCGGCCGGGCGTGGCCGAAGCGGTCGCCGATAACATGCGCCGGCGCTATCCCGAGCTGATCGTCGCCGGCACCCGGCACGGTTATTTCGAGCCGTCGGAAGAGAGCGACCTGATCGCTCGCATCAACGCTTCCGGGGCGCGAATCCTGTTGGTGGCCTTCGGCGTGCCTCGGCAGGAGTTGTGGCTGGCGGAGCATCGCGACCGCCTGCGGCCGCCGGTGCGGATGGGCGTCGGGGGGCTGTTCGATTTCTACTCCGGCCGGATTCCCCGCGCGCCGTTGTGGCTGCGCGAAATCGGCCTGGAATGGATCTGGCGGCTCGCCCAGGAACCGGGGCGGATGTGGCGGCGCTACCTGCTCGGCAATCCCTTGTTTCTCTATCGGGTTTGGCGCCAAGCCTGCCGGGAAGCGCGCCGATGAGCGAACTGCCGGATCGGTGGCTGGAGCCGGACCCGGAGTTGCGGGAGGCGCTGCTGCGCCGCTACGGCCAGATTCGGCCCGACGGCTTCTGGCAGCGCCTGCGGTTCCAGGGCAAGCGGCTGGCCTGGAAAGCGGTGATCGGCGGCACCTACGTGTTCAAGCGGTTGCTCGACATCGTGGTATCGCTGGAGCTGCTGATTGTGCTGGCTCCGCTATTTCTGCTCGTGGCGGTCGCCATCAAGCTCGAATCGCCGGGACCGGTGTTCTTCAAGCAAATCCGGGTCGGCCGCTGGGGCAAACTGTTCCCGATGTGGAAGTTCCGCTCGATGTACGTCGATGCCGAAGCGCGCAGGGCGGCGTTACTGGCCCGCAACGAGTCAGCCGGCGGGGTGATTTTCAAGATGAAACGCGATCCGCGCATCACGCGGGTCGGGCGGATCATCCGTCGCGCTTCCATCGACGAGTTGCCGCAATTCTGGAACGTGCTGGTCGGCGACATGTCGTTGGTGGGGCCGCGCCCGGCCTTACCGAGCGAAGTGGACCAATATTCCCTGGCCGACCGGCGGCGGCTGGACGTGATCCCCGGCATCACCTGCATCTGGCAGGTATCGGGGCGCTCCGAAATACCCTTTCCCGAACAGGTCAAGCTCGACGTGCGCTATATCGAGTCCTCCTCGCCGTGGCAGGACATCCTGATTCTGCTCAAGACGGTGCCGGCGGTGTTGCTGGGGCGGGGGGCCTACTAAGCCGTGCAGGTATTAATTTTCGCCGACCGGCTAGGCCAGGAACTCCAGCCGCTCACCGAGCGGACCGCCGTGGCATTGCTGCCGGTGGTCGGCAAACCGGTATTGGAGCACGCGCTGGAAATGGTGGCCGCCGCCGGCTTGCGCGAGGCGCTCGTCGCCATTTCGCCCCAAGCCGAGGCGTTGCGGGCGGCCTTCGGCGACGGTGGCCGCTGGGGGATGCGGCTGGATTACGTGCTCACCCGGGGCGAGGCCGATCCGGACGAAGTGGTGGAATTGGGTCGAGCCCGCCTGGAGAGCGAGGTGCTGGCCTTGCGCGGCGATGTCTTGCACGGAACCCCTCTCGCCCGATTTCTGCGGTCGGCCGGCGAAATCGCCGGCCCGGTGGTGTACGGCAAAACCCCGGACGCGCCGATCAGCCTCTGCCTGCATCGGGCGGGCGGCCGGGGCGGGTTGGAGTTGTTGCGCTGGCCGGTCGCGCCGAATCCGGCCCCGCCAGCCTGGCCGGTGGTGGAACTGGGCGAAGGAGCGGTCAATCCCCTGGAATCGTTGCCCGCCTTCCATCGGGCCAATCTCGATGCCGCCGCCGGCCGGATTCCGGGGCTGATCGTGCCCGGCCGGCCGGTGGCTTTGGGCTTGACCGTGGGCCTGCGATCCCGAGTGTCGCCCCGCAGCCTGCGCCGGGGCATCGCCTATGTCGGCCGAAATTGCCGGATCGAATCGAGCGCCCAGATGCACGGCGAAGTGGTGATCGCCAACCATGTGATCGTGGACCGCCTCGCTTTGTTGAGGGACAGCGTGGTGCTTTCGGACACCTACATCGGGGAGCTGGTGGAGGTGAGCAATGCCATCGTCCAGGGCAACCGTCTGATTCGGGTCGATATCGGCGCCGTGCTGTCCGTGGCCGAGACGTTTCTGCTGGCCGATCTGGAGGAGGCGACCCTGAGCCGCTTGGTGGCCGAGCCCCTGAACCGCTTGCTGGGGACGGTCGTCCTGGGATTGTCGCTGCCTCTATGGCCGCTGGCGCTGGCCGCCGCGCTGACCGAGAATCCCGGTCAACCGCTGCGGGCGATGCGGCTGCGCGGCAATCGGCTCGAGTTCGACGCGTTCGGCGTGCGCCAGCGGCGGGTGTTTGATGTCCGGGAGTGGGCGACTTCGATCCCGGTGCTGCGATATCTGCCGAGATTGCTGGCGGTGGTCAGCGGCGATCTGCGCCTGGTGGGCGCGGAACCGCTGACGCCGGAGCAAGCCGCCGGCCGGGTGGAGGAGTGGGAGCTGTTGGGCGACCGGGCGCCGGCCGGGCTGATCGGTCCGACCCAGTTGCTGTTGCCGGGGTCTGCCCCGCGCGAGGAGCGCCTGATGAGCGACGCCTTTTACGCCCGCCAGCGCGGCACCCGCAAGGATTTGTACTATCTGGCGCGGGGCCTGGCCGCGCTGTTTTCGCGCCGCGCCTGGTGGCGGGGTTGAATCTGACCGGCCTGTTTTCGGCCCGGGGGTGACGACATGGAACCGGATTTTTGGCACGAACGCTGGGTGCGAGCCGAAATCGGCTTTCACCAGCAGGACATCAACTTTCATCTCCAGCGGTTTTGGGACCGGCTGGGCCTGCCGGCGGGGCGGCGGGTGTTCGTCCCCCTGTGCGGCAAAAGCCGCGACATGCTGTGGCTGGCGGGCGAGGGTCATCCCGTGACTGGGGTGGAAATCAGTCCGGTCGCGGTGGAGGCCTTCTTCGAGGAAAACGGCTTGCGGCCGAATCGCTGGCGGGAAGGGGCCTTCGAAATTTGGGAGCAGGACGAGATTCGCGTTCTGCTAGGCGATTTTTTTGCCCTCGAACCGGGCTATCTCGCCGAAATCGCCGGTGTCTACGACCGCGCTTCTCTGATCGCTTTGCCGCCGGCCATGCGCGAGCGCTACGCGCGCAAGCTGGCGGCGATGCTGCCCGCCGGAATCCAAACTTTGCTGGTGACGCTGGAGTACGACCAAGCGGCGTTGGTGGGGCCGCCGTTCGCGGTCGGCGAGACCGAGGTGCGGGCGCTGTTCGAGCCGGCTCACGCCGTGGAGTTGCTCCATACCCGCGACGCGCTGGCCGAGGAATCGCGCTGGCGGGAGCGCGGTTTGACGTGGTTGCTGGAAAAAGCCTATCGGCTGACGCACCGGGCAGCGACCGGCGCATGACGGATGCGGTGTCGCTGTCGCCCCCGGCGGTGGTGTGGCGGGTTTTTCTGCCGTTCGCCGCCGGTTATTGCCTGTCTTACATTTACCGCACCATCAATGCGGTGCTGTCGCCTCATCTGGCGGCGGAGCTGCGGCTGGACGCCGGCGATCTCGGCTTGTTGACCAGCGCCTATTTCCTGACCTTTGCCGCGTTCCAATTGCCCTTGGGCGTGTTGCTGGACCGATTCGGCCCGCGTCGGGTGGAAGCGACCTTGTTGCTGTTCGCGGCGGCCGGCGCCGGCGTGTTCGCGGCGAGCGGCGGCGTGACGGAGCTGGTGGTCGGCCGGGGTTTGATCGGGCTGGGGGTGTCGGCCTGCCTGATGGCCAGTTTCAAGGCGTTCGTGATGTGGTTTCCCGCCGAGCGGTTGCCCTCGGCCAACGGCTGGGTGCTGGCGGCGGGCGGGCTGGGGGCGCTGGCCGCCACCGCGCCGGTCGAAGCCGTGTTGAGGCTGACCGACTGGCGGGGGTTGTTCGCCGGGCTGGCGGGGTCGAGCGTGGCGGTCGCGCTCGCCCTGTTTCTGGCGGTGCCGGAACGCGGCGGCGCGACGGTGGGGGACTGGCGCTCGCAAGTGCGCGGTGTGGCCGATATTTTCCGCAGCGAGGTTTTTTGGTGGATCGCCCCGAGCAGCGTGTTGTCCCAAGCCTCGTTCCTGGCGATTCAGGGCTTGTGGGCGGGTCCCTGGTTGCGCGACGTGGCGGGGTTGGACAAAGCCTCGGCCGCCGATTGTCTGTTCTGGACCGCGGCGGCCATGGTGGGGGGGTTCCTCGGCATGGGGCAACTGGCCTACCGGCTGTCGCGGCGCGGGCTGCCGCCGGTGGCGGTGGCGGCGGGCGGCATGGGTTTGTTCATGCTGGTGCAACTGGCGCTGCTGGCCGGGGTCGGCCCTCTGCTGCCGCTGTGGGCGCTGTTCGGGTTTTTCGGCACCAGCGGGATGTTGAATTACGCGATTCTGTCGCAAGCCTTCGCGCCCGCTCTCGCGGGCC
Organism: Candidatus Competibacter sp.; assembly: GCA_037045685.1. Classification (GTDB taxonomy): domain Bacteria; phylum Pseudomonadota; class Gammaproteobacteria; order Competibacterales; family Competibacteraceae; genus Competibacter_A. The sequence continues at coordinate 319,997 of JBAOII010000023.1, forward strand.
GGGTCAACACGGCGCTGAACCTGCCGGTGTTCGTGCTGGCGTTCGCCGGCCAATGGGGCATGGGGGCGATCATCAACCGCTGGCCGGTGGCGGGCGGCGGTTACGCCGAAGCCGGCTATCGGCTCGCGTTCGGGCTGGCGCTGGGGGGACAATTGCTTTCTTGGATTTGGTTGCTGGCGAAATGGGCTCGCCGGCGAGCTTAAACGGCGAAACGGGTGTCCAACCGGGATAGCGGCGCGAAAAGCCGTCGCGAGCGATGTCGAGCCCGCGCATCGAGCGACCGGTTTGGGTCGCTCGATCGGCTGATCGGGCGCGGGATGGGAAACTTGGAGGCGCCCAGAGTCGAGAGGGTTGTTCGAGAGTGATGGAAATTCCAGGCTACACGATAGTGCGCAAGATCGGCGAAGGCGGTATGGCCACCGTCTATCTCGCCATTCAGGAATCGCTCGGTCGCCAAGTCGCCCTGAAAGTCATGAAATCGGCGCGGGTCAACGATGAGAGCTTCGCCGATCGGTTTCTGAAGGAAGGGCGCATCATCGCCCAGTTCCAGCATCCGCAAATCATCACGGTCTACGATTTCGGCTCGCACGGCCCCCACTATTATTTTTCCATGGAGCTGCTCCCGGAAGGGACCCTGGCGCAGCAAATCGAACAGGGCTTGAGCCTGGAACGCGCCCTTGAGATCGTCAAATCCATCGCCGTGGCGCTGGCCTACGCCCACAAGCGAGGCGTTATTCATCGCGACATCAAGCCGCAGAATATCCTGTTTCGCCAAGACGGCACCCCGGTGCTCAGCGATTTTGGCATCGCCAAGCTGGTCGATGCCGACGATACCCAGTTGACCGCGCCCGGACTGGCCATCGGCAGTCCCGTTTACATGAGCCCGGAGCAAATCACCGGCAAGAAGCTGGATCACCGCTCCGATCTTTACAGCCTCGGTATCGTGTTTTACGAAATGCTCGCCAGGCAGCCGCCTTATCGGGCGGACGATGTCATCGGCATCGCCATGATGCATTGCGTTCAGCCGGTCCCGGAATTGCCGGCCGGGTTCGGTCAGCTTCAGCCGATGTTGCGGAAACTGTTGGCCAAGGATCCCGCCGACCGTTTTCAGAATGCCGAGGAATTGATCCGCGCGCTCGAACACCCCAGAATCAGGCAACCGTTTTATTCCTTTCGCGATACGACCCGGATCGCTCGATCGTTTAAAAGCTACTCGCAGCCCAAGAAGATCGTTTTGGCGGGTGGGTTATTCTTGTCAATCATGGCCGTGGGCAGCACGATTTATTCGACCCTTTTTTGGCGATTGACCCGCACCGATTCCGAAATCGGCGCCGTTGACTTGCCGCCCGTACCGGAAAGTCGCGCCGCGCTCACCGCCAATTACGAGCAGCTTGCCGTCAGGCATTTTCAGAAGGAAGAATTCGGGCCAAGCCTGGAATTGATCAAACTGGGTCTTAACGCTTCACCGAACGATGGCCGGCTGCTGGCGTTACGCGAAAAGGTCGAACGCCATCAGGACGCCTCCCGCTTGCTGGAACAGGCCCAGCGCGACTATCGCGACGGTATGTTCGAGCGGAGCCTGCAACGGGTCGAGGAAGGGCTGCGGCGCGTGCCCGATCACGGCGGATTGGCGCTGTTGCGCGATACCTTGCGCACCCGAGCGGAAGACCGGCAACGACAGGCCGAGCAATTCTTGTCGCAGGCGCACGCCCGCTGGCAGGCGGGCGATTCCGAGGGTAGCTTGAAACTGATCGAGCAAGGCTTGCAACAGGTTGCCGGCCACCCCGAATTGGTGACGCTGCGCGAGGTGATTCAAGGCCAGAGCAAGCAGCGGCAACACGTCGCCCAACTGCTGGCTCAAGCGCGCGATTTGCTGGGGCGGGGCGAGCTGGACGAAAGCCTGAAGCGGATCGAGGAAGGGCTGAGTTCGGCCTCCGAACAGTCCGATTTTCTCGCATTGCGCGATCAGGTGAAAACGGCCATCGCGACCAACAACCGTATCGGCGAATTGCTGCGGGATTGCGCCACCCGCTTCCCGCTAGACCGTCTGACCGACCAGCAGGGCAGCGAGGTGGCAGCGTGCTACAATCAAATATTGGCGCTGTCGCCCGATCACGGCCAGGCGCGCGCCAGGTTGGAGCAAGTCGCCGACCGCTACGCGGATTTGGCGAATGGCGCCCTCGACAAAGCGGATTTTCGACTGGCCGACGCATATTTGGCGCAACTGGCCCGGATCAGGCCCGATCATGCCCGACTCGCCAGCCTGAACCGGACGCTGCGGTCCAAGCGGGAGCAGGCGGCCATCGAGGCGCGGCGGATGCTGGAGAGCGAAGCCAAGCGGCGGGCCGCCGACGAGGCCAAGCGTCAAGCCGCCGAAGAGGCAAAACGCCGCGCCAGCGCGACTCTCCCCACAACCCCGCCGGCCAATCCGCCGGCGCGTCCGAAATCACCCGAAGGCACGGTTTTTAAACCCGAAATAACGGCGTCGCCGAAACCGGCCAAACCCAGAGCGGAGCTCGCCGGCCAGCCGCGCCAAAAAGGGCCAAAGCCCGGCTGCCGAGAAGCGCTGCTCAAGGCGCAGCTCGGAGAACCGCTCTCAGCCACCGAACAGGAGGAGTGCAGACCATGAATGTGTTTCAGCTTGATTGCCCAGGACTTATGCGGAGTTTGGGCGCTTTGGCGCTCGCGGCGTTCCTGGGGGGATTAGGAGGATGCACCACCCCGCCCGCCGACGAGAAACAGGCATCAGCTCCGGCCCCGCCGGTTCAGCCGGTTCCCTTCGATGAGGCGATGCTGAAGGCAGCGAACGACTTGTTCGGCCGCGCGCAGTTGCCCGATGCGGGCGCCAAGGAAGCGGCCAAATATGCTCTGGTGATCGATCCCTTGATCGACGGTGTAACGGGCGCGCAATCGGCCGCCACCCGCTCCATGGAAGCGCGCCTGGTCGAATTGGTCAAGAACAAGTATCCGCAATTTGCGGTGCAACCCTTCTCGACGGCGACGGTGGCCAAATCCCCCATCGTGCTGGTCGGCACGTTTACCGGCGTCAACAAGGAAGGAAAAACCGAGGGCGCGCGCGACGCGTTCCGCATCTGTCTGGCGCTGGCCGATCTCAAGACGGGCAAGATCATCTCCAAGGGTACCGCTCGCGCCAAGCCCGAAGGGGTCAATATCACCCCCACCACCTATTTTAAAGACAGCCCCACTTGGACGCCGGATCAGGCCACGGAGGGTTACATCAAGACCTGCCAGGGCACCAAGGCGGGCGATCCGATCAATCCCGCTTATGTGGATCGCATTCTCACGGCGGCGCTGATCAGCGAGGCGATCAACGCCTACAACGACCGTCAGTACCAGAAAGCGTTAGAGCTGTACCAGAGCGCGCTCCGCTCGCCGGGGGGCCAGCAGTTGCGGGTCTACAACGGTCTTTATCTCGCCAGTTGGAAGCTGGGCCGCCGCGACGACGCGACCGATGCCTTCGGCAAGATCGTGGACTATGGCTTGACCAACAAGCGCCTCGCCGTCAAGTTTTTATTCAGGCCCGGCTCGACCGACTTCTTGGCGGACCGGCAGGTTTCGGGGCCGTACCCGCTGTGGCTGAAGCAGATCGCTGAAGGCACCGCCCAGAATCAGGGGTGTCTGGAGGTTGTCGGGCACACCAGCCGCACCGGTCCCGAGCCGATCAACGAGCGCTTGTCCCTGCTCCGGGCCGAATCCATCAAGACCAAATTGGAGCGGGACCGGCCGGCGCTGAAAGCCCGGACCATCGCCAACGGCGTGGGTTCGAAGGAGAATCTCATCGGCACCGGCACCGACGACGCTCGGGACGCGCTGGATCGACGGGTCGAGTTCAAGGTGGTCGATTGTCGCGCGCCCGGTTAAATCGCGGGGCGGGAGCGATCGAGCGCGGCGGTCGGCTCGGCGTCTGACAGGCCGCACAAAAATTCCCCTCTCCCTGCGGAGAGGGGTTGGGTGGTAAGGGCGTCAGTTCGACGAGCCGGCTCGCCGAAGCTGTACCGAAACGTCTCTAAAACCGCGCGGGCCTGGTTTTACTTTCCCACTCGGCGGCTTGGCGCGGATCGCGCGGTAAGCCCAGCTCGCCGTTCCGATACGCTTGCGCCAGGCGGCGAGCCGCGTCGGAGTGCCCTCCGGCGCTGGCCCGCCGCAGCCAGGCGATGGCCGCCGGATCGTCGCGGCCGACGCCGCGACCTTCCGCGTAAGCCAGCGCGACCTGATATTGCGCCGGCGCATAACCCCGCTCGGCCAAGCGCTGAAACCACTCGAAGGCCAGTTCCGGCGAGGCGGGCAGCCCTTCGCCGCGCCGATAAGATTCGGCCAACCAGTACTGTCCGCCCACATCGCCTCCCCGCGCCGCTTTGTCGAACCAATAGCTGGCCAGCCGGGCGTTGCGCTGGACGCCAAGACCTTGGCGATACAGGAAACCCAGCCGAAACTGGGAAGGCGCGTGGCCGTTTTCCGCCAGCGAGGCCAAGGTCGCGGCCCCGGCGCGGTAATCGCGGTGAAACAACTGTTGCATCCCTGTCCGGTATCGCGCCTGCTGGAGATCGTCGCAGCCGGTCAGCAGCGACAGGCACACCAGCAGCAGCAAGGAGCGGGGAAGACGCGACATCACGCCTCGGGGTCCGAGGGCAGGGACGGTGGCGAAGAGGGCCGGGAACCCGAGCGGATACCCCGTTGCAGCAACCCGCCGAGGATGACCTTGCGCAAAAACGAGCGGTGCAACAGCAGCCAAGCGAGCAGCGGCGCGACCACCGGCAGCACCAGCACCGCCAGTTGCCGGCCCAGCCCCCACAGATAATAGGATGCCGGCGAATCCGGCAGGGCCAGGGCGAAATCGGCGGGCGGGGTTTCGGTCAGCGAGGGCACATGCGTTCGGTACAGCGCCAGTTGAAACTGCGCGTACAGCAGGACCATGGCGCAGATCACCGGCAGCAGGGCGAGCGTACCGAGCAGCAGCCGACGGAGCAGCGCCCGCCCCGGCGTGGCCAAGGTCAAGCCCCAGAACAGCGGCAGGATCACGGTCGCGCGGTTGAACGCCAGCGGCAGGGCCGCGAACATCTGGGCCGAGTCGGTCAGCGGTGGCAGCAGGCTGACGAGCAAGCCTTTGTCGCCGTCCAGGCCGACGCCCAGGACGGCTTCCGGCCACAGCCACGGACTGAGCAGGCCGACGCCGTGCCCCAGCCCTTTCGCCAGCGGTTCCCGGACGAGCCACCACCACGCCATCAAGCAGAGCGGCAGGCAGAGCGCCGCGCCCAGCAGCAAGCGCAGCAGCGGATCAAGCGGCTGTCGCATCGGGTATGGTCGTCAGCGGCAACCGGCGCAGCCACAGCAGGAAAATCAGCAGCACGTCCATCAGGATCAGCGCATCCCAGACGTACCAGTGCACCCAGTAAAACCACGCCGGTTTCCAGACCCCCAGGTACACCAGACTGACGATGCGCGCCAAATTGAGAATCTGGACGCCCAGGAAGCCGATCAACAGCCCCACCAGCCGATGCGGCCATGGAGCGGGAAAGGCCAGCATGGCGGTCCACAGCAGCAGGGTGGCTTCCACCCCGTTGCAGAGATCGAGAATGCGCACGCTGAAACCGGGGATGCTCAGCACGTTGCCCTGGACCCAGGCTTGGCCCCCGAAAAAGGTGATGACCGCGCCGGCCGCGACCGTCAACCCATCGGTGAAAGGCGCGATGACGCCGTCCCGAACCGGGGGCAGGTAGACCGTGCCGTACAGCATCAGCCCGATTCCGACAAAGGCCAGCAAAAAGCGTCGCATCTTGGAAAGAAACCGATAACGGGTTGATTCTGATCAGACCGAAACGGGCGCGCGGCGTTCGGAAGCGACGGCTTTCAACGCGCCAGCACCGCCATGGTTTTAGCGTGTCCTTTGGCGGGCAGCGGTAGCCGGTTGTAGCCGCTCTTTTCGGCGGCGCGGGCGGCCTCCAGCAGCGCGGCCATGGTCGGCGTATAGTCGCCGACGAGCCAGCGTCGGTAGCGTTTTTCTTTTGGTTTGCCGATCGGTTTTTCCAGCAACAAAGCCAGCTTGCCGGTGGCGGGATCGAACACCACCCCGACGCTGTTGCCGCATTGGCCGGGCTTGCAACCGCTGATGTAGACGAACTCCCCCTGCGGCGCGCTTAAAAATCGATTGAGCGCCGAGCGCATTTTCATCGGCGCCAACCAGGGTCCGTCGCTGCGCTTAACGGCGGCCGGTAACTGGTTGATCGCGTTTTGATAGGGGCGCTGGAAAGCGGCTTGGTCGAGCGTGCTGTAGGCGTAAACCTGATAAGCCGCCCACTGTTGCGGAAACGGCGAGTCCCGCGCGGAGTCCAGTAAGGCGCGGGCGAGAGCATGGGTATCATCCGCTGCCCAACTTGTCGCCATGCCCAGCCATAATCCGAGCAAGCATGGCAGGCATCTCAAGGCGTTGGAAATCATGTCGGTGTTCTTCTTGGGCCGCGAGCTATTCGGCGACCCGACTGGCCCAATCGCGGGTCTTGAACCAATAGTCGTGACGCTCTTTCAGCCAGCCGTCCTGTTGGCGCAGCAGAATCCAGTTGTTGAAGAAGTTAAGCGCATCGGGATCGCCCTTGCGCAGCGCGAAGCCTTCCGCCCCCTGCACGAACGGCTCGGGGATCGGCAGAAACAGTTTGTCGGGGTGCTTCAGCGCCTCGAACGCGGGCGTGGGTGTGCTGGTGACGAAGGCGTGGGCCTTGCCGTTCAACACTTCCTGCAACGCCAGCGCGTCCTCGTCGAACAGGCGCAGCGTGGCCTTGGGCATCAGGCGCTTGGCGGCGGTCGCGGGGGTCGCGCCGCGCCGCGCCGCCAGCACCACGTCGGCTTTGTCGAACGCTGCCAGCGAGTTGAGGCCGGCCGCCAGCTCCTTGTTGGCGACCATGTGGATGCCGGAGTTGGCGTAGGGCAGGGAGAAATTAACCGTCAGGTTGCGTTCCGGCGTGATCGACATGCCGCCGATGATCAGGTCGAACTTGCCGGCCAGCAGAGCGGGGATAATGCCATCCCAGGCGGTCGGCACGAATTCGGCCTTGACCTTCATATCCTCCGCCAATCGCTTGGCGACATCGACTTCATAGCCGATCAGTTCGCCGTTCTTGTCGCGCATCGCCCACGGGACGAAGGTGGACATGCCGATCTTGATCGCGCCGCGCTTCTTGATGGTTTCCAGCACGCTGTCGGCGGCGAGTTGCTGGCTGGCGTTTTGGGCGCGAGCGAGCGGGGGCAAGAGCAGGGCGAGCGCCAAGACGGCGGCCGTCAACAAGGCGGTCAGGCGGGCTGGCATGAGAATGATCCTCGGGATAGCGGTCGGATTCGTGAACAGGTATAGCGGACTATCCGAACTTGGGCAACCGAATCGGTTTCGGCCATCGCCCGAACGCGCGACGTTCCGCGTCTCGCTTGGAAGTTTGGCAACTCCCGGTAACGGTCCAAGCTTTCCGAACTCGCTACAACCAATCATTCAATCCTGTCGCTCCTTAGCTTATGAAACCGAATGCTTCTCCCATTTCCTACGATCTCACCGACGACTGGCCGGTTATCATCGCCCCACTCTCCAGATCAGAGCAGGGCGGTTGTGTTCAGCAGGGGGAGGTGGCTCGCCGCCGTTCCCGCCAAGCCAGACCTCCGAGCAGACCTCCGAGCAGCAACATGGCCCATTCCGACAGGGTGGGGATGGATGCCACCGGATCTGTGGGCGTGACGGTCGTGGTTGCCGAGGCGGGACCGGTCCCCGCGCTGTTGGTGGCGGTCACCGAGCAGGCGTAGGCGGTGCCGTTGGCGAGGCCGCCGACCGCGATGGGGGAGGCCGCGCCGGTGCCGGTGAAGGTCGAGCCGCCGCCGGTGCAACTGGCGGTGTAGCCGGTGATGGGCGAGCCGCCGTCGTTGCCGGGGGCGGCGAAGGCGATGCTGGCGCTGCCGTTGCCGGGAGTCGCGGCCCCGATGGTCGGGGCGCCGGGGACGGTGGCGGGCGTGACGGTCGCGGTTGCCGAGGCGGGACCGGTCCCCGCGCTGTTGGTGGCGGTCACCGAGCAGGCGTAGGCGGTGCCGTTGGCGAGGCCGCCGACCGCGATGGGGGAGGCCGCGCCGGTGCCGGTGAAGGTCGAGCCGCCGCCGGTGCAACTGGCGGTGTAGCCGGTGATGGGCGAGCCGCCGTCGTTGCCGGGGGCGGCGAAGGCGATGCTGGCGCTGCCGTTGCCGGGAGTCGCGGCCCCGATGGTCGGGGCGCCGGGGACGGTGGCGGGCGTGACGGTCGCGGTTGCCGAGGCGGGACCGGTCCCCGCGCTGTTGGTGGCGGTCACCGAGCAGGCGTAGGCGGTGCCGTTGGCGAGGCCGCCGACCGCGATGGGGGAGGCCGCGCCGGTGCCGGTGAAGGTCGAGCCGCCGCCGGTGCAACTGGCGGTGTAGCCGGTGATGGGCGAGCCGCCGTCGTTGCCGGGGGCGGCGAAGGCGATGCTGGCGCTGCCGTTGCCGGGAGTCGCGGCCCCGATGGTCGGGGCGCCGGGGACGGTGGCGGGCGTGACGGTCGCGGTTGCCGAGGCGGGACCGGTCCCCGCGCTGTTGGTGGCGGTCACCGAGCAGGCGTAGGCGGTGCCGTTGGCGAGGCCGCCGACCGCGATGGGGGAGGCCGCGCCGGTGCCGGTGAAGGTCGAGCCGCCGCCGGTGCAACTGGCGGTGTAGCCGGTGATGGGCGAGCCGCCGTCGTTGCCGGGGGCGGCGAAGGCGATGCTGGCGCTGCCGTTGCCGGGAGTCGCGGCCCCGATGGTCGGGGCGCCGGGGACGGTGGCGGGCGTGACGGTCGCGGTTGCCGAGGCGGGACCGGTCCCCGCGCTGTTGGTGGCGGTCACCGAGCAGGCGTAGGCGGTGCCGTTGGCGAGGCCGCCGACCGCGATGGGGGAGGCCGCGCCGGTGCCGGTGAAGGTCGAGCCGCCGCCGGTGCAACTGGCGGTGTAGCCGGTGATGGGCGAGCCGCCGTCGTTGCCGGGGGCGGCGAAGGCGATGCTGGCGCTGCCGTTGCCGGGAGTCGCGGCCCCGATGGTCGGGGCGTCTGGTACCGAGCACTCGTTCTGCAACGCGAGAGTATAGGTTGTGTTCAACCCACCGTTTGCATTGACCTCGTGCACGATGATATCGAGAGGTACGCCTGCTGTTACGTTTAACGAAAAGGTAGTGTTCGCGCCGCTAGATCCAGGATCGGCAAGGTAGTTGGCTGCGGGACTGGCGGGATTAAAGCTGCTAACTGCGTAGACGAATAATGTGGTGGTGGGCTGGGTCAATATCACGGTCAGACAGCCAGTAAATGCTGGCGTGTATGTATAAGCATCATAACGACGCACAACTGTGGCATCGTTCAATCCCGGTGACGCCTTGGGCGATGCGCACGAGGATGGGACTCCATTGCGGAGGAGACGCCCAGTTTGGGTACCAGTGGCTGTCACTGTGTCAGATCCACCGATGGGTGCGGTAACATCCAAAACAGTGGTGATAGTCGAAATGGGGCAGATAGCCGCATGTAGTAGCGATGATGCTAGCGCAAGTATTGTTCCCAACAATGCGATCTTTCCGGCGCGGATGCACCTGCTCCACAACCAAGCACCAGAACAAAAACAAAGAAACATTGTTTACCTCCGATAATTCGCGATCTTGAGGAGAAATGAATCGATCAGTTCGCCGTTCTTGTCGCGCATCGCCCACGGGACGAAGGTGGACATGCCGATCTTGATCGCGCCGCGCTTCTTGATGGTTTCCAGCACGCTGTCGGCGGCGAGTTGCTGGCTGGCGTTTTGGGCGCGAGCGAGCGGGGGCAAGAGCAGGGCGAGCGCCAAGACGGCGGCCGTCAACAAGGCGGTCAGGCGGGCTGGCATGAGAATGATCCTCGGGATAGCGGTCGGATTCGTGAACAGGTATAGCGGACTATCCGAACTTGGGCAACCGAATCGGTTTCGGCCATCGCCCGGATACGCAACATCACTGCGGGCGGCGTGACGGTCTCCGGCGAAGCGCGGATTCCGAGGTTTCAACGCGAGCGCTCGTTCGTCTGGGTTACTTGACCTTCGGCAGCCCGTTGCCGCTGAACGTCGTCGTGTTGGATATGCCGTGGTGCAACAATGCCTTCCGTAATGCTGGGGGAACGCCCGGGGTCTCGGTCAAGTCCTTGAGTCCGCTCAGCTGCAACAGCGGGTTGTCGATGCCGATCCGGGTGTTAGTCGAAATCGGTTCGATGGTGCCGGTGATAATCTCTTTGCGCGCGCCAGCTTCGGTTAACAGCCATTGAAAATACAGGATCGCGTAGTGCGTTTTCGGGCCGAACACGCCGTCTACTTGCAGGAGTAGTCCGAGGGGCGCGTCGCCGCGATCCTTAAATTTCTCCCGTAACAGGTATTGCACCAGCAGCACATCGTCGATCTGGTTGGGGCACATCCCGCCCCGACGGCCTTTATAACCCACGCTTTTGCTCACCGTATACATGCGATGACCCGATTTGAGGAACACGGTCTCGGCCATATTGTTAGCCTCCTGGAATAGATTGATGTTTTCCTGGAATCGAGCATAAACGATCCGCGATGCGGATTTCTGCACCGCGAGGTCGAGCGCGCCGGTTCCGGGTCTGAGAGACGCTGCCCTCGGAACACGGGAAACGGATTATCGTCGTCGTCATCGTCTGTCTCATGGGACAATCGGTAGTGTGACAGCACTCATGACCTTTTCTCCTACAATGATAGATGGGTCAGACATGCTGTGGTGGAAGGACCGACCCCTCCGGACGCGAGGCTACGAAGCGAAGCATCTCCTTCCCATGCGGTTGTTTCCCGTCGGCGGCAAAAAGGTTCAATCGGATCAAGAAAAGCTGCTGATCGGGCTAGCGATGTTGTAAGCCTTGGAACGAGAAAGAAAAATTTACATCATTCGCGATCTGAAAATTCGAAAACGGTCATTAAAACGGTCATTTTTATGGATTTCGTTACCCGCTACCGCCAACCCAGCCTCATCGACGCCCAGGCTGGCTTCGTGCTGGTCTTCATGGCTTCCACCGAATTGGCGGATGATCAGCCAACCGGCGATGCCGTTCCAGCGATTTTCTCCGGCCAGATCGCCCAGCCGCTGGTCTTTCGCAATTTGCTGCTCGGGTTGCGGCAGACGGTCGAATCGCGCTTCTACCGGCCCGATCTGTGGCGCTTGCTGGACCCGGTCATCACCTCGGGCCACCAGTTGCTGCGGCTGGAATGTTTCTCCAGTTGCGCCAGCGTCTACGCCCGCGCCGATCTCACCGAAAACGCTTTTTCGGGTGGCGCCTTCAACCGCAGCGGCACCACCAACGTCGATTTCAATGGCGCTTTTCTGAATCATCTGGCGCAACTGCGGCCCGGCAAGCCGGCCCATTTCGAGATGGGCGAACAGTCGATCAAGCTCCAGTCGCAACGAGGCGAGGCGGTCGAACACAAGGTCAAATTGCCGGAGCGCTGGATCAAGGGCTTTCTTCAAGTGCAGGCGGTGCAGCGCCAAGCCGAACCGCTGTTCGAGCTGGATCGCCTGACCGCCGGCCAGTTGCTCACTCAGATTCCCGCCGGCACCAAGGGTGCGCTGTTCCTGGTCCCGAAGCGCCACAAGCCGGAAATCCTCCATCGCCAACCCGCTGGCAAGGGCGGTTACATCGCCGTCACCGACGGCCACCGGCTGCGACTTTTGCAATCCATCCTGCCGGATTTGCAGGTGTTGCGGGTTTATCAGACCGAAGCGACCGGCGCGTCATTGTGGGTGGCGGACACCGGCGCGGCCCAGTTCACGCTGGGACTGTCGGGCGCGGCGGCGCACGGCTTTTCCGGCGACGGCGACGCGCTGCGCCAGTTGAGCGCGGCGGAAATCGATGAGGTCGATCTGGCGCTGGCCCGTGTCGCTGCCCACAGCCTCAACCACTTCACCGTCGCCGATTTGGCCCAGCATCAGGATTTTCCGCTACCGCGCGCCACCGAAATCGTGGACCGGCTCGCCCAGCAGGGCTTGCTGGGCTTCGACCGGGATCGCGACCGCTACTTCTACCGCCAGTTGCCGTTTCTGGTGGACGCCAAGAACCAGCCCGGCCGGCTTCAGGGTTCCCGGACCCTGCTGGCGAAGCAATCGGTCGAGATCGAGCATCGCGAGCGGCGCGACGGCGAATTGGTGGCGAGCGGCTGGGTGCGTGGGGAAAGCGGTTATTACCAGGTCGCGCTGCGGGTGGACAGTCAGGGTTATTTACGCGAGGGCCGCTGCACCTGCCCCTGGGTCGAGCGGCACGAACTGCGGCGCGGCCCCTGCAAGCACCTGTTGGCTTTGCGCTTCGCGGCGGAGCAGACGCCGTGAGCGACGAGCTGTTTCAAACCCTTCTGCGCGAACTGTTCGAGGGGGACGACGACCGGTTGCGCGATGTGCTGCGACCTCTGACCGCCGAGCAGCGCAAGGTGCTGTTCGAGCGGTTCGGCGAGTTGTTCAAGGTGCTGCACCGCGCCTGCCGCTTACGAGCGGGAAGCGCGGCCGGCCAAGCTCGCCGAACTTGTATCGGGCTATCCGGGATGATCCGGTGGCCTTTTTGCGGGATCGGGCGACCACGTTGGCCGCGCCGGGCGCGCTCAACAATCCGCAAGCCTTGCAAGGCGGCTTGTTTCAACAGCGCGCTTATGGCGCCTTGATGGCTTTCTACAGCCGCTTGAATCTGCTGCTGGCGGGGCTGGCGGGGAAAGGCGGCGTGGCGGGCGCGTTCAAAACCAGTTCCCGGCAACCGGTGCGGACGCAAAAATTCGTCCTGTACGCGGGACGGGTTTTGCTGGACCGGCCGGAACCGTGGATCGGCGAAGCCGTGGCGCGGGTGTTCGAGCGGGTGTTGAGCCGGGCGCGGTTCACCGGCGGCGATCAAGGCGTGGCGCGATTGATGCTGGAAGCGCGCCAGCAACATCCCGAATGGAGGGACGCGCTGGCGCCTTGGCTCGGCATGGCGATGCGTCGCGACGGTTTTTTCAGCCACGCGCTGAAAGGCTTCGACTCCGCCATGATCCTGGCCGGGCTGGACTACGAGCCGCCCGCGCAGGAAGGTTTTTTCGAGCCGTTGCTGGACGCGAGAGTGGTCGATACGCTGATCCGCCGGATCGCCGAAGGCAAGCTGCCGCGCGCCGATTTTCTGGCGCTGATTTTGCGCAAGCTGCAAAGCCCTCTGCGTCCCCACGTCGCCAAATGCTGGATCGATCTGTTCGGCCGTCTGGCGCCGACCGACGCTGAAATCTGGCCTCATGCCGGTGACTTCCTCGTCATGCTCAACGCCCCCGCGCCAGCGGCCAGCAAGCTGGCGTTCGAGATCGTGGAACGGCATTTTCTGGAGGAAGCTGACCAAACGGAACTGGTTGGGGCGCTGGGATATTCGTTGCAAAATCCGGTGCAGATGCTTGCCAAATTGGCCCTGCGCCTGCTCAAAAAACAGGTCAAGGCCAAGCCCGAACTGACCGCATCCGCCTTGAATGCGGTCGCGAAGGGTCTGAGCAGCCCTCATGCCGCGCTGCGCGACCGATCTGTTGCGCTGGCTCGGGGTGTTCCAGCTACAGCATTTCGAACGAAGATGCGTCTGGGGCAATTGCAGGAGACGGCGGCGGTGCTGCCTCCGGCCGAACTCGCGCCCATCGCTCACTTGCTCGCCGAACGTCCCGCGACTTCGTCGGACGGCGTGGATGAAGAAAATCCGGATCGACATTCCGATCTGTTGGCGGCGGCGGAGGTGTGCCGGCGACGGGTGGAGGCCGATCCCGCCGATTCGCTGTCGCGCAGACGGCTGGCGTTTCTGGACCAGTATCTCGCGACCGGCCAATGCGGCGAGCTGGAAGCGACCGTTCCCGATCATTCATCCGCGCTGTCGCCTCCCGATTTCGCGTTGCACGAGACGGCGGAAGCCTTGGCGCTGGACATCGCGCGGACTCGAGATCGCGTGTTCACCCATGCCGACTACGAGCGCATCTTCGCGGGTATGCTGCGCTTCGCCGGTTCGGCCCGTTCCGAGCGGGTCGGCGCCATCCTCGCGCCAGTACTGGATAAATTGGGCGATTGGCAGCAAGGGTCGCTGGAAGGGTCCGGGTGGTGGGGTCGGGGCGGGGAATTGCCGGCGCTGTTTCTGGCGCTGGCTTGGCGCGGCGAGGCGTTGCCGACCTTTCCGAAAAACAGCCGGGGCGGGCAGTTGCTCGACAGCCAGTTCAAACCGGTTCAGCGGCGGCGCTTAAAATATATGTCGGCCTTGATCGCCGCCGGCCACGATGCGCTGTTGTCCACGCCGACTCATGCGGCGGGCTGGTTGACACCGGCGGTTTTCGCCGACCGGTTCAACGCGCTCCCGCCGCGTTTGCTCGATGCCGACGAACTCGGCGCGGCGCTGTATCGCCTGCCGGCACTGCCGGAACAGCGAGCCGACACCTGGAACCGGCTGGCGCCGGGCATCGCCAGGCTCGATGCGCCGTTCGCCGATGCCCTGATTCTGGCCTTGGCGCCCGCCACCGAAGCGGAATCCGCGCTCGAACGGTGGTTGCAACGCTGCGACAAACACCCGCCGACCGAGCCGCTGTTCCATGCGCTGTCGGGCGGTTTTGCGGGCGGCAGCCTGGTGGATACCTTGCGCGTCAAAGTCTTCCACCACGATCCCGATGCCGCCGAGAACGCGGGATTCCGGCTGTTCGGCGCCGCGCTACGCTGCCGGTTCGGTTTGGGCGATGCGGGCATCGCCGGGCGCGCGCCCCGATTGTTGGAGCGATTATCTTCGGCGCGCGGTTGGTTCAACAGGATGTTTCACGAGTCTCAACTGAAATCCACCCTTCTGACGGAGCTGTTGTTCGCGCCCCAGCCCGTGACCGACGCGCTGGTCGAGCAACTGCGCTCTTCGTTTTCGTCCTACTTGGGCCGGGATACGTCTCATCCGGTCCTGTGGCCTTACGTGTTGGCCGATACCCGCTATTTCGCGACGCGCCGATCTGGCCGCCGATCTGGTCTTCCGTTTTCCGCCGCTTGGCGCAGCGCCTGTTCGAGGCCGGGCTGTGCCGCCAAAGGCGCAAGGAAGATTTCTACCGGGATGTGACCTTGGCCCTGCTGGCGCAGGGCAAGCTGCCGCAAGCGGATATTCGCCCGCATTTGGATCGGGTAGCGCGCGGGTTGTTGGCGACGCAAACCCCGCAGCGAGAAGGGTGCGTCGATCTGTTCGCCCAAGGGCTGCGCGATGGCCGGATCACGCCCTCCGATCTGGCTGGATCGTTGGCCGGGCAAATCGCGGTCACGGAACAAGGTTTCGCGCAGTTGGATCAGGCGCTGGCATCGCTGGGCGTGACCGGCGAAGCAGGACGGGCGACGGTGTTGCTGGCGCTGGAGCGGGTCATCGGCAACGGCGTGGCGGGGTTTTCGCCCCGCAAGCTGTCGCTGGTGCTGGACCGGCTCACCGGCATCTTGGACGAAACGCGGCGCGGGGTAAGCGATCCATCCGCCCGCCGAGAGCTGGAACAACTGGCGGCGGCGAAGAAAAAATCCGTCGCCCGCGACAAGGCGAGCGCCTTGCTCGCCCGATCCGGTCCGGCCGATCAGCCGCCGCCGCAAGTGCTGGCCGTCGCCGCCTTGGTGGCGGAATAAATTTCCCCGAATCCAGCTTCAGGCGTCACGGTTCCGAGAGTTTGGCGCGGATATCTATTCTTTTCGCCAGACTATGAGAAAATTCATGTCCATGTCGCCACGGACGCCGGTGGGGTGAGCTTCGCAAGAGGCCGCCTCTCGCCCGGCATGACCATCCCCGACGCGGCATCGTCCACGTCATCGGCCCGGAACTGCGCTTCATCCAGCCCGGTACGATGAGTTTCCGCAAGTGATCGCGGCGTTTGCAGCCCGAAAATAAGTCATGTCATTTATCCAGATTTACGACACCACCCTGCGCGACGGGACTCAAAGCGAAGGTTTCACCCTGTCGGGTTACGATAAAATCCGCGTGGCCAAGCGCCTGGACGATCTGGGCGTGACCTTCATCGAAGGCGGCTGGCCCGGCTCCAATCTCAAGGACGCCGAGTTTTTCGAGCGCGCCCGCGACCTGGAATGGAAAACGGCGCTGATCGCCGCCTTCGGTTCCACCTGCCGGGTCAAGGGCGGCCCGGAGGACGACGCCAACATTCAGGCCTTGCTCGATTCGCGAGCGCCGGTCTGCACGATTTTCGGCAAAACCTGGACTCTGCACGTCACCGACGTGCTGCTCACCACGCTGGACGACAACCTGCGCATCATCGAGCAGTCAGTGGCCTACCTGCGCGCCGCCGGGCGCCGCGTCATCTACGACGCCGAGCACTTTTTCGACGGCTACAAGGCCGATCCGCTTTACGCGCTCGAAACGCTCAAGGCCGCGATTCGCGGCGGGGCCGAGACGGTCGCGCTGTGCGACACTAACGGCGGCACCATGCCGTGGGAACTGGAAACGATCATCCGCGAGATGAAAGAGTCGATCCGGCACCCGTTCGGCATCCACACCCACAACGACGGCGAATGCGCGGTCATCAACGCGCTGCTGGCGGTGCGCGAAGGCGCCGTTCAAGTCCAGGGCACCATCAACGGCGTGGGCGAGCGTTGCGGCAACGCCAACCTGTGCTCCATCATGGCCAATCTGGAACTCAAGATGGATCGCCGGTGCCTGCCGGAAGGCCATCTGCACAAGCTTTACGAGCTTTCGCACGTGGTCGATGAGGTCGCCAACGTCACCCCCAACGACCATCTGCCCTATGTCGGCAAAAGTGCGTTCGCCCACAAGGGCGGCGTGCATGTGGCCGCCATGCGCCGCTCGGAGCAGTCGTACCAGCACGTCGCGCCGGAGTGGGTGGGCAACAAGATGCGGGTGGTGGTCTCCGCGCTATCGGGGCGGGCCAACATCATCAGCAAAGCCGAGGAGCACGGCGTCGCGGTCGGTGGCGTGGTGGACGTGGTGGGCGTGCTCAACGACGTGAAGGAACTGGAAGCGCGCGGTTTTTCCTTCGAGGCCGCCGAAGCCTCGGTCGCCATGATGCTCAAGCGCCAGCAGCCCGGTTACAAGCCGCCGTTCGAGCTGGTCGATTTTCTGGTCAATGTCGAGCATCGCCAGGGGCGCGGCATTTTTGCCGAGGCCATGGTCAAGGTGAAGGTGGGCGACGAGGTGTTGCACACCGCCGCCGAGGGCAACGGCCCGGTGAACGCCCTCGATCTGGCGCTGCGCAAGGCCCTGATCGGGCACTATCCGGAAATCGCCTCCTTCCAACTGGCGGATTACAAGGTCCGCATTTTGGATGGCCAAGACGGTACGGAAGCCATCACCCGCGTGCTGATCGACACCCGCAACACCACCCGGCTGTGGAGCACCGTCGGCGCCAGCGCCAACATCATCGAAGCCTCTTGGCAGGCGCTGGTCGATGCGGTGGAGTACGGCCTGTCGGTGGCGCATTGAATCTCGAACCTCGAATCTCGAACCCTCACCCCCAACCCCTCTCCCGGCGGGAGAGGGGAGTTGTCGCGCAGCTTCCAAGTGAGCATTCATGAAAGCAAACATCGTCTTACTCCCCGGTGACGGCATCGGCCCCGAAGTGGTCGGCGAAGCGGTCCGCGTGCTGGATGTGATCGCCGGGAAATTCAAGCACGAATGGGTCTACCAGGAGCGATTGATGGGCGGTTGCTCCATCGACCGCTACGGCTCGTCGCTGACCGATGAGACGCTGGCCGATTGCCAGGCGGCGGACGCGGTGCTGCTGGGCGCGGTGGGCGGACCGAAATGGGATGATCCCAACGCCAAGGACCGCCCCGAGCGCGGCTTGCTGGCCTTGCGCAAGGGCTTGGGCGTGTTCGCCAACCTGCGCCCGGTCAAGGTTCATCCGGCGCTGATCGATTCGTCGCCGCTCAAGCCGGAAAAGCTGGAAGGCGTCGATATCCTGGTGATCCGCGAGTTGACCGGCGGCCTGTATTTCGGCTGGCCGAAGGGCCGCGATGTCAAGGATGGCCGCGAGCGCGCCGTCGATACCCTGGAATACTACGATTACGAGATCCGCCGGGTGATGGAGCTGGCGTTCAAACTGGCCAAGGGCCGCAAGCGCAAAGTCACGTCGGTGGACAAGGCCAACGTGCTGGAATCCTCGCGGCTGTGGCGGCAAATCGCGGTGCGGGTCGGTACGGCGAACTCCGATGTGGCCCTGGAGCATATGCTGGTCGATACCGCCGCCATGCGCTTGATCACGGGACCGGCCTGGATCGATGTGATGGTCACCGAAAACATGTTCGGCGACATTCTCACCGACGAAGCTTCGGTGCTGGCGGGCTCGATGGGAATGCTGCCCTCGGCCAGTCTGGGGGAGGGCCGGGTCGGGCTGTACGAGCCGATTCACGGCTCGGCCCCCGACATCGCCGGGAAGGGTATCGCCAACCCGATCGGCATGATCCTGTCCACCGCCATGCTGCTGCGTCACTCGCTGGGGCTGGAAACGGAAGCCGTCGCCGTCGAACGGGCGGTGGACGCCACCATCACCGCCGGGGCGCGCACCGCCGACCTCGGCGGGAAACTGACCACCCGGCAGATGGCGGACGAAATCATCCAGCGGTTGTAAGGGTGTAAGGGCGGTCTTGGCAGCGCCCGGCAATAGCGGGCGAGCGGGGCTCGGGCGTGATCGTCGAATGGATGAGCGCCAGCGCGCGCCCGATGGCCGGATCGCGCAACCCCGCTAACCAGCCTTGCCGCTCGGCAGGCAAGCCGTTTACGTACTCCCGAACCGCTTCGACGAACATCAGCTCGGAAAGCTTGGCCAGCACCGTGGCCGAACCGGGGCGGGCAGCGGCCACTTCCAGCGCCGCGAATTGATAATAATCAAATAGATGAATCTGACAAAGTAGAATTAATGGCGATCGGCAAGGCACTTGACCCACTAGGCCACGAACAACCGCGCCGTCGCCGCCGGATTGCTGGCGAAGTAGAGATGCAGATACGAAGCCGTCAACCTGTCAACCCGATAGACCGCCTCGCCCGGCTTGCCGTCGCGCTGGCGGCGACCGTGCGCCAGCGGCGTTCAACGGCGTTTCCAGCTTGGAATGATGGAAGGTATGCCCGCGCAATTCGCCTTCCGGCAGTTCCACCCCTTGCATTCCCAACCCCGCCAATTTCTGCTGTAGCGCCGCGTGGCCGGGCAGCAGGCCCAGCATCGGCGCGCGGTGGCCCGCCTTGTCGGCCAGCGATTCCAAGGTGTAGAGCAAGCCGCCGCATTCGGCGTACAGCGGTTTGCCGGCCCGATGATGGCGCCGCAAGGCTTCGCGCATGGAGGCATTGCCCGCCAGCGTATCCAGATGCAGTTCCGGGTAGCCGCCGGGCAGATAAACGCTATCCACTTCCGGCAATTCCGCATCCGCCAACGGCGAAAAGAACACCGGTTCCGCGCCCAGCGCCCGCAAGGTGTCCAGATTGGCCGGATACAGAAAGGCGAAAGCCATGTCGCGAGCGATGCCGATCCGCACGCCTTCGAGCAGTCGCGCCGGCGGTTCGAGGGTCGCGACCGGAAAGGACACCGGCGGCGGCAATTCAGCCAATCCGGTGCGGGCGATGAGCGCGGCGGCGCCTTCCAGGCGAGCTTCCAGATCGGCGATTTCGGCCGCTTGCACCAGACCCAGATGGCGGTCGGGCAAGGCGATTTCGCCGTCGCGCGGCAGCCAGCCGCAATAGCGAATATCCGGCGGCAGGCTCTCGGCCAGCAGTTCGGCGTGACCCGGCCCCGCGACCCGGTTGGCCAGCACCCCGGCGAAAGGCAAACCGGGACGATAGTGCGCCAAGCCGTGAGCGAGGGCGCCGAAGGTTTGCGCCATCGCGTGCGCGTTGATCAGCGCCAGCACCGGAACCCCGAACAGCGCGGCGAGATCGGCGCTGGACGGCGTGCCGTCGAACAGGCCCATCACGCCTTCGATCAGAATCAGCTCCACCTCTTGAGCCGCCCGATAGAGCAGCGCCTTGCAGTCGCGTTCGCCGACCATCCACAAATCCAGTTGATAGACCGGCTGGCCGGAGGCTCGCTCCAGAATCATCGGGTCGAGAAAATCGGGTCCGGTTTTGAAGACCCGCACTTTACGTCCCCGGTTGCGGTGGTGGCGGGCCAGACCGGCGGTGAGAGTGGTTTTGCCTTGGCCGGAAGCCGGGGCGCTGATCAATAGAGCGGGGCAGGTGGCGGACATGAGCGGTGTCGGTTAATGGTAGAGAAGATTAAGGATCCGATCCGCATCCGGCGACGCCAACAGAAAAGGAGGATTCGATTTTCGGGCGAGGCTGGCGAGACGGCGCTGGCGGATCAGTCGCTTTTCCCCGCGAACCGCCACGCCCGCGCCAGCACCCAGATCATGAGTCCCACAGCGCCGACCCGGACCAGGAACGCGAGGGCGGTGTCGTGATTCAACAGCCCCCATCGGCTCAAAATTTCGGTCCAGTCGTGGAAATCCTCCGGGTCCAGTCCGCCGACCAGCGGCAACCGGTGGGCGCGGGCGTCGGCCATGTAGCGGGCGATGTTCAGCAGGTTTTCCCCGACCCATACCAGACAGGCGAGGAAACCGTAAGTCTGCTCTCGACGATAACACTCCCAGGCACAGGCGGCGGGGATCAACAGTTGCATGAGGGTTCCGCCGTACACCATCGACCGGCCGGAGAGAATCCCGAAGATAGGATGTCCCGCTTCGTGAAAAGCCAAGTTGGCGCTATCGAGAATCGGCACCCAGCCCCAGGTCGCGTGGCACAGCAGGAGCAGGCCGACAGCGGCGGTGAGCAGGATAGGCGGTAATTTGGTCATGGCGAGAGGAATTCCGGCCGATTGGGGGTGATGGGCCACTGTCGAGAACAAACCCTCACCTCCAATCCCGCTCCCGGTGGGCGAGGGCGGCTTTCGCATCAGATCTCATTGATGGTCGGTCGCCTCGCCAGGCGGCTCACCCTGTTCCAACCAGACGAGGGCGAAGGTTCCCAGCGGCATGGGTCCGTCATAGTAGGATCCCTGAGCGATGTCGCAGCCCAGATCGAGCAGGATACGGCGCTGTTCCTCGGTCTCCACGCCTTCCGCCACGATTTTGAGTTCCATTTGATGGCCGAGCGTGATGATGGTCGCGGCCAGGGCGCGGTCGTCCGGGTCGGTCGCCAGACCGCGCACGAAGCTGCGGTCGATTTTCAACTCCGCGAGCGGCAGGCGTTTGAGATAGGCCAAGTTCGAGTACCCGGTGCCAAAGTCGTCGATGGCCAGCTTCACCCCCAGATGCTCGATGGCGCGCAAGGTTTCCGCCGGCCGTTCCCCGGCTTCGAGCAGGGTCGATTCGGTGAGTTCCAGTTGCAGGGCGCGCGCCGGCACGCGGTGAGTTTCGAGCAACTGGCGGAGTCGATCGGCCAGGTTGGGCAGGGTGAAATGGCGGGCGGCCAGATTGACCGCCACCGGCGGCGGTGCCAGCCCGCGCCGGATCCAGGTGGCCAGTTGCCGGCAGACCGCCGCCAGTATCCAGTCGCCCAGCGCGACGATCAGATCGCTGGCTTCGGCCAAAGGGATGAATTCTCCCGGCGGAATCAGGCCGCGAATCGGATGTTGCCAGCGGATCAGCGCCTCGGCTCCCACCAGCGCCCCATCGGTCAACCGCAACTTGGGCTGATAATAAACGCGCAGTTGGTTGGTCGCGATCGCTTGGCGCAGTTCACCTTCCAGCACCAGCCGCTCGAAGGTGACAGCGTTCATTTGCCGGTCGTAGAAGGCCCGGCTGTTTCGCCCGAGCTGCTTGGCGCGGTTCAGGGCGGTATCGGCGTTCTTCAACAGTTCGGCGAAGTCAGCGCCGTCGTGCGGGTACAGGGCGATCCCGATGGACACGGTCACGCTCAGGCGGTGGCCGGTCACGACGAACGGCCGTTGAAAAGCCGCCAGCAGCCGTTCGGCCGCCCGCAGCGCCCCGTCCTGGCCGACCTCCGTCAACAGCAGCACGAAACCGTCGCCGCCCAGCCGGCAGACGGTATCTTCCGCCCGAAGCAAGGTCTGGAGGCGGGCCGCGACTTGCACCAACAAGGCGTCACCGGCTACGTGACCCAGCGCGTCGTTGACTTCCTTGAATCGGTCGAGGTCCAGAAACAGTATCGCCACTTCCCCTCGGTGGCGGCTCGCCAGGGCCAGAGCCAGTTCTGCCCGTTGCGCCAGCAGCGCCCGGTTGGGCAGGTCGGTCAGGGCATCGTGATAGGCCAAGTGCTCGATGCGCTGTTCGGCCTGCTTGCGCACGCTGATGTCGCGGGCGTAGCCGACGGTGCCGATGATCCGATCGTTCACCCACACGGGCGATTTGTAGGTTTCGAACCAGCACCTCGGTTGGCCGGCTCTGTCGATCACCTCTTCCGTTTGCTTCGGCCTGCCGCTGGCCAGCACCTCCCGGTCATCGGCCATGTAGCGCCCGGCCAAGTCGGCGGGCCAGACATCCAGATCGGTTTTGCCGACCAGCCGCTCGGGCGAATCGAGCCCACAAGCGCGAGCGAACGGCGCGTTGACCGCCAGAAACCGGCTTTCCGTATCTTTGAGCCAGACCAGGAAGGGAAAATTGTCCAGCAAAGCGCGCTGGTATTCCAAATAGGTGCGCAGCTTTTCCTCCGCCTGCTGGCGCGCGGTGATGTCCGACATCACCGCCAGCACGTTCGCCCCGGCTTCCCCGCCGGGCAAAAGCCGGGTAGAGATTGATATCTGTCGCGGTTGCCCATCTTTCCGGGTGATCGTCCACTCTTCTTGGTCGAGGTCGTCGCCCGAGCGCATGCGGTTCATGCGCTCGCTCGCCCGCGCCTGGACTTCGGGGTCCGGATAGAGGCTCTGATACCAGCCGCTGGCGTTGATCTCGTCCAGGGTATAGCCGGTGATCTCGGTCATCCGGCGGTTCCAGACGGTAAAGCGCACGAAGGGGAATTCCGCCACATCGTGGCAGGCGCAGATCCCGTCGGTGGCGCCCTCGATGATCGATTGCCGGAGCGCGTCTTCGCGGGCGTCGCGCTCCTCGGCCCGCTTGCGCTGGGTGATGTCGAGAATGACGCCGCTGTAAACCAGTTCCGGGCCGGACTGGACGGGGCTGGAGAGTCCTTTGAACCAGATGGCTTCACCGTTCGATTTGATGAACTGGCCTTCAAAATCCCAAGGGCTCGCCGTGGCGACGGCTTGCCGGATCGAAGCGAGAAAGGGCTCCCGGTGCTCGGGGGCGACGCGGGCCGCGAACCGGGCGTAGGCATCTTCCAACGGCGGGCCGATGTCGAACAGTTCCTCCGCCCGCTCGCTGAGGTAGTACAGCCCGAATTCGCCGGTCGGGCGGGCGTAAAATTGAAAGACCACTCCGGGAAAGTTGTTGGCGATGCTCCGCAGTCGCTCTTCGCTGGCCCGCAACGCCGCCTCTATCCGCTTTTGATCGGTGATGTCTTGGACGGCGACGGCCATGTCGCCTCCGTGATCGTGCGTTTGCAAAGGTGCCGTCGATAACGACACGTCGCGGAGCGAGCCGTCGGGGCGCAGAAAGCGCGTCTCGATATAGCCGGAACCGGATTGCCAAAGCGTGTCGTAGAGGTGGTGCCTGACCCGCTGGTATTCCGCTTCGGTCTCGTAGAACCGGCGCGCGTTGCGGTTGATCAATTCCGCCTGGGGATAGCCGGCGATTTCGCAATACCGCTCGTTGACCGACACCAGAACGTGATTCCGAACGATGATCAAGCCCACCGGCACGGCATCGAACAGGCCGCGAAGATCGGCCTCGCTGCGCTTTTGCGCCTCTTCCGCCCGCTTGCGCTCGGCGATGTCGCGGATGACGGCCAGAACCCGGTTCTCGCCGCCGATGTCAACGCTTTTTAGGGTCACCTCGGTCCAAAGCGGTTGTCCGTCGCGCCTTAGTGACAACCGCTCAAAAACCGGTGTCCCTTTCGTCGTGGCTTGCCGTATCCGGCGCAGGGCTTCATCCTGATCGAAGGGCGGCAAGCGCGCGTGGTCGCTCTCGACGTCTGTTCCCGGAAATTTTTCGCTGGCGTAGCCGCTCAAATCGATCACCGGCTGCAATTCCGTGGCGGCTCGGTTCATGTCCAGAATCGAACCGTCCCTCGCATCGTGAACAAATATCATGTCGCCGATAGCGTCGAAGATTTCCCGATAGCCTCGATTGTGCGCCTGAAGCGTCTCGTTGCGCTGCCGCAAATCGAGGGTGGCTTCGGCGACTTTGCGCTTGATCTGCCAATTCCACAGCAACGCCAAACCGAGCAAGCCGGCGATGGAGGCGAGGGCGATTCCGATGGCGCTCCAAGGCGCCTCGGAGGGGAGAGAGGATTGCGTCCGAATTTCGGTGGCGGCGGGTTTATCGACCTGCCGATGCTCTTGCGCCTGAGCGCGATGAAACCCTGCGCCGACCGCCAGCAACAGCAGCGGGGCCAGCAGTAGACCGGGCAAAAGGAATTTGTTTACCAATCTCACGCTGGATTTCTTGAGAGGTGCGGGGTTTGGTTATGTAACTGATCTTGCCCGAATCGCGTCCGTGCCGACCGAGGTGAAATATCCAGATCAATCAACGGGTTTTAATTTGACTCTATTCTGAAGTGTCCGCCGAGCCCGAAAAAATCATATCCGGAGGAAGGCAGGAAATCTTTCCCCGATCAGAGCGAGAAAATAAAATCGTTTGATAAATTTAGCATAACCCCGCCTGTTTCAATAGGCGTAGGGTCTAGTCAAAGAAAGTTTGTTTGCCGTGCGTTGCAGAAAAGTAATAAATATATTACATTATATGGGGTGGATATAGAGGGACATGAATGCGAAATACTTTCCTCGCTCCGGGGAAAAAACGAGGAGAGAGTAATGAGGATAGGAGAGAATAGAGAGAAAAGTGGATCTCTGAACCGTTCGGCTCACGCTCCAGGAAATTTTGCCGGAGCGAACGCCGCGCTGCTGAACCCAAGCATCCGGCGAGCCGTCACACCGTCAAATATTGCCTGACCAGGCCATCGTTCAAGTCCGCCATCGCCCCGGTCGCCACCGCCCGGCCCTTGTCCACGATGCAGAATCGCTGCGCGACCCAGCGCGCGAACGGCAACTTCTGCTCCACCAGCAGCACGGTCATGCCCCGTTCCCGGTTCAAGCGCTGGACCGCGACGCCGATTTCTTTGACGATGGCGGCCTGCTCGCGAACTCGGTCGATCTGCTCCTGATTCAGCCGGCGAATGACCCGACCGATTTCCCGGACCACGTTGGGTTGGATGCCTTCGGTGGGCTCGTCGAGAATCAGCAGACGCGGCTCCAGCACCAGAGCGCGGCCGATGGCCAACTGTTGCTGCTGTCCGCCGGACAGATCGCCGCCCCGGCGCTTGAGCATGGTCCTCAGCACCGGGAACAGCTCGAAGATGAAATCCGGTATCTGTCGCGGTCGCCGGGGATTGGCCGCCAAGCCGATTTTCAGGTTTTCCTCGACCGTCAGCAGCGGAAAAATCTGCCGGCCCTGCGGCACGTAGCCGATGCCCAGCGGCGCGCGCCGCTCCGCCGGCAGCCGGTGCAGTTCCGCGTCGGCGAAGGCGATCCGGCCGGAGCGGATCGGCAGCAATCCCATGATGCATTTCAGCAGGGTGGTCTTGCCGACGCCGTTGCGGCCCATCAGGCTGATCACCGCGCCTTCCGGCACCTCCAGCCCGAGATCCCACAGGGTGTGGGATTCGCCGTAGTACTGGTTCAGACCTTCAATGGTAAGCATCGCCGGCTCCCAAGTAGACTTCGATGACCGTCGGGTCTTCCTGCAACTCGTCCAGCCGCCCTTCGGCCAACACTCGCCCCTGATGCAGCACCGTGACCTGATCGGCGATGGAGCGGACGAAGCCCATGTCGTGCTCGACCACCACCACCGAGTGGCTGCCGGCCAGCGACCGGAGCAGCTCGGCGGTGCGCTCCATCTCCGCCGGGGTCATGCCCGCCACCGGCTCGTCCACCAGCAGCAGGCGCGGCTCCTGCATCAGCAACATGCCGATTTCCAGCCATTGTTTTTGGCCGTGGGCCAGAATTCCGGCCCGGCGCCCGCCGTGCTCGGCCAGACCGATCCGGTCCAGCACGGCGGCGATGCGATCCCGTTCCTCGCCCGATAGCCGGGTGCTCATCAATCGGCGCAACCGCTTGGCGCCGGACATCGCCAGCTCCAGGTTTTCCAGCACGGTCAGCGGCTCGATCACGGTCGGCCGCTGGAACTTGCGGCCGATGCCGGCGCGGGCGATGGCCGGCTCGTCCAGCTTGAGCAGATCGATGGTCTGGCCGAAGAACACCCGCCCGGCGTCCGGCTTGGTCTTGCCGGTGATGATGTCCATCATCGTGGTCTTGCCGGCGCCGTTGGGGCCGATGATGCAGCGCAGTTCGCCGTCGCCGATGTACAGCGACAGGTTGTCGATGGCCTTGAAACCGTCGAAACTGACGGAGACGCCTTCCAGATAGAGGAGGATGCCGTGGGTCGCATCGACCGGCCCGACCGGGGGATGCATGCCGGCGGCGTCGAGTTCCGAAACCAGTTCGCTCATGTCGCCGCCTCCCGCCGCCGCAACAAACCGATCAAGCCATGGGGCAGAAGCAGGGTGACCGCCACGAACAGCCCGCCCAAAGCGAACAACCAGACTTCCGGCAGCGCGCCGGTCAGCCAGGTTTTGGCGTAGTTGACCAACACCGCGCCGACCACCGCGCCGATCAGGGTGCCCCGCCCGCCGACCGCCACCCAGATCACCACCTCGATCGAGTTCAGCGGCGCGAATTCGCCGGGATTGATGATGCCGACCTGCGGCACGTACAGCGCGCCGGCCAAGCCCGCCAGCATCGCCGAAAAGGCGAACACCACGACTTTCACCTGTTCCACCCGAAAGCCGAGAAAGCGGGCGCGATCCTCGGAGTCACGGATCGCCACCAGCACCCGGCCCATCCGGGTGGAGACCAGCCAGCGGCAGGCGAGATAACCTCCCGCCAGCGCCAGGGCGGACAGCGCGAACAGCGCGATGCGGGTGCCGTCGGCGTGCAGCGGGAAGCCGAGCACATCCTTGAAATCGGTCAAACCGTTGTTGCCGCCGAAACCCATCTCGTTGCGGAAAAACGCCAGCATCAGAGCGTAGGTCAGCGCTTGGGTGATGATCGAGAGATACACGCCCGACACCCGCGAGCGGAAGGCGAACCAACCGAACACGAAGGCCAGCAGGCCGGGCACCACCAGCACCATCACCGCCGCGAACCCGAACAGGTCGAAGCCGTGCCAGTACCACGGCAGCTCCTTCCAGTTCAAGAACACCATGAAATCGGGCAGCACCGGATCGCCGTAGACCCCGCGCGTGCCGATCTGCCGCATCATGTACATGCCGAAGCAGTAGCCGCCGAGCGCGAAGAAGGCGGCGTGCCCCAGGCTGAGGACGCCCATGTAGCCCCACACCAGATCCACCGCCACCGCCAGCAGGGCGTAGCAGAGATATTTACCGAGCAGCGTGACGGTGTAGGCGGTCAAGTGCAGCGGATGGTCGGGCGGCACCAGCAGGTTGAGCACCGGCACGCCGATGCCGATGATCGCCAGCACGGCGAGCAACACCAGCCCGGCGCGGTCGGAGAGTAGCCAGCGGGGTAAGCGCATCGTCTAAACCTCCGCCGCCCGGCCGCGTTGCGGGAACAGTCCGCGGGGCCGTTTCTGGATGAACAGGATCAGGAATATCAGCACCAGAATCTTGGCCAGCACCGCGCCGGACCAGGGTTCCAGCAACTTGTTGGCGACGCCCAGCGACAAGCCGGCCACCATCGTGCCCCACAGGTTGCCGACCCCGCCGAACACCACCACCATGAACGAGTCCACGATGTAGCTTTGGCCGAGGTTGGGGCCGACGTTGGTCAGTTGCGACAGGGCGACTCCGGCGACCCCGGCGATGCCGCTGCCCAGGCCGAAGGTCAGCGCGTCCACCCGCGCCGAGCGCACGCCCATCGCTCGCGCCATCGCTCGGTTCTGCGCTACGGCGCGAACCTCCAAGCCCAGTCGGGTGCGTTGCAGCGCCAGCCACAGCAGGGCAAACACCGCGATGCAGAAGCCGACGATGACCAGCCGGTTGAGCGTGACCTCCAGCGGTCCCAGCAAGATCGTGCCGCTCATCCAGTCCGGGGTGGCGACCGAGCGGTTCAGCGGGGAAAAGATCGAGCGCACCGCCTGTTGCAGGATCAGGCTGACGCCGAATGTCGCCAGCAGCGTTTCCAGCGGCCGGCCGTAGAGAAAGCGGATGATGCCGCGTTCGATGGCGATGCCGACCAGGGCGGCGACCAGGAAAGCCAGCGGCACCGCCACCGGCAGCGACCAGTTGACCGGCAGCCATTGCTGGGTCAACCAGGTGGTGTAGGCGCCCAGCATCATCAGCTCGCCGTGCGCCATGTTGATCACGCCCATGACCCCGAAGGTGACCGCCAGCCCGATGGCGGCCAAGATCAGCACCGACCCCAGCGACAGGCCGAAGAACAGGGTTTCGGCCCAGCCCAGCATTTGCAGGCGGAACTCGGTGCGGGCCAGAGCGATGCGGGCGGCTTCCCGCGCGGCGGGATCGCCGTCCTCGGCCGCCATCTTGGCGAGCGGGCCGCGAATCTCGGTTTGCATCTGCCCGCCGAGCGCGGTCGCCGCCTTGGCCCGAACGGTCGCGTCATCGCTGGCCAAATCCGCCAACGCCAATGCCAGCCCTAACAGTTCCTTGATTCCGCCATCCGTTTCGACCGCCAACCGAGCCCGCAACGGCGCGGCGCCCGCCGGATCGGGATTGCGCAGGAAGGCTTCGACCGCCGCCTTGCGCTGCGGGGGATCGGCGCTGGCCAGCCCCAGACCGGCCAGACGATTCTCGATCAGACTGCGCAGGCGGTTGTTGGCGGTGATGCGATCCAGGCCGCGTTTGCTGGTCTGGCCGAGCGCTTCGCCGCTCACCGCGTCCTCGATGGCGACTTCCGCCGCGTCGTTCAGGCCGATCACCACCCGATCACCCTCTTCCAGATAATACAGTCGGCTGTCGGACAGAGCCTTCAGGATCGCGGCGACCCGAGGATGGTTCAGCGTCACCAGCTTTTCGATCAGCTCGGTCTTGCCGTCGAAATCGGCGTCGCGGAACTGGGCCAAGCTGGCGCGAACCTCGTCATCGGGGCCGACATCGGCGCTGGCGGGCGCGGCGCCGAACAGCGCCGGCAGCGCGAGTGCGAGCGCAAGGAGCCCGGCGCGAATCGGCGTGCGGAAAGGCATGGGCAAGGTCTCGCGTGAGGAATGGGAAGGAGGCGGATCGCACCCTCACCCCTGAACCCTGATCCCTCTCCCGGCGGGAGAGGGGTGGCCATGGGGAAGTGGAGGGCGGGGGCAGCTTACTTGAAGTTCTGACCGGAGCACTTCTTGGTGACGGTGTTGTAGTTGCCGCACTTGATCTTGGGATCGGCCCAATCGGCGATGATGTCCTTGCTGCCGGGCAGGAAGTCGGACCAGGCGTCGCCTTCCACCAGGCCCTTGGTTTTCCAGACCACGTCGAACTGGCCGTCGGCCTGGATTTCGCCGATGAACACCGGCTTGGTGAGGTGGTGGTTGGGCAACATCTTGGCGACGCCGCCGGTCAGGTTCGGCGCCTCGATGCCGATCATGGCGTCGATCACCTTGTCAGGGTCGGTGGTCTTGGCTTTTTCCACCGCCTTCACCCACATGTTGAAGCCGATGTAGTGCGCTTCCATCGGATCGTTGGTCACCCGCTTCGGGTTCTTGATGAACGCGTGCCAGTCCTTGATGAAGGCGTCGTTGGCCTTGCTCTTGATGCTCATGAAGTAGTTCCAGGCGGCGAGATGGCCGACCAGCGGCTTGGTGTCGATGCCGGACAGCTCTTCCTCGCCGACCGAGAAGGCGACCACCGGGATGTCTTTGGCGGAAACGCCCTGGTTGCCCAGCTCCTTGTAGAACGGCACGTTGGCGTCGCCGTTGATGGTGGAGACCACGGCGGTTTTCTTGCCGGTGGCGCCGAATTTTTTGATGTCGGCGACGATGGACTGCCAATCGGAATGGCCGAACGGGGTGTAGTTGATCATGATGTCTTCATCCTTGACCCCCTTGGCCTTGAGATAGGCTTCCAGAATCTTGTTGGTGGTGCGGGGATAGACGTAGTCGGTGCCCGCCAGCACCCAGCGCTTCACGCCCAAATCTTTCATCAGGTAATCCACCGCCGGAATCGCCTGCTGGTTGGGCGCGGCGCCGGTATAGAACACGTTCTTGGAGGACTCTTCGCCCTCGTATTGCACCGGATAGAACAGGATGCCGTTCAATTCCTCGAACACCGGCAGCACCGACTTGCGCGAGACCGAGGTCCAGCAGCCGAACACCGCCGCGACCTTCTCTTTTTGCAGCAGTTCGCGCGCCTTCTCGGCGAACAGCGGCCAGTTGGAGGCCGGATCGACGACCACCGCTTCCAGCTTCTTGCCGAGCAGGCCACCCTTCTTGTTCTGCTCGTCGATCAGCATCAGCACGGTGTCTTTCAGCGTGGTTTCGCTGATCGCCATCGTGCCGGACAGCGAATGCAGGACACCGACCTTGATGGTGTCGGCGGCGTGCCCCAGCATGGTGCCCAGCGTCAGCGTGCAGGTCAGTACCGCACCCAAGAGGAATTTCGGCAGGTTATTTGTCATATGCAGCCCTCGTGTCGTTATGGACTGGTCCGCTTCATCGCAGACCCAGAGAGCATCTTATCAAGGAACATGCCAACAAATAATATTTATATTTATTATATTGTTATGGTTGATTGTCTCGGTTTCGATAATTCCGCATGCATTACGATAGTGCGATGGTATCCTCGAGCGGTGCAAGATGGGGCAACGCTTACCCGCCACGCCCCGGTTCGAGCATTCCGCGTTCGACGACGAACGCGATCACCTGCTCCAAACCCTGTCGGGTCTTCAGATTGGTGAACGCGAACGGCCGTTCGCCCCGCATTTTGCGGGCGTCGCGCTCCATGATCTCCAGCGATGCTCCGACATGGGGCGCCAGGTCGATTTTGTTGATCACCAGCAGGTCGGAACGGGTGATACCGGGACCGCCCTTGCGCGGAATTTTGTCGCCGGCGGCCACATCGATCACGTAGATCGTCAAATCCGACAGTTCCGGGCTGAAGGTGGCGCTGAGGTTGTCGCCGCCGGATTCCACTAGCACTAAGTCCAGGTCGGGAAAGCGCTCGCACAACTGGGCGACCGCCGCCAGATTCATCGAAGCATCCTCCCGAATCGCGGTGTGCGGACACCCGCCGGTTTCCACCCCGACAATCCGCTCCGGTTCCAGCGCCTGGGCGCGGGTCAGGAACTGCGCGTCTTCGTAGGTGTAGATGTCGTTGGTGACCACGGCGATCTGATAGCGGCCGCGCAGCGCCTTGCACAGCGCCTCGACCAGCGCGGTCTTGCCGGAACCGACCGGCCCGCCCACGCCGACGCGAAGGGGGGATTTATTCATGGGCGAGATCTCCTGTCAGTCAAGACCGAAACAACCGGGAATACTGCGTCTCGTGCAGCGCCCCGGCCAGCGCCAAGCCTGGAGCGGCGGCGCCGATGTCCCCGTCCGGCAGGATGAGACCGTGGGCTACCGCTTCGGCGATGGCCGGACCGGCGGCGACCAAGAGCCGCTGACTGGCGGTCTGACCCAAAGGAATCAGCCGGGTGGCGGCGGTCACCTGATTCTCGGTCCAGGCCCAGGCATAGCCGGTGGCCGCTTCCGGCAGCGGAATGTCCCAGCGCGCGGCGGCCAGACCGAACAGGGTGGCGAAACAGACCCGAGGCGCGCTCCGCCACGGCCCCGCTTCGTCGAGGCCGAGATCGGCCAGCAGCCGGGCCAGCGCCGCGCCGAGGTGGGCGTCTTCCCGCTGCAATTCCGCCGCCTCGCGCGAGGCGTACAGCCGGGCGTTCCAGCGCCGAACCGCATCCGAATCACCGTCCCGCCACGCTCGATACAGTCGAGCGAAAACCGGGATATCCAACCGTTGCACGCTGTGGCCGAGCAAACCGAGAATCCAGTCGCCGGCGCCGGCCGCGTCCCGCACCCAGCCGCGCTCCACCGCGCATTCTAACCCCTGCGAATAGGCGTAAGCGCCCACCGGCAGGGTCGGGCTACAGAGTTGCAACAGCCGGAGCAGGACGACGGGATTAATGCGCGTGTCCGTGTTGATCGCCACCGCCATAGGCGCCGGCCTCCGGTTCGAACGGCACCCGTTCGCCGGAGACGGTCAACCCCAGTTCCCGCACCATCCGGTCCAGCACATGATCGTGCGCGTAGCGCAGCCAACCCACACCCAGTTGCAAGGCGACGTGGCGGTTGCCGAGGTGGTAGGCGGCGCGCGCCAACAATAACGGATCGTCGGAGCGGGCGGTGGAAACCGTTTCCGGCGCGGCACGCACCTCGACCACCCATCCATCGGTGGTGCGTAGCCGGTCACCATGTCGCAATACCGTGCCGCGCGGCAGGAACAATCCCACATCCTCGCCGCTGTCCAGCCGCGTCCGCAGCCGGCTTTTCTGGCGCAGATCGAAAGGCAGGGTCAGCGTTGCCCGAGCGGGCAAATCCTCGCTCAGGCGCTCGACGATTTGGAGTTCGACGGGATCGGTGGCGTCCACGGGTCGTACCTCAGAACAGGAAATACCGCTGCGCCAGCGGCAACACCTTGGCCGGTTCGCAGGTGAGCAGCAAGCCGTCCGCCCGCACTTCATAGGTCTGCGGGTCCACCTCGATTTTGGGCAGATAATCGTTATGAATCAGATCGTGTTTGCGGATGGCGCGAGTGTCCCGCACCGCCGCCAGCATTCGGCGCAGCCCCAGCGAGTCCAGCGCGCCGCTGTTGAGCGCCGCCTTGGAGACGAAAGTCAGGCAGGTGGCGGCCAGCGCGCCGCCGAAAGCGCCGAACATCGGCCGGTAGTGGACCGGCTGCGGGGTGGGGATCGAGGCGTTGGGGTCGCCCATCGGCGCGGCGACGATGAATCCGCCCTTGACGATCAAAGATGGTTTGACCCCGAAGAAGGCCGGCCGCCACAGCACGATATCGGCCAGCTTGCCGACCTCCAGCGAGCCGACCAGATGGCCGATGCCGTGGGTGATGGCGGGATTGATGGTGTACTTGGCGATGTAGCGCTTGACCCGGAAATTGTTGGTGCGATCGCTCACCTCTTTTCCCTCACCCCCAACCCCTCTCCCGGAGGGAGAGGGGAGCGAGGGCGGCGCGAGATAGCCCCGCTGCATCTTCATTTTGTGCGCGGTCTGCCAGGTGCGGGTGATGACTTCCCCGACCCGGCCCATCGCCTGGGAGTCGGATGAAATCATCGAAAACGCGCCCAAGTCGTGCAGGATGTCCTCGGCGGCGATGGTCTCGCGGCGGATGCGCGAGTCGGCGAAGGCCACGTCCTCGGGAATGCCGGGGTCGAGGTGGTGGCAGACCATCAGCATGTCGAGATGTTCGTCCACCGTGTTGACCGTGTAGGGTCGGGTGGGGTTGGTGGAAGAGGGCAGCACGTTGGCTTGGCCGCAGGCGCTTGATGATGTCCGGGGCGTGACCGCCGCCCGCGCCTTCGGTGTGGTAAGTGTGGATCGCCCGGCCCTTGAAGGCGGCCAGCGTGTCCTCGACAAAGCCGGATTCGTTCAGCGTGTCGGTGTGAATCGCCACCTGCACATCGTAGCGCTCGGCGACTTCCAGACAATTGTCGATGGCCGCTGGTGTGGTGCCCCAGTCTTCGTGCAGTTTCAGCCCCATCGCGCCGGCTTCGATTTGCTCCTCCAGCGCCGCCGGGCGGCTGGCGTTGCCCTTGCCGAGAAAGCCGAGATTCATCGGCAAGCCCTCGGCGGCTTGCAGCATCCGCCGCAGGTTCCAGGGACCGGGCGTGCAGGTCGTCGCGTTGGTCCCCGTGGCCGGGCCGGTGCCGCCGCCGATCATGGTAGTCACGCCCGACATCAGCGCTTCCTCGACCTGCTGCGGGCAGATGAAATGAATGTGGCTGTCGATGCCGCCGGCGGTGGCGATCAGCCCTTCACCGGCGATGGCCTCGGTGCCGGGTCCGATGACGATGGTGACCCCCGGCTGCACGTCGGGATTGCCCGCTTTGCCGATGCCGCTGATCCGACCGTCCTTGATGCCGATGTCGGCCTTGACGATGCCCCAGTGATCCACGATCAGCGCGTTGGTGATCACGGTGTCCACGGCGCCCTCGGCTTGGGTCCGCTGCGACTGGCCCATGCCGTCGCGGATCACCTTGCCGCCGCCGAATTTGACTTCTTCACCGTAGATCGTGTGGTCGCGCTCGACTTCGAGCCACAGTTCGGTGTCGCCCAACCGAATCCGGTCGCCGGTGGTAGGGCCGTACATGTCCGCGTAGGCGCGGCGGTCGATGCGGCTCATGGCTTGGCCTCCAGCGGTCCCATGATCGCGGCGCGGAAACCGTAGACCTCCCGCGAGCCGGCGTAATCGACCAGTTCCACCTCGCGTTCCTGGCCCGGCTCGAAGCGCACGGCGGTGCCGGCGGGGATGTCGAGCCGGCAGCCGCGCGCTCGCGCCCGGTCGAAGCGCAGGGCGGGGTTGGTCTCGAAGAAGTGGTAATGCGAACCGACCTGGATCGGGCGGTCGCCGGTGTTGGCCACGGTCAGCCGGGTGACGCGCCGGCCGGCATTGAGTTCGAGGTCACCGTCGGCGGTGACGATTTCGCCGGGAATCATCGGCAATCTCCTCAAGGAATCGGGTCGTGCACGGTGACCAGCTTGGTGCCGTCCGGGAAGGTGGCTTCGATCTGGACCTCGGGGATCATTTCCGGGATGCCTTCCATCACGTCGGCGCGGGTCAACAGGGTGCGGCCATGGCTCATCAGTTCGGCCACGGTCCGGCCTTCCCGCGCGCCTTCCAGCAAGGCGCAGGAAAGGTAGGCGACGGCTTCGGGATAGTTCAGCTTCAGACCCTTGGCTTTGCGCCGTTCCGCCAACAGGCCGGCGGTGAACAAGAGCAGCTTGTCTTTTTCGCGGGGCGTTAGCTCCATGAGCGTTCTCGCAGTGGTGATCAGGTGTTCCAGAACCGGGAGGGGCAGGGTGGACGACCCAGTAAC
Organism: Candidatus Competibacter sp.; assembly: GCA_037045685.1. GTDB lineage: Bacteria > Pseudomonadota > Gammaproteobacteria > Competibacterales > Competibacteraceae > Competibacter_A. The sequence continues at coordinate 355,114 of JBAOII010000023.1, forward strand.
GCGGGTCTGAGCAAACCCCATGCCAGGGTGAAAAACCGTCGGGCGCGCGTTGCCGACGGCCCCAGATAGCGGCAGATGAGCGCGCCATCCAGTTGGGTCGCGGTCGCCAGTTCTCCGTCGCCCGCCTGGCGGAGCGGGGTCGGGGATAAGGGTGGCTTCAGTTGCTCCCAGGCCGCGCGGATGCCGTCGAGCGCGCCCGGCGGCGTACTCGCGCAAACCAGGGTGGCGCTGACCGGCCGACCGCGCAAGCCCCACGGCGCGTCGAAAACGGCATCGCCGCCGGCATAGCGGCCCCGTTCCAGATAGAGCGGTTCGCCGTCGCGCCAGAGTTCGAAGTCTTGCCGATATTCCCCGGCGAGAAAGGCTTCGCCCGCCGCCGGCCGGCCCAGGCAGAGGATTTCCCAGCCCAGAAAGCCGGCGTCGCCTTCGAGTTCGACCCGGGTCAGGGCGTGGACGCGGGCGCCGCTGTAAACGATGTTTTCCTGCGGCAGCCACTCCAGCGTCGCGCCGGCGGCCACGGTCAGGCGCTGGGTCTGGCGGGCGACGGGACCGGCGCTGCGGTAGAACTTGCCGGCCGCCGGCGTGGTGAGGAGAGCCCGGGATTCCGGGTCGAGCGCGGCGTCGATGCGCAGCTCGTCGCCGCCGACCACGCCGCCGGGGGGATGAAGGATGGCGACATGGCAGACGCTCCCGCCTTCGGGATAAAACGGCCGTTGCACCCGAAGGGGGCCTTGATGCGCGCGGCGCTCCAGAATGGTGCGGGCGTTTTGGCGCCGGAAGCCGAGGCTCAGCCGGGCTTGCCAGCCGCCGGGCGATGCGGCGGCGCTCACGGCGTTCGGCGGGCTCGCGAGCGCCGCCGCCGGGGGTGCATCGCGCAGCGGAACCCTCATTCATGGCTCGATCCGGTTCGCGAGCGCTCGCCCAGCAGCAGGGCGTGGAGCTTGTCGGCCAACTGCGCTTTCCGGTAGGGTTTGCTGAGGAAATCGCTGCCCACCGGGCGTCCCCTGAAATGCGCCAAGTGGGTTTCGGCATAGCCCGAGGTGAACAGTATCATCAGGTCGGGACGCCGCAGGAGCGCCTGCTGCGCCAGCTCGACCCCGCTTTGTCCGCCCGGCAGCACCACGTCCGTAAACAGTATGACGATTCTCGGCGTGGCCTCCAAAATCGCCAGCGCCGCCGCAGCGGTATCCGCCTCCAGGGTCTCGTAGCCCAAGCCTCGCAGCATGTGGACCGCCAACCGGCGCACCTGGGGTTCGTCCTCGACCACCAGGATCGTTTGACCCTGGCCGGGATACAGGGATGCCTCGTTGGCGTCCGCCGCGATCGGGGGGCCGGCGTGCGCCAGGGCCGCCGGCAGGAAGATGCGGATGGAGGTGCCGCGATCCGCTTCGCTGAAAATCTGGATGTGGCCGCCCGACTGCTTGACCAGCCCGTAGACCATGCTGAGCCCGAGCCCGCTGCCCTGGCCCACTTCCTTGGTGGTAAAGAACGGCTCGAAGGCGTGTTCGAGAACGTCCGGAGACATCCCGCAGCCGGTGTCGGTCACCGCCAGCATGACGTACTGACCGGCTTCGACCTGAAAGCTCTGCCGGCGCGCGGCGTCCTCGCCCAGCCAGCGATTGGCCGTTTCCAGGATCAGCCGCCCGCCCGTAGGCATGGCATCCCGCGCGTTGACCACCAGATTCAACAGGGCCGCTTCGAACTCGCCGGGATCGATCGAGGTCGGGAAGGAGATTGTTGGCCAGCACGGTCTCGATTTCGATGGTCTCGCCCAAGCTGCGCCGCAACAGATCGCTGATGCCCGCTATCAGCGTGTTGAGGTTGACGGGCACCGGTTGCAGCGGCTGCTGGCGCGAGAAGGTCAACAAACGCCGGATGAGGGTGGTGCCGCGCTCCACCGCGCTCAGCGCCCGCTGCACCAGCTCCGCCTGCGCCGGATCGGTCAGCGCCTCCGCCAACAGCTCCAGATTGCCGAGAATCACGGCCAGCAGGTTGTTGAAGTCGTGGGCCACGCCGCCGGTGAGCTGGCCGACGGCTTCCATCTTCTGGGCGTGGCGCAGGCTCGCCTCGGTGGAGCGCTGCTGGGTGATGTCGCGCGCCAGCAGAACCACCGACGGCTTGCCGAGGGGCAAGCCGTCCAAGGGAGCGGTTCGCGCCTCGAAATTGCGCTTGCCCAGCTTGCGGATGGGGATCTCGTACTCGAAGCTTTGCGGTTGGCGGGTCGCCAGGGTTTGGCGGATGACGCGCAGCGCGTGTTCGGTGACGTCCGCCGGCAATACGTCGGCGATCAGCCGGCCTTTGAGGACGGCCGGATCGGTGTAGAGCAACTGCGTTTGGGAGAGGATTTCCACGTAGCGGCCGTCTTCGTCCAGCACCAGCAGGACATCGGGGACGGCGTTGACGATGGCGCGCAGCCGGGCCGCGCTTTCCCGAAGCGCCTGCTCGCTCCGCCGGCGCTCGGTGATGTCGCGCATGAAAAACACCGCGCCCACCCGTTTGCCCTTGCTTTCCAGCAGCGCGTTGGAACAGGACATGGTGAGGTTCGAGCCATCTTTGCGGAAGAACACGTCCTCGTAATCGCGGACGGTTTCCCCGGTTGCATGGATCCGCCCCAGGGGGCATTGGTTGATCGGCATCGGGCGACCGTCCTGGTAGTGGTGGTGGATCGTATCGTGCAACGCCGTGCCGATGATTTCCTCCGGCGCGAAACCGAAGACTTTTTGGGCTTCCGGGTTGAGGAAAGTCGCCCGCCCGTCGGCATCGGTGACAAAGATCGAGTCGGTGGCGCTGTCCGTGATGCCCTGGGTCAGCCGAAGCTGATAGAGCAGTTTTTCCTCCACCCGCTTGCGCTCGGTGATGTCCGAAAAAATGGCCACGGCGCCGATGATTCTCTGGTCGGCGTTACGGATCGGAGCCGCGCTGATCAGCACGTCGTAGTAGCTGCCGTCGGGGCGGATCACCCGCGCTTCCGCGCCCACCGTGGTGTTCCCGCGCAGGGCTTGTTGCAGGGGCCACGCCTGGAGCGGGATCGGGTGGCCATCGGGGTAATACGCCTTTCCCCAGAGGAACTTGGGGCTGGACTCGGCATCGTTCCGCCCGCCGCCCAGCGCCAGCCGGCGGGCGGCGGCGTTGATCAGGATGGGGTTGTCCTGGGCGTTGCAGACCACGATCGCCTCGGCCGCCTGTTGCAGGATGATCTCCAGCAAATCCTTTTGCTCGGCGAGCTTGGCCTCGGCTTGCTTGCGCTCGGTCAAGTCGAGCGCGGTGCCGACGTAAATTTCATCGCCCGACTCGTCGATGGCTTTGCGCACCGAGATCAGCGCCTCGAAAGTCGAGCCGTCCTTGCGCCGCGCGGTGAACTCCAGGGTGCATTGCCCGTTCCGTTCCACCGCGCCGGCGATCCGGGCCGGGACGCTGGGGTCCACGCAATGGCTGGCGATGGGCGCCGCCACGATTTCGTCGAGGCTCTCGTATCCCCAGAGATTCAAGTGGCTGCGATTGGCGTAGACGAGGCGCCCCTCGATGTTGGCGATACCGAAAGCGGTGAGCGAGTTTTCCAGCGCGTCGCTTTTTAGCCGGAACTGCCGCTCTATTCGCTCGCGCTCGGTGAGGTCGCGGACAATCACGGTCAGCCGATCCGGGCGCTCGGTCGATGGCAGCCGGGCGATCGATATCTCGGCCGGGAATTCGCTCCCGTCGCGGCGGGCGCCGGCGATGGTCTCGCGCGCCGGCGTTCGCCGCTCCTCCTCGGCCGAGCGGCGAACGTCGGCGATGAGTCGGCGAACGGGATCTTGATGGCGGGCGGGCAGCAAGTGCTCCAGCGGTTTGCCGAGAATCTCGGCAGATTCGTAGCCAAAGAGGTCGCGGGCGCCGTCGTTGAAAAAGACGATGCGCCGCGATTCGTCCACCACGATGATCGCATCGTCGGACCGTTGGACGATTTCGGCCAAATCGGCGGCGGTCGGAAGGTCGAACGCTCGGGTCCGCCCTCCGCCGTCCGCGCTCAGGTTGCGATTTGCCATGAACCGTTTCCTAGTTCAGCGTGAGCTGGTGCAGCCATGAAGTGTGTTTTTTTCAGTTAGTTGACTCAATATCCGAAACGGGCGCGACGGCCGCTCGAACCGCGGCCCCAGCGAGGATTCAAACGGTGGTGGGGCAAACGACCGACAAGCGGACGTCGTTGTCGCGAGCGGGATCGGAATCCTGAAATCGCCTCCCGTCTCCACAAGCATAATCGCTGGAACGAGGGTTTGCGCCACGATCCGCGTCGTCGGGAGCGTTCCAAAGAGAATTATCCACGCAAGCGAGAGTTCCAGTTATCCTTTTGGTATGGATGCGGAGTCGCGAACGCCATGATGCCCGAGGACCCTGGCCCGACGAGCGCCGGTCTTCGCCTGCCGGCGGAACTCGATCGGTTGCCCGCGTTTCTCGATTACGTCCGACGCATGGCCGAGGTCGCCGGTTTGCCCGAAGATCGGGCGGCGCGGCTGGAGCTGGCCGTCGAAGAAACCCTGGTCAACGTCTTCGGTTACGCTTACCCCGACCGGACGCGAGCGGGCATGGTGCTGTGTCGGTGTGCGACCCGGCCCGATGGCTTGACGGTGGAGATCGCGGACGAGGGCGCGCCGTTCGATCCGCTGGCTCGGGCCGATCCCGACACGACGCTCGATCTCGACCAGCGCGAGCCGGGTGGCCTCGGCATCCTGCTCGTCAAAAATTTGGTTGACGGGATCGCTTACCGTCGCGAGGGCGAGCGGAACGTGTTGGTGATCGAGATGCGCAAATGATCGCGCCGATCGACCTCGGGGGCTTCTTCGGTTAACCCCAAAACCGCTCGCGAGCGTTTATGGTTATAACTGCTCCGCTCAACCTTGGAGGTCGCGACCGATGAATCGAACCCGATGGCTGTTTCCGCTCGGCGTCTTGCTGCTGCTCGGCGCCGTGCCACCCGATGCGCTGGCCCGCATCAAGCTCACTACCCTGCCGGTGCGCGAGCGGGTGGAAATCCAGCTCGATCATCCCCAAATCGCCCTGGTCGAGGAGGAACGCATCGTGCCGCTGGTCAAGGGCGTCAACCAAGTGGATTTTTCCTGGGCCAACACCCGCATCGACCCCGACACCCTCGTGCTGCGCATTCTCCCACCGCCCGCCGATCAGCCGCTGGACGCCAGGGTGTTGTCGGTCAGCTATCCGCCCGACGAAACCGCGCTGGTCTGGGCGGTGTCCGCCAGCGCCTCCGGCGCGGCGCGAGTGCGGATCAGCTACGTGCTGGGCGGGCTCGGCAAGGATTTCCACTACCGCGCGGTGGCCGACCGCGACGAGAAAAATTTGAATCTGATGCAATTTCTGCGGGTGAACAACAACGCCAACGAAGCTTATGACGCCGCCGAGTTCTGGGCGGGAGTCGGCGGGCGGTTCGGCAAGCCGCTCGGCTTGGACGAGACCAAGGAAGTCCAGTTGACCCGTTTCGCCGGCGTGCCGGTGCGCAAGACCTACACCTGCGACCCGACCGAGTTCGGCTATCTCGACCGCGCCCAAGACAAGCTCAACGTACCGATGCACTACGTGATCAAGAACGCCGGCGGCGCTCTCGGCAAAGAGCCGCTGCCGGAGGGCAAGGCGCGCATTTTCCAGGACGACGGCAAGGGCGGCAGCGCCTTTCTGGGCGAGGATCACGGCAAGTTCACCGCGCCCGACGACGAGCTGAAACTGTATCTCGGGCTGGCCCGCGACATCGCGGTGCGGCGCACCGTGGACCGCAACGAGCGCCAGCGCATCGCCGGCAATCTGTACCGCCACGACGTGACCCTCAAGTACGAGATCGAGAACTTCAAGGACGCGCCGGTCACGCTCGACATCGCCGAAAGCGTCCGCCAGATTCGCAACGCCGTTCGCGGCGAGAATGGCCGCGACCCGGAATGGCAACTGGGCGACGGCAGCTTGCGCGATCCCGACCCGGAAAAGAGCGATGCCGACAAGCTGCTGTTTCACGTCGATCTGCCGGCCCGCGCCACCGACGGTCAGGCCAAAAAGCAGGTTCACACCCTGCGGTTGACCCTCAACAACGAATGGTGAGCGCCATGAATCCGAGCAAGATTCTCCGTATGCTCCTCTTGTTCGTGGCCTTGTCGCCGCTGATGGCGACCGCCCGCAACGTCGATCTCGCCACCGTCCCCAGCCGGAACACGGTGCAGTTGACCATCTACAACTCCGAGGATTTGACCCTGGTGCGGGAAACGCGGGTGGTCACCTTCAAGCAAGGCGTCAACCCCCTGCAATTTTCCTGGGCAAACACCCTGATCGACCCCACCTCGGTGGAACTGAAGTTCCGCCAGCCCAAGGCGGGCCTGGAGGTGCTGGACACCACCTTCCCGCACGACAAGCCGCAAATGCTGTACTGGAACGTGCAGAGCGACGCCAACCGGGAGGCGACCATCGAAATCAGCTATTTCACCTCCGGCATCTCCTGGGAGGCCGATTACTTGGCCGTCGCCGATCCCGAGGAGAAGGCGCTGCGGCTGGAGAGCTTCGTGCGGGTGCGCAACCACTCCGGCGAGGATTACGAAAACGCCCAAGTCCGGCTGGTGGTGGGGACGATCAACCTGGTGGAAAAAATCGCCGAATTGGCGAAAGTGCCGGTCGGGCGAGTGGAGGAAGATCTCGGCAAGAAAGAATATCGAGACCTGCGCCAGCAGGCGGCCCGCAAGATGATGGCGCCCGCCGCGCCGCCCGCGCCGATGATGATGGCCGGGGCCGCCCACGACAGCGCGGCGGAAGTGGAAGCGCCCAAGGAGATCATCAAGGAAGGGCTGAGCGAGTATTTCATCTACACCATCGAGGGCACCGAAACCGTGCCCGACGGTTGGGCCAAGCGGCTACGCAGCTTCGAGGCGTCCGAGGTGCCGATGACCGTCCAGTACCGTTACCGGCCCCGCGAGTATGGCGAGCAATTGACGCGGCTCTATCTGCTGCGCAACGACGCGGCGTCCAAGCTCGGCACCACGCCGCTGCCGGACGGAACGCTGCGGGTGTTCCGCGCCAACGGCCGGGACGGCTTGAGCTATCTGGCGACCCAAAACCTCAAATACGTCCCCATCGGCGACAAGATCGAGCTGAATCTCGGCCCCGATCCGGCGGTGGTGTTCGAGTTGCTCAAGCAAAAGGTTCGGCGCGACAACCTCTGGTTCCAGATCAAGGGCGGCAATCTTTACCGCAAGCTGGGCGAGGACGGCGTGAAGCTGGAGCTAGACAGTCAGGTGGCGGGCTGGGACGAGCACACCGTGTTCCGGCAGCGCGTCAGGAATTACACTCGCAAGCCGATCAGCGTCCAAATCCGCCGCGAGCTTCCCGGCGATATCGCGTTTCGCAGCAAATTGAATCCGGCCCTGCACGATTTCCAGACCGTCCAGTTCGAGACCGAAATTCCCACCGCCAGCAAGGCGGAACTCGATTACGAGATCGTCGCTCGGCAGGGCTACAACCAGAAACAGAACCGGGTGGAGTTGCAGGCGGGGGAGGTGGGCCGTTGAGGCGACGTGCGGCTTCCCGCGAATCGGGCGGTCATGAACCGCCCTCACCCCAACCCCTCTCCCGGCGGGAGAGGGGTGGTTGAAGGCTATTTTTCGGCCGTCGCCAACGGAAGCTGGCCCAACCGGTATTCTTCCCAGACCCGAAAGCCGAGCCTGCCGTACCAGTCCCGCAGCTCGGTCCAGTGCAGGAAGCAGGTTCGGACGCCACGATGCCGGAGGCGCTCGGTCGCATGGGCCGCCAACGCCAATCCCACGCCGCGTTCCCGGTGCGCGGGCGAAACCCCGAGGATGCCGAAAGCGCCCAAACGCGGACCGATCCGTCGCTCCCACTGCGCGCCGGGGCAATCGGGCGCTTCCGACAGCAGCAAGCCGCCCACGATTTCTTGTTGGCGCCGCGCGATCAGCACGTCGCGCAACGCTCCAGCCGAGATGGCCGCGACAAAGAACGGGTGCCAGAAAGGGAAATGCTCTTGCTCGAAGGCGAGCAGTGCCGGCGCGAATTCCGAGCGCAGCGTCTCGAAACCGACACCGTATTGGCGGGCGCGCTTCATGAGCGACTCCGGCGCGCGAAAATCCGCGATGTGTCCGACCAGATCGTAGCTCGTTTCGTCCAGGGTGCCGCCATGGCGCTCGAAAAAAGCGAGCGCCCCCGGCAGGGAGACCGGGACGCCATGCCAGAGCGGGTTGGAAGCGCCGGCGCCGAGAGCGAGAGTTCGGATTCCCTTGGCGCCGAGCATCAGCTTTAGCTGGTCGAGCAGGCCGGCGCCCACTCTCCGGCGCTGGTGGTCGGGCGCCACGGCGATCAGAACCAGGGCCGCTTCATCCTCGCCGGCGATTTCCGCCGCGACCGCGCCGATCAGGCGACGGTCGAGGAAAGCGCCCAGCCTGACGAATTCGCTCTCGGACCCGTCCAGTTCCAGGGCGGCTGCCAGTCGCGGGGGCGATAGCGGCCAGGACGAACCCAAGGTTTCCCGCCACAGCCGATCGATGTCGCCCGCATCGGTGTTCCCCGCGAGGGGACGGATCGCGAAAGGAGCGGCCGGTGTCGGCGACGACGGGGGCTCCGCGAGCGGTAGTCGATCCGCGTTCACCGCAACACCAGCAACAGCTCTTCCCGGCCGCGCAGCAAATTGAGCAGCAAGCCGTCCCCGCCGCCGCCGGCGAGTTGCCTCAATTCGGCGGTGTTGGCGATGGCTTGGCGGTTGACGCCGACGATCACGTCGCTCTTGCGCAGGCCCGAGCGGGCGGCCGGGCTGCCGGAATCGACATTCGCGACCACCACGCCGCGCACTTTTTCGGCCAGCGGCGAATTCGGCGCGATGTCCTCGAAGGTTGAACCCGACAGCCGGGGGTCGATTTCGGCGCCCTCGATTTTGGCCGCCACGTATTCCCCCACCTTGGCGTCGATGGTCTGCGGCTTGCCGTCGCGCAGAATGTCCAACCGCACCGCCTCGCCGACTTCCAGCAAGCCGATGGCGTTGCGCAGCGCGCCGCCGTCGCGAATGGGCCGGCCGTTGACGGTCAGAACCACGTCGCCTTCCTGCAAGCCCGCGCGAGCGGCGGCGGAGCGGGGGCTGACCTGGGCGATGACCGCGCCCTGATTGGCGGGGATGTTGAACGCCCGCGCCAGGTCCGGGGTGAGATCCTGCACCGACACGCCCAGTTGGCCGCGCCGCACCGAGCCGTGCGAGATGATCTGATTCATCATCCGCGACACCATGTTGGACGGAATGGCGAAGCCGATGCCGACATTGCCGCCGCCGGGGGCGATGATGGCGGTGTTGATCCCGACCAGCTCGCCGCGCAGATTGACCAGCGCCCCGCCGGAATTGCCGGGATTGATCGAGGCGTCGGTCTGGATGAAATCCTCATAGCCCTGGATCCCCAACCCGGTGCGGCCGAGAGCGCTGACGATGCCGGAAGTCACGGTTTGCCCCAGCCCGAACGGATTGCCGATGGCCACCACGAAATCGCCGACCCGCAGCGCGTCCGAATCGGCCAGCGGCAGGGCGGTCAGATTGCCGCTGGGGATTTGGATCACCGCCACGTCGCTTTCGGAATCGGAGCCGATCACCTTCGCGTTGAGCTTGCGCCCGTCGCGCAGGGTGACGGTGATCGTGTCGGCGCCCTTGACGACGTGATGGTTGGTGATGACGTAGCCCCGGCGGGCGTCCACCACCACTCCGGAGCCCACGCTTTGCGACCGGCGTTCGCGCGGCTGATCGGGGATGTTGAAAAACCGACGAAAAAAGGGGTCGTCCAACAGCGGGTTGCTCGCCACCCGGCTCTCGGTGCCGATGTTGACCACCGCCGGGGTCGCGCGCTCCAGCATCGGCGCCAAAGTCGGCAGAGGTTGGCCTTCCACGGTGGCCGGCAGGGCGGAGCCGGCGGGCGGGGAAGCGACGATGGCGAGGGCCAGCGCCAGCGCGGCGGCCGGCAGCGGGGAGCGTTGAGTAGCGATCACGGGGACAATCCTCGATTCTGGAATCGGTTACCACCATTCTAGACCGGAAAGCGGCCGGCGGAATTCCGCCGGCCATCGCCGGGAACCGTCATTTGCGCCAATGCGCGCGGGGATCGAACGGCAATTCCCGCGCCATGCGCTGGAACAGTTCGCGCGCCGCTTCGCTGTCGGCCGGCGGGTTGACGATGCGCGGCACCACCAGCTGATCGCCGGGAGGCTGGCCGGGCAAGCCTCGGCCGCGCAAGCGCAAGGTTTGGCCATCGCGGGTGTTGGCCGGGATGTTGATCGTGACCGATCCGCCCGGCGTCGGCACCTCGATCTTGCCGCCCAGCGCGGCTTCCCACGGCGCCAAGCGGCAGTTCCAGGGTGATGTCGCGTCCCTGGATTTTGTAGAGCGGATGCGGCCGGATCGTCAGCTCCAGATAGAGATCGCCGCTGGAACCGCCGCCGATCCCGGCGCCGCCCTGGCCGCCCAAGCGAATTTTTTGGCCGCTCGCGACCCCGGCGGGAATCTTGACGTTCAAGGTGCGCGGCCGGCCGGCGGCCGGGCCGCTGGCGCCGCGTTCGGGAGTTTGCAACTGAAGGGTGCGGTTGCCGCCGTGGTAAGCTTCTTCGAGGCTGATTTCCAGCGGTACGGTCCGATCCTGGCCGGCGGACTGGAAGCCCCGCGCGCCACCGAATCCTCCGACCCCGCCCAAATTGCCGAACAGGGACTCGAAAAAATCGCTGAAGTCGCGCCCCCCGATCCCGCCGCCAGGAGGAGCCGGGCCGCTCTTCCAGCCGGGCGGCGGCCGGAATTCCTGGCCGGCCCGCCAGTTGTGGCCGAGCTGGTCGTAGGCGGCGCGCTTTTGGGTGTCGCGCAACACCTCGTAGGCTTCGGCCACTTCCTTGAAGCGGTCCTCGGCGCCGGTTTCCTTGCTGACGTCCGGGTGATACTTGCGGGCCAGCCGGCGGTAGGCTTTCTTGATATCCTCCGCCGAGGCATCGCGGGCGACGCCGAGAATCTGGTAGTAGTCCCGATATTTCATTTAAGCGGTTCCCCCCTCCGCTCGCGGCAGAGGGGTTGGCGGTGCGGGGGCGCTCAGCCTTCGACCTTGATGGTCCGCGACAGGGTGTGGGTCAGCTTGGGAATGCCGATTTCCAGCACGCCGTGGGCGCTGCGGGCGGCGATTTGCGCCAGATCGGCGGTGTCCGGCAGGCTGAAGCGGCGGTAGAACGTGCCGCAGGGCCGCTCGACCCGGCTGTAGCCGGCGCGGGTTTCCCGAGTTTCGCCGGGGCGGTTGCCGCGGATGGTCAGGATGCCGTTTTCGGCGATAATCTCGATGTCCTTGGGATCGACGCCGGGAATGTCGGCGCGCAGGACGTAGCGGTCCTTTTCCTCCTTGATGTCCACCGCCGGAATCCAGTCGCAGGTGGCGACGCTGGATTGATCGTCGCTGGAGGGATGATAGGGCTCGAACAGCCGGTCCAGCTCCTTGCGCAGGTGATGGATGTGGTTCCACGGCTCGTAACGGGTCGGATTCATGGCGGAAGCCTCGCTCGGGTTGATTGATGGCTTTCAAATAGGGGCGAAGCCTCGGATTTCAAGTTGAACCGTCTTGTTTTTCTTTCGCGCAACCGCTGGAGGTCGATAAGTACCCGTATGAACGAACGCGAATTTCTGCCGCTGGCGATCGCGGTGCTGACCGTTTCCGACACCCGGACCGAGGCGGACGACGCCTCCGGCCGCGCCCTGGTGGAGCGGCTGACGGCGGCCGGCCACCGGCTGGCGGATCGGGCCATCGTCCCCGACGACATCTATCGGGTCCGGGCGGTGGTGTCGGGCTGGATCGCCGATCCGGCGGTGGCGGTGGTGCTGGTCACCGGCGGAACGGGAATGACCGGCCGCGACAGCACGCCGGAGGCGGTCCGGCCGTTGCTGGACAAGGAGATCACCGGCTTCGGCGAGCTGTTTCGGATGCTGTCCTGGGAGGAGATCGGCGCCGCGACCCTGCAATCGCGGGCGCTGGGCGGACTGGCGAACGCGACCTTCATCTTTTGCCTGCCGGGGTCCACCGGCGCTTGCCGAACCGCTTGGGACCGCATCCTGCAAGCGCAACTGGACGCCCGCACCCAGCCTTGCAATTTCGTCGAACTGCTGCCGCGCTTGCGGGAGCGTTGAGGAGGAGCGGTCATGCGGCTACACGAACCTCGCTTGGGGATCGCCCTCGGCAGCGGCTCGGCGCGGGGCTGGGCGCACATCGGCGTGCTGGCGGCGCTGGAGGAAGCGGGCATCGTTCCCCGAGTCGTCGCGGGAACGTCCATCGGCGCCCTGGTCGGCGCCGCCTACGCCAGCGACCGGCTGGACCGGCTGCGGGAGTGGGTGCTGGAAATCGACTGGTGGGATATCGTCCGCTACATGGATTTGCGGCGGGGCGGGGTGGAGGGCGAACGGCTGATGCGCGCCTTCGGCGAGCGGGTCGACGACGTGTCGATCGAGACGCTGGCCAAGCCGTTCGGCGCGGTGGCCACCGATCTGCAAACCGGGCGCGAGGTGTGGTTTCAGGAAGGATCGCTGCTGGAGGCGGTGCGGGCGTCCATCGCCCTGCCGGGCTTGTTCTGCCCGGTCAAGTTCCGGGAGAGCTGGCTGGTGGACGGGGGATTGGTGGACCCGCTGCCGGTGTCGCTGTGCCGGGCCTTGGGGGCGGATCGGGTGATCGCGGTGAACCTGAACGGCGATATCGTCGGCAGGAATTTCGGCGCCCGGCCGTCGCGGCTGGTGACGCCGAGCCCCTTGCTGGCGCGGCTGGGCGCCGGCTTGCAGGCGATGCTGGGAAGCAACAGCAACTCCCGCGCGGAGGAAGAGCCCGAGGAGCCCGATCAACCGCCCGGACTGTTCGATGTGATGGCCGGCTCGATCCACATCATGCAGGATCGCATCACCCGGGCGCGCATGGCCGGCGATCCGCCGGACGTGGTGCTGGCGCCGCGACTGGCCCATCTGGGGTTGATGGATTTCGACCACGCCGAGGAAGCCATCGCCGCCGGGATGGATTGCGTGCGATTGCATTTGCCGCTGTTGCGGAGCGTGTTGAATATGCCGGAAAGCGCCTCCGTGTCGGTCGAGCGGCGACTGGAGTAGGGCGAAACTCGGCTCGGCGCTCGACAATAAACCCCTCACCCCCCGCCCCTCTCCCGGAGGGAGAGGGGGCTTTTCAGCTTCTTGCCTTCAAAGACCCGACATGCCGATTCTTCGCTACGTTCTGACCATCGCTTGCCCGGATCGGGTGGGCATCGTCGCCGCCGTATCCAACGTGTTGGCCGGCCATCGCGGCAATATCGTGGAGTCCGACCAGTTCAGCGACACCGAATCGGGCCGGTTTTTCATGCGGCTGGTGTTCGATCTGGACGAAACGACGGAACCGGCGCTGCTGGCGGATTTCGAGCCTCTGGCCCGCCGGTTCGAGATGGTTTGGCGCCTGTACGACCCGCGTCGCTTGCTGCGGGTAATGATTCTGGTGTCCAAAGCGGAGCACTGCCTGAACGATCTGCTGTACCGGCATCGCACCGGGGCGTTGCCGATGACGATCACCGCCATCGCGTCCAACCACACCGATCTGGCGCATCTGGCGGAGTGGCACGCGATTCCGTTTCACCACCTGCCGGTGACGGCGGCGACCAAACCGGAGCAGGAGCGGCAAATTCTGGAGCTGGTCGAGAGCACCGGCACGGAGCTGGTGATACTCGCCCGCTACATGCAGATTCTCTCCCCGGAGCTGTGCCGAGCCTTGGCGGGCCGGGCGATCAACATCCACCATTCCTTCCTGCCGGGCTTCAAGGGCGCCAAACCCTACCATCAGGCGTATGCGCGCGGGGTGAAGCTGATCGGCGCCACCGCCCATTTCGTGACCGCCAACCTGGACGAGGGGCCGATCATCGAGCAGGAGGTGGAGCGGGTCGATCACGCCCACACCCCGGAGCAACTGGCGGCGGTCGGGCGCGACATCGAGAACATCGTGCTGGCGCGGGCGCTTCACTATCACCTGGAGCGGCGGGTGTTTTTGAACGGCGGGAAGACGGTGGTGCTGCGCTAGGAGCCCGCCATGGAATCGTCTCTCGGGTTTCTGGCCGCCTTCCTGATCGGCCTCACCGGCGGCGTCCACTGTTTCGGCATGTGCGGCGGGATCGTCGGCGCGTTGACCCTGGGGTTGCCGCCGGCGCGGGACCATCCGCTGTTGGCCCGGCTGCCGTATCTGCTGGCCTACAACGGCGGCCGGATCGCCAGCTACGTCACCGCCGGCGCGCTGGCCGGCGGGGTGGGGGCGTGGGCGGCCCATCTGGTGTCGGTGCATCGCGCCCAACTGGGGCTGCAAGCCGTGGCCGGTGTGTTCATGGTTTTGCTGGGGCTTTATCTGGGCGGCTGGTGGCCGGTGCTGGGCCATCTGGAGCGGGCCGGCGGCGTGCTGTGGCGGCGGATCGAGCCGCTGGGCCGGGGGCTGTTGCCGGTGCGGACCCCGGCCCAGGCGCTGGGGATCGGCCTGGTGTGGGGCTGGTTGCCGTGCGGGCTGGTGTACAGCGTGCTGGTCTGGGCGATCGGTTCGGGCGGGGCGACAGAGGGCGGTTTGCTGTTGCTCGAGCTTCGGGTTGGGCACCTTGCCGGCCTTGCTGGCGATGGGCACGGCGGCGGCGGCGCTGGCCGGTTTCGTGCGCCGGGCGGGGGTGCGTCACGCTACTGGAATGCTGCTAGTGTTGTTTGGGATTTACAAAATAGCTCTATCAGCACAAGTTTTATGATATAATCCTAGCGTCGTTTAACATCTGCGTGCAAAATATGCTGTACGCCGGATCTCTGCGGGAGAAAACGCGCCGGAAACCCAGAACGAGGTGTTGCGGGAAATTGAAGCCCGACTCGAACGGAGCCTGGAACGCTACACCGACTTCTACGACTTCGCACCGGCCGGGACTGGGCGCCGGCATTGCCGGTGATCGCGGTGGCGTCCGAGGCCGAGCCGGGGATCGAGCGCCCCAGCGCGGCGGCGGGCGCGGCCGACCTGCTGGTTGCGCCGCTCGATTCCGACGCCCCGGTCGATAAGCTGCGGCGCTGGGCGCGGCGCAAGCGGCGATCATCGAATTGCCCGACCGCCGAGGTCGCGCGGTGAAACCGGTTCCGCGCCCCGCTGCGTCGAGGCGGGCGCCAGTTCGGCGCCAAGCGCGACGGGGAAGCGATCCGGCATCAAGGAGCGAGGAGCGAATGTGGCGATGAACGCGATGGAACCCACCGCTCGGATCGACCGCCGCGCGCGTTTGGCCTGGCTGCCCATCCCCTTGCTGCTGCTCGCCATGGCGGTGTTGTGGGTCGCCGATTCGCCGGCCGTCTACGAACCGCCCCAGTTGATGATCGCTCTCAACCTGATTTTCATGCTGCCGGCCGCTCTGCTCATCGCTTATCAGGCCGGGCGCGGTTTCCTCCTGCGCGGCAGTCCGAGGTTGCTCTGGTTCGGTTGCGGCATGTTGTTCTGGGGTGCCGCCGGTCCCGTGGGCGGAGCGTTGCTCCCCCACGGCCCCGCTGTCACGGTCACGGTCCACAACAGCCTGATCTGGCTGGCGGCGGCTTGCCACGCGGCGGGCGTGGTCCTCGTCCCTCCGCAACGGGCGGTCCGCTGGCCGGAGCCGTGGTTGGCGGGGGCCTATGCCGGCGCCGTGACGCTGGGAACCGCCATCGTTCTGGAAACCCTCGCGGGCGGGATGCCAACTTTCTTCGTCCAAGGCGAAGGCGGCACATTATTGAGGCAGGTCGTGCTGGGTTCGGCGGTGGCCATGTTCGTGCTGACCACGTTTTTGTTGAAGGTGAACCGCCGCGACTCGCCGTCGGCGTTTCGGGACTGGTACACCCTCGCCCTGCTGTTGATTGCGGTCGGATTGTTCGGCGTGATGATCCAGTCGAACTTCGGCAGCGCCTTGGGCTGGGCCGGTCGCATCGCCCAGTACCTCGGCGGCGTCTATCTGCTGGTGGCCGCCGTCGTCGGGATGAGCGAAACCCGCGATCTGGGACGCTCGCTGGAAATGGCCTTGGGCGAGGCCCGGCAACGGTTCGATGAGCTGATCGACTTGGCCGGTGACGGCATCGCCCTGCACGAGCTGATCGACGAGACTTCTCGCGGCAACTTCATCCAGGTCAACCCGGCCCTCTGCGCCCTGCTGGGCTACACCGCCCAGGAGATGCGGGCGCTGATGCCTTTGGATATCATGGCCCCAGAGGATCGCGAGAAGGTGGCCGGGGATGTCGGGGCGATGCGCGATGCCGGGCTGTTGCGCCACGAGAAAACCCTGGTCGCCAAGGACGGCCGGCGCATCCCGGTGGAGATCAGCACGCGCCAATATCGCCATGCGGGTCGGGCGATGGTCGTCTCGGTGATCCGTGACGTGACCGAACGCAAGCGCGCCGAGGCGGCCCTCCGCGAGAGCGAGCAATTCAAACAGGCCGTGCTGGACGCCGTGAACGCGCATGTCGCCGTGCTCGACCGGGATGGCCGCATCGTGGCCGTCAACGAACCGTGGCGCCGGTTCGCCGTTGAAAATGGCGGCAGGGCCAGTCTTATGGCTCCGCGCACCGATGTCGGCACCAACTATCTGGCTATCTGCCTCGAAGCTCGTGGCGAAGGAGCCGAAGGGGCGTTGGCAGCGCGTGACGGGATTGAGGCGGTGCTGGCGGGCGAGGCGAAGGTCTTCTCCCACGAGTATCCCTGCCATTCACCACGGGCGAAACGCTGGTATAGCATGATAGTGACGCCCCTCGGATCGAAACGCGGCGGAGCGGTCGTTTCTCATCTCGACATCACCGCTTCCCGGCAACTGGCGGAACAACTGCGCGGCGAGCGGGATCGCTTCGCCAAAATCGCGACCACGGTGCCTGGCGTGATCTGCTCGTTCCGGCTGGATCCGGACGGCAACGCCTGCTTTCCTTACGCCAGCCCGGCCATCGAGGACTTGTACGGCTTGGGTCCCGATGATCTGGTCGAATCCGCCGCGCCGCTGTGGGCGATGATGCACCCCGACGACCTCGGCCGCATCGACCTGTCCATCGCCGATTCCGCCCGATCCATGACACCCTGGCGGGACGAATTCCGAGTGCGTCACCCAACTAAGGGCGAAATCTGGGTGGAGGGCCACTCCATGCCCGTTCGCGAGCCGGACGGCGGCATACTCTGGCACGGCTACTTGCAGGACATCACCGACCGCAAGCGGGCCGAGGCCGTGGTGCGGGCGGCGCTGGAGGAAAAGGAAGTGCTGCTGCGCGAGGTCCACCATCGGGTCAAGAATAACTTGGCCTCTATCATCGATCTTCTGGAGTTGCAACGCGATGGGGCGACGGAGGCATCGACCGTTTCCCTGCTGACACAACTGAGCCTTCGCATTCGATCCATGGCGCTGGTCCACGAGATGCTGTATCAGTCCGAGAATATCGGCCGGGTCGATTTTTCCGGCTACCTGCGCGCGCTGGTCGCGCACCTGCGCGACGCCTACGATCCGGGCGGCGCCATCCGGCTCGCCGTGACGGCGCCGGACATCTGGATGGACCTCGATACCGCCATCCCCTGCGGGCTGATCGTGAACGAGCTGGTGACCAACGCCTACAAGTACGCCTTCCCCGCGCATCGGCCCCAGCCGGAGGGCGGCGCTCGGGAAATCGCGGTCGCGGCGAGCGGGGACGGCGCGGCCTACACGCTGACCGTCGCCGACAACGGGGTCGGGTTGCCCGCCGGCCTGGACTGGACCACGACCCGGACCCTGGGGCTGCGGCTGGCCCGGATGTTGGGACAGCACCAGCTCGGCGGCCAGCTCGCGCTGGACGGCATCGGCGGGACCCGCTTCGCGCTGCGATTCGGCGTCCGGCGCCGATCCGGGCGGGAAATCGCATGACCGCGAAAACCGTTCTGATCGTCGAGGACGACGGCATCATCGCCGCCCGACTGCACGATATCCTGACTCGCTGGGGCTATGCCGCGCCCGACCCGGTGGCTTCCGGCGAAGAGGCGGTGGCCGCCGTGGCGGCGGCGGCACCCGATCTGGTGCTGATGGATATCGAGCTGGCCGGTCAACGACAGCTTCGGCCACGAACGGGGCGACGCGGTGCTGAAAGGCGTCGCGGCGATCGCGCGGCAGCGCTTGCGCCACAGCGATATCTTCACCCGCTGGGGCGGCGAGGAATTCATGATTCTCGCGACCGAAACGGCGCTGTCGCAAGCCATCGTGCTGGCCGAAACCCTGCGGGCGGCGCTGCGCCAATCCCCTTTTCCGGATGTCGGCCCGGTCACGGCCAGCTTCGGGGTGGCCCAGTACCGCCCGGACGAAACCGTGGACCAGTGGCTGAAGCGAGTGGACGATCTGGTGTATCAGGTCAAGCGGGGAGGGCGCGACCAGATCAGCCATCGGCGGTAGAGAATGGCAGCCAGACCCGATTTTCGCCTCGTTTGCGCTGAAACCCGGCCCTGGAGGGTATCGCCGGGTCCGCGATCGGTGCCGCCCCGAGCCATTCGTGGCAGATGCGCCGAGAACGGCAGCCCTGAAGCCGGTCCAAAGGAAAACCATGTTGGACCGATGGCCCGGCCAAATTAACCGGCTTTAAAACCATAATGACTCGTGCGACTCGCCAATGCGCCACAACGCCCGGCCGGACGGAGGCGTTTCATGACGAGCGGACCGCGTTCGCGGGTGAAGCGAGGTGGCATGATTGCTGCAAAATCACTTGCAAACCGCAGGTACCGGACCATTTTTTGGAGATTCCTGGCACCTTGATCCGGGAAAAAGGTCGGAAATTGCTGGAATTCGTCAGCCGCCCCAGCCGTTTCCTGGAGCGGTTTCCCAAACAACTTCAATTAACCAGCCGACGATGGTCCGACCGAAATGATCCTGGAACAACATCCGACCGAGCGAGTGGCGCCAGGCCGATCATCGGTGGACGATAGCGAAGGAAAAGCTTTCATGAATGGCCCGGTGAATGGTCGGGTCCGGGTGTTGGTGGTCGACGATGACTTCCTGGCGCGATTGCTGATCGGCGACGCCCTGAGAGCGGAAGGTTTTGAGGTGGAAGAGGCGGAAAACGGCGAGATCGCGCTCGCCGACTTTGCCCGGCGTCCGTTCGATCTGATCTTGCTCGATGTGATGATGCCGGGGTTGGACGGCTTCGCCACCTGCTCGCGGTTGCGCGAATTGCCGAACGGCAGGCATGCGTCCATCGTGATGGTGACCGCGCTGGACGATTCGTTCGCCATCGAGCAGGCCTACCGCGTCGGCGCCACCGATTTCATCACCAAGCCCATCAATGCATACATTCTCCTCCATCGGGTGCGCTATATCCTGCGGGCCAGCGCCGCCATCCGGGAACTGGCTTGGCGGGTCGATTTCCAGCGCGTACTGATCGAAACCCTGCCGGTGCCGATCGTGGTGGAGGACGCGCGCGGGCGGTGCCTGGTCCGCAATCCCGCCTTTGTCGCCCTGAAGGGAGGGGCGCGAGTTCGGGTGGACGGCGCCGTTTCGCGCGAACCGGGTTGCGGTGTCCCGAAACCGGCGACCTCCGCCGAGGTGGACGAAAGCCCGGAACCCTGGCGACAGCGGGTTTACGAAGCCGAGATGCCGGGAGCGGGGGGCGAGCTGAAGTCGGTCGTCGTCCACCAGGCGGCGTTCACCCCGCCGGCAACCGGGGAAGCCGGCGTCATCAGCGTCGTGCTCGACATCACCGAACGCAAGGTGATCGAGGAAAACCAGCGGCTGGCGGAGACCGTCTTCCAGACCGCCGCCGACGCGATCATGGTCACCGACGCGACCGGCACGATCAAATCGGTCAACCCCGCCTTCACCGCCATCACCGGCTACGGCTCCGACGAGGCGGTTGGCTCGACGCCCCGGCTGCTGAAATCCGGGCGTCACGACAGCCATTTTTACCTGGCCTTTTGGCGGAGCTTGCGCGAGGCCGGCAAATGGTCGGGCGAGCTGTGGCAGCGGCGCAAGAACGGCGAAATTTATCCGGTGTGGGAAACCGTCGCGGCGGTGCGCTCCCCGGAAGGGCGCATCGTCGAGTACGTGGCCTTTTTCAACGACATCACCGCGCGCAAGCGGGCCGAGCAGGAGATTTTCTACCGCGCCAACTACGATCTCCTGACCGGCTTGCCGAACCGGGGCCTATTGCTCGAACGGCTCGAACAAGCCCTCAAGCAAGCCCGCCGCTACGGTCGGCAGATGGCGCTGATGTTCGTCGATCTCGACCGGTTCAAGCAGGTCAACGACACGCTCGGGCACAGCGTGGGCGATCGGCTGCTCTGTCAGGCCGCGACGCGCCTGGGGGCTTGCGTGCGCGATACCGACACCGTGGCCCGCCAGGGCGGCGACGAGTTCGTGCTGGTGCTGCCGAACATCGCGGAAGGGGACGACGCCGGCGTCGTCGCGGCCAAAATTATCACCCGCTTGGCGGAACCGTTCGACTTGGGGAGCGACATCGTTCGGGTCGGCGCCAGCGTCGGCATCGCGCTTTATCCCAGCCACGGAGACAACTCGGAAGATCTGGTGCGCCACGCCGATTTGGCGATGTACCAGGCCAAGCTCGCCGGACGCAACACCTATCGGATGTACGAGCCGGCCATGACCGACGAACTCACCCGCCAACTGCTGCTGGAGTCGGATTTGCGGCTCGCCTTGGAGCGGGAAGAGCTGGCGGTCCACTTCCAGCCGATCCTGGAAGTCGCCAGCGGGCGGTTGGCGGGCGCCGAGGCGCTGCTGCGGTGGTATCATCCCCAGCGCGGCGCGGTGGCTCCGAGCGAGTTCCTGCCATTGGCCGAGGAAACGGGCTTGATCCGCGACATCGGCGCCTGGGTGCTGGAGCAAGTTTGCCGGACGCTCGAACAATGGCGCGGCATCGGCCTGGACTTGCCCGTCGCGATCAACCTGTCGAGCGCGCAAGTTCTGCGCGGCATGTCGGTGGACGCGCTGAAGGGCGTGCTGGAGCGCTATCGTCTGGCGCCGCAAGCCCTCGTCTTCGAGATCGCCGAAGACGTGTTGCTGGCCGATGGCCCGCACATCCGCCAATGGCTCGAAAATATCCGGCAACTGGGCATCCGGCTGGACCTCGACGATTTCGGGACGGGCTATTCTTCGCTGTCTTGCCTGAAGCGGTTCCCGATCGACCGGGTCAAGATCGATCTATCGTTCGTGCGCGACATGGTGCAGGACTCCAACGACAGGTCCTTGGTGGAAGCCATTTTGGCCTTGAGCCGCATCTTGCAACTTGAAGTGGTGGCGGAGGGTGTCGAGACTCGGGAACAATTCGATTTGCTGCGCGACTTGGGCTGCGGGTACGCGCAAGGTTTCCTGTTCTCGCCGCCGGTCTCCGCCACGGAATTCGTCGGTGTTGCCCGGCGTCTGGGGGCGCTCCCGGACTAGCCGCCAGCCCGTTTTGCCTCGGCCATGAGCGTCGCCGTCGTCGCCGAAAAGCCCGCCGTCGCCCGCGACATCGCCAAGGTGCTGGGCGCCCGCCAGCGCGGCGAGGGCTATCTGCACGGCAACGGCTACGTGGTGACCTGGGCCATCGGCCATCTGGTGCGCTTGGCCGAACCCCACGAAGTCAATTCCGACTGGAAACGCTGGCGGCGCGATCTGTTGCCGATGCTGCCCGAGCGTTGGCCGCTGATCGTCGGCGACCACACCCGCGCGCAGTTCGAGGCGGTTTGCCGCATTCTCAACGATGACGCCATCGAGCGGATCGTCTGCGCCACCGACGCCGGCCGCGAGGGCGAGCTGATCTTCCGCTATCTGTACGAAGCCGCCGGCTGCCGCAAGCCGTTCAGCCGGCTGTGGATTTCCTCGCTGACCCCGGATGCCATCCGCCAGGGCTTCCAAAAGCTGCGCGACGGGCGGGAGTTCGATCCGCTGGCCGCCGCCGCCCGAGGCCGCAGTCAGGCCGACTGGCTGGTCGGCATGAACCTGTCGCGGGCCTACACCTTGGCTTGCGGCACGTTCGGCGACGACGTGCTCTCGGTCGGTCGGGTGCAGACCCCGACGCTGGCCATGGTGGTGGAGCGGGAGCTGGCGATCCGCGCCTTCGTCCCGGAGGATTACCGGGAAGTGGTGGCGACTTTTGCGCCGCTTTGCCCCCCGCTCCCCTCGGGAGAGGGGTCGGGGGTGAGGGCCGAGGGTGGCGGGGAACCGGAACCGAACGATGCCGCCACGCGCTATCGAGGCGTCTGGTTTCGCGGCGAAAGGCCCGAAGCGAAAGCCAAGCGCCTGCCCGCCGACGGCGAGGAAGCCGCCCGCATCGTCGCCCGCGCCCGGCGGGGGCGGGCCGCCGTCGAATCCCGCGCCGCCGAAACCCGCCGCGCGCCGCCGCCGTTGCTGTACGACCTGACCGAGCTACAGCGCCACGCCAACCGGCTGTACGGCTTCAGCGCGCAGATGACGCTCGACACCGCCCAGAAGCTCTACGAACAGCACAAGCTGATCAGTTATCCCCGCACCGACAGCCGCCATCTCTCCAGTGCGGTGGCGGGAACTCTCGGGGCGGTGGTGGCCGCTATCGCTGAACCCTATCGAGATGGGTTGGCGCCCGGCGCCGGCCAGCGACCGCTGGGGACGCGCTTCGTGGACGACGGCAAGGTGACCGACCACCACGCCATCATTCCCACGCCGCTCCAAGCTCGCGCCGCGCTGGCGGCGGACGAGCGGAAAATTTACGATCTGGTTTGCCGCCGCTTGCTGATGGCCTGGCACGACGATCACGTCTGGGCCGTCACCACCTTGATCACCGCCATGACCGCCGCGGAAGCCGATGGGACGACCGTCATCGACCGCTACCACAGCAGCGGCACGGCCGTGGAGCAGGTCGGCTGGAAAATCCTGGAGGCGAGCGCCGGTCAGCCGAAGGAGAAAGCCGAGGGGAAGCGCAAGGCCAAGGCATCCCCGGAGTCGTCCGCCGAGGAAGACGCCGATCAAAGCCTGCCGCCGGGCCTGACGCCCGGCCAGCCGCAACGGGTGCTGGAAGTCCGCGCCGTCGCCAAACAGACCCGGCCGCCGCCGCGCTTGACCGAGGCGGCCCTGTTGACGGCGATGGAAACCGCCGGGCGGCATCTGGATGACAAAGAACTGTTGGCCGCGATGAAGGATAGCGGGCTCGGAACCCCGGCGACGCGCGCCGACACCATCGAAACCCTGCTCAAGCGCCAGTATTTGACCCGCGACGGCAAGGCGTTGAACGCCACCGAGCGCGGCATCCGCCTGATCCGGGCCGTGCAGCCGCCGATCAAGAGCCCGGCGATGACCGGAGAGTGGGAGGCGCGCTTGAAGCGGATCCAGCGCGGCGAGGCGGATTTGGACGGTTTCATGGCGGCCATCGGCGGTTACGTGCGCGAGGCGGTGACGCAGGCGTTCGCGGTGGCGGCGGATAGGGGCAGCCCAACGCCGGTCCCCGCCGCCGAACCGTCGGTGGAGCCAGCCGTTCCCCGCCGCGAGCCGGTGTCGCCGGATCGCCTGCTGGAACTGTTGCAAACCGTGTTCCGGTTGCCGGGATTTCGGCCCTATCAAGAGCGGGTTTGCCGCGCGGTCACCGAAGGCCGGGACGCGCTGCTGGTGATGCCGACCGGAGCCGGCAAATCCTTGTGCTTTCAGTTGCCCGGCATCGCGCGGGCCGGCACGACCCTGGTGGTGTCGCCCCTGATCGCGCTGATGGAGGACCAGGTCGCCAAGCTGCGCGAGCTCGGCTTGAACGCCGAGCGCATTCATTCCGGCCGCGACCGGGCGACCTCGCGCCAAGTGTGCGTCGAGTATTTGCACGGACGGCTGGATTATCTGTTCATCGCCCCGGAGCGGCTGAGCGTGCCGGGCTTTCCCGAAATGCTGGCCAAGCGCAAACCGGCGCTGATCGCGGTGGACGAGGCGCATTGCATTTCCCAGTGGGGCCACGATTTCCGCCCGGACTACCGGATGCTGGGCCAGTATCTGCCGCTGCTGCGGCCGGCGCCGGTGATCGCGCTCACCGCGACCGCGACCGTGCAGGTGCAGGACGATATCGCGCGACAGCTCGACATGGACCAAGCGACGCGCTATATCCACGGCTTTCGCCGGCCCAATCTGGCGGTCGAGACGGTGGAATTGTCGGTGCCCGACCGCCACGCCGCCGTCCGGCGGATTCTGGCCGATCCGGGCCGGCGGCCGGCCATCGTTTACGCGCCCACCCGCAAGGAAACCGAAATTCTCGCCCTGGAACTGGCGGAGGATTTTCCGGCCGCCGCCTATCACGCCGGCCTGGGGACCCCGGAACGCGACCGGGTGCAAGGGCTGTTCGGCACCGGGGAGCTTTCGGTCATCGTCGCCACCATCGCGTTCGGCATGGGCATCGACAAGCCCGATATCCGAACCGTGATTCACACGGCGCTGCCGGGCAGCATCGAAGGCTATTACCAGGAAATCGGCCGGGCCGGACGCGACGGGCAACCGGCCCGCGCCGTTCTGTTCTATTCCTACGCCGATCTTCGCACCCACGAATGGTTTCACCGGCGCGACTATCCCGATCCGGCGCTGCTGGCGGCGATTTACGCCGCGCTCGGCGCCGGCCCGCAGCCCAAAACGTGGTTGCGCGATGAGCTGGAAATGGCTCCAGAGGATTTCGACACGGCGTTGGAGAAGCTGCGAATCCACGGTGGCGCCTGGCGGGACGCGGAGGGCAACGTCGGCCGCGGTGGCGCGGACTGGCTGCGGCCCTACGAACAGCAGCGCGCCCACAAGCTGGCGGAACTGCGGCGGATGCTGGATTTCGCGGATCGGGCGAGCGGTTGCCGCATGGTGGGGCTGGTGCGCCACTTCGGCGACCGGGACGACGATCAGCCGTGCGGGATTTGCGACGTGTGCGCGCCGGGAGCGGCGGTGGCCCGGCGCACCCGGCCGCTCAAGCCCGCCGAATCGCAGCTCGTTCTGCAAGTGCTGGAAGCCCTGCGCTGGCGCGAGGGCCAGACCGTCCGCCAGTTGCACGAGCAGGCGAGCGGCGGCCAGGGCGAACGACGAACCTTCGAACAACTGTTGGAAGCCTTGGCGGGCGCCGGGCTGGTCGAGATCCGGGATGACGCGTTCAGCAAGGACGGCAAGGTCATTCCCTTCCGGCGGCTGTTTCTGACCGAAACCGGGCGGAAGGCGGGCATCGGTGAAATCGGGGTGGTGCGGTTGCGCGAGGCGGCGGCCACGACCGGTTCCGGCCGCAAGCGGGTTCGGCGAAAGGGCGTTTAGACGGCCCGCTCGCCGGCGATGCCGCCGGGTGGCCCGATCGGGCCGCGCGAGCCTGGGGCGCGCTTGGCCGGAGGGATCGAATCGCCCTATTCGTCGCGGGCTTGGAGGTCATGACGGTCGCTCGGCCGGCGCTGTAGCGCGGCGCGAACCAACGCGGCCAGAGCGGTGCATTCGAGCGTATCGGCTATTTGCCAGAGCCGCTCGGCGAGCGCGGGATCGCGCTGCCGCAGCTCGGTCATCAGCGTTGCGATCGCGATCCGGTGAGCGCCGAAGGCTCGGTCGAACCCCTCCAGCAGGGCCGGGGGCAGCTCGGACAAATCTGCGGCGCAGACGGTGCTGGTCGGGCGAAAAGCGCGCAGAAGCTCCGGGTGCGCCAAGCTTTTGCGCTGGTGGGGGGGCTGCTGCCTCAAAAACTCCGCAAAGCTCTGGTCGGCCTTGGTCGTGTGATTGATGTACCACCCCTTGAAAAAATCGAGGATCGACGCGAAGTCGGGAATCTGCTTGAAGGCTTCCATCATGACGATGTTGAGGTGGTCCATCAAATCCAGATGCAGCGTGCGGTGCCGGTTCAGATCAGGGTACCCTGCGGCGTACATGACGTTTTCCTCGCTCTGAAAGTGAAACGCCGCGTATTTGATCAGCGCCCGCAGGATCAGGGTCGCCATGTCGGGATCGTGCTGGTAGTCCTCCAACTGGTTGACCATCACCACGAAGGTCTGATGCTCCAGATCGATTTCGTCGATTCCGAGGGTAATTCCGGGATTCCAACGCAGGTATTCGGACATGGGGCGGGTCTCCTGGGGTAGATCGGGCGAATCGGTCTGGCCGAGTATCCGAAAACGTGATCGATAGCGGACTATGACGGCAAAATGACTCGCTATGCCGAGCTCGGGTCGAAAGCGTCCGGTCGGAAAAACGGGCAAGAACAACATCTGGGCGGCGGTACAAGGTGTCAACGTATTGTATCACAAAAAAGTCGATTAACCGGAAGAATTAGAAATGTATTAAAGACGAATCTTGCAACGGTATCAGCCGCCTGATTGGCGTGCTGGTCGCTGGCCGGATCGATCATCGCCGTCGCCGCGCGACAGGGCGATCCCCGGAAGACCGTCGGCTTTGGCATCTACGGGGCGATGCTGTTTTTCTTTGCGCGGTCTCCACGCTCTATCACAGTCTGCGCGGCCGGGCTAAGCGATTTTTTCGCAGGCTCGACCACTACTCGATTTATGTTCTGATCGCGGGCACGGATACCCCCTTTACCCTGCGCGACGGCTGCTGCTGGACCATAATTTGGCGTGATCTGGGGCTTGACGGTTTTGGGGATGCTGAATCGTTGCCGCAGGGAGGTAATTGCGGCTGGTCGGTGCTGGTTGACGTCCTGATGAGCTGGTCGTCGAATCGTTGCTGCGGCGTTGCCGATGCGGGGTTTTGGTGGCTGCTGGTGAGGGATGCTTTTATACGGGAGGGTTTGGTGTTTTGTCGTCCCCGGCCTTGTCGTACAGCCGATAGTCCACCGGCACGTGGCGGTCGCCCTCGGTCCACAGCAGCGTGATCAGGTTGATGCCCTCCACGACGGCGTGATGCTTGCCCGACCAATGACGCTGGACCAATTCGATTTTTTCGGCATACGGTTTGTCCAGCGTCGAGTCATCAAGCACCAACACCCCGCCGTGGCGCTCGACTTGCCCGGCGGCGTCTCGCCAGAGCGTCGCGGCATCCGGCTCCAGCCGGTGCAACAGTCGGGTGAACGCATCGTGCGCCGGCGGCGCGGCTTGCTCGGGTTGCACCCGCGCCGCTTCGGTCGCGCTGCACACTTTCGGTGTGGCTATCAGGAAGTCGATGTAATCTCGGTCACTGACTTTGGGTGGATTCATCCCGCTCTTTTGTCTCCTCGTCAGGCAACTGCGTAACTCCTAAATGTATTAAAGACGAACGCCTGATTGGCGTGCTGGTCGCTGGCCGGATCGATCATCGCCGTCGCCGCGCGACAGGGCGATCCCCGGAAGACCGTCGGCTTTGGCATCTACGGGGCGATGCTGTTTTTCTTTGCGCGGTCTCCACGCTCTATCACAGTCTGCGCGGCCGGGCTAAGCGATTTTTTCGCAGGCTCGACCACTACTCGATTTATGTTCTGATCGCGGGCACGGATACCCCCTTTACCCTGCGCGACGGCTGCTGCTGGACCATAATTTGGCGTGATCTGGGGCTTGACGGTTTTGGGGATGCTCGTGGAATCGTTGCCGCAGGGAGGTAATTGCGGCTGGTCGGTGCTGGTTGACGTCCTGATGAGCTGGTCGTCGAATCGTTGCTGGCGGCGTTGCCGATGCGGGGTTTTGGTGGCTGCTGGTGAGTGGATGCTTTTATACGGGAGGGTTTGGTGTTTTATTTCCTGGATGAACGAATGCGGTATTTTCATGGAGTTTGGCATTTGTTCGTTCTGGCGGGCAGCGTTTTCCACTATTTGACCATCCTGCTTTTCGTGGCTAAATAACCCCGATGCTGACCCAATCCTTGGCGGGCTTGCCCGCGTTTCTGTCCTAATCTGGATGACAAAGAACTGTCGGCCGCGATGAAGGATAGCGGGCTCGGAACCCCGGCGACGCGCGCCGACACCATCGAAACCCTGCTCAAGCGCCAGTATTTGACCCGCGACGGCAAGGCGTTGAACGCCACCGAGCGCGGCATCCGCCTGATCCGGGCCGTGCAGCCGCCGATCAAGAGCCCGGCGATGACCGGAGAGTGGGAGGCGCGCTTGAAGCGGATCCAGCGCGGCGAGGCGGATTTGGACGGTTTCATGGCGGCCATCGGCGGTTACGTGCGCGAGGCGGTGACGCAGGCGTTCGCGGTGGCGGCGGATAGGGGCAGCCCAACGCCGGTCCCCGCCGCCGAACCGTCGGTGGAGCCAGCCGGTCCCCGCCGCGAGCCGGTGTCGCCGGATCGCCTGCTGGAACTGTTGCAAACCGTGTTCCGGTTGCCGGGATTTCGGCCCTATCAAGAGCGGGTTTGCCGCGCGGTCACCGAAGGCCGGGACGCGCTGCTGGTGATGCCGACCGGAGCCGGCAAATCCTTGTGCTTTCAGTTGCCCGGCATCGCGCGGGCCGGCACGACCCTGGTGGTGTCGCCCCTGATCGCGCTGATGGAGGACCAGGTCGCCAAGCTGCGCGAGCTCGGCTTGAACGCCGAGCGCATTCATTCCGGCCGCGACCGGGCGACCTCGCGCCAAGTGTGCGTCGAGTATTTGCACGGACGGCTGGATTATCTGTTCATCGCCCCGGAGCGGCTGAGCGTGCCGGGCTTTCCCGAAATGCTGGCCAAGCGCAAACCGGCGCTGATCGCGGTGGCCCGGCGCACCCGGCCGCTCAAGCCCGCCGAATCCCAGCTCGTCCTGCAAGTGCTGGAAGCTCTGCGCTGGCGCGAAGGCCAGACCGTCCGCCAGTTGCACGAGCAGGCGAGCGGCGGCCAGGGCGAACGACGAACCTTCGAACAACTGTTGGAAGCCTTGGCGGGCGCCGGGCTGGTGGAAATCCGGGATGACGCGTTCAGCAAGGACGGCAAGGTCATTCCCTTCCGGCGGCTGTTTCTGACCGAAACCGGGCGGAAGGCGGGCATCGGTGAAATCGGGGTGGTGCGGTTGCGCGAGGCGGCGGTCGGAGCGGCGGTAAGGCGGAAGCGAAGCGGGGGAAGAGGACGGTAGCGGGCAGCGGCGCCTCCCGGAAGCTCGGCATCCAAAGCGCCGGGCTCGGCGCCTTGCCCGAGGGCCGCAGATTGGTGGAACGGTACGGGGCCGAGGATTTTATGCGGAAAATGAGTGTCACTGGGGTTGCGCCACCCGAGCCCTAGCAGGGGCTAGCGCGGTGGGCAGAACGAGCCCGCCGTCATCCGGCGCCCGCGAGGAGTAGTGAGGAGTGTATAAAGGCGAACGTTTCAACAGCATCAGCCACCTCATCGGCGCGGTGGCGGCGCTGGCCGGTTTAGTGATCGTGGTGGTGGCTGCCGCGCGGCAGGGCGATCCCTGGAAGATCGTCAGCTTCAGCGTCTACGGGGCGACGCTGTTTTTTCTTTACACGGTTTCCACGCTCTATCACAGCCTGCGCGGTAGAGCGAAGCGGATTTTCCGCAAGCTCGACCACTACTCGATTTATTTTCTGATCGCCGGCACCTATACGCCTTTTGCTCTGGTCACCTTACGCGGCGGCTGGGGATGGACGATATTCGGCATCATCTGGGGCTTGGCGGCCTTGGGAATCGCGCTGGAGGCGCTGCCCCAAGGCGGAAATCGGGTCTTGTCCGTGGTGGTTTATGTCTTGATGGGCTGGCTGGTGCTGGTGGCGCTCGAACCGTTGCTGGAAGCGCTGCCCATGACGGGCTTTTGGTGGCTGCTGCTGGGGGGGCTGTTTTATACCGGTGGCCTGGTGTTTTATTTTCTTGATGAAAAAGTGCGGCATTTCCATGGGGTTTGGCATTTGTTCGTTTTGGCCGGTAGCGTCTGCCATTATTTGACCATCCTGTTTTTCGTGGCGTGAAGGAGGTTTCCCCGCCTCGCCGCCGCGCGTTTTTCCTCGATTTCTCCCAGATTCCTCCATCGTAAACGCAAGCTCTTTCCCCAGAATCGACCTCGCGAAATCGCCAACAACGCGGGAGCGATCTGAAATGTTCGGAAAGAAAAAAGTTGGAGTTTCCGGGAAAGTCGGGGCGATTCACTTGCCGGCCATCCCGGTTTTGGGTCTCGAAGCGATCTGTGGCGGCTTTTCGGGATCGGTTTGGACTATCCTTTGCCCGTGCCCGAAGTGGAAGAATCGCTACTCGTCCAAGTCAATATCGCCACCCGGAGAGCCCAATGCCCTTACCCGCTTTGCCCCGTCCTGCCCTGCGGCTGCCGCGATCTGACTGGCTGAAGCAGCCGGTCGTCTTCCTCGTTCTCTTGGCCGGGCTGCTGCTCTGGCTCAGCCTGTTCGTGGTCGAACCCACCGAAATGGCCGGGGTCCGCCGCTTCGGCGAGGTGACCACCCGTGAACCGCTGGGGCCTGGCATCCATCTCAAGCTGCCGCTGATCGATCAGGTGGACCGCTTGCAGGTCTCGCTCGACATCCTGCGGGTGCAGGACATGACCATGTACACCGTGGACAACCAGTGGGTGAAAATCTCGGTCGGCATGACCTACCGCATCCCGCCGCCGGCGGTGTTCCGGTTGCTCTACCAAGTCGGGCGTTCGGGCAGTTTCGGGATTCGGGAGAACGTGGAGCCGATCATCGCCGACCGGGCGATGCGCGTGTTCGCCCGCCGTAACACCATCAAGATTTCCGAGGAGCGCGAGACCATCGCCAACGAAATTCGCCAGTTGGTGAGCACGCGATTGGCGGAACTGTTCGGCCTGGAAGTCGTGGACCTGCAAATCGCCAAGATCGAGTACAGCCCCACCTTCGCGGCCAGCGTCGAAGCGGCGGTGAAAGCCAAGAATGACGCGGTGGCGGCGGAGAACACGGTCAACCGCATCCGCTTCGAGGCGGAGCAGGTGCGGGTGCGCGCTCAGGGCGAAGCCGACGCGGCGGCGATTCAGGCGGAGGGACAAAAACGGTCGGCGGTCATCCGCGCCCAGGGCGAGGCGGAGGCGGTGCGGATCGTCGGCGAGGCGCAGGCGGCCAGCCTGCAAGCGCGCGGCGCGGCGGTCGCGGCGTATCCCCAGGTGGTCGAACTGGTAACGGCCGAGCGCTGGAACGGTATCTTGCCGCTGACGGTGCTGGGCGAGCGCGGCGCCGTACCCTTCATCAATCTCGGCCCAGCGCTACCGACGGCCAAGCCGGTCGAGCCCGAAAACAGGAAATAGCCCACAATGTTGACCCAATCCCTGGCGGGTTTGCCCGCGTTTCTGTCCTATTTCGCCGCCGCCATCGGTCTGCTCGCGTTATTTTTGCTGATTTACATTCTCATCACGCCCTATCGCGAGATCGCCCTGATCCGCGAGGGCAACCCGGCGGCGGCGGCCAGCCTGAGCGGGGCCATTCTCGGCTTCGTCCTGCCGCTGGCCAGCGCCATCGCCCACAGCGTCGGGCTGCTGGATATGGCGGTCTGGGGTTCCATCGCCCTGGTCGTCCAACTGCTGGTTTATTTCGCGGCGCGGTCGCTGCTGCCCGATCTGGCGCGCGACATTCCCGCCGGCAAGGTCGCCACCGGCGTGTTTCTCGGCGCGCTGTCGCTGGCCATCGGCGCTCTCAATGCCGCCTGCATGACCTATTGAGCGGTGGCGGCGCTACCGGGAAGGTATCGATAGGCGGGTCGAGATTCGGCGGGCGCGGCCGACAGGAACTGGTGGGCCAGCAGCACCGCCAGACCGGACAGGGTGGCCACCAAGAGCAAGGGGAGCCACCAGCGCCGAAGCGTTGGCGGCCAGAGGGTTCTCGGCCAGAGAAAGGCCGGCCGGCCCGGTTGCGGTTGGGCTTTTCCGGTCTTGGCGGAACTCGGCGTGGCATCGATCTGCTGGAGGGCCTTCACCAGTTCCTCGCTGCTCGCAAAGCGAGCCTGGGGGTCCTTGGCCAGCAGCCGGTCGACGATCGGCTGAAAGCGGCTCAGCGGCTCGGGCAGGATGGGCGTCGGACCCTTGATGTGCAGCATGGCCGTCTCGAACGCGTCCGCGCCCTGAAAGGGCCGGCTTCCGGTCAGCATCTCGTAAAACACCACGCCCAGGCTGTACAGGTCGCTCCGTCCGTCCACCGGCTTGGCCAGCGCCTGTTCGGGGCTCATGTAGTTGGGCGTCCCGATCCGCCAGCCGACGGCGGTCAACTGGGTTTTGTCTTCCAGGTTCTTGGCGATGCCGAAATCGGACAACACCGCCATATCGGGCGCGCGGAACATGATGTTGGCCGGTTTGATGTCGCGGTGGATGCAGTTTTGCTGGTGCGCGCAACCCAGCGCCTGGGCGATCTGACGGAGAATGTTGACCGCCTGTTCCGGGGTCAGCCCGGCCTTGATCCGCTCCCTCAGCGTGGTCCCTTCCAGATATTCCATGGCGATGTAGAACAGGTCGTCATAATTGCCCGCGTCGAAGATGGTGACGATATGCGGGTGGCCGAGCCGGCCGATAATCCGGGCTTCCTTGACGAAACGCTTGTTGAACGTGGGATCGGAGGCCAGCCGAGGGCTGAGAATCTTGATCGCCACGCGCCGTTCCAGCGATTCCTGAACGCCCAGATAAACGGTGGACATGGCGCCTTTGCCGATGGCTTTTTCGATCCGGTAGCCGGGAATTTGGGGCATTTCCATGACGGTCGGGGCCTTGAGGAAGTTCCGTTGTTTGCCGAAATGATGGGCCAGGCCGAAACAAACGGCAAGCGGGTTTCCGGGTGGGCGGTTAACCCCGTTTTGTCGGCGGCGACGTTTACAGCGATGAATCCTCACTTATCGCGGAGCACGTTCATGTCGAAATCATCGTTCGGGGCGCTCATCGTCGCCATTTTGCTCGCCGGGTGTTCGCCCACCGGCAAACCACCGGGAGAAGCGGGATCGGCCGATAAAACCGCCGCCGAGTCGAGCGCGGTCGTTTCGCGGCGCGAGGAAGCCGCCAAGCCCGAGCCGCGTCCGCAGTCGTCGGCAGCGGTGGCGCCCGTGGCGGCGGTGCCGCCTCCACCCGCCAGCGTTCCACCGGCCAGATCGAGAGCGCAGCCCGTGGCGGAGGCCAAGCTGGCGACGGGCGCGGGCGCCCCGGCCAGCCTTGCCGGCCATTCCCGGGAACTGGACGCCCTGCGCGCACCAAGCCAGCCGACCGACCGCGAAAGCTATGCCCAGATCGAGGAAAACCCGGTCAAGCGCGCCGCCGAGCAGCCGGTTTCGACCTTCAGCATCGACGTGGATACCGGCTCTTACGCCAACGTCCGCCGCTTCCTCAACGGCGGCCGGCTGCCGCCGCGCGACGCCGTGCGAGTCGAGGAACTGGTCAACTATTTCGATTACGATTATCCGCTGCCCGAAAGCCGCCAGCCGCCGTTCCGGGTCAGCACCGAACTCGCTCCGGCCCCGTGGAACCCGAAAACCCTGCTGCTGGCCATCGGCATCAAGGGTTACGATCTGCCGAAAACCGATCTGCCGCCCGCCAATCTGGTGTTTCTGGTGGACGTGTCCGGCTCGATGCAGGACCCCGCCAAGCTGGATCTGCTCAAGCCGGCCTTGAAGCTGCTGGTCCGGCAGTTGCGGCCGGATGATAAAGTGGCCATCGCGGTCTACGCCGGCGCGGCGGGGATGGTGCTGGAGCCGACTTCCGGCGGTCAAAAAGCGAAAATTGAAGCGGCCTTGGACCGGCTGAGCGCGGGCGGCTCCACCAACGGCGGCGCCGGCATTCAACTGGCCTACAATCTCGCCCGCGAAGGCTTCGTCGAGGGCGGCGTCAATCGGGTGATTCTGGCCACCGACGGCGATTTCAACGTCGGCACCGTCAATTTCGAGGCGCTGAAGAATTTGGTCGAGACCCAGCGCAAGAGCGGCATCGCCCTGACCACGCTCGGCTTCGGCGCGGGCAACTACAACGACCGCCTGATGGAGCAGTTGGCCGACGCCGGCAACGGTAACTACGCCTATATCGATACTCTGCAAGAGGCGAACAAGGTGCTGGTCGAACAGATGAGCGCCACGCTGCTGACCATCGCCAAGGACGTGAAAATTCAGATCGAATTCAATCCGGCGCTGGTCGAGGAATACCGGCTGATCGGCTACGAGAACCGGGTCTTGCGGCGCGAGGACTTCAACAACGACGCGGTGGACGCGGGCGACATCGGCGCCGGCCACACCGTCACCGCCCTGTACGAAATCGCCTTGAAAGGCGGTGGCGGCAGCCTGACCGAACCGCTGCGCTACGCTCAACCGCCGGTCGCGGACAGCGCGGCGCGCGGCGACGAAATCGCGTTCTTGCGGCTGCGCTACAAACAGCCGGACGGCGACGCCAGCCGGTTGCAGGAATGGCCGATCCGCCGCGACCAGGCCGCCAAGGATTGGAAGAGCACCAGCGACCGTTTTCGCTTCGCGGCGGCGGCGGCCGGCTTCGGGCAACTGCTGCGCGGGGGCCGGTACACCGCTTCGTTCGGCTACGACGAGGTGCTGACGCTGGCCCGAGGCGCGCGTGGTAACGATCCGTTCGGTTACCGAGGTGAATTTCTGACTCTGGTCGGTTTGGCGAAATCGCTCGATCCGGGCAAGACCGGCGAGCGGGGTCAGGCGATCCGCTGAGTCGTGACCGTTCACTCCCCTCGCCCTTTGGGAGAGGGGCTGGGGGTGAGGGTTCATGGGGCTTCCCCGCCGCCGTCCGGGCGGGTAAAGTGCCGTCCCCATGCGGACCGATGACGATGCCGACGAAACCCTCATGTTGCGCTACCGGAATGGCGACGCCGACGCCTTCGCGCGGCTGTACGCCCGCCACAGGGGACCTTTGTATCGCTATCTGCTGCGCCAGTGCGGCCGGCCGGCGGTGGCGGAAGAACTGTTCCAGGATATCTGGCTCAAGTTGATCGCCGCCCGCGCCGGTTATACCGTGCAGGCCAAATTCGGGACTTGGCTCTATCGGATCGCCCACAATCGGCTGGTGGATCACTACCGCGCCAGCGCGCGGGGCTTGCCGCTGTCCTACGCCGACGACTGCCCGGAATGGATGGAAATACCCGCCCCGGAAGAGGTCCAGCCCGAGGTCAGGGAAGATCGCCGCCGCCAGTCCGAACGCTTGCTGGAACTGCTGGCGGAACTGCCGGAGGCGCAGCGCGAAGCCGTGCTGCTCAAGGAAGAAGCCGGATTGTCGCTGGAGGAAATCGCCCAAGCCACCGGAACCGGCCGGGAAACCGTCAAAAGCCGCTTGCGTTACGCGCTGGCGCGCTTGCGGCAAGGCTTGGGAGGCGCGTCATGAGCGACCGATACGACGAACTCCACGACGACAACATATCCGCCTTGTATCGGGAAACCCGCGCGGTCGAGCCGCCGGCTTGGCTGGATCGGCATGTTCTGACAGCGGCGAAAGCGGTGGTCGAATCGCGTCCGGTTTCCGCGCGGCCGCCATCCAAGCGGCGAGCGACCCGATGGGCCGTGCCGCTGGGGCTGGCCGCGACGGTGGTTTTGACCGTGGGCGTGGTGCGCATGGTTCGCGAGCCCGGCCAGTTCGAGGCTTCGTTGCGGCAGGCAGCGGTCCGGTCCTCGGCCGAACCCGCCGCCGAGGCGGATGCTGCGGCGACTGGACGGGCCGAATTGTCGGCCGCGCGGAAATTAACCGAAGCCGCCCTTCCGGCCGCGCCCCCGGCATCGGCGTTTTCTCTCGAATCCCGAACCCGCGCGCCGGCCGCTTCGCCGCCCGCCCGGCTCGGTGACGAGCGACTGCCGCCCGCGCCCTCGATCGCTCCCGCCGCCGCACCGCCATCGCCGCCCGCCAAGCCTGCGGCGAGCAAACAAGAGTCGATGGCGCCGGCGGATCGCGAGAAAAACGATGGGCCTGGAGTGGCTCGGCCGCCGCTGGAAGAAACGAAAGCGGCGGGAGCCGCAGACCGGCCACATCGGCGTTCGCCGGAGCGGTGGTTGAAAGAGATCGCCGAACTTCGCCGCCAGGGCCGGGCGGCCGAGGCCGATGCCAGCTTGGCCGAATTCCGGCGACGATATCCCGATCATCCGCTGGATAAGGCGACCGCCCCGCGATGAACGGCACCGTTCCCTCCGCCGAAGCCGTGGCGGCGCTGGAGGGGCAATTGCTGGCGTTGCTGAGCGCCCATCCGGCCGGCCTGAGCGAGCACGAACTGTTGAAGCGCCTGCGCGAGGAAAATCCGCTATTCGCCAATTTCGACGCTCGCCAGCCGCTCAGCCTGTTTCGCGGGCATTTCCTGCTGTTCCACGCGCTTTATCGCTTGCGTGAGCGCACGAGCCGAGAGCGGCGCGGTCGCTTGGGGATCGATCCGCTGCGCATCGTTTTGGAGCCGGCGATATCGCTGGATGCCGCCCCGGTGAACGGCGCATCCCTGGTCCCATCCGATGCCGGCGACTGGAGCGGCTGGTACGCCGACTTGGGGCGGTGGGAGACGACCACCGCCGCCGAGGTGATC
Source organism: Candidatus Competibacter sp. (assembly GCA_037045685.1). Lineage (GTDB taxonomy): Bacteria > Pseudomonadota > Gammaproteobacteria > Competibacterales > Competibacteraceae > Competibacter_A. Next base: position 391,401 of record JBAOII010000023.1, read on the forward strand.
GAACTGCTGCGCCGGTTCCACGCGGCCGGCCGGGCGAAGGATCGGCGTCGGGCCGCGCTGGCGGAGTTGGGGTTGCAAGATCCGGTGGACGACGCCACGATCAAGCGACGCTATCGCCGCCTGGCGATGCGACATCATCCGGACAGAGGCGGAGATGGCGTGCGGTTGCGCGAGATCAACGCCGCGCTGGCGACATTGCAAGCCGGTTTCTAGAGGAGGATTCCGATGGAAACCCGCGCTGCCACCCGGCCGAAAGCGGGAGGCGAGAGAACGAAAGACGGCCGGTCGAGCGGTCGAGCCGGCGGCGAACGGGAATGGCTTCGCCGCCGCGAAAATCACTTTTTGGGCAGAAAGGGATTGATGGTGTCGATCAAGATGGCTTCCTCCACCGGCTTGATGACGTAACCTTTCGCGCCCTGGCGCTCGCCCCAGATCTTGTCGGTTTCCTGGTCCTTGGTCGTGACGATAATCACCGGAATATGGCTGGTCGAGGGGTTTTTGGTGATTTGCCGGGTGGCCTGAAACCCGTTGACTCGCGGCATGACCACATCCATGAGGACGAGATCGGGCAGTTCCGCCTTGGCGACTTCGACGCCTTCGGCTCCGTCTTTCGCCGTCATCACGTCGTGGCCATTCTTTTTGAGAATCTTGGCGAGACTCAGCGTCTGCGTGGGCGAGTCATCGACAATCAGTATGCGGGCCATGCTGCCACTCCTGGAGTGATCTTTCGTATCTCGTTCGGGCGTCCGTGTCATCGAGCGAACAATTTTAAAACATTTCGCGTCGCCATAAAAATATGTAGCTGACCTTGCCGGAAACCGCTAACCCCATCATAAGCGATATTCGCGCGATTCGGGGATGGTTTTCGCGGTGGTTGGCGGTTCGCCGACGCATGATAGGATACAGGATCAGTCCGTCTGTTTTGCAGGAGTTTGCTTTCATGAATGTTTCACAACCGAGCTTTTTAACCCGGCTGGCCTTGGCGCTGCGCGCTTTCTGGCGGATTTTGGCCGATGGCGAATTCGCCGGCGGCGTGTCGTCGCTGGAACGCGGCGGGCCGGCGCCGGCCGCGCCGGCCGTCGAGCAGCCCAAGCCCGCCGCTCTGAGGGAAACCCTGCCCGAATCGGCTTTGCAGTTGTTGGCCCTGCTGCAACAGGAAGGCCGGTTCGTGGATTTCCTCGAGGAGAACGTCACCGCCTATTCCGACGCCGAGATCGGCGGGGCCGCTCGGGTGGTGCACGAGGGTTGCCGCAAAGTGGTTCGCGACTATCTCCAGATCGAGCCGGTGCGGACCGAGGCCGAGGGCGCGCGGTTGACGCTGGCGGCCGGTTTCGATCCCTCGGCGGTGCGCTTGACCGGCAACGTGGTCGGCCAGCCGCCGTTCACCGGCACGCTGATGCACCGGGGTTGGCGGGTGGCCCGGATCACGCTGCCGAAACTGGCCGAGGGTCACGATGTCCGGGTGCTGGCCCCGGCGGAGGTGGAGCTATGAGCGAAGCCCGCTATGCTGTCGGCATCGATCTGGGGACCACGCACTGCGTGATGGCGGCGGTGGATTTGACCGCCGAAGAGGGCGATGGGGTGGTGCAGTGGACGGTGCCCATCCCGCAGCTCACCGCGCCCGGCGCGGTCGAGGAGCGGCCGATGCTGCCCTCGTTTCTGTACCTGCCGCATCCCGACGAACTGCGGCCGGACGACCGCACCCTGCCGTGGGGCGAACAGCCGCCGTTCGTGGTCGGCGAGCTGGCGCGGGCCATGGGCGGCCGCACCCCGATCCGGCTGGTGGCCAGCGCCAAGAGCTGGCTCTGCCATCCCGGCGTGGACCGGCGCGCGGCGATTCTGCCGGTGGAGGCGCCGGAGGAAGTGGCGCGGGTGTCGCCCCTGCAAGCGTCGATGCGCTATCTGGAGCATCTGCGCGCCGCCTGGGACTCGCAATATCCCGACGCGCCGCTGACGGGGCAGGACGTGGTGCTGACGGTGCCGGCCTCTTTCGATCCGGCGGCGCGCGAGTTGACCGCCGAGGCGGCGGCGGCGGTCGGCCTGGGGCATCTGGTGTTGCTGGAGGAGCCGCAGGCGGCCCTGTATCACTGGATTCTGGCGGCGCGGGGCGACTGGCGCAAACAGGTCCAGCTCGGCGACATCATCCTGGTGATCGACTTGGGCGGCGGCACCGCCGACTTCTCGCTGATCGCCGTGACCGAACGCGACGGGTCGCTGGATCTGGTGCGCGTCGCGGTGGGCGACCACATCCTGCTGGGCGGCGATAACATGGACTTGGCGCTGGCGCACGCGGTTCGCGCCAAGCTGGCCGAGCAGGGAACCCAGCTCGATCCCTGGCAGTTGCAGGGGCTGACCCACGGTTGCCGGAACGCCAAGGAAACCCTGCTCGGCGACGCGGCGGTGGACGCGGTGCCGGTGGTGGTGCCGAGCCGGGGCTCCAAGCTGATCGGCGGCACGTTGCGGACCGAGTTGACCCGCGCGGAAGTGACCCGGAATCTGGTGGAGGGTTTCTTCCCCTTGGTGGACGTTTCGGCGCGGCCGACAAGTCGGGCGCGGGCGGCGCTGACCAAGCTGGGTTTGCCCTACGCGCAAGACCCGGCCATGACGCGCCATCTGGCCGCGTTTTTGGCGCGGCAGGTGGGCGCGACCCGCGATCTGGCCGGCTTCGAGAGCCGCTTGCCGGCGGACGCCAGCTTCCTGCATCCCACCGCCGTGCTGTTCAACGGCGGCGTGTTCAAAGCCCGGTCGCTGCTGGATCGGACCCTGGAAGTGTTGAACGGCTGGCTGGCCGCCGAGGGCGCGCCGCCGGTACGGTTGCTGGAAGGGGCCGATCTCGATCTGGCGGTGGCGCGCGGCGCGGCCTATTACGGCCATGTCCGGCGCGGGCGCGGGGTACGGATTCGCGGCGGTACCGCCAAGTCTTACTACGTCGGGGTGGAAAGCGCCATGCCGGCGGTGCCGGGCATGGAGCCACCCATCGAGGCGCTGTGCATCGCGCCGTTCGGGATGGAGGAAGGCACCCAGGCGGAATTGCCGCCGCAGGAGGTCGGGCTGGTGGTCGGCGAGCCGGTGCGCTTCCGCTTCTTCGGCTCTTCGGTGCGCCGCGCCGATCACGTCGGCGCCGTCCTGGAGGAATGGGCGCCGGAGGAGGTCGAGGAGCTGGAAGAAATCGAGGCGACCCTGCCCGCCGAGGGCCGGCAGCCGGGTGAAGTGGTGCCGGTGCGGCTGCACGCGGCGGTCACCGAGGTCGGCACCCTGCGGCTGGAAGCCGTGCCGCGCACCGGCGAGGAAACCTGGAAGATCGAGTTCGACGTGCGCGGGGAGAGCTGAACCATCGCCCGACAGAGCACATCCCGCTATCTGGTCGGGATCGATCTCGGCACCACCCATACGGTGGTGGCCTACGCCGATCTAAAGGCTCCCGCCAGCTCCCCGCTCCCGCCGGGAGAGGGATCGGGGGCGAGGGCCGCGTTTTCCCCTGTCATCCACTTGTTTCCCATCGAACAACTGATCGCACCCGGCGCGGTGGCGGCCCGGCCGCTGCTGCCCTCGGTGCGCTATCACCCGGCGGATGGCGAACTGGCGGCGGGAGACCTGCAACTGCCTTGGTCCTTCGCCGACCCCGGCGAAGTCGCTAACGCGGTCTTGGGCGAACTGGCGCGGGAGCGGGGCGCGCGAGTGCCGGGGCGGCTGGTCGCCAGCGCCAAAAGCTGGCTGTCGCACGCCGGGGTGGACCGCACCGCGCCGATTTTGCCTTGGGGCGCGGCGGAGGAAATCCCCAGAGTCTCGCCGGTCGCCGCCAGCGCCAGCTATCTCGCTTGCATCAAAGCCGCCTGGAACCGGCGATTTCCGCGCCAGCCCTTGGAGCGGCAGGAGGTGGTGTTGACCGTGCCGGCCTCGTTCGACGAAGCGGCGCGGGCGCTGACCGTGGCGGCGGCCCGGCTGGCGGGATTGCCGCACCTGCGCTTGCTGGAGGAACCGCAGGCGGCCTGCTACGATTGGCTGCACCGCCATCGCGGCGAGATCGGAACCGCGTTGGGCGAATCGCGGCTGCTGCTGGTCTGCGACGTGGGCGGCGGCACCACCGACCTGACCCTGATCCAGATCGAGCCGGGCGAACCGGAGCCGCGCCTGACCCGGATCGGCGTGGGCGAGCACCTCATGCTGGGCGGCGACAACATGGATTTGACGCTGGCGCGGACGGTCGAATCCCGCTTGGGCGGCGGTCGCTTGAACGCCGGCGAACTGTCACAACTGCTGCAACAGTGCCGGAACGCCAAGGAGCGGCTGTTGGCGGAAGACGCGCCCGAGCGGGTGCCGGTGACGGTGCTGGGCGGCGGCGCCCGGCTGATCGGCGGCGCCCGGTCGGCGGAACTGAGCCGCGACGAGGTGCGGACCTTGCTGGTCGACGGTTTTCTGCCGCCGATCGGACCCGAGGAAAAACCTCAAAGTCGGCGGGCGGCGGTGGTCGAGTTCGGCCTGCCGTATGCCGCCGATCCGGCCATCAGCCGCCATCTGGCCGCGTTTCTGGCCCAGCACGTCGAAGCGTCCCGCCGGGCGCTGGGCGAACCGGCGCCGCCGGACCGTCCGCCGTTGCCGGACGCGGTGCTGTTGAACGGCGGCGTGTTCCACGGCGCGGCCTTGGCCGGGCGATTGCTGGCGATTTTGGGCGGCTGGCGCGGCGCACCCTTGCGGCGGCTGGACAATCCCGAACCCGATCTGGCGGTGGCGCGCGGCGCGGTCGCTTACGGGCTGGCGCGACGCGGCCAGGGTTTGCGGATCGGCGGCGGGTCGGCGCGCGGCTATTTCCTGGTGGTGGACGGCGGGCGCGACCGCAAGCAGGGCGTTTGCCTGTTGCCGCGCGGCGCGGAGGAAGGGCGAGCGATCCGGCTGGATCGCGTTTTCTCGCTGCGGCTCGGCGCCCCGGTGCAATTTCATCTCATGTCCTCCACCGGCGACGCGGTGTATCCGTCGGGTGAGGTGGTGGCGCTGGACGGGGAAGATTTCGCCCCGCTGCCGCCCATCGCCACGGTGATCGAAAGCGAAACCGCCGGCGAAATTCCGGTGCAACTGGTCACCCAATTGACCGAGGTCGGCACGCTGGAGGTGGAGTGCGTCGCGGTGGAACCCTCATCCTCGCCCGCTTTCCCGGCGGGAGAGGGGGGATTGAAGGAGGAGCGCTGGCGGCTGGCTTTTCAACTCCGTGGCGGCGATGCGGCGACGCTGGCTCGCCTGCATCCGCGCTTCCCGGACGCGGCGGCTCGATTGGAGCGCTTCTACGGCTCTCGCGCCGAAGTGGAATCGAAAGAAATCAAGACGCTGCGCGCCGATCTGGAACGCCTGCTCGGCAGGCGCGAGAGTTGGGAAACGCCGCTGTTGCGAGCACTGTTCGGGGTGTTGTGGACCGGCGCGCGGCGGCGGCGGCGCTCGGCGGAACACGAGCGGCTGTGGTTCAGCTTGGCCGGTTACTGCTTGCGGCCGGGTTTCGGCTATCCGCTGGACGACTGGCGGGCGCGGCAGTTGTGGGCGCTGTACGAGCAAGGCGTGCAACACCGTCAGGAGGCCCAGAACTGGGCGGAGTGGTGGACCTTGTGGCGGCGGGTGGCCGGCGGGTTGGATTCGGCGGCGCAAGCGCGGTTGAGCGATGAACTGTTGGCCGAGCTGCGCCCCGCGACCGGCAAAGCGGCCAAGGACAAACAGCCGGGCATCGAGGACATGGCGCGATTGGCCGGCGTGTTGGAGCGGGTCTCGGCGGCGCGCAAAGCCGAACTCGGCGAAACGCTGCTGGCGCGACTGGCGCGCAAGGGCGAATCGCCGCAACTGTGGTGGGCGGTCGGCCGTCTGGGAACGCGGGTTCCCGCCTACGGCAGCGCGCACGATGTCGTGCCGGCGGCGGCGGCGGCCGTCTGGCTGGAGCGGGTGTTGGCGCTCGATTGGCGGACGGTGGCGCCGGCCGCGTTCGCCGCGACTCTGCTGGCGCGGCTGAGCGGCGACCGGGAGCGCGATTTGGACGAGGCGTTACGGGCGCGGGTCATCCGGCAATTGCGGGTCGCCAAAGCCCCCGCCTCGTGGCTGCGGATGGTCGAGGAGGTCGTGGAACTGGACGAGGCCGACGCCGGCCGGGTATTCGGGGAGGCGTTGCCGCCCGGTTTGCGGCTGGTGGGTTGATCAAACTCGTTCCCCTTCGAGTTCGAGAGGGGGAAAATACGCTTCCAACCTCGATCGACAAGAGTTTTTCATGTCCCGACAACCTCCCGGCGAGCCATCGTCCCCGCCTAAAACGCGCGATGCGGTTCGCACCGAACGCGCCAGCCCGCTCGATCTTCCAATGGCCCTGACCGATCGTTATCGGGTGTTGCGACATTTGCCCAGCCGAAGCGCGGAAGCCGATTTGCTGGTGGTCGAAGCGCGGGCGAAACCCGGTCTGCGGGCGGTCGCCAAGCTCTATCGTCCCGGCATTCAACCCAAGACCGAGGTATTGCGGCGGATCGGGGCCGCCGCGCCGCGCCATGTCGTGCAATTCCTGGAATACGGCCAGTCGGACGGGACCTGCTACGAGCTACTGGAATACGCCGAACACGGATCGTTGCGGGATTTGCTGGCCCTGGGACCGCTCGACGAGGAGCAGGCGCGGGAAGTGCTGGTGGAACTCGACGAGGCGCTGGTGGAATTGAACCGGCACGCCATGCCGCACCGGAACTTGAAGCCGGAAAACGTTCTGGTGCGCGGCCGGCAGCCATTGCGATTGGCCTTGACCGACTTTGGCATCGCTTCCCTGGCCGATGGAATGCCGCATTTCGCCTCCACCAGCCGGACGGGTCTCTATCGGGCGCCCGAAACCGCGACGAGAGTCGGCGACGCGGCGGCGGATTACTGGGCGCTGGGGATGATGTTGGTCGAGGCGCTGACCGGGCGACATCCGTTCGCCGAATTGTCCGCCACGGTGATTTTGTATCAGTTGACGGCGCGGGCGGTACCGCTGGACGGCGTGGCGGAACCGTGGCGAACCCTGTGCCGGGGCCTGGTGCTGCGCGATCCCGAACGGCGCTGGGGATCGGGAGAAATCCGGCGTTGGCTGGCCGGGGATTCTCGCTTGCGGGTGCCGGCGGAAGCGGTGCAACCGGAAGCGCGAACGTTTCGCCCGAGCCGGTTTTATCGCTTGGGTGGAGTCGAGTGCCGGACGACGCGGGATCTGGCGGAACAAATCGCCAAGCAGTGGGACGCCGCCGGCCGGGATTTGGAGAAAGGTTTGATCGCGGAGTGGTTGCGCGGCGATCCGAGCGATCAGGAATTGGCGCGGGCGGCGCTGGACGCGCTGGAGGATTCCCAGGATGCCGGCACCGACGAGCGATTGCTGCGCTTGCGGGTCAAGCTGGCGCCGGATTTACCGCCGGTTTGGAAACTATGGAGTTTGGCGCCGGACGATCTCGCCGCGACGGCGAGCGCGGCCAATCGCGGCGACGAGTCGAGTCAGTCGAGACTGTTGGAACTCTATCGGGGCGAGGTGTTGGGGATTTACGGCGCCGCCGGTAACGCGGAGTGCCAGCGGGTGCAAGCGGCTTGGCGCCAAACGGTCGCGGAGTACGAGAGGACTTGGCAGACGGTATCGGCGTATGGCGTGCCGCCGAAATTGAAGCCCGAGCTGGCGTCGGTTTTACCCGATTTGTTGCTCGCGGCGGTATCGGCCGCCTTTCGGGACGCGCTGCGGGAAGAGGTGCGGGCGCTGGCGAAAAATCTTTCCCATCGTCCGGCGTGGCTAGACGGGTTCTTGGAGCGCGCGCCGGACGGCGGGGGCGCCTTGGTGCTGCGGGTCGTCATGCGCTGGTTGCCGGTGGCCGCAGAAATCCAGCAGAGCGTGGCGCCGCGACTGGAAGCCTTGCTCAAAGAATTTGCCATCCTGCACCGCAGCCCGGATTTCAACGACGCGCTCGACCGCTTCGACCGAGAGATCCGAGACGGCGGTTTCGCCAGCGCGACCGCGATGGAGCGGGCGTTGCACGAATTGCGGGTGGGAGCGCAACCGCTGGTGGAAGGTCTGCGCCTCTATTACGCCCTTTGGGAACAAACCGCCATCAACAGCGCCGCTGATCTGGTTTTGCAACAGTGGCGAGCCCGTATTGCCGCGCCGCGCTACGCGGACGCGGAGGCGCTGCGGCGAGACATGACCCGGCCTTACCGCTGGCGGATAGCGCTCGACGGCTGGGAGCGATTGGCGATCTCGGCGCTGAACTGGGAACACCAAAGCGCGAGAGTAGCCGGCTCTGGCAGGGGAGAAAACGTGGTGGCGTTCAGCCCGGATGGGCGCTGGCTGGCCAGTGGCGGCGCGGATCGAGCCGTGCGACTGTGGCGGCCGGAGGATCGGCAATGCGTGGCGACCTGGTCGGGGCACGCCGGGAGCGTGAACGCCGTGGCGTTCAGCCCGGACGGACGGTTGCTGGCCAGCGGCGGCGGGGATCGGACCGTGCGCTTGTGGCGGGTGGATGCGGGACAGTGCGTGGCGAGCCTGCCGGGACACGCCGGGAGCGTGAACGCCGTGGCGTTCAGCCCGGACGGACGGTTGCTGGCCAGCGGCGGCGCGGACCGGACCGTGCGCTTGTGGCGAGTGGATCTCGGGCAGTGCGTGGCGACCTGGTCGGGACACGCCGGAACCGTGAGCGCCGTGGCGTTCAGCCCGGACGGGCGATTGCTGGTCAGCGGCGGGGACCGGACCGTGCGGCTGTGGCGGGTGGATCTCGGGCAGTGCGTGGCGATCCTGCCGGGGCGCACCGGCCGGACGAACGCCGTGGCGTTCAGCCCGGACGGGCGGTGGTTGGCCAGCGGCCATGGCAGCATTTCCGACAAACGCCGGGAAGACGATACCGTGCGCTTGTGGCGGCTGGAAAACCGGCAGTGCGTGGCGTCGTTCCCGGGGCATTCCGCGAGCGTGAACGCGGTGGCCTTCGGCCCGGACGGCCGGCTGCTGGCCAGCGGCAGCGAGGACCAGACCGTGCGCTTGTGGCGGCTGGAAAACCGGCAGTGCGTGGCGGTGCTATCGGGCCACCCCGCGAGCGTCCATGCCTTGGCCTTCAGCCCTGACGGCGAATGCCTGGCCAGCGGTTGCGACGACGGCGTGGTGCTGTGGGGCCGTCGCCAGTTCGCCGCCGCCGATCTGTCCGTCGGCGAACTCATCGCCTGGGAAAAAGCCCATGCCGGCAAATACAGCGAAATCAAGCTACTGTAGCGATCTGATCGCGATACCGGGAGTTCCCGAAGCGCCATATTGCCGAGAATTCCCCAGACGGTATGTCGTTAGGCCGTTAATTTTGCATTGCAACATAATTTGGCTATGACTATATTATGCAACAGAGAACATTCGCGGGCGGTTGCCCCTGCCCGGTTCCTCCAGGATGCGTAGCGAATTCCCTGCCGGTTGCCGCGAGGTTGCCCGATGACTCTCGAACTGCTCGCTTCTCCAGCTTCGACGCGCGCGCCGTCCGCTCCCCCTTATCCCGAATTCGTGAACGCTTTGCTGGCCGGGGACCGCCGCCGTTGCGCCGAATTGACCCAGCGAGCGCTGCGCCATGGCGTCCCCGTTCCCGAGCTGTACGAACAGTTGTTCCGGCGGGCGCTGTATCGGGTGGGGAAGCTGTGGGAGCGCAACCAGATCTCGGTCGCCGCCGAGCGCCGGGCCACCTCGATCGTGGAAGGCTTGCTCAACCAGATTTTTCCCGAAGTCATTTCCTCGCGCCGGGTCGAAAGAAGCATCGTGGTCGCTTCGGTGGAAGGCGAGTTGCACCAGGTCGGCGGCAAGATGGTCTGCGACGTGTTCGAAATGAGCGGTTGGGACGCCTGTTATCTGGGAGCCAACACGCCGGTCCGCGAGCTGTCGCGCCTGCTGCGGGAAACGTGCCCGGATCTGGTCGGGCTTTCGCTCAGCGTCTATTTTCATGTCGGCATTCTGCGCGACATGGTGGAGGCCATTCGAGCCGAATTTCCCGCCTTGCCGATGCTGATCGGCGGACAGGGCCTGCGGCACATCGGGCCGACCGTGATCCAGGACCCGATGGTTCGCTACGTGGCCGATCTGCGCGAACTCCAGCGCTTCATCGCCGGCTTTGGGCGATGACCGCCGCCTCGCGTGGAGAACTGGCGTGACGCGCGCCGAGCTGTTGGAAACCGCCAGGGCGATGCCGCCCTTTCCGGCCGAAGCCGCCCGCGAGTACCGCCGCGAACGCGAAACCCTGGTGGCCGATGTCAACAAACGGTTGCTGGAACGTCCCGACGCGGAGCAACTGGTCGGTCCCGGCAATCTCGCCATGATGCGCGACAACCACGGCAATCACGCCCGCTTCGTCGAGCCGCTGCTGGAGTGCTACCATCCCGACGTGCTGGTGGAGACCGTGCTGTGGGTGTTTCGCGCCTATCGCGCACACGGGTTTCGCCTGACCTACCGGCCGGCGCAACTGAACGCCTGGGTGGAGGCGCTGCAGCTGCGCCTGTCGCCGGAGTCCTTCGCCGCCATCTATCCGCTCTATCGCTGGTTCATCATCCATATCCCGACCTTCGTCGCCCTGACGGATGCGCCCGACACCGTCGATCCGGCCGCGCGAGAATAGAGCCGGCGGAGCCAACGCATGAGCTACCTGCCAACCGATGCCGCCGCTCTGGCGCTACAGCGCTGGTCGGTCGAGTTGAGCGCGGCGCGCGACGATAGCGCGGCGCTGGCCCTCGGCATCTTCGATCTGGCCGGCAACCCTCTCTATCTGAATCGCGGCATGGGCGAGGCGCTGGGCGGCGAACTGCCCGACCGCTCGCGCCACCTTTATCTGGTCAATCCCAGTTTCGACGAGTTGCTGGAACCCGCCGATGACGGTTTGGTGTTCTGCGGGTGGTTGACGGCGGGCGACGGTTTTCAGATCAGCCGCACCCTGCGCGCCCAGGTGTTCCGCAAGGGTGGCGAACTGCTGATCGCCGGCGAATACGACGCTCTGGAGCTGGAGCGCCTCGGGCGGGATTTGTCGCGCAGAAACCAGGAAATCAACAACCTGCAACGGGAGTTGATCCGCAAGAACGCCCGCCTGTCCCAAACCCTGGATGGGCTGAAAGAAGCGCCGCCGCCGGCCTCGGGAGCGAATGGCCGGGGGTTGGGTTCACCGCGCCGGCTGGCGGCGGAAGTGGCTCCCGAAATCGGCGGTTCGCTGGCCGTGATCGCCGACAAGCTGGCCGTCTTGCGCAGGGAAATGGAAAACCTTGGCGCGGTCGGCCGCCAACTGGACACTCCGGTTGCCGCCGCGACCCGACCGGGCGAAGCGACGCCGCTGGCGCGCTCCGATTTCGACCGGACGCTCGATGATTGCCTGCGCTTGTTGGCCGGCGTCGAGGAAAACGTCGGCCAAGCCCGGCGAATGGCCGCCGGCTGGTAGACGCGCCCGACGGGATCGGCGCGGGTCCGTTCCCCGCCTCAGGGCGCGAGGCCGAGTTCCGGAATGCCCCGGCTGACGGCCGGATCGATAGCCCCGCGCTCGCCCGATTTTTTTGGCGGGCCGCTCTTGTTGCCCCGACAGGGTGGGCATCGCATCGACTTTCACGCCATCTCCGCGCGGGTAGGGTCGCTGCTATTGTTGCCGGCGAACTCGTGGGGCTTCGATCAGTCGGCGACGTGGAGAACGATCTTGCCCCGAGCGTGACCGCCTTGGCTGATGGCGTGCGCCTGGCGGGCCTCGGCCAGCGGCAGCGAGGACCGGACCGTGCGCTTGTGGCGGCTGGAAAACCGGCAGTGCGTGGCGGTGCTATCGGGCCACCCCGCGAGCGTCCATGCCGTGGCCTTCAGCTCCGACGGCGGATGCTTGGCCAGCGGTTGCGACGACGGTGTGGTGCTGTGGGGCCGTCGCCAGTTCGCCACCGCCGACCTGTCCGTCGGCGAACTCATCGCCTGGGAAAAAGCCCATGCCGGCAAATACGGCTAAATCGAGCTGTCGTAGCGAGTCGATATTCACGGCGCCGCCGGTTTCGGGTCGCGCCTGGTCCCACCAAATTGTAAATTATCCATAATTAATTGATTTAAATAAAATTTGAAAAACACATAAGATTGTTGTATAAGCTTGATAGTCATGCCAAAGTGTCACGGATCGCAATAGCTTGTCGGATTTGAGAATCAACTCCATCTTGGAGATAACCCGCTGGGTTTCAATAATTACTGCGGCGGGACCCTGGAAATCGCGCTGCATGTATCTTGGATAACGTTTTATATTTTCGAAGTTGTTTCATAGATGGGGAATTGCTCGCTTGGATTCCTTAAAAATATTATCGAGAGCACCGCAGGGAAGAACACCATGTCCGAGGTTGGTCAGATTCTCGTTGTCGACGATGCCCCATCGACGCTGAGGCTGCTCCGGAAGTTGCTGGCGGCGCAAGGCTATGGGGTACGCGCGGCCAACAACGGGGAATTGGCCTTGCGCGCCATCGAATTCCAACCGCCCGAACTCATCCTGCTGGATATCCGAATGCCGGGCCTGGACGGGGTAGAAGTGTGCCGGCGGATCAAGGAGAATGTTCGGCTCAGGGAGATTCCGGTGCTGTTCGTCAGCGCGCTCGCCGATGTCGAAGATAAGATGCGGGCATTTCAGGCGGGGGGCGTCGATTACATCACCAAGCCGTTTCTGATGGAAGAGGTCAACGCGCGGGTTCGCGCCCACTTGGAGCTGAAGCGGCAGCGGGAGCTGTTGGCCCAGCAAGCTTTAACCGATGGGCTGACCGGGATCGCCAATTACCGACACTTCCAGCAGGTGCTGGCCAACGAGTGGGAGCGTTGCGCTCGCAAGCGGGAACCCTTGTGCCTGCTGATGATCGATGTCGATTTATTCAAGTCCTACAACGACTATTACGGCCACTTGGCCGGCGACAATTGCCTGAATGCGATAGCGAATTGCCTGAAGGCCGCCTTGCGGCGGCCCGCCGATCTGGTGGCCCGCTACGGTGGCGAAGAGTTTGTCGCGCTGCTCCCGGACACGGATCTCGCGGGCGGTCGCGCGGTGGCGGACAGTGCGCGCGCCAGCATCAAAGGAATCCCTTTACCGCATGCGGTCAGCCGGGTCGCCGATCATGTGACGGTCTCCATGGGCGTCGCCGCTTGCCAGCCCCGGCCAGGAGTCGACCCCGGACTGCTGCTGGACATGGCGGACGGCCTGCTTTACCGAGCCAAGAACGGCGGCCGGGATCGGATCGCGAGCGGTCGGTTCGGGATCGAGTCGCCGGTTTAGAGTCCGGCGGCTGGAAATCGGCTAGCCGGGGCCAGAACTTCTGGCCGGATGTCGCCCCGCATCGGCGCCCACCGACCCGCGAATCGATCCAGATAGAGATAAATCACCGGGGTGAGATAGAGCGTCAGCAGTTGCGACAGCAGCAAGCCGCCGACCACCGCCAACCCCAGCGGCCGACGCGCTTCCGCGCCCGCGCCCAAGCCCAGAGCGATGGGCAAGGTGCCCATCAGCGCCGCCATCGTGGTCATCATGATCGGCCGGAACCGGATCAAGCAGGCTTGGAAAATGGCCTCGGCGGGGGCTATCCTCTCGTTGCGCTGCCGGTCGAGCGCGAAATCGATCATCATGATCGCGTTCTTCTTGACGATGCCCACCAGCATGATCACGCCGACGAAGGCGTAGAGGCTGAGGTCCACCTCGAACAGCAGCAGGGTCAACAAGGCACCCAGCCCCGCCGATGGCAGTCCCGACAAAATCGTCAGCGGATGGATGAAGCTCTCGTACAGAATCCCCAGCACGATGTACACCACCAGCACCGCCACCAGCAGCAGAAGCCCGAGGCCCTGTAGCGAAGCTTGAAACGCCTGGGCGGTGCCTTGCAGGCTGGTGGTCAGCGACACCGGCAGGCGCAATTCGGTTTCGAGCGCCTTGATCCGATCCACCGCCGTGCCGAGCGACACCCCCGGCAACAGGTTGAAGGAAATCGTCACCGACGGCAGTTGCCCCTGATGGTTCACGGTCAGCGCCTGAGTTTTGCGGGCGGCCGAGGTCACGGTGTCCAGCGAGACCAGTTTCCCGTTGCTGGATCGCACGTAGATTCGCGCCAGCGCCGCCGGGTCGGCCTGAAATTCGGGGGCGAGTTCCAGAATCACCTTGTACTGGTTGGTGGCACCGTAAATGGTGGAAATCTGCCGGGCGCTGAAAGCGTTCTGCAAGGCATCCTCCACTTGGCCGAAACTCAATCCCAGCGCCGCCAGCTTGTCCCGATCCACCTCCAGCGCCACCGCCGGGCTGCGGTTGTTGAGGTTGCTGGTGACATCCACGAAACCCGGCAGTTGCCGGAACCGGGCGAGGAGGGTGCCGGTCCAGCGATAGAGTTCGTCCAAATCGGTGTCTTGCAGGGTGTATTGATACTGGGCGGCGGTGGTTTGGCCGCCGATGCGGATCGGCGGCGGGTTTTGCAGATAGACGTTGATCCCCGGCACCACGGCCAGTTTCGGACGCAACGCCCGAATCACCTCATCGGCGGATAGGTTCCGTTCTGATCGAGACTTGAGGCGAATGAACATGCTGCCGGTGTTGGCGGTGGGCCGGGGTCCGCCGGCGCCGACCGACGACATGAACGCCTCGACGTTCGGGTCTTGCGCCAGAATCGCCGCCACCGCCCGCTGGCGCTCGACCATGGACGCGAAAGAGGCATCTTGCGCGCCTTCGGTGAAGGCGCTGATCTGGCCGGTATCGCCGCTGGGCAGGAAATCCTTGGGCACCATGCCGAATAGCCCGACGGTGGCGACCACGGTTAACCCGAACACCGCGATCACCGTTCGCGGCCACGCCATCGCGCCGCGCAGGGTGCGCTCGTAACCGGCCAGCAGGGCGGCGAAGAAGCGCTCGAACGCCCGATACAGCCGGTTGTGCGCGCCGGGGTCGCTGTGCCGCAGATAGCGGCTGCACAGCATCGGCGTCAGCGTGAGCGAGACCAGGCCGGACACCAGAATCGCCGCGCAGATGGTGACCGCGAACTCGTGCAGCAGCCGCCCGACGATGCCGCCCATGAACATCACCGGGATAAAGACGGCGATCAAGGACAAGCGTCATGGAGATGATGGTGAAACCGATCTCGCGCGCTCCGGTGATCGCCGCTTGGAACGGCGGCTCGCCGCGCTCGATGTGGCGGACG
This sequence comes from Candidatus Competibacter sp., assembly GCA_037045685.1. Lineage (GTDB taxonomy): Bacteria > Pseudomonadota > Gammaproteobacteria > Competibacterales > Competibacteraceae > Competibacter_A. The sequence continues at coordinate 406,539 of JBAOII010000023.1, forward strand.
ATGTTTTCCAGCATCACGATGGCGTCGTCCACCACGAACCCCACCGACAGGGTCAGCGCCAGCAGCGACAGGTTGTCGAGGCTGTAGCCGAGCGCGTACATCGCCGCGAAGGTGCCGATCACCGAGATCGGCAAGGCCAGGCTGGGAATCAGGGTCGCCGACAGGTTGCGCAGGAACAGCAGGATCACCAGGATCACCAAAACGCCCGCCAGCACCAGGGTGAACTGCACGTCGTGGATCGACTCGCGGATGGATTCGCTGCGGTCGTACAGCACCTTGAGTTCGATGGAGGCCGGCAGCTTGGCCTGGAACGCCGGCAGGACTTCCTTGATGGCGTCCACGGTGGCGACGGTGTTGGCGCCCGGCTGGCGCTGGATCGCCAGCACGATGGCCCGCCGGTCCACGTACCAACTGGCGACTTTGTTGTTTTCGACGCTGTCCAGCGGCGTCGCGACCTCGTTCAGACGCACCGGCGCGCCGTTGCGGTAGGCGACGATCAGCGGGCCATAGGCGGCGGCGGTTTCCAACTGGCCGTTGGTTTTGATCGCGACGCTCTGCCGAGGTCCGTCGAAAGACCCGACCGGCCGGTTGACGTTGCTGTCCTGGATCGCCTTCTGCAATTCGTCCAGGCCGATGCCGCGAGCGGCCAGTTGATCCGGGTCGGCCTGGACCCGCACCGCGAATTTCTGCGAGCCGAACACCCGCACCTGCGCCACCCCGGCGATGGTGGACAGGCGTTGGGCCAGCATGGTTTCGGCGTATTCGTCCACCACCGACAGCGGCAAGGTCGGCGACAGCATGACGATGTAGAAGATCGGCGAGTCGGCCGGGTTGACCTTGCGGAACGAGGGCGGCGGCGGGCATGTCGGCCGGCAACTGGCGCTGGGCGGCGGAGATGGCGGTCTGCACGTCTTGGGCGGCGGCGTCGATGTTGCGGTCGAGCGCGAATTGCAGGGTGATCGAAGTCGAGCCTTGGGCGCTGGTGGAACTCATCGAGTCCAGGCCGGCGATGGTCGAGAACTGGCTTTCCAGCGGGGTCGCCACCGCCGCCGCCATGGTTTCGGGCGAGGCGCCCGGCAAGGAGGCGGACACCGAGATGGTGGGGAAATCGACGCTCGGCAGCTCGCTGACCGGCAGCGCGCGATAGGCGATCACGCCGAAGATCAGGAACGCCGCCATCAGCAGCGTGGTCATCACCGGACGGCGGATGCACAGTTCGGACAGTTGCATCGGGTTTCCTCAGCCGTCCCCGGCCTTGATCTGTACCTTCGTGCCCGGCGACAACCGTAACTGGCCGTCGGTGACCACCGTTTCGCCCGCCCGCAAGCCCTGACCGATCACCGCGTTTCCGGCTTGCAGCAGAGTGACCGCGACCGGGCGGGTTTCGACGGTGGCGTCCGGTTTGACCACGAACACGAAACTGCCTTCCGGCCCTTGTTGGACCGCCACCGCCGGAACGGTCACGGCATTGGTGAGGGTGTCGAGGGTGAGATCGACGTTCAAGAATTGGCCGGGCGTTAGAGCTAGGGCATCGTTGGACACCGTGGCTTTCATTTGAATTGCCCCGGTGGTCGGGTCCACCGCGTTGTCGAGAAAGCGCGCCTCGCCGGGGAACCGTTGCCCGCTATCGCCCGGCACGGCGACCGTTACCGGCAGCGTCTCCGCTCGGAGGGCCGCGCGCAGGCGGGGCAGATAGCGTTCGGGGACGGCGAAGCCGACATAAATCGGCCGTACTCGGTTCAGGGCTGCCAGCGCCGTGTCGTTGGCCTTGACCGCCGCGCCGGGGGAGACCAGCTTGGCGCCGACGATGCCGGCGAAGGGGGCTTTGATCGTGGTGTAGCTCCGTTGCAGGCGGGCGGATTCGACCGCCGCCTGATCGGCCCGCGCCGTGGCCGCCAAAGCGTCGGCGGCGACGCGGGCATCCGCCAACTGCTGGTCGGACACGAAACCGCGCCCCTTCAAGGACAGCAGGCGATCCACGTCGCGCTCCGCCTTGGCCAGTTGCGCCCGGTCGCGGGCCAGGTTCGCCTCGGCCTGTTGCAGGCGGGCCTCGAAATCGGCCGGATCGAGCCGCGCCAGCACCTCGCCCGCCGCGACCGCCTGCCCCTCGGTAAAGGGCAAGGCCGCGACTTGGCCGTCCACCCGCGCCTTGAGGGTGACGCTCTCGTAAGCCTCCGCCCGGCCGACCAGATCCAGCACCAGAGGCACGTCCCGGAGCGCGGCTTGCGCGACCGCGACCGGGGCCGTTGGCCCGCTGCGGGTCGATTTTCGCGGCTCGGCCGCCGCCCAAGGGTAAAAGCGATAGAACGCCGCCCCACCGATAGCCAGGATGATACCGATGAGGATAAGGTTGTTCGGCTTCTTCATGCCCAATCCACGTCTTGGTTTCCGGCCGGCGCGGGATTCACAGCCGCGGGTTCGCCCGACATCTGGATCGCGGATCAGTCGGCGACGTGGAGGACGATTTTGCCCCGAGCGTGACCGCCTTGGCTGATGGCCTGCGCCTGGCGGGCCTCGGCCAGCGGCAAGACGGTGTGAAGGATGGGCTTCATTTGGCCCGCGTCGATCAGCTCGGCGATGGCCGCGAGCTGTTGGCCGTCGGGTCGGATGAACACGAAGGCGCTCCGCGCCCCACGGGCGGCGGCGGTCGCTTCCGGTGGCGGACTGACGACCGAAACTAGAATCCCGCCCGGTTTCAACACCTGCCAGGATCGCTCTTGGGTGTCGCCGCCGATGGTGTCGAACACCACGTCCACATCGCTGACGACATCCTCGAAGCGGGTCTTGGTGTAGTCGATAAATTGGTCGGCGCCCAGTTCCGCGACCAGCCCGATATTGACCGCCGAGGCGGTGGCGATCACCCGTGCCCCCCTGGCTTTGGCCAGTTGCACCGCCAGACTGCCGACCCCGCCGGCGGCGGCGTGGATCAACACGGTCTGGCCCGCCCGCAATTGGGCCGCATCCACCAGCGCTTGCCACGCGGTCAGCGCCGTCAGCGGCACGGCGGCGGCGCGGGTGTGGTCCAGCGAGGCCGGTTTGCGGGCGGCGTCGCTGGCCTTGACGGCGATGTATTCGGCATAAGCCCCATCGCGTTCGATGTCGGGGCGGGCGTACACCTCGTCGCCGACCTTGAAAGCGGTGACCTCGGAGCCGGCTTCGACGACTTCGCCGGACACGTCCCAGCCGAGGATCAGCGGCAGTTGGTGCTTCAGAAAACCTTGCAGATAACCTTCCCGAATTTTCCAGTCCACCGGATTCACCGCTGCGGCTCGCACCCGAATCAGGATGTCGTCTGCGGCGAACACGGGCATCGGCACGTCTTCGTGATGGAGCACTTCGGGGCCACCGTAAGCGTGAATGCGCACGGCTTTCATGGTCAGCATCATGAGAATTCTCCAGCGATGGTCATCGGCGACGGGTTCTTTATCCTGAACCGATAGACAGCGGTTTGAAAAGGGTATTCGGCGACCCCGCAGAATCGCGGACGATCCCACGACTCGGGCGGGGGCCTGATAAGATGGTCGGCGATCTTCCGCCCACAGCCCTCACCTGCAGCGCCTTTTTCGCTGGCGGGCGAGGGAAGTAAACCATGAAAGGCCACTTCGATCATGCCGACCACCATCAACCGAATCGAATTGCCATCGCCCGCGCCCGGCACGCAGCGAACGTTGCGGGTCCATCGTTACGGCACGCCCGGCGCCCGACCCAAAGCCTACTTTCAGGCCGCCCTCCACGCCGACGAAATCCCTGGACTGCTGGTCGCGCAACATCTGTTGCGCGGACTGGAACAGGCCCAGGCGGAAGGGCGCATCATCGGTGAGGTGGTGGTGGTGCCGGTCGCCAATCCCATCGGCTTGGGCCAGCATGTGAACGGCCGGTTGCTGGGGCGCTTCGATTTCGAGAGCACCGGCAATTTCAATCGCGGCTTTCCCGACTTGGCGCCGCTCGCGCTGGAGCGGTTGCGCGGTCGCTTGAGCGTCGATCCGGCGGCCAACGCGGCCCTGATTCGCGAAACGCTCCGCGCCGTGCTGGCGGAACAGCGGGCACTGCGGGAGACGGAAGCGCTCAAGCGGGCGCTGTTGGATTTGGCCATCGATGCCGATTACGTTTTCGATTTGCATTGCGACGGCGAAGCGCTGTTGCATTTATACGCCTCGCGGTGGCAGCGCGACGAGGCGGTGGCGTTGGGAGCGGATCTGGGCGCGGCGGCGATTCTGCTGGAGGCAGAACCGGGCGGCAACCCGTTCGACGAAGCCTGCGCCGGGCCGTGGTGGAAACTGCGCGAAGCGCTGGCGGGAGAGGGAGCCGTGCCCCTGGCCTGTTTCGCGACCACGGTGGAATTGCGCGGTCAGGCGGACGTGAACGACGACTATGCGGCGGCCGACGCGGCGGCGCTGCTGCGTTTCCTGCAACGGCGCGGAGTCGTTGCAGGCGAGCCGGGTTCAATGCCCGAACCGCGCTGCGAGCCGACGCCCCTGGACGGAGTGGACGTGCTGACCGCGCCGGCTGCCGGCGTACTGGTTTATCGCAAGCAGTTGGGCGACCGGGTGGCGGCGGGCGAAGTGGTGGCGGAACTGGTGGACCCGCTGGGCGAGCCGATTGGCGCGGCGCGGACACCGATTCAAAGCGCCACCGGAGGGGTGTTGTTCGCCCGCATGACCGAGCGACTGGCCCGACCGGGGCAGAAGTTCTGCAAGGTCGCCGGCCGAGAGCCGTTGAGCTACCGTCAGGCCGGGAAGCTGTTGGACGATTGAGGGCGCGGTGGGGATTCGGCGCCCCGGTCAGTTGCCAATCCGAATCCCCCACACCCCGAGGCCGCGCTGGCGGGCGATCTTTTCCAATACGACGTATTCCGGCGGCGCGTCGGGGGCGGCGGCGGCCCAGCCTTGCTGGATCAGCCATGCGGCCAGATCCTCATCGTTGACCGTGCAATGGGCGGTCACGTCGCCGTTGGGTCGGCGCTCCCTGATATCGCAGTGAACGAAGTTGACGCCGATCTTGAAGTTTAAGGCCAGCGCCGCCTGTGGGGCGCAGGTGATCGGCCGGACATTGCTTTGGCAGGCTTGATCGGTCGGCGGGATGATGATGCCGTCCAGCCGCACCGTGCGGTTGTCCACGCGCAAGCTGCCGTCGTCGTTGACGAAGGCGTAGCTGGACAGGTCCGACGCCGGCGCTTCAAGGCTGGTCAGGAGGAGGGCGAGCAGTAGCGGAAGCGCGGGTTTCATGGAATCCTCCCGGATGTTGGGCGAGCATCCGACATTCTGGAGAGGTCGCATGGGAAAAACCATCGCGCCCGAACGCCGCAAACCGGATTTGGCGCTCCTGATCGGGATCGAGATTGATTATCATGTCGCCTATCCGTAATCCACGAACGAGCAGGTGAATCGAGATGGACTTGATCGGGTTTTTGTTGATCGGTTTGATCGCGGGCTGGATCGCCACCCAGTTCATGCGCGGCGGCAGCATGGGGTTGGTGGGCAATCTGGTCATCGGGGTGATCGGCGCCTTCGTCGGCGGTTTTCTGTTTCGGCTGATCGGCTTGGCCGCCGTCGGCCTGATCGGCAAGCTCATCACCGCCACGGTGGGCGCGGTGGTGCTGCTGTACGTGGTGCGGTTGCTGAAGAAAGCCTAGCGGCCTCAGCCCGAATTTTGCCGATCCGTGGACGCGCTCTGGCTGGCTTTGGCGTTCCTGCTCGGGCTGGTCGGTCCGCCACATGGGCTTGCCGGCGCTGGTCGGCTATCTGGCCGCCGGCTTCGCGCTGAACGCTCTGGGTCGGCAGAGCAGCGAATTGCTGGATCAGATCGCCCATGCCGGCGTGCTGCTGCTGCTGTTCGGTGTCGGCCTCAAGCTGCGGCTGAAGAGTCTGGCTCGCCCGGATGTCTGGGGCGGGGGCGGGTTGCACCTGCTGGTCAGCACGGCCGTGCTCGGCCCGGGGCTGTGGGCGGTGTCGGCGCTGTCCGTGGGACAGGCGCTGTTTCTGGCGGTCACTCTGGGTTTTTCCAGCACGGTGCTGGCGGCCAAGGCGCTGGAGGAAAAGGCCGAACTGCGGGCTTTTCACGGCCGGCTGGCGATCGGCATCCTGATCATTCAGGACTTGGCGGCCTTGGCCTTGATGGCGCTGGCGGGCGCGGCGGCACCCACGCCGTGGGCGTTGCTGGTGCTGGGGCTGCCGCTGTTGCGGCCGCTGGTCGCGAGAGTGCTGGACTGGAGCGGCCACGACGAGTTGCTGGTGCTGTACGGGCTGGCGCTGGCGCTGGTGGTCGGCGGGCTGGGTTTCGAGCGGCTCGGGCTGAGCGCGGAGCTGGGCGCGCTGCTGCTGGGCGCGCTGCTGGCCGGCCATCCCCGCGCGGTGGAGCTGGCCAAATCCCTGTGGTCGCTCAAGGAAGTCTTTTTGGTCGGTTTTTTCCTGCAAATCGGTCTGCTGGGCTGGCCGAGCCCGGAGATCGTGGGCGGGGCGGTGTTGCTGGCGCTGCTGTTGCCGCTCAAGGCCGCGCTGTTTTTCTTCGTTCTGGTCGCGTTTCGGCTGCGCGCCCGCACCGCGTTTCTGACCGCGCTGGCGCTCGCCAGCTACAGCGAGTTTGCCCTGATCGCCGTGAAGTTCATGGTCGGCAACGGGCAGTTGAACGCCGATTGGCTGGTGTTGCTGGCGTTGACCGTGGCGCTGTCGTTCGCGGTGGCCGCGCCGCTGAATCGGTTTGCCCACGGGCTTTACGAGCGGCTGGAAACGTGGCTGGCGCGCTTCGAGCGACCCGAGCGGCATCCCGACGAACAACCGGTGTCGCTGGGCAGAACCCAGATCCTGATTTTGGGGATGGGCCACGCGGGCACCGCCGCTTACGATTTCCTCAAGAAGCGCCAGCAGGTTCCCGAAGCCCACAAGGTGCGGATGGTGTCCGGGATCGACTCGGACTTGGTCAAGGTCGAGCGGCACATCCACCAAGGTCGCCGGGTGGTGTACGCCGATGCCGAGGACCCCGGCTTCTGGCATCGCCTGCATTTGGACGGGCTCAAGGCGGTGATTCTGGCCATGCCGGACCCGGAGGCGAAGCGCATCGCCAGCGAGCAACTGCGGCGACACGGCTTCGAGGGCCTGATCGGCGCGATCAGCCACCATCCCGAGGAGGAGAGCGCCTTGAAGGCGGCGGGCGCCGACATGACTTTCCTGGCCTTCAACGAGGTCGGCGTCGGTTTGGCCGAGCACGTTTGGGAGGCGTTGGAGAAACGCTCCGGCCGGCCGGCCGAACGCGCGGCGGACTGACGCCGGCGGATGGGGTTGCCTGGACGGGGCGGCGGCGGGTATTGGGCGACCGGTCCCGCCCGGCGAGCCGCCTCAAAAACTCCACTTGAGCCGCGCCAGGACGCTGCGCTCCACTTGGGTGGAGAGCACGCCGGCGCTGCCGACCACATTTCCGGATAGCTCGACGAACTCCGGATGTTTCGCGTCCAACAAATTGCTGCCGATCAGTTCCAGCTCCAGATCCGCGAGCGGGCGCCAGCCCAGTCGCAGGTCCAGTTCCAGATAGGATTCGATGTCGCTGTCGGGCAGGGCAGCGACGTAGCGCAGGGTGGTATCCAGCTCCAGATCGGGTCCCAGATCCAGCAGGGAACGCAGGTGCAACTGGTGGGGCGGCGCCCGATTCCAAAAAGCCGCCGACGCGGTGTCGGTGCTGCCGGGGTCGGGGGTCAGCGCCACGTCCAGCCAAGTGTAGGCGGTCTTGATCCGCCAGCGCCGGTCGATGTCCCACACCGCCGCCAGTTCGATCCCCTTGCTGTGGCCGCTCATGCGGTTGTCCAGGGCGAGCGTCACTGGAGGGGGAAACGGCCGGCCGACCAGCTCCGTGGTCACCAGGTCGCCGTAATCGTTGTAGAAAGCGACCAAGTCCAGGGCCAGGGTCGACGCCGGTTGCAGGCGCAGTCCGACCTCGTAGGCGATCAGCCGCTCGGCCAGAAGCGCGGGATTGCCCAAGGCGCGCACGGTGCCGACATTGACGGCGAAGTCGCTTTCGATGCGCGAGGGGGTCCGGACGGCCCGGGACACGGACGCCCACCAGGTGGTGTGGCCCTCCGGGGTCCACAGGGCGCGCACGCTGGGTTGCCACTCGTCGCCGGTGTAATCGTTGCGCTCGTACTTGGTTCCCAGGATCAGATGTAGCTGTTCCGGAACCAGCGCGATATCGTCTTGAACGAAGGCGCTGAACGTCGGCGAGTCGCGCTCATCGTTCGCGAAGACCAAGGGCGAACCGGGAGGGGTGCGCAGGCGATCCCGCGTCTGGCGGTAGCCAAACCCCCAGATCAGGGCTTGCCGCTCGCTGGCGGGGAACCAGTGTTGGAAGTCCAGATCGAGGGTATCCCGCTCCTCGCTCAGAGAGGTGTTGGCGCGTTCGGTGCGGTCCAGATAGAACTGCGCGTCCAGGCCCGATCCGTCGGACAGTCGCCGGGACCAGCGGGCCAACAGGTTGCCGCCCTCGGCGTCGGTCGGGTCGCTGGTCACCGACCGGGAGCCCGGCTGCCGGCCGGGCACCAGCAGGGTTTGATCGGCCCGGATCGAGTAATGGTCGCCCTGGACGGTGAGGGTGTCCCGCGAGGTCGGTTCGAAATCGGCCCGAAATCCCGTGCGGGCGCTGTTCCAGCCGTCGGTCGCCGCGCTGCCGTCGAACAGCGTGTTGTCCCGGCGCTCGAAGCCCTTGGCGTACAAGCGCAGCGAGCCGGTCTCGCCCAGGGCGGCGCCGTAGCGCGCGCTCGCCGAGACCTGTTCCTCGCTGCCGGCTCCCAGCACCAGCAGGCCGCCACGGGTGTCGTTGGCCGAGCGGGTGATGATGTTGATGATGCCGTTGACGGCGTTGGCGCCCCACAGCGTGGCGCCCGGACCGCGGATGACCTCGATGCGCTCGATGTCATCCAGCATCGTGTCCTGCGCGTCCCAGAAGACGCCGGAATCCAACGGGGTGTACACGCTGCGCCCGTCCACCAGCACCAGCAGTTTGTTGGCGAAGCGGCCGTTGAAGCCGCGCACGGAAATGGCCCACTTGTTACCATCGATGCGGGCGACATCGACCCCCGGCACCATGCGCAGCAGTTCGGGGATGGAGGAGGCGCCGGAACGGCGGATGTCATCGCGGGTGATCACGAAAAGCGCCGCCGCCGCTTCGGAGGATTTTTGCGGCCGGCGCGATACGGAAGTGGCCTCCACGTCCAGCAATTGCTCCAGGCTCATCGCCTTGAGTTCCGGCAGGGTGTCCCCCTTGGCCCCGACAGCGACGGTTGCCAGCAACAGGAACGCGGAACCCGTCCGGGCCAGAAAAGCGCGTCTTGGACATTTCACGGTTCGGCTCCTCATTACGCTCGCCCGATTATTCTACAGGCTTAAGCGCTATTGTTGGCTTTCCAATAGGGTTATTCGTCGCTGGCACAATCATCTTTTGGTCCGATTTCGGGCGGGATGACACCAATCCGCCGGGTCGCGGTCTATTGGGCGACGAGTGAGCCAACGACCGCGAGAGGTGAGCCGATGAATTACAAAATCACTAAAAGCGACGCTGAATGGCGTTCGCAGTTAACTCCGCAGCAATACTCGGTTTGCCGGCAGAAGGGCACCGAGCGGGCCTTTACCGGCGACTATCACGACTGTCACGATTCGGGGATTTATCGCTGCGCGTGCTGCGGCAATCCGGTGTTCGGTTCCGCGACCAAATTCGACTCCGGCACCGGCTGGCCGAGCTTCTGGGAGCCGGCGCAGGCCGAGAGCGTGGCCACCGCCGAAGATCGCGGTTTGTTCATGCGCCGCACCGAGGTGTTGTGCGCGGACTGCGGCGCGCATCTGGGCCACGTTTTCGACGACGGCCCGCAGCCGACCGGCTTGCGCTACTGCATCAATTCGGTGGCCTTGAAACTGGAGGCGAAGCCGCCGAACTCGTCGGATTGAAACCTATCGCCGCCACGCCGTCGGGCTGTTCAGGACCGCGTAACAGGCGGCGGGCAGATTTTCGGTCGATGGCGGTTCGGGTTTCTTGTAGGGCTTGGGGTTGCGCGCCGCCTGCACGATGTCCCGGACCCAGTTGGCGAGATCGGCATCGCAGCCGTCGCCGGGCGGGATCGGTTTTTGCGGCTGGCATTGGGCGGAATCGAGCGGGCAGGCCAGCCGGACGTGGAAGTGCGCGTCGTGCCCCCACCAAGGACGTACCTTGTTCAACCAGCGCCGGTCGGTTTCGCTGTCGCACAAGGCTTGTTTGATGATGGCGTTGACGAAAATGCGGTCCACTTCGGGGGACAGCGCCGCCTGTCTCAACGTGTCCCGATAGCGCGGCGACCAGTTGGCATAGTTCAGCGTGCCTTCGGTGGCCCGGATCATCGTCGGCGCTCCCAACCGTTCGGTTTCCGGTCGCGGCAACACCTGGTTGCGAGACTGTTGCAGAAACCAGATATCGGCATCCAGCCCGATCTGATGGCTGCGGTGACCGCTCGACATCGGACCGCCGCGCGGCTGCCCCAAATCGCCGATCAGCAACCGGTCGCCGCGCGCCGCCGCTTGTTGGCTCAATCGCTCCAGAAACCGGATCAGGCTCGGATGGCCGTAATAGCGGTTGCGGCTGAGGCGCATGGCTTGATACCCATCACCCACCAAGGGCAGGGCCACCGCGCCGACGATGCAGCCGGCGTTGTAAGAACCGATGACTTCGGGCCGACCCGGCAAAGGGTAGGCGACCTCGCTCCAGCCGTTGCCGGCGTGGGCGGGCGCGAATCCCGACAGCAACAGGAACAGCGGCAGGCAAAAACGGGTTCTCATCGGGCGCTCTCTCCGCGAAATGGCTTTCGATAAGCTTAGCCAAGGAATGCCCGTTTGGGCAGCCCCGACCCTTTCGAGCAAGCCGGATCGTCGCCATGCCCGTTATTCTGGAACCGTGATTCGTTTGGGGGGAGCCCATCCCGTGTTGCCAGAATACTTTGAATTTTCCCTGCCGACCCGCGTGCTGTACGGCATCGGCGTCATCGATCAACTGAGCGAGGCGGTGGCATCGTATGGCCGGCGGCGGGCGCTGCTGGTGACCGACGCGGTGCTGGTCCAGGCCGGACTGGCGGAACGGGTGAAAGCCGGATTCCGCCAAACCGCCATCGAAATCGCCTGCGTTTACGACCAGGTGCCGCCCAATTCTACCATCCGGACGGTCGAGGACTGCGCGGCGCTGGGTCGGGTGCACGGCTGCGATCTCATCATCGGCCTGGGCGGCGGCAGCGTGCTGGATACGGCCAAGGTCGCCAACGTCCTGATGGTGAAGGGCGGGCGGGTGCAGGAGCACATGGGCGCCTACCTGCTCGGGCAAACCCGGCTGCTGCCGCTGTTTTTGATCCCGACCACCGCCGGCACCGGCTCGGAAGTGACCAAGGTGGCGGTGATCGCCGATCCCGAGCACGACGTGAAACTGCCGTTCGCGGAAACGCAGTTCCTGCCCGATCTGGCGATTCTCGACCCGGAACTGACCCGCTCCATGCCGCCCAAATTGACCGCCGCGACCGGCATGGACGCGCTGACCCACGCCATCGAAGCCTACGTGGGCAAAGAGTGGTCCCCGGCCGCCGACGGGCTGGCGCTGCAAGCCATCCGCCTGATTCGCGACAATCTGTTGCTGGCCTGCGCCCAGCCGGACCATTTGCCGGCGCGCGGCGCGATGCTGGTGGCGAGCTGTCTGGCGGGCGTGGCCTTTTCGCATTCGATGGTCGGCATGGTACACGGCATCTCTCACGCTTTGGGCGGGGTCTACCACATCCCGCACGGACTGGCGAACGCCTTGGTGCTGCCGGAGGTGATGGCCTACAACCTCGAATCGCGGCCGGATCGCTACGCCGACATCGCCGAGGCGCTGGGCGTGGTGTTTCCCCGGCCGGGCGCGGCGCTCGGGAATCTGTTGCGCTACGGCGGGTTGGGGTTCGCGGTTCCGTGGGTCAGGCCGCTGGCGGCGGTGGATCGCTGGTTTCGGCGCAAGGCGGCGGCGGCAGGCATCGCCTACATTCGCGACCTGAACCGACAACTGGCGCACCTGACCGAAATGCCGCTGAACCTGCGCGATGCGGGTGTCAATGATGGGCTTGGCGAAGCTGGAGCAGGTGGCGGATACCGCGATGACCGACGGCGCGATGCTGTACAACCCGCGCGAGCCGGAGCGGGAGGCGGTGGTTCGCATCGTCCGCGCGCTGCACGAAACCACGGTCGCGCCGCTGCCGGTCGCTGCGACGGATTTGCGGCCGGCGGGCGCGACTGCGGCGACGCGGGAATTTCGCAACGTCTTCCCCGACAGCGAGACGCTGTATCGGGTGTTGGGCGGCTTTTTCGAGCGGTTGAAGTCCGATCCGCAAATCGGCGGGCCATTAAAGGCATCGCGGCTGTGCGTCCAATTCGCATACGAAAATCCGGCGGCGGCGATCACCATCGACGCGCGGGGCGAGGAGGTGCGGATTTACCGGGGTGCGGAGTTCGGCGGTCAGCCGGAAGTGACGATGCGCATGAGCGCCGATTTCGCTCATGCGTTCTGGCACGGCCGGGTTAATCTGGTGTCGGCGCTGACTCGCCGGCAGGTGATCGCCAAGGGCAACGTGCCCAAGACGCTGAAGCTGTTGCCGATCCTGAAACCCGCTTACGCGCTGTATCCGCAGCTATTTGGCGGAAATCGGGATGAAGGAGGCGGCTTGAGAGCCTGTATGGAAACTCCCCTCGCCCTTTGGGAGAGGGGTTGGGGGTGAGGGTTTTCCTTTGGATGCCGCGTTGGCGGGCGTTTACCGTGGTCGCGATCAGCTTCGAGCGGGTGGCTTGTCGGGCGGTTTGATCGGCTACGGCGAGACTGTCTCCACCTCGAAGCGCACCACCCGGCGTTGCTCCCGGCTGAACTCCACGCCGATCAGATGGATCGGCTGCCCCTCCGCCCGATACTTGTCCGCATAGCCCCGCTCCTTGATCTGCCGCAGGGCCTGGCCTTCGGGTTCCAGCTCCACCACCTTGAACTCGAACAGATAAATCTGGCCGTTGAACCGCACCACCAGGTCCAGGCGGCCCTGGCAACTGGCGTCCTCCGGCGTCATGTCCAGCCCCAGCGAGGCGAAGTAGGCGTAGAACACGCTGGCGTAATAGCCTTCGTAGCGGGCGATGGGATTGTTTCGATACCAGTCGGCGGGAATGCCGGCGAAGAAGGCGGTGAACAGCCGTTCCAGCCCGGGGAAGTCGTTGGCCAGCAGGAGCCGATGCAACGACTTGCGATGCTGGACGTCGGCCTGGTTCTCGGGCGTCCAGGCCGCCAGCAGCGCGATGTTCAGGCTTTGGTAGACCTCGTGGTTGGGATAGCGTAGCCGGTAGAAGTAACTGCCGCTGATCTCTTCCTCCAGGTCGATGGTCAGATAGCCGGTCTGGAACAGCAGCGCCTCCGTCGAAATCCAGTCCACGTCGAAGGCCGCCAGCAGCGCGGCGTCGGTTTCCAGTTGGCCGAGTGTCGGCAGCCAAGTCTGGCGCTCGGTCAGCAGGTCGATCAGGTAGGTCGGCGTGCCGGTCTCGAACCACCAGGGCCGGAACTGGCGCTCCTGGAACAGCAGCAGCACGTCGAACGGGTTGTAGACCGCCTCGCCGGTCCAGTTGTAGCCGTTGTACCAGCGGCGAATCCGCTCGCGGTCCAGTCCGGCCAGCTCCGGGGCGAACACCGCGTCGAGATCGGCGTCGGTGTAGCCGCAGAGCGCCGAATAGTCCCGGGAAACGGTAATGTCGCGCAGGTTGTTCAACCCCGAGAACAGGCTTACTTTGCTGAATTTGCTGACTCCGGTGAGGAAAGCGAAGCGGATGTGGGCATCCGAATCCTTGATCACCGAATACAGGTTCCGCAGTCCGTCGCGCACGATCCGGGCCGTATCGGGACGAGTCAGGTTGTCCAGAATCGGCTTATCGTATTCGTCGACCAGCACGACCACGCGCTGAGCGGTGGCGGCGTGGGCCTGGCGAATCAGTTCCGCGAAACAGCCTTCGATCCCCGGTTCGGTGCAGCTCAGGCCCAGGGCGGCCTGGTTGATATGGAGTTGTTCCCGAATTTTGCGTTCCAGGTCTTCCGGGTTTTGCACCACCCCGCCGCCGAAGCTGAAACGGATGATCGGGTAGCGTTTCGCCCAGTCCCAACGGTCGTGGACGCACAGGCCCCGAAACAGCGGCTCGTTGCCGGCGAACAGCTCGGCCAGGGTGTCGAGGAACAGCGATTTGCCGAAGCGGCGCGGGCGGGAGAGAAAGTAGTGCGTGCCGGACTGGATCAGTTGCAGGGCGAAACCGGTCTTGTCGATGTAATAGCAGTCATCTTCGCGCAGCTTGGCGAACGTTTGGATGCCGAGAGGCAGTTTCTTGCGGATCATGGATCGAACCCGGGGAGAGAGATGCACTTATTCTATGCTGCCGGGCGAGTCATGGCGGATCTGTCGGCGGAAATCTGCCCCTGGCGGATTTTCCGGTTATAAACGCTTGAAAAGCGCCTGATTCGCTTGTAAGTTACATCACTAAAAGTCAGTGAATTTTGGGCGGGGAGGAATCCGCGCGCCGTTTTTACGTGACCTTACCAGGAGGGCTGTTTCATGCCGATTGGAACGCAACGCAAGAGCTATTTTCTGGTCTCCGCCGGCCTGATCGCCGGCCTCTTCCTGACCCATGCCGCGCCGGCCGCTGGCCTCAACGACAGCGGCCAGAGTCTCTGCTACAACGGCACCAACACCCTGGTCGCCTGCGACGCGGCCAACACCGGCGATGCCGCCCCCTATCCCGGCCAGGATGGTCGCTACGGCCGCGATGCCGCCGCCACCGCCGGCGTGCTGACCAAGATCGGCGGCGGCGCGGCGGGCTTCGATTTTACGCGCATCTGCATACGGCGATGCGGCGGGCAGTGGCGCGTATCCACGCCCAGCCTGTCTCGGGGCCTACGCCCCATCCAACTGCGGTTGCACCCGCGACAACGTCACCGGCCTGACCTGGGAGGTGAAGACCGGCGACGGCGGGCTGCGCGACCAGGAACTGGACCTATACCTGGTACAGCACCGACACCGCCACCAACGGCGGCGATGCGGGCGGCGTCGGCTCCAACACCTGCGGCGGCACGCTTTCCGGTTATTCCAACCAGTGCAATACGGCCAACTACATCGCCGCCGTCAATGCCGCGCCTGGCTTGTGCGGCTTCACCGACTGGCGCCTGCCCAGCGTCCGGGAACTCCAGACCCTCATTCATTACGGCGCCACGAATCCCACCATCGATACGACCTATTTCCCCAATACGTTGGCGTCCGACTTCTGGTCGGCTTCAAGTTATGGTCCGTCTCCAGCCAACGCGTGGTACGTATACTTCGGCGATGGCATCGTCGACGCCTTCGTTAAGGCCGACGGCTTCCACGTCCGGCTGGTGCGCGGCGGACAGTTTTAGGCGCTTTGATTTTTTTTGCTCCGGAGGCGCGACATGGCTCGTTACGACCACCTGCCGATCTGGAAGGATGCGGTGGCGCTGACGGCACTGCTCGAAGAAGGGGGGTGCGCCGCTTCCCCCGCTATCACAAATACACCCTGGGTGCGGATTTACGCCGCCAGGCGTATGCCGTCTGCCGGGCCGTAGTGACTACCAAGCCCGTTTTTGGCTCCTTATCCGACCCTCTTTCACAAGGAACCGACCATGTTTGCTGATCGCGCCATCCAGCTTCATGCGCTGCCTTTGGTGGTTGCGGCCCTGGTGTTTCCGTTCGCGCCGGCCGTCTGGGCTCAAACCGCCTCTTGCACCGCCGTCAACCCCAACGCCAGCGTCATCCAGACCACCCCGACGGCGGATTTCGACGCCACCGCCACGGACGGCACCGTCATCCACACCAAGACTGGCCTGATGTGGAAACGCTGCGCCGAGGGGCAAACCTGGGATGACACCAACGCCACCTGCGCCGGCACCGCCGGCTTATTAAATTGGCAGAATGCCTTAGCGGCGGCGGCGACTTCGACCTTCGCCGGCCATAGCGACTGGCGCTTGCCCAACGTCAAGGAACTGCAATCCATCGTCGAGTCCTGCGGTTATAACCCGGCCATCAATCAGACTGTTTTCCCGGCGACGCCAGCGGCCTTCTCCTGGTGGTCGGCTTCGAGTTATGGTCCGAATCCAGCCAGCGCGTGGAGCGTCAACTTCAACGGTGGCAACGTCTTCGCCAACGATAGGTCCATCGGCCTCTTCGTCCGGCTGGTGCGCGGCGGACAGTCCTTTGATTCTTTTGATTTTTTGCTCGGTGTAGTGACGGTGAGCAAGACGGTAGCTGGCGCGGCGACAGGCAGTGTGCCGGCGGGAACGAGCTTCCCGATCACGCTCACCTGCGGCGCGACGGTGCTCAACGCCAACGCGACGACCGCCACCCCGGCGGTATTCACCAGATTGCCTCCGGGAAACTGCACGGTGGCCGAAGGCACGCTGCCCACCATCGCCGGAGTGACGTGGGGGACGCCGACGTATGACCCGTCCGCCACCGTGACGGTGACGTCGGGCGCCAACGCGGCGGTGACCGTGACCAACACGGCGAGCGTGACCACCTACGCCATCACCGCCACGCCTGTTCCGGCGGCGGGCGGCGTGGTGAGTTGCGCGCCCAACCCGGTGAATCACGGCGACACGGCCACTTGTACCGCCACGGCCAACGCCGGCTACACCTTCGCCAACTGGAGCGGCGACTGCACGGGCAGCGGGCGCTTGCACGCTGAGCAACGTCACCGCGACCAAGACGGTGACGGCGGCTTTCACCCTCAAGACATTTACTGGTCCCACCGCCACCAGCACGGGTAACGCCACGGCTACGGTGACCAACAGTGGCGACACCTGCGGCTTTGCCCCCACCCCGCAATTCGTGGGGGTGAGCAGCGTGCCGGTCGTCCCGCCAGCGGGCTACAGCTTCCCCCACGGCCTGTTCGACTTTACCCTCGCCAACTGCCCACTCGGCGGCACAGTGACCGTGACCATCACCTATCCCTCGGCGTTGCCCGCCGGAACAGTCTACTGGAAATACGGTCCCACGCCCGGCAATCCCAGCCCCACTTGGTACGAGATGCCCGCCAACATCGCCGGCAATACCGCCACCTTCAGCATCACCGACGGCGGATTGGGAGACGACGATCTGACGGCCAACGGCGGCATCGTGGACCAGGGCGGTCCCGGCGCTCCCGACGCCGCTGGCACGGCCGACATCCCCACCCTGTCCGAATGGGCCATGCTGGTGTTGCTGAGCCTGCTGCTCGGCTTCAGCGGTTGGCGGCTGCGGCGGAGAGGAGTGCTCTAGCGCAACATCAGCACCCGACCCGTTGCAAAACGGGTCGGGCGTGGTGCACGGCTCATCCTAAACAGCGGGATTTTCGATGTCCCCGATCATCAGTTTTGACGGTTTCGATCAATGCCGGGATATCGTTTCGGCAAATGTCGAACAACTGTTCGGCGTTCACCTGGAAGTAACCGTGGGCCAAAACATCCCGCACTCCCATCGTGCCGCGCCACTTCACGCCGGGATAACGGCTCAGTAGCTTGCCCTCGGTTTTGCGGTCGATACTCTTGAGTTCCTCTCCCGCCGCGATCAGGATCATGCAAATCGCATTCATCCGATCTATTCTCGCATCGCTGGAATAAAAATCGGCCGGTGTGGCGATATCGGCAAACCGTCTCGGAATTCGCTCCAGCGCTTCCAGCAGGGTTTGCAACCGCTCCACCAACAACTCCGGGTCATACATATACCGCTTCCTTTTCGATGCGCGCCTTCAGTCGAGGGTTGGTCAATCCGCGCAACTGCAACACATCCACCGGACGCCCGAACAGTTCCTCCAAGTCCTGTTTCATCATGGCGGTCATGAACAAGTTAGGAGCGTCAGTATCGAAAACAATATCCACATCGCTTTCGGGCGTGGCGGTGTTGCGAGCGTAAGAGCCAAAATAGCCCAAAGCACGCAAGCGATATTCCGCTCCGTGGCGTTCCTTGAACGCTGCCAACAAGGCGCGCAGCCGGTCTGGAGACAGGGTTTCCTCGTACATACCCTCATCGTAATCATCCGGTCGGCAGGGGTCAAACCAGCATTTCGTCGCCTGGCCCCTTTTCCGGGTTGCGAGTCAGTAGGCGCGGGAAGTGTGGCGAGCAGCGTGTTCAGCGCGAAGGCCGTCGAGCGGGGAACGCTGACCGAGGACATAACGGCGACAGACCTGAGCCCGCTGCTCGGCTTCAGCGGCTGGCGGTTACGGCGGAGGGCTTTCAGGGCTTGATCAGTCCGTACTTGCGGATCAGCCGATACAGGTTCCGCTCGCTGACGCCCAGCACCTTGGCGACGATGGCCCGGTGCCCCGAGTGCTTGTCGAGCATTTTTTCCAGATAGCGTTGCTCGATTTCCTCCAGGCTGGGGTCATGCGCAAAAGTCAGGGAGGTGCCGGTCGATGCGCGCGCTTCGGAAGCGCCGAACGCGAGATGCTCGGGGCGGATTTCGTGGCCGCCGCCCGACAGGATGATGGCGCGCTCGACGATATTTCGCAATTCCCGGACATTGCCCGGCCAATCGTAGGCGACCAGTTGCTTCATCGCCGCCGTGGAGACGGTTTTCTTGACCCGCAAGGGGATATCGAGATGGTGGATGAAATGCTCGACCAGTTCCGCGACATCTTCGCGCCGCTCCCGCAAGGGCGGGACCTGGACCAGAAAGCTCGACAAGCGATAATAGAGATCCCGGCGGAATTTGCCCTCGCGGCTCATTTGCTCCAGATTGCGGTTGGTCGCGGCGACGATGCGCACGTTGGCCCGCAAATCTTTGGTGCCCCCGAGCCGGCGGAAAAACCCCGATTCCAGCACGCGCAACAGCTTGGCCTGAAGCGTCAGATCGAGTTCGCCGATCTCGTCGAGAAACAGGGTGCCGCCCTCGGCGCCTTCGATGAGCCCCGGCTTTCTGCGGTCGGCCCCGGTAAACGCGCCGCGCTCGTGCCCGAACAGCTCGGACTCGAACAGCGAATGGTGCAGCGTGCAGCAGTCGATCTCGATGAAATTCTGGTCCGCCCGCGCGCTGCGCTGGTGAATCTCGTTCGCCACCAGTTCCTTGCCCACCCCGCTCTCGCCCTCGATCAGCACGGTGACATCGGAAGGGGCGACCGCGTCGATCAGGGTGTTGACGTGCGCTAAAGCCTTGCTGCGGCCGACCATGCAGGTTTCGCCGAGCGCCCGAATTTGCCGCCGGTAGAACTGGTGCTCTTTCCGCAGGGCTTCCGTTTCCAGCGTCCGTTTGACGATCAGATCCAACTCATCGAAGTTGACCGGCTTGGTCAAGTACTCGGCCGCGCCCGCTTTCATCGCCCGAACCGCGTTTTGCACCGAGCCATAAGCGGTGAGCACGATCACCGGATACTGGTTGGCGACCTCCAAAATCACGTTGTGGCCGTCGATGTCGGGCAACCGGCAATCGAGCAGGATCAAGGCCGGCTCGTTGGCCGATAGATAGTCCTTGGCGGTGGTCCAGTTCAGCGCCGATTTGACGGGGTAGCCCATTTCCTTGACTTGGCGGGCCATCAGGGCATTGAGCGTCTTGTCGTCTTCGATAATCAAGATGTCTTTCATCGTTCATCGCTCGCTGGGCGCGCTTACTCGAAGATGCCGGTATCGGCGTTGGGAAGGGAAACGGTGAAGCGCGCGCCTTCGCCCAAGCGGCTCTCGACTCGAATGGTGCCGCCCCAATGCTCGACGATGGCGCGGCAAATCGAGAGGCCGAGTCCGGTGCCTTGGGCGCCGTCGGCGCGACGGCTGAAGAACGGATCGAAAATATAGGGCAGGTAGTCCGGGCGAATGCCGATGCCGGTATCGGCGAACTCCATCGCCACCTGTTCGTCGTCGGCGCGACTGGCGATGCGGATCGAGCCCTGCCCGGCGATGGCATGGAAGGCGTTTTGGATCATGTTGATGATCACCATCCGGATTTCGCTGTCGGCGGCCATGACCCGCACATCGGCCGAGTCCAAGGCCAGATCGATGGCGACGCCGCGCTGGGACGCTTCCAATCGCATCAGCGAGGTGGTTTCCTCGATGGCCCGGTTGATCGAGACCAGCTCCGGAAATTGGCCGGGCAGCGCGCTGAGGCGCAGCATCCGCTCGGTGATATCGATGCATTTGTCCATTTGCCGGTTCACCAGTTGCAAGTACTCGTACAGGCTTTCGTCTTCCTGATGCGCGCCATCCCGGATGTTGAACAAGGCGTCCAGGGCGATGCGGATCGAGGCCAGGGGGTTGCGGATCTCGTGGGCCACGCCGGCGGCGAGCTGGCCCAGGGTGGCGAGCTTTTGCTCGTGCGAGTACTCGACTTGTTTGGCGAGATCGCGGATGGACTCCACGATCAGGGATTCTTCCTTGCCGCCGATGGTGACGCGCATCGGGGCGCCGTAAATTTCGACGTGATGGCTGGAGCCATCGCGCCGGGTAAACTGCTGGATCGCCTTGACGGGCTGGCCGGTTTTGCCGATCTCGACCAGGGGGCAGGTGATCAGGGTGGGCGGACAGGGGTGTTCCCGGTTGTGGCTGGAGCGGTGGCAGGCGACATGGATAACTTCTGCGCTGGAGTAGCCCAACTGCTGGCAATAGGTTTGGTTGGCGAGCAGGATTTTGTAGTCTTCGCCGATCACGCGGATGCCGTCTGGAACCGCGTCGATGACGCTCTGCAACAGCGCTTCCTTCTCTTGCACCGTGCGGATGCTGGTGGCGAGGCCGTCGGCCATGCGGTTGAAGATATTGCCCAGTTGACCGATTTCATCCCTGCCGGCCGCGGCGATGCGCGTTTCCAGATGGCCGGTGGCGAGCCCTTCCACCCCCGCCACCAGGCGCGATACCGGGGCCAGCACCATGCGGCCGATAAACCACCAGCCGCCCGCGACGGCCAGCAGCACCACCACCGCGCCCGAACCCATCAGCAGTTGGGTGCTGCGCAGCACGCGCGCCCGGAGCGTTTCGGCTTCGTGATCGACGACCAGCACGCCGTTGATGGGGTGCGCCTCGACGGGGCCGTGACACTGCGCGCAGGCCGGCTGGTTGCGCACGGGATGGACGCTCCGCAGGGTTTCTTTGCGGGTTTCGTCGGTGATGGTCAGGACGGTCTCGCGGGTCAAATCACCGGGTTGCAGGCAGGCGGGGCAGCTTCCGTCACCCGATTGGACGAGCCGGGTATCGACGCGCCCTTCGTCCGACGAAAACCGGATCACGCCTTCCGGATTGAGAATCATGACCCGCCGGATCGTGTCTTGGTGCCCCAAGCGTTCGACGATCTGGCGCAGCCCGTCGAGATCGCGCTTCAGCATGGCGTTTTCGAGGGCGGCCCGCAGCAGTTGGCTGATTTCGGTGGCCGAGCGGGCGCGTTCCTCCTTGATCTGCGCGTGGTACAAAGCGACGAAAACCAGCAGAAAGAGCAACGACACGGCGAGCAGTCCGCCGATGGCCGCCGCCGCGAACTTGCGATGAAGGCTAGTTGCGATCCAATCAGTCAGGCGCATCGCCCCACGATACCAAAACCCCGCATCGCACGGGTCGTCAGCCCAACACCTGATGCAACAAGCGGGCATGAGGGGTCCGGGCGCAAATCCGGCAGCGCCCATCGGCGGACAGCGCGGGCTCGGGCGCGTGATGAGCGACCCCGCAGACCGGGCACCGGCTTTCGGCCAACGGCACGGTCGTTTGCCGCTGCGTTCGCATGGAGTCGATGGCTATGGCGTCTCGGTCGCAAACGTCCCGGCAGAGACCGCAGCCGGTGCATTGCCGGCCGTCGAGACGATAGCGCAAGCCGTCCGCGGATCGTTCCAGGGCGATGGCTTGGTGGGGACAAAGCCGGGCGCAGGCATCGCAGCCGTTGCAGCGCTCCGGGTCGATGGCCGGGCGGTGCAAGCAAACGTCATCCGGTCCGGCGCGGGGCAGCCACGCTGTGGCCGGGATAAATTCGGTGCCTGAGGCGTCGGCGTCGGCGGTGCCGGCGGCGGTGTCCAGAACCGCGTTCACTGCGGCCCGCCATGCCCCGCGAAAGAAACGGCGGCGCGTCAGCGCGGCTTCCGCTGCGCGCGGTTTGGCTTGACGCCGGGTCGCCGACCACCGATCCGGTTCCAGCACGGTTAGCGCCAAGGGTCGCAAGCCCCGGCTGGCCAGCAAGGCGTTCGCTTGCCGGACCGATTCCTCAAGTCGCTGGGTTCCGCCGCGCGGACAAGTGTCGCAGGGCGCCGCGCACGCGATCCAGCTCGTCGCGCCGCGCCGGTACAAGCGCAGCAGTTCCATCGCGCCGATGGCGTGCAAGCACGGGATGATGCCGCTCTCGCCCGTCGCGCCGGCGTTCTCGCAGGCGCGGAAGACGGTGGGCCGGCCATTCCAGATCACGAGGTCGGCGGCGTGTCCCCGAGCGCTGGAGATCGCGCCCTCGGGACAGGCCGGCACACAGAGATCGCAACCGTCGCAGGTGTCGATGTCGATGCCGACCCGCTCGCTGTCGATGATCCAAGCGCCCCGAGGACAGGCTTCCGCGCAGGCGCGGCAGCTCGCGGTTTCGATCCGGGCGTGGACGCAACGCTCCCCGGCGATGAGGGGAAGCGTGGCGGCGAGGCCGAGTCGGCCGGAGGACGCTCGCGCCATTCCCGCCGGTGGCGGGGCGGCTCGTTCCCGAAGGGGTTCAGCGGTGGGGGCGAGGCTCATCGCGCGGCGATGCCGCTCACCAGGAAGGCCCCATCCCCGGCAGGAACGGGCTGGGAACCTGGATCGACGGTTGCGAGGGCTTCACGCGCGGCAGGATCTCGG
The DNA here is from genome assembly GCA_037045685.1 of Candidatus Competibacter sp. GTDB lineage: Bacteria > Pseudomonadota > Gammaproteobacteria > Competibacterales > Competibacteraceae > Competibacter_A. The sequence goes on from JBAOII010000023.1 coordinate 429,334, forward strand.
CCGGAGTCGGGCGCGGCTCGGCGAGAATCAGCGCCAGCAAGTCGCGCGCTTCCTCGCAGTAAGCGGCGGTCAGCAGCGCCAGACCGGCGAAAAAGGGCGTCCGACAACGCTCGGCGACCCGCTGGGCGAATCGGGGTAGCCAGCGCAGCAGATGCTCGTCCATGAAGCGGGCGGCTTCCGCCATGGCGTCGGCGGATTCCAGCGAGAACAGATGGGCGAGAAACTGGAGTTGCAGGGCCAGATGATCGTCGGGGCGGGTCCGCCAGTTCTTGGTCATCAAGTCGCGCTTGGCGTAATAGGCGCGGACCTGAAACATCGGCTCCTGGCGCATCAGTCGGTCGTCGTCGAGCCAGACCGACTCGTAGGGAGATGCGCCATAAGCGTGCGTGATATAGATGTCGGCGTAATCGGCCGCCAGTTCGTCCAGCAGGGCGTCGTCCATCACGGCGGGCAAGCCGTTGATCGCGGCGCTCATCTTGTCGAGGGCGTTCTTGCCGGCGGGCGAATTCAGGTTGAGGCCAAGGCTGAGCCCGCGCGCTTCTTGGCGCAGGGAATCCAACAGTTCGCGGGTGGGTTCGGAATGATGGAGCAGGGCCAGCCCCAACAGGTCGTCGGCGACGGCCCGCCGAAAATCGGCGAGGACAGGATGGAGTTCCTGGTGCCAGGTGTTGGGAGCGGGTCGCTTGTTCATGTTATTCCACCTTGCCTTTGCTGTGTGCGATGAAGGCCATGGATGGGTTGGTCAGCTCGGGATCGGCGAAATTCTTGACGGCCCGCACCGGCTTGTCGCCGGGATTCGAGGCGGGAGTCGCCCATTCGCCACGGAGCAGCTTGTCGATCGGTCCGATGTCGAGCACCCGCATCATGCACGCCATGACGCAATAAGGTTTGCGGCCCGCTTCGATTTCGTCAACACACAAATTGCATTTTTTTACCAGATGGTCTTGGGGATCGTACTGCGGGGCGCCGTAGGGGCAGGCCGCTTCGCAGCGGCGACAGCCGATGCACAGGGTGGAATCGATATCGACGATGCCGTCCTTCTGGCGCTTGAAAATCGCGCCGGTCGGACAGGTCGGCAGACAGGCGGGCTCGGCGCAATGGTTGCAGGAGATGTTGACCTTGTAGGCGTAAACGTCGGGATACTTGCCGCCCTCCACGTACAAGACCCGGCGAAAACGCGGTCCGGCCGGCAGGCCGTTCTTGTCTTTGCAGGCGATTTCGCAGGCGCGGCAACCGATGCAGTCCACGTTGTTGTGAATGAAGCCCAACTGCACGTCGGGCTTGACCGGCGCGTAGACTTCCTTGCGCCGCTTGACCGCTTCCTTGACGGCGGCTTTTTTTTCGGATTCGGTCGGCTCGGCCAAGCGTCACCTCCTCGGGATGGTCATTGGTCGCGTCTGAAAACGTGCGAGCGGGCGGTGGCCAGCTTGTCCCAACCCGGACGGTGCGACAGGTCGGTTTTTTTGACGTTGACCAGCACGGTGTTGTAGGCGAACGCGCCCGCCGGGCTGGGTTCGTCCAAGGTGAGAAAATCCGGGTTGCCGGCGCGGTCGATCCCCTGATCGTCCAGATCCATCCAGGCGCCCTCGTGCAGCACCACCACGCCCGGCATGCAGCGCTCGGTCACGTAGACCGGCACCACCACCCGGCCGCGCGGGTTCCAGACCTCGACGGTATCGCCCATCTTGAGGCCGAGCCGCTGAGCGTCGCCGGCGTTGACGGTGAGTTCTTGTTCGTAGGTTTCCCGCAGCCAGGCGCAGTTGTTGAAAATCGAGTGCGTGCGCCAGCGGGGATGGGGCGACACCAAGTGGTAGGGATAGTCCTTGATCTTGTCGCTGTGGGCGTATTCCCAAGGTTCCACCCACTTGGGGATCGCCGGGATCGGATAACCGTATTGCGTTCTGGTCCAGTCCTTGATTTGCGCCAATTGCGTCGAAAGGATTTCAATTTTGCCGGATGGCGTCTGGAAGGGTATGCCCTTCTCGATTTGATCCTGGAAAGCCACATGGGGCCGTTCCAGGATGAATTTATAAACGCCGCGTGTTTTAAACTCTTCCCAGCTCATCGTCACGCCTTGGTGGCCCATGACTTTGTGGTGCCACCAATCGACCAAATAGGCTTCGTCAACCGCGTCGTTATCGGTGAAGTAATCGCGGGTGGCGCGCGGGTTGAAGGCCGGTCCGTAGCCGAGCCGATAGGCCAGTTCGGTGAAGATTTGAAAGTCGGTCTTGCTTTCTCCGAGCGGTTCGATGACTTTCGGGCGGTGGATGTAGTAATGGCCCTTGTACCAGGGGAGCGCGACATCGTGCCGCTCGAAATGGGTGGCGACGGGGAACAGCACGTCGGCCCACAGCCCGGACGGCGTGATGGTGCTGTCCATGCAGACCACGAGATCGAGCTTTTTGATCGCTTCGATTTCCTTGTTGATGTTGGTCAACTGGTTGAACCAGTCCGACCCCTGCCAGAAGATGCCGCGAATGTTCGGGATCACCCCGTCGAGCTGATCGCCGCGCGGCCACAGCCCGATTTCCTCGCGCTTGACGTCGGGGTAGTTCAGCACGCAATGCGCCCAGCGGTCGGACTTGATCGAGGCGTACCAGATGTTGGCGTACTGGTCGTAGGGATAGGCCACGGCCTCGCCGTGCCACGCTTTGCCCACGCCCTCGGCGCAGCCGCCCAGCACGCCGATGTTGCCGGTCATCGCTTGCAGCGCCGCCGCCATCCGATTGTACTGCTCGCCGTAGGCGTTCCGGCCCGGCGCCCAAGACGCTTTGAGGGCGGCCGGTTTGGTGGTGGCGTAAAGCTTCGCCAGCTTTTCGATGTCCGCCGCTTTGACATCGCAAATCTTTTCGGCCCATTGCGGGGTCTTGGGCTGGTTGTCGCGCTTGCCCAGAATGTAATCCTTGAAACTTTCCTGATCCTTGGCCCATTCCGGCATGGTGCCGGCGTCCATGCCGAGACAGAAGCGGTCGATGAAGGATTGGTCCTGCAAGTTATTGGTGAAGATGTAATAGGCCATCGCCGCCATCATGGCCGCGTCGGTGTTCGGCTTGATCGGAATCCACCAGGCATCGTAGACCGCCGCAGAATCGGTGTATTGGGGATCGACCAGGACGAACTTGCAGCCCTTCTGCTTGGCCAGCCGCATGTAGTAGAAGGTGTTGCCGCCGTGGAAGGTGTAGGCCGGGTTCCAGCCCCACATCACGATCAGCTTGGAGTGGGCGAAGACGTCGTCCTCGTTGCCGTCCTCGATGGTGCCGAAAGTCATGCGGGAGCTGAAAGTCGTCCCCTGATAGGACGGCACCGACCAGGAGTTGGTGCGGCAGCCGAACATGCCGAGGAAGCGCGCCAGCAGCCCTTCGATCTGGTCGGATTTGTGCAAAACCCCGTAGGACGCGCCGGCATAGCTCTGGTCGAGGAGGGCGGTCGGGCCATATTTTTCCTTCAGTTCGACCATTTTCTCGGCGACGAAGCCCAAGGCGGTATCCCAGGAAACCCGCTTGAAGCGACCTTCGCCGCGCGCCCCGACCCGCATCATGGGAAACAGCAGGCGCTCGGCCGAATAGAGCCGTTGCCGGTAGGAGCGTCCCCGCAGGCAGGCGCGCAACTGGGGTTCCTCGAAGGTGTCCTTGCCGAAAACTCCGTCTTTCTGGTAGCGGCCGTCGTCGGTGGACAGCCGCACGATGACATCGCCCTTCTTGTGCGCGACCAGCATGTGGCGGGAGCCGCAGTTGTGGGCGCAACTGGTGACGACGGTGGTCAGCTCATCGTCGCGCGGATAGGGCTCGTAGGCGAAAGCCTTGGCCTCTTTGGCGGTTTTCAGTTCCAGCAGGCCGCTCGCGCCGAGCGCCGCCACGCTGGCGGTGGTTTTGAGAAAGGAGCGGCGCGACAGGTTGAGCCGCTCACGGAGAAAATCAAAGGGTGAGTTTGGGTTCATTGTTCCATCGTCCCGGTCGTTCATTTTGGTTTGATCTCACCCGATGATTGGGAAGGCGCTTTCATGTATTGCAGAAACCGCGCTTCCGATTCGGTCAAACGATCTTTTGCCCAAGCCGGTTTTTCCGAAGCCATGCCCGGCCAGGGATGGCGGGGATAGGGAAAGCTGATCCGATACCATTGCCGGCCGCCGTGACAGCCGTAGCAGCTATCCGCGCTTTGTTTGCCGGCTTCCTCGATGGCCTTGGGCTTCAGAAAATTGACGTTGTGGCGGCTGGTGCGGATGGCGACGTGACAGGTCATGCAATTGTTGCCGAACAGGTCGCCGACTTTCGCCCAACTGTCCGGCAGTCCCATCACTTCGTGCGGGAATCGACCGTGGCACATCAGGCAGGTGTGCGGGTCCACTTTTTTCCGCAACGTAAAGGTCGCTCCGGTGCTGGCCGGGGGGATCGGGGCTTGCTCGCGGGGATTGCTGCCTTGATGGCAGGTCGTGCATTTCAGGTCCATCAAGCTGCGCGGCCAGAGGGTCCCACGAGATGGCGCCGGTGAAAGCTATCTTGGGCGCCTTGGTAAGTATCGAGCGTCTGATACCACGCCAAGGCGTCGGATGATTTCACTCCCGCCGGTGACTGGTCGAGCGGTTTTTTTTCCAGCACTTCTTTATGGCAACTCAGGCATTGCTCGTTGGTTGCGTTGTCGATTTGCGGCTTGAAGTGGATGGGATTCCAGCGGGCCTTATCGTAGTCTGGCTCTTCCGCACTTACGGCATTCGTTGGCAGCGCGATCAGTATGATCGACAGGCTTGCCCATTGTGGAATCTTAAACCACAACCTCGACATAACCCCTCTCCTCACTCTAGCGATCAATACGGAATTGCGCGCATCGTCGTAAGGCAAGGGGGATGTCTAATGCGCACATCCCCGCTCGCTCACGCTGTCGGGTAGCAGTTATTTTTTAGAACCCTCTTTCTCTTTCTCCTTCTCCTCTTTTGGGGGCTCCCAAGTCTTGCCCTGCATGCCGGACATTCCCGACATGCCGCCCATGCCGGACATTCCCGACATGCCGCCCATGCCGGACATTCCCGACATGCCGCCCATGCCGGACATTCCCGACATGCCGCCCATGCCGCCCATGCCGGACATTCCCGACATGCCACTCATGCCGACCGGACTTTGAGTCCACTGAACGCACACCCAGCCTGGGTTTCCGGCCATCCCTGACATTCCCGACATGCCGCCCATGCCGCCCATGCCGGACATTCCCGACATGCCGCCCATGCCGCCCATGCCGGACATACCACCCATCCCCGACATACCACCCATGCCGCCCATGCCTTGCATGCCGCCCATGCCGGACATTCCCGACATGCCGCCCATGCCGCCCATGCCGGACATTCCCGACATGCCGCCCATGCCGCCCATGCCGGACATTCCCGACATGCCGCCCATGCCGCCCATGCCGGACATTCCCGACATGCCGCCCATGCCGGACATTCCCGACATGCCGCCCATGCCGCCCATGCCGGACATTCCCGACATGCCGCCCATATTGGCTGGAGCATAAGCCCATTGAGTGCATACCCAACCGAAATTACCTGCCATACCTTGCATACCGGACATGCCGCCCATGCCGCCCATGCCGCCCATGCCGCCCATGCCGGACATTCCCGACATGCCGCCCATGCCGGACATGCCGCCCATGCCGGACATGCCGCCCATGCCGGACATGCCGCCCATGCCGGACATGCCGCCCATGCCGGACATGCCGCCCATGCCGGACATGCCGCCCATGCCGGACATGCCGCCCATGCCGGACATGCCGCCCATGCCGGACATGCCGCCCATGCCGGACATGCCGCCCATGCCGGACATGCCGCCCATGCCCTGCGAAAAGCATGGACTAATCGCCAGCGCTCCGAGCAAAGCGCTGGTGATCGTCAGCATTCGTATTTTTGTGGTTTGAGTCGTATGGCTATTCATGAAGTCCTCCAATTTGTCCAGATGTGAGTGATGCAAAAAGAAAGGTGTTTCTTCGGAAAATTTAGCGAGCGATTTGGCTTTTGATTGGTTTTTAAATCGGGAACTTGGATTATTTTTTATGCCAACCACGAATATCGTAGCGGCCTGTCATACCGGGGCGATTGAACGGTGTGTACCAATTGCCTTGATCTTCCAGAAAACGAATACTTGGGGGATAAGGTGGATCGATACCTGTCAAGGCTTTTTTGTACCAATCATCGCCTTTTTGAACCCGGCTGATGGTCGGGGCGCCTGCGGGGCGTTGATTCGGTTTTAGGCCCGCGATGTATCCGCTTTCCTTCGGTTCCGAGCCAAAGGCATCGTCAATGCCTGGCTGACTCCCGATCACCAGGCCGACCAAGACCACGATTCGCATTTGTTGTCTCATTATTGTGCTTCTCGAAGTGGTTAGCGGACTCCGTGAGTTCGCCGATAGCAATGAACGAACCATCAGAAATAACTTATTGAATATAAAATTAAAATTATCGAAAAATGCAGCATGACTGGGATAAGAGGGAGGGCGGATACGCCAAAATGGCGGATATGCTGCGAGATATTAACCTTAATTAATTGAAATGGAGCGGGTTTATGAGTATGCCAAAATGGCAGGAAGGTGGGAATCCGGGACCGTAAGATCGAAATTTTGAATCGGGCTGCAATCGTCGCTATCTTTGTGCGAGGCAACAGGAAATCAGGATTGACCCAGCGGGAGCATGTCGTCATGCACATCTATCTCACCAGCGATGATTCCAATCACTTGGCGCAACTGGCCGCCAGCCTGAACCAAGACCTGCAAGCCGCCGGCTTGGGGGAAGATTTCACTTGGCGTTCCGAGGATGCGGAGCCGGTGAGGGGCGAACCGATCAGTACCGCCATGATCATCCTGGCGATGGTCGGCGCCGGCGGCGCGGCGACGGTGGCCGCCAGCAAGGGCGGTTTTCTCACCCGCTTGGCCGAGGTGCTGGAGACCTGGCTCAAGCGCAACCAAGTGGAAATCACCGTGCAGGCCAAGGGCCAGAAAATCGCGATGTCCGGCTCGGCGCGCAATATCGAGAAGCTGTTGACCAAGGCGCTCGAAGACCGCTGATCGCGATTTCCGACGGGGGAGGGAAAACCCATGCAACGGTTCACGTTCCAAATTTTCGCCCAAACCGCCTCCGAACAACGGTTGCGTTTGCTGGACGAGCAGGGGAAATTGCTCGGCGAGCGTTCCTTGCCGCAGGCCGACATCGAGCGGTTCATCGCCGAGGTGGAGAAGGAGTATCGCAGCAGCAGGCTGGACTTGCGCGGTCTGGGCCGCCGGCTGTACGAGTGGCTGGACGGTCCCACCGAACGCTGGTTGGCGGGGCTGCGGGCGCAACATCCCGATCTGGCGCTGCATGTCGATGTCGAAAACCGCCTGCGCCATTTGCCGTGGGAACTGCTCTACAGCGGCGGTCATCTCTGCGGCCACGCCCATCAGCGCTTTACTCCCGTCCGGCGGGTGAACGGCCGGTGCGCTGCCGACCAACCGCAACCGGCCAACCGGCCGTTGCGGGTGCTGTTCATGGCGGCCTCGCCGGAGGATGTGTTGCCGGTGCTGGATTTCGAGGCGGAAGAAGCGCGGATTTTGGGCGCCACCCGCCGCTGGCCCCTCGAATTGGCGGTGGAGGAAAGCGGCAGCCTGGAGGGCTTGCGGGAGCAGGTGACGGCGGTGGAGGCCGGCTATTTCGACGTGTTTCATCTGAGCGGCCACGCCGGTACAGGGAAGACCGGCAAACCCGTTTTCGTGCTGGAAGATTCGCTCGGTTTCAGACATGAGGCCGATGCCGGCGAACTGGCCGAAGCGTTCAATCACCGCTGGCCGCGCTTGCTGTTTCTGTCCGGCTGCCGCACCGGCCAATCGCTGGAGCAGGGCGAGTTGCCTTCGCTGTGCGAGGCGCTGGTGGCGGCGGGCGCCCCGGCGGTGCTGGGCTGGGCCTTGCCGGTGGGGGATCGGGACGCCAGCCAGGCCGCCGCCTATCTGTACGAGCAATTGGCCAGCGGCGAACGGCTCGACGCGGCGGTGGCCCATGCCCGCCAACAATTGCTGGCGAAAGAGGATTCCCGTTATTGGCATCTGCTGCGGTTGTACGCCGACGCCACGCCCTTGTCGGCGCTGGTGACGGCCCTCAAAACCAAAGGGCGGGCGCCACTGTTGTTGCGCGAGGCCCGCGCCGAGTTTCTGGATGCCGCCGGCAAGGTGGAAGTCTGTCCCCGCGAGCGGTTCGTGGGGCGGCGGCGGCCGTTGCAGCGGTGTTTGCGGGCGCTCAAGAGCGTTGCCGGCGAGGATTGTTACGCCGAGGGCGTGCTGCTGCACGGCATGGGCGGGCTGGGCAAGAGCAGTCTGGCGGCGCGCTTGTGCGACCGCTTGCCGGATTATCGGCGGCTGGTCTGGGTGGGGCAGGTGGACGAGCTGGCATTGCTCCGCGTGCTGGGCGACAAGCTGGACGACGCGACGGCCATCGCCCGCTTGAACGAGCCGGGCTTGCCGCTGAAAGCGCGGTTGCGGCGCTTGTTGCAGGAAACCTTGGCGACGGCTCCGGCGCTGTTCGTGTTCGACGATTTCGAGCACAGCCTGGAGCGGAGCGAGGAGGGCAACGTCAGCCTGAAGCCGGGAACCTTGCCGGTGCTGCGGGATTTGCTGGCGGCGCTCCGCGAAACCGGCTCCGCGTGCCGGGTGATCGTGACCAGCCGCTGGAAATTTCCGTTGCCGGGACCGGCCACGCTGTACCCGGAAGGTTTGGAGTCGCTGCGCGGGGCGGATTTGGAGAAGAAGACCCAGCAGTTGGAGGCGCTCGGAGCCGAGGCCAAGACCGCCGCCGCCATCAAGGAACGGGCGCTGAAACTGGCGGCGGGCAATCCGCGCTTGCTGGAATGGCTGGATCGGGCGATTCAGGACCAAGCTACCGATGAAATTGCGTTGCTGACGGCGCTGGAGCAGAAAGAAGCGCGATTCCGGGAAGATGTGCTGCTGAAACAACTGGTGGAGCAGCAGACGGAAGCCGGGCGGCGGCTGTTGGCTTTTCTGGCCCTGTATCAACTGCCCGTGCCCAGGTCCGCCGTGGCGGCGGTGATGGACGGGCCAGTGCCGGAAGCCGATTTACAGCGGGCGGTGAATCTGGGGCTGGTGGAAGCGGGCCGAGACCCCGCCACGACCGAGCCGCGCTATTACGTTTCCCCGTTATTGGACGAAGCGTTGCGGGAGGAACTCGACGACGCCGAGCGAACGGAGGCCCGCCAACGGGCGGCGCGGCATCTCTATCGAAATCTGGTGGAAAGCGGGGGACGGTATCGACGAAGCGCGGGCGCTGGAAATCCACCGGCTGGCGCTGCAATCGGGCGAAGCGGCGATTGCCGGCGAACTCGCGGATGTGGTCGCCAATCGCTGGGTCAATAGCCACCGCTACCGGGAGGCCGAGCGGCTCTGTCAAGACACCTTGAAACTGGGGGAAGACTACCGCCTGTCGCACCGCTTGGCGCGAGCGGAGGAGGTGCTTGGAAAAACGGACGAAGCGAAGCGACATTATGAAACCGCACTTGCTGGGTGCCCCCAGATCAATGCCGAAACTGAAAAAAACGTCATCAGTGAATATGCGGCGATTCAGCATAATTTGGCTGGCTTGCTGGTTCAGATGCGGCGACATCGAGCGCGCCCTCGGCCTGTGGCGGGACTCGCTGGCCCTCTGGGAGCAGATCGGCGACGTTGGGGGCAAGGCGGCGACGCTGCATCAAATGGCGGGCGTGATCGCCCAGCGCGGCGACATCGAGCGCGCCCTCGGCCTGTGGCGGGACTCGCTGGCCCTCAAAGAGCAGATCGGCGACGTTGGGGGCAAGGCGGCGACGCTGCATCAAATGGCGGGCGTGATCGCCCAGCGCGGCGACATCGAGCGCGCCCTCGGCCTGTGGCGGGACTCGCTGGCCCTCAAAGAGCAGATCGGCGACGTTGGGGGCAAGGCGGCGACGCTGCATCAAATGGCGGGCGTGATCGCCCAGCGCGGCGACATCGAGCGCGCCCTCGGCCTGTGGCGGGACTCGCTGGCCCTCTGGGATCAGATCGGCGACGTTGGGGGCAAGGCGGCGACGCTGCATCAAATGGCGGGCGTGATCGCCCAGCGCGGCGACATCGAGCGCGCCCTCGGCCTGTGGCGGGACTCGCTGGCCCTCAAAGAGCAGATCGGCGACGTTCGGGGCAAGGCGGCGACGCTGCGCGAATATGGCGTGGCTGGCCGCGTCCCAAGGTGATCGGGAGCAGGCCCGCCCGCTTTATCTGCAATCCGCACAGGCACTCGCTTGCGATCCGGGCTTGGCCGGATTTGGCGACCGTGCTCGGGAACCTCGGCGCGCTCGACGAAGAAGACGCCATCGCTTTTCTAGGGCAAGCGCTTTGGCTGGCGCTGCATGTGCAGGTTCCCCTGGATGAGCCTGCTCGGCCTCGCATATCCGCGCTCCTGCAAAAGCTCGGCTTCGACGCGGAACCCGCCCCGCTGTTCGCGGCGGCGGCGGTGCTGCGGGTGCTGGCGCAGTGCCAGGACCACCCGGAAGCGGAACAGTTGCAGGGTCGGGCGCTGGGGTTGGTTATGGAAATGCGCCGAAGAGCGCGGCATCACTGCCGAGCAGTTTGAAGGATGGCTGGCCGGCCAGCGCCTCAACGACCCCGGCCATGTGTTGCCCGCCGCCGAACAAGCCCTTATCCAACTGGTGGGCGACGCGAACTGGCTGTTCGACCGGGCGGCGGTCTTGCAAACCGACTGAGCGGGTGCCGATCTCACTTTGTCGGGCGGGAATCGGGATAAAAGGCGCGGCCTGATTCCCTTGCGGCTTTGGAAGAACGGGCATTGTCGCGGATATCCCGGCCCGCTGAAAAACAAGCGGGTGGGGGCAAAAAAAGCCGCGGTCACCCGTAATGATGTCTGCAGGCGATGATGGTCAGGGTATCCGCTTCCACCTTGTAGATCAGCCGATGCTCATCGGTGATGCGTCGCGACCAGTAGCCACGCAATTCATGCTTGAGAGGTTCCGGCTTGCCGATGCCTTGATGAGGGTTGCGCGCGATGTCCAGGATCAGGGTCACGATGCGCTTGTGAATCTTTCGATCCTGTTCGGCCCAAGCGGTGAAGTCGGCAAAGGCCCCCTGCTCGAACGCGATTTTCATCGCAAATCGGCCAAGTCCACCGTTACCAAATCGCGTTGTTGGCGGACGTTTTCGATGGCTTCCAGCAAGCGGGCGCGGTTCGCCGGTTCCGCCAGCAGGTAGGCGGTTTCATCCTGTTCCGCCGTCTCCGCCTCGCAGACCGCAATCTCGATGGTCTTGTGCCGGAACAGGGTTTTGAGGGATTCCAGGAACTCGACCGACAGCTCGTCGGCGTTCAGCCGGTAAAGGGTGTACATGGCAGGCTCCCGACAAGGAAAGCGGAAATGGTACGGGTTTGGGCGGCGGCTTTCACCGCCCCTTGGAATGCGGGCATTCTCCGATCAGCTCCACCTTGCCGTCCTCGTCCACCGCCTCCAGCCGCACCGCGAAGCCCCACAGCCGGTGCAGGTGCTTCAACACTTCTTGGAAATTTTCGTGCAGCGGCCGACGGTTGTAGCGGGTGTGGCGCAGAGTCAGCGAGCGATCCTTGCGGTAGGCCACGTTCCACACCTGAATGTTCGGCTCGCGGCTGCCGAGGTTGTATTGATCGGACAGCGCCAGCCGCAACCGCCGATAGCCGGCATCGTCGTGAATGGCGGTGATTTCCAGCTCTTCCTGGGTGTCGTCGTCCAGCACCGCGAACAGCTTGAAATCGCGCATCACCTTGGGCGACAGGTATTGGGCGATGAAACTCTCGTCCTTGAAGTTGCGCATCGCGAAGTCCAGAGTCTTGATCCAATCCTGACCGGCGATGCCCGGGAACCAGTGGCGGTCCTCGTCGGTCGGCTCCTGGCAGATGCGCTTGATGTCGCTCATCATGGCGAAGCCCAGCGCGTAGGGGTTGAGACCGGAGTAGTAGGGATGATCGAACGGCAACTGCTGGACGACGCTGGTGTGCGACTGCAAAAACTCGATCATGAAACCGTCGTTGACGTAGCCCTCGTCGTACAGCCGGTTCATCAGGGTGTAGTGCCAGAACGTTGCCCAGCCTTCATTCATCACCTGCGTCTGGCGTTGCGGATAAAAATACTGGCCGAGCTTGCGCACGATCCGCACGATCTCGCGCTGCCACGGCTCCAATAGCGGCGCGTTCTTCTCGATGAAATACAGCAGGTTCTCCTGCGGCTCGGCGGGAAAGCGCGGCTCGATCACCGCCGTTTCCGCTTGCTTGACGGGGATGGTTCGCCACAGGTCGTTCAGCTGCAACTGCAAATAGGCTTCCCGCTCCCGCTGGCGCTGTTTCTCCTCGCCCAGCGACAGCGGCGCCGGGTGCTTGTAGCGGTCCACGCCGTAGTTCATCAGCGCGTGGCAGGAGTCCAGGAACAGCTCCACGGTCTCCTCGCCGAAATGCTCCTCGCACTCGGCCACGTAATTGCGGGCGAACAGCAGGTAGTCGATGATCGCGTCGGCGCTGGTCCAGGTGCGGAACAGGTAGTTGCCCTTGAAGAAAGAGTTGTGGCCGTAGGCGGCGTGGGCGATGACCAGCGCCTGCATCATCGCGGTGTTCTCCTCCATGAGATAAGCGATGCAGGGGTCGGAGTTGATGACGATCTCGTAAGCCAGCCCCATCTGGCCGCGCCGGTAATTCTTCTCGGTCATCACGAACTGCTTGCCGTAGGACCAGTGCTTGTAGCCGAGCGGCATCCCCACCGAAGAATAGGCGTCCATCATCTGCTCGGCGGTGATGATCTCGATCTGGTTCGGGTAGGTGTCCAGCCCGAATTCCTCGGCGGCGATGTGGCCGATGACCTCGTTGTAGCGCTCCAGCATCGGGAACGTCCATTCGGAGGAGTCGGAAATCAGTCGCGTCGAGTTCATGACACGCGCCTCTTGAACAGGTCCCGGAAGACCGGGTAGATGTCGGCGGGACCGTCGATCTGCCGCATGGCGAAATTGGGGTGCAGGCCCTTCACTTCTTCGTAAGCCTCCCACAGGCTCTGGTGGCGGTCCGGGGTGATTTCGATGTAGGCGTAATAGCGCACGAACGGCATGATCTGCTTGAGCAGGATGTCCTTGCAAGCCGGCGAGTCGTGATGCCAGTTGTCGCCGTCCGAGGCTTGGGCCGCGTAGATGTTCCAGCTCGACAGCGGATACCGGTCGGCGACGATTTCGCCCATCAGGTTCAAGGCGCTGGAGACCACGGTGCCGCCGGTTTCCCGCGAGTAGAAAAATTCCTGTTCGTCCACTTCCTTGGCCACGGTGTGATGGCGGATGAACACCACCTCGATCTTTTCGTAGTTGCGCTTCAGGAACAGGTAAAGCAGGGTGAAGAAGCGCTTGGCCAGATCCTTGCGCGCCCGGTCCATGGAACCGGACACGTCCATGACGCAAAACATCACCGCCTGGGTCGTGGGCTGCGGTTGCAGAACGCGGTTGACGTAGCGCAGATCGAAGGTGTCGATAAAGGGCACCGCCCGCGCCCGCGCCCGCAGATGGTCGATTTCCTCGATCAGCTCCTTCGCGCGGATTTCGTCCACCGGCGGTTCCGCCAGCAGCCTTTGCAGTTCCTCTTCCGCCTCGCGCAAGCGGCGGGTGTAAGGGGCCGCCATGGCCATCCGCCGCGCCATCGCGCCTTTCAGCGAGCGCACCACATCGATGTTGGCCGGGTTGCCGGCGCTGGTGTAGCCGGCCCGCACCGATTTGAACTCGGCGACCTTGGCGAGTTGGGTGCGGACCAGGTTGGGCAGTTCCAGATCCTCGAAGAACAGCTCCAGGAACTCCTCGCGCGACAGCTCGAACACGAAATCGTCCTCGCCCTCGCCGCTGTTGCTGGCCTGGCCGCCGCCGGAACCGCCGCCACCGCCGCCTTGGGGCCGGGCCACCCGGTCGCCCTTGGTGAATTCCTTGTTGCCCGGATGGATGGCTTCGCGCCGGCCGCCCGGCCCGTGGCCGAACACGGGCTCGGACAGGTCGCGGGCCGGGATGTTGACCTTCTCGCCGTTGTCGATGTCGGTGATGCTGCGGCCGTTCATGGCCTCGGTCACGGCCTTCTTGATCTGGTTTTTAAAGCGCCGGATGAAGCGCTGGCGGTTGACGGCGCTTTTGTTCTTGCCGTCCAGCCGCCGGTCGATAAGCGTGGCCATGCGCGATGTCCCCGATCAGGAGGCCTTGCGGACCCGCAGATACCAGTCGGACAGCAGCCGCACCTGCTTGGGCGTATAGCCCTTGGCGACCATCCGATCCACGAACTGCGCGTGCTTTTTCTGCTCCTCGGCGCTGGCCTTGGCGTTGAAGCTGATCACCGGCAGCAAGTCCTCGGTGGTCGAGAACATCTTCTTCTCGATCACCGCGCGCAGCTTCTCGTAGCTGGTCCAGGCCGGATTCCGCCCGGCGTTGTTGGCCCGCGCCCGCAGCACGAAGTTGACGATCTCGTTGCGGAAGTCCTTGGGGTTGCTGATCCCCGCCGGCTTTTCGATCTTCTCCAGTTCCGCGTTCAGCGCCGCCCGGTCGAACGACTCGCCGGTGTCGGGATCGCGGAATTCCTGATCCTGGATCCAGAAGTCGGCGTAGGTCACGTAGCGGTCGAAGATGTTCTGGCCGTATTCCGAGTAGGATTCCAGGTACGCCTGCTGCAATTCCTTGCCGATGAACTCGGCGTAGCGCGGCGCCAGGAAGCCTTTCAAGTAGGACAGATACTTCTCCTCGACATCCGCCGCGAACTGCTCGCGCTCGATCTGCCGCTCCAGCACGTAGAGCAGGTGGACCGGGTTGGCGGCGACTTCGGCGTGGTCGAAGTTGAACACCTGCGACAAGATTTTGAAGGCGAACCGGGTGGAGATGCCGGTCATGCCTTCGTCCACCCCGGCGTAGTCGCGGTATTCCTGCATCGACTTGGCCTTGGGGTCGGTGTCCTTGAGGTTCTCGCCGTCGTAGACCCGAATCTTGGAGAAGATGCTGGAATTCTCCGGTTCCTTGATCCGGGTCAGCACCGAGAACTGCGCCAGCATCTCCAGGGTGCCGGGCGCGCAGGGCGAGGCGGACAGCGAGCTGTGGGTGAGCAGCTTGCGGTAAATCTTCACCTCGTCGGACACCCGCAGGCAGTAGGGCACCTTGACGATGTACACCCGGTCGAGAAACGCCTCGTTGTTCTTGTTGTTCCTGAACGATTGCCATTCCGACTCGTTGGAGTGGGCCAGGATGATCCCCTCGAACGGGATGGCCGACAAGCCCTCGGTGCTGTTGTAGTTGCCTTCCTGAGTGGCGGTCAGCAGCGGGTGCAGCACCTTGATCGGCGCCTTGAACATCTCGACGAACTCCATCAGGCCGCGGTTGGAGCGGCACAGGGCGCCGGAAAAGCTGTAGGCGTCCGGGTCGTTCTGGGCGAGGTGCTCCAGCTTGCGGATGTCCACCTTGCCGACCAGCGAGGAGATGTCCTGGTTGTTCTCGTCGCCCGGCTCGGTCTTGGCCACGGCGATCTGGTGTAGCACCGACGGCCGCAGCTTGACCACCCGGAACTTGGTGATGTCGCCGTTGTATTCGCGCAGCCGCTTGGCCGCCCACGGCGACATGATGTGGCGCAGGTAGCGGCGCGGGATGCCGTAGTCGTCTTCGAGGATCTGGCCGTCCTCGTCGGGATTGAACAGCCCCAGCGGGGATTCGAACACCGGCGAGCCTTCGATGGCGTAGAACGACACTTTCTCCATCAACTGCTTGAGCCGTTCGGCCAGCGACGATTTTCCGCCGCCCACGGGACCGAGCAGGTAAAGAATTTGCTTCTTTTCCTCCAACCCCTGCGCGGCGTGCTTGAGGTAGGAGACGATCTGCTCGATGGCGTCCTCCATCCCGTAGAATTCCTCGAACGCGGGATAGATTTTGAGCACCTTGTTCTGGAAGATGCGCGACAGCCGCGGATCGTTGCGGGTGTCCACCATTTCCGGTTCGCCGATGGCCATCAGCAGCCGCTCGGCGGCGCTGGCGTAGGCGCTCGAATCCCGCTTGCAAAGGTCCAGATAGGCTTGGAGCGACAGGGTTTCCTCGCGGCTCTCTTCGTAGCGCGACAGATAGCGGTTGAAAAGGGTCATCGTCATACCTCTCTATGGGCGCGGAAGCGTGGCGGCTTCCGGTTCAAACCCGTCAAAAATTGAAAGTCGGGCGAATCCTCAGGGTCCGCGAGCCGGGCTCGATCCGGCGTACCGCCAGCTCTGGCCCGATCGGCGCCGGGTTCGCGAGCGGCCATCCTCGGTGATGTGTGGCTGCGGCTTGCTGTTCTGCCAGCGTTTCTAAGCATTGATACAGCAATTTATGGACCAACCCCGATGGGCGCCGGCACGGTCGCCAAGGGGGTCAGGGTCCGATTTCAGCGGGGGCGCGAGTGCGCCCAAAAAATTGGTTATTTTGTGTGAAAAACCATTTATCAATAAGTTACATATATTTTTTGTTGGCTGAACAGCGTGTGAACAATTTGTTAGACCGGCGATCGACCACTAAATTTTCCGGTTGGACGGCAGTGTTGGCAAACTCCTTGCGCGATATTGGCGCAGCGCACCGATTTGGCGCGTCGCGCCGGGATCTGCGGCTGGGTCGAGCCGGCGCTCCCGCCCGGAGTCGATGTCAATCCTTGGCCTGGATCGCTCGCGGCCACCAAGAGAACCCGGGTCGGGCTTGGCGGCGGCGCTCCCTGGCGCGCGGTTGAACCCCACGCCGGACCCGACCATCCATTGACCACGCCGGATGACGGCGGTTCGGAGACCGCCCGAGGGTAGTTGGGGCTGCCGGGGCTTTGTTGCTAAGATCGTTCGGAACGCGCACGGAAAACGCGATTAAGGAATGGCATGAAGATCATCAGCGACTGGTTTCGACGGTTTTTCAACGATCCTCAGGCGGTCATCCTGACCGTCGTCCTGGTGCTGGGCACCAGCGTGATCCTGTTCATGGGCCGCGATCTGGCTCCGGTGCTGGCGAGCATCGTGATCGCTTATTTGCTGGAAGGCGTCGTTCAGTTTTTGCGGTTCCGGCTGCGCCTGCCCCGGCTGCTGGGGACCATCCTGGTCTTCGTGCTGTTTCTCGCTTTTGTCCTGTTTTTGCTGTTCGGTCTGCTGCCGCTGGTCTCCCGGCAGTTGACCCAACTGATACAGCAACTCCCCAACATGATCGTCAACGGGCAAAACCTGCTGCTCAGCCTGCCGGCCTCGTACCCGGAATTCATCACCGAGACCCAAGTGCTGGGGGCGATCAGCGCCGTGAAAGCCGAAATCGCCACCTGGGGCCAGAACGCCCTGACTTGGTCGCTGGCGGCGGGCCTGGGCGTCATCACCGTGGTCATCTATCTGGTGCTCGTGCCGCTGTTGGTCTTTTTTTTCTTGAAAGACAAAGGGTTGATTTTGGATTGGCTGCACGGTTTCCTGCCGCGCGACCACACCCTGGGGCAGCAGGTCTGGCGCGAGGTGGACCGGCAGATGGGGAATTACGTGCGGGGAAAATTTCTGGAGGTTCTAGTGGTCTGGGTCGCCACCTACGCGGCTTTCGCCTTCATGGGGCTCCAGTACGCCATGCTGCTGGCCATGATGGTGGGGGTGTCGGTGATCGTGCCTTATATCGGTGCGGTGGTGGTGACCGTGCCCGTGGCGCTGGTGGCGTTCTTTCAGTGGGGCTGGGGTTCCGAGTTCCTGTGGTTGCTGGGCGTTTATCTGATCATCCAAGGGTTGGACGGCTACGTGCTGGTGCCGCTGCTGTTTTCCGAGGTGGTGGATTTGCACCCGATCGCCATCATCGTCGCGGTGCTGGTGTTCGGCGGCCTGTGGGGGTTCTGGGGGGTGTTTTTCGCCATTCCCGCTGGCGACCGTGGTGCAGTCCATTCTGAAGGCGTGGCCGCGGCCGATGCCGGTGGAGTAGCGGCCGGCGCGCGCGCTTTTTCGGGACGGGCGAGGGCCGGTCACGGCGATCGCGCGTCGCCGAGCCTCACAGCAGGGGCGACAACAGCCGGGCGGTGGCTTCGAATAACCGTTGGCCGACGGAAGCGCGTCGGCCGGGTTTGACGTAGCGGCCGGCGCGGCGCAGGTCGATCTCGAAACTCTCGGTCAGGCGCGCGGCCAGTCCGGCATCGTGGATCACCGCCATCGCCTCGAAATTCAAGGTCAGGCTGCGGTTGTCGAAGTTGGCGCTGCCGACCGCCCCGATCCGATCGTCCACCACCAGCAACTTGGCGTGCAGCATCGGCGGGCCGTACTCGAAAATGCGGACGCCGGCGCTGGCCAGTTCGTCGTAGTAGCTGCGCGCGGCGGCGGTGACCAGCCGGGAGTCGCTGCGCTTGGGCGTCAGCACCCGCACTTCAACGCCGCGCAAGGCCGCGACGATGAGCGCGGCGGTCAGCGCCTCGCTCGGAACGAAATACGGGGTCGCCAGCGAAATTCGACTCCGCGCGCCGGCGATGGCGGCGAAAAACAGCTTGGCGATGGCGTGGCGGTTGTCGTCGGGGCCGGATTCGACGATCTGCAGCCAGGGGCCGGTCGAGCGCTCGGGGAAACGCGGGAAGAATTCCGGTTCGAACGGGGCGCGATCGGTGGCGAAATACCAATCTTCCAGAAAAATGAATTGCAGCCGGTGAACCGGCTCGCCTTCGATGCGCAGATGGGTGTCGCGCCACGCGTCGGGGCCGCTGTGATCGTCGCTGATGTTGATGCCGCCGGTAAAACCGATCCGCCCGTCGCAAACCGCGATCTTGCGGTGGGTGCGAAAATTGACGTGGTTCGGTCGCAGCCGGCGCAGCCGGAGGGGATTGAACCAGGCGGTTTCGCCTCCCGTATCCCGGATCGGTCGCAGAAAGCGGTCGGTCGCGCGGTCGGAGCCGATGGCGTCCAGCAGCAGCCGCACCGCGACGCCGGCGCGAGCTTTCTCGACCAGCAGATCGCGCAGCCGGGTTCCCACCCGATCCGGCTGCCACAGATAGTATTCGAGATGAACGTGGTGGGCTGGCCGCCTCGATGGCCGCCTCGATGGCCCGAAAACAGGCGTCGCCGGTTTCCAGCAGGACGACGTTCGCGGCCGGCGAGGGCGCCCCTTGACCGACCCGTTCCAGCAGCAGCGCCACTTGCCGTTCCAAATCGGCGTCTGGAAAACCCTCCGGGACGGCCCGATCCTGGCGTAAGCGGTGGGTGGACTGGATCAGCCGGTCGCGGGCGCGGCCGTAGCGCAGCCGGCGCCGACGCAGCCGCCTCGGCCCGAACAGGAGATAGACCAGAAAGCCGAAATACGGCATGAACAGCAGCGCCAGCAGCCAGGCCAAGGTCGCGGCCGGCGAGCGGCGCTCCAGAATCAATCCGATTCCGACCAGCGCGATCCAGAGCAGCCAAGCCAGCGACAGCAGGGCGATCAAATGCCCGGTCACGGATGAAATGCCGATATCAAAGCTCACTGTTCGGCACCGGCTGGGAACCCGCTACCCCGACGGCGCGCTTTTCCTCTCTTGCTGGCCTCTCGACGGGGAGCACGTTCGGATATCCGCTGGGTCGGTGACGGGGCCGAACCCGATTAAAGCCGCTCCGAGGCGAATTCCGCCAACCGCGACCGTTCGCCGCGCCGCAAGGTGACGTGCCCGCCGTGCGGCCAGTCCTTGAACCGATCCACCACGTAGGTCAGGCCGGAGGTGGTTTCGGACAAATAGGGCGTGTCGATCTGGGCGATGTTGCCCAGACAGATCACCTTCGTGCCGGGGCCGGCCCGGGTGATCAGAGTTTTCATTTGCTTGGAGGTCAAATTCTGGGCCTCGTCGATGATCAGATACTTGTTCTGGAAAGTGCGGCCGCGCATGAAATTGAGGGAGCGAATCTTGATTTTGTTGCTCAGCAGATCGGCGGTGGCGGCGCGGCCCCATTCGCCGCTTTCCTGAGGGGCGAGGACTTCCAGATTGTCCATCAGCGCCCCCATCCAGGGCGTCATCTTTTCCTCCTCGGTGCCGGGCAGAAAGCCGATGTCCTCGCCGACCGGCACGGTGACCCGGGTCATGATGATTTCCCGGTAGCGCTTGGCGTCCAGCGTTTGCGCCAGCCCGGCCGCCAGCGCCAGCAGGGTTTTGCCGGTGCCGGCGGCGCCGAGCAGGGACACGAAATCGATCTCGGGGTCCAGCAGCAGGTTGAGCGCGAAGTTTTGTTCGCGGTTGCGGGCGGTGATGCCCCAGACCGCGTGGTTGGGGGTGGCGTGATCCTTGAGGATTTCGATCACCGCTTCCGCGCCGCCCAGTTGCCGCACGATGAAAGTGGCTTGCGCGTCGGTTTGGAACAGGCCCTGGTTCGGGTGCCAGTGCGCCACGTCGGGACCGTGGACCCGGTAGTAGGTGCGGCCGCTGTCTTTCCAGGAATCCAGCTCCCTGCCGTGGGTTTCCCAGAAATCGGGCGGCAAGTCCCGCGTGCCGCCGTACAGCAGGTTGACGTCGTCGAGCGCCTGATCGTTGTAGTAATCCTCGGCGTGCAAGCCGAGGATGGCGGCCTTGATCCGCAGGTTGATGTCCTTCGACACCAGGGTGACGCGACTGTCGGGATGGTCCTGCCGCAAGCTCAGCGCCATGCCGAGAATGTCGTGATCCGGCGTGTGGCCGGGCAGCAGATCGGTCGGGAGACTGAGCCGGGTCGGACGGGTTTGAAAGAACAAGCGACCGCTCGCCGGCTCCCCTCGCTGGCCGGCCAGACCCGGCAAGGGCAAGCCCCGGTCGATTTCCTCTTTGCTGGCCTCGGCGATCAGCTCGTCCAGAAACCGGCTGACCTGGCGGACGTTGCGGGCGACTTCCGAAACCCCTTTCTTGGCGTGATCCAGTTCTTCCAGGACCATCATGGGCAGATGGATGTCGTGCTCCTTGAAGCGGAACAGGGCGGTGGGGTCGTGGATGAGGACGTTGGTGTCGAGCACGAAGAGCCGGGGGGGGGTCGAACCGGTCTGGGTTTGGTCGGCGGGGATATCGGTCATGGCTGCGAAATGGGCCGTCGTGGAACGGAAGAGGAAAGGTAGAGCGCCAGGGACAAGCGGGGTGAAATTGCGCGGCGGCGCTACCGCCGCGCCACCGTCCACCGCCGTGGCCGAGGGTAGGGAGCGAGCGGGGTTTAGGCCGTGGGCGATAGCGCTTCAACCGCCGCCAGCACCTTCTCGGCATGGCCGTCCACTTTGACCTTGCGCCATTCCCGGCGCAGCACGCCGGCGGCGTCGATCAGGAAGGTGCTGCGCTCCACGCCCAGCGATTCCTTCCCGTAGAGCTTTTTCAGCTTGATGACATCGAACAGGGCGCACAGGGACTCATCGCTGTCGGAAATCAGATGAAACGGGAAGCCGTGCTTGGCGCGGAAGCGGTCGTGGCTGGGCAAGCTGTCGCGAGAGACGCCGAACACGACCGCGTTCGACGCGGTGAAGCGGTCGTGCAAATCCCGGAACTGCTGGCCTTCGACCGTGCAGCCCGGCGTGTTGTCCTTGGGATAGAAGTACAGCACCACGCGCCGACCGCGCAGCTCGGACAGCCGCACGGTCAGGCCATCGGTGGCGGAAGCGCTGAAATCGGGAACGGTTTGTCCCAGGCTGACGCTCATGATCGATTTACCCCTTGATGGGCTCCAGCACCGCGTCCAGATTCAGGTCGTCACAGAAATCCAGGAATTCCTCGCGCAGCATGGCGATGTGCATGTTGGCCGGAATGCCGATGGCCAGGTTGACCGAGAACATCGGCGTCCCGGTGTGCGGCGCGCTGTAGCTGCGCGTCACCATGTCCTCGATGTTGATCGAGCGGCTGGCGAAAAAGCTGGCCAGATGGTGGACGACGCCCGGCTGGTTGACGGCCACCACTTCCACCGCGTAGGGCAGCACGTCGCCCGCCGGCGCGCGGCTTTCGGTGCGCTTGGTGATGATGGTCATGTTCAGCGCCTGTTCCAGCCGCTTGAGCTGCATTTCCAGCTTGGTCAGGGTGTTCCAGTTGCCTTGCACCAACAGCAGGATGGCGAATTCCCCGCCCAGCACCGTCATGCGGCTGTCCACGATGCCGCAATCGCATTCCAGAACCACGCGGGACAGCTCGTTGACGAGGCCGGGACGATCTTCGCCCAGGGCGGAAACGACGAGATAGTTTTTCACGGACGCAGCTTCCTACAGGCAAATGGACCAAATTCTCGGGATTGAGTGTACAGGCATCCCGCCGGGGAGAAAACCGCTTCCGCGCCGCTTTCGGGGACGCTTGTCAATCCCGCCCGGTATCCGTACCATGCGGCGATTGCAAGCCGCTCAGAGAGTATAAGACCATGTTTCGGGGTAGTATGGTGGCGGTCGTCACGCCGATGCGGGCGGACGGTGAACTGGATTACGAGGCGCTGGCGCGTTTGGTGGAGTTTCACCTCGAAAACGGCACCGACGCCATCGTCTCGGTCGGCACCACCGGCGAATCGGCGACGCTGGATTTCGAGGAGCACATCCGGGTGGTGCGCCGGACGGTCGAGCTGGTGAAGGGACGGGTTCCGGTCATCGCCGGGACCGGCGCCAATTCGACCAGCGAGGCGCTGCACCTGACCCGGCGCTCGATGGAGGCCGGGGCCGATGCCTGCCTGCTGGTCACGCCCTATTACAACAAGCCGACCCAGGAAGGCTTGTACCGCCATTACAAGCTGATCGCCGACAGCGTGGCGATCCCGCAGATTCTGTACAACGTGCCGGGCCGCACCGCCTGCGACCTCAAGCCCGAGACCGTCGAGCGGCTGGCCGACATCCCCAACATCGTCGGCATCAAGGAAGCCAGCACCCTCGAACGCATCCAGGAATTGATCCGTCGCTGCGGCGACCGCCTGGACGTTTACAGCGGCGACGACGGCCTCGCGGCCGAGGCCATGCTCGGCGGCGCCAAGGGGGTGATTTCGGTGACCGCCAACGTCGCGCCGCGCGCCGTGCGCGATCTGTGCGCCGCCGCCCTGGCCGGCGATCGCGCCCGGACCAAAGCCATCGACGACCGGCTGGCCGAACTCAACAAGGCGCTGTTCCTCGAATCCAACCCGATCCCGGTGAAATGGGCGGTCAACCAGTTGGGCCTGATTCCACCGGGCATCCGTTTGCCGTTGACGCCGCTGTCGGAGCCGTTCCAACCGGCGGTGCGGGCGGCGATGCAACAGGCCGGAGCGATCTGACAACCTATGACTACGCGGTTTCCCCTGCCCTTGTGGCGTATCACGATCCCGGTCGCGGCGCTGACCGCGCTCGCCGCCTGTTCCACCAACTTGGATAGCGTGTTGCCGGATCGGCGGCCCGATTACCGGCAAAGCACCCTGTCGCAACCGCTCGAAATTCCGCCGGATCTGACCTCGTCCACCATCGACGATACCCTGGTGGTCCCGGAACTCAATCCGGCCGGTTCGGCCAAGCTGTCCGCCTATTCCAGCGAGCGGGGCGGGCCGCAACCGCAAGTCAAAAAGGCCGAGGCCGTGCTGCCGCTCCAGGCGGGCATCACCCTGGAGCAGGCCGGCAACCAGCGCTGGCTGGTGGTCTCGGCGCCGCCGGATCAGGTGTGGCCCAAGGTCCGCGAGTTCTGGACCCGCAACGGCTTCGCCTTGAAGCGCGACGATCCCACCATCGGCATCATGGAAACCGACTGGCTGGAGAACCGCGCCGACATCCCCCAGGATGGCATCCGCGCCGTATTGAAAAAGTATTTGGATGTCCTCTACTCGGCGCCGACTCGCGATCGCTTTCGGGTCCGGCTGGAGCGCGCCGCCGGCGGCAACGCCACCGATGTCTACCTCACGCATTCCGGGGTGGAGGAGGTGGCGGTCGGCGGCGCCTCCGCCAGCGCCAGCAACACCTATATCTGGCAGCGGCGCCCCTCCGATCCCGAGCTGGAAGCCGAGATGCTCAACCGGCTGATGGTCTATCTCGGGGCGTCGGAAAAGCGCGCCGAAGCCCAGCAGGCCAAGGCCGGCGCGGCGGCGGGGCCGCGCGTTCGCCTGGTCGAGCAGGGCGGCGAGAGCCAGTTGATCGTCGGCGAGGACTATTCTCGGGCTTGGCGGCTGGTGGGGCTGGCGCTGGACAGCAGCAATTACGCGGTGGAGGAGCAGAACCGCGGCCAGGGCCTGTACGTGGTCGAATATCGCGATCCCGAGAAGGAAAACCAGAAGCCGGGCGACGAAGGCTGGTTTTCCAAGCTGGCGTTCTGGCGCGGCAAACCGGAGGCGCCGCCGCCGGGAACCCGCTATCGGGTGCGCTTGGCCGGCCAGGGCGCGCAGCAGACCGCGGTGGTCGTGCGCGACGCCGGCGACCAGCCCGACAGTTCGGCGGGCGCCCGGCAGGTTCTGGAAGCGTTGCAGCGCACCATCAAGTAGCTTTATCCGGCTCGGCATCGGTGTCAGCCCCGAGTCGCGCCGGATCACCTCTTTCGGCCGGAACGTCCAGGGTGAACGCGCGCATCCAGCGGTTGTCGCCGCGATTGATCAGCCAGATCGCGGCGGGCGAGGTGGTCGAGCGGCCGGCTTCCATCGTGAAAGAATTGCTCGAAAACAGCCTGGACGCCGGCGCCACGTCCATTCGGATCGAGGTGGAGCAGGGCGGCGTCCGGCTGATTCGAGTCCGCGACGATGGGCGCGGCATCCATCCCGACGATTTGCCGCTCGCGCTCGTCCGCCACGCCACCAGCAAGATCGCCAGCTTCGACGATCTCCAGCAGGTCGCCAGTTTGGGTTTTCGCGGCGAAGCCCTGCCCAGCATCGCCTCGGTGGCGCGCTTGACCTTGACCTCCCGAATACCCGGCCGAACCGATGGCGGGCGGATCGAGGGCGATGGCGGCGATGTCGTCGGCGAGCCCATTCCGGCCGCCCATCCGGCGGGAACGACGGTGGAGGTGCGCGATCTGTTCTTCAACGTGCCGGCCCGCCGCAAGTTTCTGCGCGCCGAGCGCACCGAGTTCGGCCATGTCGAGGAGGCTGTCCGCCGGCTGGCCTTGAGCCGGTTCGCGGTCGGATTCGGCCTGTGGCACAACCGGCGCACGGTTTTCGATTTGGCGCCGGCGGCCGATCAATCGGCCCGGACCCGGCGGGTGGCGGAGCTGTGCGGCAACGAGCTGGCCGCCGCCAGCCTGCCCGTCGCGAAAGACGCGGCCGGCCTGCGCATCTGGGGTTGGCTCGGGCTGCCGTCGATAGCCCGCGCCCAGCCGGACCTGCAATACTTCTTCGTCAACGGCCGACCCGTGCGGGATCGGACCATCGCCCACGCCGTGCGCCAAGCCTATCGGGACGTGCTCTATCAGGACCGCCATCCCGCCGTCGTGCTGCATCTGGAACTCGATCCGGCCCTGGTGGATGTCAACGCCCATCCGGCCAAGCACGAGGTGCGGTTTCGGGAGCCCTCGCTGGTGCACGAAACCGTCCGCCGGCTGGTCCAGACCGCCCTGGCCGAAGCCCGGCCCGGCGAAGCGCCGCCCCCGGTCGTCCGAGCCGGCGAGCGGTTGTGGCCGGGGGCGGGCGGGCGCGACGCCGTTTCCTCCGACCCTTTTTTCGCCGGCCAGCGCCCGTTGCCGCTAGAGGTGCGGGAGCGGCTAGCAAATTACGGTCGATTGCATCCGGCATCCCCGCCGGAAGCCTTCCCGGCCGATGACGAAGCCCCGTCCGTGGCCGAGCCCCCGCCGTTGGGCCACGCGCTGGGCCAGTTGCACGGTCGCTATATCCTGGCGGAAAACGCGGAAGGGCTGGTGGTGGTGGACATGCACGCCGCCCACGAGCGCATCCTGTACGAGCGGTTGAAAGCTTCACTCGCCGAGGGGGGGCTCCAGACCCAGATCTTGCTGGTGCCGGTCACGCTGGCGGTCGGTCCCCGGGAGCGGCAACGGGTCGAGGAGTTTGGCGCGCTGTTGGCCCGAGCCGGTCTGGTCGATCGAAGCGCTGGGGCCGGAAACCTTGGCGGTGCGGCAAATCCCGGCGCTGCTGGCCGGTTCGGATATCGCCGGCCTGGTGCGCGACATGCTGGCCGACTTGGTAGCGCACGAGGCGACCGACCGTTCCGAAACGGCTATTTTGGCCCTGCTGGCCAGTTTGGCCTGCCACGGCGCGGTGCGCGCCAACCGGCCGCTCGACCTGCTGGAAATGAATGCCTTGCTGCGCGACATGGAGCGCGCCGACCGTGGCGGTCAGTGCAATCATGGCCGGCCGACTTGGGTCCAACTGAAGCTGGACGAACTGGACCGGCTGTTTCGGCGGGGCCGGTGACGGGCGAGAATGAGCGCGCGAAACACGGATTCACGGCCGCCCGTGCTGTGCCTGATGGGGCCGACCGCCTCCGGCAAAACCGCGCTGGCGGTCGAGCTGGTTCGACGGTTGCCGCTCGAAGTCATCAGCGTGGATTCGGCCTTGGTTTATCGGGAGATGGATATCGGCACCGCCAAGCCCGATTTGGAAACCCGGCGCGTCGTCCCGCATCGGTTGGTGGATATCCTCGATCCGGCGGAGACCTATTCGGCCGGCCGTTTTCGAAAGGATGCCCGGCGCGAGATCGGGGAAATTGAAATGGCGGGGAGAATTCCCTTGCTGGTCGGGGGAACCATGCTTTATTTTCGGGCGCTGGAACGGGGTCTGGCGGAACTGCCGCCCGCCGATCCGGCGGTGCGCGCCCGGCTGACGGCGGAGCTGGCCGAGCGGGGCAGCGAAGCCCTGCACGCCCGTTTGACCCGACTCGACCCGGTGGCGGCGAAACGCATTCATCCCCGCGACCCGCAGCGCATCCGGCGGGCGCTCGAAGTTTGCGAGATCGCGGGCCGGTCGCTGACGGAACTTCATGCCCTTTCGCGCAACGAATCATTGCCGTTTCGGATGGTCAAGCTGATCGTGGCTCCGGCGGATCGCCAGGTGTTGCACGCACGGATCGAACAACGGTTTCGGGCCATGGTGGGGCAAGGCTTCATCGCCGAAGTCGAGCGGTTGCGGGCCCGCGGCGACCTGGATTTGGATAAACCCTCGATGCGGGCGGTCGGATATCGGCAGGTCTGGAGGTATCTGGATGGTGGCTTGGATCATGCAGGGATGATCGAAAAGGGAATCGCGGCAACCCGCCAGCTCGCCAAGCGGCAGTTGACGTGGTTGCGGGCCGAATCGGCGGCCAATTGGTTGGACGGCACAGATCACCGCCTGTTGGATCGCGCGATCGCCCGATTGCGCGAGAGCGGGTTTTTACTCAATACGCTTGAGCGCGTGTGATAAAATGCCCACCCGATGGCGTCGGTTCGCGGTGATTCTCCCGCGATTCGCGCGGCCACCAACAATATCCACCGGTAACACATCATGGGAAGGTGATGGTCCAACCGTTCCGCGAACGGTCCCGGGGAGGCGGGCGCCCCCGAGCGAGGCGCTTGGCTTTTTTGGTTTTTTTACAAGAAATATCTTGTGCTTATGTTTTCGATGCGCCTGTTTCAGGCCCATAACAACAAGGGAGAGTCGTAATGGCAAAAGGTCATTCCCTTCAGGAGCCGTTCTTGAATGCGTTGCGCAAGGAGCGGATTCCGGTTTCGGTCTATCTGGTGAATGGGATCAAGCTCCAGGGGCAGATCGAATCCTTCGATCAGTTCGTGGTGTTGCTCAAGAACAGCGTCAGCCAGATGATCTACAAGCACGCCATTTCCACGGTCGTGCCGGCGCGCAACGTGCGCTTGAATCTGGCGGCGGACGAGAACGGCGCCGGTAGCGATCAACCCTGACCGATTCGGCCAGAATCACGGGAGGCGGTTTGTTCGAGCGTCCGCGCGGTGGCGAACGCGCCGTTTTGGTGCATTTGCTGTTGGATGGGTTTGAAGACGAGCGGGATTGCACCGAATTTCGGGAACTGGCGGTATCGGCGGGCGCGGAATGTGCGGCCCTGATCACGGGGCGACGGCAAACCCCCGATCCGCGCCTGTTCGTCGGCAGCGGCAAGGCCGGCGAGATCCGGGAAGCGGCGCGCCAAAGCGGAGCGGAGCTGATCATCTTCGATCACGACCTGTCTCCGGGCCAAGAACGCAACCTGGAGGCCTTCCTGCAATGCCGGGTCTTGGGCCGCACCGGCTTGATCCTGGACATCTTCGCCCAGCGCGCCCGCAGTTTCGAAGGCAAACTGCAGGTGGAGCTGGCGCAACTGCGCCATCTGTCCACCCGGCTGGTGCGCGGCTGGACCCACTTGGAACGGCAGCGCGGCGGTATCGGGCTGCGCGGTCCCGGCGAGACCCAGCTGGAGACCGACCGGCGGCTCTTGGCCGATCGCATCCGGCAGATCCGCCTGCGGCTGGATCGGGTCGGGCGCCAGCGCGAGCAGGGGCGGCGGGCGCGCCGCAAGGCCGACCTGCCGACCGTCTCGGTGGTGGGCTATACCAACGCCGGAAAGTCCACCTTGTTCAACGCCCTGACCCGGGCGGACGTCTACGCCGCCGACCAGCTGTTCGCCACGCTGGACCCGACGCTGCGCCGGCTGGATCTGCCGGGCGCCGAACCGGTGGTGCTCGCCGACACCGTGGGGTTCATCAGCCGCTTGCCGCACGAGCTGGTGGCGGCGTTTCGCGCGACCCTGCGGGAGACTTGCGAGGCCAGCTTGCTGCTGCACGTCATCGATGCCAGCCATCCCGACCGGACGGCGGTCATCGCCCAGGTCGAGGCGGTGCTGGAGGAAATCGGCGCGACGGCCGTGCCGTGCTTGCGCGTGTTCAACAAAATCGATTTGACCGGCGACCCTCCTCGACTGGAGCGGGACGCCGAAGGCCAGGCGCGGGCCGCGTGGCTGTCGGCGGTGACCGGAGCGGGAATCGACTCTCTGGCGACGGCGTTGGCCGAGCGCTTGCGGGGCGATGCCCTGCACGGCTGGCTGTGCCTGCCGCCGTCGGCTTCCCGGCTGCGGGCCCGGCTGTTCAGTCTGGGCGCGGTGGTGGCCGAGCAAAAGGGACCGGAAGGTGAAAGTCTGATCGAAGCGCGCACGTCGCGCGGCAACATGGAACTTTTGTACCGCCGATATGGCTTGCGAGCGGAATGGGTGCATTCGGGGTTCGAGAATCCGACGGCGCGAACAGGATGCTAAATCCTAAAGACGATTTTTTGGGGTACGACATGGCCTGGAATGAACCGGGAGGCGGTAACCGCGATCCCTGGAGCGGGGGTGGCCGCGATCAGGGGCCGCCGGATTTGGATGAAGTGATCCGCAAGCTGTCGGACAAGTTCGGCGCTCTGTTCGGTGGTCGGCGCGGCGGCGGCGGCGCGGGCTCCTCGGGTTCCGGGTTTGCCGGTATCGGCGTGGTGGTGGGGCTGATCGCCGTGGTCGGCTGGCTGATCGCCAGCATCTACATCGTGGACGAGGGCACGCGCGGCGTGGTGCTGCGGTTCGGCCGCTACCTGGAAACCACTTTGCCGGGCCCGCACTTGCGGATTTTTCCGATCGACCGGGTCGAGATCGTGAACATCGAGCAGCGGCGTTTCAAGGAAATCGGCTATCGCTCCGGCAGCGGCCGGCAACCGGCGGTGCGCTCGGTGCCGAAGGAGGCGCTGATGTTGACCCAGGACGAGAACATCGTGGACATGCGTTTGGCCGTGCAGTACCAGATCAACGATCCGCGAGCCTATTTGTTCAACGTGCTCGATGCCGAGAACGTGCTGGTTCAGGTGGTGGAAAGCGCCGCCCGCGAGACCATCGGCAAGAGCACCATGGACTTTGTGTTGACCGAGGGCCGCAGCGATATCGTCGCGAGCATCAAGTCGCTGAGCCAGCGGATTCTCGACAATTACCCGCCGGGGCCGCTCGCGGCCTCGGGCGAGGATGGGTCGGGAAAGCGGCAAGCCGGCTCGTCTCCGCCGGCCAAGGCCGCCCCCGAGGGCGCCAAAGTCCAGACATCCCAGAGCTTGGGCGGCAGCGTCAAAGGCGCCGGCCTGCAAATCATCACCGTGGTGCTCCAGGATGCCCAACCGCCGGAAGAAGTTCAGGACGCCTTCGCTGACGCCATCAAGGCGCGCGAGGACGAGCAGCGGCTGAAAAATGAAGCCGAGGCTTACTCGAACGAGGTCATTCCGCGCGCGCGCGGTCAGGCGGCTCGGCGCCTTCAGGAAGCCTTGGCCTACAAAGACCAGGTCATCGCCCAAGCCCAAGGCGAGGCCAGCCGCTTCGCGCAATTGCTGGCGGCCTATCGCAAAGCGCCGGAAGTGACGCGGGCGCGGCTCTATCTGGAAACGCTGGAAGCGGTCCTGTCGCGGTCGAGCAAGGTGCTGGTGGACGTGAAGAGCGCCAACAGCCTGATGTATTTGCCGTTGGACCGGCTGCTCAAGTCCGGAGAGGTGCCGGGCGTCGCCGGTTCTGGCGCAACCGCGTCCGAAGCGGCGCCGGCCCCCTCGACCCCCTCGGTCGATGGCAGCGCGGCGGCGACCCGTTTGCGCGATTTGAACCGCGGCAGGGAGGTGCGCTGATGGCGCGAACCCCGTTATCGATGTCCCGTAACGCCCTGATGATCTCGGTCGTCGGCGCGGTGCTGGTGCTGGCGATGTCCCTGTTCACGGTGGACGAAACCCAGACCGCCATCCGCTTCCAGTTGGGCGAGATCGTCCAGGCCAACTATCGGCCGGGCCTGCACTGGAAATGGCCGCTGATCAACAACGTGCGCAAGTTCGACCGCCGCCTGCAAACCCTGGATACCGAACCGGAGCGGTTTTTGACCGCCGAGAAGAAGAACGTGATCGTGGACTCTTTCGCCATGTGGCGAGTCGAGGACGTGCGCCTGTTCTACACCACGGTGGGCGGCGATGCGGCCCAGGCCAATGTCAGGCTCGACCAGATCGTCAAAGACAGCCTGCGCAGCGAGTTCAGCAAGCGCTCCATCCAGGAAGTGGTGTCCGGTGATCGCGACCAGATCATGGAAATCCTCAGCCGCTTGCTCAGGGAACAGGCGACCCAGCTCGGCATCGCGGCGGTGGACGTGCGGATCAAGCGCATCGACCTGCCGCCGGATGTCAGCAGCTCGGTGTTCAGCCGGATGAAGGCCGAACGGTTGCGGGTGGCCAAGGATTTCCGCTCGCGCGGCGGCGAGGCCGCCGAGCGCATCCGCGCCGACGCCGACCGCCAGAACACGGTGGTGTTGGCGGAAGCTTACCGCGATGCCGAGCGGCAGCGCGGCGAGGGGGATGCCCAGGCGGCGGATATCTATGCGCAGGCTTACGGCCAGGACCAGGATTTCTACAACTTCTATCGAAGCTTGTCCGCTTACCGGCAAAGCTTTGGCGGGAAGGACGACGTTCTGGTCCTCCAGCCGGATTCCCAGTTTTTCCGCTATTTCAACAAGTCCCAATAATGGCTGCGGTCCGCTGGGCGTGCTGCGGCCCCGCGCCGGCCGCCGGACGCCGCCATGTGGGATGAGTTGCTGGCGGCGTTCGGTTTGATGCTGGTGGTGGAGGGGATTTTGCCGTTCCTCAGCCCGAGCGCTCTGCGTCAGTCCCTGCTGCGGATGGCCCAACTGGAGGACCGCACGCTCCGGTTCGTCGGGTTGGGTAGCATGTTGCTGGGGCTGCTGGTGCTGTATTTTTTCCGCTGAAGTCGCTCGCCCGCCAACTACGATGGACTCCGAGCTCGTCACCCGCCACCCATGACGCCTGAAGATCGCTGGCTGTTGCCCGAAGGTATCGAGGAAATTCTGCCGCCCGCCGCCGGCCGGCTGGAGCGGCTGCGCCACCGCTTGCTCCAACTTTACGAAAGCTGGGGCTATGAGTTGGTGATCCCGCCGCTGATCGAATTTCTGGAATCGCTGTTGACCGGGACCGGCAACGATCTGGAGCTGCAAACCTTCAAGCTCACCGACCAGTTGAGCGGCCGGATGATGGGCGTGCGCGCCGACATGACGCCGCAGGTGGCCCGGATCGACGCCCATCTGCTCAAGCGCGACGGGCCGGTCCGGCTGTGCTACATGGGCACGGTGCTGCGGACCCGCGCCGACGGCTTTGGCGGCTCCCGCAGCCCCTATCAGGCCGGGGTGGAGCTTTACGGTCACCGGGGCCACGAAAGCGATTTGGAAGTCCTGACGCTCATGTTGGAAACCCTTGGGGTGGCGGGGATCGACAGCGTGCATCTGGACTTGGGACATGTGGCGGTATTCCGCGAACTGGTGCGCCGGGCCGGTCTGGATCGGGAGCGTGAAGCGCTGCTGTTCGAGGCGCTGCAACGCAAGGCCCTGCCCGAGATTCGCCAGCGCTTGGCCGATTGGCGGCTTCCCGCCCCTTGCGACCGCTGGTTGACGGCGCTGGCCGAGCTGAACGGTGGGCCGGAAGTGCTGGATGCGGCCGGGGCCTTGCTGGCCGAAGGCGGCGCAGGGATCGGCGCGGCGCTGGCGACGCTGCGCGGGCTGGTCGCGGCGTTGCGGCGACGATGGCCCGAGTTGCCGATCCATGTCGATCTGGCCGAATTGCG
Source organism: Candidatus Competibacter sp. (assembly GCA_037045685.1). GTDB lineage: Bacteria > Pseudomonadota > Gammaproteobacteria > Competibacterales > Competibacteraceae > Competibacter_A. The sequence continues at coordinate 461,770 of JBAOII010000023.1, forward strand.
GGGCTATCGCTATCACACCGGCGTGGTGTTCGCCGCTTATGTGCCGGGCCAGGGTCAGGCGGTGGCGCAGGGCGGGCGCTACGACGAGATCGGCCTGGTGTTCGGCCGAGCCCGCCCGGCGACGGGGTTCAGCGCCGATCTGGCGACCTTGCTGCGGCTGAGTTCGCTGCCGGAAACCCCGGTTGCCGGAATCCGCGCCCCGGCGATGGGAGATGCGGCGCTGGAGCGGGTGGTGGTGGCGTTGCGCGGCCGAGGGGAGCGCGTGGTGCGGGCTTTGCCCGGCGCGGTCGAATCGCCGCAGGCTTTGGGGTGCGACCGGGAGATGGTGCGGCGGGATGGAGAATGGATCGTGGTCCCGTTGCCGGAACTTTCCGTCCGCCGCGATCGGAACAACTAACCGACTATAGGAAGCGGGCATGGGCAAGAACGTGGTTGTCATCGGCGCGCAGTGGGGCGACGAAGGCAAGGGCAAGGTCGTGGATCTGCTCACCGAGAACGCGGCGGCGGTCGTGCGGTTCCAGGGCGGGCACAACGCCGGCCACACCTTGGTCATCGGCGGCCAGAAGACCGTTTTGCACCTGATCCCCTCCGGAATCCTGCGGGAAGGGGTCGATTGCCTGATCGGCAATGGCGTGGTGCTGTCGCCGGCGGCGCTGCTGACCGAAATCGACGATTTGGAGCGCCGGGGCGTGGACGTGATGGCGCGATTGCGGATCAGCGAAGCCTGTCCGCTGATCCTGCCCTACCATGTCGCTCTGGATCAGGCCCGCGAGAAGGCGCGCGGCGAGCGGGCCATCGGCACCACCGGGCGCGGTATCGGGCCGGCCTACGAAGACAAGGTCGCCCGGCGGGCGGTGCGGCTGGCCGATCTGCTCGACCGGGAACGCTTCGCCGCCAAGCTGGCCGAGGTCATGGATTTCCACAACTTCGTGTTGCAGCGCTACTTCGAGACCGATCCGGTCGATTTTCGGCGAACGCTCGACGAGGCGTTGACCATGGCCGAACGCTTGCGGCCGCTGGCGGCGGATGTCACCGCGTTGCTGGACGCGCACCGGCGGCGCGGCGACAACGTGCTGTTCGAGGGCGCGCAGGGCGCGATGCTGGATATCGACCACGGCACCTATCCCTACGTTACCTCCTCCAACACCACCGCCGGCGGGGCCGCCACCGGGACCGGGCTGGGGCCGCGCTATCTGGACCATGTGCTGGGCATCACCAAAGCCTACACCACCCGGGTCGGCGGCGGGCCGTTCCCGACCGAGCTGTTCGACCGGACCGGCGACTATCTGGTGGAACGCGGCCACGAGTTCGGCTCGACCACCGGCCGGCGGCGGCGCTGCGGCTGGTTCGATGCGATGGCGCTGCGCCGCTCCATCGTGAACAACAGCGTTTCGGGGTTGTGCGTGACCAAGCTGGACGTGCTGGACGGACTGGATCGCATCCGGCTGTGCGTGGGCTACCGGCACGGGTCGGAGCGGCTGGACAGCGCGCCTGCGGGCGCGGAGGCGCTGGCGGCGTGCGCGCCGATCTACGAGGAGATGCCCGGTTGGCGGGAACCCACGGCCGGCGTGCGCCGTCACGAGGATTTGCCCGCCGCCGCGCGGGCTTACCTGCGGCGGATCGAGGAGCTGGCCGGCGTCCCCATCGATCTCATCTCGACCAGTCCGGACCGGAACGATACCATCGTCCTGCGGGATCCGTTCGCGGCGTCGAAGGGATAGAAAGGCAAAAGGCCCGGCGTTGACCGGGCCTTTTTCAATCTGGTGCCGAAGAGAGGACTTGAACCTCCACTGGGTTACCCCAACTAAGACCTGAACCTAGCGCGTCTACCAGTTCCGCCACTTCGGCCTGACTGTCGCGCCGGTTGCGACGACGACGGGAGCGCACTATACGGATTGCCTTTCACCCTGTCAATCGTTTCCGGTCCACGCTTTTTTAACCTTCCTAAAGTGCTCACATGACCCATAAAAAACGGAATTCCTGGCAGCAAATGGATCCATTTCTGGCCCGGGAGCAGGAAAAGTACGGCCGCGCCTCGCCGAGCCGGGAATTCATCCTCCAATATCTGGAAGAAAAGGGAATGCCATTGACCTTGGAGGAGTTGTGCGCCGACTGGCGGATGGACGACGGCTGGGAGGTCGAAGCCTTGTCCCGCCGGCTGCGCGCGATGGAGCGTGACGGGCAACTGATCCGCAACCGCCGCGAGGGTTACGGGCTGGTCGCCAAGATGAACCTGGTGACCGGGCGAGTGATCGGTCATCCCGAAGGGCACGGTTTTCTGATTCCCGACGAGGGCGGCGACAGCCTGTTCCTCTCGCCCCGGCAGATGCGGAAGCTGCTGCACGGCGACCGGGCGGTGGCGCGGGTGATCGGGGTCGATTACCGGGGCCGGCGCGAGGGCGCGGTGGTCGAGGTGCTGGAGCGCAACACCGAAACCGTGGTCGGACGCTTTTGCGAGGAGCGCGGCGCCTATTTCATCATTCCCGACAACAAGCGGATCAGCCAGGACATCATGGTGCCGGCCGACGGTCGCGGCGAGGCCCGCGCCGGCCAGATCGTCATCGCCGAGCTGATCGAGCAGCCCAGCGCGCAAAGCCGGCCGCTGGGCCGGGTCAAGGAGGTGCTGGGCGAGCACATGGCGCCGGGCATGGAGATCCGAATCGCCATCGCCAGCCACGGCATTCCGGTCGAATGGCCGGAAGCGGTCGTCGAGGAAGCGGGTCGCCACGGCGAGTCGGTGCCGGAAGCGGCCAAGCAGGGACGCTGGGATTTGCGCGGCACGCCGCTGGTGACCATCGACGGCATCACCGCCCGCGATTTCGACGACGCGGTTTACTGCGAGCGGCGCGGCGCCAACTGGCGGCTGCTGGTGGCCATCGCCGACGTGTCGTGGTACGTGCGGCCGGGCACGGCGCTGGATCAGGAAGCGCGCAAACGCGGCAATTCGGTGTATTTCCCGGACCGGGCCATCCCGATGCTGCCGGAGGCGCTGTCCAACGGCCTGTGCTCGCTGAACCCGGACGTGGATCGGCTGTGCATGGTCTGCGAGATGACGTTCAACGCCGAGGGTCGCATCGTCCGTTCGCGGTTCGCCGAAGCGGTGATGCGCTCCCACGCCCGGCTGACCTACGACACCGTGGCGGCCATCGTCGCCGACCGCGATCCCCGGATCCGCGCCGAATACGCCAAAGTAGCGCCGCATCTGGACCGCTTGCACGAGTTGTATCAAGTGCTGCGGGCGGGGCGGGAGCAGCGCGGCGCGATGGATTTCGATACCCAGGAGACCGTGATCGAGTACGGCCCGGACCGCAAGATCGAGCGGATTTTGCCGACCGAGCGCAACGACGCCCATCGCTTGATCGAGGAGTGCATGATTTCGGCCAACGTGGCGGCGGCGCGGTTTCTGCAACGGCACAAGATGCCGGGACTGTATCGCGTCCACGAGGGGCCGGCCGAGGATCGGCTGAACAAGCTGCGCGCGTTCCTGGGCGAGCTGGGGTTGGGGTTGAGCGGCGGCGAGAAACCCTCACCGCTCGATTACACCCGGCTTTTGGATCGGGTCCGCGACCGGCCCGACGCCCATCTGATTCAGACCGTAATGCTCCGCTCGCTCGCGCAGGCGATCTACAATCCGGGTAATGTCGGCCATTTCGGTCTGGCGCTGGAGGCGTATGCACATTTCACTTCGCCGATTCGACGCTACCCCGATCTGCAAGTCCATCGCGCCATCCGCCATGTGCTGAACGGCGGTAAAGCCGCCGATTTCCCGTATAACCACACCGACCTGATCGGATTGGGCGAGCATTGCTCGATGACCGAGCGGCGGGCCGACGAAGCGGTGCGCGACGCGGTGGAGTGGTTGAAGTGCGAATTCATGCTGGACAAGGTCGGGCAGGTGTTCGATGGCATCGTTACCGGGGTTACCGGCTTCGGGCTGTTTGTCGAGCTGCGCGGGGTGTTCGTGGAGGGGCTGGTGCATGTGACCTCGCTGCGCAACGATTACTACCGTTTCGATCCGGTGGGCCACCGCTTGCACGGCGAGCGATCCGGGCAGGTTTACCGCCTGGGCGACAGTTTGCGGGTGCGGGTGACGCGGGCGGATCTGGACGAGCGCAAGATCGATTTCGAACCCATCGAGATGGAGCGCAGCGAGAAGAGCGGTGGTCGCCGAGGCCCGCAGAGCCGTCGCCGCCGCAAGGAGTGAGGACCGTGGCCGAAGAGTGGATTCACGGCTTGCATGCGGTGGCGGCGGCGCTGCAATACGAGCCGGAGCAATTGCGAGACCTGTGGGTGGAGCGCCAGCGGCGGGACGCGCGGCTACAGGCGTTGCTGGACGAGGCGGCCGGTCGCGGTGTGCCGGTCCATCAGGTCGACCGAGCGGAACTGGACCGGCTGAGCGGCGGCGCGCGCCATCAGGGCGTCGCTGCCCGGCTGGTGGTCCGGCGGGGGACGCTCGGCGAGATGGATTTGCCCGCTTTGCTGGCGGCGGCGATCGGGCCGGCGCTGCTGCTGGTGTTGGACGGCGTGCAGGACCCGCACAATCTGGGCGCGTGTTTGCGCGGTGCGGCGGCGGCGGGCGTTCACGCGGTCATCGCGCCCGCCGACCGGGCGGTCGGCCTGAACGCGACGGTCCGCAAGGTGGCCTGCGGCGCTGCGGAAATTGTGCCGTTCGTGCAAGTCACCAACTTGGCGCGAACGCTGCGAGGTTTACAGGAGCAGGGCATTTGGATCATCGGCGCGGCGGGGGAGGCGGAGGAAAGCCTCTACGAGGTGGATTTCACGCCTTCGACCGCCATCGTGCTGGGCGCCGAGGAAAAGGGTCTGCGCCGGTTGACCCGCGAAGTCTGCGACCGGCTGGCGCGGATTCCGCTGGCCGAGGGCGGGGTCGAAAGCTTGAACGTGTCGGTGGCGGCGGGGATTTTTCTGTTCGAGGCGCGACGGCAGCGCGGCATTACGGGTTGACGGGCGTTTCGTACCGCGTCATTTCCAAATAACCCTGTCCCCCGGTTTTTCGCTCTCCGGCGCGGCCATTTACCGCGACGGCTCCCTCCCAATACCGCACGGTCAGCCGCATTTCCTGATCCGCCACTTTCGGCGTGACGGTCAAATCCAAGTTCTCGGCGGGCAAGCGCAAGCGCCAGCGGGCGGGATAGCGGTCGCCGGTTTTCGGGCTGACCCATTCGCCGAGCGGCTGTAACGTCACCTCGCTCCAGCCCAGCAATCGTGTCCGGCCGTCGGCCGCCACCAGCACGCCCTTGCTGTGAGGGTCCGTGCTGCCGTCCTTGCGGCGCAGTCGGTAGAACATCAAATCCCGCCCGTCGTCCAATTGCAGCGCGAACCAGTCCCAGCCGCTCTGCTCCGATCCTAGCGCGCTGGTGCTCCATTCCCGGTCCAGCCAGCTCGCGCCATCGACCGCGAAGGTGGTTTCACCCACGCGAACCGTCCCCCGCGTCGGCAAGCGGGTATAGGAATAGTAGTAAGAGGCATTGCCCGGTTCGGCGCTTTTTTGGCTCAGTCCCCGATCACCTTGCAACACTACCGGCTTGGCCGTGTTCAGGCTTAGATCGATTTCCACATTGCCTTCGCGGGCGCGCACTCGCATCGGAAAAGCGTCGGATTCGGTGCCGGTCAAGCGCCCAGTCTTCCAACCAGACTCGAAAAGGGGCTCGCTTGGGCGCCCGCCAGACCGACCGCGCCGCGACTGAAACGCTCGAAAGCATGGTGCTGTTTGCCCTGGACATCGGTCAGCGCAAAATGGCCCATGTAAATCTGATTCGTGCGCCAAGCGGAATCCGCGACCGGCGGCGTCGGGGCGAGGGCGATGCGAAACAGGGTCAACTGATAGCCAAATTGTCGCCCGGCGGCATCGACCAAATTGCCGGTCACATACCACCACTCGTTGCGAAAATCCGGGTGTGGGCCGTGATCGGCGGGGAACTCGAAAGGGCGAGGTTGATAGGCCCGCCGATAGCCGGTGTTATCGCTGCCACCGCCCAAGGCCGATCTGACGGCGATGCTCTCGATCGGGTTTGGGCGAGGCCAGAAGAGGTAAGCCGTCATCGCGACGACCAGCGCCACGGCCAGCAGCAGCCCGATCCACCACCCGTAAGGTCCGCGCATTTATTCGGTCCGCAGCGCGTCGGCGGGCTGGGCGCGGGCCATGCGCCAGATCGGATAAAGTCCGGCCAGCAGCGCCGCGAATATCGCCAGCGCCAGCGTTTCCAGCAGCAGCCACGGATTGACCTCGAACGGCAGGCTCCAGCCGAACGCGCGGCGGTTGATGACAAAAATGAGCACGGCCGCCAGCAGCAGCCCGGTCGGCAGGGCCAGCAGGCCGGCGGCGGCGCCCATGAAGCCGGTCTCCAACGAGACCAGGCCGCCGATTTCGCGCACGGTCATGCCGGTGGCGCGCAGCACCGCGAACTCCCGCGCCCGCTCCAGTTGCAGGGCCAGCAACGCGCTCAACACGCCGACCACCGCCACCAGGATCGCCAGCAGCCGCAGCACGTTGGTGATCGTGAAGGTGCGGTCGAAGATTTCCAGCGTGATGTTCTGAATGTCGCGATTGGGACGGATCATGAGCGGCTGAAGGGTTCCCAACCGCTCTTGCAAGCGTTCGCGCAGAGTCGCCAGATTTTCGCCCGGCGCCGCGAAGATCGCCGCCGAGCCGACTGCGGGGTCATGCCAATAGCGTTCATAGCCGGATCGATGCAGCAAAATTCGGCCGTGCTCCGAGCCGTAATCCAGAAACACCCCGGCAACGGTGAAAGCGTGCGGTCCTGCGGCGGTCGGCAACTCCAGCGAGTCGCCGGATGTTAGCTGTCGCCGATAAGCCAGCGGTTCCGAAATCAGGATCGACTCGCCGGTTTGGAACGCTCGCCAAGCCCGGATCGCATCACCGTCGATCAAGTGGTAACCGGCCTGCGCGGCGGGCGCCAAGTCCACAGCCATCAATTGGACGGGACGGCCGCCCAGTTCGAGCAGCGTCCGTCGATAGGTGGATACCGCCATGACGCCGGGCGTGTCGCGCAGCGCGGCCAACGTTGCCGGTTGTAGGGTTTCGGTGTTTTCTCCTCCGTCGTTGGGTGGCGCGATGTACAGGTCGGCATTGAGCAAGTCCTTGATCCAGATCGCCACCCCGCCCCGAAAGCTGTCCACCATCACCCCGACGCCGACCGTGGTGGCAAACGCCACCATCAACGCCGCGATCGCGATGCCGGTGCGGCTGAGATGGCGCGCGACATCGCGGTTGGCCATGCGCGCCAACAATCCCAGTTTGGCGGACAGCGGTCGATTCAGTCGGACCAAGCCGACCACGGCGGGCGGCGTCAGCAGGGCGCAGCCGAGGATCAGCAGAAACAAACCGGCAAAACCGGCTGTCAGCGAACCGGAAGCGGCTAAAACCATTCCACCGCCGGCGATCAAAATCAGTCCGGCCAACGCCAGCCGGGGCAGGGTGGCTCGCCATCGGGTCTCCAGATGAGCGCGGCTGAGGACGGCTCCAGCGGGAGCGTCAGCCGCTTCGCGCGCCGGCAACCAGGCGGCCGCCAGCGTCGCCAGCACTCCCAGTGCGGTGCCCTTGGCCAGCGACCCGGGATCGATGAAGAATTCCCGAACGCTCAAAACGTAATACAAGTCATTGATGGTGCGGGTGACCAGGTGCACCAGCCCGGAACCCAGCCACAGTCCCAGCAATACGCCGAGCAGAGTACCTGTCAGGCCGAGCAACAATGCCTCGCCCAGAATACCGGCGAACAATTCCCCGCGAGTCACGCCGATCGCTCGCAAGGTTCCCAGCAAGGTCCGGCGTTGCACCACCGCAAACGTTATCGCGTTGTGGATCAGGAACATGCCAACCACCAGAGCCAGCAGGCTCATCGCCGTCAAATTCAGGGAAAAGGCGGCGCTGAGATCCCGCGTGGCCAGACTGCGTCCCTCGGGATTTTCCAGCCGTAAATCCGGTGGCAGCCAAGCCCGGATCTCGGCGGCCAGCCGCTCTCCATCGGGGCCGTCCGGCACAATCAAATCGATGTGGCTCAGCCTTCCGGGCTGACCGAACAGCGATTGGGCGGTACTGATGTCGGTGACGATCAATCCCTCTAGCTCAGGGCCATCCAGAGTGCCGGCGCGCTGCAAGGCGAAGCGTTGCGCTCCCTTTTGGAGCGTGACGGATTCGCCCAGGGCTTGCGGCAGCAGGGCAGCGTCTGGGTGTAGCAGCAATGCGCGCAGATCGAAGCGGTTCCCGGTGATATCGGCGGCGGGGTCGCGGAACGGTCCTTCCGCAAAGGGGTCGATGCCGAGAATTTGGAGGAGTTGGCTTGGTTTGTCGGCGCGAGATAGATAACCGGTCACCACCGGCGCCGCCGGTCGGATGCCGAGTTCGAGCCGCAGCCGGGCGTACACCGCTTCAGGAACCCCTTGAGGACCGCCGACGATGCGGTGAGTCGCGTGGCCGGCGATCCGGTTCATGGCCAGATCGAAACTCCGGCGGGCGCTGGCGTTGGCCAAGTCCACCGCGATAACCGCAGCCACCCCCAGCGCGATACCGAGAATCGCCAGTCCCAGTTGCCAGGGATGCCGGAGAGGGTGTCGGAGCAATGCCCGCCAGAGCAAGCCGGTCACGGCGCCATCTCCCGAATTTGTCCGGCCTCCAGGTATAAAACGCGGTCGGCGCGGGTCGCCACTTCCCGATTGTGGGTCACCATGATGATGGTGGTTCCCGCCCGCTGATGCAGGTCGAGCAGTAAATCCAGAACTCGCTCCCCGGTCGCGATGTCCAGGTTGCCGGTCGGTTCGTCCGCCAGTAACAGAGAAGGGCGGTGTACCAGCGCCCGCGCGATGGCCAACCGCTGTTGCTCGCCGCCGGATAGCCGCTCCGGGAAGCTGTCTCGGCGGTTGCCCAGACCGACATCGCTCAGTAGGGTCCGCGCCCGGTCGTGCTGGTCTGGCGTCGCCAACCCGTTCAGCTCCAGCGGCAGCAGCAGGTTTTCCTCGACGGTCAAAGTCGGGATCAGGTTGAAAAACTGAAACACGAAACCGATATGGCGGCGGCGGAAAAGGGTGCGTTCGGCCTCGTTCAGACCGGCTATAATCCGATCATCGACACGGATGGTGCCGGCGTCGGGCAGGTCGATGCCGCCGAGCAGGTTCAGCAGGGTGGATTTGCCGGAGCCGGATTGGCCGAGCAGGGCAACGAACTCGCCACGGTTGATATCCAGATTCAGGTCGGCGAAGATGACTCGTCGGTCATCGCCTTCGGTGTAGTGTTTGCGCAGGTTGCGGATCGCGATAAAGGCTGTCGGCGAGGCAGGTGTTTTCATGCTGGCTATGGACTGGTGAATGCGTCAATCGTTACCATAGCCACATCATATTTTATTCGCGAGCAACGATTTCTTCCTGACGTCGCGCAGGGGTTTATGTTCCGGATGGGTGGTCGGTTTGGCGGCATGCCGGTGGACCGCCCGATCAAATCGGGCCAAAACGCAATGCTGGGATCATTTTGCTCGATTTTCAATGGCATTGGGAGCTTGACGGATGCAAAAACTTGGGATGCTCGGTAAATGGGCCAATATCGGGATAGTTGCGGTGATCGCTTTGCTGATCGGCGCCTGTGCAAAACCACAAGGTGGTTTGCCGCCATCAACCAATTATAGCACTCAGACGCCTTCGCCGGAGACCTACAGTTACCAAATAGGACCCGGCGACCAATTGCAAATTTTCGTCTGGCGTAATCCTGAGGTTTCGCAGACCATTACCGTCCGGCCGGATGGTAAGATCACGACTCCGCTAGTGGAAGATTTGCAGGCCAGCGGAAAAACTCCCAACCAACTGGCCCGCGACCTGGAAAAAGCGCTGGAAACCTATATTCGCCAACCCATCGTCACCGTGATCGTTGCCAATGGAATCGGACCTTACAGCGAACAAATTCGCGTGATCGGCCAAGTATCCGGGTCCGGGTCGCAAGCTGGCGTGGGAGGCGGTCAAGCCGGCGGAGGGGGTAGCCAAGCCGGCGGCAGCGCAGGCCCGCAAGCGCGAGCGATCGCCTACAGGCAAAAAATGACGCTGCTGGACGTGATGGTCGCGATCGGTGGTTTGAGCGAGTTTGCCGCCGGCAATAAAACCAAGATAGTGCGGGTGGTCGACGGCAAGCAGAGGGAGTACGAGGTCCGTCTTGACGATCTGCTCAACGGAGATATTACCGCGAATGTGGATATGTTGCCGGGCGATATTCTGATCATTCCCGAGTCCTGGTTTTAGACCGACGACTGTCATTGGCGCGGAAGGCCCGAACATGAACGATATTATCGAACAACTGCTGGGTTACCTGCGGGGAATATGGCGCAATCGTTGGTATGCAATGAGTTGCGCGTGGCTGGTCTGTGCGGTGGGCTGGGTTGTGGTTTTAAAACTGCCCGATCAATATGAAGTCTCGGCGCGAGTGTTCGTGGATACCCAAACTATATTGCGGCCTCTCCTGCAAGGGCTGACGGTCGAAGTCAATCCAGACACTCAGGTCGGGCTAATCATGAAAACGCTGCTGAGTCGTCCAAATTTGGAGAAAATAGCCTTTATGGCGGGTTTAGATGCTCAGGCTAAGGAGTCCGAGGCGAGGGATAAATTGCTCGGTACACTTCAAAAAAAGATCAATCTAGTAGGCTCTGGCCGGGAAAAGGAAAATTTATACACGATCACTTACGAAGATCGCGATCCACGGAATGCCAAGCAAGTGGTTCAATCGGCGTTAACGGTTTTTGAGAGTAATTTGGTTGGTGGTAATCGCCAGGATTCCGAAGCCGCTCAGCGCTTTCTCGACGAACAGATATCCGAATATGAACTCCGTCTTGGCGAGGCCGAAAATCGCCTAAAGCAATTCAAGCTCAAGAATACTGGCAGAATGCCAGCGGAAGGGCAAACTTATAACGCCCGATTGCAACAAGCTGCCGCCGAACTTTCAACTGGCCGTTTAGAACTGTCTCAAGCTGAGAATCGCCGAAATTCGCTACAGCAGCAGATCAACCAAGCCTTACAGCAACAGCTTAGAGGCGATGGTGAGATAGTGGTTTTGCCAATCGATCAGCGCATACAAAGTTTGGAACAGAACCTTGATGAATTATTGATCAAATTCACCGATAAACACCCGGATGTCAGTATATTGCGGCAAACAATCGCTGATCTGAAAAAACAGCGGGAACATGATCGTTCAAGATATGCGGCGAGTCTTGCCGAAAGCGGCGGTAGTTCGCGGAGTCAGGGGGTCAATACCGTCTATCAGCAACTTAAAGTTAAGCTGGCGGAGGAGGAAGCAAACTTAGCTTCACTGAGGGTAAGGGTCGATGAGTACACTAACCGATATAAGGAATTACAGGCACAACTCAGTATCCTGCCTCAAATTGAAGCTGAATTGGCCGCTTTGAATCGTGATTACGAAGTTAATCGTAAGAAATATGATGAGCTTCTATCCCGTCGAGAATCGGCCAGATTGTCCCGAGAAGCCGAGCAATCCAAGCAGGATGTTCGCTTCAAAATTATTGACCCGCCTCGGGTGCCTCTGGAACCAACCGGACCCAATCGGTTGTTGTTGATGACCATGATATTTGGGGCGGGTTTGGGCGCTGGATTGGGCCTTGCATTTTTGATCTCGCAGCTTTGGCCGACCTTCGACAGCCGTCGTAGCTTGAAGCAGATCGCGGATATCCCAATCTTCGGTAGCGTTAGCGCGGTTCTATCGCCGGTAACCTTGCGCCGAGAGCGGCGGATGGTAGCTGTCTACGCTTGCCTGGGTGGAATGTTGGTGTTGGCTTATGCCGGTTTAGTGATCGTGGAAAGAGTTGGGCTATTATGAACGTGAAGTCGGTTATGGGAGAGCGCGATGATGGATAGCATCGAGAAGGCCATGTTTGGTAAGTCATTAGGTCAAATTGCGCCTTCCCCGACTGTAGCGCAACCCATTTTTTCAAAACAAAGCAACACAATCGAAAGAACAGCTAGCATTACAACCGACCCAACTGTCGTCCGAGGTTCCGAATCAGCGACCAAAAAGCGTACTCAGCGGTCGGTGACGCTGGATATGGAGCGGCTACGTTCTGCGGGGCTATTGGTGGTCGACGCCCAGCGCAGTCGCATCAAAGAAGAGTATCGATACATCAAACGATCCTTGCTCATGAACATTGATGGCAAGGGAGCCATCCTTGCCAAGCACGCGAATTTGGTGGTGGTAACCAGTGCCCGTCCCGGCGAGGGCAAAACCTTTACGGCTTGCAATCTGGCCTTGAGTATCGCCACCGAACGAAATCGCACCGTGTTATTGGTAGATGCTGATGTTCTTAGACCCTCAGTGGCCAAAACGCTGGGATTTGAGGCCGAGCGTGGTTTGGTGGATTTTTTGATCGATGACCAATTGGAGTTGGCCGATGTGCTGGTCAATACCAACATACCGGCCTTAACGGTCTTGCCGGCTGGCAGCAAGCATCATTTATCGGCCGAGTTGTTGGCGAGCGACGGTATGCGCCGATTGACTGGCGAGTTGAGCCAACGTTATCCCGACCGTATCGTTATCTTTGATGCGCCACCGCTGCTGGCCACGACCGAGGCCAGCATCTTGACCGGCCTCATGGGGCAGGTAGTCATGGTCGTAGAGGCGGAGAAGACCCCTCAATCCTTGGTAAAGGAAGCCTTGTCCATGCTCGATTCCAATCAAATTATCGGATTCGTGTTGAATAAAACGCGCGAAGTTCTCGCTTCCAATCTCTCTGGGTATGGCTATGGATATCAATACCCTCCCAGCGGCGATGAGGATTTCGAGGCGCGCTAAGGAGCGCGGTTGCCGAACATTTTGGATTAGGATAAATGAAATCAATAAGTCGTGAAATGGCTGTAAAGCGATGCTGGAGCTTGTCGTCATGTTGCGCACTTATGCTTGGACTATCGATGATCTGTACCAGCTCGCCAGGTAGGGCACAAGAGACCGGGTTTGGCTCAGGAGAATGGAGAGTGACACCTCGGATCAGCATCGGCACCACCTACTCCGATAATATCAGACTGACTCCAGCCAACGAGGCGGAAGAAGATATCATTTTGCAAGTGGACCCGGGTATTTCGGTGCGCAAGCGAGGCGGCCGACTCGATCTCCGGCTGGATTACACCGCACAAGGGCTGCTATACACTAACAATGGCGATGCCAATAAAATTAATAATCAACTACAAGCCTTTGGAACTGCCGAGCTTTTTCAGGGAAATTTGTTTCTGGATGCCTATGGATCGATCTCGCAAGTCCCGGTAAATTCCAGCGGACGAGCGGATGCTGGTAATCTGGGTGCAACCGGAGGGATACCATCCAACCTTTCATTTTTCAACAGTTTGGATTTGGGTTTGCCTGGCGCTGCGGAACTGTTCAATCCGGTCGGTATTTTTAGCGATATTGCGCTCACCGATAATCAAGCAACCGGTTATCGTTTTGGTATTAGTCCGTATTGGCGCCAAAATTTAGGCGGCTGGGCCGATTTGCTTTTGCGTTATCGTTACGATGATATTTTTTATGATCAAGAAGATGATTCGGGCGGTTCGCAAGCTAACGAGCAAGCCAGCATTTCCGATAGCCGGGCCGACACCATTGATTTTAGCTTGGCCAGCGGGCGTCAATTCAGCGTGTTGCGATGGAAGCTCGGCTATTTTTATCAACGACAACAGCAGGATAATCAAGGAAATATTGATACCACTGATAACGGTGATGATCGGCGGGAAAATATGACTGGGCAGCTAAGCTATCGGTTGAAACAAGCAGTGGGCTTTGCTGGCTGAAGCCGGTTATGAGAATAACCAAGTGACCGATTTTGAGGATAGCCGCAATGGCTCGTACTGGGGTCTGGGTGCAATCTGGTCTCCCAGCCGTTTTTTGGAGTTGCAAGGGCTGTACGGCTCGGATGTCAACGAAGTGGCCCTACGCTGGAATCCGTCTCTTCGTACTAATTTCCAGATCAGCCGTCGCGACCAGAGCGTAGGAGTAGATCCGGGAGTGCGTTGGGAAGGCTCTTTCGGCCACCGAACCGCCAACAGCACTTGGTTGGCCCGCTACACGGATGAGGTGACCAACGAGCAGCAACTGCTCGGTAGCAGTTTGCTTGGCGTGGGGCCGAACGGCCAGCCGCTGCCTTTGGACGATCAGGGTCAGGCCGTGGTTTCCGAAGGGCCGTTCGGCTTGACCAACCGGAACTTCCGACGCAAGCGTTTCGATGGCGAGGCCACCTATCGGCATGGGCCAACCGGTTTGTCGATTAACGCCTTCAACGAAGATCGCGAGAATCAAGACGCGACATCTACCGAAAATACCTACGGTGCCGGCGCGCTATGGACTTGGCGGTTCGCGCCGCGTACCGCGTCTTTTCTCGGAACCGGTTGGGAGCATGACGATTTGGGCGAAGATGCGTTGGGCGAGGCTCAACAAAACGATTACTGGGTGTCGGTTATTGGGCTGGCGCGGGTGTTTACTCCGGATTCTGGTGGCTTGATCAGCTATCGCTACTACCAAAACGAGGCGGATTCCGCCGGGCAGGGATTTCGCGAAAACCGGCTTAATGTTCGCTTTAACATGAAGTTTTAAAATCTATATTCAAACTCTATATGTATATCGACTATTACGGCTTTAGCGCAAAACCATTTCAGTTAAGTCCCGATCCGCGATTCTTTTTCGGCAGCCGAGCCCATACTCGCGCACTCGCCTATCTGCGCTACGGATTGAGTCAGGGGGAGGGTTTCATCGTTATCACCGGCGGTATCGGCACGGGCAAGACCACGCTGGTAAAAAATCTTTTCCAGGAACTGGATCCAAACCAAGTGATTGCCGCTCAGTTGGTGACGACCCAACTGGAGGCGGATGAGTTATTGAGAAGCGTGGTGGCCGCTTTTGGGCTGCCTTACGAGGAAATGGGCAAAGCGGCTTTGCTCAAGCATTTCGAAGATTTTCTGCGCGGGCATGCCCGGCAAGGGCGACGGGTGTTGCTGGTAGTGGACGAAGCGCAGAACCTGCCGCCCAAGTCTCTTGAAGAATTGCGGATGCTCTCCAATTTTCAGATTTCCGAGACGCCGCTATTGCAGAGTTTTCTGCTGGGCCAAGAGGAATTTCGCCATACCTTGCAGGAACCGGGCATGGAACAATTGCGCCAGCGCGTGATTGCTTCCAGTCATCTCACTCCTCTTAGCGAAGTGGAAACCCGCGATTACATCGAGCACCGCTTGCGCGTGGTCGGTTGGCAGGGCTGGCAACCGGCCTTCGCCGAAGATGCCCACCCGGCGATTTACCGGTTCACTCAAGGAGTTCCACGCCTGATCAACGTCTTTTGCGACCGGTTGCTGCTATACGGTTTTCTGGAAGAGTTGCGGGAGTTTTCTTCGGGCGCGGTAGAGGCGGTCGGCCAAGAGTTGAACCAGAGCGGAGAAGGCGGTGTTCGGGCGACTGGCGGCGGCAATCGCTCTTTGCTGCGGGTCAGCCATGCCATGGAACAACGACTGATCGAACTGGAAGAGGCCATGGAGACGTTGCTGCAACACCCGGAGTGGCAAGATGCCCAGTTGGAGCGCATGGAACGGCGCATCGTGCAATTGGAACCAGCGGTCCGGGTCCTGAGGAGGCAGCTCGCCGATGTCATGCGGCGCATGGACGACAAATTGCCGGATGAAACTGGCGTAAAAGAGCAACCGCTGTATTAGCGATGGCGAATTGCCTCGAAGGCTCTCACCGATCAGGTTATTATTCGGATGCGCTAGCGGTCAGCGCCTTCCTCGCGTGTGAGGGGGTTGGTATCCGCAAGAGCTCGTTTGCGCTCCCTATTGCCACGGCCCCGCCAACGCGGCTGGCGGATCGGCCAATGACTGAAGCCGAGCCAATCGCACGGCGTTGCGCTGGCGATGCCCCAATACCGGCATGAACCCCCGCGCCAGGATGTTTTGTAACGCCCGTTCGCCCAGCAAGGTTTCGGTTCCCGGCTGCATCGCCCGCTCTCCGGAATCTTCGTAGACATGGGCGGGTAGGTCGTCCAGTTCGAGCGCATCGCCAAGGCCACCCTCCCAGCCGTGTTCGACGAAGCTCGTCGCGATTAGCCGCGCGCAGACGAAGGCCGGATTGCCCCAGAGGTAGGCGCCTGGATCTCGGCCGCCCGGCATCTCTTCGAAGGCGAACTGCTCGATCGGGTCGGTTTTTTGACCGTAAGGCAAGCGCAGCAGAACGCGCGGGATCGCCAAGCCGAGCCAAGGCGCTACCGCGCTGGTCCGCAACAGCCGCCAATGTTCCCGTTCCTCCGCCGACAGCGGCGACCACAGCGTTGGATCGGCCAAGGCCGACGGCGACGGACAGCCCAGCGCGCTCGGCGCGACCGCCGCCAAGAAGGGGCCGCCGGCATGAGCCGCCAGGCTTCCCAGAGTCGCCAACAGAGCGACATCCTCGGTCGTGGCGCCGAAACTGTAATCGCCGATCAGCAGGGACCAGGGTTCACCGTCGTGCAGGCGGACGCCGCGATCGATCAGAAGCGTGTAAAGCCCCATCGCTTTCGGGTCCCCCGTCGCCGCGCGCAAGTCGGCCAGCAATTCCTGCCGGGTGACGTCGAGCAGCTCGACCTGCACCGCATCGCCGTCGAAGTTGGTGACCAGGTCATGCACGCTCCGCCAAGCCGCTTCCAATGCCTGAAACGATGGTTGATGCAGGATGGCGCGCATTTGTTCCCCGATGGCGGCGTCCACCGCCGCCACCCAGGCCGATTGCCGGGGATCGGTGTGCACGATGTGGGGCTGTACGATGGCTTTCAGCAAGGTATTGATCGCGGCCGTTCCCGAGTCGGCAGGCCGCGCGGGAGCGGGACTGGGCGAGCGTCCCAGCAGTCGTTCGAGCAGCGCGGCATCGTTTTCGCCAACCGAACCCGGATCGGATCGGGTCGGTTCCGGTGCGGGCGCTGGATTCAGTTCGGCGACGGCTTGCGCGAAGCTGGCCGGATTGAGCAGGCGAGTGCGAGCGCGGCGCAAAATCTGAAAAATTTCCAAGCGGCGATAAAGCGCATCAGGGTGAAAATCGTCCAGTTGGGCGAAACTGATCGCGGTGGTCGCCGCGCCGGTTTCGACGCTCGATGGCAGCCGCAACTTTGGCGCCAGCCGGGCCATGACCGCATTCAGGCTGTCAGCGTCCACCCGCAGCAGAGGGCGGTCCGCCAGATCGGCCAAGGCGGAGGAGGTTTCCCGTTGGCCGCGACCGCTGAAATCGGCCATGATCAAGAGGCGAGGGGGCGCGCTCGGGTCGGGGCGGCGTGGGGCCGAAACGGACTTGGGCAGGGAAAATTGGAACTCCATTCGGCCTGGCATGGCGCGGGATCTCCGGGGCGGTGGACACCCTTACAGTCTAGTGCGATTTTGATCGTTTTCGCGCTCGGTCGGCTGCCTTTTTTGTCGGGGTTTGCTGCTAAAATCAATGGCTGGGCTGCCCGTGGCAGCGGGGATGCGGAGTCTGGAGCTATGGCCACCACCCAAAAACATCGAATGATCGCCGTCAACAGCGTCTTGGGCGAGGATGTGCTGTTGTTCGGGCGCATGACGTTCAAAGAGCAATTGAGCCAGTTGTTCGAGTGTCAGCTAGAGTTGTTCAGCGAAAAAACCGACATCAAACTGGCGGACATCCTCGGCACCAACATGACGGTACGCCTGGAGATGCCCTACCGGCAGGGAACCCGCTATTTCAACGGATTTGTCACCCGCTTCAGCTACGAGGGAACCCGCGGCCTGCGGTACGGCGTCTATCGCGCCGAGTTGAGTCCGTGGCTGTGGTTTCTGACCCGCACCGCCGATTGCCGGATTTTTCAAAACAAGAAAGTTCCCGACATCATCAAGGAAATATTCCGGGAGCAGGGCTTCACGGATTTCAAGGATGCGCTGGGGGGCAGCTATCGCGAATGGGAATATTGCGTGCAATACCGGGAGACGGATTTCAACTTCGTCAGCCGGCTGATGGAGCAGGAGGGCATGTACTATTACTTCACGCATGAGAACGGCAAGAACTTTTTGGTGCTCTCTGACGGTATCGGCTCCCACGATGTGTTTTCAAACTATGAAACGGTACCCTATTTTCCGCCGGATGCTCACGATCATCGCGAACGGGACTGTCTTACCGAGTGGTTTATCGGCCAGAACGTGCAACCCGGTGCTTACGTGCTGAACGATTACGATTTTACGGCCCCGCGCAAGTCGCTGCGCGCGGTGTTGAACCGGCCCAAAAGCCACGCTTTGGCGAGCTTCGAGATGTACGATCACCCCGGTGAATATACCCAGATTGGGAGATGGCACCAACTATTCCAAAATTCGCCTGGAGGAGTTTCTGGCCCAGCACGAGGTCGCGCTGGGCCGTGGCAACGCCGCCGGCTTGGCGGCAGGTTACCTGTTCAGCCTGACCAATTGTCCCCGCGACGATCAGAATCGCAAGTATTTGATCGTGTCCGCCGTCCACCATTTGGAATCGGACGAATACGAATCCTTTTCGGGGCTCGGCATCTCGGGCAAGCCCTATCAGGGCGAAATCACCGCCATCGACGCGCAACAGCAATATCGGGCGCCGCGCGTCACCCCCAAGCCGGTGGTGCAAGGACCGCAGACCGCCGTCGTGGTCGGCCCGGCAGGGGAAGAAATTTACACCGATCAGTACGCTCGGGTGAAATGCCAGTTTCACTGGGATCGCTACGGCCAATCCAACGAGGACAGTTCTTGCTGGATCAGAGTGTCGCAAATGTGGGCCGGCAAGCAATGGGGCGCGATGAACATCCCGCGCATCGGTCAGGAAGTGATCGTGGATTTTCTGGAGGGCGATCCCGATCAGCCGATCATCACGGGCCGGGTCTACAACGGCATCAATATGCCGCCCTACGATCTACCGGCCAAGGCGACCACCTCCACGCTCAAAAGCAACTCCAGCAAGGGCGGCGCCGGTTTCAACGAGATCCGTCTGGACGACACCAAGGGCACCGAACAGATGTTCATTCACGCCGAGCGCAACGAAGATATCCGCGTCAAGCTGGACGCCTTCGAGTGGATCGGCAACGAGCGGCACCTGATCGTCAAGTCCGATCAAATCGAAAAAGTGGAAGGCGGCAAGCACTTGACCGTCAACGGCGATCAAAACGAAAAAGTGGACGGTTCGGTGTCGCTGAAGGTGGGCAGCGACCAAAAAGAGGAAATCGGGGGCGACCAGCACCTGAAAATCGGCAGCCGGCAGAACATCAAAGCGGGTGGCACCATTTCGATGGATGCCGGCATGGACTTGCAGCAGAAGGTCGGCATGAAGCACGCCGTGGACGCGGGGATGGAGATTCACCTGAAGGGCGGCATGAACGTGGTGATCGAAGCCGGCGCGTCGCTCACCATCAAGGTCGGCGGCAACTTCGTCAACATCAATCCGGCCGGGGTTTTCATCCAGGGCACGTTGGTAATGATCAACAGCGGCGGCGCGGCCGGCTCCGGCGCCGGATGCTCGCCCGCATCGCCATCGCCCCCGGCCGCGCCCAAGGAAGCGAAGGAAGCAGCCACCGCCGAATCCGGTCAAGTCAGCGATACTCAAGCCCAAGGTCCGGCCCAGCAGAAGACGCAGAGCTTGAGTTCGGCCAGCGCCAGCAATTTGGAGCTGGTGGACGATGGCTTGGCGAAAGGGGCTGGGTCATCTTCGATGTCGCAGACGACCACTCCCGCGCAGCGAGCGCGGGAAGAAGAGCAGACCCGTCAGGCGGAAGCCGCGCGGAATGCCGGCGATACCGGGAAACCGTTTTACAAGCCGCAACAAGCCACTCCAACCCCTAAGCCTCCGAAGCCATGATCGGCCGGATGAGGGTGAGGGGGGCGCGGTTGGCTGGCATTTTTTCCGGGTCGGCAGGATGATGGCTACCCAGAATCTCGTGGAAGTCTTGTCCGCGCACCTGTTCGCCGATACCGGCGCCCGGGTTTATGCGGTGCTGGACGGGGCCGCCATCCCCGATCTGCTGGAAAAATGCGAGGAGCATTCCGTCGAGCCGGTGTGTCTGTATCGGGGCGACTTGATTCCCGATCTGGCCAAGGTGGCACCGTATCAAGTGACGCTGGAGCGGGACTCGCCTTTTGCCCGTTGGCTGCTTCGAGAAGGCTGGGGGCGGCATTGGGGCATTTTCGCGGTCAGTCGGGCCGGCTGGCGGCCGATGCGCGAGCATTTGTGCGGCCTGATCATGGTCTACGATCCCGACTACCAACCGTTGTACTTTCGCTATTACGATCCCCGCGTGTTGCGCGTCTATCTGCCGACTTGCGACGCCGAAGAACTGCAAGCGCTGTTCGGACCCATTTCCCGTTTGCTGTGCGAGGATGGAGAGGGCGGTTTGCTGAAATGCTGGGTTGCCGGCGGACAGCTCGGCAGCGAGCGAGTGGCTCTGGAGCCGGCCAAGTGATTGTGCGGGCGAGCGGCGCTCATACCGGAAATAATCGCGGGTCGGTGGTGCGGATGGGGGATCGGAAATGTTGGTGATTCGCAAGTCCCAGATGGAGGTGTTCGAGACCATCGCGGCGCGGCGGTTCGAGGAGGGCTTGCTGGATCATTTTCGGGCTTTTTTCCCGCAGCATGCCGCCGTCTTGGGCGAGGCCCAGCTACAGCGGGTTTTGCGTTACGGGTTGCAGCGGGCCGAAAGCCGAGGGCTGGGAACCGAACGCGGCATCTATTTGTACATTGCCCTCATGTTCATGCTGGGTAGTCGGTTCGATGAAGATCCGCAACTGCCTTGGGCGGCGCGAGAGGTCAAAGAGGAAAAACCGGCATCCCCAAAGCCCCCTGGCCCGGCGGAGGCTGGGATGGCGGAGACCGCGCCAACGGAGACGGTGGGTGAGGCGGCAGCCGGGACAGAGGGCGAGGCGCCGAAGGAAACCGCCGATGCGCGCATCGAGCGGGTATACGGTCAGGCGATGGCGTTTCTGGATCAAACGGTTGGACCCGACAACGAATTCTTGCGGCAGTCGCTCAACGTTTTGCGCCAGTCCCAGACTTTCGAAGGACTGCCGACCGCGCCCAGTTTCGGTCACCGGCTGTTGCTGCTGCTGCAAATGCTGGCTCCCGAGAAGTACCGGACGCTCGGCGAGGAGCTATCGCGCGATCTGGTCCGCCACGGCTATGAAAACGCCAAGCGCCACGGCATTGCCACCGAGCGCGGCATCATGAACTTCGTTGCCCTGGCGTTCGTGCTGGGTAGCGGGTTCGACCGCGATCCGCTGTATCCTTGGGCGGCGGCATTGAGCGCGCCGGAACAAACCGATCCGGCCAGGAAGGGCGCCGCCTTGCTGGAAACCGCCTTGGCGCATCTGGCGAAATGCCTTCCCGGTTGTCCCCGGCGGGCCGAACAAAGCGCGGTGGTCTTGGCGCGGTCCACCGAATCCTATCGGCGGATTGTCGAAGGAGAGAACCAACCGCGCGGCCCGCTCTAGACCAGCACTTCCACGCAGGCCGGGTGACCGAGGAATGCGGTCGGGCTCGCGGTCAAGCCATAAGCCCCGGATTGAAACACCACGATCAGATCGCCGATCTCCGCCTTGGCTAGTTCCATCCGGTCGGCGAGGATATCGAGCGGCGTGCACAGCGGGCCGACCACCGTCACGATTTCCCGCTCGGCCCCCACCACGCGATTGCCGACCACGACCGGGTAATTCTTGCGCACCACTTGTCCGAAATTGCCGGAGGCGGCCAGATGGTGGTGCAAGCCGCCGTCGGTGATCAGGAAGGTGTGGCCGCGCGAGACCTTCCGATCCACCACCTCCGCGACGTAAATTCCGGCCTCGCCGACCAGATAACGACCGAGTTCGAGGATCACGCCCGCCTCCGGCAGCCGGTCCTGGACCGTCGTCAGCCAACGCGCCAGGTTGGCGGCGATGGGCGCCAAATCCAATGGCGTATCGCCGGGAAAATAAGGGATGCCGAAACCGCCGCCGACGTTCAGCAGCCGCACCGGCCCCGGTGCATCGGCCGCCAGCCGCAGCGCCAGCTCGAAGGAGCGGTCGTGGGCCTCGACGATGAATTCGGCCCGCAGGTTCTGCGAGCCGGTGAAAATGTGGAAGCCCTGGAAATCCAGCGCGAGTTCGCCGATCCGCCGCAACAGCGCCGGCACCTGTTCCACGTCCACGCCGAACGGCTTGGGGCCGCCGCCCATCTTCATGCCGGCGGTCTTGAGCTCGAAATCGGGATTGACCCGCACCGCCACGCGCGGTCGCCGGCCTTGCCCCAGGCCCAGACGGGCCACCATCTCCAGTTCGCGGGCCGATTCCAGGTTGACGGTGATGCCGGCGGCGATGGCGGCGGCCAGTTCCGCCGGCCGCTTGCCGGGACCGGCGAAGCTGATCGCGTCCGGCGCCATCCCCGCATCCAGGGCCACTTTCAGCTCACCCAGCGAGGCGATATCGAGTCCATCGACCAGCCCGGCCAGGTGTTGGACCAGCGCCGGCATCGGGTTGGCCTTGATCGCGTAGTGCAGTTCGATGGCGGGCGGCAGCGAGCGGCGCAGCAGCGTCACCCGTTCGTCCAGCAGGCGGCGGTCGTAAGCGTAGAACGGCGTTTGGCCGACTCGCCGCGCCAGTTGCGTCAGGGGAATGCCGCCGACCCAGAGGCAGTCGTCGATCACCGGAAACTGCGTCATCGGCCAATGCGTGGGACGCCCGGCTTTCATGGCGCGGTCTCGGGAAACAGGTTGCGCAGTTCCCCGGCCAGGATTTTGCGGTCGATCTTGCCGTTGGCGTTGCGCGGCAGATCGGTTGGGCGGGTCACGATTTGCAGCGGAACCATGAAGTTGGGCAGGTGTTGCTTGCAGTGGTTGACCAGATCGTTCTCGCTGAAATGGTCCCGCAGCGGTTTGACCACGGCCACCACCGCTTGGCCTAGCGCCGGGTGTGGAATGCCCAAGGCCGCCGCCTCGGCGACGCGACCGCTGCCGTACAGGACCTCCTCGATCTCGGTGGGGCTGACCCGATAACCGGAGGTTTTGATCATGTCGTCCTTGCGGCCGACAAAGTAGAGGAAACCCTCCTCGTCGGCCCGCACGGTATCGCCGGACCACACGGCCAGTTCGACCAGCGGCAAGCCGGGGTTCCGGCCGGGCGCGGGGCGAAAGCGTTCGGCGGTTTTGACCGGATCGTTCCAGTAGCCTTGCGATACCAGCGAACCGCGATGCACCAGCTCGCCGGGTTCGCCGGGCGCGCAGGGCGTGCCGTCTTCGCGCACGACCAGGACTTCGGCGTTCGGGATGGCCTTGCCGATGGAGTTCGGCCGGCGGTCGATTTCCTCGGGCGGCAGATAGGTGGACCGGAACGCCTCGGTCAGCCCGTACATCAGAAAGGGGGTGGTGTTGGGCAGAGCACGCCGCAAGGCCGCCAAGGTGGCGCGCGGCATCGCGCCGCCGGAATTGGTGAAGTAGCGCAGGTTTTCGGCCGCCGCCGCCGGCCAGTCCAGTTGCGCCAGTTGCACCCACATCGGCGGCACCGCCGCCAGGCCGGTGATGCCTTCGCGGACGACGGTGGTGATCACGTCGCGAGGGAGCAGATAATCCATCAGGACGGCGCGCGCCCCGGCCATGAAAGCCGTGGTCAGTTGGCTGAGGCCGTAATCGAAGCTGAACGGCAGCACCGCCAGAATCCGGTCCTCCGCCCGATTGTCGAGGTATTCGGCGACGCTGTGGGCGCCGGCCAGCATGTTGCGATGCGACAGGACCACGCCCTTGGGTTTGCCGGTGCTGCCCGAGGTATACAGGATCGTCGCCATGTCCGCGTCGATGGCTCGCGCCGGCGGGCGACCGCCGGCGGTGGTCAGCAACGCCAACCAGCTTATGGCCTGGACGGGGTAGGGGTTCGATGGCGTGACGGTCTCATCCACCAGCACCAGGGTATGCAGATCGGGGCATTCGGCGAGATGAAGGTTCAGCGTGTCCGCCCGATCACGGGCCGTGATCAGAATCCTCACGTTGCAATCGCGCAGAATGTAGGCGACCTGTTCGGGCTTCAGCAGGGGGTTGACGGGCACGAGCACGCCGCCGGCCGCAGCGGCGCCGAACAGAGCCGCGACCGTTTCCAGCCGCTTCGGCAGGTAAACGGCGATTCGTTCCGCCCGCTTGAGTCCGAGCGCCAGCAAGCCTCGGGCCGCGCCCTCCATTTGCTTGGCTAGGCCGGCATAGTCCAGAACCGCTTGGCGATGGACGATGGCGGCGGCGGCGGGGCGGCGGTCCGCCTGCTCGACAATCAGTTCGTGCAGAAGTCTGGCCATGAGTGAGTTCCAATGTAGTTATTATTAGGAAAACCGTGGCGGGGGCCATCCATGATAGTCCCTTCCCAGCGGGTCGGAACAGTCGCCCGATCCAAGCGCAATGATTGTCGAATTCGAGTAACCGAGGAGAACCTTCGATGCGGTATCCGCCTTTCCGGCCGGTTCTGGTGCTGTACTCGACCGGCGGTTGCCATCTGTGCGAACGGGCGGAAGCTCTGATCCGGCAACGAGTGGGCGCGAATCTCGATTTGGTGGAAATAGCCGATGATCCGGAATTGCTGGAGCGCTACGGGGTTCGGATTCCGGTATTGCGCCGATTGGATACCGAGCAAGAGCTGAATTGGCCTTTCGACGAACAGGCGGTCCAGAGTTTGCTGATGGTGCAAAACCCGTCCTCTTGACCAGATTATGCATTGCGCAAGCGCATATCCGACCCGATAATCAAACAGACGTTTGAATGAGGCGGATTCCGATGGAGGATGATACGCGGCAGCGCCTGCTGGACGCCGCCGAGACGCTGTTTGCCGAGCAGGGTTTCGCCGACGCCTCGCTGCGGGCGATCACGGCGCGCGCCAGAGCCAATCTGGCGGCTGTCAACTACCACTTCGGCTCGAAGGATGCGCTGATCCGGGCCGTGTTCGCCCGCCGGCTGGAGGCGTTGAACGCGGAGCGGTTGCGGCGGCTGAGGGCTTTGGAAGCCAGCGGTCGGCCCCCGACCGTGGAAGCGGCGCTGGCCGCTTTCATCGAGCCCTCGTTGCGGCTGCGCCGCGAGGGGGTTCACGGCGAACGGTTTACCCGGCTGTTGAGCCGGCTGCTCATCGAGGGTTCCGAGGAGTCGCGCGCCTTGTTGCGCGACCATTATGAATCGGTGATAGAGCAATTTCAGCGGACGCTGGCTCGAACTCTGCCGCGACTCTCCGCCGAAGAACTGCGCTGGCGACTGTATTTTACGCTGGGGGTGCTTTCCTTTACTTACGCGGGTTCGCCGCCTCGGCTACCGTTCGCAGCCCGTTCATCGGGAGACGAGGAATGGCTGTTGCGCCAGTTGATTCGGTTCCTCGCGGCGGGGCTGCGTGCGCCGCCGCTGTTGGAAGATGTGGAAACGGCCGTCTGATGGCCGGTCTGACGGCGAGTTGCGGGGGTTGATCCTCGACCGGTCCAGACCCCGGCCGCCATGCGTGACGATCGATCTTGTTACGATAATGCAAAGGGCAAACCAATGATAAAGCAAACACCGCACGGCTCCCTTCTGGTTCTCGGCGTTGCCGGGATATTGACCGTGACCGGCCCGGCTTACGCCTCCGGCTTGCAGATCACCGAGCAAAGCGTCACCGGCTTGGGCCGGGCGTTCGCGGGCGGCAGCTTGGCGAACGACGATGTTTCCGCCGCGTACTTTAATCCTGCGGACCTGATGCTGGGCAGCGGTACCCAGGTGCAAGCGGGCATGACTTTTATCGGTATCACCACGGAGGCCGAACAACGTGGGATCGACCACCCGGTTCCCGGTCAATCTGGGAGCCGTTCTCACCCAACCGGGCACCGTGCCGGTGTTCGTGACCGTACCGACCGCAGGACGCGACAACGATGACGGCGGCACCGACAATTTCGTGCCCAACGGCTATTACGTCATGGATATCAACGACCGGATGCGTTTTGGCTTGAGTCTGGTCGCGCCGTTTGCGGTCAGCACCAGCTACGGCGCGGGCTGGGTGGGTCGCTACCACGCCCTCGACTCGGAACTGACCACCATCGATTTCAACCCCTCGCTGGCTTATCGGGTCAACGATAATCTTTCGTTCGGTTTCGGTGTCAGCGTGCAATACGCCGAAGCGAAGCTGACTCGGGCGCAATTCAATCCGCTCGCTCCCACGCGGGATGGCAATACCGAGATCAAGGGCGACGACTGGGGGTACGGCTTCAATCTGGGGGCGACCTATGAATTCGATCCCAACACCCGAGTGGGTCTGAGCTATCGGTCGCGGGTCAAATACACGCTGGAAGGCGATGTGACCGTCAGCGGCATACCGGGGCGCAGCGGCAAGACGCCCGCCACGGTGGATTGGACCGCGCCCGACTGGCTCTCGCTGACGGCTTACCGGCGGATCGACGACAAGTGGGCGATCATGGGCGGGGTGCGCTGGACCAACTGGAGCCTGTTCCAAGACTTGACCATCGAACTCGCCGATGGCAGGCAAGATGTGACCGAGGAAAAATGGGATGACAGTTGGACGTTCAATATCGGGGTGAGTTACGACTACAATCCGGAGTGGACCTTCCGCGCCGGCTATCAATTCGATCAAACCCCGGTGCAGTCCGCCGAATTCCGCACGCCGCGCATTCCCGACAGCGACCGCAACGCCTTTGCCGTCGGTTTCAGCTACCATCCGAATCCACAACTATCGGTCGATTTCGGCTATATGTACCTCCTGTTCGATGACTCTAGCACCAGAAACACCATCAATCTGCTGCCCGCGCCGGCGCCTTCCGGGTTGGTGACCGATACGCTGCTGGTGGACTACAGCAGCTACGGCAATCTGATCGGCGTGCAGGCCAGCTACAAGTTTTAGCCTTAATAAATCGGCGATTAGCCAAATCGAGAAAGCCGGGGCACGGTCCCCGGCTTTCTTTTTAGGCGTGGCGGTTTCGAGCGTGGGGTATTGGTAAGGACGCGGTGCTCACCCTACTTGGCTAAAACGGCCAATTGGCCGGGGATGTTCGCCCAAGTGGCGAGGTTGGTGGAGTAGTAGATGCCACCGGCGCTGGTGAGTCCGGCGATGTCGGCCTTGCCGTCGCCGTTGAGGTCGCCGGTGACGATTTGGGCCAGGGTGCCGGGGATGTTCGCCCAAGTGGAGAGGTTGGTGGAGAAGAAGATCTGGCCGGCGCTGGTGAGTCCGGCGATGTCGGCCTTGCCGTCGCCGTTGAGGTCGCCGGTGGCGATCTGGGCCAAGGTGCCGGGGAACGTGTGCCAGGAGGCGAGGTTGGTGGAGTAGTAAATAGCCGCCGTTGGCGGTGAGTCCGGCGATGTCGGCCTTGCCGTCGCCGTTGAGGTCGCCGGTGGCGATCTGGGCCAAGGTGCCGGGGAACGTGTTCCAGGAGGCGAGGTTGGTGGTGTAGTAGATGCCGCCGGCGCTGGTGAGTCCGGCGAGGTCGGCGTGGCCGTCGCCGTTGAAGTCGCCGATGACCAGTTTGTTGAGCCTGCCGGGGATGTTGGTCCAGGAGATCAAATTGTTAGAGTAGTAAATGCCGCCGGCGGTGGTGAGTCCGGCGAGATCGGCCTTGCCGTCGCCGTTGAAGTCGCCAGCGACCAGTTGGGCGAGGGTGCCGGGGATGTTGGTCCAGGTGGCGAGGTTGGTGGAGTAGAATATGCTGGCCGGCGGTGGTGAGGCCGGCGAGATCGGCCTTGCCGTCGCCGTTGAAGTCGCCGGCGACCAGTTTGTTGAGCCTGCCGGGGATGTTGGTCCAGGTGGCGAGGTTGGTGGAGTAGTAGATGCCACCGGTGTTGGTGAGGCCAGCTAGAATAGGAAGCTGACTCTCGGAATCGTCCAATAAAATGGATACTATAGTTGCTTCCTGCGATTGTGAGTTCGCAGATAAAGCAGCTGTGAATAAGCAAAGTCCGATTATGAGAAATATCCCTTTTAATTCCATGATTTTTGGTTCTTCGAGGATTGTTGTGGAGTTAAGCGAAGCTGATCAGGACCCGTTGCTTAAAATTGACAAAATTCCGAAATCCGTAACCCATGCGTTTCACTGTCTTGATCGAATTGTTAATACCTTCAATGACGCTCGTGGTCACCCGATGCGCAAAGTAGTTTAAGACGTATTCTTTCCAATCATTCAGCATGTATAAAAAGGTATTCAGATATTTGTTATTCATTTCTCTGGCCGCTTCCATCCATTTTTTTAACTCGATTTCGCCTTGCTTTCGCGTCAGATTCCGATTGAAAATCGCACGAAACATCTCCTTGTGATCGTAAATCAACTTCAATTCTGGAAACAGTAGAAAGGCCCGGTCGCGTTTCGTTGTCTGATCGGGGGTCAAGTTTTCGGCATTCTTCAGCAAGGCCCACTTGAGGCGCTTGAGTTCTTCGCGGTCTTTAAATTGGCGGCGCAAACTTTTCCGTTGACCGTCCACCGCTTTGTTGAGGTAGCCAAAAAAATGAAACCGATCAACGACCACGGTTGCACGAGGAAATACCGCCCGGGCGGTATTGATAAAACCCGGCCACATGTCCGAGCAGAACACGTCGATCCCTTCGCACCACTCCGTCCCCTTGTTTTTGAAATACCCAATCAATTTCGCTTGCTCGCGATATTCTAAAATATCAACGATTTCAATACGTTCTAAATCGACGATCACCGTGACATAGTCGCGATGTCCTTTTTTGATCGCAAGCTCGTCCATGCCCACGGCTTTCACTTTCGAAAGCGGGCGCTCTTGCAGTTCTTGCCGCGCACCCCGTTGGCAAATATCGTTAACGGTTGACCAAACCAAATTTTCTTGAGCGCTGACCTTTTGGATCGTGCTGGCTTTGCAGCATTCGTACACGTAGCGCTCGTAACGACAAGTCATCGCGCGCTGGGGCGCAACAAAATTGAAACGCTCATTGAAACGACGATCACAGTCCGGACAATAAAACTGCCGCTGACTTAAATGCAAATATACTTCTTTTCCGGTGATCGGCAAATCGCGAATTTGTCGCTCGTAGGTCTGATGCACAACCTGTCTCTTCTTCAAACAGTGCGGACAGAGCGTTTCTTCAAAAATAGAACTGCAATAAATATGGAGCGCTTGTTCTTGCCAATCAACTCGATCAACTCGAATTTCTTTAATCCCTAAAATCTGCTCAAACAATTCAGCTTCCGTCATTGGATTTTACTCTCCCATCGTGCGGTATCCTGAACTTGATAACCGGTCAAAAAACTATGCGTCCTAAAATGATGCACTTCCGCGTTCGACTCCACATGAATCCTCGAAGAGCCTGATTTTTTTCATAACAATCTAATCTGCCCGTAACAGGTATTGCAGAGGAATCTCTCCCCACAAGGGGGAGTAGAAGATATCTTGATCGGTGTGAGTCATGGGTTACAAGCGCTGTGGCTCTAATAAATCACTTGAATCCAATTTACTTTGCAAACAGTCGAGTCTATAGGGTTAAGTACTTGATTATCATAAGCTATGTTGACTATCTTTCCTAAGAAAGATGCCTTTAATATTAAAGCTTGCATAAGTTTATCGTTGCTTAGTACATATAAACTTTGGCAAGGAGGAGCCAGCGGAGGAGTAGCTATGCTGAATTGACCAATACCAGCAACTGCAGGGGCAGGGTGACTGTCTGGATAGTACAAAGTTGAGTTTATTTTTGCACTACTAGCTATGATTTCAATAGCATTTGCTTTAGTACCTAGAAGACAACTCAACATGATCGAGATGATTAAAGTGCAGGAAAAATCCACTTTATTTGAACTTAAGAAAATTCTCATCATTTGAAAGCTCCTTAATATGCAATGAGTTGAGTGGAAAAAAAGGGGCGAGCAGGCTAATGCTAATCTAAGCTTGTTTTTTATATGCTATAGTAAAATTCTATATTATTTTAGATGTTGATCTTCTCAGGAATTGATTGTTAATCCGGTTTCTTTATTGGTAACTTTTTTTTTTTTACAATTAAAAATTTTTCGAGCTTTTGCAGGATTAGGCGGATCGGGGAAATGATGTGAAGATTAAGCTTTTAAACCACGATGCCTAATTTTTGGGACTGCGGCCATCCTGGCCGCCGCCGGGCGAAAGCGCCTTCGTCCCAGAGCCGCAAATAATCCAAACTGGGCAACGAATCCTACCCGGTCGGGCCGCTAAAAAATGTCCTCTCATCAGATGACATTTGATCTTCCCCAAATCCTTGCCTATACCCTCCACACCGAACGTCTCGCCGGGGTTGTCGCAACCCGAGCAGCGCTCCAGCGGGCGTGGACCGGGCGGGTCGATCTGGGAAGGGGTACCGATTGAAACAGGCAAAATCAAAAGCTTATATCCGACAAGTGTGCTGCCTTGGCCTCAGCACGGAAGTCCTGATTCCCGAACTGCTGCGCGCCCTGCACGGCGTGATCCCCTCGGCGGACAACCTGTTTACGGGCTTCGACGAGAACATGCGGCCGGCCTACGTGCTGACCGAGCAGTTCGTCCCCGAGGCGCTGGACGTGTACCTGAACGAACCGGCCAAACTGTTCACGCCGGAGTACTCGGCCCGGATGGTCGAGTGGTTCGCGGCCCACCGGGTGTTGCCGGATTTCCGAATCCTGGACGAGCAGTTCCATCGGCGCGATTTCTACAACCTGGTGCTGCGCCCCTATCACCACCATCATGTGATTCAGGGAACGGTCCTGGACAACGGGCGCTGCGCGGGCTTTCTGGTGCTGTGTCGGCCCGCGAACCGGCCACCGTTCGAAGCCGGCCACCAGCAACAGTTCGAGCGGGTGTTGCCGTATCTCGATCACGGCTGGCGGGCGGCCCGCCACGAGATCGATCAGGAATACACGAACAGCGGCAAGACCGGCTTGGTGATCCTCAAGCGCGGCGGCGCGGTGGTCTCGCTCAGTCCCGCAGCCCGCCACTTGCTGTTTCTGGCCACCTACGGCGTCGTGCCGGGAGGTCAAGTCCGCTTCACCCGCGAGATCGCTACGCCGCCGGCGCTGCGGCAGGTCTGCGCCCATCTCGACCGGATTTTTCAAAACCGCGACGCCCCGCCGCCGGTGTGCGCCCACACCAACGCCAGCGGCCGGTTCGTGTTCCGCGCCTACTGGCTGGAACCGCCCGCGTTCGCCACCGGCCTGGAGACCCTCGACCCGCCCGCCCACGAGGCGTTGATGGGCGTCATGATCGAACATCACGAACCGCTGCGGTTGCGGCTCCTGCGGAACATGCAGGGCTCGCGCCTGTCGATCCGGGAGCAGGACGTTTGCCTGGCGCTGGCCGATGATCTGGCGTATCCCGCCATCGCGGCGCGGCTGCATCTGAGTCCGCCGACCGTGGCCACCTACATCCGCCGCATCCACGAAAAACTGGGGAGCGCCAGTCGCGAGGAGTTGCTCAAGAAACTCTTGGCGGCGGACCCCAATCAGATCAACTAGAGATTTTCCAAAAACGAGCGGTCCGGCAAGACAATCGCGCCGGAGTTGTGCGGGCTATAGAGCGAGGCCGGCGGATAACGGCTATCGCTGCGTTACGCGAAGGACAGCGCGGTCGCGATATCAACCGGGCCGGGGTTTGGTTTCCAAGATCGGTTCGCCGCGCCGGGCGCGGGAGCCAGCGGCTATTGAGCCGCCAGCCACGCGGTCAGGTCGGCGATGGTCTGGAAATCGAGCAGGGCTTCGGCCAAGGCTTCTGTCTGGGCCAGGGAAAGCCGGCGAATCAGATGCTCCTGTGAAGCGGGCAGGGCGCCGAAACGTCGCTGTAAAAGACGCAGCACCAGTGCGACACTCTCTTCCTGCCGGCCCTCCTGCCGGCCCTCCTGATGGCCCTCCTGCCGGCCCTCCTGATGGCCCTCCTGCCGGCCCTCCTGCCGGCCCTCCGCGAAGACTTCTTGGTAAAAGCGGCTTTTTTGCAGTTCCGCGTGAGTGAGTCCGAGCATGGTTTGGATCTCCTGTCGAGTTAATTGTGGTAAACGGTAGACCAGAATCGTTTCGATGAGGTCCAGAAACTCGATTTGACGCAACGGCAGGGCTATGGATTCGGTGCGGGCGTGCCGTGCCAGATGCTGCGCCTGTCGAACCGCAACATCCGGGGAAGCAACCAGCAATTGCAGCAATTGTAGCCCAAGGCTAGGGGTAGGGAAGGTGGCCAAATCTTCCAGATACACTCGTTGCACCAGCGGCAGGGCAAGCAACTCGGCATAACGGAAATCCAGGCGTTCCATCGCCCGCTGCGGGTAGATGACCAGCGCTCGCCAAGGTCGACGCGGGACGCTGCGGTACAGGTAGAGGAAAATTTCCGAAAAGAACCGTCCATAAAAGTCTTCGTCCGGTTGTGCCTGCGCTTCGAGAAATACCAACGGAGCATCTGGCGCGTCGGGTGGCGGCATGAGCAACCCATCCAGGCGGAAGGCGGTTTGTTTGACTTCTTCGGCGCGGAAAGCGTAACCGTCGGGATTGTCCACCGTGATCCCGGCCAATTCCAGCACCAAGGTGGGGAGCGTTTTGAACAGGCGATAGAACAAGTTGTCGGTTTTCATGGCGAGGGCGGAAGATCAGGAATCGACCGAGTATAGCCCGCTCCCTTTTGGATTAGCCAAATCGAGAAAGCCGGGGCGTGGTCCCCGGCTTTATGTTTAGCGTAGCCATTCGCCCCCCTCTCCCCGTGCGGGAGAGGGGTGGGGGGTGAGGGGTTTCGACAGCCTGACGAGAGGATTTCACGATTATGAGTAGCGCAGCATCCATCCGCCGGGTGGCGGTTCTGGGCGCGGGCGTGATGGGCGCGCAAATCGCCGCCCATCTGGCCAACGCCGATGTGCCGGTGGTGTTGTTCGACCTGCCGGCGAAGGACGGCGATCCCAACGGGATCGTGACCAAAGCCATCGCCAGCATGGCCAAGCTCAGTCCGGCGCCGTTCGCCGTGAAGGAGCGGGCCGCCCTGATCCAGCCCGCCAACTACGACCAGCATCTGGAGGAACTGCGAAATTGCGACCTGCTGATCGAAGCCATCGCCGAGCGTCCCGACTGGAAAGCGGATCTCTATAAGCGGATTACGCCGTATGTCAGCGACCGGGCGATTCTGGCCACCAACACCTCCGGCCTGCCCCTGAGCCTGTTGGCGGAGTCGGTGCCGGAGAACCTGCGCCCGCGCTTCTGCGGCATCCATTTCTTCAACCCGCCGCGCTACATGGCGCTGGTGGAGCTGATTCCCTGCCTGACCACCGATCCGGCCATTCTCGACCTGCTGGAAACCTTCCTGGTCAGCACCTTGGGCAAGGGCGTGGTCCGCGCCAAGGACACCCCCAACTTCGTCGCCAACCGCATCGGCGTGTTTTCCATGGCGGCGACCATCCATCACACCCAGGCGTTCGGCTTGAGCCTGGATTTGGTGGACGCGCTGACCGGCCCGGCGATCGGTCGCGCCAAGAGCGCCACCTACCGCACCGCCGACATCGTCGGTCTGGACACCATGGGCCATGTGTTCAAAGGCTCGGCGCTGGCCTTGCGCGACGATCCGTGGCGACAGTACTTCAACCCGCCCGCCTGGCTGACCGCGCTGATCGACAAGGGCGCGCTGGGCCAGAAGACCAAGGCCGGCATCTACGCCAACAAGGGCAAACAGGTGCTGGATACGGCAACCGGCGAGTATCGGGACGCCGGCGCCAAACCCGACGAGGCGGTGCAGGCGCTCCTCAAGATCAAAAATCACGCCGAGAAGTTTGCCGCCCTGCGCGCCAGCGACCACCCGCAGGCCCAATTCTTGTGGGCCATCCACCGCGATGCCTTCCACTACGCGGCGGTGCTGCTGGCGGAAATCGCCGACACCGCCCGCGACGTGGATTTCGCCATTCGCTGGGGGTTCGGCTGGGGCATGGGTCCGTTCGAAATCTGGCAGGCTGCGGGTTGGAAGCAGGTCGCGGCCTGGATCGAGGACGACATCGCCGCCGGCAAAGCGATGACGGCGGCGCCGCTGCCGGCCTGGGTCAAGCAGGTGGACGGCGTGCATCGGCCCGAAGGTTCCTATTCGGCGGCGGAGAACGCCTACAAGCCGCGTTCGACCCTGCCGGTTTACCGGCGCCAGCTTTATCCCGAGCAAGTGCTGGGCGAAGCGCCACCCCGCTACGGCGAGACGGTGTGGGAAAACAGCGGGGTGCGGCTGTGGACCACCGGCGACGACATCGGTGTGCTGAGCTTCAAAAGCAAGCTGCACGTCATCGGCGACGATGTGCTGGACGGGGTGCTGGAAGCCTTGAAGATCGCCGAACAACAGTTCGACGGACTGGTGCTGTGGCAGACCGAAGCTCCGTTCAGCGCGGGCGCCAATCTGGCCCAGGCGGTGCCGGTGCTGCTGGCCGGCGATTTCGAGACGTTCGAGAACACCGTCGCCAAGTTCCAGCACACCACGAGCGCGCTGCGTTATTCCGCAATTCCAGTGGTGGCCGCTGCCCAAGGGTTGGCGCTCGGCGGCGGTTGCGAGTTCCTGATGCACTGCGACCGGGTCGTGGCGGCGCTTGGAAAGCTACATCGGTTTGGTCGAGGTCGGCGTCGGGCTGATCCCGGCCGGCGGCGGTTGCAAGGAATTCGCCCTGCGGGCGATGGACGAAGCCAAGGGCGGCGATCTGTTGCCGTTCTTGCGCCCGTATTTCGAGGCGATGGCGATGGCCAAAGTCTCGCGCAGCGCCGAGGAAGCCAAGCAACTCGGCCATCTCAAGTCGTCGGATGTGATCGTGTTCAACGCCAACGAGCTGCTGCATGTCGCCAAAGCCCAAGTCCGGGCGCTGGCCGAGACCGGCTACCGGCCGCCGCAACCGCGCAAAATTCGGGTGGCGGGCCGCACCGGCGTCGCCGCCTGTCAGATGGCGTTGGTCAACATGCGCGACGGCGGTTTCATCTCGCCCCACGACTACCGGTTGGGCCTGAAAATCGCGACCGCGCTGTGCGGCGGCGACGTGGACCCCAATACCCTGGTGGACGAGGCGTGGTTGCTCGGGTTGGAGCGCCAGGGCTTTGTCGAACTGGCCAAGACGCCGCTGACCCAGGCCCGGATCGAGCAGATGCTCAAGACCGGCAAGCCGCTGCGCAACTGATCGATGGGAGAAACAGTGATGAGCAAGCAAGTACAGGACGCTTATATCGTGGCCGCCGCGCGCACGCCGGTCGGCAAGGTGCGCGGCGCGTTTCGCAACACCCGTCCCGACGATCTGCTGGCGCGCGTTCTGCGCGGGGTGGTGGATCGATGTCCGGGGCTGGACCCGAAGCTGATCGGCGATGTGATCGTCGGTTGCGCCATGCCGGAGGGCGAGCAGGGCATGAACGTGGCCCGCATCGGCCTGCTGCTGGCGGGACTGCCGGACAGCGTGCCCGGCATGACCATCAATCGCTTCTGCGCCTCCGGCGTGCAGGCGGTGGCGCAGGCCGCCGACCGCATCAGGTTGGGCGAGGCGGACGTGATGCTCGCCGCCGGCACCGAAACCATGACCATGATTCCGATGGGCGGCAACAAGATCGCCCTCAACCCCGAGGTATTCGCGACGGACGAAAACGTCGGCATCGCCTACGGCATGGGGTTGACGGCGGAAAAGGTTGCGGAACAGTGGAAAATTTCGCGCGAGGATCAGGATGCCTTCGCCGTGGAGAGCCATCGCAGGGCCTCCGCCGCCATCGCCGGCGGCGAGTTCCGGCAGGAAATCCTGCCCTACACCGTGCTGGATCGGTCGCCGGACAGTGAGACCCTGCAGGTCAAAGTTCGCGAGCGGGTGGTGGAGAACGACGAAGGCCCGCGCGCCGACAGCAACTTGCAGGCATTGGCCAAGCTGAAGCCGGTGTTCGCCGCCCGTGGCAGCGTCACCGCCGGCAACAGCTCGCAGATGAGCGACGGCGCTGGCGCGGTGCTGCTGATGAGCGAGCGGATGGTCAAGCAGCTCAACCTGAAACCGCTGGCCCGCTTCGTCAGCTACGCGGTGGCCGGCGTGCCGGCGCGGATCATGGGCATCGGCCCGATCGCGGCGATTCCGAAGGCGCTCGACTTGGCTGGACTGCGCAAGAACGACATCGACTGGTTCGAGCTGAACGAGGCGTTCGCCGCTCAAAGTTTGGCGGTGATCCGCGATCTGGACCTCGATCCGGCCAAGGTCAACCCGTTGGGCGGCGCCATCGCGCTCGGCCATCCGCTGGGTGCGACCGGCGCGATCCGCGTCGCGACGCTGGTGCATGGCTTGCGCCGGCGGGGCGGGAAGTATGGCATGGTGACCATGTGCATCGGCACCGGCATGGGCGCTGCGGGGGTGTTCGAGGCGCTGTAGCCGGTTTGGAAAAAGGGGCCGGGTGATGGTTTCCGGCCCGGTAGGGAAAAAGCCCGCTGGCGCGATCCGGCGGGCTTTTTTATGGCCGCTGCATGGGGTAGGGTTGCCGGGCGAGAGCGTTGGGTTATGCTGCTCGGAAATTGACCATACAACAGAGGGAGCACCGATATGATTGCAATGCGCGCGGAGGCCGGACGCGGTTGGGGCTGGATCGTCGAGGGCTGGCAACTGTTCGCCAGGGCGCCGGGAATATGGATCGTCATCCTGCTGATCTACCTCGCCATCAGCGTGGTGCTGTCGTTTATTCCTTTCGTCGGCCCGCTCGCCAACGCTCTGTTGAGTCCGGTGCTGGTCGGCGGAATGCTGTATGGGGCTGCGGCGCAGGAGCGCGGCGAGAACCTGCAAATCGCGCATCTGTTCCGGGGTTTCCAGGACCAGGAACGCATGGGTCCGCTGGTGTTGCTGGGCGCGATCAGCGTGGGGGGGTATTTGCTGATCGGATTGGTGGTGCTGGTTTTCATGGGCGGCGGATTGATGGTGGGAGCCGCGATGGATAGCTCGGGTGCGATGGTGCCGTCCCAGACAATGGGCGGCTTGCTCGCGGGCGCCGGCTTGGTCGCGTTGCTCGTCATCGTGGTGATCGGATTTGCGATCGCCATGGCGCTGTTCTACGGGACGCCGCTGGTGATGCTGGCCGGCCAGAACGCTTGGCCCGCCGTGCAGGACAGCATCGCCGCCTGCTGGACAAACACGGTGCCGCTGCTGGTGTTCGGGCTGATCTATCTGGTGCTGGCGGTCGTGGCGACCATTCCGTTCGGGCTCGGGTTTCTGATTCTGGGACCGGTGACGGTTTGCGCGATATACGCCAGCTATCGGGAGGTGTTCGGAGAGCGGACGCCGGTGCGGGTCAATCTGTCCAAGTAGGCTGATCAAACCGACGGTTCTCGCCGAGAGAACGGGTGCGGGGGATGTGGGCGGCGGCCTGAGCGGATCGGGCCGCGCCCGATAAAACGGCGAAAATCAAGGAAGTCGCCTGCCATCCCTCGATCCTCCTTGGACCAATCCCGCTCCCGATAGCAAGGATTTGATCAGCCGCATTCGCAGCAACTCCACCGCCTCGAACACTTCTTGGGCGGTTTCCACGTACAGCGGCCCCGCTTCGCGATAGACGCTGCCCTGATTGCCGATCAGGCTCACCGCCACCCGAGTTTTCGGCACCATTTTGGACCGCTGGTTGTCCCACACCAACGCTTTATCGGCTGTGATCGCTAATGACATGATGGCATCACCTCGGCTCGATTTTCGATTCCGGCCCGGACACGGAGGTGTTCGGGCCGACCCACGCGCTTGCGTCGTACCGAATGATGCATGTTTGATGCCAATCGTTTGGAGGAAGAATGGTCGGCCTCTGGCGGATCGCGGGGCGCGTTTCCCGCCCCGCGATCCGCCAAGCGTCCATCCTCGCCGCTGGAGGCTTCAGAATTTGAATTCCTCGATCAGCAGTTGCAGTTGCAACAGCGATTGGGTGCTGATGTTCAGCATCCGGAAACCGGTATCGTAGAAATCCGGATTGACGTCCCGGCCGGTCCACAGGCTTTCCCCTTCCAACTGGATGCGCTGGCGGGGAGTGCCTTCTTTGGGAACGTCCACCCATAGCCGGTAGATGCGGTTCAGTTCGATGGGCTTGTCGCTGACCAGGCGCATCCCTTCCTTGTTGATGTCCACGATGTGGCCCAGCAGCTCGTTGGTATCTTGGTCGTAGACCCGCAGATACAGGACGAGATACCAGCGTTTGATCCGACGCTTTTCGGATCCGGGAGAATCAGTGAGATTCATGTCGACCTCTTGGCGAGTGTGAGATGCTGGGCCGCCGGCCGAGGCGGCCTGCGGGGTGTCTGAAGGGCGGGCGAAAGCCGGGGTGCCGGGCGGAGGCGGGGGCGATGGTCATGGCCGGAGGTTCAGGCCGGTACGGCCGGATTCAGGCTATAAGTGCAGGTCATGCTGGCCCGATCCAGGATGTGTCCGGCAATCGCGGCCAGCACCTCCGGCCCGGTGAATTTGCCCTCCACCGGACAGCGCGCCACATCGAGCGCGTAGAGGGTGAAAACATAGTGGTGCACGATGCTGTCGTTCCAGGGCGGGCAGGGGCCATCATAACCGAAGTAGTCGCCCGCCATGGCCGGATCGCCGGCGAACCATTCCCGATAATTGTTGATGCCTTGGCGGGTGCCGCGCGGGCCATCCGGCCCCGGTTTGCCGCCGGGGGTGACGCCTTCGGAAAATTCGCCGGCGACGATTCGCCCCGGCTCCGGAGGCAGGTCCACCAGAATCCAGTGATAGAAATCGGCGCGCGGCAAATCGGCCGGGACTTGGCGCCCTTCCTGATTGACATCGTCCGCGCGAGTCGGCACGTCCCGGTCGTGGCAGATCAACACCAGGGAACGGGTGTCGGCCGGCAGCTCGCTCCATTCGAGCGGCGGATTGCGGTTGGCGCCCAGCGCGACGTGCTGTTCGGGATCGGGAATGCCGAAGGCGAATTCGGCCGGGATGGCTCGCTGAGCGCGCAGGGCGGAACTGGTGAACTGCATGGCATTTCTCCTGGATCGAAAACCGGTGGTGGTTACCGTTTCTCAAAGAGTCATTGTCGCCTGTACAATGCTGGACGGTCCGACAGGCTCTACTATACATATGATAAACCAATAGACCATGACAAGTCGCTCCGCCAAGCCCGCCGATTTATCCGGTCGCTGTCGTGAGCCGGGCAAAGCGGCGATGTCCCGCTCGGACGGTCGCGTGCTCGGCCGAAATCCCGAAGGAACCGCAGGCGGTCTTCTTTTTGGCGAAAGCGGTGCAGGGGGTTTGCCATCTCTACGCGCTCATCCATTGCGCGTTTTCCCTCGGGCTGGCCGCGACCGGCGCGGATTTGGTGACCGCGTTCGGCGTCGCGGCGGCTCGCTCGAACGGCATGGGGGTCGGTTTGGGGGAAACGGCAGCGGGTTTCGGCGGGTTGAACGATGCTGCCACTTGACTGATGTCGCTGGCTGTGCCGGTCGGGCGGCCGGAAAATTTCCCGCTGTCATTGCTGCTCCTGCCCGATCTCTGGAAATAAGGTGAAAGGTGAAAGACGCTGATTTCGATGAACAATTGCGAGCTGGGCCACCATCATCCGGCGATTTGCCGAAACCGGATACGATAGCCGTCAGCGCGTTTCCCGCCACTCGAACGCCCCGCACCGGCGGCGGCAAGCGGCCGGTTGTCTCCCGGCGATCCCCGCTCAAGACGGCGCTGTACATGGTGGGATTGCTGATGATCCTGTTCAGCGTCACCATGCTGCCGCCGATGGGAGTGGCGTGGTGGTACGACGGATACGATGTGGCGGTGCCGTTCGCGGAAGCGATGGGGGCGATGCTGGGGTTGGGCTTGCTGTGCTGGCTGCCGGTGTACCGGTTCAAGGTCGACCTGCGCAACCGGGACGGCTTCATCGTGGTGGTGGCGTTCTGGTTTCTGCTGTCGCTGATCGGCGCGCTGCCGTTCATGCTGTCCGACAACCCGCACATGCGGCTGGTGGATGCGGTGTTCGAGACCGTCTCTGGATTGACCACGACGGGCGCTACCGTGCTCTCCGGCCTCGATGCCATGCCGAAGGCGATTGTCTATTACCGGGCGCAACTCAACTTTCTCGGCGGGATGGGCATCATCGTGCTGGCGGTGGCGCTGCTGCCGATGCTGGGCGTCGGCGGGATGCAGCTCTACAAGGCGGAAACGCCGGGGCCGATGAAGGACGAAAAGCTGACGCCCCGGATCACCGAGACCGCCAAGAACCTCTGGTACATCTACGTCGCCCTGAACGTGGCCTGCACCCTGTCGTTCTGGGCGGCGGGGATGGATTTCTTCGATGCGCTCTGCCACAGTTTCGCCACCTTGGCGCTGGGCGGCTTTTCCACCCACGACGCCAGCATCGGCTATTTCAAAAGCCCGGCCATCGAGCTGGTCGCCGGATTTTTTTCGCTGGCGGCGGCGGTTAATTTTGCGCTGTTTTTCCTGGCTTGGCGCTCCCGCAGTCTCAAGGTCATTTTTCGGGACGCCGAGTTTCGGTTCTGCATGGTGGTGTTCGGGGGGATCATCGCCACGGCTTGCGCGTATCTGTACTGGAGCGGCAAGTTCCCGCTGTGGGAAGCGGTTTATCACGGCTTTTTCCAGACGGCCTCGGTGATCACCGACAACGGGCTGGGGACGATCGGCTATCCGGCGGACTGGCCGGTTTTCGTGCCGCTACTCTTGTTGCTGGGCAGCTTCTTCGGCGGCTGCGTCGGCTCGACCTGCGGCGGCATCAAGGCCATCCGCTTTCTGCTGCTGTACAAGCAGAGCGTGCGCGAGGCGCGGCTGCTGATCCGCCCATCCGCGCAGATCGCGGTCAAGCTGGGCAAGCACCCCATTCCGGATCGGGTGATGCAGGCGGTGTGGGGGTTCTACTATCTTTACGTTTTCAGCTATTGCTTTTTCTCGCTGGCGCTGGCGGCCACCGGGGTGGATCTGGTGACGGCGTTCGGGTCGGTGGCGGGTTGTCTGAACAATATGGGTATCGGTTTGGGGGAAACGGCGGCGGGCTTCGGCGTCCTGAACGATACCGCCACTTGGCTGTTGTCGCTGTCGATGCTGGTTGGGCGCTTCGAGGTGTTCCCCCTGCTGTTGCTGTTTCTGCCGGATTTCTGGAAGTGAGCCGATGATGGCCGACCGACCGGGCTATGCCGGCGAATTGCCGCCGGCGCGGTTCAATATGGCCCGGTATTGCCTGGAAGCGGCGGCGCGAGCCACGCCGGACAAGGTGGCGCTGATCGTGGTGTCCGACGCCCGAGCGCCGGTCGAGCGGGCGGAACGCTGGACTTACGCGCGGCTGGATGACGCGGTGCGACGGGTCGCGGCGGGGTTGCGCGATCTGGGTCTGGAACCGGGCGAGCGATTGATGATCCGCATGGGTAATACCAGCGATTACGCGCTGCTGTTCTTCGGCGCCATCGCCGCCGGTTGCGTGCCGCTGCCGTCCTCGGCGCAACTGACCGGGGAGGAAGCCGATTTTCTGTTGGCGGATTCCGGCGCCCGAATTCTCGCCGTGTCCGACGAACTGGCGATTGCGCCACCGCCGGGCGTGCGCGGGCTCGGTCCCGCCGCCATCGCGGCGCTGCGGACCGAGCATGAGCCGCTGGCGTATGCCGATACCGCCGCCGCCGATCCGGCCTTTCTCATTTACACCTCCGGCACCACCGGCCAGCCCAAGGGCGTGCTGCACGCCCAGCGTTCGGCGTGGGGACGGCGACCGATGTACCGGGGCTGGTATGGTATCCGCTCGGACGATGTGGTTCTGCACGCCGGCGCCTTCAATTGGACTTACACTTTGGGGGTGGGCCTGACCGATCCTTGGGCCAACGGCGCGACGGCGGTGCTCTACAACGGTCCGCGCGATGTCGCGGTCTGGCCGCTGCTGATGGAAAAATTCCGGGCGACGCTGTTCGCGGCGGTGCCGGGCCTGTACCGGCAGATTTTGAAATATAACGATCTGCGCGCGTTCGACCTGTCCGGCCTGCGTCACGGGTTGACCGCCGGCGAGGCATTGAGCGCCGCCTTGCTCGAACAATGGCGGACGACGACCGGCAAGGAGCTGTACGAGGCGCTGGGGATGAGCGAATGCTCGACCTACGTGTCCTCGTCGCCCAGCGTGCCGGTGCGACCGGGCAGTTCCGGCAAGCCGCAGGCGGGCCGCTGCGTGGCGGCGCTGCCGGTCGAGGGCGGCGAAGAGCCGCTCCCGCCGGGCGAAACCGGGTTGCTGGCGGTGCATCGCAGCGATCCGGGCTTGATGCTGGGCTACTGGAATCAGCCCGAGGAAGAGAAATCGGTTTACCGGGGCGAGTGGTTCATCGGCGGCGATCTGGTCCATTTCGACGCCGACGGCTACATGATCTATCATGGTCGCAACGACGACGTGATGAACGCAATGGGCTACCGGGTGTCGCCGCTGGAGGTGGAGCATTGCCTGAGCCGGCATCCGGCCGTGGCCGAGGTGGCGGTGACCGAACTGACGGTACGCGAGGGCGTTTCGGTCATCGCCGCCTTCGTGGTGCCGCGCGATCCCGACGAGCCCGATGGGATGGATGCCGCGCCGCTGCTGGCCCATGCTCACGAGCATCTGGCCGCCTATAAATGTCCCCGCGAGATCATTTTCACTGACAGCCTGCCGCGCACCGCCAACGGCAAGGTCCGCCGCCGCGATCTGGCGCGGTGGCGGCGGTAAGGCCGATTTTCAGAACCTCGCAAGAACCCCTCTCCGCCAAACCGGAAAAGGGGTAAGGAGTGTCATTTTACGTTCGATCAACGAACGTATTCGTTGCGTCCCGATCCGTCAAAAGCGGTCGAGCTTGAGGCAGCACCGCTTGAAACAACCTCCCGGACTTGCACGGGCAAGGGTCGTTGCGACCCAGCTTCTCAAACAGTTCCTTGTTGCCGCGCACGACCCGATAGCCTTTTTTCACCCGGGTTTCGGACGGGAAACCTTTACGGCGCTTGCTGGTGGTCTCGAAAGGACCGCTGTTCTTCGTTTTGCGACTTCATGGCGCACCTCCCGTGGAATCCCCCTTGCCGGGGGATAGCAATCGTAACGGATGCGAGATGGCCTGCAAAGGTAGCTGAGAAAGATTTGTTGTGCGCTTCCGGGAAGGACCGCGATAGCTTTGCTATCATAGTATGGTTGCATGGCTGAAAGCAGCGTGACCGCCGAGAGATCGGCCGCCCCGGTCGAAAGTTATTGAGCCCACCACCATCGCGCGGATCGCCGCGCGTCATCGGGAATCCGCTTCTCAAGCATGTCGTTGCTACTGCTGTTAGGTTTGTCGATGGCGCTGCTCGCGGTCGGCGGTTACGCCATTATCGCGTCGCGCCGACCGGAGAGCAGCCGCCAGGTCTACGGGGCCTCTCTATCGCTTTGCGCTATCCTGCTGGCGTTGGCGCTCGCGCACCTGCTGGGCGGGCGCGAACCGGCGACGATCGCATTACCGCTGGGCCTGCCCTGGTTGGGCGCCCATTTCCGGCTGGACGCGCTGGCGGCGTTTTTCCTGGTCGTGGTCAATCTGGGCGGCGCGGTCGCCAGCCTGTTCGCCCTCGGCTACGGCCAGCACGAGCGCGCGCCCGAGCGGGTGTTGCCGTTTTTTCCGGCTTT
The DNA here is from genome assembly GCA_037045685.1 of Candidatus Competibacter sp. Taxonomy (GTDB): domain Bacteria; phylum Pseudomonadota; class Gammaproteobacteria; order Competibacterales; family Competibacteraceae; genus Competibacter_A. The sequence goes on from JBAOII010000023.1 coordinate 505,238, forward strand.
TCTGGCCGGCATGAATCTGGTCTTGCTGGCTGACGACGCTTTCTCCTTCCTGTTCGCTTGGGAATTCATGTCGCTGAGTTCGTGGGCGCTGGTCATGGCGCACCACCAAGACCCGGCCAACGCCCGCGCCGGTTATCTGTATCTGGTCATGGCCTGCTTCGGCACCCTGGCGTTGCTGCTGGCGTTCGGTCTGCTGGCCGGCCCCGATGGCGGTTATGACTTCGACGCCATCCGCGCCGGCAGAGTCGGCCCCGGATTGGCGGCGCTGGTGTTGGCGCTGGCGCTGTTGGGCGCGGGTTCCAAGGCCGGGCTAGTGCCGCTGCACGTCTGGTTGCCGCTGGCCCATCCCGCCGCGCCCAGCCACGTCTCGGCGCTGATGAGCGGGGTGATGACCAAGGTGGCGGTGTACGGATTCATCCGCATCGTGTTCGACCTGCTGGGCGAGCCGGTGCAGTGGTGGTGGGGCGGGGTGGTGCTGGCCGTGGGTGGAATCACCGCCGTGCTGGGCGTGCTTTACGCGCTGATGCAGCACGATTTGAAACGGCTGCTCGCCTATCACACGGTGGAGAACATCGGCATCATCTTCATCGGCCTGGGTCTGGCCTTGGCCTTTCAGGCGAACCTCATGTACGCCAGCGCCGCGCTGGCCTTGACCGCTGCGCTGTTTCACGTCCTCAACCACTCGCTGTTCAAAAGCCTGCTGTTCCTCGGTACGGGCGCGGTGCTGACCGCCACCGGCGAGCGCGACATGGAGCGGCTGGGCGGTTTGATTCACCCGATGCCGTGGACCGCGCTGGCGTTCCTGATCGGCTCGGCGGCGATTTCGGCGCTGCCGCCGCTCAACGGCTTCGTCTCCGAATGGCTGACCTTTCAGGCTATCCTGATCAGTCCCGAACTGCCGCAATGGCTGCTCAAGTTCCTGGTGCCGGCGGTCGGCGCGCTGCTGGCCCTGTCCGCCGCGCTGGCCGCCGCCTGCTTCGTCAAGGCGTTCGGCATCACGTTTCTGGGTCGCCCGCGCTCGCCCGCCGCCGCCCAAGCGCGCGAGACCGACCGCTTTTCCTTGGTCGCGCTGTTTGTGTTGGCGGCGCTGTGCTTGCTGGCCGGCATTCTGCCGGGATTGGTGGTGGACGGGTTGGCGCCGGTCGTCGGCGCGCTCAACGGCGGCGCCCGGCTGATTCCCCAGCACCACCAGCCCTGGTTGACCCTGGTGCCGGTGGTCGATGTGAAAAGCACCTACAACGGCCTGCTGGTGCTGCTGTTCATGGCGCTGTCGGGACTGGCCGCCGCTTTCCTGATCCATCGGCTGGCCTCCAGCGCGGTCCGGCGCGGCCCCGCCTGGGACTGCGGCTTCCCCGACGCCAATCCCGCCTTCCAGTACACCGCCGGCAGCTTCGCCCAGCCGATTCGCCGGGTGTTCGGCAGCATCGTGTTCCAGGCGCGGGAGCGGGTGGTGATGCCGCCGCCCGGCGACTCGCGGCCGGCGCGATTCAAGGTCGAATTGCACGATCCGGTCTGGGAGCGCGGCTACGCCCCCATCGCTGCTGCCGTGGTGGCGCTCTCCAGCCGCTTCAATTACTTGCAGTATCTTACCATCCGCCGCTATCTGAGCCTGGTGTTCGGGGCGTTGGTGCTGCTGTTGCTGGGGATGGTTCTATGGCGCTGATCGCCGATTATCTGGTGCAGGGTTGCCAAATGCTGCTGGTCCTGCTGTTGGCGCCGCTGTTGACCGGCTGGGTCCGCGCGCTCAAGGCGCGGCTGTTGCGTCGGCGCGGCCCGTCGGCGTTGCAACCCTATCGCGACCTGTTCAAGCTGATGCGCAAGGATGTGGTGCTGGCCGACTCCGCTTCCTGGCTGTTTCGGGTGGCGCCCTACCTGATTTTTGCCGCCCTGTGGGTGGCGGCGTCGCTGGTGCCGACCTTCGCCAGCGGCCTGCCGTTCAGTTGGACGGCGGATTTGATCGCCATCGTCGCCCTGCTCGGCACGGCCCGCTTTTTTCTGGCGCTGGCGGGGCTCGACGTCGGCACCAGTTTCGGCGGCATCGGCGCCAGCCGCGAGATGATGATCGCCTCGCTGGCCGAACCGGCCATGTTGATGATGGTGTTCACTCTGTCGCTGCTGGCTGGCACCACCGAACTGTCTTCCGTCGCCCGCTTCATGCTGACCGCCGAGGTCGGCCTGCGGGTCTCGCTGGCGCTGGCCCTGCTGGCGCTGGTCATGGTGGCGATCGCCGAAAACGCCCGCATCCCGGTGGACAATCCGGCCACGCACCTGGAGTTGACCATGGTGCACGAAGCGATGGTGCTGGAGTATTCCGGCCGCCATCTGGCCCTGATTGAGCTGGGCGCCTCGCTCAAGCTGGTGCTGTATCTGTCGTTGTTGGGGTGCATCTTCGCGCCTTGGGGCATGGCGACCGCCGGGGCGGGACCGACTGCCTATCTGGGCGGCGTGGCGATCTATGCGGCTAAATTGGCGTTGGGCGGGTTCCTGTTGGCGCTGTTCGAGACCAGCATCGCCAAAATGCGGGTGTTTCGCGTCGATCAATTTCTGGGGGCGGCGCTGATGCTGGGGCTGCTCGGCGCGCTGTTGCTGTTCGTGTCGCGGGGTCTGTGATGCGCGGTCTGGCCTTCGATATCGCCCATTTTCTGGCGGGCGGCATGGTGCTGGCGAGTTTTCTGTTGTTGTATCAGGATCGCCTTTCCGCGCTGATCAACGTCTTTGCCCTGCACTCGCTGGTGCTGGTGTTGGCGGTCGGCTGGCAAGCGACCATCCAGGACGCCCACCATCTTTACGTCACGGCGGGAATCGCGCTGATCTTCAAGGCCGTCATCATTCCGACCGCGCTGCACCGCATCGTCCGGCAACTCGGCATTCACCGCACCCTAGAAGTGGTGGGCGGCGTCGGTCGGGACATGCTGGCCGGCACGGCGCTGGTGGCGCTGGCGATTCTGGTGATGCTGCCGGTGACGGCGGGCGCCGACGCGCTGGCCCGGGAAGACCTGGCGTTTGCCTTGGCGGTGGTGCTGCTGGGGTTGCTGTTGATGGTGACCCGCCAAAACGCGGTGAGCCTGGTGGTCGGCTTCATGTCCTTGGAGAACGGGCTGGTGCTGGCCGCCGCCGGGGCGCGCGGCATGCCGCTGGCGGTGGAGATCAGCATTGCCTTCTCGGTGCTGATCGCGCTGATCGTGATCGGCGTCTTCCTGTTCCGCATCCGGGAGCGTTTCGATAGCGTGGACATGCAAGCGATGGACACCTTCCGGGAGGGACGGCGGAAATGAGCGGTGCGGGTTTCGTGGCGATGACCGCGTTGCTGGCCGTTCCCGCCGGCGCCGCGCTGCTGCTGGTGGGGCTGTCCGGTTATCGGCTCGGCGCCCGGCTGAACGTCGGAGCGGCTTCGCTGAGCCTGCTGGCCGCCATCATCCTGTTCGGGGCGCGGCCGGACGCCAATCTCTACCTGCGGGTGGACGATTTCAACATCTATCTGATCGCGCTGAACAATCTGGTCAGCTTCACCACCAGCCTGTTCAGCGCCAGCTACATCGCCCACGAGCTGGAAACCGGGCGGCTGACGCCGGCATATCTGCGCTTCTATCACGCCATGTATCAGGCGCTGCTGTTCGCCATGAACCTGGCGCTGCTCGCCAACAACATCGGCCTGCTGTGGGTGGCCATCGAGCTGGCGACGCTAATCACGGTGCTGATGGTCGGTCTCTACCGGACCCGCGCCGCGCTGGAAGCCGCCTGGAAGTATTTCATCCTGGGCAGTCTCGGCATCGCGCTGGCGCTGTTTGGCACCATTCTGGTGTATTTGGCGGCGCAGCCGGTGATCGGGCAGGGCTTGCCGGCCATGGCCTGGGATCAACTGCTCGCACGCGCCGCCGCCTTTGATCCGGCGCTGCTCAACTTGGCGTTCGTGTTCCTCCTGCTGGGCTACGGCACCAAAGCGGGCCTGGTGCCGCTGCACGCCTGGTTGCCCGACGCCCACGCCGAAGGCCCCACGCCGATCTCGGCGGTGCTGTCCGGTTTGTTGCTGAACGTCGCGCTGTACGCGGTGCTGCGGTTCAAGATGCTGATGAGCGCCAATCCCGCCGCTCTGGCGCCGGGTCCGTTGATGGTCGGCTTGGGGCTGCTGTCGCTGCTGTTCGCCGGGCTGATGCTGTATCGCCGGGGCGACATCAAGCGGCTGTTCGCCTATTCCTCCATCGAGCACATGGGCATCATTACCTTCGCCTTCGGCATGGGCGGGCCGCTGGCCAATTTCGCCGGCTTGCTGCACATGACCATGCACAGCCTGACCAAATCGGCGATTTTCTTCGCCGTGGGCCATATCTCCCAGGTCAAGGGCACCCAGCGGATTTCCACCATTCGCGGCTTGACCGTCACCCATCCGACGCTGGGCTGGGGGCTGGTGGCCGGTGTGGTCGCCATCGCCGGGATGCCGCCGTTCGGCGTGTTCACGAGCGAGTTTCTGGTGGTGAGTTCCACTTTCGCCCGCCAACCGTTGCTGGCGCTGCCGCTGGTGCTGGGGTTGCTGCTGGCGTTCGGCACCCTGTTGTGGCGGTTGCATGGCATGGCGTTCGGCAAGCCGGACAGCGGTCCCGCCGCGCCGGTGCAAGCCAGCATCCTGCCGATGCTGGCGCATCTGGCCCTGGTGTTGATCGCCGGATTCTGGTTGCCGGGGCCGCTGGTCGCCTGGTTTCACCATGTCGCGATATTGCTGGGCTGAGGGCGAATGATGGGCGCTAACTCTTTGCGGGCGGTGCTGGAGGCCGGCCAGCCGGTCGCCGAACACCGCCCTTGGCCGCGAGTCGTCGTCAGCGCCGAAACGTGGAATGCCTTGATCGCCGGCTTGGCCAGCGGCGCCTGGACCTTGCTCGGATTGTGGGGCGAGGCGGGCATGGTGCATCTGGCGGCGCACGAATCCGCCAGCGGAACCGTCGGCGTCGCTAGCCTGCCATGCCCCGACCGACCAATTTCCCGCCGTGGGTCGCCAGCACCCGCCGGCGCAACGGCTGGAGCGCACCATTGCCGATTTGGTCGGATTGCAGCCGGTCGATGCGCCCGATTCCCGTCCTTGGCTGGATCACGGCCGCTGGCCGGTGCGCCATCCGCTGGGTCCGGCATCCGCGCCGGGCGAGCCGCTGCCGCCTTATCCATTTCTGGCGGCGGAAGGCGAGAGCCTGCACCAGATTCCGGTGGGGCCGGTTCACGCCGGCATCATCGAACCCGGCCATTTCCGCTTTACCGCCAACGGCGAAGCCGTGGTCCGGCTGGAGGAGCGGCTGGGCTACGTCCACAAGGGTATCGAGAGCCTGTTGGCCGGTGCGACGCTGGAGCGGGCGGCGCGGCTGGTGGGGCGGGTGTCGGGCGACAGCACCGTGGCTTACGCGCTCGCGTTCGCCCGCGCCGTCGAGGCCGCCACCGAAACCGCCGTGCCCGACCGCGCCCACTGGCTGCGGGCGCTGATGGCCGAACTGGAGCGGTTGGCCAACCATTGCGGCGACATCGGCGCGATCTGTAACGATGCCGCCTTCGCCCTGATGCACGCCCATTGCGCGGTGTTGCGCGAGCGGGTCTTGCGCGCCGGCGCCGCCTGTTTCGGCCATCGCCTGCTGATGGATTGCGTCGTTCCCGGCGGAGTGGCGGCCGATCTCCCGACGGATGGCATCAAGCGTCTTGCGGGCGTTGCTCGCCGAGTTCCGCCGCCAGTTTCCGCCGCTGATCGACCTGTACGATAACACCGCTTCGCTGCAAGACCGCACTGTGGGCACCGGTTTTGTCCGACCAGCCTTGATCGGGCAGTTCGGTTGCGGCGGCGTCGATCGGTCGCGCCGGAGGCCGGGCGTTCGACGCGCGCCGCGCGACGGCTTATCCGCCCTATGATCGGCTTGAGTTTGAAGTGCCGGTGCGGACCGAGAGCGACGTCAACGCCCGGGTGTGGCTGCGTATCCGTGAAGTGGAGCAGAGCTTGGCGACTGGTCGAGCAGATAGTGGAGCGGTTGCCTTCCGGTCCGGTGCGCGGGGAGTTGAACCGTTCCGGTCAGCCCTGCGAAGGCATGGCGCTGGTCGAGGGTTTTCGCGGCGATATCCTGGTCTGGCTGCGGCTGGCCGCCGACGGCACGGTGGCGCGCTGCCATCCGCGCGATCCGTCCTGGTTCCAGTGGCCGCTGTTGGAGGCCGCCATCGAAAACAATATCGTGGCGGATTTTCCGCTCTGCAATAAATCGTTCAACTGCTCGTATTCGGGCCACGATCTCTGAGCGCCGCCGCCATGCGCAAGCTGCTGTTCCAGAATCTGTTGCGATTGCCGCTGACGGTCGCCGCGCCGGCCTCTTCCGAGCCAGCCCTGGCCGAACTGGGCGCGAAGGTGGATCGAGCCGCTCGGCGTCGGCTCGGTCGCAGCTTGGCGATCCGCGAGGTGGACGCCGGTTCCTGCAACGGCTGCGAGCTGGAGATTCACGCCCTGAACAACGCCTTTTACGATCTGGAGCGATTCGGGCTCCATGTCGTCGCTTCGCCGCGCCATGCCGACGTGCTGCTGGTGACCGGCCCGGTCACCGCCAACATGCGGGAGGCGCTGGAGCGGACTTACGCCGCCACGCCCGACCCGAAGTGGGTGGTGGCGGTGGGCGATTGCGGGCGGGACGGCGGGGTGTTCGCCGGCGGCTATGCCTGCGTCGGCGGCGTGGCCGAGGTCGTCCCGGTCGATCTGCATGTTCCCGGCTGTCCACCGAATCCGGTCCAGTTGTTGGAAGGTTTGCTGGCGTTGTTGCACGTTCAGTGATTTCGCTGTTTTCCGCCTGATGTAAGGAGGCACTTCTCCATGACCATTACCCTTGCCGAATTCGAAGAATTCCACAAATCCGTGGAGCTAATGAAGTACCTGAGATCGATTCCGTTGAAAATCATCGAGTTTTACTTGGAAAACGAGCACGGATACATCGTGAAAAGATCCGAGTCGGACGAAGAAAAAACCGTGATCGTTCGGCCCGCTTGCCCGCCGGAGCAAGAGACGGGTTAGAGGAAGGCGCGAGCCCTTGAATTTATCGCTTCAACCTCACCCAAAACCCGCCGGCGAACGAAGGGAGAGCATCTCGCTTGACTCCGGTTTCGCGGCGGTGGTCTGACCGCGATCAATTGTCCTGATTGCTCCCAAGTCCGCCTAGCTCTGATGGTGGGAGGTGTCATAGCAGCTCTCATGAAACCGGACCGCGAACACTCGCTTTATCTGCCCTTCGCCACCGCATTGCGCGATAAGTTGCGCGGCGGTTACAGCCTCTCCAAGCTGCAAGCCGACCTGCTGGCCGGCATCACGGTGGGCATTGTCGCGGTGCCGCTGGCGATGGCGCTGGCGATTGGCAGCGGGGTGCCGCCACAGTACGGCCTGTACACTGCTATCGTCGCCGGCCTGCTGATCGCGCTGACCGGCGGTTCCCGCTTCAGCGTGTCCGGCCCGACTGCCGCTTTCATCGTGATCCTGCATCCCATCGCCGAAAAGTACGGGCTCGGCGGGCTGGTGACCGCCGGTTGCATGGCCGGCATCATGCTGATCGGTATGGGTTTGGGGCGGATGGGCAAGTTGATTCAATTCATCCCCTATCCGGTGACCACCGGTTTTACCACCGGCATCGCGGTCGTGATCGCCAGCCTGCAATTCAAGGATTTCTTCGGCCTGCAACTGGCCGCGCAACCGGAGCACTTTCTCGAACGGTTGTGGCTGGTGGGGCAGGCCTTGCCCGGCTCGCACCTCCCCGATTTGCTGATCGGCGCGCTGACTCTGGCCCTGCTGTTGGCGTGGCCGCGCCTGAAAACCGGCTTCCCGGCGCCGCTGGTCGGTATCGTCGCCGCCACCGCGCTGGCCTGGCTGCTCGGCCGGTTCGTGGACGGTTTCCAGGTCGCCACCATTGCCTCCCGATTCAGCTATGTCCAAGGCGGAGAAACGCTGCCGGGCATCCCGTCGTTCCTGCCGCATTTCGTGTTGCCGTGGCGATTGCCCGGCCCGGACGGCCAGCCGCTGGGGCTGTCGCTGGGGCTGATCAAGGACCTGTTGGGTCCGGCGATGGCGATCGCGCTGCTGGGGGCGATCGAGTCGCTGCTGTGCGCGGTAGTGGCCGACGGCATGACCGGAACCAAGCACGATCCCGACGCCGAACTGATCGGGCAGGGAATCGGTAACGCGGTGGCGCCATTTTTTGGCGGCATCGCCGCGACCGGAGCGCTGGCCCGCACTGCCGCCAACATCCGCGCCGGCGCCCGTGGGCCGCTGGCCGCTGTATTCCATGCTCTGTTTATCCTGCTGGTATTATTGGCGCTGGCACCGCTGCTGGGTTATCTGCCGATGGCGGCGTTGGCGGCGCTCTTGTTGCTGGTGGCGTGGAACATGAGCGAACTCAAGCACTTTCGCCATATTTTCAAGGTGGCACCCGGCAGCGATATTCTGGTGCTGTTGGTGTGTTTCGGCCTGACAGTCATTTTCGACATGGTGATCGCCATCAGCGTCGGCGTGGTGCTGGCCGCGCTGCTGTTCATGAACCGGATGGCGGAATTGACCGGCGGCAAGCATGTGGAGGCCGATCATCCCCATCTGGAGAGTCCGTTGCCGGAAGGGGTGCGGCTGTACGAAGTTTCCGGTTCGCTGTTTTTTGGCGCCGCCGAGAAAGCCATGAGCGCCCTGCACGATATCGGCGCTCGGCCGCGGGCGGTCATCATCGATATCGAAGAAGTGACCGTCATGGACGTGTCGGGGCTGGTGGCGCTGGACTCGGCCATCGAACGCCTGCGGAGCGATGGCGTTCTGGTAGCGGTGGCGGGGGTGCACGGTCAGCCGGCGCTGTTGATGCGGCGGGCCGGTTTGCGCAACATTCCCGGCAAATTGTTGCTGTCGTCCGGTCTGCCGCAGGCTCTGGCTCGGGTGCGGCATTATTTGGGTGAGTCGGCTACGGGTCAGCCCATGCTCACCGAGAAGATCTCCTGAGCGGGAAAGTGTTGCCATGCTGATGTTGCCCGATGATTTCCGGCCCGAACTGTTGCCGACGGGAGAGACCGACGCGCCGAACTGGTGGTTCGTCTTCGCCGGCGGCGATCTGCTGGTGCGACCGACAGCCGATGGCGTCGAGCTGCCGGCGGCCTCGATCTGGCCCTTCGCCAAGCTGCCGACCACCCGCCGGCTGTATCTCGGGTCGCTGCGCGGCCAGCCCTGTCATGCCGCCGAGGTCGAGCCCGCCGCGCCACCGCCGCCCGGATTGAAATTCGAGAGCTTGCGCGGTTTGTGGACGCGGCTGGACGAGGCTCTGCTGGGAGTGGCCAGCCACGCGCTACAACTGATCGAATGGGACCGCACCCATCAATTCTGCGGGCGGTGCGGCACGCCGACCCAACGGCGGGCCGAGGAGCGCGCCCGGCACTGCCCGGCTTGTGGGCTGACGGCGTATCCTCGGTTATCGCCGGTGGTCATGGTGCGGGTGGTGCGGGACGGGCGGATCCTGCTCGCGCGAGCCCCCCGGTTCGCGCCAGGGGTCTACAGCGTGCTGGCCGGCTTTGTCGAAGCCGGCGAAACGCTGGAGCAGGCCATTCGCCGGGAAGTGGCCGAGGAAGTCAGTGTCCAGGTGCGAAACCTGCGCTATTTCGCCAGCCAGTCCTGGCCGTTTCCGCACTCGCTGATGATCGCTTTTACCGCCGAGTACGCGGGTGGCGACTTGCGGGTGGACGGGCGGGAGCTGCTCGAAGCGGATTGGTTTTCGCCCGATGCCCTGCCGGGTTTGCCCAGCCCGATGAGCATGGCGTGGCGGCTGATCCGGGATTTCGCGGCGGGCGGGCGATGACTCGTCTCCGCAAGGATAACGGTCCGCCCCAGCCGAGGCCACCCACCCATTTTCGGAGCGCGACGATGCTCGAACGATGCGAGGAAACGAGCGGTTCTTCGATCCCGGCCTGCAATGAGGCGCGCTTCGCGGCGTTGTGGAACCGCACCGTCATCGGCGGCCCGGCCTCGGCCAAGGCGGTTTTCGCGCGTTTGGCCCGTTTCTACGGAGAACCGCATCGCCATTACCACACCTTGGGCCATATCTGGCGCTGTCTGGAGGAGTTTGATCGGGCGGTGGAGCTGATGGACAATCCCGATGCCGTCGAAATGGCGCTTTGGTTCCACGATGCGATTTACGTGTCGGGAGCCGGCGATAACGAATGGCGCAGCGCCGACCTGTTCCGGCAATGGTCGGAGGGGTATGCGGACCCCGTGTTCGGGAAGCGGGTCGGCGCACTCATCATGGTGACCACCCATCGCGAGTCGCCGACCGAGCGGGATCAGCGGTTTATCGTGGATATCGATCTTTCCAGCTTCGGGCTGCCTTGGGACGAGTTCGAGCGGGACGGCCGGCATATCCGGGCCGAATGCGCGGATAGGACCGATGAAGAGTATTTTCCCGGTCACCTGCGGTTTTTGCTCGCTCTGCTGAATCGGCCCGCCATTTACTTCACCGACTATTTTCACCGACGCTACGAGCAAATCGCGCGGGCGAACGCGCAACGGGTGGTCGCGGATTTGCGGGCGCGCGGTTATGGTGGTGTCTGACGGTCTGACCGGAGGGGGGCTCGGCACATGATGCGAAAACTGAGCAGCCTGATGTCGGCGCTGAGCGAGCGGGCGGCATCGCGCCAGCAGGTATCGGCGACCGTGCTGTTCGCCGATATTTGCGGCAGCACCCGGTTGTTCGAGAGATTCGGCGATTGGCAGGCGCGGCGGATCGAGAGCCGGGTTTTGGATTTGCTCTCGGAGAAAACCGTCGAGTTCGGCGGCTCGGTGATCAAGACCATCGGCGACGAGATCATGGCCCAGTTCCCGGAGGCGGATCAAGCCGTGAACGCCGCTTGCGAGATGCACGCGGCCATCAAAGAGGATCCGGCGCTATCGGAGCTGAGCATCGCGGTCAAGATCGGCTTGCATCACGGGCCGGTGCTGGTCGAGGGAGACGACCTGTTCGGCGACGCGGTCAATGTCGCCGCCCGCATGGTATCCCAGGCCAAGGCCGATCAAATCATCACCACCCGGGAGACGGTCCAGCAGTTATCGGATGGATGCGAACACCCGATTCGCAGTCTCGGCCGGTCGCGGGTCCGGGGCAAGCAAGACGAGATGGAGATCGTTGAAGTCATCTGGCAGGAGTCCGCCAGCCTGACGCAAATGGTCAACCTCGGCCAGCAAGAGGAACTCCGCAATCTGCTGTTCGGGCGGTTGATACTCGAATATCGCGGCGCCAGGATCGAGGTGGATCCGGCTTCCCAGCTATTCGCGCTCGGTCGCGGGGATAAAAATCATTTGGTGGTGGACCGGGAGCTGGTATCCCGCAGCCATGCCGACATCGAGTTCCGGCAGGGCAAGTTCATCCTGGTGGATCACAGCACCAACGGTACGTATCTGTTGCTGGAGAACGGTTCGCGCTTCTTCGTGCGCCGGGAGGAGTTCACCTTGCAGGATCGGGGGATCATCTGTCTGGGACAGGCGGTCGCGGACGACAATCCCGACCTGATCCGCTTTCAGTGCCTCCACGCGTGATGCCGGTTTCCGGCGATCACGGTGTTCGAGCCCGCACGCTATCAGCCAGGATCGCTATAGCACCTGTTTCAAAAACGCCTGCGCCCTCGGCTCTTTGGGGGCGGTGAAAAACTCGGCCGGCGGCGCGTCTTCCAGCATCTTGCCGGCGTCCATGAACATCACCCGGTGCGCGACTTCGCGAGCGAAGCCCATTTCGTGGGTCACCACCGCCATGGTCATCCCTTCCCGCGCCAACTGCTGCATCACGTCCAGCACCTCGCCGACCATTTCCGGGTCCAGCGCGCTGGTGGGCTCGTCGAACAGCATCACCTTGGGGTCCATCGCCAGGGCGCGGGCGATGGCGACCCGCTGCTGCTGGCCGCCGGACAGGCGGGACGGGTATTCGTGCGCCTTTTCGGCGATGCCGACCTTGGTCAGCAAGGCCATCGCCTTGGTTTCGGCGTCGGCGACCTTGCGCTTGCGGACCACCCGCTGCGCCAGGGTCACGTTTTCCAGCACGGTCTTGTGCGGGAACAGGTTGAAGTGCTGAAACACCATCCCGACTTCCCGACGCACCGTGTTGATGTTGGTCTTGCTGTCGCCCAGATCGACGCCATCGATGATCACCTGCCCGTCATCGAACGCTTCCAGGCCGTTGAGGCAGCGCAGGAAGGTCGATTTGCCCGACCCGGACGGGCCGATGATCACCACCACTTCGCCCTTGCTGACCCGGGTGGACACGTCGTCCACCGCCCGCACCGGCTTGCCGCGACCCTCGAACACCTTGATCAGATTCTTGACTTCAATCACTGCGGGCGAACCTCCGTTCCAGCCAGAAGAGTAACTGCGACAGCACCGAAGTGACCACCAGATAGAGCAGGGCGACCGTGAACCAGATCTCGAAGGTGGCGAAGCTGGAGGTGATGATCTCCCGCCCGCTCTTGGTCAGGTCGGTGATGGCGATGACCGAGACCAGCGACGAATCCTTGATCAGGCTGATGAACTGCCCGGCCAAGGGCGGCAGCACCCGCTTGAGGGCTTGCGGCAACACGATGTGGAGCATGGTCTCGGCCGCGGTCATCCCCAGCGAGCGCGCCGCCTCGGTCTGGCCCTTGGCGATGGACTGGATGCCGGCGCGGATGATTTCGGCGATGTAGGCGCCGACGAACAGGGCCAACGCCCCCACGCCGGCGACGGTCCGATCCAGGTTCAAGACCGTGCCGATGAAGAAATAGAAGATAAAAATCTGCACCAGCAGCGGCGTGCCCCGGATCAGCTCGATGTACAGCACCGCCAGGCCGCGCAGGGTGGGGTTGGGCGACAGCCGGCACAGGCCGGTGATCAAGCCGATGACCAAGCCGATGAAACCGGAGACGAAGGAAATCCAGATCGTGACCCACAAGCCCCAGGCGAGCGGGCCGAGTTTCCAATGCCGTTCCGCGCCGATATTGTCGCCTTCGGCGACCGAATCACCCGCCTTGACCTTCAGCGTATCGGTCTCGACCGTGACCGCGACCGGCTGGCCGCCGCCTTCCGGGGCGATGTCCACCCGGCTGTAAGCGCCTTCGGCGCCGATCTTTTGCACCGCGCCGGCGACCGGCGCGGTTTGCGGCTCCTCGGCCCGGTAGACGAAGTACTGCGGCACCCGCTCCCAGCGCCATTCGTAGTTGACCCGCTTGGTCGCGACCCAGAGGCTGGCCGCCATGCCGAGCAGGATGACGGCCAGCAGCGCCTGCCAGGGCCACTGGGCGGAACGTCGTTTCAGAGACACGGCTACTGCACGTCTTTCAGCCAGTCCGTGTTCTTGAACCATTTCTGGTGCAGTTTTTCGTGCGAGCCGTCTTTTTTGACCTTGGACAAGAAGCCGTTGATCGCCTTTAGAAATTCTGGATCGCCCTGAGCGATGGCCCAGCCGATCGGCTCGTCGGTGAAGGGCTTGTCCAAGAACACCAGCTTGCCCTCGCCGCGCTGGACGTTGGCCACCAGATTGTAGGGGGCATCGTAAACGAAGGCATCGACTTTGCCGTTCACCACTTCCATCACCCCTTCCGCCTCGGTTTCGTAGGAAAAGTATTTTGCCTTGGCGATGTGTTTCTTGGCGGCGATTTCACCGGTGGTGCCCAGCTTGGAAGCGACCTTGTATTCCGGCTTGTTGAGGTCCTTGTAGGATTTAACTTTATCGGCCAAATCTTTGCGCAGCAGAACCGTCTGGCCGATCAGCATGTACGGGTCGGAAAAATCCACCTTCTGCTTGCGCTCGTCGGTGATGGTCATGCCGCTCATGATGATGTCGCACTTGTTGGTGATCAGGGCCGGGATGATGCCGTCCCAGGCGGTGCTGACCAGCTCCAGCTTGGCGGCGCCCAGATCCTTGGCCATCAGCGCGGCCAGATCCGGATCGAAGCCGATGATGGCACCGCGTTTGTCGGTCATTTCGAACGGCATGTAGGCCGGTTCCGTACAAACCCGCAGACCGTCTTTCTTGATTTGCTCCAGCTTGCCCGCCCAGGCGGGCGACAAGTTCAAGCTGAACAGCGCAAGCGCGGCGAGCGTGACCAGACGGTTTTTCATGCGGAAACTCCCCCTTAGCTAGGAATCGAGGTCGGAAGAAACGGCAAGGCGATGTTTTGGCCGGGTGTGGCCGACCAATATCTTGGTATGGTTGTAATAATAGTGCAATTTTGATTTTGAATAGAACAAACCTGGGCCGAACAGTCGGATTTGCATAGCGCGCCGGCTTTGTTCGACCCGGTGCCGCGACTTGGGGCGGCGACGGGTGTTTGGCCGGCACGGCGATGATCGCGCTTCAGCGCCGTGCCGGGCGACAGTTCGATGGATACTGAAACGCCCCGGCCGGTTTTTCGCTCCAGCATCAGCCGGCCGGGTCACTCCTGGCCGAGTCGCCCTCTCCATCCCAGCCCGTTCTAAAATCGGCGAACGAGTCCACCAAAAAATCGACGAAGGTGCGGATGCGGGTCGAAAGCCGGCGTTGTTCGGGGTAAACCGCATACACGTCCGCGTCCGGCGTCTGATAGTCGGGCAGCACCCGCGCCAGTTGTCCGCTTTGCAAATAACGCTCGATGTCCCACTCGGCGCGCATCAGCACACCGTGACCGTCGAGCGCCCACCGCACCGCGATCTCGCCGTCGTTAGTCGTCAGATTGCCTCTCACCTTCACAGTTTCTAGCTGTTCCCGACCGCCTTTACCGCCGATCAGCCGCCATACGCCATAGGGGTCGTCGCCTTGGCGGATGGTGATGCAATGGTGGCGCTCTAAATCGCGCGGCGTCTTTGGCTCGCCGCGAGCGGCGAGGTAACCGGGTGCGGCGCACAGCAGCCGGCGGTTGAACAGCAATCGCCGGGCGATCACCCGCGCATCCGGCGGTTGGCCAAACTGGATGCACACATCGAACTGGTCGTCAGCCAGCGGCGGCGGGCTGACCGACAAATGCAACTGTGCGTCCACATCCGGATAGAGGCGCACGTAGCGCGAAAGCGCCGGGGCGACGTGCAACCGGCCAAAGCCCAGCGTGGCGTTCACCCGCAACAATCCCTTGGGCGCGGCCTTCGCTTTCGCCAGCAGCTCATCGAGATGGTCGATCTCGCGCAAGATGCGCCGCGCGTGTTCCAAAACCACCTCGCCCTCCGGGGTCAGGCTCAAGCGGCGGGTGGTGCGGTTGAGCAAGGCCACCCCGGCCCGCGCTTCCATCTGCGCCAGCCGCTTGCTGGCGGCGGCCGTGGTAATGCCCAGCTCGCGGGCCGCCGCGCTCAGGCTGCCCCGCCCGATGAGGGCCACAAAAAAACTCAATTCTCCCGGTTGAATCGCGGTGCTCATGACCCGGAAATTATTGAATTCAAGTTAACAATAGATTGAGTTTGGACGCGATTATGGCCGCTGTCCAGCCCCTACACTACGCCTGCCCTAGACTTTAACCACCCAGAGGAGAGCGACGATGAAAACCTATCGCATTGCCACGATTCCCGGCGATGGCATCGGCAAGGAAGTGGTCCCGGCCGGACAAAAGGTGCTCGAAACGCTGGCGGCTTCCAGCCAGGCGTTCCGGTTCGAGTTTGAGTATTTCGACTGGGGCGGCGATTACTACCGCCGGCACGGGGTGATGATGCCCGACGACGGCCTCGACGCCCTGCGCGACAAGGATGCGATTTTGTTCGGATCGGCCGGCGATCCCGACATTCCCGATCACATCACGCTGTGGGGCCTGCGGCTGAAAATTTGCCAGGGCTTCGATCAATACGCCAACATCCGCCCGACCCGCATTCTGCCCGGCATCGACGCCCCGCTGAAGCGCTGCAAGCCGGAAGATTTGAACTGGGCGATCGTCCGCGAGAACTCCGAAGGCGAGTATTCGGGCGTCGGCGGGCGCGTTCATCAGGGCCATCCCATCGAGGTGGCCACCGACGTGTCGATGATGACCCGCGTCGGCGCCGAGCGCATCCTGCGCTTCGCCTTCAAGCTGGCGCAATCCCGGCCCCGCAAGCGGTTGACCGTCGTCACCAAGAGCAACGCCCAACGCCACGCGATGGTGATGTGGGACCAGATCGCCGGCGAGGTGGCGCGCGAGTTTCCCGACGTGAGCTGGGACAAGGAGCTGGTGGACGCGATGACCGCGCGGATGGTCAACAAACCGGCCACGCTGGACACCATCGTCGCCACCAACCTGCACGCCGACATCCTGTCCGATCTGGCCGCCGCCCTGGCCGGCAGCCTGGGGATCGCGCCCACCGGCAACATCGACCCCGAACGCCGCTACCCGTCGATGTTCGAGCCGATCCACGGCTCCGCCTTCGACATCATGGGCAAGGGGCTGGCCAATCCGGTCGGCACTTTCTGGTCGGTGGTGCTGCTGCTGGAGCACCTCGGCGAAGCCGAAGCCGCCCGGCGGGTGATGGCGGCGATCGAAAGCATCACCGCCGATCCGGCGCTGCACACCGGCGATCTCGGCGGCAGCGCCACCACCGCCCAAGTCACCCGAGCCGTCTGCGATCACCTCGCGGCCAGCGTGCGCAAAGCCGCCTGATCGCATTCCCGCCCGCCCCGACCACCGGGCGGGCGACCCCTTGAAAGGGCGGGCGTCCCAAACGCCGCCACTCTCCTTGCAAACAGCCCGACCGAGCGCTGCGGGGGTGGCTTGCGCCCGAAAAAACCAAAGGAGATATCCTCATGCGTCGTTTCTTCGGAAAGCTTTACGTGCAGGTTCTCACCGGCGTCGCCATCGGCGTCATTCTGGGCGTGTTCGCGCCCGACATCGGTGCTCAGCTCAAGCCGTTGGGCGATGTCTTCATCAAGCTGATCAAGATGGTGTTCGCGCCCATCATCTTCGCCACCGTGGTGCTCGGCATCGCGCGCATGGAAAACATGAAAGAATTGGGCCGGGTCGGCGTCCGGGCCTTGGTCTATTTTGAGATATTGTCGACCTTCGCGCTGACGGTGGGCTTGGTGGTGGTGAACGTGATGGCGCCCGGCGAAGGGATGAACATCGATGCGGCCACGCTGGACACCAAAGCCATCGCCAGCTACACCGCGCCGGGCGCGAAGTCCTCCGGTTTCACCGAGTTTCTGATGAATCTGGTGCCGAGCAGCATCGTCGATGCGCTCGCCAAGAACGACATCCTGCAAATCTTGGTGTTCGCTACGCTGTTTGGGGTGGCGCTGTCGCACATCGGCCCGCGCGGCAAACCGGTCGTGAACTTCCTCGATTCCTTCACCCACGCGATTTTCTCCATCGTCGGCATGATCATGCGTCTGGCCCCCATCGCCGCCTTCGGCGCGATGGCGTTCACCGTCGGCAAGTACGGCCTCGGCTCCATCGTCTCGCTCGGCAAGCTGATGGGCACGATGTATATCACCTGTTTCCTGTTCGTGGCCGTGGTGCTGGGCGGCGTGGCGCGCCTGAGCGGGTTCAGCCTCTGGAAATTCCTGAAATACATCAAGGATGAAATTTTCACGGTGCTCGGCACCAGCTCGTCGGAGTCGGTGGTGCCGCAGCTCATGCGCAAGCTGGAAAACGCCGGCGTCTCCAAGCCGGTGGTCGGTCTGGTCGTGCCGTCGGGGCTGACTTTCAACCCCGACGGCCAGTGCATCTACTATACGATGGCGGCCATTTTCGTCGCCCAAGCCACCAACACGCCGCTGACGTTGACCGATCAATTGGTCGTACTGGGGGTGCTGTTGCTGACCTCGAAAGGTTCGGCGGGCGTGACCGGCTCGGGGTTCATCACCCTGGCGGCGACGCTCGCTTCCATCGGTAAAATACCGGTCGCCGGGATGGTGCTATTGTTGGGTATCGACCGGTTTATGTCCGAAGCGCGATCCATCACCAACACCATCGGCAACGCCGTCGGTACGGTGGCCATCGGGCGGTGGGTGGATGCGGTCGACATGGTTCGGCTCAATCAGGTGCTCGACAACCAAGCCAACATCGAAGACCTGCACGATCTTTACGAAGGCGATACCGCAGACGACGAGATTCCGGCGGCGGGCATATTGGCCTCGCCCGTGAAAGCGGCAAGCTGAAGGAGCGACTAACGATGAACACCCTTCAAACGCGCGGTTTGTTGCAATCCATGTTTGACGCCGCCGTGGCGGCGGCGCAGCCGGCGCGGTGCGTGCCGCCCCATCTGCCGGAAGCGCCGAAAGGGCGGCTGGTGGTGATCGGGGCGGGCAAGGCCTCGGCGGCGATGGCCCAGGCGGTGGAGGCGCGCTGGTCGGGGGAGCTGTCGGGGCTGGTGGTGACCCGCTACGGCTACGCCGCGCCGTGCCAGCGGATCGAGATCGTCGAGGCCGCCCACCCGGTGCCGGACGCCGCCGGGGAAGCCGCCGCCCGGCGGATGCTGGAGCGGGTGCGCGGCTTGGGGCCGGAGGATGCGGTGCTGTGCCTGATCTCCGGCGGCGGCTCGGCCTTGCTGCCGCTGCCGGGGAAGGGGTTGACCTTGGCGGACAAACAGGCGGTGAACCGGGCGCTTCTCAACAGCGGCGCGACGATCTCGGAGATGAACTGCGTGCGCCGGCACCTCTCCGCGATCAAGGGCGGGCGGCTGGCGGCGGCCTGCCATCCGGCGCGGGTCATCAGCCTGCTGATCTCCGACGTGCCGGGCGACAATCCCGCCGACATCGCCTCCGGGCCGACCGTGGCCGACCCCACCACTTGTACCGACGCCTTGGCGATTGCCCAACGCTACGGTATTGAGCTGCCGGCGGCGGCGCGGCAATTGCTCGAAAGCGGCGCGGGCGAAACGGTCAAGCCGGGCGATCCCCGGCTGGCCCGGATCGAAACCCATCTGATCGCCACGCCGCAGATGGCGCTGGAAGCCGCTGCCGCCGTAGCCGAGCGCGCCGGCGTCGCCACCCATATTCTGGGCGACAGCCTGGAAGGCGAAGCCCGCGACGTGGGCACGGTGATGGCCGGCATCGCCAAGCAAGTCGCAACGCGCGGCCAGCCGTTTCGCCCGCCGTGCGTGCTGCTCTCCGGCGGCGAGACCACCGTCACCGTGCGCGGGAAGGGGCGTGGCGGGCGCAACGTCGAGTTTCTGCTGGCGCTCGGCGTCGCCCTGGACGGCCATCCCGGCGTCTACGCCATGGCCGGCGACACCGACGGGGTGGACGGCCAGGAGGACATCGCCGGGGCCTACCTCGCCCCCGACACTCTGACCCGCGCTTGGGAACGCGGCATCCGGCCGCGCGACAGTCTGGCCGACAACGACGGTCACGGCTTCTTTCAAGCCTTGGGCGATTCGGTCGTCACCGGCCCCACTCTCACCAACGTCAACGACTTCAGGGCGATCTTGGTGGCCGGGTTGGACGGGGCGGTCCGATAACGACCTGTCGCTTCTCGCCGGTTGCGGCGAGGGGCTTCAGCGGGTATCGGGCGGTTGGGGGCGGGGGTGAGGTGATGCAGGTGCGCGAACGAGCGGGGACTCAGGTCGATTTTCCTTCATCCAGCAGTTCGCGGATGATCATGCGAGCGCCGCACTTGGGGCAGCGCGGCATCTCTTCGATAGGGAATATAAATGATCGAGGTGTAGCGGCATCTCGGGCACTCGATCTGCACCGGTTCCGCTTTATCGCGCTGCATGGGCCAACTCCTCGCCCGCTGGGGCGGTTTGGGAAGAGAGCCGGGCGATGGCCCGCTCGAAGCGCCGCAAGCCTTCCTCGATCAGATCGTCGGGGACGATCAGGGAAGGCGCCAAGCGGATCACGTCCGGCCCGGCCACCAGCACCAGCAAACCTTCCTCCAGCGCGGCCTTGATGAAATCCCGGCTGTGGCCGCGCCACGGTTCGGCCAGCTCGCAGCCGAGCAACAAGCCCTTGCCGCGCAGTTCCCGGAAGATGCCGAAGCGCCCGTTGATCCGGCGCAACCCGGCCATGAACACCTCGTGCTTGCGGCGCACGCCGGCCAGCAGTTCGGGATCGCTGAGCAGCTCCAGCGCCGCGCCGGCGACCGCGCAGCCCAGCGGATTGCCGCCGTAAGTGGTGCCGTGGCTGCCGGCGTTGAGGCTGGCGGCGATGGTCGAGGTCGTCAGCATGGCGCTGATCGGGAAGCCGCCGCCGAGTCCCTTGGCGGTGGTCAGAATGTCGGGCGTGACGCCGTAGCCCATGTAGGCGTAGAGATGGCCGGTGCGACCGTTGCCGCACTGCACTTCGTCGAAAATCAGCAGCGCCCGGTGCCGGTCGCACAGCTCGCGGACGCCGTGCAGAAATTCCGGGGTGGCGCTGACCACGCCGCTTTCGCCCAGGACCGGCTCCAGAATCACCGCGCAGGTCCGGTCGGAAATCGCCTCGGCGAAAGCGGCCAGAGTCGTTGAACGGGACATGGGTGATGCCCGGCGGCAGCGGCTCGAAGCCCTCGGTGTACTTGGGCTGGCCGCCGACGGTGACCGTGAACAGGGTGCGGCCGTGAAACGAGGGGGTGAAGGCGATGATTTCGCGCTTGTCCGGCCCGGCGTGGTCGGCGGCGAATTTGCGGGCCAGCTTGAGCGCGGCTTCGTTGGCCTCGGCGCCGGAGTTGGCGAAGAACACCCGTTGCGCGAAGGTCAGCTCGCACAGCCGGCGGGCCAGCTTGAGCGCCGGTTCGTTGGTCAGGACGTTGCTGACATGCCAGAGCTTGTGCGCCTGCTCGGTCAGCGCCGCGACCAGCTTCGGATGGGCGTGGCCCAGCACGGTCACGGCGATGCCGCCGGCGAAGTCGATGTAGTCTCGGCCTTCCTGATCCCACAGGCGGGAGCCTTCGCCGCGCACCGGGACAATCGCCGCCGGGGCGTAGTTGGGCACCATGACTTCATCGAACAAAGCGCGGGTGATGGGGGGGTGGCTCATGAGGGCTATCCTCGGCGGTGACTAAATTTTGAAATCATAGCATCCTTGCTAAAGGTATCAATTAAAATTTGTGGAGAGGGGAATCACTCTGAATGGCCAAAAATTAGAGAATAACCCGGGAACCGCTATAATTTTATATTGGCTCTTCGAGGATTCATGTGGAGTCGAACGCGGAAGTGCATCATTTTAGGACGCATAGTTTTTTGACCGGTTATCAAGTTCAGGATACCGCACGATGGGAGAGTAAAATCCAATGACGGAAGCTGAATTGTTTGAGCAGATTTTAGGGATTAAAGAAATTCGAGTTGATCGAGTTGATTGGCAAGAACAAGCGCTCCATATTTATTGCAGTTCTATTTTTGAAGAAACGCTCTGTCCGCACTGTTTGAAGAAGAGACAGGTTGTGCATCAGACCTACGAGCGACAAATTCGCGATTTGCCGATCACCGGAAAAGAAGTATATTTGCATTTAAGTCAGCGGCAGTTTTATTGTCCGGACTGTGATCGTCGTTTCAATGAGCGTTTCAATTTTGTTGCGCCCCAGCGCGCGATGACTTGTCGTTACGAGCGCTACGTGTACGAATGCTGCAAAGCCAGCACGATCCAAAAGGTCAGCGCTCAAGAAAATTTGGTTTGGTCAACCGTTAACGATATTTGCCAACGGGGTGCGCGGCAAGAACTGCAAGAGCGCCCGCTTTCGAAAGTGAAAGCCGTGGGCATGGACGAGCTTGCGATCAAAAAAGGACATCGCGACTATGTCACGGTGATCGTCGATTTAGAACGTATTGAAATCGTTGATATTTTAGAATATCGCGAGCAAGCGAAATTGATTGGGTATTTCAAAAACAAGGGGACGGAGTGGTGCGAAGGGATCGACGTGTTCTGCTCGGACATGTGGCCGGGTTTTATCAATACCGCCCGGGCGGTATTTCCTCGTGCAACCGTGGTCGTTGATCGGTTTCATTTTTTTGGATACCTCAACAAAGCGGTGGACGGTCAACGGAAAAGTTTGCGCCGCCAATTTAAAGACCGCGAAGAACTCAAGCGCCTCAAGTGGGCCTTGCTGAAGAATGCCGAAAACTTGACCCCCGATCAGACAACGAAACGCGACCGGGCCTTTCTACTGTTTCCAGAATTGAAGTTGATTTACGATCACAAGGAGATGTTTCGTGCGATTTTCAATCGGAATCTGACGCGAAAGCAAGGCGAAATCGAGTTAAAAAAATGGATGGAAGCGGCCAGAGAAATGAATAACAAATATCTGAATACCTTTTTATACATGCTGAATGATTGGAAAGAATACGTCTTAAACTACTTCGCGCATCGGGTGACCACGAGCGTCATTGAAGGTATTAACAATTCGATCAAGACAGTGAAACGCATGGGTTACGGATTTCGGAATTTTGTCAATTTTAAGCAACGGGTCCTGATCAGCTTCGCTTAACTCCACAACAATCCTCGAAGAACCTTTATATTAAATATAAGAGAATTTTTTTAATCCGTTATTTTGTAATGTGTTGCACAAAGCTATTTCGCTTTCAGTCAATTCATATTGCCAAGCAGTGTTGGTATTTTTTTTGAGAGACTAATCGAAGCCGAACCGCATTTTATTGCCCAATATATGATGCTCATATTGTTGTACTTTAAAAATATTTTCATCGTATTTGATCGATAGAAAATCGCATATTCCGTATATGGTTGCCGCTGGATTTTCACATAAATCTTCATAGCGAACATTCAATACCTGAATGGCAGGGTTATGCAACTGAAGTCTTGAAATCGGTAGTGTCCCTTAACTTCCGTGATGAGCTTCAGGCCAACTGGGGAACAGCTTTTCCGGAATGGGTCGCTTCTGCCATTCAAGAGGCGATACCCGGTACGACAAGAGTTCACGGGTTGTCCAAACATGATCAGTGATCCCCGCCGCCATGGCTGGCGTCACGGGACGCCAGCGCCGGGGCGAACCGGTGCCGAGCGTGGGTTCGGGAACCGGCAATGGAGTTCGCAAGCTGGCATGGGGCAACAGCAAATGGTAGTAAGCCAACGACAACCACATCTGTTTTTCAAACCAAGTCAAATCCTTGGAGAAGCCGTTGGTGCGGCGGGTCAGACGACGATTCTGTTGTCGCTGGGTCAAGTTATCCCGTTCCACAAAACTGGTGTTGATCCGCTGACTCACCGGCGATTGGGCCAGTCGGGTCGCCACCGCCGCCTGCTCGCCAAACACGACGGTGGTGTACACGGCGGTAACGCGCCCGCCGGCCCGCTGTTTGACGACTTGGGCGTACAACAGGTCGGCGCGCGGTCGCCGACGAGGCTTGGGATGAGCGCCTCGTGTCCCGCGTCGCGCCGGTTGATACCATTCCCCATAGGTAGCCAACAACGCTTGAGTATAGGCAGGCCATTGATCGCTGGTAAAAAAAGGTACGGTTTCACCGGTCACCCACGCGACCTGCTCCAGCAATCGATCCGCGCTGGCCTGATCGTGGTTGCCGATGACGAAACCCAAGACCAACCGCCAGACCGGCGCGAAGGCCAACCAGACCCAGGCATCGCCATAGGTGTCGGCGTACTGCTTTGCCCCCGGCAAATTTTCCTGCTTGGTATGGATAAAGCTCCACAACTCATCCAGTTGGCATTCCATCACGGGCAGATCCCGCCACAGAGACAGCATCACCGCGCGGCATTGGCGCGCCGCCCGATCCAGCCAGGCACCCACTTGGTCTTTGTCCACCTCGACGATCCGCGCCGTCGCCCGCAGCGAATTCCCCTCCGCCAACGCGCGCAGCACGGTCTCAAATTTCACCGGGTCGGTTCCCAGGCCGTGGTAGGCCGTACCGTAGCTCAAGGTCACGCTACTTCCACAGGCCTGACAGCGGGCTTGCGGTTCGCCTCGACTACTGCCGTTGCGAACCAACCGCCCGATTTTGAAAGATTTTCCATAATACCAACAGCGAGGGTTAGGACAATACAGGGTCTCCCAGTCCATGCCAGCCTCCTCGATAGGAACATGACCTTCATCGAGGATGCCAAGCCGCCCTCAAACATCGGTAAGCTCATCACGGAAGTTAAGGGACACTACCTTGAAATCTTATTAAGATAGTTTTGCCATTTCTTCGCTATAAATTTAGATGTTTGCAGTGTATTAGGATTATTTTTCTTGTAAGAGTGGAAAAATGCTCTCCCGTCACGCACCAAGTTAATAACTTTGATATTCTTATCAAAATTATTAACGAATAGTTCATAGCGCTGAATGGATTTAGTATTATCAATGTATATTTCAGCATTATTGTATTGACAAGCTTTTTTAATAAAATCCCGGTGTAGATTCAAAAATAATTGTATTTCTTTATTTAGAGAGGGGACTCTTTCTAGCAAGGTTTTTCTTAGGAAATAGGGTAGACGTAAGGTCCAAATAAACTTGTTAAAAAATATATTGGATTTGAAGTTTGGTAAAATTGAAAAGTATTGCTGTTCTATTCTGTAGGGATCACTCAAGTGAAATTGATCTGCTGCATAGTTGTAAAAACTACAATTTTTTATTTTCTTATCACACGAGCATTTATATAAATCAGTTTCGCTATAATGGTAAGGAAATGTTTCACCGTTGCATACTAGCTTATTATGATTATTAAGGAAAAATGCTAATAATGTCGCGCCAGAATAATAGTTTGCAAATAAAAAAACCACTTCTATTTTATCGAGATTTTTTGAAGTTTGCACGGCAAATCCCAATTAACTTAAAGGCTAAAAATCATCGTTATTTGTCGGGTCCCGCGAGATTATGTTGACACTCGAAGCCGCCGTCTGCTGGAATCGCGACGGTTCTTGCACGATCTGACCCTCGCGCTACGGAGGCCCTGATGGAGATTCGCCTGCACGCCAACGCCACCACCACGCCCAAGCAGCGGGCGTACCTCCAAGCCTCGACCCGGCCGACGGCCGAACTGGCCGCAGAAATCGGGGTGAGCGAGACCACCGTCCGGCGCTGGCGGGGACGGGACGCGGTGCAGGACCGCCCGCACACCCCGCACCGGCTGGCCACGACGCTGACGCCGATGCAAGAGTTCGTGGTGGTGGAGTTGCGCAAGCTGCTGCTGTTGCCGCTGGACGACCTGCTGGTGGTGGCCCGCGAGTTCGTCTGTCCGGACCTGTCGCGCTCGGCGTTGGATCGCTGTTTGCGCCGCCACGGCGTGGCCCGGCTGGCCGACCTGCTGCCGGAGGCAGAAGGCAACCCCCCGCTGCCCAAGACCTTCAAGGATTACGAGCCGGGCTTCGTGCACGTCGATGTGAAATACCTGCCCCGGATGCCGGACGAGGCCGAACACCGCTATCTGATCGCCGCCATCGACCGGGCCAGCCGCTGGGTTTACTTCGAGATCCGACCCGACAAAACGGCCGCCACCGCCGCCGGCTTCCTGGAACGCTTGCACGCCAAAGCGCCGTTCCTCGTGCGGACCGTCCTCACCGACAACGGCAAGGAGTTCACCGACCGCTTCTGCGCCACCGGCGAGCGCGAGCCGACCGGCCGGCACGCCTTCGATCAAACCTGCGCCGCGCACGGCATCCGGCACCGGCTGATCAAGCCCCGGCACCCGCAGACCAACGGCATGATCGAGCGCTTCAACGGCCGCGTCGCCGAGGTGTTGAAAACCACGACCTTCGCCTCCGCCCGTCACCTGGAAACCACCTTGCAACGCTATCTCCACCTCTATAATCAACACATCCCCCAGAAGAACCTCGGCCATGTCACCCCGCTCGCCAAACTGAAGGAGCACTACCGGACCAAACCCGCTCTCTTTCAAAAAAGACCTATCAATCATCCGGGACCCGACAGTTATTTGGTATCGAGCGCATCAAGTCCGAACCACCAAAAACAACGCAAAATACGGTCCCGGCGTGGCGGGAATGTCCTCGAAGCGTTTGACGACCCGCTCCGCCGGTCGGCTGGCCTGTTCGATATACAGAGTATCCTCGGCTCGGCCGGTTTCCCGCAACAGTTCCAGCAAGCGCGGCCGATGCCGACCCGGCTTGAGAATCGCGACGCTGTCGCTGCCGAGCAACGCCTGCCGCAATGCCTCGTCGCCGGCGGTGGCGGGAATCACGGTCAGCCGCTGTTCGCCGGTGATGAGCGGCGTCGCGGCGGCGGCCCCGGCGGCGCTGACCGAGTTGATGCCGGGAATCACCACGCAAGGAAAACGGTCGCCCAGCCGTTGCAGCAGATAGCTGAAGCTGCCGTAAAACAGCGGATCGCCCTCGCACAAAATCGCCACGTCACGCCCGGCGCTCAGCTCCTGGGCGATGACGACCGCAGCTTCGTCATAACCCTGGTTGACGGGACCGCGATCCAACATGCAGGGCATGGCGATGGGAATTTCCCGCTTGCCGATCAACCATTCCGCCGCGATGTCGCGGGCTTGGGCGCTGCCCTGCGGCGTGGCCGGATAAGCGACCACCGGCACGCTTTGCAGGATGCGCACAGCCTTCAGGGTCAGCAATTCCGGGTCGCCGGGACCGACCCCGACGCCGTACAGAGTGCCCGTCAATCTGCCCCCCTCGCCCTGCGGGAGAGGGGTAGGAGGTGTGGGTTGAATCGTGGAGTTCACGCGGATTTCTCCAATTTCATCAGCAATACCGGCAGATAGGGGCGCATGACCCGCTGCCCGGCCAAGCGTTCGGCGCGGGCGATGCTCAACTCCGTCCATTCGGCCGGCCGGTCGCCGACGAAGGCGTGCAACTCCACCCGGCTATCCTCGGTCACGGCGCTCGCGACCAAGCGACCGCCGGGTCGCAATCGCGCCCAAACCGCATCCAGCATTTCGCGCAAGCTGCCGCTGCTGCCGCCGATGAACACCGCGTGCGGGTCGGGCAACGCCGCCAGCGCCTCCGGGGCGCGGCCGGGGACGATATGCAGGTTGACGACGACCCCGAACCGCTCCCGGTTGATCCCTAAATTCTCCAGCCGTTCCGGGTGAACCTCGACCGCATGAACCTCGCCGTGGGGATTCCAGCGCGCCCACTCCACCGACACGCCGCCGCAGCCGGCGCCCACATCCCAGCCGATCTCGCCCGCGCGGGGGGCGAGCAGCGAGAGGATGGTCAACCGCACCTCGCGCTTGCTCAACAGTCCCTTGCCCGGTTCCGCGCCGGTGCTAAACCGCTCGTCGGGAATGCCGGGAAATTCGGGCAGCACACCGCCCGGCCCGCGCGTTTCCACGATGACGACATTCAGCGGGGAAAATTCGGTAGCGGCGTCCGCCAACTCGACCGCTCGAAACGAGCGGAAGCGCTCCCGATCCGCGCCCAAGTCCTCCGCGATCCAAAGCCTGGATTCGTCGAATCCGGTTTCCACCAGCACCCGCGCGATGGCGGGCGGCGAGCTGTCGCGGTCGGTGAGCAGGGCGTACAGCCGGTCGCCTTGCAAAGACCGCCCGCAGGCTGGCCAGCGGCCGACCGTGCAAGCTGACCCATTGCGCCTGCTGCCACGGTCGGCCCAACCGGGCGAAGGCCGCCTGGATGCTGGACACGTTAGGATGAAACGCCAGATGCTCCGGCGGCAAATGGCGGAGCAGGGTGGTGCCGATACCGAAAAACAGCGGGTCGCCGGAAGCGAGCAGCGCGATTCGCCGGCCGGCATTGGCGCGCAACAAATCCCACAAGCCGCTCATCGGGCTCGGATAGGGGTGCTTTTCCGCCGCCAATTCGGGGAAAGCGGCCAGGTGCGCCGTCGCGCCGATGATCGAGTTCCGCTCGCTCCAGTGCCGCCCGCGCGGCTTGACCCAGCGCGCCGGCATCCATCCCCATGCCGATGACGTGCACCGGCGGGCCGGGCCAATCGGATGCTTGCACGGCCATCAGAAACGGATGCCGCTCGCCATGCGCGCCAGGGCGTTGAGCGTGGCGGCGGCCAAGCTGCTGCCGCCGCGTCGGCCCAGCAGGGTGATGCAGGGCGTCCGAAATTCGCTCGGCGCGATGTCCCACAGCGCCTGCTTGGATTCGGCGGCGTTGATGAAGCCGACCGGCATCCCGATGATCAGAGCCGGGCGAGGTGCGCCCTCATCCAGCAGATCCAGCAGCCGGAACAGGGCGGTCGGGGCGTTGCCGATAGCCACGATGGAACCCGCCAAATGCGCCGGCCACTCCGCCATCGCGGCCATGCTGCGGGTTTCGCCGGTCTGGCGGGCGCGTTCGGCAACCGTGGGCGCGTTCAGAAAACAATAGACTTGGCCGCTCAGGTATCGCTTGCTGATGCCGTGGCTGACCATCTGAATGTCGCAAAGCACGTCCGCGCTTTTCGCCAGCGCCGCCAGCCCGGCCTCGACCGCGCCGGGACTGAAATGCAAATCCTGGAGGATGCCGGGATCGCCGGAGGTGTGAACCAGTCGCATCGCGACCTGCTGCTGGTCGGGGTCGAAGCGGGACAGGTCGGTGATCTGACGAATCTGCGCGAACGACTGGCGTTCGATTTCATCGGGATCGCGGAGGTAGTCGAAACGGGGCATGGCGGCTCCAGTGCTTCTCTCGTCCGCTCGGGGAGAGGGGTTGGGGGTCAGGGTGTGCGATTCTCCCCTCGCCCACACCGGGGAGGGGTCGGCGGTGCGGGGGGGTTTAATGGTCGTGATCGTGGTCGCCATCGTGATGGTGCACGATTTGCGGAGCGCCTCGCCAGTCTTCGCGGCCGACGATGGAGGTCCGGTACGAGCAGAACTGGCAATTCATGCGCGCCTCGCCGCGTTCGGCCTCGGCCAGCCGTTCCAGAAAGGTTTCGGCCACCAGCGGATGGGCGTTCAGGTAGGGGGCGACCACCGCTTGCACTTCGGGATGGCGTTCGCGGTGGGCCGCGACGGTGGCGCGCACCTGCTCCACGAGCCGACCGGCGAACAGCAGATAGGGAAAGACCACCAGCCGTCGGAAGCCCAGCCGGTGCGCGCGCTCCAGCGCGTCCGCCATCAGCGGCGCGGCGACGGCGGTATAAGCCGTTTCCGCCCAACCGAAGCCCATGCCTTCCCACAGCATCCGGGTGATTTTGCAGATGTTGGCATTGGCGTCGGGATCGGAACAGCCGCGCCCGATCACCACCAGCAGCGCGTCGCGCCGGTCGTAGTCCGGCCCGAACTCGGTTTCGCCGGTCTCGATCCGCTCGCGGGCGACGCGCAACAGGTTCGGGTGGATGCCCAAATCCGCGCCGAACGTGATGCGTATCTCCGGGTGTTCGGCCTGGAAGGCGTTCAACATGACCGGGATATCGTTCTTGACATGGCCGGCGGCCATCAACAGCGCCGGTAAAGCGGTCACGCGGCGGCAACCTTGTCGCCAGAGCGTTGCCAGCGCCTCGGGCACGCTCGGTTCGACCAGTTCCAGAAAACCGGCCCGACAGGCGCGGTCGGGCAGGGCCTGTTGCAACCGGTCGGCGAGCGCATGAAATTCGGCGACGCCGGCGGGCAGGCGAGTGCCGTGGCCGATCAGCAGAACGGCGGGCGGGGAAGACGGCGGGAAGGTCATGGACAGCGTCGGGAGAATGGGTGGTTGATCTATGATTGTACAAAGCGCGGCGGCAATTGTTGAGCTTTTTGCTAAGTCGTTGAATTCCACTGGAGCCGGCTGCGGCAGCTAATGGGCGACGAGCACGATAACGGCTATGGAACCATGAACCTGAACCCGAGACAGCAAGAAATTCTACAGCGGGCGCGGCAAACCGGATCGGTGTCGATCGAAGGCTTGGCCGCGCATTTCAACGTCACCCCGCAAACGGTTCGGCGCGACATCAACACCTTGTGCGATCTGAACTTGCTGCGGCGCTTCCACGGCGGCGCGGGCCTGCCCTCCAGCGTGGAAAATATCGCTTACCCGGCCCGCCAAATCCTGCATCACGACGAAAAGCGCCGGATCGCCCGACTGGTGGCGCAGCATATCCCCGATCAATCCTCGCTGCTCATCAATATCGGAACCACCACCGAGGAGGTGGCCAAGGCCCTGGCGGATCACGCCGACATGCGGGTGATCACCAACAACCTCAACGTCGCCGTTTTGCTGTGCGACAACCCGAGTTTCGAGGTGATCGTCGCGGGCGGGGTCGTGCGCCGCCGGGATCGGGGCGTGATCGGCGAGGCGACCATCGATTTCATCAAACAGTTCAAGGTCGATTTCGGGATCATCGGCATTTCCGGCATCGACCTGGACGGCACCCTGCTGGATTTCGACTACCGGGAGGTGCGGGTGTCTCAGGCCATCATCGCCAATTCTCGCAAGGTGTTGCTGGTGACCGATCACAGCAAGTTCGGGCGTAGCGCCATGGTTCGGCTCGGCCCGATTTCCGAGGTGGACATGCTGTTCACCGATCGACCCCCGCCCGAGGCCATGGCCGAACTGTTGGCTCAGGCCGAGGTGCAAGTGTTCGTGGCCTGATCGCCGAATTTTCGTTTTTGTTCGTATTGACTGTTTTTTTTCGTTATTGCACTTTAACTCGAATCTATAGCCGCTATACTCAAAAACAAGCTTTCTTTTGAAAATTTCGAGTCGTGATGAGCGAAAGAGGCAAGCGGCCATGAGCGCAGGTTACATACTCGCCATCGACCAAGGCACCACCGGTTCCACGGTGCTGATCTTCGATCATGACGGCCAGATCGAGGGCCGGGCTTACTCCGAATTCACCCAGCATTACCCGAAGCCGGGCTGGGTGGAGCACGATGCCGAGGAAATCTGGTTGGTGACCGTCAAGGTCATCGCCGAAGCGTTGCGGGCGGCCGACATCCGCGCCAGCGAACTGCGCGCCATCGGCATCACCAACCAGCGCGAAACGGCGGTGCTGTGGGACCGGGCGACCGGCAAGCCGGTCGCCAAGGCCATCGTCTGGCAGGACCGGCGAACGGCGCGGTTCTGCGACGAGCTGAAGGAGCGGGGGCTGGAGGAAACGTTCCGCCGCAAGACCGGACTGGTGATCGACCCCTATTTTTCCGGCACCAAGGTCAAGTGGCTGCTGGACCATGTGGAAGGGCTGCGCGCCCGCGCCGAGCGGGGCGAGATCGCCTTCGGCACCATCGATTCCTGGCTGGTCTGGCGCTTGACCGGCGGCAAGGCCCACGTCACCGACTATTCCAACGCCTCCCGCACGCTGCTCTACAACATTCGGGAGTTGCGCTGGGACGGGGACATTCTCGAACTGCTGGACATCCCCGGGGCCATCCTGCCGGAGGTCAAGCCATCCTCTTTCGTTTACGGCGAAACCGACCCGGAGATGTTCTTCGGCACCCACCGCATTCCGGTGGCGGGCATCGCCGGCGACCAGCAGGCGGCCCTGTTCGGGCAAGCCTGCCATCAACCCGGTTTGGCCAAGAACACCTACGGCACCGGGTCTTTCGTGCTGATGAACACCGGCAACAAGCTGGTGTTCAGCGAAGAAAAACTGTTGACCACCATCGCCTGGGGCATCGGCGACGAGCCGGTCGAGTACGCCCTGGAAGGCGCCATCTTCATCACCGGCGCCGCCGTGCAATGGCTGCGGGACGGCTTGCAGATGATCCGGTCGGCGGCGGAAACCGAGGAGTTGGCCCGGTCGGCGCCCCGCAACGACGGCGTCTATTTCGTGCCGGCGCTGGTGGGTCTGGGGGCGCCGCACTGGGACCCTTACGCGCGGGGCCTGCTGATCGGCATCACCCGCGGCACCACTCAGGGACACATCGCCCGGGCGGTGTTGGAGAGCATCGGCTATCAGACCCGCGACGTCATCGAGGCGATGCAACGGGATTCCGGGATCACCCTGCAAGAGCTGCGCTGCGATGGCGGCGCCTCGGTCAACGGCGTGTTGATGCAGTTTCAGGCCGACATTCTCGGCGTGCCGGTGGAGGTGCCCCGGATCGTCGAAACCACCGCGCTGGGGGCCGCCTATCTGGCCGGCCTCGCCACCGGTTTTTGGGAAAACCGGGCGGAATTGGCGAAGAAATGGCAGCTCGACAACCGCTATACGCCTCGGCTCGGCGAAATCGAGCGCCAGAAATTGTTCGGGCGCTGGCACCAGGCCGTCGAACGGGCCAAGGGCTGGGCGCTGGACGAAGAGTAGGCGCTCCCCTCGCGAAACCCGCCGCAGGGATCGCGAAGCCGTGCCGAGCATCGGTCTCGGATCGCCGCCAAAGGTAATGCAATGAAACTGCGCGAAAGCAATATTCGCAAGCTGGATCAAGGCGTTTACGATGTTCTCATCGTCGGTGGCGGCATCAACGGCGCGGTGTCGGCCGCCGCGCTGTCCGGCAAGGGCGCGCGGGTGGCGCTGATCGACCAGCGCGATTTCGCCGGCTTCACCAGCCAGCAATCGTCGAATTTGGCTTGGGGCGGCATCAAATATCTGGAAAGCCACGACTATGGCTTGGTCAGAAAGCTGTGTCTGAGCCGCAACCATCTGATTCGCAGCTATCCGTCCCGCGTGCGGGAAATCCGCTTTCTATCGACCATCGAAAAGGGCTTTCGCTTTCATCCCTGGTTTCTGTGGGCGGGCACCTGGGTGTACTGGCTGTTCGGGAACGGCTTCACCCGAATCCCGCGCCTGCTGTTCAAGCCGACCATCCGGCGGGAAGAACCCGCCATCGCCATCGAGAACGCCGCCGGCGGTTTCGAATACTCCGATGCCTATCTGTGCGACAACGACTCGCGCTTCGTCTTCCAGTTCGTGCGTTCGGCGATGGATCGCGGCTGCATCGCCGCCAACTACGTCGAATCGCTCGGCGCTCGCCGTGACGGCGATCTCTGGATCGCGCGGGCGCGGGATGTCATCGACGGCAAGGCTTTCGAGATCCGCTCCAAGGTGCTGATCAACGCCGCCGGTCCCTTCGTGGACGAGCACAACCGGCGCACCGGCGAGCAGACCGAACACCATCACCTGTTTTCCAAGGGCATCCACCTGATCGTGCCCCAGATCACGCCCAACCCGCGGATATTGGCGTTTTTCGCCGACGATGGCCGCTTGTTCTTCGTCATTCCGATGGGCGCGCGGACCTGCATCGGCACCACCGACAGCCGGGTCGAGAGCCCCTTCACCGAGGTGACGGACGAGGACCGCCGGTTCGTGCTCGACAACATCAACAAGCGGCTGAAGCTGCCACGGCCGCTGACCCGCGCCGACATCATCGCCGAACGCTGCGGGGTCCGTCCTCTGGTGGTGAAGGCGAAGGCCGAGGGCAACATCCGGGACTGGATGCAGTTGTCCCGCAAGCACGAAATCGACGTGAATCGGGGCCGGGCGCACCTCAGCATCTTCGGCGGCAAGCTGACCGATTGCGTCAACGTCGGCGACGAGGTGGCCGGAATCGTGAGCGAGCTGGGCGTCGATCTGCCGTATCCCCGCTATAAATGGTACGGCGAGCCGCACCCTTCGGTGCTGGAAGAGTATCGGCATCAAGCGCAATTGATGAATTTGGACAGCTACACTTTTCCCGGAGCGATGGAGAGCCTCACCAGCCGATTGTGGCGGCGCTACGACGAAAAGGCGCTGCGGCTGCTGGAGGACATCCGGGAAGATCCCCGCCAAGCCGAGGTGTTGATCGAGGGAACCGAATACCGCCGCTGCGAAATCGCGCTGGCGACGCGCCAGGAAATGATCGTCAAGCTGGAGGATTTTCTGCGGCGGCGCTCCAAGATCGCCCTGGTGGTGCGCCGGGAGAACATTCGGACGGCGCCCGGCCTGATGGAAGCCTGCGAGATTCTGTTCGGCGAGCAGGCTCGGGAAAAGTTCGACGAGTACTTTCAGGACCGGCCGATGGCCCGGCCGGTCGCCGGCGCCGAAGAGGTCGAGCATTTTGAGACGGGCTAGCAAGATAATGAGTGAATTCAATAATAAATCCATTATAGTCGCGCCATGCGCTTGACCCTGCAAGGCGTCGC
Organism: Candidatus Competibacter sp.; assembly: GCA_037045685.1. Taxonomy (GTDB): domain Bacteria; phylum Pseudomonadota; class Gammaproteobacteria; order Competibacterales; family Competibacteraceae; genus Competibacter_A. The sequence continues at coordinate 538,969 of JBAOII010000023.1, forward strand.
CAAACAGGTCGGCCCGGCCACGCACCTGTATCCGCTGGATTTCGCCTTGCAACCGCAGGCGGTCACCGTGCTGTTGGGCGCGACCCAAGCGGGCAAGACCACCCTGCTGCGGTTGATGGCGGGTCTGGACACGCCCAGCCACGGCCGGGTGCGGGTGGACGACCGGGACGTGACGGGGCTGTCGGTGCGCAAGCGCAACGTGGCCATGGTCTACCAGCAGTTCATCAACTACCCGTCGATGCGGGTGTTCGACAACATCGCCTCGCCGCTCAAGCTGCGCGGCGGTCTCGACCGCGCCGCCATCGATCGGCGGGTGCGGGCGCTGGCGGCCAAGCTGCACATCGAACCCTTGCTCGACCGCCTGCCGGCCGAGCTGTCGGGCGGCCAGCAGCAGCGGGTGGCGCTGGCCCGCGCGCTGGCCAAGGAAGCGCCGCTGATGCTGCTGGACGAGCCGCTGGTCAACCTGGATTACAAATTGCGCGAGGAATTGCGCGAGGAACTGTCGGCGCTGTTTGCCGGCGGCGACTCGACCGTGGTCTACGCCACCACCGAACCGACCGAGGCGCTGCTGCTGGGCGGTTATACGGCGGTATTGGACGCCGGCGAACTGTTGCAGTACGGCCCCACCGCCGAGGTGTTTCACCGGCCGCAATCGATCCGCGTGGCCCGCGCCTTCAGCGACCCGCCGATGAACCTGATCGAGGGCCGCGCCGCCGCGACGGGCATACAGTTGGCCTCCGACGTGCACCTCGACATGCCGTTGCCGGCCGCTGCCGCCAGCGCGCTCCCCGGTCCTGTGGGCGGCGTGACCGTGGGCGTGCGCGCCGGCGCGCTGCGGGTGCGCTCGCGCCCCGGCGACATGGCGCTGGCCGGGCGGGTGGAACTGGCCGAGATTTCCGGTTCCGACACCTTCGTGCACGTCGATGCCCCAGTCGGCCGACTGGTCGCGCAACTGACCGGCGTGCATTACTTCGATCTCGGCGCCGCGATCACGCTGTATCTCGACCCGGCGCAAGCCTACGTCTTCGATCCGCGCGGTGAGTTGCTGGTGGCTCCCACGATTCCAGGAGGGCGCTGACGTGGCCCGCATCGATCTCGATCTCGCGCACTCCTACCAGCCCGACCCGAAACAGGACAGCGACTACGCGCTGTTGCCGCTCAAGATGAGTTTCGCCGACGGCGGCGCCTACGCGCTGCTCGGGCCGTCGGGCTGCGGCAAGACCACCCTGCTCAACATCATGTCCGGCTTGGTGCGACCGTCGCGCGGTGCGGTCCAGTTCGATGGCGCGGACGTGACGGACCGAACGCCGCAAGAGCGCAACATCGCCCAAGTGTTCCAGTTCCCGGTGGTCTACGACACCATGACGGTGGCCGACAATCTGGCGTTTCCGCTGCGCAATCGGGGGGTGGCGCCCGAACGGATCAAGGCCCGCGTCGGCCGGATCGCCGAGATGTTGGAGCTGAGCGGCCAGCTCGGCCAGCGCGCCGCCGGCTTGGCCGCCGACGCCAAGCAAAAGATTTCGCTCGGACGCGGCCTGGTCCGCGAGGACGTGAGCGCGGTGCTGTTTGACGAACCGCTGACGGTGATCGACCCGCACCTGAAATGGCAACTGCGGCGCAAGCTCAAACAAATCCACCACGAGCTCAAGCTGACGCTGATCTACGTCACCCACGATCAGGTCGAGGCGCTGACCTTCGCCGATCGAGTGGTGGTGATGACGCGCGGTCGCGCGGTGCAAGTCGGCTCCGCCGACGAGTTGTTCGAGCGGCCCCGGCACCGGTTCGTCGGCCATTTCATCGGCTCGCCGGGCATGAACTTCCTGCCGGCCCGCTGGCGCGACGACGCGGTCGAAGTGGCCGGCCGGTCGCTCCCGGTCGCGCCGGCGCTGGCCGGCGCGCTGCGCGCGGCCGGCGAGTTCACGCTCGGGGTTCGACCGGAGTACGTGACTCTCACTGGCGCGGGCGAATCCGGCGCGCTGGCCGCCTCGGTGACCCAATCGCAGGACATCGGCACCTATTGGCTGGTCAGCGCCCGTGCCGGGGAGTCCGTGCTGCGGGCGCGGCTCAGCCCGGAAAGCGCCGCGCCGCGTGTGGGCGACACGGTGTGGCTGAGCGTGCTGGGGCCGCACACCTGCTTTTATGACCGCGACGAGCAACTGATCGACGGCGCGAGCCCGGACCCGGCCCGCCCGTCCGGAGCGACCGCATGAAACCCGTCAAACAGAAAGCCTGGTGGCTGGTGCTGCCGGTGTTCCTCTGCGTCGCCTTCTCGGCGGTGCTGCCGCTGATGACGGTGGTGAACTACTCGGTGCAGGACATCATCTCGCCCGAGCGCCGCGTGTTCGTCGGCACCGAATGGTTCGCGGCGGTGATGCGCGACGAAGAGTTGCACGCCGCCCTGTGGCGGCAGCTCCTGTTCTCGCTGGCGGTGCTGGCGGTGGAAATTCCGCTGGGCATCGCCTTGGCGCTGTCGATGCCGGCGCGCGGCTGGAAAGCGTCGGCGGTGCTGGTTCTGGTGGCGCTGTCGCTGCTGATTCCGTGGAACGTGGTGGGCACCATCTGGCAGATTTTCGGCCGCGCCGACATCGGCCTGCTGGGCGCGGCGCTGGCGTGGCTCGGCGTCGATTACAGCTACACCGGCCACGCCGCCGACGCCTGGGCGACCGTGCTGGCGATGGACGTGTGGCACTGGACGCCGCTGGTGGCGCTGCTGTGCTACGCCGGGTTGCGCAGCATTCCCAACGCCTACTATCAGGCCGCCCGCATCGACGGCGCCAGCCGGTTCGCGGTGTTCCGCTACATCCAGTTGCCCAAGATGCGGGGCGTGCTGATGATCGCGGTGCTGCTGCGGTTCATGGACAGCTTCATGATCTACACCGAGCCGTTCGTGCTGACCGGCGGCGGTCCCGGCAACGCCACCACTTTCCTGTCGCAATACCTGACCCAGAAGGCGGTCGGCCAGTTCGACCTCGGCCCGGCGGCCGCTTTTTCGCTGATTTACTTCCTGATCATCCTGCTGCTGTGCTTCATCCTCTACAACTGGATGCAGCGCGTCGGCACCGCAGACCGGGAGGGCGCTGGCCATGGATGAGCGCCGATCCCTCTGGCGGCCGCTGTTTCTGATCGCCTACCTGGTCTTCGCGCTGTTGCCCATCTATTGGATGGTCAACATGAGCTTCAAGACCAACCAGGAAATCCTGGCCAGCTTCGCGCTGTTGCCGCAACGCTTCACCTGGGCCAACTACGCCACCATTTTCACCGATGCCTCCTGGTACTCGGGCTACATCAACAGCCTGATCTACGTGGCCATCAACATGGTCATTTCGATCGCGGTGGCGTTGCCGGCGGCCTATGCCTTCTCGCGCTATTCCTTCCTCGGCGACAAGCATGTGTTCTTCTGGCTGCTGACCAACCGGATGACCCCGCCGGCGGTGTTTCTGCTGCCGTTCTTCCAGCTCTACACCACGCTCGGGCTGATGGACACCCACCTCGCGGTGGCCTTGGCCCATCTGGTGTTCAACGTGCCGCTGGCGGTGTGGATTCTGGAAGGCTTCATGAGCGGCGTGCCGCGCGAGATCGACGAAACGGCCTACATCGACGGCTACTCGTTCCCGCGCTTTTTCCTCACCATTTTTCTGCCGTTGATCAAGTCCGGGGTCGGGGTGACAGCCTTCTTCTGCTTCATGTTCAGTTGGGTCGAGCTGCTGCTGGCGCGCACGCTGACCAGCGTGGACGCCAAACCCATCGTGGCGGTGATGACCCGCACCGTGTCCGCCTCCGGCATGGATTGGGCGGTGCTGGCGGCGGCGGGCACGCTCACCATCGTGCCGGGCGCGATCGTGATCTGGTTCGTGCGCCACTACATCGCCAAGGGCTTCGCGATGGGGAGGGTGTGATGTTCGCCTGGATGGTCTGGACCACGCCGGTCGCGGTGTTCTTCTGCTGCATCGCGCTGCTGCTCGCGGGGATGACGGTGTGGGAACTCAAGTCGCCCACCACCACGCGCAAGGGCTTTTTGCCGATCGCCACCACCCGGGGCGACCGCCTGTTCATCGGCCTGCTGACGGCCGCTTATATCAACCTCGGCTTCATCGGCTTGGCCGGCAAGCTGGCGGAATGGCTGTCGTTGGAGCAGGAACCGAGTATCTGGATCAGCTTCGTGGTTTCCATGGCCGTGCTGGCGCTGATCATGCGGCGCGGCTGAGCGTTCGGGAATCCGGCCCGGAGCTTCCCCGGGGCCGTGGCGACCCTTACTACCCGAGGGGAAGCGGATAACATGCATAACCGAGGAGAAGAGCGATGAAGGTACGCCATACCGCGTTGGCCTTGGCCGTCGTTTGCGCGCTGGGCGGTCAAGCCCAAGCCGGCGAAGCCGAAGCCAAGAAGTGGATCGACAGCGAGTTTCAACCGTCCACGCTGAACAAGGAGCAGCAGACGGCCGAGATGCAATGGTTCATCGACGCCGCCAAGAAGCTACAGGCCAAGGGCGTGAAGGAAATCTCGGTCGTCTCCGAGACCATCACCACCCACGAGTACGAATCCAAGACGCTGGCCAAGGCGTTCACCGAAATCACCGGCATCACGGTCAAGCACGATCTGATCCAGGAAGGGGATGTGGTCGAGAAGCTGCAAACCTCGATGCAGTCGGGCAAGTCGATCTACGACGGTTGGATTTCCGACTCCGACCTGATCGGCACCCATTACCGCTACGGCAAGATCATGAACCTCACCGACTACATGGCGGGCGAGGGCAAGGAATTCACCAATCCCGGCCTGGATTTGAAGGACTTCATCGGCACCAGCTTCACCACCGCGCCGGACGGCAAGCTCTACCAGTTGCCCGACCAGCAGTTCGCCAACCTCTACTGGTTCCGCGCCGACTGGTTCGCGCGCAAAGATTTGCAGGACAAATTCAAGGCCAAGTACGGCTACGAGCTGGGCGTGCCGCTGAACTGGTCGGCCTACGAGGATATCGCCCAGTTTTTCACCGACGACGTGAAGGAAATCGACGGCAAAAAAGTCTACGGCCACATGGACTACGGCAAGAAAGACCCGTCGCTGGGCTGGCGCTTCACCGATGCCTGGCTGTCGATGGCCGGCACCGCCGACAAGGGCATCCCCAACGGCTTCCCGGTGGACGAGTGGGGCATCCGCGTGGCGGAGGATCGTTGCGCGCCGGTCGGCGCCTCGGTCTCTCGCGGCGGCGCCACCAACTCGCCGGCCGCCGTGTACGCGCTCACCAAGTACGTGGACTGGATGAAGAAGTTCGCGCCCAAGGAAGCGACCGGCATGACCTTCGGCGAGGCCGGCCCGGTGCCGGCGCAAGGCCAGATCGCCCAGCAAATTTTCTGGTACACCGCCTTCACCGCCGACATGACCAAACCGGGCCTGCCGGTGGTCAACGCCGACGGCACGCCGAAGTGGCGCATGGCGCCCGGCCCCAACGGCCCGTACTGGAAGGAGGGGATGCAGAACGGCTATCAGGATGTCGGCTCCTGGACCTTCTTCAAGGATCACGATCCCAACCGGACGGCGGCGGCCTGGTTGTACGCGCAGTTCGTGACGGCCAAGACCGCCTCGCTGAAAAAAACCATCGTCGGCCTGACGCCGATCCGCGAATCGGACATCCAGTCCCCGGCGATGACGGAACTCGCGCCCAAGCTCGGCGGCCTGGTGGAGTTCTATCGCAGCCCGGCGCGCGTGGCCTGGACGCCGACCGGCACCAACGTGCCCGACTATCCGAAGCTGGCGCAGCTCTGGTGGAAAAACGTGGCGCAGGCGGTGACCGGCGAGAAGACCCCGCAAGCGGCCATGGACAACTTGGCCGAGGAGATGGATCAGGTGATGGCGCGGCTGGAGCGCGCCGGCATGGCCAAGTGCGCGCCCAAGCTCAATCCCAAGAGCGACTCGGCCAAGTGGCTGAGCGACAAGGGCGCGCCCTGGAAGAAGCTGGACAACGAAAAGCCCAAGGGCGAGACCATCGCCTACGAGACTTTGCTCGCGGCTTGGAAGTCCGGCAAGGCGCGCTGAAGATCGGGCATCGAGAACGGTCGGGCGGCCTCGCAAACGGAGCCGTCCGCGTGGCGCAAGCTTTTTGCCAGGATGCCGGCAGAAATGAAAAAGGCGCGCTGCGGCGCGCCTTTTTTGCCGCCAGATCAATCAGTCGTCGTTGGGCGCCAGCCAGCGATAGAAGAAGCCGGCCAAAGCCGCGCCGACGATGGGGGCGACCCAGAACAGCCACAACTGCTGCAAGGCCCAGCCGCCGACGAAGATCGCCTGGCTGGTGCTGCGCGCCGGGTTGACCGAGGTGTTGGTGACCGGGATGCTGATCAAATGGATCAGCGTCAGGCACAGGCCGATGGCGATGGGGGCGAAGCCGCCCGGCGCGTTCTTGTGGGTCGAGCCCAGAATGACGATCAGGAACATGAAGGTCATCACGATTTCGCAGATCAGCGCGGCGTTCATGCCGTATTTGCCGGGCGAGTGATCGTCGAAGCCGTTGGCGGCAAAGCCGCTGGCGACCAGGTCGAATCCCGGTTTGCCGGTGGCGATCATATAGATCACGGCCGCGCCGGCCAGACCGCCGAGCACTTGAGCGATGATGTAGGGAACCAGGTCGGACACCGGGAAGCGGCCGCCGGCCCACAGCCCGACCGAGACGGCGGGGTTGAGATGGCAGCCGGAAACGTGGCCGATGGCGTAGGCCATGGTCAGCACGGTCAAGCCGAAAGCCAGCGATACGCCGACCAGGGCGATCCCGAGGGGATAGTTGTTGGGGCCCAGGAACACGGCGGCCAACACGGCGCTGCCGCAACCTCCCAACACCAACCAAAGGGTGCCGACAAATTCGGCGGCGAGTCGATTGATAAGCGGCATGTCGAATATTCCTCCTAAATCGATCAGAATTAATTTAAGGCTTACCGAGAATCTGCGGGACATGAACGATGCCTTGCCCATTCACCGCTCCATGATGGATGGTATCCTGAATGGACCGGGGTTCACCGAACCCACCCCGGACGGCCCGGAAGCATAGCAGGCCAGGAAGCTTTTATCCTAACAATAGTTACAATAATGCGTTGATCGGAGATTTTTGAATGGCAAACACAGGCGATATGGCTCCAAATAAGATACATAGGTGGCGGTTTTTTCGCTCGGGTGGCTTCGATCAGGTGCGCTTGGAGTCGGGGGCTGATTTGACGGCGCTCGACCAGCTCGACCCCAAGCTCTGGGCCGCGCTCAGCTGTCCGATCCGCGGTCTGGAGATCGACGGCAAAACGCTCGAACTCATCGATGGCGATAGCGATGGCTATATCCGGGTTCCCGAGATCGTCGCGGCGGTCAAGTGGGCGACGTCCGTCCTCAAGGATCCGGACGGTTTGACCCGAGGCGGCGATGCGCTGCCGCTGGCCGCCATCGACGACGGCACGGCCGAAGGCAAGGAGTTGCTTGCCTCGGCCAAGCAAATTCTCGCCAATCTCGGCAAAGAGGAGGCCGAGGCCATCACGGCCGCAGATACGGCGGATACCGCCAAAATTTTCGCCGACACCCGGTTCAACGGCGATGGCATCGTTCCGGCAATCGCGGCGGGCGACGAGGCCATCAAAGCGGTGATCGAGGACATCATCGCCTGTGTCGGGGCGGAGGAGGATCGCAGCGGGGCGCCGGGCGTCTCGCGGGAAAAGATCGATCAATTTTTTACGGAAGCTCGAGCGTATTCGGACTGGTGGCAGGAGGCGGAAGGCGACGCCGCCAACATTTTGCCGTTCGGCGAGGAGACCGAGGCAGCCGTGGCGGTCTTCGAAGCGGTCAAAGCCAAGGTGGACGATTATTTTACCCGCTGCCGGCTGGCCGCCTTCGATTCGCGCGCCGCCGAGCCGCTGAATCCCGCGCCGGAAGAATATGCCGCCCTCGCCAGGAAGAACCTTTCGCCCGCCGCCGAGGTAGTTGCTGCGCTGCCGCTGGCGAAAATCGAAGCCGGCAAACCCGTGCCGCTCGACAAGGGGCTCAGTCCCGCCTGGACCGCGCCGATGGCCGAATTTCTCGCGAAGGTCGTGCAGCCGCTGCTGGGCGGTAAAACCAGCCTGGATGCCGACGAATGGGAGGCGTTGTGCGTGATGTTCGCCGCCCACGAGGCCTGGCAAGGCAATAAGAAGGGCGCTGCCGTCGAGGTGCTGGGAATCAAGCGGGTCCGCGCCATTCTGGCGGGCGGCTACCGGGAAACGCTCGTCGCGCTGGTCGAAAAGGACGAGGCGCTCGCGGGTGCGGCCGACGCCATCGCTTCGGTGGACCGGCTGGTGCGCTATCACCGAGACCTGTTCCGGCTGCTGAACAATTTCGTCTCGTTCCGCGATTTTTACACGCCCGGCTCGAAAGCGATTTTCCAGGCCGGCACGCTGTTCCTGGACGGGCGGAGCTGCGATCTGTGCCTTCGGGTCGACGACGTCGGCAAGCACAGCGGGCTGGCGCATCTCAGCGGAACCTATCTGGCCTACTGCGATTGCCGGCGGCGAGGCGGCGCCGAAAACATGACCATCGTGGCCGCTTTCACCAACGGCGACGCGGACAACCTGATGGTCGGCCGCAACGGGGTGTTTTTCGACCGGCGCGGCCAAGACTGGGACGCCACCATCGTCAAGATCGTCGAACATCCGATCAGCGTCCGCCAAGCGTTCTGGTATCCCTTCAAGCGCATCGGCAAGATGGTCGGGGAGCAGGTCGAAAAGATGGCCGCCGCCCGCGAAAAGGCGGTTCACGACCAAGCGGCGGCGGGCGTCGCCGATTCCGCTCAGAAAGCGGAAGCCGGGAAAGCGCCGGCGGCGCCGTTCGATGTCGGCAAATTCGCCGGTATTTTCGCCGCCATCGGTTTGGCCGTCGGCGCCATCGGCACCGCTATCGCCTCGGTGGTGACCGGCTTTCTGGGCCTGAAGGCGTGGCAGATGCCGCTCGCCCTCGTCGGCCTGGTGTTGCTGGTCTCCGGTCCGTCCATGGTGATCGCCTATCTCAAGCTGCGAAAGAGGAATCTGGCGCCCCTGCTCGACGCCAACGGCTGGGCGATCAACACCCGCGCTATCGTCAATATACCCTTTGGGACTTCGCTCACCCATGTCGCCGCGCTGCCGCCGGGAGCGCAGCGCTCGTTCACCGACCCTTACGCGGAGAAGAAGACGCCCTGGAAATCCTACCTGTTCCTGCTGTTGCTGCTCGGGGCCATCGCCTTCCTCTGGCACAAGGGCCATCTCCAGGAGTGGTGGGGCCAGTGGCGGGCCAAGGATAGCGCCCCGGCCGCCGCCGCCTCGCCGCCGGCCGCTCCGGCCGCCTCGCCGCCGGCTGCTCCGGCCACCCCGCCGCCCGCCACCAACAAGTAGATCATCTGCGGGATCAACCCCCACCCCTTGCCGAATAGCCGGGGTGGGGGTTTCGCGGGCGATGCGGCGCGGGCAATGGCGGATGTCGCGACCGAGGCGCTTCGCGAGGTCGCGAGCTCTCGAGCTACTCTCGCGGGCCCAGCAGAAGCCGTATTTTTCTTCCCAAGTCGGCTTTTCGATAGGGTTTGGTCAACACTTCCACACCGGCCACCTGATGGCCATCGCCGATCAAGGCGTGTTCCGTGTATCCCGATGTATACAGCACTCGCAAGCCGGGGTAGCGGCGTTGCGCTTCCTCCGCCAGCTTGACCCCGTCCATCTCGCCTGGCATCACGATATCCGTGAACAGCAAGACGATATCGGGCGTGGTTTCGAGCGCTTGGAGCGCCGTCGCCGCATCACCCGCTTGCACGGGTTCGTAGCCCAGCCCGCGCAGGGCATTGACGGCGAACAGGCGAACTTCGGCATCGTCCTCGACGACCAGGATGGTTTCGCCCCGGCCTTTGATCGAGGTATCGACGGCGTGCGGTTCCGGCGCTGGCGGGGCAGGGGTCGTGATCGGCGGCAGGTAAAGCCGAACCGAGGTGCCCTGGTTCGGCTGGCTGTAGATGGTGATGTGGCCGCCGGATTGCTTGACCAGCCCGTACACCATGCTGAGTCCCAAGCCGCTGCCCTTGCCGGTTTCCTTGGTGGTGAAAAACGGCTCGAAGGCCCGCTCCAGGACTTTGGGCGTCATGCCCGCGCCGGTGTCGCTGACGACCAGCATGACATAAGGGCCGGGGTGCATGTCCGCTTGGGACGCGGCGTACTCTTCCTCGATCAGGATGTTGGCCGTTTCCAGCGCGAGCTTGCCGCCTTGCGGCATGGCGTCGCGGGCGTTGATCACCAGGTTGAGCAGGGCGCTCTCCAGTTGGTCGGGATCGACCAGCGCGTGCCGCAGATCGTTGGCCAGCACCGTGTTGATCTGGATGGTGGCGCCCAGCGTGCGCCGCATCAGATCCAGCATCCCGAGCACCAGCTTGTTCAGGTCGGTCGGTTGCGCCAGCAAGGGCTGATGGCGCGAGAACGCCAGCAGTCGCCGGGTGAGATAGGTGCCCCGATCCACCGCTTTCAATGCCTGCTGGGCCAGCTCGTGGAGCCGGGGCTGAGCGGTCAACTGCTCGTGCAGCAATTCCAGGTTGCCCATGATCACCGCGAGCAGGTTGTTGAAATCGTGGGCGATACCTCCGGTGAGCTGGCCGATGGCCTGCATTTTCTGCGCTTGCCGGAGCTGGGCTTCGGCCTGCTTGCGCTTGGTGATGTCGTGCGCGACGACGATGGCGGCGGCCTTGGCGTCGAACTTCACGTCGAGCGGCGCGGTCCGCGATTCGAACCAGCGCAATCCCGAAGCGGTTTGCAGCTCGTATTCCGCGACTTGAATTTGTCGGGTGACCAAGGCGCGACGGATGATGTCGAGGAAAAAATCCGCCATCTCGCGCGAGTGCACTTCATGAACCAGCCGGTCGCGGATGGGCGTGACGCCGATGGTGGCGGCCGGTTTCCGCCCCGCCGCCGGCGTTTCGCGATAGCGGTGCGGTTCGAGCGAGACCGCCGGGCTCGGGGAAGTGTCGCGCGCGGGGGTGTTGCCCGCGACGGTTCGTCCGCGCCCCGCCGCCAGGATTTCGCGGTAGCGGCCATCCTCGTCGACCACGAACACCAGATCGGGAATGGCCCGGGTCATGGCGCGCAGCCGCGCTTCGCTTTCGCGCAAGGCGACTTCGGTTTGGTTGCGGATGCCGATTTCGTGGGTGAGCGCCCGGTTGACCGTTTCCAGGTCGGCCGTGCGCTCGGCGACTCGCTGCTCCAGCGAGGTGTTGGCTTCGCGCAGCTTTTCCTGCGCGCCCTGCATGGAAGCGCGCAGGCTGTTGAACGAGCGGGTGAGTTCGCCCAGCTCGCCGTTGCCGCCGGCGGGAATGTCGGCGTGCAGGCTTCCCGCCGCGAGTTGCCGGGTCGCTTCCACCAGCGAGGTGATCGGCCGGGCCAGGGCTTCGGCGCGCTGTTTGGAAAGCGCGTAAGCGACCACCAGCATCACCGCGATCATCGAGATCATGCTCCAGACGGTGATGGCGCTCGCGGCTTGCGCCGCCAGGATTTCCGCTTCCAAGCGCCTCTTGGCCTGATTCGCCATCGCGTTCGCCATGGCGATCGCTTGGCCCGCCAGGGGATCGGTTTCCCGCGCCATCGCATGCAGGGCGATATTCCAGCCGACCGATTGCCGCAAGCGGATCATTTCGGCCGCGTGAGCCGCGAACCCCCTCAGTTCCTGCTGAAGCAGGTCGGCCATTTGGCGCTGCTCGGGCGCGAGCAGGGCATCGGCGACCAAGGTGGCGATGTCGGCTTGAACGGCGCGCAAGCCCTCGTCAAAGGGGTTGATGTAGCTGAGTCCGCCCGGCCCGAGAATTTCCCGAAGCAATAAGTGCGCGCTCGAAAATTGCTGGCGAATTTCCCCGATCAGGGCGAGCAACTCTTTCCGCTCGGGGCCTCCTTCCCGCTCCGTTTCGTCTTGGATCAAAGCGGCCAGCAGGGAGTGCAAATGCCCCGCGCCGGGCTCGACCTCCCGCAAATAGAGCAACCGCGCCGGTTCGTTGCCCGGAGCGCGCACTTGGTCTTGCACCCACCACTGGGATTCCTGCAAATCGGCCAGCAAGGACCGGAGCTGCTCGATCCGCTCGGGGTTGCAGGCTTGGCCGGCGAGCGGGGAGCAATTATTCAGCGACTCCAGCGCGGGTTGAATTTCGTCCCGCCAGGATGCCCGCCAACCGATCAGGAACCGCGGGTCGCCGAGACTGGCCCAACCGTGCAAATTGGCCAGAGAGTTGCGGACCCCGGTCAATAGCTCGAACGACGCTTGGGTCAACGGGCCGCTTTCCTTGGCCAACAGGATGACCCTGCCGCGCAGATCGTAAGTGGCGACCAGGGCGATGCCCAACATTCCCAATCCGATCAAAGCCACCGATAAATGCGAAAAAAGCAATTGGCGGATCAACGGCAGGCTTCGTTTGGTCGCCTCGGCGATCACGGCGTTTCCCGCTCTCGAAGTCGGGCCGGTCGGGTCGAGGCCGCGCGGTCGGTCGCGAGAAACCGCTCGAGCTGTCGCAGTTGAGCTTGCAGGATTCCCGCGCGCTGGTAGCTGTGCGCCGGAAACTTGAGACCGGGGTAAACCGGCTGGGGTGGCGGCTTGGCGATGTCCAGGTGCTGGTGTAAAAAGTTGAGCTGAGAAACGATCATGGAGGCGACGAGATAAACGTCGCTCGGCTGCAAGCCGTCGAGGTCGGTTCGACCGGGATCGATCTTGAGGACGGCCAAACCCTGCGAGTCGAAGATGCGCGCGATGCTTTGCAGGCACTCGATCAGCCTGAGATAGACATCCTTCGGTTGTTTGTCGGGCTCGAACGGCGGTTCGGGGGGAATTCGCGTGGCGTCGGGATAACGGGCCAGCAATCTCGCGGAGTAGCCGATGGCCAGGGTTAATTCCCGGTAAACCTCGCTGGGCGAGATGTGCCGCTCCAGCATCAAGTTCAATTGCCGATTGATCGCCAAAACGCCGTTGAATATCTCGGTGAAAGACTTGGGCGTTCCGGCCGGAGTTTCTCGCGAAGGCGCTATTTGCAGATCCTGCATCGCTTGCCGCAGCAGTTGGTGGGCGCTCCGCAGCCGGGCGAGGATATTCGGGATGCCGGTACCGTCCGATGGCGGTGCGGGCGGAAGCCCGTGCACTCGTTTGACTTCAAACGATAATCTGTCGGTATTTTCCCACAGCGTCAGCGTTTGGAAGTACAGATCCCGAGGCAGGGGATCGCGGATTCCAATGTCCAGCGCGCGAGTCTCGGACACCCCCATGAACCGGCGCAATCGTTCCATATCGCGGGCGAAGGCGTCGATTTGATCGGAGAGGGCGGCGAGGCTAGCGCCGTCCACGGTTTCGGGCAAAGACGAGGGGATTTGCTGGGCGCCGGTGGCCGGAGCGCTGAACCCGTGGGGAATCAGGCCGAAAACCACAATGATCAGATAGGATCGCCACCGCATCTTTGCCGTCCCGTCACTTCGTGAACCATAGCTAACGATAGCCGATGAAAAGCGGGTGTCGCAAAGCGGCAATCGATATTCGATGCCCCGGCGATCCGGTATTCCAAGGCCGCTAAGCGCCGAGAGCGGCGCGCAGCCGGGCCAGGGACACGGGCTTGACCAAGGTGGTCACCGTGCGCAGCCCCTTGAATTCCGCCAGCGTTTTCGCGTCTTGAGCGTACTCCGGGCTGAAGCCGGTGGTGATGATCAGATCGGCCGAGTAACCCTGTTGCAGCAACCAGAGCAGCAACTCGTTGCCGTCGATGTCCGGAATGACCATATCGAGCACGATCTTGGAGGGCTGGAAAGGGCGGTAGCTGTTCTGAAAGTCCAGACCGCTGGTGGTGACCAAGACTTCGTAGCCGAGATCCAGGGCCACTTGGCGAACGAACTCGCCAAACCCCGGTTCGTCGTCAACAATCAACAGGCGCTTGGCGTTCATGAGTTCGGGTCCGTGGTTGGGCCGCTCGTCCGCCCGAAAAATCGGGGGTGAGCGCGCTTCGCGTATGATGGTGCAATGCACAATTATCGAACTTAATCCATGATTGTTGCAAGGAAATTGTGGTGCCGTCCGGCCGGCAAGCGCTTTCCTGAACGTATCGAACGATATTCCGGATCATCGGCGGCGGCACCGCTGGCGCGGCGTGCGCGAGAAAATCGCCGAATGGGCGCCGAGGTTGACGCCAGCGCGAGCCGGGCGTTAGCATCGCTCTATATCCGACATGGGTTCCCGAGGGCGTTCGGCCCGAAGGAGATGAAAAGGGAATCTGGTGCGGCGATCCTCGGGACGCCAATTCCAGAGCTGCCCCCGCAACTGTAAGCAGCGAGTCGCGCCCCCCGCGCGCCACTGGCCGAGATGGCTGGGAAGGCTGGGCGAGCGACGAGAACCTGCGAGCCAGGAGACCTGCCGATGTCGGACGCCAGCTTGATTCCGGGCGGGGTGTTCCGGGGTTGCGAACCGTCTCCAGCCAGCGCGTCATCGCCAAGCCATCGGTCGGCGACCGCTTTCCCAAGACGACCTCCCCGACGCTTCGCCCAACACCGGAGAGGTTTGTCATGCATATCGCCGAAGGGTTCCTGCCGCCGCTGCACGCCGCCGCTTGGACCGTGATTTCTTTGCCGTTCGTCATCGTCAGCGCCTACCGTGTCAATCGCCTGATGCGGGACCAGCCACAAACCAAGCTGTTGCTGGCGGCATCGGGCGCATTCGCCTTCGTGCTGTCGGCGCTCAAGCTGCCGTCGGTCACCGGCAGTTGTTCTCATCCCACCGGCACCGGCTTGGGAGCTATCCTGTTCGGCCCCTCGGTCATGGCGTTGCTGGGAACCATCGTGCTGGTGTTTCAGGCGTTGCTGTTGGCTCATGGCGGTTTGACCACCCTGGGCGCGAACGTGTTCTCGATGGCCATTGTCGGTCCATGGGTCGCTTATGCGGTGTTTCGTGGCGCTCGGGGGGTGAGTGCGCCGCTGTCGGTGGCGGTGTTTCTCGCGGCGATGCTGGGCGATTGGGCGACTTATCTGGTGACCGCCGGAGAACTGGCATTGGCGTTTCCCGATCCGGTTAGCGGGATCGCGGGGTCGTTCGTCAAGTTCGTCGCCGTATTCATACCCACACAGTTGCCGCTGGCTATCATCGAGGGCCTGTTGACCGTCGTCGTGGTCAATCTCCTAAGTCAGTACAGCCGCGACGAGTTGGACGAATTGGCTTTCGCGCCGGGAGGTACGAAATGAGGCGCTCCAATCTCATTTTGTTGGCCATCGTGCTGTTGTTGGCGGTCCTGCCATTGCTGTTGCCTGTGCCCGGCGGCTTGAAAGAGCCTTTCGCAGGCGCGGACGATCAGGGTATGGAAGCCATTGTCGCGATCAATCCGGATTATAAGCCCTGGTTTCAGCCGCTCTGGGAACCGCCTAGCGGCGAAATCGAAAGCTTGCTGTTCGCCTTGCAGGCGGCGTTGGGGAGCGGACTGCTGGGCTATTATCTCGGCCTCCGGCGCGGCCAGTCCCAGCGGCGTAAACAGGAACAGGACAGCGTCGATGCGGGCGATTGACCAACACGCCTGGACCAACCGCTGGCGGCACTGGCATCCCGCCGAAAAGCTGTTGCCGGCGGGTGGTCTGCTCGTCCTGACCCTGATCCTGCCGCCCCTGACCACCGCGCCGCTGGTGTTGGCCGGCATGGCGCTGGCGACGGTGTGCGGCGCGGGCGTGCCGTTGAAAACGCTGCTGAGCGTGCTGGCCGCGCCGGCGGCGTTTTTGCTGACCGGCATCCCGTTTCTGGCGGTGTCGGTGGATTTCGCCCACAGCTTTGCCCTGCATCTGTCAGAGGATGGTTTACGGCTGGCGCTGACGACGACGTTCCGCGCGCTGGCGGCGATGAGCTGTTTAGCTTTTCTGATTCTGACCACGCCGCTGACCGACTGGATGGCGTCGTTGCGGCGAGTAGGGGTTCCAGCCGGCTTGATCGAACTGATCCTGCTGATCTACCGCCTGATCTTCGTGTTCTTTGAACGCGCGCTGACCGGTCATCAAGCCCAGACAGCGCGGCTGGGTTACTCGCGCGTGGATCGGTCGGTGCGCTCGCTGGGATTGCTGGCGGGCAATCTGTTTCAGCGGGCGCTGGAGCAGGCGCGACGGCTGGAAATCGGGCTGCTGGCGCGCGGCTATACCGGCGAATTGCGGGTGCTCGCGCCGAAGTATGTGCTGTCGCGGACGCGGCTGGCGGCGGGGCTGGGACTGGTTGGGTTGGTCGGCATGACGGGTGGCCTGCTGGCGCGCGGCCTATTATGACCGCGCCCCTGCTGACGGTTCAGGGCCTGGAATACATCTACCCCGGCGGAGTGGTCGCCCTGCGCGGTTTGGACCTGAGCATCGAGCGCGGCCAGAAGCTGGCCATTCTCGGTCCCAACGGTTCCGGCAAAACCACCTTGCTGCTGCATCTCAATGGGACCTGTAAACCCACGCGCGGCGAAATCCGGCTCGACGGTCAACCGGTCCGTTACGATCGCCGCGCGCTCAACGGCTGGCGGCGTCGGGTGGGGCTGGTGTTGCAGGAACCCGACGACCAGTTGTTCGCCGCGACGGTCGGGCAGGATGTGTCGTTCGGACCACTGAACTTGGGGCTGTCTGAAGCGGAAACCGCTGAGCGGGTCCGCGAGGCGTTGGCGATGCTGCGGGTTTCCCATCTCGCCGACCGCGCCACTCATGCGCTCAGTTTCGGTCAAAAGAAGCGGGTGGCCATCGCCGGTGTGTTGGCCATGCGCCCGGAAATTCTGGTGCTGGACGAGCTGACCGCCGGCCTCGATCCGTATGGCGTGACGCACCTGCTGGGCGCTCTGCAACAGTTGCACGATACCGGCACCACCTTGGTATTCTCGACGCATGATGTGGAACTGGCTTATAGCTGGGCCGACCGGGTGGCGCTGTTTCACGAGGGCATGGTGCTCTGCCAAGGCGAGACGGCGGCGGTGCTGGGGGATCGGGAGATATTGCATCGGGCGCGGTTGCGGCCGCCGCTGTTATTGGAGTTGGCCGAGGCGTTGCGAGACGGCGGCGGCGACCGGCACTGGCGGCCGCCGCGAACCCGCGAGGCGTTGCTGGCGTTGTTGGGGGGGCGCTTTTGCCCGTCGAAGGATGGCGCCGCCGTTTGGGAAGGCGAGCCGTTGCCCGGCCACCGCTCGCGAGGGGTGGCGGAGTAGGGAGGCGCCGGCTCCTCAGAAGCGCCGATACAACGGCGCGTAGTCCGCCGCCAAGCGAATGGCTTCGATCAGGCTCACCGGATTGGCCGTGCCCTTGCCGGCCAGATCGAAGGCGGTGCCGTGATCGACCGAGGTGCGGATGAACGGCAGGCCGATGGTGACCGCGATGGTGCGATGGAAATCGACCATCTTGGTGGCGATGTGGCCCTGATCGTGATACAGGGATAGCACCGCGTCGAACGCGCCCTGTCGGGCGAGATGGAACACCGAATCGGCGGCGATGGGGCCGGCCACATCCAGGCCCGAGGCCCGCGCGTCGGCGATGGCCGGTTCGAGTTCCCGCCCTTCCTCGCTGCCCAACAACCCGTGCTCGCCGCAGTGGGGATTGAGGCCCGCCACGGCCAGCCGAGGTTTGGCGATGCCCAGCGTTTCCAGCGCCGCCGAGCAGCGTCGGAGATAGTCCAGCACCCGCCCGCGCGTGATCAGGCGGATGGCGTTCGCCAGGGAGACGTGCCGGCTGAGAAAAAACACTTTCAGATCGAAAACCTGGAACAGGGTCAGCGGATCGTTGGCACCGGTCAGCCGGCCGAGCAGCTCGGTGTGGCCGATGTCCCGCACCCCGGCGGCGTGGAAGGCTTCCTTGTTGATCGGCGTGGTGGCCAGCGCGGCGACTTGGCCCGCTTGGCACAGCGCCACCGATTTTTCGATGAACTCGTAGGCGGCGCGGCCGGCCGCGGCCTGAACCTGTCCGAACCGGATTTGTTCGGTGTCCACGTTGGCCAAGTCGATCAGATCGATGGCGCCGTGCCGGTATTGCCCCTGCTCGGGATGCTCGACCGGGTGGAGGGTCAAGTCCAGGCCGGTGATCCGCAACGCCCGCCGCAGCGCGCCGGATTCGCCGATGACCAGAGGTCGGGCGCATTGGTAGGTGGCGGGTTGCGCCAGCGCCATAACCGCGATTTCCGGGCCGATGCCGGCGATATCCCCCAGGGGAACGCCGATGATGCTTCTGTTCCCAGCCGATATTTCGTCAATCACTTCATCGTCTTCCCAACAGCGACCATTACGGTAGAGGGTAGAAGGAGAAATAGTATTTTCAATCCCGTGAGAAGCTTATCCGAATTTTTTGGGTCGAAAGCGAATGCGCGGGAATGCGGTCCCGGCCGGCGATGGTGATATACTTCACCGCTTCACGGACCGACGGTCCGGGCGGCGCGCATTCCGCGACCGCTTTTTTTCGTCATTCGGCAACGAGTAGCAGCATGGCAGAGAATCGATATCTCCTGAACGCGCAACTGGCGCAGATGCTCAAGGGCGGGGTCATCATGGACGTGGTCAACGTGGAACAGGCCCAGATCGCCCAGGAAGCGGGCGCGGTGGCGGTCATGGCCCTGGAGCGGGTGCCGGCGGATATCCGCAAGCAGGGCGGCGTGGCGCGCATGTCCGATCCCGGCCTGATCAAGGCCATCAAGGAGAGCGTGACCATCCCGGTCATGGCCAAGGCGCGGATCGGCCATTTCGTGGAAGCGCAGATTTTGCAAGCCCTCAAGATCGACTACATCGACGAAAGCGAGGTGCTGACGCCGGCCGACGAGGAGTGCCACATCGACAAAACCCGGTTCGACATTCCTTTCGTGTGCGGCGCCCGCAACTTGGGCGAGGCGCTGCGCCGGATCGCCGAAGGCGCGGCGATGATTCGCACCAAGGGCGAGGCCGGCACCGGCGACGTGGTCGAGGCGGTGCGCCACATGCGGACCATGAACCGTGAAATCCGCCAGTTGGCGAACATGCCGACCGAGGAGATCATGAGTTTTGCCAAGGTCAACGGCATTCCCTACGAACTGGCCCTGGAAGTCAAAAAGCTGGGCCGCTTGCCGGTGGTCAATTTCGCCGCCGGCGGCATCGCCACGCCGGCCGACGCCGCGCTGATGATGCAATTGGGCTGCGACGGCGTGTTCGTGGGCTCCGGCATCTTCAAGTCCGCCGATCCGACGCGCCGCGCCAGCGCCATCGTGAAAGCGACGGCGTTCTATGACGATCCCGAAAAACTGCTGGAAGTTTCGATGGATCTGGGCGATCCCATGCCCGGTCTGAGCGCGGCCAGCCTGCCCGACGAGAACCGGCTGGCGGGACGAGGCTGGTGATGCAAGCCGGCTCCGGCGCGCTCGGCGTGCTGGATTTGCAGGGCGGCGTGCAGGAGCATCTCGATCACCTGCGGCGTGTCGGCGTGGCCGCCCGAACCGTCAAGCGCGCCGCCGAACTGGAAGGCTTGGCGGGGTTGATCATCCCCGGCGGCGAGAGCACTTGCCTGTCGCGGTTGCTGAAAATTTTCGGCTTGGGCGACGCCATTCGAGAGGCTTTTAGCGGCGGCTTGAAGCTGTGGGGCACCTGCGCCGGGGCCATTTTGCTGGCCGGGGAAAACGTCGGCGAGACGCCGTTTCTCGGCCTGATCGACATCGCGGTCAGCCGCAACGCCTTCGGCAGCCAGTTGGACAGCTTCAGCCGCGACGTGATGGTGCCGGCGGTGGCGCGGGAACCGATCCCGCTGACCTTCATCCGCGCGCCCAAGATCGTGCGGGTCGGCGCCGGCGTGCGGGTGTTGCTGCAACTGGACGATTACGTCGCCGCCGTCGAGGACGACCGGATTCTGGTCACCGTTTTTCATCCCGAACTGACGCCCAGTCTGGCGTTCCATCGCTACTTCGCCCGCAAGTGCGAGGTGCTGCCGCCGGGCGCGGACGACGCCGCGCTCGATCCCGATTGGAATCCGCAAAGCTGGATGCGCTTTACCCATCATCTTTGAGAGGCGTTTTTGTGCGGCCTCTCGCGAGCTAAACCGATTGAAAAAAGACCCTCACCCCAACCCTCACCCGGAGGAAGGGGAAGCGTTGTTCAACCCTCTTCCCGGGGAAGAGGGAACACCCGTTGCGGAGGCTGTACAAAAACTCCCTTCTCCCCGTGGGAGAGGGGGCGAGGGCGCCGCGCCTCTGGTCAATCCCGATCACGCCCGCCTGACCGCCCGCCGCAAGGCCGGCTACGAGTGCAAGCAAGCCCGCGCCATCCACGAGAAGGGTCTGTTGATGGTCTTCACCGGGTCCGGCAAGGGCAAAACCACCGCCGCCTTCGGCATGGCGCTACGGGCCATCGGGCACGGAATGCGGGTCGGCGTGGTGCAGTTCATCAAAGGCGCGCAAGACAGCGCCGAGCGAACGGTGCTGGGCCGTTTCGAGAACGTCGATTTTCAGACCATCGGCGACGGCTTCACCTGGTTGACCCAGGATCGGGAGCGGGACATCGCGACCGCCGAACGCGCTTGGGTCGAAGCGGAACGGATGATCGGGGATTCCCGCTACGATCTGGTGATCCTGGACGAACTGAACCCAGTGCTGAAATACGGCTATCTCGAACTCGGGCGGGTTCTGGAAACCTTCGGCAAACGCAGGCTGGAAATGCACGTCGTCGTGACCGGACGCCACGCCCCGGACGGGTTGTTGGAACTGGCCGATCTGGTCAGCGACATTCGCAGCGTGAAGCATCCCTACCGGGAGCAGGGCGTGAAAGCCCAGCGGGGCATCGAGTTCTGAGCGCTGTTGCCCGGCGCATCGGGCGACGCCTCAAGGCGACAGGTGGAGCAATCGGACGATCAGCGGCGCCAGCAGCGTGGTCAACAGCGCGTTCAAGCCGATGGCCAGACCGGAGAAAGCTCCCGCCAGCGTGCTGATTTGAAACGCTCGCGCCGTGCCGATACCGTGCGCCGCCACGCCGATGGCGAAGCCCTTGACGGCATCGTCCCGCACCCGCAGCCACTCCAGCAGCGCCGGCGCGGCGATAGCCCCGACGACACCGGTCAGAATCACCATGACTGCGGTCAGCGAGGGCAGGCCGCCGATCTTCTCGGTGATGCCCATCGCGACCGGCGTGGTCACCGACTTGGGCGCCATCGACAGCAAGGTTTGCGGCGATCCTCCCAACAGCCAGGCGATGCCGATGGCCGAGAGGATGGCGGTTAGCGAGCCCGACACCAGGCCGACGACGATGGGCAGAAACAGCCGTCGCACCCGCTCCCAGTGCAGGTAGAGCGGGATCGCCAGCGCCACGGTCGCCGGGCCGAGCAGGAAATGGATGAACTGCGCGCCCGAGAAATAGCTGGCGTAGGGCGTTCCGGTCAGCAGCAGGAGCAGGACCAGCAAGGTGATCGCCAGCGCCACCGGGTTGAACAGCGCCCGACCGCCGCTGCGCCGGAACAGCCATTGCCCGGCCAGGTAGACCGCCAGGGTGACCGTCAGCCACAGCAGGGGCGAGCCGGCCAGATACACCCAGATACCGCCGAGGATTCTATCCATGCCGCCGGCGCTCGTCGCGATGGCGGATGAAAGCCCGCATCGCCAACGCGGTGACCGCGACCGTGACCAGCGTGCTGACCACCAAGGCAACCATCAAGGCCAGCCACTCTTGTTTCAGTAGTGCCCCGTACTGGATGATCCCGACGCCGGCGGGGACGAACAGCAGCGACAGATGCGACAGCAGGGTTTGCGCGGTGACGCGCAGGGCATCGGGCAGCGTCCCGCGCCACTGGAGCGCCAGAAACAGCAGCACCATGCCGACCACCGGCCCCGGCGCGGGTACGCCACTGACCTGAACCGTCAACTCGCCGATCAATTGGAATCCCAGCAGCACCGCCAGCGCGCCGATCATGACGCTCGCGATGTCCGGGCTTGAGAGGTCCGCATCGGCGCCGTCTCTAAGGTCGAATCTCGATCGGCGTGCCGTCGGGAACAGCGCGCCAGAGTTCTTCGATTTCGGCGTTGGTCACCGCGATGCAGCCCGCCGTCCAGTCTCGTAGCAGATGAAGTCGCTCCAGCGAACCCATGCCTTTGGGAAGACCGTGAATCATGATGTCTCCGCCGGCCGGGCGTTTCTGCTTGGCGGCAATGGCGGCATCCTCGGCGCTGGGATAGGAAATGTGCAAGGCGCGGTGATAGTCGCTGTTTCGCTTGCGAAAGTCGATTTTGTAGCGGCCTTCGGGGGTTTTGTTGTCGCCCTGGACCCGTTTCGGGCCATCCGGTTGCCGGCCCAAGGCGATGTCGTAGGATTTCAGCGGCTTGTTCTCGCGGAACAGCGTCAAGCGCCGAGCCTTTTTCTCCACCAGTATCCAATCGGCGACGCCGATGGGGGGAAGGGATCGGTCGGGCAGTTTGGGCGGGCGAGGTTTGGTTTCCAAAGTGGCGACCCGGTCGGGAGGGGTTTTGGCCGGAGGCGGTTGTTCCGGCGGTCGAGGCGATTGTGGGGCGATATTTTCGGCCTGCGGGCGGGCGGCGGTGGGGCTGGTCGGAGTGGTCGCGACGGTGGGGGGCGTCGGCGGCTGCTGCAAATGGCGGTGGACCAAAATGCCGCCGTTGATGACCGTCAAAGCGAGCAGTGATGAATAAAGCGATCCGAAGTTTCATGGACGACTGGGCAATCGATCAGGAAAGGCGCGGCGCGGTTTCAATCGAAAATATCATCCAAAAACTTTATCCGGTCAACAGCCGTTCCAGCGAGCGCAAATCCAGATGCTCGGCGATGGCATCGGCCAGCCGGTCGATGCCATCTTCCCGCAATTGCCGGTAATCCGGCGTTTCCCGCACCGCCAGGCCGGCCCAGCGCAGCAGCGCGTCGCGGGCTGGCGCGGCATCGAACAGGCCGTGCAGGTAGCGTCCCGAGCAATCTGGCCGTCGCCCGACAACACGCCGTCTAGCCGCCCGTCATTCAGCCGAACCGCCGGCCGGTCCAACGCCGGGCCGGTGCTGACCCCGGCGTGAATTTCGTAGCCGGTCACGAAGGCATCGTCGAACAGAAAGCCGACCCTCGACCCGATGCAGTTGTTTTTCCGGTTCCAGCGTGGTCTCGAAATCCAGGAAGCCGAGACCGGGACTGCTGCCCGGTTCGCCTTCCAAACCATTGGGATCGTGGACCCGGCGCCCCAGCATTTGAAAGCCGCCGCAAATGCCGATCAGTTTGCCGCCGTAGCGCAGATGGCGATGGATATCTTTATCCCAACCCTGTTCGTGGAGTCGGCGCAGATCGCCGCGCGTGCTTTTGCTGCCGGGCAGGATGATCAGATCGGCGGGTGGAATGGCCTCGCCCGGTCGAATCCAATGCACTTCGACTTGCGGATGCAGCCGCAGCGGATCGAAATCGGTGTGATTGCTGATCCGCGCCAGCACCGGCACCGCGACCCGCAGCCGTTCGGCGTCCTTGGCGATGCCGGATTCACGCGGCAGGGCGTCCTCGGCTTCGAGATGCAGCCCTTGCAGGTAGGGCAGCACGCCCAATACCGGCTTGCCGGTTTCTTGGGTCAGCCAGTCCAGCCCCGGCGTGAGAAGGCTGACATCGCCCCGGAAGCGGTTGATGATCAGGCCGGTGATACGCGCCCGTTCGCTGAGCGCCAGCAGGGCCAGCGTGCCGTACAGATGGGCGAACACGCCGCCCCGGTCGATGTCGCTGACCAGCCACACCGGGCAATCGACCGCTTCGGCGAAACCCATGTTGGCGATGTCCTTGTCGCGCAAATTGATTTCCGCCGGGCTGCCGGCGCCTTCCACCAGCACGAATTCGTAGGCGGCGCGCAGCCGCTCGTAGGATTCCAGCACCGCCCGCATCGCCACCGGCTTGTAGTCGTGATAGCGGCGGGCGTCCATGTTGGTCAGCGCCTTGCCGTGGATGATGACCTGCGCGCCGATGTCGGTGTTGGGTTTGAGCAGCACCGGGTTCATGTCGGTGTGCGGCTCCAGAAAAGCGGCTTGCGCCTGCACCGCCTGGGCGCGGCCGATTTCGCCGCCGTCCACGGTGACGGCGCTGTTCAGGGCCATGTTCTGCGGCTTGAAGGGAACCACCCGCACGCCGCGCCGCGCCAGCAATCGGCACAGGCCGGCGACCATGACGCTTTTGCCGGCGTCGGAGGTGGTGCCCTGAATCATGAGGGTTTTGGAATTTAGCTTTCCAATTGCGCCCACGTTTTCATATCCTGATCTAAATCCGATATATCGTAGTGAGGTGCGATATGCCGGCTTGCCAACAGTTGACGAAATTCCCACAGACTCATATTCGCCAGTTCGCGGGCGTGGCCTATCGAGAGATGCCGTTGTTGGTAGAGTTGCACGGCAAGCTCTATCTTAAGTTCGTCGGCGGTTGTCCGTGCGGCGTACAGTAATTGTTGGAGGGTTAACTTTCTGCCCATAGTTCATTGATTGTGTGGCAGGAATAAGAATCTAATGTAAAATCCCAAAAAGTTTTTGGGCATTCAACAAATATTTTGTCAAACGGTAGCGACCCACTTAGACCAACAAGCTGTTGGTGAAATAAACTGGCTGCTTTATCTTCTTCTACTGCGGGAAGTGGCCAATTTTCGTAGATAACCAGCCAGTTATTTTGGAACTTTCGAAAATCGGGATTTACATAATTTATTATCTTTTTCAAAGAGAAGTAGATCATTACCTCAGCCCATTCTCTTTCGGCAGAGTCACCAGCCCATAAACTTCCTTTAGATTGACCGAGGGCGATTCGATTAATTTCGTCGTTTGGCCGACGAGATTCCCCAGGTTGGAATCGCTCTATATGCCGCAGGTTATCATACCCCTTATGCTGTGCTAAAGCATCAACCCGTGCCCAATTTTCAGGTACAGCCTCAGTAATTTCAATGCCTATGCAAACGGTTGGCATGGATAGAACAAAATCCGGGCGATCCTCGTGTTTAATTTGTAAGGGGTAGTCGAATAGGTCAGTTTCAGCATAAGTAGCAAGCAAGCGGCAAATTGACCATCGTTCACATTGCTTGGTTGTTCTGCCCTCTGTGCGTAGGGGAACTGATATGTCAATAGTGCGTAATTGCTTTAATAAATCGGTAGATGAGTGAGCAGTCACTGAATCAATCATTTTGAAAGGCTTAGAAAATCAAATTCGCCCATCAACCGATCAATTTGCTCCGGTGTCAGGGACCGAACATTGCCATCGTAATGCTGAGCAACGCAATTTACATCCCATCGGTCGGCAAATCGATCATAGAAAGAGTGTGACCAAGGCAGCGTCGCGTTCCAGCTCAAGCCTCTCCAATCCCAGCGGTCGGCGTGGCGAGCGATGAGCGCCTCGCTCCACGGCAGCGCCTCGTTCTCGCTCAAGCCACACCAATCCCAGCGGTCGGCGTAGCGGTCGATGAGCGCCTCGCTCCACGGCAGCGCCACGTTCTGGCCCAAGCCATACCAGTCCCAGCGGTCGGCGAAGCGATCGATGAGCGCCTCGCTCCACGGCAGCGCCTTGTTCTGGCTCAAGCCATACCAGTCCCACTTGAGGCGGTCGGCGAAGCGGTCAATGAGCGCCTCGCTCCAAGGCAGCGCATTGTTATAGCTCAAAGAATGCCAGTCCCATTTATCTGCGTAGCGGTCGATCAGCGCTTCGCTCCAAGGTAGCCCGGCGTTACTGCTTAATCCATCGTGTGCCCAGTTCCAACGCTCAGCGTAGCGGTCGATTAGCGCTTCACTCCAAGGCAAGCCAGGATTACCGCTCAAATCGGGTGTGCAATCATCGTATTGGGGTCCCAACCAAATCCAGGATTCGACATATCGCTCGATCAGCGCCTCACTCCAAGGTAGCGCAGGATTCCAGCTTAACCATTGCCAATGCCACTGTTCGACATAGTGATCGATAAGGGCCTCGCTCCAGGGTAGCGCCTCGTTCCAACTCAGGCCGCGCCAGTCCCAGCGGTCGGCGAAGCGGTCGATGAGGGCCTTACTCCAAGGTAGAGATGTACTTCTACCCAATGTATGCCAACACCAGCATTCGGCAAAATGCTCAATGAAGTCTTCACTCCAGGGTAGGGATTCATTTCCACTTAATCCAGTCCATTTCCAATCCCACAAATCGGCATAGCGCCCAATCATCTCTTCATTCAACGGGTAATGTCGCGTCACCACCAACCGAAAAAACTCCGGGTGCCGCCTAAAGAACGCCTCGGCTTCCTGCCGCTCCAACTCCCCCAACACCCGGTTAGCGATGCGGGTGCGCCGCTCGATGTGCGCGGGCAAACCGCTACTGGAACCGGGTACCAGCGCCCGTTCAGAATCCATCATCGTCCTCTTCCTCCTCCAATTGCGCCCGCAGCCGCTCGACATCTTCGGCCAAACGCTGGCGGGCTTCGGCAAAATACCGCTCCCAGTCGGCGATACCGGCCAATGTGCGGTAAGTTTCATGGGCGCGCAGGCTCTTGAGCACGGCCAGCAAGCGTTCCACCTCCAGCCGCAACTGCGCCACCCGCCGACGGAGTTGATCGCCCTCGGTCAGCACCGTGGCCGGATCGGCGAACGGCCGCCCGCTCTTGAGTTGCCGATGCAGCCGGCGCAGGGTGTCCAAATCGCCCTGCTGGTACGCCGCCCGCACCCGAACGAACAACGCCTCAGCCTGCGCCTTGTCCGCCTCCGTCACCCGATCCGGATGGCACTGCATACAGGCTTCCCGGAACAGCCGCTTGAGTTCCGCCTGCTGGTCGGGATCGAGCCGGGGCGCTTCGGGCATTCGCTCGACTTCCTCCCGGCTGTGCTGATAGTCGGCGTAGTCGTCCCGAGCGTGGGCGTGAGCCTCCCGATCCGCCGCCGTCGCGTCGCCCCGGTCGGCTCGCCGCTGCCAGTAAAGTTGCCGCAAGCGCAACGATTCTTCCAGCAGATCGCCCAGCGCCTCCTGCTGGCGACGGGCGAACTCGTGAATCAACCGCTCCGTTTCTGCCTGCTCCTGGCTCAAGGCCACCACCTGCGCCTCCAGCGTGCGCAGATCCAATCGCAGCGCCGCCAGCTCGGGATCTTCATACGGCATCAGCGCCAAACCCCGCGCCAGCAACGCCGCCAAACCGGCCTGTGCCGCCGCCCAGTCCCGCCGCTGCAATTGATCCAACAGTTCAGCAATCGCCGGCAACGACCGGGCCGCTTCCAGGCGTGACACCTGCGCCGCCAGCATCTCAAAATCGTCCAACAACAGCAGGTTGTGGACGACCTCCAGCCGGCGCAGCAATTGCCGGCTGTCCAGCGCCGGAGCGCGCGACCGCAAGCGGTGCTTGTCCAACAACTGCGCGAACGCCTCGGTATATCCGGCCGCCAGCGCCGCATCGCCCCGCACCCGCAAAATGTTTTCGTCGGCCCGGCTGGCGCGGCGGGTCCAGTTGTAGGAACCGGTGATCACCCCGTCCTCGTCGATCACGCAGAACTTGTGATGCAGCGAACCTTGCCCGCTCTCGCCCTCGGGAATCCAGAACACTTCACCGCCCGCCGCCCGCAGCCGCTCCAGATTCAAGCCGGACCGGCGGTTGATCGCGTCGTCCAGTAACGCCAGCCGAACCCGGCAGCCGCGCCGGGCGGCCTTGAGCAGCGCCTCAAACAAAGTCGGATCGGTCAGCCAAGCCACCGCCGCTTCGATGGACCGCTGGGCGCTATCCAGTTCGGCGACGATGGCCGGTGCGATGTCCGTGAAATGCGCTTGGACGTTCATGATGGAATTGGCTGGAGGGTAAGGAATCAGGATTTTGACTGAATCGCTCGGTTTTTGGCTACACTAGCTCCCTTCATAATCCCGAATATCTCAAGGCAATTGAAAAAGAATTCTCACCCTCAACGCTTCTACCAAAAGGCGAGGGGGACTTTATGTTGACCGCGCTGCTGTGCGTCGGCGCGGTGCTGCTCGACTGGCGATTGGGCGAACCGCCGAGTCGCTGGCATCCGCTGGTCGGTTTCGGTTGGTTGGCCCGGCGGGTGGAAGCGCTCGGTTACGGACCGCCCGAGTTGCGCGCCGATTTGCGGCGTGGCCGTGGCGTCGGCGCGGTGATCGCGCTGCTGGTGCCGTTCACCGTCGCCGCTTGGCTGCTGGCGGCCATTCCGTTACTCGGTTTGGCGGTGGCGCTGGGGTTGCTCTATCTCGCCATCGGCGCACGCAGTCTGACGGAACACGCCGAAGCGGTGGCGGCGGCGCTGCAAGCGGGCGATTTGCCGCTGGCGCGCGAGCGGGTCGGCCGGATCGTCAGCCGCGATACCGACGATCTCGACGAGGAGCAGATCAGCCGGGCCACGGTGGAATCGGTGTTGGAAAACGGTTGCGACGCGGTGTTCGGCGCGCTGTTCTGGTTCGTGTTGGCGTGGGCGCCGGGCGTGGTGTTGTACCGGCTGGCCAACACGCTCGATGCGATGTGGGGCTATCGGACGCCGTGCTACCGGGATTTCGGCTGGGCGGCGGCCCGGCTGGACGACGTGCTGAACTGGGCGCCGGCGCGCTTGACCGCGCTGAGCTACGCGCTTGTTGGAGCGAAACCGGCCTTGGCTTGGCGCTGTTGGCGGGAACAGGCTCCGTTCTGGAAAAGCCCCAACGCCGGCCCAGTCATGGCGGCGGGCGCGGGTGCGCTGGGCTTGGCGCTGGGCGGACAAGCCCGCTATCACGGCGAATGGCAACAGCGTCCCGCGCTGGGCGAAGGTCTGGCGCCCCGCGCCGAGGATATCGGCCGGGCGGTGGCGCTGATACGGCGGGCCTTGTGGCTGTGGCTGGCGGTGATCGTGTCGGGAGGGCTGATCCTTGCTTGAGCACGGTGGCGCGCTGCGCGCGGCGGCGGCTTGTTACCGGATTCCGCCCAGCGATTGGCTGGATCTGTCCACCGGCATCAACCCCAACGGCTGGCCGGTGCCGACGATTCCCGCGATGGTCTGGCAGCGATTGCCGGAACCGGACGACGGCCTGGAAAGCGCGGCGGCGGCTTATTACGGAACTCCACACCTGTTACCGGTGGCCGGTTCGCAAGCGGCCATCCAGACGTTGCCGCTGTTGCGCGATCCCGGCCGGGTCGGCGTGCTGAGTCCCACCTATGCCGAGCACGCCCACGCTTGGCGGCGGACCGGGCATCGGGTGGAGTTGCTGGCGGCGGCGGAGTCGGATGCGGCGCTGGATGGGTTGAACGCGCTGGTGGCGGTCAATCCCAACAATCCCACCGGCGCCCGCTTCTCGGTGGCGACTTTGCTCGACTGGCGGGCGCGGCTGGCGGCGCGAGGCGGTTGGCTGGTGGTGGACGAGGCGTTCGTGGACGCGACTCCGGCGGAGAGCTTGGCGGTTCATGTTGGCCTGCCGGGTTTGATCGTGTTGCGTTCGCTGGGCAAATTCTTCGGGCTGGCGGGCGCGCGGGTCGGGTTCGTGCTGGCGGAACCCGCGTTGCTGGAACGGGTGTCGGAGCAGTTGGGACCGTGGACGGTAACCGGTCCCGGCCGTTGGGTGGCGACGCAAGCCTTGGCCGACCGCGCTTGGCAGGAAGAAACGCGACTCCGGCTCGCCCAATCCGGCAAGCGGCTGGCGGATTTGCTCGGCCGGCAAGGTCTGGCGGTGGCGGGCGGCGCGTCCCTTTTTCAATGGGTTCCATCGCCGGATGCCGAATTCTGGCAGGACGCCTTGGCACGGCGCGGCATTCTGGTCCGGCGCTTCGCCGATCCCTCGGGGTTGCGGTTCGGGCTGCCGGGACCGGAACCGGCTTGGCGGCGGTTGGAGCGGGCGCTGGTCGGGATTCGCGCCGAACGGTTACGCGGGTTGTGATGCTTGGCTCCCCTCGCCCTCCGGGAGCGGGTTAGGGCGAGGGGCTAATCTCTTGAAAAAACCCTCACCTCCCCGCCCCTCTCCCGAGGGCGAGGGGAGTTTTCGTACAGGCTCTTGGCAAGACCATGACAAAACAACTGAAATCACACCAAGATCGGCCCCCGGTCGGCGAAGTGTATCTGGTGGGCGCCGGCCCCGGCGATCCCGAACTGCTGACCCTGAAAGCGGTGCGGCTGATGAAGCGGGCCGATGTCGCGGTCCACGACCGGCTGATCGGCCCCGCGATTTTGGAATTGCTGGAGCCGCGCGTCGAACGGATTTTCGTCGGCAAGGAACCGGATCATCACACCTTGCCGCAGGACGAAATCAATCAATTGCTGGTGGACTTGGCCTTGCAGGGCAAGCGGGTCTTGCGGCTCAAGGGCGGCGACCCGTTCATCTTCGGGCGCGGTGGCGAGGAAATCGAGACGCTGACGGCGGCCGGCATTCCCGTTTCAGGTGGTGCCAGGAGTCACCGCCGCCGCCGGCTGCGCGGCCTACGCCGGTATTCCGCTGACCCATCGCGATCACGCCCAGGCGTGCGTGTTCGTGACCGGCCATCTCAAAGAAGGCGCGCTCGATTTGAACTGGCCGGCGCTGGCGCAGCCCCGGCAGACGGTGGTGTTCTACATGGGGCTGAAGAGCGTCCATCACATCTGCGAGAAATTGCGCGAACACGGCGTGGCGGGCGAGATGCCGGTGGCGCTGGTGGAGCAGGGAACCACTCAGCGACAGCGGGTGTATTGCGCGACTCTCGCCACCCTGCCCGCCGCGATTCAAGATGCCCGGATTCGCTCCCCGGCGCTGTTGATCGTCGGCGAAGTGGTGAACTTGCGCTCGCGACTAGCTTGGTTCGAGCCGGCTTCTCCGTGAATTACCGGCCCCGGAACGCACCCGGCGAACCCGAATCGACGCCCACCGGCTTCGGCTGGAAAGGCCGGACGGGTTTGGCCAAGGGCTTGGGCGGTTCCACGGGTTGAGGCGGCGGAAACGGTCGGTGGCAGTTCGGCCAAGGTTGGCAGGGATGCGGTGGGTATGGCTTGGGCGGATAGGGGTAAGAGGGCGGATAGGGCGGATAGGGGTAAGAGGGCGGATACAGGATGACGTTGTCGTTATCGTCGTTCTGCTGTTGCTGTTGCTGTTGCTGTTGCTGTTGCTGTTGCTGGATTTGCTGGTTCAGCAAGTCATTCTTCAACTTCTGATTTTCTTGTTCCAGATCACGGATGGCTTGTTGCTGGCGAGCCTGTTCCGCCGCTTGGCGCTCGCTGGCCATCTGTTGGGACAGAGCGTTGAGGCGTGCGACCTCGGCGGCAGAGTCGGTTTTGTTGGCCGGACCCGAAGACGAGGGAGCGATATCGAGAGGGATCGCTTCCGCCGCGTTTTCGGGCTTCTTTTCCCCATAGTGCACCTTCCCGCTAGCGTCGGTCCATTTGTAGACCTGCTGGGCGTGGGCGCTATCGGCCAGAAGCGCGAACAGGACGGTCGCTACGAGCGGGGAAGCCAGCCGGACGGGATGCATGATCGCCTCTTGCAGACTGAAGAGCACATAGGCCATTTGATCGGAAAAAACAAAGAAGTTCAGCGCGTTGATTGACGTTTGACCGCGCTGGGTCCGGGTTCCGCGCCCGATGGCATGGAGAGCCTCGGCGGGACTTGCTAGAATCGCTGCCCTTGCGCCGACCACCATCACTGAAGGAGCGATTTTGGACGTTTTGCTAATCCTCAAGGCACTGATTTTGGGCCTGGTCGAGGCCGCCTCGGAATTTTTGCCGATTTCCAGCACGGGTCACTTGATTATTGTCGGGGATTTCCTCGATTTCACCGGACCCCGCGCCGAGGCTTTTGAGATTTTCATCCAGTTGGGCGCCATTCTGTCCGTGGTATGGATTTACCGGGAGCGGCTGGGCGATACGATCCTGCATCTGAGCGACGATCCGAAAGCGCAGCGGCTGGTGGTGAATCTGGTGATCGCCTTCGTGCCGGCAGCGACGCTCGGGTTCATTTTTCACAAGCAGATCACCCGATATCTGTTCAATCCGGTCACCGTGGCCGGAGCCTTGGTGGTGGGCGGCATCGCGATTTTATTGATCGAGCGCTACGCCAGATCGGGACGGATTCAAGCCGTGGACGAGATGACTTGGAAAGATGCCTTGGCGGTCGGAGTCGCGCAGAGCGTGTCGCTGTTTCCCGGCGTGTCCCGAGCCGGCGCGACGATCATGGGTGGAATGCTGGGCGGCATGTCGCGGTTCGCCGCGACCGAGTTTTCCTTTTTTCTGGCGATCCCCACCATGTTCGCCGCGACCGGCTATAGCCTCTACAAGGAATGGGGCAGTTTGACGGTCGCGGATGTGCCGATGTTCGCGGTCGGCTTCGTGGCGGCTTTTGTGGGCGGATTGACGGTGGTGCGCTTTCTGCTGGGCTATGTCGGCCAGAACAGTTTCGCGCCGTTCGCCTACTACCGGATCGTGTTCGGCGGCTTGCTGCTGGCGTATTTTCAATATCATCCGTGGGTGGGGAAAGCCGGATGAACGGCTTTTCGGAGCGCCGATCCGCCGGGTCCGAGCTATCCGAGGAATCCGGGCCGGCCGGCGAGGTGTTCTCGGACGCTTGGCTGCGCGAATACGCGCGACTGTGGAACGCCGAGAAAGCGATGGTCGGGGAATTGGCCCGCCAACGGTTCGGCGCGGTGATCGGTTACGGATTTCCCGATGCGCCGACCCCAAGCGCCATGCTGGTGGTCGTGCGCGGGGTGGTGGAGGGTGCCGGTCGCTATGATGGCCGGGAATTGGACTGGGATCTGCGAGCCGCGCCCGCGAGCTGGTCGGCGTGGCTGAATCGGGGTTTTACGCTGTCGGATCTGCTGGTCGCGGTGGGGAACAGCCGATTGCAGGTCCGCAAGGGCGACCACAAGCGCATTCTCCGCAAGCCGCCGCTGGTGGCCGCTCTGCTGCGGGCTTTCGCGCTGATGACGACCGCCCAGCGCGCGCTGGGCGGTGATCGCCCCGGTTGACGATACCTTTTCCTCGGTCGAGAGGGGCCGCCTCGGGTCGTGCCTCGGCGCTCGGTCTATTCCGCGAAAAGCTCCAAGCAGCGTTTGGCGTCTTCTGCGGCCAAGGCGTTTTTGATCTTGTCCGCGTTGGCGGCCAGAAAGCCCGGTTTTTTTTCCCGATTTTTGTCCTCGAAACCGAAATGGCGACTCAGATAGCGACAGG
Organism: Candidatus Competibacter sp.; assembly: GCA_037045685.1. GTDB lineage: Bacteria > Pseudomonadota > Gammaproteobacteria > Competibacterales > Competibacteraceae > Competibacter_A. The sequence continues at coordinate 571,963 of JBAOII010000023.1, forward strand.
TCGATGGAACCAGAAAGGGCGCGTCCCGCAGGACGCGGAGCATCCGATCACCGTGCTTTTCGTAGAGGGTCATCATGTCGCTCGCGAAAGCTTCCATGGTGCCCGCGTCGAGCTTTTCGCGGGCTACCCAGCCCAATAGCAGGTAAATGCGCAGGTCCTCCTCGCTGAACTGGGCATCTTCTCGGTCGCGCTGCGCGTATTTCTCGTAGAGCGCCGCCCACTCTTGGTAGGCTCGCAGCGGATTGGGGGCAGGCTCTCCCCGCTCGTTACGGGTTTGATAGGCGGCGCTGTTCAGGTCGAGCAGCGTGTCCAAGATCAGCGCCGCGTCGTTCGGCGCGATGCCGGCCGGCGCCGATGGGGAGAGCGAGAGCAGCAGCGGGCTCGACAGCAGAACAGCGCGGAAACGGTTCATCGTCGCCTCATCCGTTTGTCCCGGTGGAGGTCGCGAGCGGCTGGCGGGCCGGGCGAATCCGCGCCGGCCGATGCGGGCGCCGCTGTCAGCGGCCGTGGCAGAGCCAGTGAAATTGGGTCAAACCCACCGGCACCCACGAGCGTGACGGCTCGGATTGCGTTTCCGCCCGCTCGGAGATCACGACCGTGATGTTGCCTGTCTCTTTCGGATCGATGGCGTTCCAGATCTTGAGCACTTCCTTCTCCTCGATGACGATGCAGCCGTCCGACCATGCCGCGCTGGTTCCTTTGTGAATGAAAATGCCGTTCGATTTGCGGGCGTTGTTGTTGACCGGCACGCCGGTGCCGAGCCAAATCGCTTGGCGTTTGGTGCCGTCGGCATTGTATTTGTTGGCCATGCGCGTGGCGTAGCCGGTGTAGCTGCCCGCATCGACCTTGACATCCTTATCCCACCAGCACTGGGTATCGACCGATACGCCACCGCTCTGGAACGTCAGAATCCCCGAATCCGGGCCTCGCACCACATTGATTGTATAAGCCATTTGTTTATCCTCTTCGCGGTAGGGTGTCGCTCGACTGCGACCGGGTAAATTTTGTGGTCGATGTCGGAATTAAGGTTCACTGGCTACCAAACAAATTCCATGCCATTGTCCCGACAGAAAAATTGAGGGGGCTATCGGTTCTGTTTGCAGAAGTACAACTAAAATTGGCCTTCGACTTCGGGCCAATTCGATCTGATCGTTTCATTTTGACCCGATGATTTTAGACCGTTCGCAGCAACGCCCGCTTCGACAACCCTCTGCGATTGATGGAACGACTCGGCGATGCGTGGTCTATCTGAAAACCTTTACCGCTGGAGCGCACCGTGATACGCCGATATCTTTTGCTGTTGCTGAGCTTGCTGTTGCCGCTGCCGGTTTGGGCGGCCCAGCCGGCGCAAGTGCAGCGCTATTTCCAGGATCTCAAGTCGCTGCGGGCCGATTTCATCCAGCGGGTGTTCGACGAGCGCTCGCAAATCGTGCAGAGTTCCAGCGGTCAGATGCTGATGCAGAAGCCCGGCAAGTTCCGCTGGAATTATCGGACGCCCGCCGAACAGGTCATCGTCGCCGACGGCGACCGGCTGTGGGCTTACGATGTCGATCTGGCGCAAGTGACCGTCCGCAAGCTGGACAAGGCGCTGAGCGCGACCCCGTTGGCCCTGTTGAGCGGGGCGGCGCCGATCGAAGACACGTTCACGGTCGGCGAGGCGCGCAACCGGGACGGACTGGCATGGTACGAGCTGACGCCCAAGCAACCCCAGCCCGAATTCCGGTTGCTGCGGGTCGCGTTCAAGGCCGAGCTGTTGGTCAGCCTGGAACTCGAAGACGGCTTCGGCCAGCGCACCCGGCTGGATTTCCAGAAGCTGGAGCGCAACCCCGCGCTCGATCCCGCGCTGCTGAAATTCGCCCCGCCGCCCGGCGTGGACGTGGTCGGCGATGCCGGCTGAAACGTCCGCCGCCGATTCGCTCCGCCCGCTGGCCGACCGGCTGCGGCCGCGCCGCTTGGCCGAGTTCGTCGGCCAGCCGCATCTGCTGGCGCCGGGCAAACCGTTGCGGGCCGCCATCGAGCGGGGTCAGCCGCATTCCATGGTGCTGTGGGGGCCGCCCGGCACCGGCAAAACCACGCTGGCGGAACTGTTGGCGGGGGCGTGTCAGGCCGAGTTTATCCGGCTGTCGGCGGTGATGGCCGGCGTGCGCGACGTGCGAGCGGCGGTGGAGCGGGCGCAGGGACTTTGGCGCGACCGGCGGCGCCGCACCGTGCTGTTCGTCGATGAGGTCCACCGCTTCAACAAGGCCCAGCAAGATGCCTTTCTGCCCTATGTCGAGAACGGCACGCTGACCTTTATCGGCGCCACCACCGAAAATCCCGGTTTCGCCCTCAACAACGCGCTGCTGTCGCGGGTGCGGGTGTACGTGTTGACCGCTCTCGACGCCGCCGCCATCGGCCAGGTGTTGGAGCGGGCCTTGTGCGATGCCGAGCGGGGATTGGGCGGGCGCTGGCCGCTGTCGGAGGGCGCGCGAGAACGGCTGGCCCAAGCCGCCGATGGCGACGCCCGCCGCGCGCTCATTTGGTTGGAGCTGGCCGCCGAACTGGCCGATGCGCATGGCGCGACGCTGGAGGCCACCCTGCCGGAAGCGATGAGCGAGGGGGCGGGACGGCGCTTCGACCGGGGCGGCGATCTGTTCTACGACCAGATTTCCGCCCTGCACAAGGCCGTGCGCGGCAGCAGTCCCGACGCGGCGCTGTACTGGTTCGCCCGGATGCTGGACGGCGGTTGCGATCCGCTGTACCTCGCCCGGCGCGTGGCGCGGATGGCCAGCGAGGATATCGGCAACGCCGACCCGCGCGCCCTGCGTCTGGCGCTCGATGCCTGGGAAGCGCAGGAGCGGATGGGCAGTCCCGAAGGTGAGTTGGCCATCGCCCAAGCCATCGTCTATCTGGCGGTCGCGGCCAAGAGCAACGCGGTCTACGCCGCGCTCGCCGCCGCCCGCCGGGATGTGGCGTCCCACGGTACGCTGGAGGTGCCGCCGCATCTGCGCAACGCGCCCACCGCGCTGGCGCGGGAGCTGGGGCACGGCGAGGGCTACCGCTACGCCCACGACGAGCCGGGCGCTTACGCCGCCGGGGAGTGCTATTTTCCGGAAATCCTGAAGGATGCTCGCTACTACCAGCCGACCGGAAACGGCCTGGAAGGGCGGATCGGCGAAAAGCTGGAGCGGCTGCGGGAACTGGATCGGCACAGCGACCGTCGCCGATACCGCTAAACCCGCTATGCTTTCGCCGAGCGGTTGTTGCGCGAAACCCGAATTCAGCGATATTGAGAGGGCGTATGAGCCGACTGAAAGGCAAGGTCGTGGTGGCCCAAGGTGGCGGCCCCACGGCGGTGATCAACCAGAGCTTGGTGGGGGCGGTGCTGGAAGCGCGCAAATTCCCGGAAGTCGCTCGGGTCTGGGGCGCCCGCCACGGCGTGCGGGGCATCGTCGAAGAATCCTTCGTCGATCTGTCCGAGGCGACCACCCACAACCTGGAACGGGTGGCCCGAACGCCCGCGTCCGCGCTGGGCTCGACCCGGGACAAGCCGGACGAAGAGTACTGCCAGCGCATCCTCGACGTCTTCAAGAAGCGCGAGGTTCGCTACTTCTTCTACATCGGCGGCAACGATTCCTCCGACACGGTGCGGATCGTCGCCGAGCACGCCGAGCGGGAAGGCTACGAGCTGCGGGCCATCCATATCCCGAAAACGATCGACAACGATCTGCCCGTCAACGACCATTGCCCCGGCTATCCCTCGGCCGCCCGCTTCGTCGCCAGCGCGCTCGGGGGGGCCAACGCCGACAATCGCGCCCTGCTGGGCGTCTACATCGCCGTGATCATGGGCCGACACGCCGGCTGGCTGACGGCCGCCGCCGCGCTGGCCCGCCGGCACGACGACGACGGCCCCCATCTCCTCTACCTGCCGGAGCGCCCGTTCTCCATCGACCGCTTTCTGGCCGACATCGACCGCGTTTACCGGCAATACGGCCGCTGCGTGGTGGCGATTTCGGAGGGCGTCTGGGCGAGCCGGGACGGGAAGGGCAAGGCGATTCCAGTCGCGGTCGATCTGATCCGCCAAGCGGGCCGCGAGCCGCAGATCGACGCCCACGGCAACGTCCAGCTATCGGGCGGCGCTTTGGCGGACGAATTGGCGGAGGCCGTGCAAAAGCGGTTGGGCATCAAGCGGGTGCGCGCCGACACCTTCGGCTATCTGCAACGCTCGTTTCCCGGCGCGGTGTCCGACGTGGACGCCCGCGAGGCACGCGAGGTGGGCGAGAAGGCCGCGCACTACGCCTGCTGGCACGACGTGGACGGTTCGGTGGTGATCAAGCGGATCGGCGATTACGCGGTGCGGTACGAGCTGGCGGACCTGAAGGAAATCGCCGCCAAGACCCGGCACATGCCCGACGAGTTCATCGACGCCGAGGGCAACCACGTCACCGATGCCTTTCGGGCGTACCTGCGACCGTTGCTCGGCACCGATCTGCCCTGCCTGGAACGGTTGTGGGCGCCGGAAGCCCGGCTCGATGGCTAAAGCCCGCCGCCGTCGCTCGGCGACTCGTTTGCGGCAGAAAAGCGAGGACTGAGAGCGGTTGACCGGCGAACTCCGGCGTCTTCGCGCCGGGGTTTTCCGCTCTACCGGCGCAAGGGGTTTTCCGCTCTACCGGCGCAAGTAGGCGAGTTCCTTGGGCAGCGCGATATTGTTGCCGAAATGATCCTCGCCGTAGCCGGATTTGGCCAGCAGATCGAGGTCGCTCAATACCCGCTTATCGCCGATAAAGGCGATGGACAGCTCTGTCTGGATGTCGATCTGGCCGGTCGCCTGGAGTTTCGCGATTTCCTTGGTGACCGTTTCCAGCAACATCCCCTCCTCGCCGAATGCTTCCGACAGATGGAGCGGTTGCTGGTAAATGATGATTTTGCCTTGCTCGGCCAGCTTGAGGACGAGGTCCAGGACGGTGGCCCGGATCTGGCTGTCGCTCAATTCGCCCTTCGGGAGCGGCAGGCGGCCGATTTCCGAAACCAGCCAGCGCCGCTTTTGGGCGTTGATCTTTTCGTTGGCCCGAAAAATGTCCATCGGCGACCCGGCGTCGTAGGCCTGCCCGTCCAACTGCATCACGATATCGCTGCCGTAGTGCCGCACGATGCGGGCGATCAGCGTCGATGGGCGGACGTGAAAGCCGCGATATGAGGGAACGGGCGCTTCGATCCTGCCGGTTTCGGCGTAGCGCTTGAGCAGGGTGTAGCAGAAACAGCGGCCATAGGTCAGATAGAGCCCCGCGAAAGCGATGGAATAATTCATCATCATGGCCAGCAGGGTTTTTGGCGCGATGACCGGCTTGCGGCGCAGGGTGGAATCTCCGGTGTGGACGTTGAGATGGCGCTCGTAGTAATGGACCAAATACGTGGCGATTTCCAGCAAATGGAAGACGATGCTGATATGGCCGCGCAGGGTGGGGAGATCTTCATCCAGATACTCGATTTCGGTCTCCGAGACATAGGTGTCGTAGAGTGACTGGAGACAGTGAAACCGCACCTTCAGATAGCGGAGATTGTCCTCGCTGATCGGATTCGGAAAGCAGGTCGCGTAATCCTTCGGCTCGACCTTCTCGACGATATTCAACAATTCGCTTTCGGCGGCCAGATTCAAATACGCGGATGCTAGATAAGTTACTGTTTCGTCTGAGCTTTTTATTTTTCGCGCCGAGCGGTCGTGGGGCAGCCGACCCGGCGGCAGATGTTCGAGGTAATTCTCTGCGCGGCGCTCATCGGTCGGAATGGGCAGGCTCAGGCGATTGGCTTGCGCCAACAGCCAATTGGCCGCCGTGACCAGCACGCCGTGGGTGAGTTCCAGCGACTGGGCGGTCGCGGCGGCAAAATCGCGCCCGATGGGCAGCAGTTGGTAGGAGGGCAAGGCATGGTGGATGTGGAGCAGCTCGTAGGCGACATCCGCGAACAGCTTGGTGGTGGCGACCAGCGACCGAAACCGGCACCATTGGCGGTTGTTGCGGGCGCCGTAGGTGTCCAGCAGCTCTTCGACTTGAAGGGAATGAGACAACAGATCGGCGACCAACGGTCGGGTCAACACGATCCGATTCGGGCGCCGCACCGACAGCGAGCGAGCGATCCACAGGAGCTTGCTGGCGCGCTTGGCGATGAGAGCGGTGAAATCGCCATCGCCGATCAGGGCCGGACCGGTGGGATGTACCGCGCCTTCGTCCTCTACGGGGGGCATGGGGGTATCACACCGCCGATCCGGTTTCGTCGATACGCCAAAAATCGCCGCGCAAGATCGTTCACGCTCCATAAAACATCTTTCGAGATTCTTTCGAAGTGCAACGATAGCGCAGTTGGCTCGGGGCATCCAGACCGGAAGGCGATCCCGGCGCGCCGATCTGCGGTACCGGCCTCGCGATCGGCAGATATTTTGATGTTATACCATCATCAACCAAGGTTTAATGGTCGATTAATGCGATCAACCGTTTGTCCGGATCGACAGGTGATTTTGTATTTAAAAATAACTATATGATTTATATAAAACAAATTATTATCGGGGCGAGTTCGCGCGAAACTCGGGCGAACGATTGACATCCGCTAAAGATAAGCTTTAATTTCCCGAATCTGCACATGCAACGCCAGCCGGGGAAGCGCGCGGAGCATCAGCAGGGAATTTTGACAGCTTGGTCCTGGACGACCGGATCAAACCAACGACGAACACCAAAACCACATATCTTGAGGAGTAACTGATGGCACTCAAAGAAGTCGTGATTGTTAGCGCTGCCCGGACGGCGATCGGCAAATTCATGGGCACCCTCAAGGATGTGCCGGCGCGCGAATTGGCGATAACCGCCGCCAAGGCCGCCATCGAGCGGTCCGGCGTGCCGGCTGACCAGATCGACGAGATTTGCATGGGCCAACTGTATGGCGGCATGCAAGGTTCCCTGCCCGCGCGGCAGGTGAGCATGCGGGTCGGCTTGCCGCATCGCAGCAGCGCGGTATCCGTCAACCAGAACTGCACCTCCGGCATGCGCGCGCTGGAAATCGCCTGCCACAACATCATGCTCGGCCAGACCGAGATCGGGCTGGTGGTCGGCGTCGAGAGCATGACCAACGCGCCCTACCTGCTGCCCAAGGCTCGCATGGGTTACCGGATGGGGCAGGGCAACATCGAGGACAGCATGATCCACGATGGCCTGTTCGACGAGCTGGTGCCGGGCCACATGGCGATGACGGCCGAAAACGTCGCGGTCAAGTACGGCATCACCCGCCAGGAATGCGACGAACTGGCGATCATCAGCCACAGCCGTTGCACCACCGCCACCAAGGAAGGCGTCTTCAAACGCGAGATCGTTCCCGTCGAGATGAAGTCCAAGAAAGGCTCGACCTTCTTCGACACCGACGAGAACTTTATTCCCGACGCCAGCCTGGAAAAAATAGCCAAGCTGCCGACCGCCTTCAAGAAAGATGGCGTGGTGACCGCCGCCAACGCCTCCAGCATCAACGATGGCGCCAGCGCCGTGGTGATCATGTCCTCGGACAAGGCCAAGGCGATGGGGATCAAGCCGCTGATGAAGCTGGTCAGCATCTGCAATGCCGGCATCGATCCGGCGGTGATGGGTCTCGGTCCGGCGGTGGCGATCCCCAAGGCCCTCCAGCAGGCCGGCCTGAAGTTTGGGGACATCGATTACTGGGAAGTCAACGAAGCGTTTGCCGCCCAGTGGCTGGGCGTCGGCCGGATGCTGAAAGAGCAGGGCATGAGCCTGACCCCGGATAACTGCAACTTCAACGGCTCCGGCATCGCGCTGGGGCATCCGGTCGGTTCGACCGGCCTGCGCATCGTGGTCAGCCTGTACTACGAGCTGGAGCGGCAGGGTAAGGCCACGGGCGGCGCTTCGCTGTGCGTCGGCACCGGTCCGGCCATGGCTTCACTGTGGACCCGCAATATCTAAATCGCGTTTGAACGGGTTCGGGCGGCCCTCGAGGGCCGCCTTTTAAAACCCTGATTTTATATCATCATCTTCTCCTCTCCATCCCTCCTCATACCCCAATTCCCCGGTATAATCGGCCCAATTCAATTATCGGACGATACGGGAGCGCCGGGATTCATGCTGGACCCAAAACTACTGAGAAGCGAACTGGAACAGACCGCCGCCAAGCTTGCCCGGCGCGGCTATGTCTTGGACACCGAACTGGTCGGCGCCCTGGAAACGCAGCGCAAGAGCTTGCAGGTCCGCGCCCAAGAATTGCAAAACGAGCGCAACACCCGCTCCAAGACCATCGGCCGAGCCAAGGCCAGCGGACAGGATATTCAACCCCTACTAGATGAGGTCGCTTCTCTGGGCGACAAGCTCAAGCAGGCCGAAAACGATTTGGAAGTCGTGCAAGCGCAACTGCTCGCTTTGCAACTGGGCATTCCCAATCTGCCCCACGACAGCACTCCGAGCGGCAACGGCGACGCCGACAACGTCGAAATCCGCCGCTGGGGCGAGCCGCGCCGGTTCGAGTTCGAAGCGCGAGATCACGTCGATCTGGGCGCGGAGGGCGGTTTGGACTTCGAGGCAGCCACCAAGCTGACCGGCGCGCGATTCGCGGTGATCCAGGGCCAACTGGCGCGGCTGCACCGGGCGCTGACGCAGTTCATGCTCGATCTGCACACCCGAGAGCACGGCTATCGCGAAGTGTACGTGCCTTATATGGTCAACGCCGACAGCTTGCGCGGCACCGGCCAACTGCCGAAATTCGAGGCCGACCTGTTCAAGCTGAGCGGCGAGTTGAGCTATTACCTGATCCCGACCGCCGAAGTTCCCGTCACCAATCTGGCGCGGGACAGCATCCTGGACAACGACCGATTGCCGCTGCGGTATGTCGCTCACACCCCTTGTTTTCGGAGCGAAGCCGGTTCCTATGGCAAGGACGTGCGCGGCATGATCCGGCAACACCAGTTCGAAAAAGTGGAGCTGGTGCAAATCGTCCGGCCCGAGGATTCTTACGCGGCGCTGGACGAACTGACCGGACACGCCGAGACGGTGTTGCAACGCCTGGAGTTGCCCTACCGGGTGGTGGCGCTTTGCACCGGCGATATCGGTTTTTCCTCGGCCAAGACCTACGATTTGGAAGTGTGGCTGCCCGGCCAGCAAAAATATCGGGAGATTTCCTCGTGCAGCAACTTCGAGGATTTCCAGGCGCGGCGAATGCAAGCCCGCTGGCGCAATCCTGCCACCGGCAAACCCGAGCTGGCCCACACGCTGAACGGTTCCGGTCTGGCGGTGGGGCGGACCCTGGTGGCGGTGATGGAGAACTATCAGGACGAGCGCGGCCGAATCCGGGTTCCCGAAGCGCTCAAACCGTATCTGGGCGGATTGGACCACATCGTTCCAGACGGGCGCTGAGCCGCCAGAACCGCAGGTTGAGCAGCACGGCGGCCGACGTCAGGCCGGCGATCAGCCCGACCCAGGGACCGGCCGGCCCGAACCCCCCGCGAACCCCCAGCAACCAGCCGAGCGGGAAGGCGATCAGCCAGTACGCCACCACCACGATCAGCATCGGTATCCGGGTATCCTTCAAGCCGCGCAACGCCCCCAGAGCGCCGACCTGCAACCCGTCGGAAATTTGAAACAGCGCGGCGAGTCGCAACAGGCCAGCCGCGACCACCGCCACCGCCGGATCGCCGGTATAGAAGCCGGCGATGGCGTGGTGTCCCGCGAAAATCAGCACCGCCATCGCCGCCATGAACAGGCCGGACAGACCGATGCCGGTCAGTCCGCTGAAGCGGGCCGCCCGCAGATCGTTGCCGCCCAAGGCGTGGCCGACCCGCACGGTGGTCGCCATGCTCAGGCCCAGCGGGATCATGAAAGTCATGGCGGCGACGTTGAGGGCGACCTGGTGGGCGGCGGCGGCGACCGCGCCGAGCGTTCCCAGCAGCAGGGCGACGGACGCGAACACGGCGGTTTCCAGAAACAGGCCGACGCCGATCGGCAAACCGAGCATCAGCAAAGGGCGCAATTTTCGCCAGCAGGGCCAATCCCAGCACCGGAACAGGCCATAAGCCCGGTAGCGCGCATCCGCGAGCAGCAAAGCGAGCATCCCCGCCAGCACCGTCCACATGCCGATGGCCGTGGCGGCGCCGCAGCCCGACGCCCCCAGCGGCGGGAAACCCCAACGGCCGAAGATCAGCGCGTAGTTGGCGGCGATGTTGACGATCAGCCCCAGCAAGCTGATCAGCAAAATAGGCCGGGTGCGAGCGATTCCCTCGCTGAACAAGCGCAGGGCCATGAACGCGAAAACCGGGAGCATTCCCCACGACAGGGATCGCAAATAATCCCCCGCGATGGGGATGATGGCCGGCTCGATGCCCAGTGCCACCAACAGCGGTTCCAGATGGCGCAGGGCAAAGAAACAAAACAAACCTAATAGGATGGCGAGCCAAAGCGACTGCCGCACCAAGGGCGCGATCTCGGCGGTTCGACCAGCGCCGTGCAATTGAGCCACCGAGGGGCTGAGCGCCATCAGAATGCCCAGCGCGAACAGGAACAGGGTATGCCATAGCCCGGTGCCGATGGCGACGGCCGCGAGTTCGACCGGCCCGACCCGGCCCATCATGACGGTATCGAAAAAGCCCATCGCCATCTGGGCCACCTGAGCGGCCATCAGCGGGCCACCGATGCGGAGGAGGGCGGCCGCCTCGGCGCGCAAGCGAGCGACTCGGGAAGCGGGCGGCGCTGTCACGAACGAGGGTCCAGCATCGAGCGTCTGGTTTCCTCGGCGGAGGGTGATAGTATTGCGCTCCTCCCGAGAACCCTTCCTTTAGCCTCAATTGCGGAAACGTATAACGCCATGATTGTCCTTCTTGGTTCCAACGTCGCGGAGCATTCCGAGGAGTATCGGCTCACCCTCGATTACCTGTCGAGACTGCCGGGCATCGCCGCCCGCGTCCACAAAGTTCAGGGCGCTCAACAAGCTCTGACCGAAATCTATCTGATCGGCGATACCAAAACGCTGTCGGTCGAGGAGGTTGGCGCGCTGCCAGGCGTTGAGCGGGTGATTCGGGTTTCCGAAGAATACCGTATTCTGGGCCGGCACCGGGACGAGCAGCGGGTGAGCGGTTTCGAATACAACGGGGTTCCGTTCAGCCAGGACAACCTGAACGTGTTCGCCGGCCTGTGCGCCGTGGACACCCCCGAGCATGTGGGGCTGATGCTCAAGGCGTTGCGGGATCACGGTCAGGTTTGCACCCGGATGGGCGCCTACAAACCGCGCACCAATCCCTATTCGTTCCAGGGCCACGGCAAAGCCTGTTTGCCCTACGTCTTCGAGCTGGCCGGCAAGTACGGGATCAAGGTCATCGCCATGGAAGTGACGCACGAAAGCCAAGTCGATGAAATCCACGAGTGTCTGGAGCAGACCGGCCGGCCCACCGGGGTGATGCTGCAAATCGGCACCCGCAACACCCAAAATTTCGAGCTGCTGAAGGCGGTCGGCCGCGAGCCGGAATTCCCGGTGCTGTTCAAGCGGGGTTTCGGCATCACCCTGAACGAGTCGCTCAACGCCGCCGAATATCTCGCCAGCGAGGGCAATTCCCGAGTCGTGTTCTGCTTGCGCGGCGTGAAAACCAACATGGGCGACCCCCACCGCAACCTGGTGGATTTCAGCCATGTGCCGGTGCTCAAGCGGCTGACGCGGATGCCGGTCTGCGTCGACCCCTCGCATTCGGTGGGGTCCCGCGAGCGGTCCCCGGATGGCCTGTACGATCTGATGCACGCCACGGCGCAAGGCGTCGTGTCCGGCGCCAACATGGTGCTGGTGGACTTTCATCCGGCGCCGACCAAGGCGCTGGTGGATGGTCCGCAAGCCATGCTGTTGAGCGAGTTGGGCTGGTTTTTGGAGGATGTCGCGACCGCGCGGGCGTGTTACGAGAAACGCCAAAAGCTGGCGGAACGACACAGCGCGGGCCAGCTCTGAGGCCAGTCCGCAAGCTAGCCACTTATATCATCATCTTTTTCTTGACCCAAATCCACCATCAACAAATCCCGCGCCCAATTCAAACAAGCCGCCAAGTAGCCGCTTCCACCCTGATCTGGATGCAACCGCTGGATCAGCCGCCGATAGGCGGCTTGAATCTCGGCGCGGCTCGCCCCGACCGGCAGACCGAGCATCGCGTAGGCCTCGGCTCGATCCATGCGGCTGGGCGGGTCGGTGGCGGCATCTTCCGGCCGACCGGATCGCTCGCTCTCCTCCAACCGATCACGCCATGCCGGATCAGCGTGACGATCCAAATAGGTTTCCAACACCGCGACCGATTGCGGGTCAATCCGGCAGGCGCGCCAGAGATCCAAGAGTTCCCGGAGATCCAGGTCTCGCAGCTCGCATCCGGCGAAGCGACCTTCCTGGACCACGCCAGACATAACGCCGGTCGCGTGATCGAGCGTCATCCGCAGAAAGCGGGTGTCAATCGCGGACTGGTTCTGACCGGCGGTCTCCGATGGAGGGACGGAAGGGGAAGGCCGAGTTTTGAGCCATCGCAGGAAGAACGGCACCAGCACGGCGAGCAAAGGGACGGCGATCTCGCCACCACCGCGCAGGGTCAGCAGGATCAGCAAGAGAAAGCCGGCGATGCCCGCCAGCCCGAGCGGCGGCGGCCTTTGACCCCACCACGGGGAGCGACGGAGCCAGCGGACAAAAAAATAGCCACCGACCATCAAAGCGGCTATCAGCAGCGCGCGAACCAGCATCGGTTCTCCCAAGCAATCTCACAGTTGCCGGACCAGTTGTCGGGCCAGACCTCCCCGCCGCTCACCGAGGTTTTCCAGCGCCAAGCGACCTCCCGCCGCATAGACCGCCACGGCGCGAAGCAGTTCGCGCAACTGCTGGGCGCTGCCCGCATCGAACGCGCAATAAGCGCCGCGCGTCAGGCGCGCGATTTCCCGAAAGCCCCTCGCGGCATCGGGATCGCTCCCTTCCTGAAAGGCGAATACGGGCACTCCCAACAATCCCAGTTGGCCGGCCTGGTGGCAAATCGGATCGAGGGCTTCTTCCAGGCAGTCGCCGATGACGACCAAGGCGTTTAGCCGATAAGCCCGCGATTCGAGAACGGCGTGTTCGAGAACGCGGTGAACCTGAGTCAGTCCTCCCCGGCATTGCACGGCGGTCATGCGTCGCCGCAGCTCGGCGGTATCGGTCAGCCAGGGTTCGGCCCCAAACTCGCCATAGCCCCGATACCAGACCAATTGCAGCGCCAACCCGCCCAACTCGGCCGCCGCCGCGAACATATCGCCCTGCAACCGGCACGCTTGATCCCAAGTTGGCTGGCGGCTGGCGGTGGCGTCCAGAGCGAAAATCAGTCGGCCGCAGGGCGCCGCCGCCGGTGTCGCGGCGGCCCGACGCAAGAACTCGGCGACCTCGGCGGACGTGGACCGAGCGGGCAAACGGGGCATCGTCATGGGTTCGGATCGTCCGGCGGGGGCGGCTCATTTGCGCAAGACATAAGTGCCCGGCGCATCGCAGATCGGATACAAACCCTTGTCCGGGGCGCCCAGCGCCGGGGGCGAGACCTGATGTTCGGCGGAGTGCTTGACCAGCCACGCCTGCCAATCCGGCCACCAGGAGCCGTGCTGCTTGGGGGTGGTTGCCTGCCAGGTGTCGGGATCGATATAGCGATCCTGATCGGTGCGGCAGGCCATCTGATAGGTGCGGCGGCGATGCCCCGGCTCGCTGACGATACCCGCGTTATGGCCGCCGCTGGTCAACAGGAACGTCACCTCGTCGGCATCGGCCAGCAGATTGATCTTGTACACCGAACGCCAGGGCGCGACGTGATCCTGTTCGGTGGCCACGGTAAAAATCGGCGCGCGAATATCGGTGATGGCGATGGAGCGGCCGTCGACCTTGTAATGGCCGGTGGCCAGCTCGTTGCCGAGGAAGATGTGGCGCAGATACTCGGAGTGCATCCGATAGGGCATCCGGGTTTGGTCGGCGTTCCAGGCCATCAGGTCGTTGAGGGACTGCCGTTTGCCGAGCAGGTAGTCGTGGACCAACCGCGACCAGATCAGGTCGTTGGACCGCAACAACTGGAAAGCGCCCACCATCTGGTCGGCGTCCAGATAGCCCTGATCCCACATCATGTCTTCCAGAAAGGCGACCTGGCTCTCGTTGATGAACAGCAGCAATTCGCCGGCTTCGGTAAAGTCGGTTTGCGCCGCGAACAGGGTGATGCTCTTGACGCGATTGTCGCCGTCGCGGGCCATGGCGGCGGCGGCGATGGTCAACAGCGTGCCGCCCAGGCAATAGCCGACCGTGTGGATTTTCCGCCCCGGCAGAACCGTGGAGACCGTATCCAGCGCCGTCATCACCCCTTGCTGGAGGTAATCCTCCATGCCGGTATCGCGATCTTCGGCGGTGGGATTTTTCCAGGAGATCACGAACACGGTGTGCCCTTTTTCCACCAGATACTTGACCATGGAGTTGCGGGGCGACAGATCGAGAATGTAGTACTTCATGATCCAGGCCGGCACGATCAGGACCGGCTCGGCGAAGACTTGCGGCGTGGCGGGCTGGTACTGAATCAGTTCGATCAGGCTGTTGCGGAAAATCACCTTGCCGGACGTGACCGCCACGTCGCGGCCGACCGCGAACTGGTCCGCTTCGCCATCCAAGCGTTTGCCCGCCACCGAAGTCTCCATGTCGGCCATGAAGTTGGTCCAACCGCGCACCAGATTTTGGCCGCCTTCCTCCATGGTGGCTCTCAGAATCTCGGGATTGGTCAGCGGTGAATTCGACGGCGAGAACATGTCGAGAATTTGCCGGGTCACGAACGAAACGATGGCCTCGTTCTGTTTGTTGACTCCGCGATTGCGGGTGGTGGCGTTGTACCACCATTGCTGGGTCAGCAGGAACGATTGATAAATCAGGTTGTAAGGCCATTGCTTCCAGCCCTCGCCATCGAAGCGGTGATCCTGGGGCAAGGGTTCGATGCAGGGCGGCGTGTCGGGATTCTGGTTCGACTTGATGGCGTACAGCGTCAAGCGAACCATCTTGCGGACCGCTTTCTCGTTCAGCAACGCCTGCTTGCCGGGCGACAGGCCGAGGTGCATCAGCCAGTCGAGGTAGGCCATGGCCAACACCGCCGGGGAAATGCCTCCGGTGCCGCGAGCCAAGTTAGCGCTGACCATGCGGTCGATGGTCTCGGGGATGTGCGTGCCGAGAAAGGTTCGCTCGAGACCGTAGGCGCGGTGCGCCGAGGAGGTTTGGCCGGATGGGCCGCGCCAGGAACGAAGCGGGGTATCGGGGGCGGTCGCTTTCTCGGAAGCGGACGGCGTGGGCGCCGGGCTGGCCGGCGCGTCGACCGGAGTCGTTTCGTTGGGTTTTTGCATGACTGCGCACCCCCGGATACCCGTATTGGAGGAGGAGTTCGCGGCGCGATCTTTGACCCCTGAACGGGGATTCAGGGCTTATCGCACACGCGCACAGTGTAGCGCAAAGAGAACAAGCGGGCTTGGCTAACTTGGCCGGACTCGGGAATTTCTTCGATCCTCTCGCGATAAGGGGTCACTTCTGTTTGCGGTGGTCGATCACCCGCACGGCCTTGCCTTCGGAGCGAGGCAGGTCGCCGGTGCGCCTGACCACGACCTTGGCGGTCACGCCGATGAAATCCTTGATGTCTTTCTGAGCTTTGTGCGCGACCCGATCCATGGCTTCCTGGCCTTGCATCACCAGGGGCGGGCTGCCTTCGACATTGACCGTCAGCAGATCGAGATTGCCTTCGCGGGAAACTTCCAACTGGTAAAACGGCGACAGCGTCTCGGTCTGCATGAGGATGGCTTCGACTTGCGAGGGGAAGACGTTGACGCCGCGAATGATCAGCATGTCGTCGGTGCGGCCGGTGACGCGCTTCATGCGGACATGGGTGCGGCCGCAGCGGCAGGGCGCGGGATCGAGCACCGACACGTCGCGGGTGCGGTAGCGGAGGACGGGGAAGGCTTCCTTGGTCAACGAGGTGATGACGATCTCGCCGGCCTCGCCGTAGGGGATCGGCTGGCCGGTGTTCACGTCGACCGCCTCGATCAGGAAGTGGTCCTCGAAGACGTGCAAGCCGTTTTTGGCCTCGATGCACTCGATGGCGACGCCGGGACCGATCACCTCGGACAGACCGTAAATGTCCACCGCGTCGATGCCGAGCCGGGATTCCAGCTCGTAGCGCATTTCCTCGGTCCAAGGCTCGGCGCCGAAAATGCCGACCTTGAGCGGCAGCTTGCGCAGGTCCACCTTCATGTCCTGAGCGGCTTCGGCGAGGTTGAGCGCGTAGGAAGGGGTGCAGGACAGGCCGGTGGGCTCGAAGTCCTGGATCAGCATGATCTGGCGCTGGGTCTGGCCGCCGGAAATCGGCGTGACCATGACTCCCAGTTCCTCGGCGCCATAATGCAATCCTAAACCACCGGTAAACAGGCCATAGCCGTAGGCGTTGTGCAGGCGGTCGCCGGGACGCAGACCGGCGGCGGCCAAGCTGCGGGCCATGACGCGCGCCCAAGTCCGCACGTCGCGGCGGGTGTAGCCGACCACGGTCGGTTTGCCGGTGGTGCCGCTGGAGGCGTGGATGCGCACGACTTGGTCGGTCGGCACGGCGAACATGCCGAAGGGGTAGTTCTCGCGCAGGTTTTCCTTTTTGGTGAACGGGAGCAGCCGAACATCGGCCACGGACTGGATGTGGCGCGGTTTGACGCCGAGTTCGTCCATCGCGTCCCGGTAGTATTTGACGGTCTGGTAGCAGCGTTCGACGGTGGCGCGCAGGCGATGCAACTGGAGTTCCCGCAATTCCTCGCGGGGCAAGGTTTCCTGTTCGGTGTCGAGAATCATGGATCGCTCTCAAGTTTGCAGATGTGGTTCAAGCGCCGGTAACGGCGGCGGGAAACGTTTCGGTCAACAGATCGTAGCCCAGATCGCGCAAGCGCCGGTCGAGGGCGTGCGGATCGTCGGCGCGGTAGCGCACCACCGCGACGCGCAGGCCGGTCTGGTCGGGGTGCAGCGGCGACACCACGGTGGCGATGTAGCCGCCCGCGTCGTTGATCGCGGTCAACAGGCGCCCCAGTTGGCCGATGGTGTCGGGCAGATGCACGGCGATGCGGGTGGTGTCTGCCATCAGGCAACCGGTGATGTCCAGGAAAAAATCCAGCAAATCTTCGTGGGTCAGAATGCCGACCAGCTTGCCGCCGCTTTCGACCACGGGAAGGCAGCCGATTTTTTCCTGGCGCAGGAGGCGCGCGGCTTCCTCGACCAAGGTGTCGGGCGCGCAGGTCACGACCTTGGCGCGCATGACCCGACCGGCATCGAGCTTGCCTAGCAGGTAGTTGGCTTCGCCGACCGACAGGGTGGTCACCGGGGAGGGCGAGACCCGTTCGAGATCGTGCGAGGTGACCAGCCCGACCAGCCGGCCGTCGCGCACGACCGGCAGGTGGCGGATGCGATGATCCCGCATCAGCGCGGCCAGTTGCGTGACGCGGGTGTTTTCGGCGACTTGCAGCACGTCGCGGGTCATGATCCGGTCCACGTACATGATCGACCTCCGGCGGACACAGGGAAGGATGCCGAGTTTTCCCTAGTAACCCAGGTAGGCGCGGCGGATGGTATCGTCGGCCAACAGTTCGGCCGCCGGCGCGGTTTTGGCGATGCGGCCGGTCTCCAGAATATAGCCGCGCCCGGCGATGGCGAGAGCGGCACGAGCGTTTTGCTCCACCAGCAGGACCGTTACGCCTCGGGTGTTGAGTTCGACGATCACCCGGAAAATTTCCTCGACCAGCAGCGGCGCCAGCCCCATCGAGGGTTCGTCCAGCAGCAGCAGGCGAGGCCGGCCGAGCAGGGCGCGACCGATAGCCAACATTTGCTGTTGGCCGCCGGAAAGCGTGCCGGCCAGTTGTTGCCTGCGTTCGGCGAGAATGGGGAACAGCGCGTAAACTCGCTCGGTTTCCCGCCGAACCCAATCCGGGTCGCGGTGCTGGCGGAAGGCGCCCAAGCGCAGATTATCCTCCACGCTCAGCGGCGCGAACACCATGCGGCCTTCGGGAACTTGGCAGATGCCGGCGGCGACGATGCGATGGGGCGGCCAGCGGGTGATGTCCTTGCCGGCGAAACGGACGCGGCCGCCGCTGGCGGGGTGCAAGCCGGACAAGGTGTGGAGCAGGGTGGTTTTGCCCGCACCGTTGCCGCCGACGATGGCGATCAGCTCACCCGCGTGGATGTGGAGATCGGCCCGATGAATGGCGCGGATCGGGCCGTAGTGGCTGCTCAGGCCCACCACTTCCAGCAATGCTCCATCGGCGCTTGGGGGGGATCGGTCGCGGGCGGAGGGGAAATCAGACGGCATACTGAACCGCTCCTCCCAAATAAGCGGCGACGACCCGGTGGTCGGCTTGAATCTCGGCCGGAGTGCCTTCGGCCAGCACGCTGCCGTAATCCAATACCAGCAGGCGGTCGGAAACGCTCATGACCAGCGGCATGTGATGCTCGACCAGCAGCACGGTGACGCCGCTGGCGCGGACGCGGGCGATCAGGTCGCGCAGAGCCAGGGATTCGGTGTCGTTGAGGCCCGCCGCCGGTTCGTCCAGCAGCAGCAGCCGAGGTTGCGTCGCCAGAGCGCGGGCGATTTCCACCCGCTTCATCAAGCCATAGGGCAGGGCGCCCGCCGGCTGTTCGCTCCGATCCGCCAGCTCGCACAATTCCAGAGCTTCGCGCGCCCACTCGCGCAATTGCCGTTCTTCCCGCCGCACCTCGGGCAGTCGCAAGGCGGTCGCCAACAGACCGGATCGAGCGCGGAGATAGCAACCGGCCATGACGTTCTCCAGCACGGTCATGTTGAAGAACAGTTGCAGGTTTTGAAAGGTCCGGGCCATGCCCTGGGCGGCGATGCGATGCGGCGGCAGGCCGAGCAGTTCGCGGCCGTCGAAGCGGACGGAACCGGCCGAGGGTTGGTAGAAGCCGCACAAGGCGTTGAACAGAGTGGTTTTGCCGGCGCCATTGGGACCGATCACGGCATAAATCAAACCCGGCGCGACCTGGAAGCTGACGCCGGCCAAGGCCATGACGCCGCCGAAGCTTTGTTCCAGACCCTCGACCCGGAGCAGCTTATCGGGAGGCGAGGCCGGCGCGGAGGAGGGCGATAGCGGTTTCAATTACCGCCTCCACGCCGCGAATCGTGCCAGAAGCCGCCGCGCGCCCTGGCTCAAACCCACGAACAAGCCTTGCGGCATGAAGATCATCACGGCCATCAGCAAGGCGCCGTGAATCAGCATCTCGTAATCCTCGAACACCACCAGTCCCGCGTGCAGCAGGGTCAGGGCGATGGCGCCGCACGCCGCGCCGAAGGTCGAGGCCATGCCGCCGAGCACGACCATGGTGACCAGTTCCACCGAAACCATGAGGCTGAAGGAATCCGGACTGACGAATCCCTGCTGGTGGGCGAACAGGCTGCCGGCGAACGCGGCGAACAGCGCCGAGACCACGAAAACCTGGGTTTTGGCGCGACCGGTGTCGATACCGAGCATCTGGGCGGCGAATTCGGAGCCGTGGACGGCGCGCAAGGCGCGGCCGATCCGCGAGTCGATGAGGTTGAGCGACAGCCAAATCGCGAGCAGCATGGCGGCGGCGATCACGCCGTACCAGCGCGCATCGCTATCGACCGACCAGCCCAAGAGATTCAGCGGCGGGATGCCGGCCAAACCATCCGGGCCGCCGGTCCAGCGAGTGGCTTGCACCATGATGACGTGAACGATGACGCCAAATCCCAGGGTGGCCATTGCCAAGTAATGGCCGCGCAAGCGCAAGATCGGCCGGGCCAGCGACCAGGCGATCAAACCGGCAGCCGCGAGACCTGCCACCAGGGCCAGCAGACCCGGCCACGCGAAGCGGGTGGTGAGAATCGCGGAGGCGTAGGCGCCCACGCCGAAGAACGCGGCATGGCCCAAGGAAATCTGGCCGGCATAACCCATCAGCAGGTTGAGGCCGACCGCTAGAATGACATGGATGCCGGCGGAGATGCCGACGACCGTCACGAAATAATTGTTGGGAAACAGTATCGGCAACACGGCCACCGCCGCCGCGCAAACATAGAAACCGGCCAATCGCATGAATCAGGCCCTAACGAGTGCTCCCCTCTCCCATTGGGAAGAGGGGGTGGGGGCGAGGGCTCATGTTCAGACCCGTTCCGCGACCTTGTGGCCAAACAGCCCCGTCGGCTCGAAGAACAACACCATCAGCACGAAGAGGAAAGCGATGGCGTCCTTGTAGCCGGAGGAGATCAAACCGGCGCCGAGCGACTCCAGCACGCCCAGCAACAGGCCACCGGCCACCGCACCCATCGGGTTGCCGATCCCGCCGACGATGGCGGCGGAAAAACCCTTGAGTCCGAGCATGACGCCAGCCTCGTAGGAAGAGAACGTGATGGGCGCAATGAGAATGCCGGCCAAGGCGCCCAGACCGGCGGAAAGGCCATAGGCCAACCGCAGCATCACCCGGACGTTGATGCCGACCAGTTGGGCGGCGGCGCGGTTGAACGAGCAGGCCAACAACGCCTTGCCGAGCAAGGTGCGGTCGAAGAAGAGGCGAACCAGCACGACTAGCGCCACGGTGACGCCCAACACCCAGAGGCTTTGCGGCAACAGCGTCGCTCCGCCGATGCGGATGGGCGTATCGCCGGAAAAAGCCGGCAACGAATGGAAATCCTTCCCCCACAGCAGCATCGCGATGCCGCGCAGGAAAATCGCCGCGCCGATGGTGATGATGATGGTGGCCACCACCGACGCGCCCAGGGCCGGTTCGATGGCGAACCGTTCGAGCAGCAGGCCCACCAAAACCGTGATCAGGGTGGCGACAATGGCCGCCAGCGACAAGGGCAGGCCGGCGGCCAACAGCGCGATGGCGATCATGGCCCCCAGCATCACGAACTCGCCTTGAGCGAAGTTCACCACGTCGGACGCGTTGTAGATCAGGGCAAAGCCCAGACCCACCAGCGCGTAGGTGGAGCCGACCGTGATGCCGGTGACCAGGAACTGGAGCAACTGGTCGAGCATCGCCGTGGACTATTGGACGATTTTCCAGCCGCCGTTGCGGATTTCCACCATCTTGAAGGCGTCCAGATTCAAGCCCATATGGTCTTCCGGGCTCATGTTGAAGACGCCAGCAGTGCCGATGAAACCCTTGGTTTTTTCGATCTCGTCGCGCACTGTGGCTTTGTCGGCGCCACCCGCGCGCTGGAGCGCGCCCACGGCGATGTACAAACCATCGTAGGCATGACCGCCGAAGGTGGAGACCGGGCCGTGTTTGGCCTCGTACTGTTTCTTGTAAGCGATCAGCACCGGCTTTTGGGGATCGGCATCCGGCAGTTGCTCGGCGACCACCAAGGCGGCGGCGGGCAGACGCACGCCTTCTGCGGCGTCGCCGGCGAGGTCGATGAAGGTCTTGGAGGCGACGCCGTGGGATTGGTAGAGGGGCAGAGCAATACCCAGTTGCTTGATATTCTTGGTCACGATGGCCGGCGCTTGACCGAAACCGAAGTTGATGATCGCCTGGGCGTCCGAACCGCGTATCTTGGTCAATTGGGTGGTCATATCGGTGTCCTTGTTGCCGTATGACTCGTCGGCGACGATGGTGATGCCGTATTGGGGCGCCAGCTTCAAAAGCTGCTCGCGGCCGGATTTGTCGAAGCCGCCGTCGCCGGTGATCAGGGCGACTTTGGTCAGGTTGCGCTTGCGCAGGTCCTCGAAGATTTTGGCGGCGGCCATGCGGTCGGTGTGGGCGGTTTTGAACACCCATTTCTTGACGGGTTCGACGATCTCGATACCGCCGGCCAGGGAGATCAGCGGAATGCCCGCTTTTTCCACTTCCGGGATGACCGCCAAGGTGTCGCCGGAGGTGGTGCCGCCGACGATCAGGTCAACTTTATCGTTTTGGATCATACGTTTGACGAAGCTGACGGCGTCCTGGGCCTTGCCGCCGGTGTCGTAATGCACCAATTCGAGCTTCCGGCCCTTGACACCACCCTTGGCGTTGATGTCCTCAACGTACATTTGCAGTGTTTTCAGCTCGGGATCGCCCAGGAACGAGGCAGGGCCGGTCACCGTCAAAAAAGAGCCGATCTTGATCGGTTCCGCGCCATTGGCCAAGCCGCCCATCGCCAGCAGAGCCGCCGAGAGAATGCTTTTCCAAAATCCAGATTTCATTCTTATCCCCCTGTGGTTTGATGATTATCGGGCACCAAGCGCATTGCGTGCCCCATGGAACTCATGCCGCCGGTCGTTGGGAAGCCGCTTTGACATGGCCCGCCTCACGTCCCGCGTCGAATGCCTTGGCGTTGATATCCGCCAACTTGGGCTTATAGGCGCGGAAGCCTTCGACGATGCTGGTTTTGAGTATTTCGGCGGGGAAGGGCAGGTGGTCGCTGATCGCCCCCAACATGATGGTGTTCACCAGCTTGGCGTTACCCAGCTCGCCGGCGATGGCGCCGGCATCGAAGGCGTGGACTTCGATGCCCGACGCCGCCAAGTCGCCGATGGGGTCGGCGGGGTAGTCGTACAGGCCGGCGGAGACCACCGGCGGCGGCAGGCGCAGGGTGTTGACCATGGCCACGCCGGTCGGGCGAAGGTGGGACAGCCAGCGCAGGCTTTCGGCGGCCTCGAAGCCGATCAGCAAGTCGGCCTCGCCGGGTTCGATCTGCGGCGAGTAGACCTTGGGGCCGAAGCGGACGTGCGAGGAGACGACACCGCCGCGCTGGGCCATGCCGGCCACCTCGGTCTTTCTTGACATCGTAGCCCCGATTCAGAGCGGTGCGCGCCAGCATTTCGGCGGCGGTCATCACGCCCTGACCGCCGATGCCGACGACGAGAATGTTGGTGATGCCGTCACGCATGGGGCTGAATCCGGATGACGCGGTTTTGCGGCTGCGGCTGGACGATGGCGTCCGGCGCGCAGGTTTCGACGCACATGTGGCAGCCGGTGCAGGTGTTGGCGTCGATGCGGGCGAACACCAGTTCCTTGCTTTTGCCGCTCTTGGCGGTCACGGTCTCGCGGCGGGCGACCGAAATCGCCGGACAGCCGAGGTCGATACAGTTGCCGCAACCCGTGCATTGGTCGTCGATGACCACGTAAGGTTGGAGAGACTCGAAACGGTCGGTGAGCGAGCAAGGACGGTTGGTGATGATGACCGAGGGCTCCTCCATTTTAATCTCTTCCCGCACCAGCTTGACCATGGTCGGCAGTTCGTAGGGATCGACCATGCGGATGCGTTCGGGACGGACGCCGAGCGCCTCGGCCAGCTTGGCGAAATCGACGCGGGGAGCGGGCAGGCCGTGCAAGTCCTGGCCGGTGCCGGGATTTTCCTGACCGCCGGTCATGCCCACCGAGCGGTTATCCAGCAGCAGCACGGTGACGTTGCCCCGGTTGTAAATCATGTTCAGCAGGCCCTGCATCCCCATGTGCAGGAAGGTGGAATCGCCGATGACCGCGACGATGCTTTTCTTCTCGTCGGATTCCCCGCGCCCCTTGTCCATGCCGTGAGCCATGCTGAGCGAGGCGCCCATGCAGGTGCAGGTATCCAGCGCGTTCCAGGGATGGCCGGCGCCGAGCGTGTAGCAGCCGATGTCGCCGACGATGTTGAGGTTGCGGATGTGGGAGAGGGCGAAGTAGGGGCCGAGATGCGGGCAGGAGGCGCACATGGTCGGCGGACGAGGGAAAACGCCGGCTTGCGGGCGCTTGGGCACTTCGTAAGGCTCGCCCAGCAGGGGCTTGATGGTCGGGCGCAGCACGCCGGGAGCCAGTTCGCCGAAACGCGGCAGGAGATCCTTGCCGCGCACCTCCAGGCCGGCGGCGCGAATTTCGGTTTCCAGCAGCGGTTCGGTTTCCTCGACCACGACCAAGGTATCGACCTGACCGGCGAAGGCGCGAATCTTGTCCAGCGGCGGCGGGCAACTGAAGCCGAGCTTGAGCACGGGCGCGGTGGGGAAGGTCTCGCGGACGTGCATGAAAGCGGGGCCGGAGGTGACGAAACCGATGCGCCGGTCGCTGCCGGGAAAGGCGACGTTGAGATCGATGGCTTCGCTCAGCTCCCGGAATTTCCGGTCGCGCTCGTGCATCACGGGCAGGCGCGGCTTGGCGTTGGCCGGGGTCATCACCCAGCGTTGGGGGTTTTTCTGGAATCCGGCGGCGCGATGCTCGATGCGTTGGCCTTCGACCGTGACCATGGCCTTGACGTGGCAGACGCGGGTGGTCATGCGGACGATGACCGGCACTTCGTACTCTTCCGAGAGGGGGAAAGCCCGCTTGACCATCTCGTAGGCTTCTTGCGAGTCGGCCGGCTCCAGGATCGGCATGTGGCCGAAGCGCCCCCAATAGCGAGAATCCTGTTCGTTTTGGGAGGAGGAGAGGCCAACGTCGTCGGCCACCACGATGACCAGCCCGCCGACGACGCCGGCCAGAGACTGGGTCATGAAGGCGTCGGACGCGACGTTCATGCCGACGTGCTTCATGGCGGCCAGGGAACGCGATCCGGCCAGCGAGGCGCCGATGGCGACTTCCACGGCGACTTTTTCGTTCACCGACCATTCCGAGTAAATATCGGGATAAAGCGCGATGTTTTCGAGAATTTCGGTGGCGGGCGTGCCGGGATAGGCGGCGGCGACCCGGACGCCGGCTTCCCAGGCGGCGCGCGCCACGGCTTCGTTGCCGGAGAGCAGATGACGGCTTGCGGCCTGGGCTTGTACCACGGCATTCATGACGGTGCGGACCTCGTTTCCAGTGGATAGCTGGCGGCGGAGGGGACCAAGAGAAGACCTTCGAGTCCCGGTGTCGCCCATAAATAATAAGCGCAAATTATAAATTTTAGCGATTATCCCCGACTCTAATCCAGGGAATGCGCCAAAAGTTGCTATTTTGATTTGGACGCGGCCTTGCGCTCGGAACGGTTTTGCCGTTCCCGATCCAGTTCTTGTTGCAAGCGTTGCTGGCCCTCCAACGCCGCTTTCAGCTCGCCGCGCAGATTTTCGGCGACGCGCAGGGCTTCGAGATGATGCGCTTCGCTTTCCTGCAAACTGACTCGAAACTGATGCAATTCGGCGGATAGGCCACGCTGGCGCTCATCGGCGACGGCGAGGGCTTCTCGCGTTGCGGCGTGCTCGTTTTGCTGGGTTTCCAAGCGTGCTTGCCAAGCGGATTCCAAATTTTTCCACTCAATTCGATTGGTTGCGAACGCTTGGCGCTCGGCGGCCCATTCGGTGCGGCTGTGGTCGAGGATTTGCGCGAGCCGGGCTTCGTTTGCTTCTCCGCGCTGGCGCTCGGCCTCCAACCGCTGCCGGGCTTCCGCTTCTTGTCGCTTCATGTCTTCCCGCGATTGTTGGAGCAGGGTTTCCAGTTGCGCGACCCGCGCTTCCGTTTCGGCTCGGATTTGAGCGACGGTTGCGACGGCGTCCCGAACGCGCTGTTCCGCTGACTGGATGGCGGCTTCGGCGGCGGCGCGGCGTTCCTGTTCCACCAGCAAGCGATCGGTCAGTTTGCGAGTGGAAACCTGGGCCGCTTCGAGCTGAAGACGAAGATCGTTCGCGGCGGTTTGCGCCTTTTGAAGCTCCGAAACGGCAACGTCTCGCGCTTGTTCGGCGGCGGCCACCGCTTGCGTGGCGGCGACTCGTTGCTCCTCAAAGGCCGCTTCAGCGTTTTGCACGGCGATTTTCCAGAACGCATCCAAGGCGGCCATGACCGCTTCCGGAACGGTCGGAGGCAACACGATCTTCGGCGTTTCGGCCAGTTGTTGTTGCCAGCTTTTCAGGTGCTCGCTGATGGTGGTATTGCTGCCGGTGCCGAGCAGTTCGCGCACGCGCTGGATGGTGGGATTCAATCCGCGACCGAGCAGGGATTCGGCGGCGTCTCGAACGTCTTCGAAGCTGATTCCGGTACGAGCCATGGCTTGGAAAACCCGTGATTGATTATTGAAAAGGCCTGCGATGATAGCATAAAAATAATTACATGATACGTATTTTACAGATAAAATTTACCGTGAAATTCAAGATTATTACTATAATCATGAATTATGTTTTTGCTAGGGCGTGTTCACAGTAAAGATTCATAGGCACGATCAAGATGCAGGAAGGCATTGAATCGATTGGCGGGTTTGTCGTATCGGGTTGCGATACGTCGAAATTGCTTGAGGCGATTGAAGAATCGATCGACGAGGTTTCATGCCTTGTAGCGATGACAGCGCCGGTCGGGATGGACTCAATCAAGGCTTCCCCCGGCGTGACATCGGCCGCTTGGCCGGCCGTCAGGATCAGACGAACGGAGTTGCCAAGAGCATCGACACAAGCATGAACCTTGGTGGTCAGCCCACCTCATTTAGCTTCGACGGATGAGCTTGGCGGTGACTCTCGGGGCATCGGGAATTGCCGCCTCTGAACCACAAGCGGATCAGAGCCAAGTCGGACTCAATTGTCCAGCCGATAGGCGACGGGTATCTCCAGCCGGCTGTCGCCCGGCGGCGATAGCTGGCCACTCAAGGCGGCGACAGCATCACGGATCAGATGCGTGGCGGCCTGATCGAGCAGCGAAGAGCCGGAACTCTTCCGAACGGTCGCCGACCGCAATTCGCCGTTCGCCCCAATCTCGATGGCGAGAATCACCACGCCTTCCTGACCAAAGCGGCGGGCTACCGGCGGATAGCGGCGCATTTCTCGCAATTTGACGACCAGAGCTGCGTACCAATGCTGCTTGGCTTCGGCCCGACCTCGGTCGGGCGTCGCAGTCTTCTCTCCAGGAAGGCCGAATGTTGCTCCCGCACGGCTGGGAAGCGAGGCTCCTGGCTCCGCCTTGCCAGCGGTCACAGGCTCTTCCCCGCTCCTCAGAACGGGTTTGGTCGGCGTCGCCGTTACGGAAGGTTCGGTATCGCGCTTCACCGGCCTCCGGGGTGTCTCCGAGAGGACTGCGGGGGCCGAAGGAGCGACCGGGGGCGGTTTCGGCCGGCGTTGCGCGGGCGGCGGATCGAGCGCTTGGCGCGCGACAATCCGCTTCGTGGGTTTGGGTGGCGTCGCGGGAGGCGTGGTGACGGCCGGTGGAGCGGCAGGATCGTCGGGAGGTGCGGCGATGGCTGGAGGGGTGGCTGGTGCCGATTCGGGCTGGGGTGACGGGGCCGCCGCTGGAGGCGGTATAGCCGGGCTCGGGGCTTGCTCCCGTTCGACGGCCAGTTTCACTTCCCACCGCACGGGCTGGAGAACGGGAGGCTCCGCCCAGGAAAAACCGAACAGGAGGCCCACCGCGCCGGCGTGCAGCGCGATGGAGGTCTCCCAGGCCGGCCGGATCATGTGCGCCTGACTTCCAAGCTCACCTGTGAGAATCCCAAAGCTTTGACCCGATCCACCAAATCGATGAAATCGCGCAGGGCCAGCCCGCCATCGGCGCGCACCACGATGGATGTATCGCGTGGTAGAGCGGTCATGGCGGCCACCAAATCATCGACCGGCCGGTCGTTGAGGTAGACCGCGCGTTGCAGGGTGAGGGTCAGCACCACCGGGCTGTGCCGGCTCGGCTCGGCGTGGGTGGCTTGAGCCAGATCGACCGGGATGTGGCCGGTGACGATGAACGTGGCGGTGGTCAGCACGATGGTGAGCAAGACCAGCATGATATCCACCAGAGGGATCACGTTGATCGAGTCGATTTCTTCATCCATGTTGGGCGTCCCATCGGGCCAGCAGCAATTTCACCCGCCGACGCAAGGCGTTGTTCAGCGCCACGCAAGGGATCGCCACCAGCAGGCCGGCGGCGGTGGCTTTCAGCGCCAGCGCCAGACCGGTCATGATATTTTTCACGTCGATGTCGCCCGTCATGCCCAGAGTGTGGAAGGTGAGCATGATGCCCAGCACGGTGCCGAGCAGGCCGACATAGGGCGCGTTGGCCGCCACGGTGGCGATGGTGGTCAGCCCCGTGGTGAGGTCGGCTTCCAGTTCCACCCGCTTGTTCCAGGCGGCGACATCGACCCGACGGTAGTGAACGAAGCGCGCGATAGCGATGGCCACCGCCCACACGGACAGCGCCAGCAGCACGCCGAGCACGCCGTATTCGACCCAGTCTTTCAAATGGTTCATAGCATACCCAAACCGATCCGGTGGATGCCCAGCACCAGCAAGACCAAGCCCGCGCCACGTTTCAGCCACGGGCCGAGCCAAATCTGTTCCGCCTTTAACCGCGCGCCGAAGGCGGCGAGCAGCGGCAACAGCAGAAGCAGCGGAGTGACCGCCGCGCCGAGGCCGAAGGCCAGACCCTGGGCGGCGCCCAGCGACGCCGAACCGGACTGCGCGGCGAAAGCGAGCAGCGAAGCCAGCGGCGCGCAGGGGGTGAGGCTCAGCGAAAAGCCGAGCGCAAACGGCGATGCGCCGCTCCCGCGCGCCACGCCGCAGGCTCGATGCCGCCCATCGCCGAAAAACAACCACGCGCCAGCGACGATTGATGCCGCGCCGATGGCGAAATGGCCCAGCCCGCTTTGCAGCTCGCCGGTCAGCCGGGCGCCGCTCAGGCCGGCGATCAGGCCAAGCAGCGTATAAGCGCTCACCCGCCCGGCGAGAAAAAGTCCGGTATCGGCCAGCACCGCCTCGCGCTGGCGCGCCATGACCCAGGCTCCCATGAAGGGCAGGCAAGTCGCCGTGCAGGCCGTAACGCCCAGGGAGAGGCCGAGCAGCCAGGTGGAAAGCAGGTTGACCGACTCAAGCATCGCCGACCTTGCGCGGGAACCAGCGCACCGCCTTGACTTCCCCTTGCGGGCTTTCTTGCTTCACCCGCGCCTTGTAGTAGTCGCGCGAAGAGCCGAACAGGCGAACGGGGCCGAATTTGATCTGGATCACGCCATCGTCGGGACAGTACTCGGCGCAGCGACCGCACAGAGTACAGTCCTCGGAATACGCCTTGCGGCCGGACTCGTGCCAGATTTCCGGAATGTCCATCGGGCAAGCTCTCGTGCAGATCCCGCACTTCGTGCATTTATCGTGAGGCTGCTTGACGAGGCGCAAGGGAGACAGGCGCTGGAAAGCCGCGTTCAGCGCCAGCAGCGGACAGATGCGGCAAAACGGCTGGCGCGCGGCCAGGCCGGCGATCAGGACGAACCCGAACAGCGTGTTGGCCAACGCGCCCAAGACGAAATCGAGAACCCCGCCGGTGCGAATGGCGGCCTGTTCGGCGTCGCCGGTCAGCAGCGTGGTCGCCAGACGAGAGGGGCAGATTTGGCAGAACGCATCGCCGGTGACATGCGGCGTCACCCCCAAACCGGCCGCCAGCGGCAAGCCGAACACCAAAATGAGCAGCATCAGCCATTTCGCCGGCCGCAAACGCCGGGACGCACGCTCCGACAGGTTGCGAAAAGGCCGGCGCAATATCCGACCGAGCCGGTAGAGCCATTCCTGCACCGTGCCGAGCGGGCAGACCCACCCGCAGAAGGCTTTGCCGACAAAGAAATAGAAGACATAAAAAGCCAGCACGGTAAAAATCAGCGGCAACAGCAGGCTCAACGCGAACTGACCGGTTTGCTGGATCATTTCGCCGACCCGGTGATGCATCTGATGTTGCAGGGGAATCAGCGCGCAATAGGCGCCGTTGGACCGGTCGTAAGCGCAAGACAGCGCGGGCAGAGCTTTGGAGATCTTCTCGGCGGCGTAGTGACCGACAACGACGCCCCCCCACACGGTGATGGCCAGCATCGATAACTGCACGATCGAGCGCAGTTGGCTCAAAGAGAAAGCGGGAGGCTTGACGGTTTCAGGCACGGCGGTTCTCCTTGCGGCGCACGATCAAGGGCAATCCCAGCAGACCGCCCAAGGCGAGAAAACCACCGCCCCAGACCAAGCTTCTCCGGGCATAGGCATCCTCGTCGTAGCGATAGTTGAAGGCGGTGAGGTAGCGGCGGTCATCGGCCCGATGTTCGACCGCCAAGACGAAGCGGTTCGACGCGCCTCCGCCGTGGTGGCCTTGCCTTTCGTCTGGCGCCACATCCGTCGGAAAGCGCACCAGCGCACGGCCCGCCGCATCGCTGACGAAGCTGGTCCGCGAGCCAGCGCTGCTGGCGAAGAGCAGCGTTGCTCCGGCCAAGGGTTGGTCGCGGAAGCGCAACGTGAAAGCCCACTCCTGATTTTCCCGATACTGGTTGTGTTCGCGCGGCAGAGGGTCGGGCACGATTTCCAGTTCGCTTTTCGGCCGCGCCAGCATCGCCGTCGGCGCTGGGCCGGGGTTCGAGAAATAGTGCGCGGTGCTGGCCACTTTCACGCTTTCCGGAGTTTCCTCGCGCGCTTGCAGCCAGTGATAGTTGCCCACCCCAGCCGATTGCAGGGCGAAGCGATCTTCTCGCGCCGGGATATCCCATTCCTGCCGGTCGGACTTGAAGCGAACGCCATCGGGCAGCGGCGCCTGGCTCCCTGGAGCAAAAACCTTGACCGTGTCAGCGATCAGATTGCTCAGGCGAAACGTGGCCTTGGAGCGGTCGCGGCCCGGCATGGCCTCGATCAGCGGCAGGTCGGTCCAACCGGCGGGAGCGCCCGACGTTTGCCCGTCAGATGTCGAACTGCCGTGCCCGGCATGGCCGCCATCGGCCGCGAAGACGGCCGAGGCCCACGCGCACAGCAAAGTCAAAACGAACGCGCGCATGGCCGACCTCACTTGAAATCGTAGCGGTAGGTCAACAGCAAGGTGCGCGGCGCGGCGGCGGCGTAGGTCACCTTGCCCGTGGTGTCTTTCTTGACCTCCATCGCGTAATGCTCGTCGAATAGATTGTCGGCGTTCAAGGTGAGGGAGTGCCCCTTCATTTCGTAGCTCAAGGCCAAGTTGGTCACCCAGTCCCAGCCTTCATATTTCTCGGTGTTGGCGTTGTCCAGCCAATATTCGCCCCAGGTGTTGGAGGACAGACGCGCCTTCCAACCGGTGGGCGATGCCCAACCCAGGAATGCGCCATACTGGTTTTTTGGAATAAAGGGCACCGCGTTGCCCGCCCGATCCACATTCACCCCACCCACAGGCTCGCTGAAACTCTTGTAGGTGTAATCGGCGTAGCCGTAGTAGCCGCCGATCTCGAAGCCCTCGGGGAGATTGACGCTGCCGGATAGCTCCAGACCTTTGCGCTCTGTTTCGCCGGCGTTGACGAAATCGTTCACCCCACCGGTGTTGATGGTGACGATCTCCTTTTCCACGTTGTTCAGATAGACGCTGGCATCGAACCGCCAGTCTTTGCTGCGCCCCTTGAGGCCAACTTCGTAGTTGCGCGAAATCGGCGCATCGAGGTCCGGGTTATTGGAAAACTCGCTCTGCGAGGGAACCTGTCCGGCCTGGGCGATCGTGCCGAACAGGTTCAGGCTGTCGGTCAGCTTGTAGAGTACCGCCAGCTTGGGCGCGGGCAGGCGATAGGTCTTGTCGGAGTGGGTCGCGCCCTCGCCCGGCACGTATTTTCCGGCGGCGTAGTCGTATTGCCAGAACTGCTGGTTGTCGTCCGTGAAGTCGATGGTGTCGTAGCGCATCCCGATATCGACGATCCAGCGATCCGACGGGCGCCACGATTCTTGCAAATAAATCCCGGTGAGCAAGTTGGTGGCGTCGTCGATCTCGGCGAGCCGCCCTTTCGCGTCGGAACAAGTGGCGGTGATCCGCCCGGTGGCCGTGGCCGAATCGACGCAGGCGCCTCGGCTGGTGGTGGTTTGCACCTGGCTATACTGGTACTTGCGTGCGTCGGGAGTTCTTTCCTGGCGCGCGGTTATCCCCCCCACCAGGCTGCCGCCGGGATGCTTCCATTGGCCTTCCAGGTCGGCGCCCAGGTTCCACACCCAATTTTCGGTTTCGTTCACGATCCCGGTCACCGGATGATAGTGATACCAGGTGTTGTAATAAACGCGGGGCTTGAAGGTGAAATCACCGCGCTCCATTTCGTATTTGCTATTGAGGAACAGCACCTTGGAATAGCGCCCGGAGTTCTTCCACGCTTCCGAGGTCGCGGTCTGTTTGCCCGTGGCGACGAACTGATCGTACAGCGTCTTGTCCATCGCGCCGGGCAACTGAATGTTGGCTTCGGCGTAGGAAATCTCGCTCTCCAGGCTGCCGCCATCCAGCATCAGGCCATGTTTTATCGAGGTCTGGGTGGTGTCGAATTGGTTCCAGATCCGCCAGTCGTTATCCATTGCGCGATGCGTGGCGGTGAGGGCCACCGCCTGGCTCTCACCGATCAGGCCATAGCGCAGATGGTAGTTCTGGGTGCCTTCCGTGCCCACGCCAAGCTTGAGATTGTTTGCGGAGTCATCGAACACCGATTTCGAGAAAATCTGGATCGCGCCACCGCTGCTGCCGGCGGCGAACAGGTTCCCCGGACCCTTGGCGATCTCGATGCGCTCGATGTCCTGGGTATCGACGAAGTCGAGGCGGGTGAAGCTGTCCGGGTCGCTCAGGGGTACGCCATCCCGCAATACCATGATTTCGCGGATGCCATAGGTGGCTTTCAGGCCGGCACCGCGAATGATGAGGCGAGCGTCGAAGCCGCCATTCTTGCTGTCCACGAATACGCCGGGAATTTCCTGCAAGGCTTCCTTGACGTTGAACATCTTCTTTTCCTCCAACGCCTCCTTGCCCACCACGGCGATGGCTTGGGGCACCTCGCCGCTGGCCCGCTCCTCGCGGGTATCGGTGATGGTGATTTCGTCGAGCCGCATTTCCTCTGCTCTGTCTTCGGCCTGAGCGGCGAACGGGAGAGAAGTCAAGATCAAGGCCAAGCGATTCAGCTTCATTATTGGATATTCCTGTCGATAAATCGGTATATCCTAGAGACTGACTTGGCGCGCTTGAATGCGACAAATTGTCGCACTACAAACTCATAGCTCCCGTCATATGCGGTCCATTTCCCTGACGATCATGAAAACCCTACCAATTGCAGCGCCATTGCCCACCGATGCCCCTCCCCTGCCCCTGGAGCGCCTGTGCCTGCCCGACGAGCTGGACGGTCGCGCCGGCCACAACCGCGCCGGCCCGGACGTGGTCTGCCAACTGGCCGCCAACAACGACCTCGAAGCCGTGCAAGCGTGGCTGGCCGAGTTCCGCGACTCCCCGCAAACCCTGCGCAACTACCGCAAGGAAGCCGAGCGCCTGTTGCTCTGGGCGCTGCTGGAGCGCAGCAAACCACTGTCCGGCCTCACTCGCGAGGACTGCATTCTCTACGAGGATTTTCTGATCGATCCCGCAACCCCGCGACCGTTGGTGCGGCCAAAAGGCGCCCCGCTTCAGCCCGCGCTGGCGGCCCTTTCTCGGCCCGCTCAACCCCGCCAGCCGCAAGGTCGCCATGCTGATCGTCAACTCCCTGTTCAGCTATCTGGTCAAAGCCGGCTATCTCGCCGGCAACCCGCTAGCCTTGGCCCGCCGCCGGGGGCGCGGCCATCAACCCATGCGCCAGGTGGAGCGCTTTCTCGAACACGACCAATGGCAAGCTCTGCTGGCCGCAGTCGATGAATTGCCCCGCGAGAGCGAGCGCGACCGCCAGCACCACGCCCGCGCCAAGTATCTGACCGCCCTGCTCTACCTGCTCGGCCCACGGGTCAGCGAAGTCGCCGGCCACGCCATGAGCAGCTTCATCCAGGTTCGCGGGCGCTGGTGGTGGCGCGTGATCGGCAAAGGCCGCAAGGAAGCCCAAGTGCCCGTCAACCAGGACATGCTGCAAGCCCTGCGCGACTACCGGCGCTTCTACGGCTTGCCGCCCCTGCCCGCGCCGGACGAGACCAGCCCGCTGGTTTTCAACCTCAAGGGAACCGGCGGCATCGGCGACAATATGATCTACCGCGTTGTCAAAGACTTGGT